>NZ_BMTF01000017.1:66143-169788 GCF_014649535.1 Streptomyces gelaticus
CCGGGTGCTGGTCGACAAGCTGACCCCCTGGTTCGGCGGGGAGCCGGAGCGCGGCGAGGTGGTCGTGTTCCACGATCCGGACAACTGGCTGGCCGGGGAGCCGACCCCCGAGTCGAACATGGTGCAGGATTTCCTGAGCTTCATCGGCCTGATGCCGTCGTCCAAGGAGAAGGACCTGATCAAGCGGGTGATCGCGGTCGGTGGCGACACCGTGCAGTGCGCGAAGGGCGGCCCGGTCGAGGTCAACGGAAAGGCGCTCGACGAGCCGTACATCTTCCCGGGGAACTCGGCGTGCGACGACAAGCCCTTCGGGCCGTTCAAGGTGCCCGAGGGCAAGATCTGGGTGATGGGCGACCACCGGCAGAACTCCCTGGACTCGCGCTACCACACCGACGAGGCGACCAAGGGCTTCGTGCCGGTCGACGACGTCGTGGGGCGGGCCGTCGTGGTGGCGTGGCCGATCAACCGCTGGGCGACGCTGCCGGTCCCGGACACCTTCGACCAGCCGGGGATCGGCGCGGCGGCGGCTCTGGCCCCGGGGGCACTGGGCGTGGCGGGTGCGCTGCCCCTCGTACTGTGGCGCCGCAAGAGGCTGACCAGCGGGCGTACCGCCGGGTAGGGTGCCGACTCGGATCAGCGATTGTCGATCTCCGAGGTGGGTGACGCTGGGATGAGCGGAAACGGACGTACGGGTGACGGCCACGGGCGGCTCGGCAGCATGCTGTCGGGGCTGGCCGTGGCCGTCGGCTGTGTGTTCTTCCTCGGCGGGTTCGCCTGGGGAGCGGTGGTGTACAAGCCGTACACGGTGCCGACCGGATCGATGACCCCGACGGTGCAGGCCGGTGACCGAATACTTGCGCAGCGGATAGACGGCAACGAGGTGCACCGCGGCGACGTGGTCGTCTTCACCGATCCCACGTGGGACGCCAACCTGCCGATGGTGAAGCGGGTCGTCGGGATCGGCGGCGACAGGATCGCCTGCTGCGGGAAGGACGGGCGGCTCACGGTCAACGGCAAGCCCATCGACGAACCGTATCTGCACACAAAGGGCCCTGCCTCCGCCGAGGACTTCACGGCGGAGGTGCCCAAGGGGAAGCTCTTCCTGCTGGGGGACGAACGCACCGCCTCACTGGACTCGCGCGTCCACCTGGACGAAGCGGGACAGGGCTCCGTTCCCCGTGACGCGGTTCAGGCCCGGGTGGACGCCGTCGCGTGGCCGATGAACGGCATGGTCGATCGCCCGCAGGCCTTCGCCTCCCTCCCCGGCGGCGTGTCGTCGCCCGGACCGCTGTGGCTTCAGCTCGGCGCCGTGCTCGTGGGCGTGGTGCTCATCCTGTGCGGCGCGGCATACGGTCCGATCGTGGCGCGGTCCGCCCGGAACAGACGCGGAAAGGTGCCCGCCGGTGCGCGTTGAGAAGCGGAAGGTCGCCCGTGTGGTGCTCCTGGACCCCGACGACCGGATCCTCCTGATCCACGGATTCGAGCCCGAGGATCCGCAGAGCACGTGGTGGTTCACGCCCGGCGGCGGTCTGGAGGGCGACGAGACCCGGGAACAGGCCGCCCTGCGCGAGCTGACGGAGGAGACCGGCATCACCGATGTCGAGCTCGGCCCGCTGCTCTGGCAGCGGATGTGCTCGTTCCCGTTCGACGGGCGCCGCTGGCACCAGGACGAGTGGTACTTCCTGGCACGTACGACGCAGACCGCCACCGACACCAGTGGGCTGACCGGGCTGGAGCAGCGCAGCGTCGCGGGTCTGAGGTGGTGGACCTCCGCTGAACTGTCGGCGGCGCGTGAGACGGTGTACCCGACCAGACTCGCCGAGTTGCTGCGCACGCTGCTCGACGAGGGTCCTCCGCGTACGCCACTGGTTCTGGACCCCGAAATCGCCTGAGCGCCCGAGGGAGCCGGGGCCTGGCGCACAATAGGGGGACGCACGGCTGAAGGGGAACATGCCAATGAGCGCCGAGGACCTCGAAAAGTACGAGACCGAGATGGAGCTGAAGCTCTACCGGGAGTACCGAGATGTCGTCGGGCTGTTCAAATATGTGATCGAGACCGAACGGCGCTTCTACCTCACCAATGACTATGAGATGCAGGTGCACTCGGTCCAGGGCGAGGTGTTCTTCGAAGTATCGATGGCGGACGCCTGGGTCTGGGACATGTACCGGCCCGCACGGTTCGTCAAGCAGGTACGCGTGTTGACGTTCAAGGACGTCAACATCGAGGAGCTCAACAAGAGCGATCTCGAACTTCCGGGTGGCTGATCCCACTTTGAGAAGGGAGTGATTCCCACTTCCGGGTGGCCGGGTTATCCACAATTCCGGAGTTGTCCACCAAGATCCACAAGCCGGGGCCGGACACGTCAGAGTCGGTCCCGGAGGTGGTGCCGAAATGAACGCACGGGGGGCACTCGGGCGGTACGGCGAGGATCTGGCGGCGCGGTTGCTGGCCGATGCCGGCATGTCCGTACTGGAGCGGAACTGGCGCTGTCGCGCCGGTGAGATCGACATCGTCGCGATGGACGGCGACGCACTCGTGGTCTGTGAGGTGAAGACCCGCAGGGCGGGTGCGTTCGAGCACCCGATGGCGGCCGTCACGCCGGTCAAGGCGGAGCGGCTGCGGCGGCTGGCCGGTATCTGGCTGGACCGGCACGGCGGCCCGCCGCCCGGCGGGGTCCGGATCGACCTGGTCGGAGTGGTGCTGCCCAGACGCGGAGCACCCGTCGCCGAGCATGCGCGGGGGGTGGCCTGATGGGGTTCGCGCGGGCGTGCTCGGTGGCGCTGGTCGGCGTCGAGGGTGTGGTGGTGGAGGTCCAGGCGGACCTGGAGGCGGGGGTGGCCGCGTTCACCCTGGTGGGGCTGCCGGACAAGAGCCTGGTGGAGAGCCGGGACCGGGTCAGGGCCGCGGTGGTGAACTCGGGGGCCGAGTGGCCGCAGAAGAAGCTCACGGTGGGCCTGTCCCCGGCCTCCGTGCCGAAGGGCGGCTCCGGATTCGACCTCGCCGTCGCCTGTGCGGTGCTGGGGGCGGCCGAGCGGATCGATCCGGCGTCCATCGCCGATGTGGTGATGATCGGTGAGCTCGGGCTCGACGGCAGGGTCCGGCCGGTGCGCGGCGTGCTGCCGGCCGTGCTCGCCGCGGCGGAGGCCGGCTACCGGCAGGTCGTCGTGCCCGAGCAGACCGCGGGGGAGGCTGCGCTGGTCCCCGGGGTCTCCGTCCTCGGGGTACGGAGCCTGCGGCAGCTGATCGCCGTGCTCTGCGAGGAGCCGGTGCCCGACGAGCGGGCGGCGCACCACGAGGGGCGTCCCGACACCATGGGGGCCGGGCTGATGGTGCCCGGCGCGGGCATCGGTACCGGGCTCGCCCGGGCCGGGCAGAGCGACGGAAATCCACCGGATCTGGCGGACGTGGCGGGGCAGGCGCTGCCCCGCAAGGCTCTGGAGGTCGCCGCAGCCGGCGGCCACCATCTGCTGCTCTCGGGGCCGCCGGGCGCCGGCAAGACCATGCTGGCCGAGCGGTTGCCGGCGATCCTGCCGACGCTGACCAGGAAGGAGTCCCTGGAGGTGACCGCGGTGCACTCGGTGGCGGGCATCCTGCCGCCGGGGGAGCCACTGGTCGCCCGGCCGCCCTACTGCGCGCCCCACCATTCGGCCACGATGCAGTCGCTGGTCGGCGGGGGCAACGGACTGCCGCGGCCCGGCGCGGTCTCGCTGGCCCACCGGGGGATCCTCTTTTTGGACGAAGCGCCCGAATTCTCCGTGCGGGCACTGGACGCGCTGCGCCAGCCGCTGGAGTCGGGGCACGTGGTGGTGGCACGCAGCGCCGGGGTGGTGCGGCTGCCCGCCAGATTCCTGATGGTGCTGGCCGCCAACCCCTGCCCGTGCGGCCGGTACAGCCTCAGCGGCGCCGGCTGCGAATGCCCGCCGGCGGCGGTCAGGCGCTACCAGGCGCGACTCTCCGGACCACTGCTCGACCGGGTGGATCTGCGGGTGCTCGTCGACCCGGTCAGGCGTCAGGACCTGATGGGACAGGGCGGCAGGGGCGAGTCGACCGCCTCCGTCGCGGCCCGGGTCCGGGAGGCCAGGGCGCGGGCCGCGGACCGGCTGGCGGGCACCGCGTGGTCCTCCAACAGCGAGGTGCCCGGCCATGAGCTGCGGACCAGACTGGTCGCGGCGCCGGGCGCGCTCATGGAAGCCGAACGGGACATGGAACGGGGCCTGCTCACCGCTCGCGGCCTGGACCGGGTGCTCAGGGTGGCGTGGACGGTCGCCGACCTGCGCGGCGCCGACCGCCCGGACGCGTCCGATGTCGCGGTGGCGCTGGAACTGCGGACCGGGATTTCGCGCGGCGCACTGACGAACGCGGGGGCGTCATGACGGTGAGCGGTCAGGAGCGGCTGGCGCGGGCCGCCCTGACCCGCATCATCGAACCGGGGGACGAGCACGGTGGCCGCTGGCTGCGCGAGTGCGGTGCCGTCGAGCTGATACGGCGGATCACCACCAGGGACGGCACCGCGGAGCAACTGGGCGGGATGACCCCGAAACGGCTCGCCGGATACCGGCTGCGGGCCGAGAGCGCCGACCCCGGGCAGGATCTCTCGGCGGTCGCCGCGCTCGGCGGGCGGTTCATCTGCCCCGGGGACCGGGAATGGCCCACCCAGCTCGACGACCTCGCGGATGCCAGGCCCACCGGCCTGTGGGTGCGGGGGCCCCGGGATCTGCGGCTCTGGGCGCTGCGCTCGGTCGCCGTGGTCGGCGCCCGTGCCTGCACGCCCTACGGATCGCACATGGCGGCCGGTCTCGGCGCGGGGCTCGCGGAGCTGGGCTGGGTGGTCGTGTCGGGAGCCGCGTTCGGGGTCGACGGGGCGGCGCACCGCGGCGCGCTCGCCGCCGGCGGGGCGACGGCGGCGGTACTGGCCTGCGGGGTGGACGTCCCCTACCCCCGGGGACACGCCGAGCTGATCGGGCGGATCGCGGAACAGGGGCTCGTCATCGGCGAATTGCCACCGTCCGATCATCCCACCCGCAGCAGATTCATCCTGCGGAACCGGGTCATCGCCGCGTTGACGCGCGGGACGGTCGTGGTCGAGGCCGAATACCGCAGCGGTTCACTGGTCACCGCGCGCTGCGCACAGCGGCTCGGCCGCTTCACCATGGGCGTGCCGGGCCCCGCCACCAGTGGGTTGTCCGCAGGGGTCCATGAGCTCCTTCGCGGAGAGGGCGTCCTGGTGACCGACGCCGCGGAAGTCGCCGAACTCGTGGGGGAGATCGGCGAACTCGCTCCGGCCAGACGAGGCCCCGTCCATCCCAGGGACCTGCTGGACGCGGTCTCCGCCAGAGTCCTCGACGCACTGCCGTACCGGGGCTCTGTCGGCGGACGTGAGGTGGCCCGCACCGCAGGAACCAGCACCGACGAGGCGCTCGGCAGACTGTACGAACTGCACTCACTGGGGTTCGTCGAACGGGATGGCGATGGATGGCAGTTGACGCCGCGGCCGACTTGCAATGGTGACGCGCGGCGAGGCGGTACTTGACCTGGAGCATTCGGGTGAAAAGGTGAGGCAGATGACCTCGGCGGATCCTTCAGTGACGCCTCTGGGGCCGACGCACGCGGCGACGGCCCCGGACCTCAGTCATGTCGGATCGGCCGAAATCGCACGGCGCCGATCGCTTATCCTGCGCGGACCGCGACATCACAGTCACGCTACGCTCACAAGGATTCCGACTCAGACATACGTCCCAGCACTCCACAGCAGAACGGCTCAAGGCACCACATGCCCCAGCACACCTCCGGGTCTGGCCGCGCGGCAGTACCACCGGCTGCGCGTGGCACTGTGCGCCCCCCTGCCCCCTCCTCGCTCGACGAGTTGTGGCGTTCATACAAGTCCACGGGCGACGAACGGCTGCGGGAGCAGCTGATCCTGCACTACTCGCCGTTGGTGAAGTACGTCGCGGGCCGGGTGAGCGTGGGCCTGCCCTCCAACGTCGAGCAGGCGGACTTCGTCTCCTCGGGGGTCTTCGGACTGATCGACGCGATCGAGAAGTTCGACATCGAGCGGGCGATCAAGTTCGAGACGTACGCGATCACCCGCATCCGGGGCGCGATGATCGACGAACTGCGGGCGCTGGACTGGATCCCGCGCTCGGTGCGCCAGAAGGCGCGGGCCGTGGAACGCGCCTACGCCACGTTGGAGGCGCAGCTGCGGCGTACCCCTTCCGAGGCGGAGGTCGCCGCGGAGATGGGAATCGCCCTGGAGGAACTGCACGCGGTTTTCAGCCAGTTGTCACTGGCGAACGTGGTCGCGCTGGAGGAGCTGCTGCATGTCGGCGGCGAGGGCGGCGACCGGCTCAGCCTGATGGACACACTGGAGGACACCGCCGCCGACGATCCGGTGGAGGTCGCCGAGGACCGCGAGCTCAGACGGTTGCTCGCGCGGGCCATCAACACACTCCCGGAGCGCGAGAAGACAGTCGTGACGCTCTACTACTACGAGGGCCTCACCCTCGCCGAGATCGGCAATGTGCTCGGCGTCACCGAGAGCCGGGTCAGTCAGATCCACACCAAGTCGGTGCTCCAGCTGCGCGCGAAACTGGCCGACGCCGGACGCTGAGTCCCGCTCGCGACCAGTGCGGTTCATGGCCGCCTCGGCCAATGACCGGGGCCGTACCTGCCCTCTCGAACACCGGTCGCCGTAGAGTGGGCATGTGCCCAGGATTCGAGCGGCCTCGGTGGCCGAGCACCGGACCATGCAGCGCGGCGCCCTCCTGGACGCCGCACGCTCCCTGCTGTCCGAGGGCGGTACGGAGGCGTTGACCTTCCCCGCCCTCGCCGAACGCACGGGCCTCGCCCGGTCCTCCGTGTATGAGTACTTCCGCTCCCGCGCGGCGGTGGTCGAGGAGCTCTGCGCCGTCGACTTCCCCGTCTGGGCGGCCGAGGTCGAGAGCGCGATGGCGCAGGCCACCACGCCCGAGGGCAAGATCGAGGCCTATGTGCGCCGGCAGCTCGACCTCGTCGGGGACCGCCGTCACCGGGCGGTCGTCGCCATCTCGGCGAGCGAGCTGGACGCCGGGGCGCGCGAGAAGATCAGGGCCGCGCACGGCGGGCTGATCGCCATGATCGTCGAGGCGCTGGGCGACCTCGGCCACGCACAGCCGAGACTGGCGGCCATGTTGCTCCAGGGGTCGGTGGACGCCGCCGTGCGACGTATCGAACTGGCCGTGGCCGAGGAGCCGTCCGTGATCGCGGACACCGCCGTCGCCATGGTTCTCCGAGGTGTGCAGGGCGCACAGGACTGACGGGGCCGCCGCGTCGCGGCGACCGCGAGCAGAACGCCGGGGGCGGCGAGCCCGTCCCCGGTCCCCATGGCCGATTGCGCGGACACCGGCTCGGGCACGCCGAACACCGGGAGCAGCCGGGACGGGCCCCGTCGCAGCAGCGACGGCGGCAGCAGCGACAACGGATCCAGATAGGTGTCACCGCGCCGCAGCCCCCAGTGCAGACAGCCCGAAGCGCAGTGGAAGGGCCCCGCCTCCACTACGGCCACCACCTGTCCCGACGTCACCTTCTCGCCCTTCGCGACGAGCGCGCGCACCGGTTCGTACGTGGTCCGCAGCGGCGGGTCGCCGCTGCCGGCCACCTCGATCGCCACCACCCCGCGCCCCGCCACACGCCCCGCGAACGAGACCTGCCCCGAGGCGGCGGCGAGCACCGCCGCACCCGGTTCCGCAGCGAGGTCGACGCCGCGGTGACCTCGCCCGTAGGGACCGGCCGGGGGCTCCCATCCCCGTACGACCGCGGGCCGCCCCGCCAGCGGCCAGCCCCGGTCGCCGTCCGGCGCCGGTGCGGGGGCCGGAGCCGGTGCCGGTGTCCGTGCGGTGGCGACCGCCGGGCCGCACACCACCGCCAGCAGGGCCACCACCGCCACCACGAGCGCCTCCCGCAGGCGAAGTGAAGCGGGCTCCGCGGGAGCGGCAGGACCGGTCGGATCAGTTGTGCATCGCATGGCGGAACCATCCCGCAGTCCCACGATCCGCGGGGATCATGAGCCGGATCTGTGGACAACCATCCGGTTGTGGACAGCGTCGTCACCCGGCACCCGGGCCGTCCCGTACACTTCCTATGGCGATCCGGGTCACCGGGTCGACTTCGCACGCCCCGCCACCTCCCTCTCAGCGGACGGTGGCCGCGCTCCTCGGTCCCTCGTGGCACGGCGCGTCGGGGCGTCAGGCGCGACAGCAATCCTGCGGTCGCGACAACCGAGCACCTCAAGGAGTACGGCCATGGCCGTCGTCACGATGCGGGAGCTGCTGGAAAGCGGCGTCCACTTCGGTCACCAGACCCGTCGCTGGAACCCGAAGATGAAGCGCTTCATCTTCACCGAGCGCAACGGCATCTACATCATCGACCTGCTCCAGTCGCTGTCGTACATCGACCGCGCCTACGAGTTCGTCAAGGAGACCGTCGCCCACGGCGGCTCCATCATGTTCGTGGGTACGAAGAAGCAGGCCCAGGAGGCCATCGCCGAGCAGGCGACGCGCGTCGGCATGCCGTACGTCAACCAGCGTTGGCTCGGTGGCATGCTCACCAACTTCTCCACCGTCTACAAGCGCCTTCAGCGTCTGAAGGAGCTCGAGCTCATCGACTTCGAGGACGTGGCCGCCTCCGGCCTCACCAAGAAGGAGCTCCTGGTCCTCTCCCGCGAGAAGGCCAAGCTGGAGAAGACCCTCGGTGGTATCCGCGAGATGCAGAAGGTGCCGAGCGCCGTCTGGATCGTCGACACCAAGAAGGAGCACATCGCCGTCGGTGAGGCGCGCAAGCTCCACATCCCGGTCGTCGCGATCCTCGACACCAACTGCGACCCCGACGAGGTCGACTACAAGATCCCGGGCAACGACGACGCGATCCGCTCCGTCACCCTGCTCACCCGCGTGATCGCCGACGCCGTCGCCGAGGGCCTCATCGCCCGTTCCGGTGCCGCCACCGGTGACTCGAAGCCGGGCGAGAAGGCTGTCGGCGAACCGCTCGCCGAGTGGGAGCGCGACCTGCTCGAGGGCGACAAGAAGGCCGACGCCGAGGTGCAGACCTCCGCCGAGACCGAGAAGGTTGCGGACGCCGAGGCCACCGAGGCTCCGGCCGCGGACGCCGAGCAGGCCTGACACCCGTCACGGCTGAATGACGGCGGGGGTCGGTGCCACAAGCGCCGCCCCCGCCGTTCACCCGTAGATCTTTCAGACTTCGAGAGAGAAACACAGACTCATGGCGAACTACACCGCCGCTGACGTCAAGAAGCTCCGCGAGCTGACCGGCGCCGGCATGATGGACTGCAAGAAGGCGCTCGACGAGGCCGACGGCAACGTCGACAAGGCCGTCGAGGCGCTCCGTATCAAGGGCCAGAAGGGCGTCGCCAAGCGCGAGGGCCGTTCTGCCGAGAACGGTGCCGTCGTCTCCCTCGTCTCCGAGGACCAGACGTCCGGTGTTCTGCTGGAGCTGAAGTGCGAGACGGACTTCGTCGCCAAGGGCGAGAAGTTCCAGAACGTCGCGAACACCCTCGCCGCGCACGTCGCCGCCACCTCCCCGGCTGACATCCAGGCGCTGCTCGCCTCCGAGATCGAGGCCGGCAAGACCGTCCAGGCGTACGTCGACGAGGCCAACGCCAACCTCGGCGAGAAGATCGTCCTGGACCGCTTCGCGCAGTTCACCGGCGCGTACGTCTCCGTGTACATGCACCGCACCATGCCCGACCTGCCGCCGCAGATCGGTGTCCTGGTCGAGCTGGACAAGGCCGACGCCGAGCTGGCCAAGGGCATTGCGCAGCACATCGCCGCGTTCGCCCCGAAGTACCTGTCCCGCGAGGACGTCCCGGCCGAGGTCGTCGAGGCCGAGCGCCGCGTCGCCGAGGAGACCACGCGCGCCGAGGGCAAGCCCGAGGCCGCGCTCCCGAAGATCGTCGAGGGTCGCGTCAACGGCTTCTTCAAGGAGGCCACCCTCCTCGGCCAGCCGTACGCGCTGGACAACAAGAAGTCCGTTCAGAAGGTCCTGGACGAGGCCGGTGTCACCCTGAAGCGCTTCACGCGCATCAAGGTCGGCATCTGAGTCCGTCCGCGAACAACGGTGGACCCCTATAGGGTCTAGTGCAGTCGTCGGCCGCACTCACGCCGTACGACCGCAGATCTGACGAGGAGGCCATTGCCGCTGAGGGACACCAGACCCACCGGCAATGGTCTTCTTCGTATGTGCACGAGGAGAATCTCCATGAACAAGGGCGCGGACGCCGCAAAAGGTGACCACAAGCGCGACGACGGCAAGGTGGCCGGACGCTTCATGCTGAAGCTGTCCGGAGAGGCGTTCGCCGGCGGCGGGGGTCTCGGTGTCGACCCCGACGTCGTACACGCCATCGCCCGCGAAATCGCGGCGGTCGTCCGCGACGGCGCGGAAATCGCGGTCGTCATCGGTGGCGGCAACTTCTTCCGCGGCGCCGAGCTCCAGCAGCGCGGTATGGACCGGGCCCGGTCCGACTACATGGGCATGCTCGGCACGGTCATGAACTGCCTGGCGCTCCAGGACTTCCTGGAGAAGGAGGGCATCGACTCCCGCGTCCAGACCGCCATCACCATGGGGCAGGTCGCGGAGCCGTACATCCCGCTGCGCGCCGTACGCCACCTGGAGAAGGGGCGCGTCGTCATCTTCGGCGCCGGCATGGGGATGCCGTACTTCTCCACCGACACCACTGCCGCCCAGCGCGCCCTGGAGATCGACGCAGAGGCTCTTCTGATGGGCAAGAACGGGGTGGACGGGGTCTACGACTCCGACCCGAAGAGCAACCCCGACGCGGTGAAGTTCGACGCGCTCGAGTACAGCGAGGTTCTCGCCCGCGACCTCAAGGTCGCCGACGCCACCGCCATCACGCTCTGCCGCGACAACGACCTGCCGATCCTCGTCTTCGAGCTGACTGCAACGGGCAATATCGCCCGCGCGGTCAAGGGTGAGAAGATCGGCACGCTCGTGAGTGACCGGAGCACCCGGGTCTGAGGACCGGGGGACCTTCCCGGAGCACCACGGGAAGGTCCGGGCCCCCGGGGAAACAACAACCCCCGGGACCGGCCCCGAAGGATGGACAACGGCCTGCCGGTCGGACACCGTGCAGGTGAGGACGCGACGCAGGATCCGCCGGGCCCGGGCACGACGGGCCCACACAAGACACGCAGGAGCACGTGGTGATCGAAGAAACCCTCCTCGAGGCCGAGGAGAAGATGGAGAAGGCCGTCGTCGTCGCGAAAGAGGACTTCGCCGCGATCCGTACCGGCCGTGCGCACCCCGCGATGTTCAACAAGATCGTCGCCGACTACTACGGCGCGCTGACGCCGATCAACCAGCTCGCCTCGTTCTCGGTGCCCGAGCCGCGCATGGCCGTCGTGACACCGTTCGACAAGAGCGCGCTGCGCAACATCGAGCAGGCGATCCGCGACTCGGACCTCGGCGTCAACCCGAGCAACGACGGCAACATCATCCGGGTGACCTTCCCGGAGCTCACCGAGGAGCGCCGCCGCGACTACATCAAGGTCGCCAGGGGCAAGGCCGAGGACTCCAAGATCTCCATCCGCGCGGTGCGCCGCAAGGCCAAGGAGACCCTCGACAAGCTGGTCAAGGACAAGGAGTCGGGCGAGGACGACGTGCGTCGCGCCGAGAAGGAGCTCGACGACACCACCGCGAAGTACGTCGCGCAGGTCGACGAGCTGCTCAAGCACAAGGAAGCCGAGCTGCTCGAAGTCTGATGAACGACTCTTCCTGGGGCGCCCCGCAGGGAGCCGGCCACTGGGGTGCGCCCGAGATGCGGGCTGCCCCGGCGGGTCCTGCTTACGATGTGCATGACGCCCAGCAGACTCGGCCCATGCCCATCGTGCCGGACGTTCCCGACGCAGGTAGAGACGCTGACGACCGTGATGACCGGGGCCAGGGGGCCGGACGCCTGAGCGGCGGCCCTCTGTTCCGTGACGAGAAGCCGCAGGAGCCCATGTCCACCGCGCCACCGCCCCCGCAGAAGAAACGTGCGGGCCGTGACCTGCGAGCCGCCATAGGGGTCGGTGTGGGGCTGGGCGCCGTGATCGTCGCCTCGCTGTTCATCGTCAAGGCCGTCTTCGTCGGTGTGATCGCCGTCGCCGTCGTCGTGGGCCTGTGGGAGCTGACTTCCCGGCTCCAGGAGCGCAAGGGCATCAAGGCGCCGCTCGTCCCGCTGGCGGTGGGCGGCGCGGCGATGGTGGTCGCCGGCTACGCACAGGGTGCCGAGGGCGCCTGGGTGGCGATGGCGCTGACCGCGCTGGCGGTGCTCGTCTGGCGGATGACCGAGCCGCCCGAGGATTACCTCAAGGACGTCACGGCCGGTGTGTTCGCGGCGTTCTACGTACCGTTCCTCGCCACGTTCGTCGCCATGCTCCTGACCGCCGACGACGGGCCGCAGCGGGTGCTCACCTTCCTGCTGCTGACGGTGGTCAGCGACACGGGTGCGTACGCCGTCGGCTGGCGCTTCGGGAAGCACAAGCTCGCGCCGCGCATCAGCCCCGGAAAGACCCGGGAGGGCCTGTTCGGGGCCATCGCCTTCGCGATGGTGGCCGGTGCGCTGTGCATGCAGTTCCTGATCGACGGCGGCTCCTGGTGGCAGGGGCTGCTGCTCGGGCTCGCGGTCGCGGCCAGCGCCACTCTCGGCGACCTCGGCGAGTCGATGATCAAGCGGGACCTCGGCATCAAGGACATGGGCACGCTGCTGCCGGGCCACGGCGGCATCATGGACCGGCTCGACTCGCTGCTGCCGACCGCCCCGGTGGTCTGGCTGCTGATGGTGCTGTTCGTCGGATCCGGCTGAGAGCACGTCGCTGACCTGGGATTTTACGAGTGAGGGCCCGCTGTCCACAGGACGGCGGGCCCTCACTGTTCCGTCTGCGACACTGGATGGACCATGCCTAAGCCCGGAGAACTCACTTTCGTCGCGCCCCGCGGAGCCAAGAAGCCGCCGCGGCATCTCGCCGACCTCACGCCCGCCGAGCGCAAGGAAGCCGTCGCCGCGATCGGCGAGAAGCCGTTCCGCGCCCAGCAGCTCTCGCAGCACTACTTCGCGCGGTACGCGCACGACCCGGCCGAGTGGACCAACATCCCGGCCGCGTCGCGGGACAAGCTCGCCGAGGCGATGTTCCCCGACCTGATGTCGGTGGTCCGCCACATCAGCTGCGACAACGACACCACCCGCAAGACGCTCTGGAAGCTGCACGACGGGACGCTCGTCGAGTCCGTCCTGATGCGCTACCCGGAGCGGGTGACGATGTGCATCTCCTCGCAGGCGGGCTGCGGGATGAACTGCCCGTTCTGCGCGACGGGGCAGGCCGGTCTCGACCGCAATCTGTCGACCGCCGAGATCGTCCACCAGATCGTGGACGGGATGCGGGCGCTGCGCGACGGCGAGGTCCCCGGAGGCCCTGCGCGGCTCTCCAACATCGTCTTCATGGGCATGGGCGAGCCGCTCGCCAACTACAACCGGGTGGTCGGTGCGATCCGCCGGCTGACCGACCCCGAGCCGGACGGGCTGGGGCTCTCGCAGCGTGGGATCACCGTCTCCACGGTGGGTCTGGTGCCCGCGATGCTCCGCTTCGCGGACGAGGGCTTCAAGTGCCGTCTCGCCGTCTCGCTGCACGCGCCGGACGACGAGCTGCGCGACACCCTCGTTCCCGTGAACACGCGCTGGAAGGTGGGCGAGGTGCTGGACGCGGCGTGGGAGTACGCCGAGAAGTCCGGCCGCCGCATCTCCATCGAGTACGCGCTGATCCGTGACATCAACGACCAGGCGTGGCGTGGTGACCGGCTCGGCCGGCTCCTCAAGGGCAAGCGGGTGCATGTCAACCTGATCCCGCTGAACCCCACGCCCGGTTCCAAGTGGACCGCCTCGCGGCCCGAGGACGAGAAGGCGTTCGTCGAGGCGATCGCGGCCCACGGGGTGCCGGTGACCGTGCGCGACACCCGCGGCCAGGAGATCGACGGAGCCTGCGGACAGCTGGCGGCGGCCGAGCGCTGAGGCCGCTCCCGGCCGGGACCGGGGGCCCGTGTAGCCTGGGCCCGAATTCAACTTCATATTCCGACAGGGGAGCGCCACAGCGCTGAGAGTGCGGCACCGAGGACAGGTCGTCCGCAGACCCTCTGAACCTCGCCCGGGTCATTCCGGGTAGGAAGTTCGGTCATCAACTCATGCTGTTGCGCCCTGCCCGCTTCTCCGCGGGCGGGGCCGCGTCTCTTCCTGGCCAAAACCCAGGAGGAATCCACAATGAGCACCACGCGCAGGACCAGGCAGCTCGCGGCGTCGGCCGCCGCCGCCGCGCTCGGCGTCACTGCACTCGCCGGGTGCGGGAGTTCCGACGACTCGGCCTCCGGTTCCGGCGGCACGAAGGGGTCGGGGTCCAAGACCGTGACCCTCGTCAGCCACGACTCCTTCAACGCATCCAAGGACGTACTGAAGGAGTTCACCAAGGAAACCGGCTACACCGTCAAGGTGCTGAAGAGCGGCGACGCGGGTGTCGCGCTCAACCAGGAGATCCTGACCAAGGGCTCCCCGCGCGGCGACGTGTTCTTCGGTGTCGACAACACGCTGCTCTCCCGCGCCCTCGACAGCGGGCTCTTCACCCCGTACGAGGCCAAGGGCATCGACCGGGTCGCGGCAGACACCCGGCTCGACGCCGGCCGGTACCGGGTCACCCCGATCGACACCGGCGACATCTGCGTCAACTACGACAAGAAGTACTTCGCCGACAGGAAGCTCGCACCGCCGCGGTCCTTCGACGACTTGGCGAAGCCCGCGTACAAGGACCTCCTCGTCACCGAGAACGCCGGCACCTCCTCGCCCGGCCTCGGCTTCCTTCTCGGCACCGTCGCCGCCTACGGTGAGAAGGGCTACCAGGACTACTGGAAGAAGCTGGAGAACAACGGCGTCAAGGTCGTCGACGGCTGGGAGCAGGCGTACAACGAGGAGTTCTCCGGCTCCGCGGGCGGCAAGAAGGCCAAGGCCGACCGGCCGCTCGTCGTCTCGTACGCCTCCAGCCCGCCCGTCGAGGTGCTGTACGCGAAGCCGCAGCCGGCCGAGGCGCCGACCGGTGTCGCCACCGGGACCTGCTTCCGCCAGACCGAGTTCGCGGGGCTGCTGAAGGGCGCGAAGAACGAGGCGGGCGGCAAGGCTCTGCTGGACTTCCTGATCAGCAAGAAGTTCCAGGAGGACATGCCGCTCAACATGTTCGTGAACCCGGTCGTCAAGGACGCGGAACTGCCGGAGCTCTTCACGAAGTTCGGCGCGACGGTGGACAGGCCGGCGACCGTGGCCCCGGACCTGATCGCCAAGAACCGTGAGCAGTGGGTCCAGTCGTGGTCCTCGCTCGTAGTGAAGTAACGAAGGCCCCCGTACGCGGACCGGGCGCGGGCGGGAAGGTTCCCCGCCGCCGGTCCGCGCACGCCGAGGCGGCTCGGGCGAAGGCCCGGCGCGGAAGTGCGGTGCGGCTCGGCCTGATGGCCGTGCCCGTCGCGTTCTTCGCGCTGTTCTTCGCCTACCCGGTCGCCGCGATCGTCGGCCGCGGTCTGAAGGTGGACGGCGTCTGGCAGTTCGGCCGGATCGGCGAGGTGCTGACCCGGCCGGACATCCGCGACGTCCTCTGGTTCACCAGCTGGCAGGCGCTCGCCTCGACCGCGTTGACCCTGCTGATCGCGCTGCCCGGCGCCTATGTCTTCGCCCGCTTCGACTTCCCCGGCAAGCAACTGCTGCGGGCGGTCGTCACGGTGCCGTTCGTCCTGCCGACCGTGGTCGTCGGGACGGCCTTCCTGGCGCTGCTGGGGCGGGGCGGATTCCTCGACGAGCTCTGGGGCGTGCGGCTCGACACCACCGTGTGGGCGATTCTGCTCGCCCATGTCTTCTTCAACTACGCGGTGGTCGTACGGACGGTCGGCGGGCTGTGGGCCCAGCTCGACCCCCGGCAGGAGGAGGCCGCCAGGGTGCTGGGGGCGGGACGGTTCGCCGCCTGGCGGCGGGTCACCCTGCCTGCCCTCGCACCCGCCGTGGCCGCGGCCGCGCTGATGGTCTTCCTCTTCACCTTCACCTCCTTCGGGGTCGTGCAGATCCTCGGCGGTCCCGGGTTCTCCACGCTGGAGGTGGAGATCTACCGGCAGACCGCGCAGCTGCTCGCCCTGCCGACGGCCGCCGTGCTGACGCTGGTGCAGTTCGCCGCGGTCGGCGCGATCCTCGCCGTGCACGCGTGGACCGTACGGCGCCGGGAGACCGCGCTGAAGCTGGTCGACCCGGCGCAGACCGCCCGCAGGCCGCGCGGTGCCGGGCAGTGGACGCTGCTCTGCGGGGTGCTGCTGACCGTACTGCTGCTGATCCTCCTGCCGCTCGGAGTGCTCGTCGAGCGCTCGCTGAACACCGATGGCAGCCATGGCTTCGACTTCTACCGAGCCCTGGCGTCCGTGGACGCGGGTGGCGGTACGTTCCTGGTCGCGCCGCTCGAAGCGATCTGGAACTCCTTGCAGTACGCGCTGGTCGCGACGGTCATCGCGCTGGTCGTCGGTGGGCTCGCCGCCGCGGCGCTGACCCGGCGCGCAGGCCGGCTCGTGCGCGGCTTCGACGCGCTGCTGATGCTGCCGCTCGGGGTTTCCGCGGTCACCGTCGGCTTCGGCTTCCTGATCACCCTGGACAAGCCGCCGCTGGATCTGCGGACCTCCTGGATCCTGGTGCCGCTCGCCCAGGCGCTGGTCGGTGTGCCCTTCGTCGTACGGACCATGCTGCCCGTGCTGCGCGCGGTGGACGGGCGGCTGAGGGAGGCGGCCGCGGTGCTGGGGGCATCGCCGCTGCGGGCCTGGCGGGAGGTCGAGCTGCCGCTGGTGCGACGGGCGCTGCTGGTCGCGGCCGGTTTCGCGTTCGCCGTCTCGCTCGGCGAGTTCGGCGCGACGGTGTTCATCGCGCGGCCCGATCGCCCGACCCTGCCGGTCGCCGTGGCCCGGCTGCTGGGGCGGGCCGGGGAGCTCAACTACGGCCAGGCGATGGCCCTCAGCACCATCCTGATGGTGGTCTGCGCCGTCTCGCTGCTGCTGCTCGAACGTATCCGCACGGACCGGTCCGGGGAGTTCTAGAGATGCTGACACTGGAATCGGCCACGGTTCGCTTCGGCGAGCGGGCGGCGCTGGACGCGGTGGATCTGGAGGTCGCCGAGCACGAGACCGTGTGTGTGCTCGGGCCGAGCGGAAGCGGCAAGTCCACCCTGCTGAGGGTGGTTGCCGGGCTGCACCCGCCGGATGGCGGCCGGGTGCTGCTGGACGGCGTCGACCAGGCCGGGGTGCCGGTGCACCGGCGCGGGCTCGGCCTGATGTTCCAGGACCACCAGCTCTTCCCGCACCGGGACGTCGGCGCCAATGTCGCGTTCGGGCTGCGGATGCACGGGGTGTCGCGCCGCGACCAGGAGCACAGGATCGGCGAACTCCTCGACCTGGTGGGCCTGCCCGGTGCCGAACGCCGTGCCGTTGCCGCGCTGTCCGGCGGCGAGCAGCAGCGCGTCGCCCTCGCGCGGGCCCTCGCCCCGCGCCCCAAGCTGTTGATGCTGGACGAGCCGCTCGGCCAGCTCGACCGGGGTCTGCGTGAGCGGCTCGTCGTCGAACTGCGCACGCTCTTCGGACAGTTGGGTACGACGGTGCTCGCCGTCACGCACGACCAGGGTGAGGCGTTCGCCCTGGCCGACCGGGTGGTGGTGATGCGCGAGGGACGGGTCGCCCAGGCGGGCACCCCGCTGGAGGTCTGGCAGCGGCCCGCCTCCGCCTTCGTCGCCCGGTTCCTCGGCTTCGACAACGTGGTCGGGGCGGCGGTGACCGGTGCCGTCGCCGACACGGTGTGGGGCGAGGTGCCGGTGCCCGAGGGCTCGCCGCAGGGGGAGTGCGATCTGCTGGTGCGTCCGGCCGGAGTCCGGATCGGTGCCCCCGACGAGGGGCTGCGCTGCGTGGTCGGGACGCGTACGTTCCGGGGCAACCACGTCACCGTACGGCTCGTGCCGGAGCGCGGTCCGGTCCTGGAGGCGGAGTGCGCGCTGCGGGACGCACCCGAGGAGGGCACGGTGGTCGGGGCGGGCTTCGACGCTGCGGAGACCGTCGTCCTGCCCGCCGGCTTCTGAGCCCGGGCGCGTTCACCGGACCGGACCGGCCGGGGGGCGGCCCCGGTCGCGTGATCCGGCCGTCGGCCGGACGATTGCCTGATGCCCCGGAGCGCGGCTCCGCCCGCCCCGGGGCCCGGGCTCGTCCTCGCGGACAGCCCCGGGGCCGTGCAGCAGATCCGGAAGGACTCCGGGAAGGACAGGGAAAATGACCGAGTCAGCGCGCGAGGGCATCGACATCACCCGCATCATCGATGCTCCGCGGGAACGGGTCTTCGAGGCCTGGACGACGCCCGAGCACTTCGCGGCCTGGTTCGGCGGTGACGCCGAGGTTCCGCTCGACCGGGTGTCGATGGACGTCAGGCCGGGCGGCGCCTGGAGCTTGGTGATGGTGGTGCCGGGCACCGAGATGCCGTTCCACGGGGTCTACCGGGAGGTGGCGGCCCCCGAGCGGCTGGTGCTCACGATGAAGGACGCCTCCGCGCCCGCGGACAGCGAGGGCGAGACCGTCACCGCCACCTTCACCGACCGCGGCGACAGGACCACCGAGCTGGTCTTCCAGCAGCGCGGCGGCAACCTCACGCCCGAGCAGTACGCGGCGGCCGAGGACGGCTGGGAGGCGTTCTTCGATGCCCTGGTGGCCCGGCTCGCATCCTCCTGAACCGGCCGGCCCGCGCAGGTCGGCAGCCGGGTGCGGGCCTCACAGCCCCTGTCCGCTCCTGTACGGTGCCGGCTGCGCCGTGTCGTCCGGATTGTCCATCCTGTCACGCTGCGTAGCCGTCGGATGGTCCCGGTCCGACGGCGCGCGGCCTCAGGCCGTCAGTGGCAGTGCGGCCAGCTCCGCGATCAGCCAGGTCAGCGGAGCGAAGACGAACAGCAGCGCGACGGCGCGCAGGGCCGTAGCGGCGCGCAGCGCCGATGCCGGGGCGCCGAGCCGCAGCAGCGCCTGCGAGGTCTGCGCGCGAGCCTGCCTCGCCTCCAGCGCGGAGGTCAGCAGCGTCGCCGTCGTACAGCCGAGGACGAGCACCGAGCCCAGTGCCGTGAGCGGGCCGAGGGGATGCGCCCCCGCCCCGTACAACGCGTAGCCGGCGACGGCCGCGGCGAGCACCGCGCAGACCACGCCGAGCGGCCGGCCGATCCGGCGCGACTCGTCCATCAGCACCCGGCCCGCCAGCAGCCGCACGGCACCGGGGCGCACCGCCTGCAGCAGTCGCCCGCACAGGTGGGTCAGGCCCGGACCGGCCATGGCCAGCCCGACCGCCGTCAGCGTCCACCCGGCCAGTACCCCGGTCGGGGTGGCTTCGAGCGTGCCGGGCAGCGGGAGCAGGCTGTGACCGTCACCCCGGCTCATGTACGCCTCGACGGCGAGGCCGATCGCGGCCAGTGCCACGCCCCAGGGCAGCCCGGTCGGGGGCGCCGCCGGATCGGGTGCCTCCGGCTCCGTCAGGACTTCCGAGGAGGCGTCGTCCGGGGCCGCCGTCGAGACCGGCCTGGCCCGCAGCGCGAGCGCGCTCGCGGTCGCCGCGGCCACCGGGACCAGGGCCAGCAGCACGAGCGCGGCGGCGAGCGGCAGCGGGGCCTCGGCGTCGAGCAGCCCGGCCGCCGCGCCGTCGAACGGCAGCCCGGTCAGATCACCCCGCAGATGCAGGAAGAACAGCAGCGCCACCATCGATCCGAGGGTGCAGGAGACGGCGGTGGAGACAGCGGCGAGCGCGGCGAGCCGGACCGGCCCGAGGCCCACGGCGGACAGCCCGGAGCGCGGCCGGGTGCTCGGGTCGGTCCGGGCCACCGCGACCGCGAACTGCACGGTGGCGGCGAGCGGCACGAAGCACCACAGCAGGCGCAGCACGGCCGCGGTGGAGTGTGCCGGGTGCCCCGACGCATAGCTCAGGGTGCACAGCAGGAGGAAGCCGACTCCTGCGGAGGCGGCGGCTACCAGCATGCGCCGCAGCAGGACCAGCGGGTGGGAACCCCGGGCTAGACGGAGAGCGAGCACGCCGCGCGGCCCTCCGCATCGGATACGGAGGGCAGGGCGACGGTGGCGACGCGGCGGCCGTCCAGCAGCGGGACCGTGCGGTCGGCGAGGGCGGCGATCTCCGGGTCATGGGTGGCGAGCACGACCGTGATGCCGTGCGAACGGGCCGCACTGGTGAGGGTGCGCAGCACATGTGTCCGGTCGCCGCGGTGCAGGGTCGCGGTCGGCTCGTCGGCGAAGATCACCGTGGGGGCGGCGGCCAGGGCGCGGGCCACGGCGATCCGCTGGCGCTGTCCCTGGAGCAGGGTGTGCGGTCGCTGTCCGGCGCAGGGGCCGATGTCGAGCCTCTCCAGCCACTCCAGGGCGGCCTTCTTCGCCTCCCGGCGCGGGGTGCCGCGCAGCAGCAGCGGAAGGGCCGTGTTCTCCCAGGTGTTCAGTTCGGGCACCAGCTGGGGCTCCGGGGCGATCCAGCCGAACCTGTCGCGGCGCAGCCGTTCGCGCAGCCGGGGCCCCATGGTGTGGACGGGGACGCTGTTGAACCACACCTCGCCCTGCTCGGGCACCAGCTGACCGGACAGGCAGTGCAGCAGGGTCGTCTTGCCGCAGCCCCGGGGGCCGGTCACGGCGAGGATCTCGCCGTCACGGACGCCCACGGAGACGCCGCCGAGCGCGGGTGAGCCGTTGTGGGAGTGGTGCAGGGAACGCGCCCAGATCACGTCGTTGTCCGGCGGGGCCACCATGGCGTACACCTCGGTTCAGATCGTAATTCCCGTTCCCCCGTACGGGGGAACGAAGAGAAGGCCGATCGGTCACTCGGCACCGTAGGGATTCGAACCGCGGTGAGTGCACAGCACACGGCCCGGATGCGTCCCTTCCCACTCGAATGGGCGCATCCGGGCCGTGTGGACCGTATGAGGGTGACGGCTGGAAGCCGGTCAAGCAGTGGTCAAGCGATGGTCGAGCCGAAAGGCCGTCCGACCGGCGGCCGATCCGTGGTCGGCCGCCGGTCGGGGTGCCGGTCAGAGCTTGGTCCATGCCTCCGTGAGGACGTTGCGCAGGATGCCCTCGATCTCGTCGAACGTCGACTGGTCGGAGACCAGCGGCGGCGCGAGCTGGACGACCGGGTCGCCACGGTCGTCGGCCCGGCAGTACAGGCCGTTGTCGTACAGCGCCTTGGAGAGGAAGCCGTACAGGACGCGCTCGGTCTCCTCGTCGGTGAAGGTCTCCTTGGTGGCCTTGTCCTTCACCAGCTCGATGCCGTAGAAGAAGCCGTTGCCGCGGACATCGCCGACGATCGGCAGGTCGAGCAGCTTCTGGAGCGTCGTGAAGAAGGCGTTCTCGTTGTCCAGGACGTGCTGGTTGAGGCCCTCGCGCTCGAAGATGTCGAGGTTGGCGAGACCGACCGCTGCGGAGACCGGGTGGCCACCGAAGGTGTAGCCGTGCAGGAAGGTGTTGCCACCCTCGTAGAACGGCGCGGCGATGCGGTCCGAGACGATGCAGGCACCGATCGGGGAGTAGCCCGAGGTCATGCCCTTGGCGCAGGTGATCATGTCCGGCACGTAGCCGAACTTGTCGCAGGCGAACATCGTGCCGAGGCGGCCGAAGGCGCAGATGACCTCGTCGGAGACGAGCAGCACGTCGTACTTGTCGCAGATCTCGCGGACACGCTGGAAGTATCCGGGCGGCGGCGGGAAGCAGCCACCGGCGTTCTGCACCGGCTCCAGGAAGACCGCGGCGACGGTCTCCGGGCCCTCGAAGAGGATCTCCTGCTCGATCTGGTCGGCGGCCCAGCGGCCGAAGGCCTCGGGGTCGTCGCCGTGGATCGGGGCGCGGTAGATGTTGGTGTTCGGCACCTTGTGCGTGCCGGGGACCAGGGGCTCGAAGGGGGCCTTCAGGGCCGGCAGGCCGGTGATGGAGAGGGCGCCCTGCGGGGTGCCGTGATAGGCGACCGCACGCGAGATGACCTTGTACTTGGTCGGCTTGCCCTGGAGCTTGAAGTACTGCTTGGCCAGCTTCCAGGCGGTCTCGACGGCCTCGCCGCCACCGGTGGTGAAGAAGACCTTGTTGAGGTCGCCCGGCGCGTAGTCGGCCAGGCGCTCGGCCAGCTCGACGGCCTTCGGGTGGGCATAGGACCACACCGGGAAGAAGGCCAGCTCCTGGCCCTGCTTGTAGGCCGCCTCGGCGAGCTCGTGACGGCCGTGACCGGCGTTGACCACGAACAGGCCGGACAGGCCGTCCAGGTAACGCTTGCCCTGGTCGTCGAAGATGTAGGTGCCCTCGCCACGCACGATGGTGGGAACGGGCGCGTTCTCGTAGTCCGACATGCGGGTGAAGTGCATCCACAGGTGGTCGTACGCGGTTCGGCTGAGGTCCTTGCTCACGGCTATCGGGTTCCCCACATATAGGTCTGCTTCTTGAGCTTCAGGTACACAAAGCTCTCGGTGGAGCGCACACCGGGGAGGGCCCGGATGCGTTTGTTGATCGTTTCCAGCAGGTGGTCGTCGTCCTCGCAGACGATCTCCACCATCAGGTCGAAGGAGCCCGCGGTCATCACCACGTACTCGCACTCGGCCATGGCCGACAGCGCTTCCGCGACGGGATCGAGGTCGCCCTCGACATTGATGCCGACCATCGCCTGACGCCGGAACCCCACGGTGAGGGGATCGGTGACGGCGACGATCTGCATCACGCCCTGATCGAGCAGCTTCTGGACGCGCTGGCGCACGGCCGCCTCGGAGAGGCCGACGGCCTTGCCTATCGCGGCGTACGGACGGCGTCCGTCCTCCTGGAGCTGCTCGATGATTGCGAGGGACACGGCATCGACCGCTGGTGACGATCCGTTCCCGGTCCTGGAGTCTGCGCTGCGACTGGCCACGGCTCCACTGTGCACCGGGACTCGTCGGTCTGGCAACCCCAGATCGATGAAATTCGTTGTTTGGAGGTCTTGATCTCACTGAATCCGAAGTTCGCGGCGGTTGGCCATGTCGAAAGCGATACCCGAGCGACTACCCTGGGCATCTCACACATTGGACGTGTCGACAGGAGGGGTGGTTGTGACCACCGAGGTGCGCCGTCTGCGCAACTACATCAACGGAGAATTCCGGGACGCCGCTGACGGGCGGACCATCGATGTGATCAACCCGGTGACGGAAGAGGTCTACGCGACCTCGCCGCTGTCCGGGCAGGCCGATGTCGATGCCGCGATGGACGCCGCAGCGGTCGCTTTCCCCGCCTGGCGCGACGCCACGCCCGCCGAGCGCCAGAAGGCCCTGCTGAAGATCGCGGACGCCTTCGAGGAGCGCGCCGAGGACCTCATCGCCGCCGAGTCGGAGAACACCGGCAAGCCGCTCGAAGCCGTCCGCACCGAAGAGGTCCCCCCGATGGTGGACCAGATCCGCTTCTTCGCGGGTGCGGCCCGGCTGCTCGAGGGCCGCTCGGCCGGCGAGTACATGGAGGGCCTGACCTCCATCGTCCGGCGTGAGCCGGTGGGTGTCTGCGCGCAGGTCGCGCCGTGGAACTACCCGATGATGATGGCCGTCTGGAAGTTCGCCCCGGCGCTCGCCGCGGGCAACACCGTCGTCATCAAGCCGTCCGACACCACCCCGGCGTCGACCGTGCTGATCGCCGAGATCATCGGCCAGATCCTGCCCAAGGGCGTCTTCAACGTCATCTGCGGCGACCGGGACACCGGCCGCGCGATGGTCGAGCACCCGACCCCGGCGATGGCCTCCATCACCGGCTCGGTCCGGGCCGGCATGCAGGTCGCCGAGTCCGCCTCCAAGGACGTCAAGCGGGTCCACCTGGAGCTCGGCGGCAAGGCCCCGGTCGTCGTGTTCGAGGACACCGACATCGCCAAGGCCGTCGAGGGCATCTCCGTCGCGGGTTACTTCAACGCCGGCCAGGACTGTACGGCCGCCACCCGCGTCCTGGTCCACGAGTCCATCCACGACGAGTTCGTCACCGCGCTCGCCAAGGCCGCCGCCGATACCAAGACGGGGCAGCCGGACGACGAGGACGTGCTGTACGGCCCGCTCAACAACGCCAACCAGCTCAAGCAGGTCAGCGGCTTCATCGAGCGCCTGCCCGCCCACGCCAAGGTCGAGGCGGGCGGCCACCGGGTCGGCGACAAGGGCTACTTCTACGCCCCGACGGTCGTCTCCGGCCTCAAGCAGGACGACGAGATCATCCAGAACGAGGTCTTCGGCCCGGTCATCACCGTCCAGAAGTTCACGGACGAGGCCCAGGCCGTGGAGTACGCCAACGGCGTCGAGTACGCCCTGGCCTCCTCGGTGTGGACCAAGGACCACGCCCGCGCCATGCGGATGTCCAAGAACCTCGACTTCGGCTGCGTGTGGATCAACACCCACATTCCGCTCGTCGCCGAGATGCCGCACGGCGGCTTCAAGAAGTCCGGCTACGGCAAGGACCTCTCCGCGTACGGCTTCGAGGACTACACCCGCATCAAGCACGTCATGACCTCGCTCGACGACTGATATCCCGTCAGCAGGCAGGTCACGGCCCCGGGCACGCGCCCGGGGCCGTCGCCTTTCCCCGGTGCCGATCCGCCTCCCGGAATCGACAGGGTGTGCGGACGGAGCGCGTGCCGCTGGACGGTTGGTCCATTGCCCGCCCCGCCGGCCGACCGGCATCCTGCGCAGGTGCGAGCAACCCCGAAGAACCTCATGTCCCGCCGGTCCCTGCTGCGCGCCTTCGGAGCCACGGCCGCCGGTGTCACGCTGGCCGGCTGCGGAGTGCCCGCCGCCTATGTGGAGCCCGGTGACCGCGCCGGACGCGACACCTCGGCGAGCGACCGCACCCTGCACTTCGCGAACTGGCCCCTCTACATCGACACCGACGACGAGGACTCGTCGAAGCGGCCCACCCTCGACGCCTTCGGCAAGCGGACCGGGATCTCCGTCACGTACACCGAGGAGATCAACGACAACGACGAGTTCTTCGGGAAGATCAGCCCGGCGCTGATGAACCACCAGGAGACCGGCCGCGACCTGATCGTCATGAGCGACTGGATGTCCGCCCGGTTCGTACGGCTGGGCTGGGTGCAGGAGATGGACCGGGCGAAGCAGCCGAACGTGGCCAAGTACCTGGACCCGCAGCTGCGTTCGCCCGCCTTCGACAAGGGCCGGATGCACAGCGTCCCCTGGCAGTCCGGGATCACCGGCATCGCCTACAACCGCAAGAGGCTCGGCCGCGAGATCAAGCACCTGAGCGATCTGTGGGCGGACGACCTGCGCGGCAAGGTGACCCTGATGTCCGGGCTCGACGAGTCCATGGCCCTGCTGATGCAGGGCAACGGCGTGGACATCACCCGCTGGCGGCCCGACGACTTCTACCGGGTGTGCGACCAGGTCGAGAAGCTGGTGAGGAAGAGGCACATCCGCCGCTTCACCGGCAACGACTACATCAAGGACCTGTCGACCGGCGACGTGCTCGCCTGCCAGGCCTACTCCGGCGACGTCATCCAGCTCCAGGCCGACAACCCGGAGATCGAGTTCGTCGTTCCCGAGGAGGGCGCCGAGCTCTGGGCGGAGTCGCTCATGATCCCCAACCTCGCGCGCCACAAGCGCAACGCGGAGCGGCTCATCGACTACTACTACGAGCCGGAGGTCGCCGCCGAGCTGGCGACCTGGGTCAACTACGTCTGCCCCGTTCCGGCCGCCCGTGACGTGCTGGCCTCCGCCAAGGACAAGGAGACCGCCGCACTCGCCGAGGACCCGCTGATCTTCCCCGACGACGCGATGCGCAAGCGGCTCGCCATCGCCCGCGACATCACCTCCGAGGAACGCACCGGATTCGCGAAGAAGTGGAACGCCATCGTCGGGCTCTGAGCCGTACCAGGGGTGGCGCAAGGGGCCGGTAACCGCGGGCGTACGCTGCGGACATGAGCGAGCGAAGAGCCCTGCTGAGGCGCATACGCGTGTGGTTGGTCGTCTTTATCGTCTGTCTGGTCCTGAGCGGGCTGACCGCCTTCCCGCTCGTGCACGAACTCCACTGGGCCGAGGATCTGTTGAGGTCCTCGGCCTCTCCCGTGCCTGAGCACTTCCCGGCCCTGATGGAGTGGATCACCAAGGTCCGCACCGGCCTCGACGAGGCCGATGCGAAGTACCCCTTCGTGCTGTACGGCACCGATTGGCTGGCCTTCGCGCATCTCGTCATCGCGGTCGCCTTCTACGGCCCCTACCGCGACCCGGTCCGCAATATCTGGGTCATCGAATTCGGCATGATCGCCTGCGCCGGGATCATCCCGCTCGCGCTGATCTGCGGGCCCATCCGTGGCATCCCCTTCTGGTGGTCCGTCATCGACATGTCGTTCGGTGTCTTCGGGGTGATCCCGCTGCTCGTGGTGCGCCGCATGATCAAGCAGCTGGAGGCGGTGGAGCGGACACCGCGGCCGGAGCCCGCTGCGACGACCGCTCCGGCGGTCTGAGTCACCCGGCCGACGGGGCGCCGAAGGCTGGGTGCCGGGTGCGAAGTCCCGCTCCTGAGAAGTGGCTTCGCGCAGGGTCTGCACCGGGTCGTGCGGGTCGAAGCGGTCGGCAGGTCCCGCATGCGCATCGGACGGTGCCGTCAGGGCTTCCGCGCCACCGCGCCGAACTGCGCGACCCGTGCCGCCCCGGGCTCGGCGCGCCACTGCGCGCACGACACGATCCCCGGCTCCACCAGGTCGAGCCCCGCCAGGAAACCGGCGAACTCGGCGCGTCCGCGGGCGGTGATCGGCGGGACGGCGTTCTCGTTCCAGAACCGCATCGCCGCCTCGTTGCCCTCACCGCCCAGCTCCAGGGTGGGGTGGGTGAGCACCAGATGGCTGCCGGAGGGCAGCGCGTCCATCAGTGTGCGCACGATGCGCCGCGCCTCGTCCGTGTCGAGTACGAAATTGAGGATGCCCAGGAGCAGGACCGCGACCGGCCGCTCCAGGTCGAGGGTCGGCTGCGCGGCGCGCAGGATCCGCTTCGGCTCGCGGGCGTCCGCGTCGATGTACAGGGTCGCACCCCGGGGCGAGCCGGCCAGCAGCGCGCGGGCGTGCGCCAGCACGGTCGGGTCGTTGTCGACGTACACGACACGGCAGTCGGGAGAGGTGTGCCGGGCGATCTCGTGCGTGTTCCCGGCGGTCGGCAGACCGGTGCCGATGTCCAAGAACTGCCTGATCCCCGCCTCACCGGCCAGATAGCGGACCGCCCGCCCCAGGAACGCCCGGTCGGCGCGCGCCACTTCGCCGATGCTCGGGTACAGGGCGGTGACCCGGTCGCCTACCGCGCGGTCCACCGGGTAGTTGTCCGTGCCGCCGAGCCAGTGGTTCCAGACCCGCGCGTTGTGGGCGACATCGGAACGGACGTGGTCGGGGACGGGGGTGGTGCGGGGATCGGTCACGACGCTGCTCCTCCTGCTCCGGGCCCGGCATCACGGACGATGGGGCATGTCCATGATGCCGGACCAATCAAGAAGAGCCGTCGGCCGGGGAGTTGACGAGGACGCGGTGCAGGACGTCGACCCGGTTGGTGGTGATCGAGTCGACGCCGTGCCGCACGAGGCGGCGCATGGTGCGCCCGGTGTCGGCCGTCCATGCGGAGACCAGCAGCCCGTCCCGGTGCAGACGGCCCGTCAGCTCCCGGTCCACCAGCCCGAACCGGTAGTTCAGCCAGCGCGGCCGCACCGCGTCGAGCAGCGCGGCGCGCGGCGGCGCGAGGGTCGTCCAGGTCAGGGCGATCTCGGCCCCCGGGTCGGCGGCCCGCACCCGGAGCATGGCGTCGGCGCCGGCGCAGTAGTACACCCGCTCGCCGGCCCCGCACTCGTGCACCGCGGCGACGACCCTCGGCACGGAGCCGTGGGTGGAGCCCGGCAGGTCGATCATGATCCGGTGCGCCCCGGCGGCGAGCAGCGCCTCGCGCAGGGTGGGCACACCGCCCCGGGTCAGTTCGGTGAGCTCTCCGTGGGTCAGCCGGTCGAGCCGCACGTCATGGCCCCACAGCCGCTTCAGCGTGGAGTCGTGCAGCAGGACCGGCACGCCGTCGCGGGTGACCCGTACATCGATCTCGACGGCGTCCGCCCCCCGGCCGAGGGCGGAGCGGATCGAGGGGAGTGTGTTCTCGCGGACACGGTAGGGATCGCCGCGATGTGCCACGGCGATGACTGAGCTGACCATGGGGCCATTGTGACCACGGGTCACCGGCCGGGCTGCTCCAGCCAGTTGGCCGTGTACGTGTCGATCTCGGCGTCCAGCTTCCGCTTGCCGGCCGCGTCGAGGTAGGACGCCTCGACCGCGTTCTTCGCCAGCGACGCGAGACCCCGCTCGTCCAGACCGAGCAGGCGGGCGGCCACCCCGTACTCGTTGTTGAGGTCCGTGCCGAACATCGGCGGGTCGTCGCTGTTGATGGTCACCAGTACGCCCGCGTCGACCATCTCCTTGACCGGGTGCTGCTCGATGTCCGCCACCGCGCGGGTCGCGATGTTCGAGGTCGGGCAGACCTCCAGCGCGATGCGGTGCTCGGCGAGATGGGCCAGCAGCTTCCGGTCCCGGACGGAGCTGGTGCCGTGGCCTATGCGCTCGGCGCGCAGATGGGTCAGGGCGTCCCAGACGGTCTGCGGCCCGGTGGTCTCCCCGGCGTGCGGCACGGAGTGCAGGCCCGAGGCGATCGCCCGGTCGAAGTAGGGCTTGAACTGCGGGCGTTCCACACCGATCTCCGGACCGCCGAGACCGAACGAGACGAGCCCTTCGGGCCGCAGGTCCACGGCGAGCCGGGTGGTCTCCTCGGCGGCTTCGAGCCCGGCCTCGCCCGGAATGTCGAAGCACCAGCGCAGTACGACCCCGAGCTCGGCCTCGGCGGCCTTGCGGGCGTCCTCTATGGCCTCCATGAACGCCTGCTCCGGGATGCCGCGCCGGGTCGAGGAGAACGGGGTCACGGTCAGCTCCGCATAGCGGATGTTCTGCCGTGCCATGTCGCGGGCGACCTCGAAGGTCAGCAGGCGGACGTCCTCCGGAGTGCGGATCAGGTCCACGACGGAGAGGTACACATCGATGAAGTGCGCGAAGTCCGTGAAGGTGAAGTAGTCGGCGAGCGCCTCGGGGTCGGTGGGGACCTTGGAGTCGGGGTGGTGCGCGGCCAGCTCGGCGACGATACGGGGCGAGGCGGAGCCGACATGGTGGACATGCAGTTCGGCCTTGGGCAGCCCCGCGATGAAAGGGTGCAGATCGGTCAACGGAATCTCCGGCGCGTGGGACGGTTCGGGTGCCGGGCACGGTCGGCCGGGCAGGGGACGGGGATCATCGTAGGCCGGGGCCCCCGGCGGGCGCAGGGGCCGTAGCATGACGGGACCACGATGGGGGAGGCCCATGTCAGACAACACAGAGCAGCCCGAGGGCGGGGCCGCGCCGCGCGATCCGTGGGCTCCGCCGGACAGCAAGGTGCCGCTGGAGAAGCCGGCCGGCGATCCTCGCCCGCCCGCTGTGCACCAGCAGCCCACGGTCACCTCGATGCCGGGCACCGGGGACGGCCCCGCACCGGCCGACGCACCGCCGCCGGCGTTCGGTTCGCCGGCGCAGAGCGGCCCGGTGCCCGGAACCGGATTCGGCCCCGGTCCCGGTGAAGTACCGCCGCCGCCGCTCGGGCCGAACGGACCGGGCCAGCAGATCCCGCCGACCGCCGGACAGTACGGCTACCCGGCCGCGCCGTCCCCGCAGTACGGCGGCTACCCGGGATACCCCGGCTACAACCAGGCGCCCTGGGGCGGCCCGCCGCCCGCCAACGGCATGGGTACCGCGGCCATGGTGCTCGGCATCCTGGCCGTCTGCATGTTCTGCGTCTACGGGATACCCAGCCTGATCCTGGGCGTACTGGCCCTGATCTTCGGCATCCTCGGGCGCAAGAGGGTGCAGCGCGGTGAGGCGAACAACAGCGGTCAGGCGCTCGCCGGGATCATCATGGGATCCATCGGCATCGTCTTCGGTGTGGCGATCATCAGCTTCTTCATCTGGCTGTTCGCCACCCACGCCGAGGAATTCGAGGACAGCGGCTACAACGACGACCCGTACTCCACGTCCCTGGTCGTCGACGTCAGCCGGTAGCAGCCTTCGGGTGACGGACCCCCGCGGTACCGGCGCCGCTGTCACCGCCGATGGCCCGGCGGGGCCGTGTCCCGGCCCCGCCGGGCCATCGGGCGTCCGGGCGGGGACTCATGAGGCGCGCAGCTCCGCCCGCGCCTCCATCAGCGCGAACCCCAGCAGATTCAGGCCCCGCCAGCTCGCCGGACTGGCCGCCCGCGGGTCGTCCGCCGCCAGTCCGATGCCCCAGATCCGGTCCATCGGGCTCGCCTCGACCAGCACCCGGTCCCCGGTGTTCAGCAGGAACTCCCGCAGCTGTGGATCGCCGCCGAACTTGTGCACACTGCCGGCCACCACCAGCGCGAACCGCTCGCGCTCCCATGTCGCGTCGTCGAAACCGCGGACCAGCCGGCCCACCTTCTTCGCCGCCGCCGGGCTCTTCGCCGCCACCGCCGCGGCCTCCGACTCCGCATCGCCGAACAGCCGGGCCTTGGCGGCCATCATCCAGTGCTCGGCCGAGGCGTACCGCACGCCGTCGACCGTGAACGGCGAGGGCCACCACTGGCTGAGGCAGCTCGCGCCGATGTGGCCGTCGGGCCGCGGACGGTGCCCCCAGAAGTGCAGGTACTTCACCTTCTCGCCGCGCGCGGTCCGCGCCAGGAGATCGTCCATGTGTTCCATGACATGCGATTCTGGCATTCGCCACTGACACTACGTACGGGGATTTCCGCGGCGACGCGACACATGGTCGACAGATTCCGTCGCGTAACCAAAAGGCAACAACGGAATCACTTGTTGGTGTTGATCCCCTCTGCCAGGATCGGCACTCAAATCGAGCAGAGGCTACGCCGCCCCCGTGCTCCGGGGTGCGCGGCGGAGGAGATCGTCATGGGCAACGGCATCCAGGTGCGGGACCGCTTCGCGGACGGCGCACAGTACATCGGCGGAAAGCTGCGGTCCGGAACATCGGGACGTCACCACGACGTGGTGAACCCTGCGACGGGCCAGACCGTCTACAGCTACGAACTGGCGGGCACCGCGGACGTGGACGCCGCCGTGGCAGCCGCACGCGAGGCATTCCCCGGCTGGTCGGGCACGACACCCGCCGAGCGCTCCGAGGCGATGCACCGCTTCGCCGCCGTCCTCGCCGAGCAGGCCGAGGACTTCGCGTACGTGGAGTCCCTCCAGTGCGGCAAGCCGATCAAGCTCTCCACCGAGTTCGACGTGCCCGGCACCGTGGACAACACCTCCTTCTTCGCCGGTGCTGCCCGCCACCTGGAGGGCAAGTCGGCCGCCGAGTACGACGGCGACCACACCTCCTACGTACGCCGTGAGGCGATCGGCGTCGTCGGCTCGATCGCGCCCTGGAACTACCCGCTCCAGATGGCCGCCTGGAAGATCCTCCCGGCCGTCGCCGCGGGCAACACCATCGTCCTCAAGCCCGCCGAGATCACCCCGCTGACCTCGCTGATGTTCGCCCAGGCGGCCACCGAGGCGGGCATCCCCGACGGTGTGATCAACATCGTCACCGGCGCGGGCAAGGACGCCGGGGAGCACCTGGTCGGCCACCCGGACGTGGTCATGACCTCCTTCACCGGCTCCACCGCCGTCGGCAAGCGGGTCGCGGAGATCGCCACCTCCACCGTCAAGCGCCTCCACCTCGAACTCGGCGGCAAGGCCCCCTTCGTGGTCTTCGACGACGCCGACCTCGAAGCCGCGGTCAACGGCGCGGTCGCCGGAGCGCTCATCAACACCGGCCAGGACTGCACCGCGGCCACCCGCGCCTATGTCCAGCGCCCGCTGTACGACGCCTTCGTGGAGGGTGTCGCCGCGCTCATGGAGACCGTCCGGCTCGGCGACCCCTTCGACCCGTCGACCGACCTCGGCCCGCTGATCAGCCACGCCCAGCGGGACCGGGTCGCCGGCTTCGTCGAGCGGGCCCGCGGCTACGCCACCGTCGTCACCGGCGGCGAGGCCCCCGGCGGCGAACTGGCGGCCGGCGCCTACTACCGGCCGACGCTGGTCGCCGGAGCCGCCCAGGACAGTGAGATCGTCCAGTCGGAGATCTTCGGCCCGGTCCTGGTCGTGCTGCCCTTCGACACCGACGACGAGGGCATCCGCCTCGCCAACGACACCCCGTACGGCCTCGCCGCCTCCGCCTGGAGCCGCGACCTGTACCGCGCCAACCGCGCCACCCGGGAGATCAAGGCCGGCTGCGTCTGGGTCAACGACCACATCCCGATCATCAGCGAGATGCCGCACGGCGGATACAAGGCCAGTGGCTTCGGCAAGGACATGTCGTCGTACTCCTTCGAGGAGTACACGCAGGTCAAGCACGTCATGTACGACAACACCGCGGTCGCCCGCAAGGACTGGCACCGCACGATCTTCGGGGACCGATAACCCGGCCGACCCGGGCCACACACACCCGAAAGGGCAACGCGCATGGAGCAGTACGAGCCCGAGCGCCTCTCCGCGGCCCAACTCGCCGCGATGCGGCGCAGCCTGACCAGCGGCCGGGGCGCTCTGACCCGCCGATCGATCCTCCGCGCCTCCGGCATGGGGGCGCTCGCGATCGGCGGACTGGGGATGCTGAGCGGCTGCGGCATCCCTCCCGCGAAGCGGGAAGGGGATGCCGCGGCGGCCTCGGACGACCACTCGGCCACGGAGAAGCAGATCAACTTCTCCAACTGGACCGAGTACATGGACGTCACCGACGACGGCAAGCACCGGCCCAGCCTGGAGGCGTTCACCGAACGCACCGGGATCAAGGTCAAGTACACCGAGGACATCAACGACAACGTCGAGTTCTTCGGCAAGATCAAGCCGCAGCTCGCGGCCGGCCAGGACACCGGCCGCGACATCATCTGCGTCACCGACTGGCTGGCCGCCCGCATCGTCCGCCTCGGCTGGGCGCAGAAGCTCGACGCTTCGCACCTGCCGCACGCCTACGCCAACCTCTCGGCCCAGTTCCGCTCCCCGGACTGGGATCCGGGCCGCGCCTACTCGTACCCCTGGGCGGGCATCCCCACCGTCATCGCCTACAACTCCAAGGCGACCGGCGGCCGCAAAGTCGACTCCGTCAGCCAGCTGCTCGACGACCCGAAGCTCAAGGGCCGGGTCAGCTTCCTCTCGGAGATGCGCGACTCCGTCGGCATGACCCTGCTCGACATGGGCAAGGACCCCGGCACCTTCACCGACGCCGACTACGAGGCCGCGATCGGACGGCTCCAGAAGGGCGTCGACAAGAACCAGATCCGCCGCTTCACCGGCAACGACTACACCGCGGACCTCGACAAGGGCGACATCGCCGCCTGTGTCGCCTGGGCCGGCGACGTCATCCAGCTCCAGGCCGGGAATCCGGACATCAAGTACGCGATCCCGGCCGCGGGTTACGTCATATCCAGCGACAACCTGATGGTCCCGGTGAAGGCCCGGCACAAGACCAACGCCGAGAAGCTCATCGACTACTACTACGAGCCGTCGGTCGCCGCGAAGCTCGCCGCGTACATCAACTTCGTCTGTCCGGTCGACGGGGTCCGCGACGAGCTGGCGAAGATCGATCGGGCGATGGCTGCCAACGTCCTGATCCTCCCGGACAAGGAGATGGCGTCCCGGTCGCACGCCTTCCGCTCCCTGACCAGCCAGGAAGAGACGGCGTACGAAGAGAAGTTCGCCAAGCTCATCGGCGCCTGACCGCCGCGCCCCTCCCCGGCCCACCCGATCTCCCACCGACCTCCCCCTGACACCACTGGGACCGCGATCCATGACACAGCAGCAGACAGGCGGCGACGTCCGCCTCACCGGGATCAGCAAGACGTACGGCTCCTTCGAAGCCGTCAAGCCGCTCGATCTGACCGTCCCGCAGGGCTCCTTCTTCGCGCTGCTCGGCGCGTCCGGCTGCGGCAAGACCACCACCCTGCGGATGATCGCCGGCCTGGAGGAGGCCACCACCGGCACGGTCTCGCTCGGCGGCCAGGACATCACCGGGCTTCCCCCGTACAAACGGCCCGTCAACACGGTCTTCCAGAGCTACGCACTCTTCCCGCACCTCGACATCTCGGAGAACGTCGCCTTCGGTCTGCGCCGGCGCGGCATCAAATCGGTGAAGAAGCAGGTCGCCGAGATGCTGGAGCTCGTCCAGCTCGGCGACTTCGCCAAGCGCAAGCCGCACCAGCTCTCCGGCGGCCAGCAGCAGCGCGTCGCCGTCGCCCGCGCCCTGATCAACCACCCGCAGGTGCTGCTGCTCGACGAACCGCTCGGCGCCCTCGACCTCAAGCTGCGCCGCCAGATGCAGCTCGAACTCAAGCGCATCCAGACCGAGGTCGGCATCACCTTCATCCATGTCACCCACGACCAGGAGGAGGCCATGACGATGGCCGACACCGTCGCGGTGATGAACGGGGGCCGGGTCGAGCAGCTCGGCGCCCCCGCCGATCTGTACGAGAACCCGAGGACGACCTTCGTCGCCAACTTCCTCGGCACCTCCAACCTCATCGAGGGCGAGGTCGTCTCCGCGGGCACGGACATCGTCGTGGCCGCGGGCGGCGGGAAGCTGCGGCTGCCCACCGACCGGTGCACGGCCCCGACCGTGAACGGCGGCAAGCTGCTCCTCGGCGTCCGCCCGGAGAAGATCTCGCTCGCGCACGCCGACGACGCGGACGCGATCGCGGACGGCCGCAACCGGGTCACCGGCCGGATCGTCGACTCCAGCTTCATCGGAGTGTCCACCCAGTACGTGGTGGAGAGCCCGGCCGGCGAGGCGCTGCAGGTCTACGAGCAGAACATCGAGCGCGACGCCCGGCTCACGCCCGGCGCCGAGGTCGTGCTGCACTGGAATCCGGCGCACACCTTCGGGCTGGACGCCGCCCAGGACATCGACGCCGGTGTGGAGACGGTGGAGGACGCGGCGTGACCGTCACCAAGGAGGCGCCACCGGCGCCCGTCACGGCGGAGCTCAAGGTACGCAAGCCCTCCACCCGCAAGCGTCTCGTCCCGTACTGGCTGCTGCTCCCCGGCATCCTGTGGCTGCTGGTCTTCTTCGCGCTGCCGCTGGTCTACCAGGCGTCGACCTCCGTGCAGACCGGATCCCTGGAGAAGGGATTCGAGGTCACCTGGCACTTCCAGACCTACTGGGACGCGCTGACCGACTACTACCCGCAGTTCGTCCGGTCCCTGCTGTACGCGGGCACCGCCACGCTCCTGTGCCTGCTGCTCGGCTACCCGCTCGCCTACCTCATCGCGTTCAAGGCCGGCCGCTGGCGCAACGTCGTCCTGGTGCTGGTCATCGCGCCGTTCTTCACCAGCTTCCTGATCCGCACGCTCGCCTGGAAGACGATCCTCGCGGACGGCGGCGCGGTCGTCGACGTACTGAACACCCTGCACGTCCTGGACGTCACCAGCTGGCTCGGCTGGACCGAGTCCAACCGGGTGCTGGCCACGCCGATGGCGGTGGTCTGCGGTCTCACGTACAACTTCCTGCCGTTCATGATCCTTCCGCTCTACACCTCGCTGGAGCGGATCGACGGCAGGCTGCACGAGGCGGCCGGCGACCTGTACGCCACCCCCGCCACCACCTTCCGCAAGGTGACCTTCCCGCTCTCCATGCCCGGCGTCGTCTCCGGAACGCTGCTCACTTTCATCCCGGCCAGCGGTGACTACGTCAACGCCGAACTGCTGGGCTCCACCGACACCAAGATGGTCGGCAGCGTCATCCAGACCCAGTTCCTGCGGGTCCTGGACTATCCGACGGCGGCCGCGCTCTCCTTCATCCTCATGGCGGTCGTCCTGATCATGGTCACCGTCTACATCCGACGCTCCGGGACGGAGGACCTGGTCTGATGCCCGTACTGCGCTGGATTCGCCGGAATCTGATCGTCATCGCTGGTCTGCTGACCCTCGCGTACATGATCCTGCCGAACGTCGTCGTCATGGTGTTCTCGTTCAACAAGCCGAACGGGCGCTTCAACTACGCCTGGCAGCGTTTCTCCCTGGACGCCTGGAAGGACCCCTGTGGCGTCGCCGACATGTGTGGCTCGCTCTCGCTGTCCCTCCAGATCGCCGTCTGGGCCACCGTGGGCGCGACCGTGCTCGGCACGATGATCTCCTTCGCGCTGGTCCGCTACCGCTTCCGGGCGCGCGGCGCGATCAATTCGCTGATCTTCCTGCCGATGGCGATGCCCGAGGTCGTCATGGCCGCCTCGCTGCTCACGCTCTTCCTCAACATGGGCGCACAGTTGGGCTTCTGGACGATCCTGATCGCGCACATCATGTTCTGCCTGAGCTTCGTCGTGACGGCAGTGAAGGCACGCGTCATGTCGATGGACCCGAGGCTGGAGGAGGCGGCCAGCGATCTGTACGCCGGACCCGTGCAGACCTTCCTGCGGGTGACGCTGCCGATCGCCGCCCCCGGAATCGCCGCGGGAGCGCTGCTGGCCTTCGCGCTCTCCTTCGACGATTTCATCATCACCAATTTCAATGCGGGCTCCACCGTGACCTTCCCCATGTTCGTCTGGGGATCGGCACAGCGCGGCACGCCCGTGCAGATCAACGTCATCGGTACGGCGATGTTCATCATTGCCGTCATGGTGGTCGTCGTCGGCCAGCTCATCGCGAACCGGCGCAAGAACAGCGCACGCTAGAAAGTCTGAAGGAGTTGGAAACCATGGCCCCAGCTGCCATGCGTACTGCTGCACAATCACTCTCCGACGCGAAGCCCGTGTCGTTCTGGCTGGACGACCCGGGCAGGCCCGAGGCGCTGCCCGCGCTCACCGGTGACGAGCACTGCGATCTGCTCGTCGTCGGCGGCGGCTACAGCGGACTGTGGACCGCGTTGATCGCCAAGGAACGCGACCCGGAACGGGATGTCGTACTGATCGAGGGGCACGAGGTGGGCTGGGCCGCCTCGGGGCGCAACGGCGGATTCTGCGCCGCCTCCCTCACCCACGGCCTGCCCAACGGCCTGGAGCGCTGGCCGGAGGAGATCCACAAGCTGGAGGAGCTCGGGGAGCGCAACCTCGACGCCATCGAGGCCGCCGTCGCCCGCTACGCGATCGACTGCGAATTCGAGCGCACCGGAGAAATCGATGTCGCCACCGAACCGCACCAGCTCGAAGAGCTCCGGGAATGGCACCAGGAGGCCGAGAAACTCGGTTTCACCGGAACGGAATTCCTGGACCGGGACGCGCTGCGCGCCGAAGTCGACTCACCGACATTCCTGGGCGGCATCTGGGACCGCAGGGGCGTCGCCATGCTGCACCCGGCCAAGCTGGCCTGGGGCCTGAAGCAGGCCTGTCTCGGTCTCGGGGTGCGGATCTACGAGCACACCCGGGGTCTGGAAATGGCCAGGTCCACCACGGGAATGGCGGTCCGTACCCCGTACGGAAGGGTCTTCGCGCGGCGGGTCGCACTCGGTACGAACATCTTCCCGTCGCTGGTCAAGCGGGTGCGCCCGTACACGGTGCCGGTCTACGACTACGCACTGATGACCGAGCCGCTCACCGCGGACCAGTTGGCCTCCATCGGCTGGCAGAACCGGCAGGGGCTGGGCGACAGCGCCAATCAGTTCCACTACTTCCGGCTGTCGGCCGACAACCGGATCCTGTGGGGCGGCTATGACGCGATCTATCCGTTCGGCGGCCGCTTGAGCGCCGATCTCGATCAGCGTCCGGAGACCTTCCTCAAACTCGCGGGCCAGTTCTTCGACTGTTTCCCGCAGTTGGCGGGGCTCCGTTTCAGCCATGCCTGGGGCGGGGCGATCGATACCTGTTCGCGCTTTTCCGCATTCTTCGGCACGGCCCATCAGGGCCGCGTCGCGTATGCCGCCGGATTCACCGGACTCGGCGTCGGCGCCACCCGTTTCGGGGCCGATGTGATGCTCGATCTGCTGGCGGGCGAACAGAACGAACGGACCACGCTGGAAATGGTCCGCAGCAAGCCGATGCCGTTCCCGCCGGAGCCCTTCGCCTGGGCCGGGATCGAGCTCACCAAGAGGTCCCTGGCCAGGGCGGACAGCAATGGCGGCCACCGCAATCTCTGGCTGCGGACGATGGACCGGCTGGGGCTCGGTTTCGACAGCTGAGCCGGGCGGGCCGGTCACCCTCGCGGGTGACCGGCCCGTTCGTCTGCCAACTCGTGGCCCGAACCCGCGTAATCGATCAGTGCCACCGCTCTCTCCCATGTGAACACACCGGCAATGCATGGCCGGTACACAGGGAAATGGAGGCCGGTCATGGCTGGCGCGGGGGTCGAAACAGCAGTCGAGTGGCTTGTGTCGGTGGCGCCGGATCCGGACGCCTGCCGGCGGGAATGGGAGCGCAATCCCCGCGGGGTCGCGCTCCTGCCCGCCGGCCGGCGCTGGGACGTGCTGATCCTTCCGGGGGAGCTGGGCTATCCCACCTTCGACGTACTGACCCGTCTCATCGACAGACCCGGTCCTGTTCTCTCCGACTTCGGCGACGCCCGCATGGGTTTCTTCGTGGCGCCGGGCACCGTCGCCCGCTGGGTCGGCACCGGAGTACGGGGCGTGGGACAGGGAACCTGGATCGTCGTGCCCCATCCGGGCGGGGCGTCCAACGGCGGGGTGCGCTGGCTGATCCCGCCCGACGGCTCGGGAACCCTCACCGACGCGGCACTTCTGGAGCTCGCTATGCACGACGCGGTGGCCAGGCAGGCCGAGAACGGGAGGGACTGACGGTGAACCGGCGGGCGGGGGAACGGTGTACGCGGCCGACCGGGCGGGCGGCCCGGGCTGTCAGAGGTCTTGACAAGCTGATTGGTCTGGACCATGTTGTGGCGGCCGCACCCAATTCCCCCCACGCACGGAGGCCGTTGTGGAACGCACGGGACCGCCCGCCCGATTTGCCGGAGTCGTGGCCGCCTTCGCGGCGACCCTGCTCGCCGCCGGCGGTCTGATGGGCGGCGCGGACTTCCACATCGCCATGACCGACATGCTGCTCACCGGCTTCCCGGTGGCGGGCGACCGGACCAAGGTCTTCCCCCCGCTCCGCCCCGACCAGGTCGCCATCGGTCTGCCGGCCTCCACCCAGGCGGGCAACGGCCACACCTCGCCCGCCGAGGTCACCAAGGCGCTGAACTGCCTGACGAAGAAGACCGACTGCGGCTCCTACGCCACCCACGGGACATGGCCGACGCTGCGCGGGCTGATGACGTGGTCGATCAACTGGGACCGGTTCGACAACGGGGAGTTCTCGAAGAACTTCGACGCCTACTTCGGCAGCTGAGGCCGAGCGGCAGAAGCAGCATTCCGCACAGGAACCAGCTGCCCAGCACATCCAGCGGCCAGTGGTAGCCGCGCAGCACCAGACCGATGCCCGTCGCCGTGGTCAGCAGGACAGCGGCGACGGGCATCATCCATGACCACGGCCGTCGCAGGTACGGCGCGACCAGCAGCGCCGCCGCCCCGTACGCCACCGCGGCCGTCGCGGCATGGCCGGACGGGAAGTAGCCGGGGGCGTCCGTCAGCGGCCCCGGACGGGCGATCCAGGCCTTCAGCGGAACGACCAGAGCCGGCACCGCGCCCATGGCGAGCGCCGCGTACAGCGGGGCACGGCGCGCACCGCGCACCAGGGCGAGAACGATCGCGCAGCCCAGCACCGGGAGTGCGATCTGCATATTGCCCAGATCGGCGAGGAATTCGGCCGGCCGGGCCGGGCCGTCCCCCACGACCGCCCGGCCGGTCCGCTCGTCGAGCGCGCGCAACGGGCCGTCGGCCGCGACCTGCCAGGTGGTGAGCGCGAACAGCGCCAGGAGGGCCGGGAAAAGGAAAAGGGCCGGCCGCCCGGGAACAGGGGGGGTGGTTCCGGGGCGGCCGGTCGGACCGGTTTGCCGCACGCCCCGGGGGGTCTGGGGCGAGCGGCCATCCGATCGGTGAGGAGTTCCGGAGCCGGAGGCTCCGGTGGTGTGCGCGAAGGCACGGCCAGGACGGCGCTGGGGAAGCTCCGGCCCGGCATCGCCCGCAGTCCCCTGCGGGCGGGGTGTTTCTCTCATCTGCAGAAACCGTACGGCAGGCGATGGAGGACCGACAGCGGGAAACAGATCCCGCCATCGGCCTCCCACACCTTCTTCACAGGCCCTCACGCGGGCCCCTCGGACCCCCTGCGGAATCGCGTTCCGGAGCCGCCGGGGTTCGCACAGGTCAGATCCGGCCGAAAGCCTGCTCGATGACGTCGAGCGCCTCGTTGAGCAGGTCCTCGCCGATCACCAGCGGCGGGAGGAAGCGCAGGACGTTGCCGTAGGTGCCGCAGGTGAGGACCAGCACACCCTCCGCGTGGCAGGCCTTGGCGAGCTTCGCGGCGGCCTCCGGGTTCGGGTCCTTCGTGCCGGACTTCACCAGCTCGATCGCGATCATCGCGCCGCGACCGCGGATGTCACCGATGATGTCGCCGTTGTCGAGCTTCGACTGCATCTCGCCGAGGCGGCCCTTCATGACCTCCTCGATGCGCTTCGCCTTCCCGTTCAGGTCCAGCTCGCGCATCGTCTCGATGGCGCCGAGCGCACCCGCGCAGGCGACCGGGTTGCCGCCGTAGGTGCCGCCGAGGCCGCCGGAGTGGGCGGAGTCCATGATCTCGGCGCGGCCGGTCACGGCGGAGAGCGGCAGACCGCCCGCGATGCCCTTGGCGGTGGTGATCAGGTCCGGGACGATGCCCTCGTCCTCGCAGGCGAACCACTGGCCGGTGCGGCAGAAGCCGGACTGGATCTCGTCGGCGACGAAGACGATGCCGTTGTCCTTGGCGAACTGGGCGATCGCCGGGAGGAAGCCCTTGGCCGGCTCGATGAAGCCGCCCTCGCCGAGCACCGGCTCGATGATGATCGCGGCGACGTTCTCCGCGCCGATCTGCTTGTTGATCTGGTCGATGGCCTGGGCGGACGCCTCGGCACCGGCGTTCTCGGCACCGGTCGGCCAGCGGTAGCCGTACGCCACCGGCACCCGGTAGACCTCGGGCGCGAACGGGCCGAAGCCCTGCTTGTACGGCATGTTCTTGGCGGTCAGCGCCATCGTGAGGTTGGTGCGGCCGTGGTAGCCGTGGTCGAAGACGACGACCGCGGTGCGCTTGGTGTGGATGCGGGCGATCTTCACCGCGTTCTCGACGGCCTCGGCGCCGGAGTTGAACAGCGCGGACTTCTTCGGGTGGTCGCCCGGCGTCAGCTCCGCGAGCTGCTCGCAGACCTCGACGTACCCCTCGTACGGCGTGACCATGAAGCAGGTGTGGGTGAAGTCGGCGAGCTGCGCGGACGCGCGGCGCACGACGGCCTCGGCGGAGGCGCCGACCGAGGTCACGGCGATACCGGAGCCGAGGTCGATCAGACGGTTGCCGTCCACGTCCTCGATGATCCCGCCACCGGCGCGGGCGGTGAACACCGGCAGGGTGGAGCCCACACCTGCGGCCACCGTCTCCAGACGGCGGGCCTGCAGCTCCACCGACTTCGGGCCGGGAATGGCAGTGACGACGCGGCGCTCCTGCGGGATTGCGGTCATGAGGGGCTCCTGGGGGGATGTTTCGGACGCTTCTTCGTGCAGGCTATGGGTGGGGCCAGGGGTACGGCATGTTCCGATCGGGAGTGGTGCCCGCGCGTCGTTGTCCGTCACGGACATAGCGAGGGGGTGCGGGGCCCCGGGGGACAGGCGAAGACATCCCGCCGGACCGCGTCCGACGGGGTGATGCGGGGCACTAGATTGATGACTTCGGGCGCGCGCGCCCGAAGTTACCGGTCGGCGCTGGTCAGGGGACGAGGGACAGCAGATGGACACCGAGGGCACGTACGGCTCGCGCGACACCCGCTCCGGTAGCCCGGTGCCGCGCCCGGCGGGCCCGCCACCACCCGAACTGCCGCCGAGGCCGGAATACGCCCCCGCCTCCCGCCTCGCGCTGGGGGACTGGCTGCGCACTCCGCGCGCGGCGGCCGAGCCCGGCCTGTGGCGGTTCGGCCACACACCCCGGCCCGAGTCCGACCCCGACCGGGTGCCCGACCGGGCGCTGATCGGCGGTGCGATCGTGGCGCTGCTCGCCGCCATGCTGGTGTGGTCGCTGTGGCGCAACGGATATGTGCCGCACAGCCGGATCCTCCTCGAAGTGGTCACACCGTCCGACTGGTGGGGGCTCGAACGCCCCGCGGCGGCCCTGACCGCCCTCGCCGTCTACAACAGCTTGGTCGCCGCCCTGGTGATCTGGGGCTTCGGGCGGCTGGGCAACTGGCGCGAGGTGTTCCACCGGTACGCCGTCGACCACCCCCAGCCGGGCCGGGCGCTGGCCACCGCACTGGTCGGGGCCGTCCTCGTCTGGTGTTTCGCCAATGCCGACGAGCTGCTGCCCTTCGACGACCTGGCGCTGGGCCTGACCCCGTACTCCTGGCTGTACGGCGGCACGGCCGAGGAGACCCTGGAGCGCGTGGAGACCTTCAAGACGGTCTACCACCTGGTGGGCGCCGCCGCGATCCTGCTGCCGATCGCGCGGGCCGGCGGCTGGCTCACCCTCGCCCGGGAGCTGCGCGGCCGTGCGAAGCCCGGACCGGAACACGAGAAGGCGCCCGGTGAGAACCCCGCCGACTGGCCCCAGCTGCGCGCCGCGGGCCGGCACGAGGCCGCCGACCGGCTGGTGGCGGACGAGCGGGCCGGGCGGATGAACGACGTCGACTGCGTACGGATCCGGCGTGCCTGGCTCTCCGTGGAGGCCGACCCCGCCCGGACCGGCCCGTTCACCGACGCCGTGCTCGGCCGGGGCGCGGGGGCCTGTCCGCACCCTTCGGGCGACCGGGACCTGCCGGCCCGGGCCGCCACCCACGACCTGCTCACCTCGCAGGTGCGGCTGGGCCGGTACACGGACTTCGAGCGCAACCCGGCGGCCCGGCGGGGCGCGGGCGCCGCCGTCGACCCGGCGTCCCTGGGCTCCTCGCTGCTGGCCGTCGGGCCCTTCGGATCGGGCAAGACCCGGCACCTGGTGCGGCCCGTCGTGGAGTCGCTCGCCCTCCAGGCCCTCGCCGGGCAGGCCGTTGTGGTGGCCGTCTGCGCGACGGGCACCCCGCTCGGGCCCGACGAGGGCTACGACGTGGTGATCAGGCCCGGCGACGCCTCCTGTGCCCACGACCTCGACCTGTACAGCGGGACCGACGACGCCGACGAGGCCGCTGCCCTGCTCGCCGAGGCGATCGCGGGCGACCTGCCCGGCATCGACGCGCGGCGGGCCACGACCGCACTCGCCCAGCTGCTCGGCCCGTACCGGGCGGTCCACGACCGCTTCCCGTCCGTCCCGGTGCTGCGCGAACTGCTCGACGGCTCTCCCGGCGCCCTCGCCGAGCTCCGGGCCCGGCTCGACAGCGATGCGCACGGCTCCTACCTGCGCGAACTCGACACCCGGGCCCGGCAGGCGGGCACCCCCGGCGACCCGGCGGTCCTGCTCGCCGACCGGCTCGCCGCCCTGGACCGGCCCGCCTTCGCGGGCTTCTTCGACACCAGCGGCGCGACCCGGCCGTTCTCGGTACGCACCCTCGAACACCCGCTGCGGGTCCGCATCGACCTGCCCGAACGCGCCCACCCCGAGGCCGCCCGCCTGATCGCCCGGCTGGTGCTCGCCCAGTTCACCGCCGGGGCGGCCGCCCGCACGGACCGCTCGCTGTTCGCCTTCCTGGCCCTGGACGACGCCACGCACACCGTCACCACCGAGTCCGTACGGGCCGTGCAACGGCTGCGGAACTGCAACGCCGGAGTCCTGCTCACCCTGCGCGGGCTGGGCGACGTGCCGGAGAGCCTGCACACGGCGCTGCTCGGCTCGGTCGGCTGTCACATGACCTTCTCCGGCGTCACGACCTGGGACGGGCGGCTCTTCGCGCAGGCCTGGGGCACCGAATGGGTGGAGACCACCGAGGTCGCCAAGCACACGGTCTTCGCCGACCAGCCGCTCACCCGGGCCGTGCACGCCCTGCGCAAGCTCGTCACCGGCAAGGCGGTGACCACCGACGCGGTGACCGTGCGCCAGGTCGAGCGGGAGCGCTGGTCGGCCTCGGAACTGGCCCACCGGGTGCCTGCCGGACACGCGGTACTGTCCCTGACGACCGTGCGGGGGGAGCACGCGCCGCCACTGCTCGTGGATCTGAACGGCTGAGCGGTGCGGGACGCGGCCCCGGTCCTTGGGCGTGGTCATGCCGGACCCTGCCAGCCTGGCAGAATTGGCAGCAGCCGTTCATACGGGACGGCGAAAACCGACTCCCCGAGGTCCCACGGTCCCCATGCCCCTCACTCTCGCCTCGCTCGTCCAGCGTTCGGCGCTCAGACTCACCGTGCGCGCGGGGGCGGACCGGCTCGACGCGCCCGTGCGCTGGGCGCACGCCAGCGAGCTGACCGACCCCGTTCCTTACATGGAGGGCGGTGAGTTCCTGCTCGTCACCGCCACCAACCTCGACGCCGAGAACCCCGAGGCGATGCGGCGGTACGTGCGCCGGCTGGCCGGGGCCGGAGTCGTCGGCCTGGGCTTCGCGGTCGGCGTCCACTACGACGAGCTGCCGAAGGCGCTGGTCGACGCGGCCGAGGAAGCGGGGCTGCCGCTCCTCGAAGTGCCTCGACGCACCCCGTTCATCGCGATCGCCAAGGCCGTGTCCTCGGCGATCGCCGAGGACCAGTACCGGGCCGTGACGGCCGGGTTCGAGGTCCAGCGGGAACTGACCAGGGCCGCACTCTCCGGCGACGGACCCGGTGAACTCCTCACCCGCCTCGCCGCCCACCTCGACGGCTGGGCCGCGCTGTACGACGCGGCCGGCCAGGTCGTCGCCGCGGCCCCCGAATGGGCCGCCCGCCGCGCCGCCCGGCTCACCCCCGACGTGGAACGCCTGCGGGACCGCCCGGCCCCGGCCAGCATGGTCGTCGGCGGCGCCGAGGACCGGGTCGAGCTCCAGTCCCTGGGCACCGGCCGCCGGGTCAGGGGAGCGCTGGCCGTCGGCACCGGCGCGGCACTCGGCACCGCGGAGCGGTACGCCGTGCACTCCGCCGTCGCCCTGCTCACCCTGACCACCGCACGCTCCCGGTCCCTCCAGGGCGCCGAGCAGCGCCTCGGCGCGGCGGTGCTGCGCATGCTGCTCGCCGGCCAGCCGGACCACGCCAGGGCCGTCGCCGGCGACCTGTACGGGGGGCTGCTCGACGCCCCGTTCCGGCTGCTCATCGCGGAGGCGTCCGACCCCGCCACCCCCGCGCCGCTCGGCGAGGCGATGGAGGCGGCGGCCCTGAGGACCGGCGAGACCCTGCTGACCGTCCCCGAGGGCGACCGGCTCGTCGTCCTCGCCGCGGACGGCGGAGCGGCGGTCGCGGCCTGCGCGGCGTACGCGGAGGCCCAGGAGGCACGGACGCCCGCCGAAGGGGCGAGGGCGGAGGAGGGCCAGGTGGTCGTGGGTCTCTCCGCACCGGCGGGCCCGATCGCCGTCTCCGCCGCGTACAAGCAGGCCGAACAGGCCCTGTCGGTGGCGCGCCGCCGGGGCAGGGCGCTGGTCGAGCACGAGGAGCTGGCGGCCGGCTCGGTGCTCCCGCTGCTCGCGGACGACGCGGTGCGGGCCTTCGCCGACGGGATGCTCCGCGCCCTGCACGAACACGACGCCAAGGGTCGCGGCGACCTCGTGGCCTCGCTGCGGGCCTGGCTCGCCCACCACGGCCAGTGGGACGCCGCCGCGGCGGACCTGGGGGTGCACCGCCACACCCTGCGCTACCGGATGCGCCGGGTGGAGGAGATCCTGGGCCGCTCGCTGGACGATCCGGACGTCCGGATGGAGCTGTGGCTGGCGCTGAAGGCGACGAGCACCCCGTCGGCGCCGGAGGCGTAGCCGCTGCGCCGGAGCCCGCTGTTGCGTCCGCATCCGACAAAGCGGCGTGTCCCCGGTGCGCACTTCTCCACCCCGGACAAACGCCAGGGAGGCCGCGCGGCCCTACGGTGGGGGCAGGAAACCCCCACCGCTCCGAAGGGCCGGAACCTCCATGACTTCCACCCACGCCTTCTGGCTCGCCGGCCGCCAGGCCACCGGCGAGGACAGCTTCGACGTCACCAACCCCTGGGACGGCCGTCTCGTCGGCACCGTCAGCGTGCCGACCGACGCCCAGACCGAGGAGGCCGTCGCGGCCGCGCACGCCGTGCGCGAGGAGTTCGCCGCGACCCCGGCGCACGTCCGGGCCGCCGCACTCGACCACGTCGTACGGCGTCTGGTGGAGCGCACCGAGGAGATCGCCCAGCTGATCTCCGCCGAGAACGGCAAGCCCATCAAGTGGGCCCGCGGCGAGGTCGGCCGCGCCGTCTCGGTGTTCCGGTTCGCCGCGGAGGAGGCCCGCCGCTTCAACGGCGGCGACGCCCAGCGCCTGGACACCGACGCCGGTGGCACCGGCCGTCTCGGCCTGACCCGCCGCTTCCCGCGCGGTGCGGTCCTCGGCATCGCGCCGTTCAACTTCCCGCTGAACCTGAGCGCCCACAAGGTGGCCCCGGCCATCGCCGTCGGCGCCCCGATCATCCTGAAGCCCGCCCCGGCCACCCCGATCTCCTCCCTGATCCTGGGCGAGCTGCTGGCCGAGACCGACCTGCCGGCCGGTTCCTGGTCCGTGCTGACGGTCCCCAACGACCGGATGCCCGCCCTGGTCCAGGACGAGCGCCTGCCCGTGATCTCCTTCACCGGTTCCGGCCCCGTCGGCTACTCGATCATGGAGTCGGTGCCGCGCAAGCACTGCACCCTTGAGCTCGGCGGCAACGGCGCCGCGGTCGTCCTCGGCGACTACGCCTCGGACGAGGACCTGGACTGGGCCGCGACCCGTATCGCGACCTTCTCCAACTACCAGGGCGGCCAGTCCTGCATCTCCGTGCAGCGCGTCATCGCGGACGCCTCGGTCTACGACCGGCTCGTCCCGAAGATCGTCGCCGCGGTCGAGGCCCAGGTCACCGGCGACCCGTCGGACGCCGCCACCGACGTCGGCCCGCTGGTCAGCGAGGACGCCGCCAAGCGTGTCGAGTCCTGGGTCGACGAGGCCGTGCAGGCCGGCGCCCAGCTGCTCACCGGCGGCAAGCGGGACGGTGCCACCTACGCCCCGACGGTGCTCGCGGAGCTCCCGGACAACGTCACCCTCTCCTGCGAGGAGGTCTTCGGACCGGTGCTGTCCGTGCAGAAGGTGGACGGCGAGGCCGAGGCATTCGCGGCCGTCAACTCCTCCAAGTACGGCCTGCAGGCAGGTGTGTTCACGCACGACCTGCAGACCGCCTTCCGCGCCCACCGCGCCCTCGAGGTCGGCGGCGTGATCATCGGTGACGTCCCCTCCTACCGCGCGGACCAGATGCCGTACGGCGGTGCCAAGCAGTCCGGCGTCGGCCGCGAGGGCGTCCGCTACGCCATGGACGACTACACCTACGAGCGCGTGCTGGTTCTCACCGGCCTCGCCCTGTAGTCCGCGAACCGGATCGAACCGATCCACCGACGTCGCCTGTGTTCCGCCTGGACAGCACGACAGCAGGCGGCAGCGAGACGGCCTGAACCCAAACTGTGCGGGGGTTCAGGCCGTCTCCGCGTTTCCGTCGTGTCCGCCACCGCAGGCGGGTCGGTCGGGTGGCCCGCGACCCGATCGGCGTCCGGGGGATGGTGGGCGTGTCAGGATTCAGGTACATACGGACGAGTAGAGCCGGTTGGTACCGGTGGGCGCCTCCCACGCGGACCGGCCGCGTCCACCCACTCACAACGCGGCGAGGTGAGCTCCTCATGTCCGCACCATCCGCCCCCAAGAACACGCCCAGGGTCACCGAGCGTGAAGCGCGCCAAGTGGCCGAGGCCGCGCGCGAACAGGACTGGCACAAGCCGAGCTTCGCCAAGGAACTCTTCCTCGGGCGCTTCCGGCTCGACCTGATCCATCCGCATCCGATGCCGCCCCCGGACGACGTCCGGCGCGGCGAGGCCTTCCTCGCCCGGCTGCGCGAGTTCTGCGAGACGAGGATCGACGGCGCCCTGATCGAGCGCGAGGCGAGAATCCCCGACGAGGTGATCAGCGGTCTCAAGGAGCTCGGCGCGCTCGGGATGAAGATCGATCCCAAGTACGGCGGCCTCGGCCTGACCCAGGTCTACTACAACAAGGCCCTCGCCCTGGTCGGCTCCGTGAGCCCGGCCATCGGCGCGCTGCTCTCCGCCCACCAGTCCATCGGTGTGCCGCAGCCGCTGAAGATCTTCGGCAGCCAGGAGCAGAAGGAGACCTTCCTGCCCCGGCTGGCCCGTACCGACATCTCGGCGTTCCTCCTCACCGAACCGGACGTCGGCTCCGACCCGGCCCGGCTCGCCACCTCGGCCGTACCGGACGGGCCCGACTACGTCCTCGACGGGGTGAAGCTGTGGACGACCAACGGCGTCGTCGCCGATCTGCTCGTCGTGATGGCCCGGGTACCGAAGTCGGAGGGCCACAAGGGCGGTATCACCGCGTTCGTCGTCGAGGCGGACTCCCCGGGCATCACCGTCGAGAACCGCAACGCCTTCATGGGCCTGCGCGGCCTGGAGAACGGAGTCACCCGTTTCCACCGGGTCCGGGTCCCGGCCGCGAACCGCATCGGACCCGAGGGCGCCGGGCTCAAGATCGCCCTCACCACGCTCAACACGGGACGGCTCTCGCTGCCCGCCATGTGCGTCGGCGCCGGGAAATGGTGTCTGAAAATCGCCCGCGAATGGTCCGCGGTACGCGAGCAGTGGGGCAGGCCGGTCGCCCGGCACGAGGCCGTCGGCGCCAAGATCTCCTTCATCGCCGCGACCACCTTCGCGCTCGAAGCGGTGGTCGACCTCTCCTCGCAGATGGCGGACGAGAACCGCAACGACATCCGTATCGAAGCCGCCCTCGCCAAACTGTACGGCTCCGAGATGGGCTGTCTGATGGCCGACGAACTCGTCCAGATCCGCGGCGGACGCGGCTTCGAGACCGCCGATTCCCTCGCCGCCCGCGGCGAGCGGGCCGTCCCCGCCGAACAGCTCCTGCGCGATCTGCGGATCAACCGGATCTTCGAGGGCTCGACCGAGATCATGCATCTGCTGATCGCCCGCGAGGCCGTGGACGCCCATCTGAAGGTCGCCGGGGACATCATCGACCCCGACAAGCCCCTCTCCGCCAAGGCGAAGGCGGGCGCGAACGCGGCCGGCTTCTACGCCCGCTGGCTGCCCAGGCTCGTCACGGGACCGGGGCAACTCCCGCGCACTTACGGGGAGTTCAACCCCTCCGGCCACCCCGACCTGTCCGCCCATCTGCGCTACGTCGAGCGCGCCTCCCGGAAGCTCGCACGCTCCACCTTCTACGCCATGTCGCGCTGGCAGGGCCGGATGGAGACCAAGCAGGGCTTCCTCGGACGGATCGTCGACATCGGCGCGGAACTCTTCGCGATGAGCGCCGCCTGCGTACGCGCCGAACTGCTGCGCTCCTCGGGCGACCACGGACGCGAGGCCTACCGGCTGGCCGACGTTTTCTGCCACCAGTCCCGCGTCCGGGTCGAGGAGCTCTTCACCCGGCTGTGGTCCAACACCGACGACCTGGACCGGCGTCTGGTCGACGGCGTCCTGTCCGGTGCGTACACCTGGCTGGAGGAGGGCGTCGTCGACCCGAGCGGCGAAGGGCCCTGGATCGCCGACGCCACCCCGGGGCCGTCCGCCCGGGAGAACGTCCACCGGACCGTCCGCTGAACCACCGGCCGGGCCGGGCATCACGTTCGACGGCCCCTGCGTACGGAAGACGTACCCGGGATTCCACGAGGCCCGGGGTGCGTCCGGCGGATCACGGCCGGGGCCGCGGCGCCCCGCCCGCCCCGTGCACGGGACGCACTGTCCACGCCCACAGGCGGAGCGGCAACAATGGGGGGCATGAGCGACAGCCCTGCCCCCCTCGCCGACCCGCACCTCGTCTTCGACGCAGCCGAAGGCCGCCGGGATCTCGTCATCCTCGGCTCCACCGGCTCCATCGGCACCCAGGCCATCGACCTGGTGCTGCGCAACCCCGACCGCTTCCGCGTCACCGCGCTCTCCGCCGCCGGTGGACGGGTCGCCCTCCTCGCCGAGCAGGCGCGGCGGCTGCGGGTGCGCACCGTGGCCGTCGCCGCACCGGACGCCGTACCGGCCCTGCGTGAGGCGCTGCACGAGCAGTACGGGACGGGTGAGCCGCTCCCCGAGATCCTGGCGGGGCCCGACGCCGCCGCACAGCTGGCGGCGAGCGACTGCCACACCGTGCTCAACGGAATCACCGGCTCGATCGGACTCGCCCCGACGCTCGCCGCACTGGAGGCGGGCCGCACGCTCGCGCTGGCCAACAAGGAGTCGCTGATCGTCGGCGGCCCGCTGGTCAAGGCGCTGGCGAAGCCCGGCCAGATCATCCCGGTCGACTCCGAGCACGCCGCGCTCTTCCAGGCGCTGGGCGCCGGTACCCGCGCCGACGTACGCAAGCTCGTGGTCACCGCCTCCGGCGGCCCCTTCCGGGGACGGACGAAGAGCGAGCTGGCGGACGTCACACGCGAGCAGGCCCTCGCCCACCCGACCTGGGCCATGGGACCGGTCATCACGATCAACTCCGCCACCCTGGTCAACAAGGGGCTGGAGGTCATCGAGGCCCATCTCCTCTACGACATCCCGTTCGACCGGATCGAGGTCGTCGTCCACCCCCAGTCGTACGTTCACTCCATGGTGGAGTTCACCGACGGCTCCACCCTTGCCCAGGCCACGCCCCCGGACATGAGGGGCCCGATCGCCATCGGCCTGGGCTGGCCCGCCCGTGTCCCGGACGCCGCCCCCGCCTTCGACTGGTCCAAGGCGTCCAGCTGGGAGTTCTTCCCCCTCGACAACGAGGCCTTCCCGTCCGTCGGGCTGGCCAGGCACGTCGGCACGCTCGGGGCCACCGCACCGGCCGTCTTCAACGCCGCCAACGAGGAATGCGTCGACGCATTCCTCGCCGGACGGCTGCCGTTCAACGGAATCATGGATACGGTCACCGCGGTGGTGACAGAACACGGCACCCCCGCCACGGGAACTTCGCTCACGGTCGCAGACGTCCTGGAAGCGGAGACCTGGGCACGCGCCCGGGCCCGTGAACTCTCGGCGAAAGCGACAGCGGAGGCGCGCGCATGAGTATTACGACGGTCCTGTTGACGATTCTGGGCATCGTCGTCTTCGCCATCGGTCTGCTGTTCTCGATCGCCTGGCACGAGCTCGGGCACCTGTCGACGGCCAAGCTCTTCGGTATCCGCGTCCCCCAGTACATGGTCGGATTCGGGCCGACGATCTGGTCGCGGAAGAAGGGCGACACCGAGTACGGGATCAAGGCCATCCCGGCCGGCGGCTACATCCGCATGATCGGCATGTTCCCGCCGGGAGAGGACGGGCGCCTGGAGGCGCGGTCCACCTCGCCGTGGCGCGGCATGATCGAGGACGCCAGGTCCGCCGCCTTCGAAGAGCTCGAACCGGGTGACGAGAAGCGCCTCTTCTACACGCGCAAGCCGTGGAAGCGCGTCATTGTGATGTTCGCCGGACCGTTCATGAACCTGGTCCTCGCCGTCGCGATCTTCATCGGTGTGGCGATGACCTTCGGCTTCCAGACCCAGACCACCGAGGTGGCCGGTGTCCAGAAGTGCGTGATCGCCCAGAGCGAGAACCGCAACACCTGCAAGAAGTCCGACCCGGTCTCGCCCGCCCAGGCGGCGGGACTCAAGAAGGGCGACAAGATCGTCGCCTTCGACGGCCAGAAGGTCGACGACTGGGCCACGCTCTCCGACAAGATCCGCGACACCATCGGCCCCGCCAACATCACCGTCCTGCGCGACGGCCAGGAGCAGACCCTCCACGCCGTGCTCAAGGAGAACGCGGTGGCGAAGAAGGACTCCAAGGGCGAGGTGATCCCCGATCAGTACATCCGGGCCGGCTACCTCGGCTTCGCCGCCCAGACCGAGATCGTCCCGCTCTCCTTCGGCGACTCGGTCGTCCGCATGGGAGACATGGTCGAGAACGGCGTCGACTCGATCATCGCCCTTCCGTCCAAGATCCCGGGTCTGTGGGACGCCGCCTTCGGCGACGGCGAGCGGGCCGCGGACTCCCCGGTCGGCGTGGTCGGCGCGGCCAGGATCGGCGGCGAGGTGATGACGCTGGACGTACCGGCGCAGAACCAGATCGCGATGATGCTGTTCCTGCTGGCGGGCTTCAACCTCTCGCTGTTCCTCTTCAACATGCTGCCCCTGCTGCCGCTCGACGGCGGGCACATCGCCGGAGCGCTCTGGGAGGCCCTGCGCCGCAATGTGGCACGGGTCTTCAAACGCCCCGATCCGGGCCCCTTCGACGTGGCCAAACTGATGCCGGTCGCCTATGTCGTCGCCGGGGTCTTCATCTGTTTCACACTGCTGGTGCTGGTCGCCGACATCGTGAATCCGGTCAAGATCTCCTGACCCACCGAGCATCTCGTGCACCACGAGTGACGGCCCGGCACACAGTGTGTGTCCGGGCCGCCGCTTTTCTGTGGTGCTCCTGGACGTGGTGTGCTCCGGGCTGCCGTCGGTGCCGTAACCTCGAAGGCCGGAGCCCGCCGATCTCGGGACCTCGATCCACACCTTGGGGATGCTCAGCGCATGACTGCGATTTCTCTCGGAATTCCGTCCGTTCCGACCAAGCTCGCCGACCGGAGGATCAGCCGCAAGATCCAGGTCGGGTCGGTTGCCGTGGGCGGGGATGCGCCGGTGTCGGTGCAGTCGATGACCACGACGCGGACGTCGGACGTCGGTGCGACGTTGCAGCAGATCGCGGAGCTGACGGCGTCCGGCTGTCAGATCGTGCGGGTGGCGTGTCCGACGCAGGACGACGCGGACGCGCTGGCGACGATCGCGAAGAAGTCGCAGATCCCGGTGATCGCGGATATTCACTTCCAGCCGAAGTATGTGTTCGCGGCGATCGACGCGGGCTGCGCGGCGGTGCGGGTGAACCCGGGGAACATCAAGCAGTTCGACGACAAGGTGAAGGAGATCGCGCGGGCGGCGAACGATGCGGGTACGCCGATCCGGATCGGCGTGAACGCGGGTTCGCTGGATGCGCGGTTGCTGGCGAAGTACGGGAAGGCGACTCCCGAGGCGCTGGTGGAGTCGGCGCTGTGGGAGGCGTCGCTGTTCGAGGAGCACGGTTTCCGGGACATCAAGATCTCGGTGAAGCACAACGATCCGGTGGTGATGGTGAATGCGTACCGTCAGCTGGCGGCTCGTTGTGACTATCCGTTGCACCTGGGGGTGACGGAGGCGGGGCCGGCGTTCCAGGGGACGATCAAGTCGGCTGTGGCGTTCGGTGCGTTGCTGTCGGAGGGGATCGGGGACACGATCCGGGTGTCGTTGTCGGCGCCGCCGGCCGAGGAGGTCAAGGTCGGTATCCAGATCCTGGAGTCGCTGAATCTGCGTCAGCGGCGGCTGGAGATCGTGTCGTGTCCGTCGTGCGGGCGGGCGCAGGTGGATGTGTACAAGCTGGCGGACCAGGTGACGGCGGGTCTTGAGGGCATGGAGGTGCCGTTGCGGGTGGCCGTGATGGGCTGTGTCGTCAATGGTCCGGGTGAGGCCCGCGAGGCGGATCTGGGTGTTGCTTCGGGCAACGGCAAGGGACAGATCTTCGTGAAGGGCGAGGTCATCAAGACCGTGCCGGAGTCGAAGATCGTCGAGACGCTGATCGAAGAGGCCATGAAGATCGCCGAGCAGATGGAGAAGGACGGCATCGCCTCGGGCGAGCCCGAGGTCTCCGTCAGCTGAACCCATGACCCGCACCGCAGCGCCCCGCCGGACGGCCACCGACCGGCGGGGCGCCGCCGTGAGCGACCTCACCGAGCACCGCGGACCCTGTTCGCAGGCGCGGGCGGCACGGATCAGCCGCGTCGGTTACAGTGCGGAAATCAGCAGACCGTATGGTGAGGCCCCCTCGTGTTGACGCAGACCACCACCCGGGTCCTCGAACCCGGCGACCTCGGTGCCGCTCTCGCCGTCCTGGAGAGCGAGCCCGTCGCCAACGCCTTCGTGACGTCACGGGTCCAGATCGCGGGGCTCGATCCCTGGCGCCTCGGCGGCGAGATGTGGGGCTGGTACACCGGCGGCAGCCTCCGCTCGCTCTGCTACTCGGGCGCCAACCTCGTCCCCATCTGCGCCACCCCCGAGGCCGTCCGGGCCTTCGCCGACCGGGCTCGCAGGGCCGGCCGCCGCTGCTCCTCGATCGTCGGCCCCGCCGAACCCACCGCCCAGCTGTGGCGGCTCCTCGAACCCGGCTGGGGCCCCGCCCGCGAAGTCCGGGCGAACCAGCCGCTGATGGTCACCGAGAGTCCGTCCGCCGACATCACCCCCGACCCGCTGGTCCGCCGGATCCGCAAGGACGAGATGGACGTCGTCATGCCGGCCTGCGTGGCGATGTTCACCGAGGAGGTCGGCATCTCCCCGCTCGCGGGCGACGGCGGGCTCCTCTACCAGGCACGCGTCGCCGAGCTCGTCGGAGCCGGCCGTTCCTTCGCCAGGATCGAGAACGGCAAGGTCGTCTTCAAGGCGGAGATCGGCGCCGCGACCCCGCAGGCCTGCCAGATCCAGGGCGTCTGGGTCGCCCCCGAACACCGCGGCCGCGGACTCTCCGAAACGGGCATGGCGGCGGTCCTGCGCTACGCGCTGGCCGATGTCGCCCCGGTCGTCAGCCTCTACGTGAACGACTACAACACCCCCGCGCGCCGGGCCTACGCCCGGGTCGGCTTCCGGGAGGCCGGCGCGTTCATGAGCGTGCTGTTCTGACCCCCCGGCCGTCGGCGCCACCGACCCGTACCCCGTACCCCGCCCCGGCCAGTAGGGTCGGCGCATGGCAGCAGATTCCGGGGGCGGCCCCCGCACTCCCAGCGTCCGGATCGGGCCCATCGATCTCGCCGCGCGCGTGGACGAGGCACTCGCCGTGCAGGCCGTCGCCTTCGGTCTGGGTCCCGAAGAGATCGAGGTACGGCGCCACATCGTCCTCAGACACCTCGACCACCCCGATGCCCGCGCCCTCGGCGCCACCACCGCCGACGAGCGGCTCGTCGGCTTCGTCTACGGCATGCCGAACGAACGCGGCCAGTGGTGGTCCACCGTGGTCGAGCCCTACCTCCGCGCCACCGGCTGCGTGCACTGGCTCGACGACTCCTTCGTCATCACCGAGCTGCACGTCCTGCCGCGGTTCCAGAACCGGGGCATCGGGCGCAGCCTGATCACCACCATCACCGACGCCGTCGACCAGCCCCGGTCCATCCTCTCCGCCGTCGACACCGAGAGTCCGGCACGTGGTCTGTACCGCAGTCTCGGCTACCAGGACCTGGCACGTCAGGTGCTCTTTCCCAGTGCTCCCAAGCCGTACGCCGTGATGGGAGCGCCGCTCCCGCTGCGTCGCAGGGGCTGAGAACGCGGACAATGGATTTCCGCCCACCCGTGCCACCCGGCTAACCTCCTGCACATCAACCTTTCCGAGCAGGAGTTCACCATGGCCCAGGTCCAGCGCATGTCCCGATTGATGATCAAGACACTGCGCGACGACCCGGCCGACGCCGAGACGCTCAACCACAAGCTGCTCGTCCGGGCCGGTTACGTTCGTCGCACCGCGGCCGGAATCTGGACCTGGCTGCCGCTCGGCAAGAAGGTCCTGGAGAACATCACCCGCGTCGTCCGCGAGGAGATGGACGCCATCGGCGGCCAGGAGGTGCTGCTCCCCGCGCTGCTGCCCAAGGAGGCGTACGAGGCGAGCGGGCGGTACGACGAGTACGGCGAGCTGCTGTTCCGGCTCAAGGACCGCAAGGGCGCCGACTACCTCCTCGGCCCCACCCACGAGGAGATCTTCACCCAGGTCGTCAAGGACATGTGCTCGTCCTACAAGGACCTGCCCGTGATCCTGTACCAGATCCAGACCAAGTACCGCGACGAGGCCCGCCCCCGGGCCGGCGTGCTGCGCGGCCGCGAGTTCCAGATGAAGGACTCGTACTCCTTCGACACCACCGACGAGGGTCTCGCCGAGGCGTACCAGCTCCACCGCGCCGCCTACATCCGGATCTTCGAGCGGCTCGGCCTCGACCACCGCATCGTCTCCGCCGTCTCCGGCGCCATGGGCGGCTCGGCGTCCGAGGAGTTCCTCGCGCCCGCCCCGGCCGGTGAGGACACCTTCGTCGACTGCCCCGCCTGCGACTACGCGGCCAACACCGAGGCCGTGACCTTCAGGGCCACCCCCGCGGACGGCTCGGCGCACGGCCCCGTCGAGGAGCTGGACACCCCCGACACCCCGACCATCGAGACGCTCGCCGCGCACCTCGGCGTCGAGGCCTCCGCCACCCTGAAGAACCTGCTGGTCAAGGTCGACGGCGAGATCGTGGCCGTGGGTGTGCCGGGCGACCGCGAGGTCGACCTCGGCAAGCTCGGCGAGCACCTCGCCCCCGCCGTGGTCGAGCTGGTCACCGCCGAGGACTTCGAGGGCCGCTCCGACCTGGTACGCGGTTACGTCGGCCCGCAGGGCCTGGAGAAGGTCCGTTACATCGCCGACCCGCGCGTCGCCCCCGGCACCGCCTGGATCACCGGCGCCAACAAGGAGGGCAAGCACGCGAAGAACGTCGTCGCGGGCCGCGACTTCGAGGTCGACGACTACCTCGACGTGGTCGTCGTCGAGGCGGGCGACCCCTGCCCCGAGTGCGGCACCGGCCTTCAGGTGGACCGCGCCATCGAGATCGGCCACATCTTCCAGCTCGGCCGCAAGTACGCCGACATCTTCTCCCTCGACGTCCTCGGCCAGCAGGGCAAGCCGGTCCGCGTCACGATGGGCTCGTACGGCATCGGCGTCTCCCGTGCGGTGGCCGCCCTCGCCGAGCAGACCGCCGACGACAAGGGCCTGTGCTGGCCCCGGGAGATCGCCCCGGCCGATGTGCACGTCGTCGCGGCGGGCAAGGCGCTCCAGACCGAGCTGGCGCTCGACGTCTCCGAGAAGCTGAACGCCGCGGGCCTGCGCGTCCTGGTCGACGACCGTCCGGGCATCTCGCCCGGCGTCAAGTTCACCGACTCCGAGCTCATCGGCGTACCGAAGATCCTGGTCGCCGGCCGCCGCTCGGCCGAGGGTGTCCTGGAGCTGAAGGACCGTCGCACCGGTGAGCGCGAGGAGCTCACCGTCGACGAGGCGATCGCCCGCCTCACCGCCTGACACACCGGAAAGCCGCAGGCCCCCGCGCACCGCGCGGGGGCCTGCGGCTTTCCGGTGCTCAGAGCCAGCTCGCGAACTCCAGCGACAGCTCGCCCTCCTGGCGGCGGCCGGCCGTCAGCGCCCGGGTCCCCGATTCCACCGCACGGAACAGCGTCCAGCCGTGCAGCCGCTCCCGGTCCACGTCCAGTGAATCGGCGAGCTTCCTGATCCGCCGCCGGGCCGTCACCGGGCCGCCGGGCGAGGCGATCAGGTCCTCGACGCGGTCGCGCACCAGGCGTGCCAGATCGTAGGCGCGCTCACCGACCAGCGGCTCGGGACCGACCGTCAGCCACGGCACCCGCTCGCCGGCCAGCACCTTGCTCTGGCGGAAGTTGCCGTGCAGCAGCAGGAGTTCGGGGGAACGGGCGACCAGCTCCTCGCGCGCCGCGAGTGCCGCGGAGACCAGTGGCTCCAGGCCCGGGTCGGCCGCCGCGCAGGCGCGCATCGGCTCGATGCGGCGTCCGGTCCGCTCGGTGACCGTCTCGAAACCGTGCCCGGCCGGCGGCTCGACCCACAGCCGACGCACCGTTCCCGCCGCTTCGAGCAGCGCCTTCGCCTCCGGCAGCGAGCGCAGCGACACCTCGGGATGCAGCCGCTCCAGCAGCAGTGCGCCGGGTCCGGCGGCGACGAGCCGCACCGCGCCCCAGCCGTTCCAGTGGGCCAGCGCCGCCCGCTCCAGTTCGGGCGCGGCCCCGGGCGATGCGATCTTCAGCGCGGCCGGGGTGCCGTCGGCACACGTCACCAGCAGGACCAGACTGCTGCGGCCGCCCGGGGCGGCGACCCGCTCCACGGCCGGCCCTCCGGCGGCGGACAGTGCTTCCTCGGTCAGTGCGGGAAGCCGCGCCAGCCAGTCGGCGGCGGCCGCGTCCCCGCACGACTCGCCCAGCGCCCGCACCAGACGCTGCGGCGGTTCGAAACCCATACGTGCTTTGTTCCCTTTCAGAGCTTCTTCAGTGCGTCGCGCCGGACCCGGTGGTCACATCGGCCCGTTCTTCGCACCGGACCCGGCGTTCGCGGCCGCCCCCGCCTTCGTGCCGGTGCCGTCGGCGGCCCGCTCGGCGAGCCCGGGAAAGGGTACGCCGCTGCCCCGCCACCGGACCGCGCGGATCGCGGCCTCCCGCAGTGCGTCGGCCGCCTCCCGCCTGAGCGGCCCCTCGGCGGCCCGGACGAGATCGGAGTACACGCCCGCGACCCGGTCCTCCAGTACGGCCGCCAGCCGCAGCGCCGCGGCCGGGTCCGGCACCGCGAACGGCAGAGCGTACGCGGGCTGCGCCGCCACCGGCTCACCGCCCAGCCCGCGCACCGTCCGCACCAGCGCGTCGCGCCGGGCCCGGTGCGCGTGGTAGGCGGCCGTGGCCTCGGCCCGGCGGCCCGCGGCGACCCGGCCGCCGACCACCCCGTACCCGTACACCGCCGCGTGTTCGGCAGCCAGGGCCGCCTGGGCGGCCTTCTGTGTCCCGGCGCTCATGACGAGTTCTCCTTGGCCAGTTCGGTCAGCAGATAGGCGTGGGCCGCGCCCGCCGCCGCGATCGACGCCAGCAGCCGGGCCAGCTCCGGCGGGGCCTCCAGGAGGGCCGCCAGGTGCGCGTCCGCGGCGCGGCGCTCCGCCGCGGCCAGATCCCGCAGGGCGCCCCCGGCATCGGTCGCCCGCGAACGCCCGAGGGCGAGCGACTGCCCGCCCGCCGGGACCAGCGCCTTGGCATGGGCCCGTACGGCGTCCCGCAGCGGCGAGAGCCCGGCGGCGGTCGCGGGATGGGCCCTGATCACGTGCTCGTAGCCGCCGAGCAGCTCCAGGCTGGTCCGCACTGCGGCCGCCCGGATCCGCTTCTCCGCCCGTGCCACGGAGGCCTGCTCGGCCGCGGTCGCCGCCCCGGACCGGCCGGACTCCTTCCCGCTGCCGGGCCCGTCACCGCAGCCGGCCAGCACCGCCCCCAGGGCGATCGCTCCCGTCGCGGTGAAGACACCTCTGCGCGTCGTCCCCATGCGCCGCACCTGTTCTCCTTCGGGCCTGGACCTGACTTGACTGGATCTGTCCTGAAGTGATCACCGCAGGCGAGCGTACCCGCGGCCGCGGAGCCGGCGGACGGCAACACCCCTCGGGACCGGATACCCTTTGACCTGACACGCGACGATCCCCACAACAGCACACGCGGCCGAGGAGTCACCCGGATGAGCACCACCCAGAGCGAGAGGCTGCGCGGGCTGCTCGAACCGCTCGTCAGCGCCGAACAGCTGGACCTCGAAGAGATCGAGGTGTCCCGGGCCGGCCGCCGTCGCGTGCTGCGCATCGTCGTGGACTCCGAAGAGGGCGTCGAGCTGGACGCCTGCGCCGAGCTGAGCCGCGCGATCTCCGAGAAGCTCGACGAGACCGACGCGATGGGCGAGGGCGAGTACGTCCTCGAAGTCAGTTCCCCCGGTGCCGACCGTCCGCTGACGGAGCACCGCCACTACGTACGTGCCACGGGCCGCCTGGCCAAGCTCCGTCTGCACGAGGGCGGCGAGCTGGTGGCCCGCATCCTCGCGGTGGACGAGGAGGGCCTCGACCTCGAAGTGCCGGGCGTCAAGGGCCGCAAGCCCACGTCCCGCCGGGTCGCCTTCGACGAGATCGCCAAGGCACGCGTGGAGATCGAATTCAGCCGCAAGGACAAGAAGGAAGAGGAGGCGTAGCCGTGGACATCGATGTGAAGCTCTTGAAGGGCTTGGCACAGGACAAGGAGATCCCCTTCGACGTGCTCGTCGAGGCGATCGAGTCGGCCCTCCTCATCGCCTACCACCGTACCGACGGAAGCCACCGCCGCGCGCGAGTGAAGATCGACGAGCGCGGCCATGTGACGGTGTGGGCGAAGGAGGACCCGGCCGACCTGGAGGAGGGCCAGGAGCCCAAGGAGTTCGACGACACCCCGTCCGGTTTCGGGCGGATCGCCGCGACCACCGCCAAGCAGGTCATCCTGCAGCGGCTGCGTGACGCCGAGGACGACAAGACGTTCGGTGAGTACGCGGGCCACGAGGGCGATGTCGTGACCGGCGTCGTCCAGCAGGGCAAGGACCCGAAGAACGTCCTGGTCGACATCGGCAAGCTGGAAGCGATCCTGCCGGTGCAGGAGCAGGTGCCGGGCGAGGAGTACACCCACGGCCTGCGGCTGCGTACGTACGTCGTACGGGTCGCCAAGGGTGTGCGTGGCCCGTCCGTGACGCTGTCGCGGACCCACCCCAACCTCGTGAAGAAGCTCTTCGCGCTGGAGGTGCCGGAGATCGCCGACGGTTCCGTCGAGATCTGCGCGATCGCCCGCGAGGCCGGTCACCGCACCAAGATCGCGGTCCGTTCGACCCGCTCCGGGCTGAACGCCAAGGGAGCCTGCATCGGCCCGATGGGCGGCCGGGTGCGCAATGTCATGGCCGAGCTGCACGGCGAGAAGATCGACATCGTGGACTGGTCGGACGACCCGGCCGAGATGGTCGCCAACGCACTGTCGCCCGCCCGGGTGAGTGAGGTCGAGATCGTCGACCTCGGTGCCCGGTCCGCCCGGGTCACCGTGCCGGACTACCAGCTCTCGCTGGCGATCGGCAAAGAGGGGCAGAATGCCCGCCTCGCCGCCCGTCTCACCGGCTGGCGCATCGACATCCGCCCGGACACCGAGACCGACGCCGAGCGCGACGTGGCCGACCGGGAGCGGGCCGAGCGGGCCCGCGAACGGTCCGAGCGCCGCTGACCGGTCTGCGGGAAATACGCCCGCGGGGAATACATCTGGGCGGCATGCCGCTGAGATCACGACAACATCCGTTCGATTTTTGCCCCAAAGGGGTGAGGTCGGTGCGGGGAGGTAGACTTAACCGTGTCTGGCCGGACGCACGCCCGCGCTTGCCCTGAGCGAACCTGTGTGGGATGCCGGGAGCGGGCGGCCAAGAGCGAGCTGCTGCGCATCGTCGCGGACGGGGACGCCTGTGTCCCCGATCCTCGCGGTACGCTGCCCGGCCGGGGTGCCTATGTACACCCCGCCTCCGTCTGTCTGGACCTGGCGGTTCGCCGCCGGGCCTTCCCCCGGGCCTTCAAGGCCAAGGGGCCGTTCGACCCCGCCGCAGTGCAGCGGTTCGTCGAGCGGGTGACACCGTAAGAAATGAACGGCACGGGACCCCGTGCGGTCAGGTACCTCGCGAGTTGGAAGTAGGTCGAGATTGCGATGAGCACTCGATGAGTACGCGATGAGTACGCCCATGAAGTAGCGACGGTCCGGCGGTAACCCGGACCTAAAAGGAGCGAAGTGGCTAAGGTCCGGGTATACGAACTCGCCAAGGAGTTCGGCGTCGAGAGCAAGGTCGTCATGGCCAAGCTCCAAGAACTCGGTGAATTCGTCCGTTCGGCGTCCTCGACGATCGAGGCGCCGGTTGTACGCAAGTTGACTGACGCACTGCAGGGGCCCGGCGGCAACGCCGGCAAGTCCGCTGCAAAGCCTGGCGCGCCCCGCAAGGCGACGCCCGCAAAGCCCGCAGCGCCCTCCCCGGCCGCTGCGGCACGTCCCGCTGCCCCGAAGCCCGGCGCCCCGGCCCCCAAGCCGGCCCCCGCCGCCCCGGCGAGCAGCACCCCCGCAGCGCCTTCCGCGTCGGCTCCCGGCCCGCGTCCGGGCCCGAAGCCCGCGCCCAAGCCCGCTCCGGTGACCCCGGTGCCCGCCGCCGAGTTCTCGGCTCCGGCCCAGCCCGCTGCCCCGCGTCCCACGGGTGCCACGCCCGGTCCGCGCCCCGCCCGTCCGGCCCCGGCCGGCGGTCAGCGTGACGGTGGCCAGCGCGACGGTGGCCGTGGTGGCGAGCGCGGCGACCGCCCCGCCCGCCCCTCGGGCCAGGGTGCCCCGCGCCCCGGCGCGCGTCCGGCCGGTCCTCGTCCGGGCAACAACCCCTTCACCTCCGGTGGCTCGACGGGCATGGCCCGTCCGCAGGCGCCCCGTCCCGGCGGCGCCCCGCGCCCCGGCGGCGGCCAGGACCGTCCGGGCGCCCCGCGTCCGCAGGGCGGCCCCGGTGGCGCTCCGCGACCCCAGGGCCAGGGCGGCGCCCGTCCGACTCCGGGCGGCATGCCCCGTCCGCAGGCTCCCCGTCCGGGCGGTGCCCCCGGTGGTAACCGTCCGAACCCGGGCATGATGCCGCAGCGTCCCGCTGCCGGCCCGCGTCCCGGTGGTGGCCCCGGCGGTGGCCGTGGTCCCGGTGGCGGCGGTCGTCCCGGCGGCGCAGGCCGTCCCGGTGGCGGTGGCTTCGCAGGCCGTCCGGCCGGTCCCGGTGGCGGTGGCGGCGGTTTCGCCGGCCGTCCCGGTGGCGGCGGTGGCGGTGCGGGTCGTCCCGGCGGTGGCGGCGGCTTCGGCGGTCGTCCCGGCTTCGGTGGACGTCCCGGCGGCCCCGGTGGCCGTGGTGGCACACAGGGTGCGTTCGGCCGTCCCGGCGGTCCCGCGCGCCGTGGCCGCAAGTCGAAGCGGCAGAGGCGCCAGGAGTACGAGGCCATGCAGGCCCCGTCGGTGGGCGGCGTCATGCTGCCTCGCGGCAACGGACAGTCCGTCCGGCTGTCGCGCGGTGCCTCCCTCACCGACTTCGCGGAGAAGATCAACGCCAACCCGGCGTCGCTCGTCGCCGTGATGATGAACCTCGGCGAGATGGTCACGGCGACGCAGTCCGTCTCCGACGACACCCTCAAGCTGCTCGCGGACGAGATGAACTACGTCCTCGAGATCGTCAGCCCCGAGGAGGAGGACCGCGAGCTGCTCGAGTCCTTCGACATCGAGTTCGGCGAGGACGAGGGCGGCGAAGAGGCGCTCATCCCGCGTCCGCCGGTCGTGACCGTCATGGGTCACGTCGACCACGGTAAGACCCGACTGCTGGACGCGATCCGCAAGACGAACGTCGTCGCGGGCGAGGCCGGCGGTATCACGCAGCACATCGGTGCGTACCAGGTCTCCTCCGAGGTCAACGGCGAGGACCGGAAGATCACCTTCATCGACACCCCGGGTCACGAGGCGTTCACCGCCATGCGTGCCCGTGGTGCGAAGTCCACCGACATCGCGATCCTCGTGGTGGCGGCGAACGACGGTGTGATGCCCCAGACGATCGAGGCGCTGAACCACGCCAAGGCGGCCGACGTGCCGATCGTGGTCGCGGTCAACAAGATCGACGTCGAGGGCGCCGACCCGACCAAGGTGCGCGGCCAGCTCACCGAGTTCGGTCTGGTGGCCGAGGAGTACGGCGGCGACACGATGTTCGTCGACATCTCCGCCAAGCAGGGTCTGCACATCGACCAGCTGCTGGAGGCCGTGGTCCTGACCGCGGACGCCTCGCTCGACCTGCGGGCCAACCCGGAGCAGGACGCGCAGGGTATTGCGATCGAGTCCCACCTCGACCGCGGTCGCGGTGCCGTTTCGACCGTCCTGGTCCAGCGCGGCACGCTGCGCATCGGCGACACGATGGTGGTCGGCGACGCGTACGGCCGTGTCCGGGCGATGCTCGACGACAACGGCAACAACGTCGAGGAAGCGGGTCCGTCGACCCCCGTCCTCGTGCTGGGTCTCACCAACGTCCCGGGTGCCGGCGACAACTTCCTGGTGGTCGACGAGGACCGTACGGCCCGTCAGATCGCCGAGAAGCGTGCCGCCCGTGAGCGCAACGCCAACTTCGCCCGCAAGGGTGTCCGGTTCTCCCTGGAGAACCTGGACGAGGCGCTCAAGGCCGGTCTGGTCCAGGAGCTCAACCTCATCATCAAGGGCGACGCGTCCGGTTCGGTGGAGGCTCTCGAGTCCTCGCTGCTCCAGCTCGACGTCGGCGACGAGGTCGACATCCGGGTCCTGCACCGCGGTGTGGGTGCGGTCACCGAGTCGGACATCGACCTGGCGACCGGCTCCGACGCCATCGTCATCGGCTTCAACGTCCGCGCTGCCGGGCGTGCCCAGCAGATGGCGGAGCGCGAGGGCGTCGACGTCCGCTACTACTCGGTGATCTACCAGGCCATCGAGGAGATCGAGGCGGCCCTCAAGGGCATGCTCAAGCCGGAGTACGAAGAGGTCGAGCTCGGTACGGCGGAGATCCGCGAGATCTTCCGCTCGTCCAAGCTGGGCAACATCGCCGGTGTGCTGGTCCGCTCCGGCGAGGTCAAGCGCAACACCAAGGCGCGCCTGCTGCGCGATGGCAAGGTCATCGCGGAGAACCTCAACATCTCCGGTCTGCGCCGCTTCAAGGACGACGTCACCGAGATCCGCGAAGGCTTTGAGGGCGGTATCAACCTCGGAAACTTCAACGACATCAAGATCGACGACGTCATCGCGACGTACGAGATGCGCGAGAAGCCGCGAGGCTGATCCACGGGAATTCCGGGGGGAGACCCCCGGATCTCTCCTCAACAGTCGGGGCCGGTCGACGGGTCGTATTTCCGTCGATCGGCCCCGGCCGTTCCGTGTACGGTTCTGGTGTCCCTGCCAAGCACTGGCGGGGCACGACCCCGAACCGGCGGGACATCCGGACATACATGTATGTGGGGACACTGTCCTTCGATCTGCTTCTCGGCGACGTACGGTCGTTGAAGGAGAAACGCTCCGTCGTCCGCCCGATCGTCGCCGAGCTCCAGCGCAAATACGCGGTGAGCGTGGCGGAGGTGGGCGGTCAGGATCTCCATCGCAGGGCCGAGATCGGCCTTGCCGTGGTCTCCGGGGACACCGGACACCTCACAGATGTTCTGGACCGGTGCGAGCGGCTGGTGGCCGCCCGCCCGGAAGTGGAGCTGCTGTCCGTACGACGGCGGGTACACAGCGACGAAGACGATTGAGCAAGGCGAAGAAGGAGACGGACCAGTGGCCGACAACGCGCGGGCGAAAAAGCTGGCGGACCTCATCCAGGAGGTGGTCGCCGAGAAACTGCAGCGCGGTATCAAGGACCCGCGTCTGGGTACGCACGTGACGATCACGGACACCCGGGTCACCGGTGACCTGCGGGAGGCCACGGTCTTCTACACGGTCTACGGCGACGACGAGGAGCGGGCCAGCGCCGCGGCCGGTCTGGAGAGCGCCAAGGGCATCCTGCGCTCGGCGGTCGGAGCGGCTGCGGGGACGAAGTTCACCCCCACGCTGGCCTTCGTGGCGGACGCCCTCCCGGGCAACGCCAAGGCGATCGAGGACCTCCTCGACCGGGCGCGCGCCTCGGACGCGCGGGTGCGCGAGGCGTCCTCGGGCGCCACGTACGCCGGTGGTGCCGACCCGTACCGCAAGGCGGGCGACGAGAACGACGAGGACGCCGCCTCCGAATGACATCGCAGAAAACGCCGGACGGCCTTGTCATCGTCGACAAGCCGTCCGGCTTCACTTCGCACGACGTGGTCGCCAAGATGCGCGGCATCGCCCGTACCCGCCGGGTCGGCCACGCCGGCACGCTGGACCCGATGGCGACGGGCGTTCTCGTGCTCGGTGTCGAGAAGGCCACCAAGCTGCTGGGCCATCTCGCACTGACCGAGAAGGAGTACCTCGGCACGATCCGGCTGGGCCAGAACACCATCACGGACGACGCCGAGGGCGAGATCACCTCGTCCACCGACGCCTCCGGTGTGACACGTGACGGTATCGACGCCGGGGTCGCGGCCCTGACCGGACCGATCATGCAGGTGCCGTCCAAGGTCAGCGCCATCAAGATCGACGGCAAGCGGTCCTACGCGCGGGTGCGCGGCGGCGAGGAGTTCGAGATCCCGGCCCGGCCGGTGACGATCTCGTCCTTCAACGTCTACGACGTCCGCCCCGAGGTCGCCGAGGACGGCACGCCGGTCGTCGACCTGGTCGTCTCGGTGGTCTGCTCCTCGGGCACGTACATCCGGGCGATCGCCCGGGACCTGGGCGCCGGACTCGGCGTCGGCGGGCATCTGACCGCGCTGCGGCGCACCCGGGTCGGGCCCTACGGCCTGGACGTGGCGCGGACGCTCGACCAGCACCAGCAGGAGCTGACCGTGATGCCGGTGGCCGAGGCCGCCGCCGCGGCCTTCCCCCGCTGGGACGTGGACGAGAAGCGCGCCAAGCTGCTGCTGAACGGCGTACGGCTGGACATGCCGGCCTTTCCGCCGGGACCGGTCGGCGTCTTCGGGCCCGACGGCCGGTTCCTGGTCCTCGTCGAGGAGCAGAAGGGCAAGGCCAAGAGCCTCGCCGTCTTCGCCTGACGGGCTCCGAGCACGAACGGGTCCTTCGGGATTCTCATCGTGGAGCGGGCGGGGCAGATCCCGGCGCCCGCTCCACGGTCCCCCACTTGTTCTGTCCATCGGACGCCGTTAATTCACCCCAATGGGGAGGCGCTCGGAGTGAATCAGGGGTGCATTCGGGGGCGCTTTTACTCCGAGTGGTACACGCGCTGATCACCGGACCTAACGTTCGGATCATGGGAAGCGGGGACCGGGCAGCGCTGGTACGTATCTGCGATCCGGCCGGCCGGCCGAGGGGTACCGGATTCGTCGCGGACGACCGGGGCACGGTGCTGACCAGCCATGAGGCCGTGGCCGGCGCCACCCGGTTCGTCCTGCACGGAACGGGCGGCCGTACCCGCACCGTCGAGGCCGACGACATCACCGCGCTGCCCGAGACGGATCTCGCCCTGCTGCACACCGCGGGGCCGGGCGAGCTGGGTGTGGAGCCGGTCCCGATCGCCCTGCGCGACCGGATCGACGCCGGTACGTATGTGACGATCGCCGCGCACGGCTGGCGCGAGGCCCGGGTGCTCGGCACCGCCCCCGTGACGTACACCGCGCACGGCCGCTCCCACCGGATCGGCGTGGCGCTGGAGCTGGCGCTCGGCACGGACGGCAGGGACGCCCTGCGGCTCGGCGGCGCGGCCGTGGGCGGGCCCGTCCTCGATCCGGAGAGCGGCGCGGTCATCGCCGTGCTGGGCAGTGCGCTGCGCGCCGGGCACGCGGGAGCGGGGTTCGCCGTGCCGCTCCGGGCGGCGGCGGGCAGCGAAGGCCCGCTCGGCGCCCTGCTGCGGCGCAACGCCACGAGTGTTCCCGGCTACGGACGCGATCTGAACCTCGCGGGCGCCCTGCACCTCACCGCGACCTCGCTCGGTTCGGCCCACGGTCCGGCCGCCTGCCCCGATCCGGTCGAACGCCCGGACGTCATCGAGGAGTTCACCTCCTTCGCGAGCCCGGACCGCACCGATTCCGCAGCGGACGGCCCCGCCGTCGTCCTCGCTCTCGTCGGAGCGCCGGGCACCGGCCGTACCACCGAACTGGCCGCGCTCACCGCACGCCGGGCGCGCGGCCCGGTTCCCGCGCCCACCCTCTGGCTGCGCGGCGCCGATCTGCTGGCCGACGACACCTCGGTCGCCGACGCCGTGGCCCGCGCACTGCGCCGGGCAGGAAGGATCGTCACCGCCGCCGGCGCCCGGGGCGACATGACGAGCGCCACCCCCGAGCGGGTGGCCCGGCTGGCCGGGGAGTCCGGAAGTCCCCTGCTCGTCCTGCTGGACGGCCCCGAGGAGATGCCTCCCGGGCTGGCCCACGAGCCAGCCGGGTGGATCACCGCCACCGTCGAATGGCTGCGGGGGAACGGGGCGCGGCTGGTCATCGCCTGTGGCCCCGAGTACTGGGAGACGGCCGGTGCGCTCTGCCCGGCCGGCGCGCTGCACCGCCCCGCAGAACCGGCCGGGCGGCTGCCTCCCGCAGTACCCCTGGGTGACTTCACCGCAGGCCAGGCCGGACAGGCCAAGGAGCGGTACGCCCTCCCGCCCGAGGCGCTCGTCCCCGGGCACGACCGGCACCCGCTCACCCTGGGCCTGCTCGCACAGGTGCGCGCCGCGCTGCCGGGGGACGTTGCCGGGCAGCCCGACACCGAGGAGGTCTTCGGCGCCCACCTGGACCTGATGTGCCTGCGCATCGCGGTCCGTATCGCCGCGGCGTCCGGTCCGGCGCCCGGGGGCGGCGCGGTCCGCAGGCTGGCCGCCCGGGTGGCGGGGCAGGTCCACGAGGCGGCACGGCGCTGTCTGGGCCCCGGGCAGGGCGAGCTGGACCGGGCGGCGTTCGAAGAGATCTTCCCCTGGCGCACGGGCTGGGCGTCGGCCGTCCTCACCGAGGGCCTGCTCGTCCCGGCCGGCGCCGGCTACCGCTTCGCGCACGAGGAGCTGGGGGACCGGGTGCAGGGCGCCCACCTGGACGTGGACGCGGCGCTGTACGCGCTGGTCCACCGCTGGCACGCGCAGGCGGGGCCGGGCCGCGGGCCAGGAGCCGTGGCTGCCCAGGGCCGGGTTCCGCAGCCGAGGAGACCGAGTGCGGCGACCGGGACGCGGACCCTTCCCGTACCGCGCCACCGCATCGGCCCGGTGATCCAGGCACTGCTGCTCCTGGGGCGCAGACAGGGGCCGGCCGCCCTCTCCCACCGGCTGGCCGATCTGATCGAGGCGCTGGACCGGCTGTCGACGCGGGCCGGGGCGAATCCGGGACCGTGCCACGACGCTCGCTGGTGGGCGGTCCGGCTGCTCTCGCAGACCCTGCTCCGGGTGCCCGACGCCCGGCCGTACCTCGGAGTGCTGCGGCTCCTGGCCGGCCGGGTCGTGCGCCGGGCGGCCACGGGCGCGCCGGGGGGCCCGGGGGCGTACGCCGCGTTCGGGCCGTGGTTCTGGCGGCGGCTCAGGCTGTCCGAGGCGGACCGGATCGATCTGTTCCGGCGCCTCGTCCCCGCCGACGGCCCGCCCCCCGGCGAACCGCGTGCCGACGCCGACCACTCCGGGGGCACGTGTCCCGACGGCGGCGAGCGGTTCCTGGACGCGGTGGCACGCCGTCTTGCCGAGCGGCCCCGGACCGTACAGCCACTGCTCTGCGGCTGGTTCACCGACGAGCGCCCGCTCCCCGCCGGGGACGGGGACGCGATGCGGCCGACCGTGGCCGCCGCCGCCCAGGCGCTCCTCTACGCCCGCCGGGACCTGGCCGTCGACGAGCTGACCGACGCGCTCGTCTCGACCCCCCACCCCAGGGCCGAGGAGCTGCTCGCCGCGCTCGCCGAGGACGAGCCCTCCGCGCTGTGCCGGGCCGTCCACCGCTGGGCCCACGACGAGGACCGCCGCGACCTCCGCACCGCCGCCGCCTCGTACGCGCTGATCACCTCGGCACACGCCACCCTCGACGCCGACCGCGAGCTGCTGCGCGGATCCGCCCTGGCTCTGCTGGCCCGCCCGGCGGACACCACCCTGCACGGGGCCGCGCTCGCCTTCCTCGTACAGGATCCGAGGACCCGGGACCGGTACCTCCCGCAGGCGCTGCGGGCCTTCGTGGCGGGGGAGTCCGGGCCGTCCGCGGAAGCGCTCGCCGTCGCGCTGCCCACCCACCCGGAGCCGGTGCTCGCCGCGTTCCGGGAGCGGCTCACCCGGCCGGACGACGGGGCGGGTGAGGTGTTGTGCTCACTGGCCGGGATCGACGCCCCCGCCCTCGCCCTGCACACCGCCGGGCTGGTGCGCGCCTACATCGACAGCCACCCGGACGACGCCGTGCACCCGGCCTCGTACATTGACCGGAGACTGGAGCGCGGCCCCGCCGCCCGCGCTCTGCTGCTGCCGCTGGTGACCGGGCTGCTGCGGGACCGTCCCGTCCCGCCGCCGGTACGCGGAGCGCTCGCCGGAGTGCTCGCGGCGCCCGGGAGCCCCGCCTCCGGGCCGCTGCGGGAGCAGCTGCTGGAGGTCCTGCTGGATTTCGAGCAGGAGGCCCATCGGGATCCTGCTGTGCTCGACGCGCTCCTGCGGGCCGCCGCGGCCGGCTCCGGCGGGCGCGCTCCCGCCCGCACCCGCGCCCTGGTCCACCGCACCGGGACCCTGCTGGTCCGGACCCCCGAGGGCGCGGCCCGCTTCGACCGCCGGCTGGTCGAATGCGCCCGTGACGTGCCCGGATTCGCCGTCCTGATCAGCGGGTGGCTGACCGGAGCCCCGCAGGAATGGGCGGCGCTCGTCGGCCCGAGCGCACGGCGGACGGTGGAGGCGCTGGGCAGTGCGAAGGCGATGCCGATGCAGGCCGCGCGGCGTGAGCATGGCAGTCTTAGACCTGCGTAAGAGGTAAACCCACGTACACAGGTTCGGGTGAGGAGCGGTCAGAGTGCAGCGCTGGCGTGGCTTGGAGGACATCCCCCAGGACTGGGGACGCAGCGTCGTCACCATCGGCTCCTATGACGGGGTGCACCGCGGGCACCAGCTGATCATCGGGCGCGCCGTGGAGCGCGCCCGCGAGCTGGGCGTGCCGTCGGTCGTGGTGACCTTCGACCCGCATCCCAGCGAGGTCGTACGGCCCGGCAGCCACCCGCCGCTGCTCGCCCCGCACCACCGGCGCGCCGAGCTGATGGCGGAGCTGGGGGTGGACGCGGTGCTCATCCTGCCGTTCACCAGCGAGTTCTCGAAGCTGGCGCCGGCCGACTTCATCGTGAAGGTGCTCGTCGACAAGCTGCACGCGCAGCTGGTCATCGAGGGGCCGAACTTCCGCTTCGGCCACAAGGCCGCCGGGAACGTGCAGCTGCTCGCCGAATTCGGTGAGACCTACGACTACCGCGTCGAGGTCATCGATCTGTACGTGAGTGGCGAGGCGGGCGGTGGCGAGCCGTTCTCCTCCACCCTCACCCGGCGGCTGGTGGCCGAGGGCGATGTCGCGGGCGCCGCCGAGATCCTGGGCCGCCCGCACCGGGTCGAGGGCATCGTGGTCCGCGGCGCGCAGCGCGGCCGTGAGCTCGGCTTCCCCACGGCAAACGTGGAGACCCTGCCGCACACCGCGATCCCCGCCGACGGCGTCTACGCGGGCTGGCTGAACGTGAGCGGCGAGGCGATGCCCGCCGCGATCTCGGTCGGCACGAACCCGCAGTTCGACGGCACGGAGCGGACGGTGGAGGCGTACGCGATCGACCGCGTCGGCCTCGATCTGTACGGGCTCCATGTCGCGGTGGACTTCCTGGCGTATGTGCGCGGGATGTTGAGGTTCGACTCGATCGACGACCTGCTCGTGGCGATGGCCGCCGATGTGAAGCGGTGCGGCGAACTGATCTCCGCGTACGAGCGCGACTGAACCGGCACGCGTACGTACCGGGCACGGCTGAACCGTCACGCGCAGGAACGGTCCTGGTCCAACCTGCACGCGTACGTACCGGGCGCGGCTGAACCGTCACATGCGGGAACGGGTGCGGCCGAACCCCGCCTCGGATACACCGGGGCCGGAACCGTTTCGACGGTTCCGGCCCCGTGTCGTCGCACCTGCCGCCTGCTAGGCGCGGGCCTTCGCGGCCGCGACCGCCCAGTGGCACGCCACCTGGGTCTGCCCGCCGCCCGCGAGCACCGGCAGATCCTTCGTACGGCAGTCCTCCGCGACGCCCGCCCGTTCCGCCTCGCCCGAGGCCAGCACCTGGCAGCGGGCGTGGAACCGGCAGCCGGACGGCACCCGGGACGGGTCCGGCGGCTCACCGGTCAGGATCACCGGCTCCGCACCGGACTCCGGAAGCACCGACAACAGCGCCTGGGTGTAAGGATGCTGAGGGGCCGTCAGGATCTCCTCCACCTTGCCCGTCTCCACGATCCGGCCGAGGTACATCACCGCGACCCGGTCCGCGATGTTCCACGCCAGCCCGAGGTCGTGCGTGACCACCAGCGCGGACAGACCCAGCTCCTCCCGCAGCCGCAGCAGCAGGGCCAGGATCTCGCCGCGCACCGAGGCGTCCAGCGAGGCCACCGGCTCGTCGGCCACGATCAGCTCGGGCTCCAGGACCAGCGCGCCCGCGATCACGACCCGCTGACGCTGACCGCCGGACAGCTCGTGCGGATACCGCAGGAAGAACCGCTCCGGGGGCCGCAGCCCGGCCCGGGACAGCGCCCCGGCCACCGCCTCCCGCTCGTCCCCGGCGTACCCGTGGATCCGCAGCCCCTCGGCGACGGCGTCGTACACCGTGTGCCTCGGGTTGAGCGAGCCGCTGGGGTCCTGGAGCACCAGCTGGACCCGCTTGCGATAGGTCTTCAGCGCCCGGCTCGCGTAGTCGAGCGGCTCGCCGCCGAAGGTGACCTGCCCGGACGTCGGCGGGACCAGGCCCAGCAGCGAGCGCGCCAGCGTCGTCTTGCCGCAGCCGGACTCGCCGACCAGCGCGACGATCTCGCCGGGCCGGATGTCCAGGTCGACACTGTCCACGGCACGCGCCGGGGCGGCCCCGCGCCGGCCGGGGAAGGTGACCTTCATCCCCTCGGCGCTGAGCAGGGGAGTGGTGGTGCTCATGGTGTGCTCCTTGCTTCCTCGGCGCCCGGCCCGGCCGGGGCCGCGACCGCCCCCGGCTCCACCAGCACACAGGCGGCCCGCCGCTCCGGCCCCGCGTCCCGCAGCTCCTGGTCCTCGGTGGTGCAGGACTCCAGGGCCACCGGGCAGCGCGGGTGGAAGGTGCAGCCGCCGGGCAGCGCCGACGGGTCCGGCGGATCGCCGGGCAGCCCGCGGGGCGCGAACCGGGAGGCCGGGTCGCCGATGCGCGGGAACGCGCCGGACAGGGCCTTGCCGTACGGGTGGTGCGCGTTCTCGTAGACCTCGGACGCCGGGCCCTCCTCGACGACCCGGCCCGCATACATCACCGCGAGCCGGTCGCAGGTGTCCGAGAGCACCGCGAGGTCATGGCTGATCATGATCAGGCCGAGATCCTGCTCGGACACCAGCTGCTCGATCAGCCGCAGGATCTGGGCCTGGATCATCACATCGAGAGCCGTGGTCGGCTCGTCCGCGATGATCAGTCCCGGGTCGCAGGCGAGCGCCATCGCAATCATCACGCGCTGCCGCTGCCCGCCGGAGAGCTCGTGCGGATAGGCAAAGGCGCGGGCGGCGGGCAGCCCCACCTGCTCCAGCAGCTCGCCGGCCTTCTTCGCCGCACCGGCCTGCGTGGCCTTCCTGTGCAGCAGGATCGGTTCGGCGATCTGGTCCCCGATGCGGTGCACCGCGTTGAGCGAGTGCATCGCGCCCTGGAAGACGATCGACGCGCCCGCCCAGCGCACCGCCCGGACCTGGCCCCACTTCATGGCGAGGACGTCCTCGCCGTTCAGCAGGATCTCGCCGGAGACCTTCGTGCCGGCGGGCAGCAGCCGCAGCAGCGCGAGGGCCAGCGTCGACTTCCCGCAGCCGGACTCACCGGCGATGCCGAGCTTCTGCCCCGCGTCGACCGCGAGGTTCACGCCACGGACGGCCTGTGCTCCGCCGGCGTACGTCACCGTGAGGTCCCGTACGTCGAGAAGCGGCGTCTTCCGGATGCTCGTCGTGCTCAACGGGCCACCCCCAGCTTGGGATTGAGGACGGACTCGATGGCGCGTCCGCACAGCGTGAACGCCAGGGCCACCACGGCGATGGCGATGCCGGGCGGTGCCAGGTACCACCAGTGGCCCGCGCTGACCGCGCCCGCCTCGCGGGCGTCCTGGAGCATGCCGCCCCAGGAGGTGGTGGTCGGGTCGCTGAGACCGAGGAAGGCCAGGGTGGCCTCGGTGAGGATCGCGCTGGAGATCACCAGCGTGGTCTGCGCGAGCACCAGCGGCATCACGTTCGGCAGCACATGGCGGACCATGATGTGTCCATGGCCGCCGCCCAGTGCGCGGGCGCGCTCGATGTACGGGCGGGATTCCACGGCGAGCGTCTGGGCCCGGACCAGCCGGGCCGTGGTCGGCCAGGTCGTGACCCCGATCGCGATGATGACCGTCCACATCGAGCGGTCCATCACCGTGGCGAGCGCGATGGCCAGGACCAGGGTCGGCATCACCAGGAACCAGTCGGTGATCCGCATCAGGACCGTCGAGTACCAGCCGTGGAAGTGGCCCGCGACGATGCCGACGACCGTACCGATGGCGACGCACAGGAACGCCGCGAGCAGGCCGACCGTCAGCGACACCCGGGTGCCCCACACCAGCAGTGCCAGCACGCTGCGGCCGAACTGGTCGGTGCCGAGAGGGAATTCACCGCTCGGCGACTCCAGCGCGCCACCGGGGGCGCCGGTGACGCTCTGCGAGTCGGCGCCGACGAGCTGCGGCGCGAACAGGGCGACCAGCGCGATCAGGGCGAGCGCCGCCAGCCCCCACAGTCCGCTCCGGTGTCCGCGGTACTCCCGCCAGAAGCGGGCGATGGACCGGCGCTTGCGCGCGCGGGCCAGGGCGCGCGGATTCTGCGCGGTCTCCGCCTTCGTGGGCGTGGGCATGGATTCGGTCGTCATCGGCCCACCCGGGGATCGAGCAGCGGATAGAGCACATCGGCAAGGGTGTTCGCCAGGATCACCGCGGTGGCGAAGACGAAGAACAGCCCCTGCACGAGCGGGAGATCGGGCACGCTGAGCGCCTGGTAGAAGAGGCCGCCGAGGCCCGGCCAGGAGAACACCGTCTCGACCAGGATCTGTCCGGCGACCACATGCCCGAGGTTCACGAACATCAGCGTGAAGGTCGGCAGCATCGCGTTCGGCACGGCGTGCTTGCGGCGCACGACGTCGTCCCGCAGCCCCTTCGCGCGGGCCGTCGTCAGATAGTCGCTGCCCATCTCGTCGAGCAGCGAGGAGCGCATCACCAGGAGCGTCTGCGCGTACCCGACCGCGACCAGTGTGATCACCGGCAGGACCAGATGGTGCGCCACGTCGAGGACGTAGGCGAACCCGGTCTCGTTGCCCGACTCCAGACCGCCCGTCGGGAACATCCCGGGGATCGGTCCGATGCCCACCGCGAAGACGATGATCAGGAGCAGGCCCAGCCAGAACGACGGCACCGAGTAGAGCGTGAGCGCGAACGCGGTGTTGAAGCGGTCGCTCATGGAGCCGTTGCGCCAGGCGGTCCGGGTGCCGAGCCAGATGCCGAGCGCGGTGTAGAGGACGTACGACGTGCCGGTGAGCAGCAGGGTCGCCGGAAGCGCCTCGGTGATCTTGTCGATGACCGGCGCGTGGAACTGGAAGGAGGTGCCGAAGTCGCCCGTGAGGGCGTCTCCCACGTACGACGTGAACTGCTGCCACATCGGCTGGTCGAGGCCGAACTGATGCCGAAGCGACTGGAGTTGTTCGGCAGAAACGGGGCGGCCGCCCGTCATCTGCTTCACCGGGTCGCTGGGAATGAGCCGGAAGAGGAAGAAGCTGGTGACCAGCACGGCGAAGAGCGAGACCGCCGCTCCCGCGATCTTGGTCGCCACGTATTGGAGGTATGCCTTGGTGTTGCGCGCCCGTGGACCGTGGGCGGCCGACGGGCCGGACTGAGCCGGGCCGTCGGTGTCCGCGTCCGCGATCTGCACGAGCGCCGGAGTGCTGTCAGCTGTCATGGGGAACTCTCGTTACTCGTGCTGCACGTGGAGGGGCCGGCCGGTGAGTTGCGCGTTCACCGGCCGGTCTCTCTCGACCCGTCCGAGTGGTTATTCGCGGTCGTCCGCCGTGTTGCGGCGGCGCATCGCGATGAACAGCCCGCCACCGGCGAGCACCACGACCACCACGATGATGCCGATGACGACGCCGGTCGAGTTCGACCCGCCGGAGCCGTCCGAACTGCCGCCGGACGCAGGAGCGGCGGACCACCAGCTCCAGTACCCGTCCTGGCCGTAGATGTTGCCGGCCGCCTCGGGCATGGTCGTGATCGACTTGATCTGGTCGGTGCGGTACGCCTCGACCGCGTTCGGGTACGCGATGACGTTCATGTACCCGGAGTCGTAGAGCCACGACTGCATCTGGTTGACGATCTCGGCCCGCTTGGCCGGGTCGTACTCGGCGAGCTGCTTCTTGTAGAGCTCGTCGTACTTCTTGTCGCAGATGAAGTTGTCGGTGGAGGCGCTGTCCTTCGCCTTGGCAGGCAGCGCGGCGCAGGTGTGGATGCCGAGGACGAAGTCGGGGTCCGGGTTGACGGACCAGCCGTCGAAGGCGAGGTCGTACTCACCCGCGTACCAGGGCACCGAGACGTCGTCGAGGCAGTCGACCTTCAGGCCGATGCCGAGCTTGCCCCACCACTCCTTGAGGTACTTGCCGATCGCCTTGTCGTTCGGGTCGGTGGCGTGGCACAGGATGCGCAGGTCGAGCGGCTTGCCGTCCTTGCCGACCCGCTGGTCGCCCTTGAGCTCGTAGCCCGCCTCGTCGAGCAGCTCGGCCGCCTTGGCCGGGTCGTACGCCAGACTCTGCTCGGCGGTCGGCTGCCAGTGGTACGCGGAGAAGCGCGGCGGGATGTAGCCCTGGCCCTCGACGGCGTGACCCTGGAAGACCTTGTCGATGATGGTCTTGCGGTCGATGGAGAGGAAGAGGGCCTGGCGCACCTTCTGGTCGAGAAGGGCCTTGTTGCCGTTGCCGAACTTCTTGCCGTCCTTGGTCTGCGCGCCCGGGTTGGTGGCCAGCGCGAAGAAGCGGCGGCCCGGACCCTCGTTGACCTTGACGTTCTTCTCGCCCTTGAGGGAGGCGGCCTGGGCGGGCGTCAGCGCGGGGGAGCCGGCGACGAAGGAGACCTCGCCCTTGCGCAGCGCGGCGACCGCGGCGTCCTGGTCCTTGTACGTCTTGAAGACCAGCTCGTCGAACTTGGGCTTGCCGCGCCAGAAGTCCTTGTTGGCCTTGAGCTTCACATACTGGTCGACCTTGTAGTCGGTCAGGATGAACGGCCCGTTCCCGACGATCGGAAACGTCTTGTCGTTGTTGAACTTGGAGAAGTCACCGACCTTCTCCCAGACGTGCTTGGGCACTATCGGCACATCGAGTGCCGCCATGGTGGCCTGCGGCTGCTTGAGCTCGATGACCAGCTGCGTGGGGCTGGGAGCCGTCACCTTCTTGAAGTTCGCGACGAAGTTGCCGTTGGCCTGCGCGGCGCCCTCGTCGGTCATCATCTTGTTGAACGTCCAGGCCGCGTCCTCGGCGGTGGCCTGCTGCCCGTCCGACCACTTGGAGTCGGACCGGATGGTGTACGTCCAGGTCAACTTGTCCGCGGACGGCTCCCACTTGGTGGCGAGACCGGGGACCGCGTGGTTGTCCTTGGGGTCGTAGTTGGTGAGGAAGTCGTACATGAGCCGGCTGATGCTTGTGCTCATCAGCTTCTGAGCGAGGAACGGGCTCAGGGAGTCGACGCTCTGTGCGACGGCGACGGTCAGCGTCGACTTGCCGCCGTCGGCGGCCTGCGCCTGCTGCGGCGCGGCGCCGAGCGGCACACCGGGAACGATGGACCCGGCGGCCAGCGCCAGTGCGGCGGCACCGGAGGCCAGGAGGACACGCAGACGTGAGCGTGGCTGGGCGGAGCGTGGTGGAACTCTTTCGACCATGGTCAGGGACCTCGCGTCATGACTCGCACGGAGAAGGCGGGTTGATCTCTGGTTCGCCAGCTGGTGAAGCGAAGGTTTATCAGCGGGGGTCGAGCCACGTCAACGGTCATCGAAACGGCGTGTGGTCTGCGGGAATGCGCGAAGGGTCCGCACCGTGGAGACGGTGCGGACCCTCATTGGTTGAGACCTCTGACGCCTTACTGCTGAGGCGCTGACGGCGGCTGCTGCGGCCATCCCGTGGGCGGGACGGGCCCCTGGTGCTCGGGCGGCACCGGCAGGCCGGGCTGACCAGGCGGGGCGGGCTGCTGCTGGGGCGGCTGCGGGCCGGCCGGGCCTGCGGCGGACGGGGTCTGCGGGGGCAACGGCTGCTGCCAGCCGTTCTGCCCGGTCCCGGGACCGGGCTGCGGGGGCTGCTGGCCGCCATAAGGCTGCTGCTGCGGGTACCCCTGCTGCGGGGCGTACTGCTGCTGGCCGGGCATCGGCGGGGCGTACTGCGGCGGCGGGTTGGAGCCGTTGGAGGTCCAGAGTCCCTGCTGCTGCTGGGCGCGGGCGAAGTCCTCGGCGACCATCGCGGAGAGGTTGAAGTACGCCTCGCGGGTCTTGGGTCGCATCATGTCGAGGTCGACCTCGGCGCCGGCCGCCAGATGCTCGTCGAACGGGACGACCACCACGCCGCGGCAGCGCGTCTCGAAGTGCTGCACGATGTCGTCGACCTTGATCATCTTGCCGGTCTCGCGGACCCCCGAGATGACGGTGATGGAGCGCTGCACGAGCTCCGCGTATCCGTGCGCCGAGAGCCAGTCCAGGGTGGTGGACGCGCTGGACGCGCCGTCGACCGACGGCGTCGAGATGATGATCAGCTGGTCGGCGAGGTCCAGCACCCCGCGCATCGCGCTGTAGAGCAGGCCGGTGCCCGAGTCGGTGAGGATGATCGGGTACTGCTTGCCCAGCACGTCGATCGCGCGCCGGTAGTCTTCGTCGTTGAACGTCGTGGAGACCGCCGGGTCCACGTCGTTGGCGATGATCTCCAGGCCGGAGGGCGCCTGCGAGGTGAACCGGCGGATGTCCATGTACGAGTTGAGGTACGGGATCGCCTGGACCAGGTCACGGATGGTGGCGCCGGTCTCGCGGCGCACCCGGCGGCCGAGCGTGCCCGCGTCCGGGTTGGCGTCGATGGCGAGGATCTTGTCCTGCCGCTCGGTGGCCAGGGTCGCTCCGAGGGCGGTGGTCGTCGTGGTCTTGCCGACGCCGCCCTTGAGGCTGATGACCGCGATCCGGTAGCAGGACAGCACGGGCGTACGGATCAGGTCGAGCTTGCGCTGCCGCTCGGCCTCCTCCTTCTTGCCGCCCAGCTTGAAGCGGGACGCCCCGGAGGGGTTGCGGCTGCTCTTCGCCTTCTGCTTGCCCCGGACCAGGCGGTCGGAGGAGAGCTCCACGGCGGCCGTGTATCCGAGCGGGGCGCCGGGCACGGAACGCTCGCGCTGGTCGTGGGTGACGGGGGTGGGCCAGGCGCCCCCGGTGCGGGGGTCGACGGGCTGACCCGGCTGACCCGGCTGGCCCTGCGGCTGTTGCGGCTGCTGGGGCTGGGCGGGCTGCTGCGGGGTGACCTGGGCGGGCAGGCTGGGCGTGGGCTGGGCGGGCGGCTGGGGCGTCTGCGGTGCCTGGGGCCCGGTGGGGGCCTGCGGCGGCAGCGGGGCGCTCTGCTGCGCGGGCCACTGAGGTGTCTGGGACTGCTGGGGCGGCTGCGGTGCCTGAGGCTGCTGGGGCGCCTGCGGGAAGCCGTAGCCGCCCTGGGCCGGTGTCTGCTGGGCCGGGGGAGCGGGTTGTTGCGGGAAGCCGTAGCCGCCCTGGGCCGGTGTCTGCTGGGCCGCGGGGGCGGGTTGTTGCGGGAAGCCGTAGCCGCCCTGGGCCGGTGTCTGCTGGGCCGGGGGAGCGGGCTGCTGCGGGAAGCCGTAGCCGCTCGGGGGCTGCTGAGGTGCCTGCGGCTGCTGCGGCTGGGCTGCCCCGGCCTGCGGGAATCCGTAACCGCCGGGCGTCTGACCGGTCGGGCCGGGCGCGGGCCACTGCGGAGCCGGCTGCGGCGCGGCGGGCTGGAAGGCGGGCGGCAGCGGCGGCAGGCCACCCTGCGGGGGCGCCGGGGGCCAGGGATTCGACGTGGCGGGCGCCGGAGCGCTCTGCGATGCCTGGCCGGGCGCCGCGTCCTGGGGCGCCGCATCCGGCACGGCGTCGGACGGGGCGGAGTCCTGCGGCCCGTCGGCGGCACCGCCCGGGGCATCCGCCCGGGCCTCGGGGACGGAGTCCGTGACGGCGGCGCCGTCGGACTCACCGGCGGGTGCGTCCGCCGCCTGCGCGGAGCCGGAAGCAGGCGCCCCGCCCCCGCCCGTACCACCGGCAGAGCCCGCCGCGGGACCCGAGCCCGAAGCCGCAACCGGGTCCTCCCCGGCCGCCTCCGCCGAACCCCCCTCGATCTGCGCGATCTGCCGCTTCAGCGCGGCCGGGGAGAACCGCATGGTCGAGCCGCTCTCCACATCGCCGCTCCCGGACGTGTCCGGCGCGCCGCCGGAATCCCCCGCGCCCGCCGTGGGGCGGGACGGGGCGTCACCGGCCGCGGACTGGGCGGGAATGGGGGCCGGGGCGGGGGCCGGCGCCGGGGCGGGCGCGGGCGGTGCCGGAGTCCAGTCGGAGTCGAACCCGCCGCCGGTCGGCGGCGCGGGCGCGGGCACGGACACCGGCGCACCGCTGGGCGGCGGAGGCGGCGCCAGATGCGTTCCGGCACCGCCCGACGAGTCCCCCGGCGCGTTCTGCGTGTACCAGGCGGGCGGGGTGTAGTCGATGGTGAACTCACCCGTCATCTCGGCGGGCTCCGCGTCGGACGACTCGTCGACGGGCTTGTTCCAGCCCCCGCGGATCTCGTCCCGATCGCCGTTCACTTTGCCTCCTGGTGTGGTCGAGCACCCTTGTGCCGTAGTGGGTGGGGGCGACCGTTTCCGTCTGCCTGACCGCCCGGCTCTCCCCCTGGGACACGCATTGCCTGCCCGCAGGTTCTCCTGCCGCGCCCGGACCCACCCTAATCGTCATGGGGCTCGCTCCGGCAGGCCGTACGGCACCGCAAGAGCTGTCCCGTGCATCACGTGTCGCCCCCAAGTCGGCCGAGTACGGCACAGCGTGAAGGGCGAAGCGGTCAAACATGTACATCTGCGTACGGAAAGCCGAACGTTCCGTACGGGCGGCCACGAGCGGGCCGTGCCCGTCAGTCCATCCTGCGCGCGCCGCCCAGGAGTCCGGTCTCGGCATCGGTCGCCCGGGTCATCACGAACTGCCGGTCGCGCCCGGCGCACCAGAGCGTGACCCCGTCGGACAAGGTGGACAGTGTTTGGGTCTCGGCGGCCGGAAGGTGCAGTATGCGGCCGATCTGTGCCGCTTCGTCAGGGGATACCCGCTGAATGCCGACCAGGGCCGATTTCTCGATCAGCCTCGGTGCCACCGGGCTGAGATACGGCAGCAGCGTCAGCACCGACTGCCACGGCCCGGAGACCACCCGCCCGCGCGGTGGCCGCATGCCGCAGTCCCGCACCACGACCACCGGCGAACCGGCCGACGGCCCCTGCGGCGGCACCCGCCCGACATCGTGCAGGGTGATGCACGGCTGACCGCCGCCCGCCGCGTGCGCGAGCGCCGTCCAGGTCTGGGCCCGCCCGGTCTCCACGACGATCCGAGCACCGGTGGCGGCCGCCCGCAGTGCGAGGACCTGCGCCGTCCACACTCCGCCGATCAGCGTGACCTCGTACGGAGTCGGCCGGTTGAACCCCAGCACGGCGGGGCGGCCCTGGGCGTCCACGCCGATCACCACGCCGTCGTCGCCGACCGGCAGGGCCAGCGACTCCAGCTGGTCGAGCGTGACCGACTGCCGGGCCCGTCGCGGACCGATCAGCCCGAAGCCGAGCCGGGCCCCGGTGCTTGTGGATGCGGACATCAGCGGGTACCCCCGAGGGGCAGTGTGGCGAGCACGCCGGGCAGCTGCTCGCGGTCGAGCCGTACCAGCGAGGTCCTGACCCCGCGGGCGGTACGCTCCAACTCATGGCGGCCGCCCAGCAGTTCCTCGTCGCTGCGGCCGGTGATCCGGATGTGCCCGGTGATCGAGACGCCCTGTCGCTCGCCGTGCCCCAGCGTGAGGCTGAAGGTCGTGGCGAGCGCCGGGAGCGAGGTGAGCAGGGCCACGAGCTGCGGCATCGCGGCACCGCCGGCGCCGAACTGCGGCCAGCGGGCCACCCAGTAGGTGGTGTGCCACCGGTCGTCGCAGCGCCAGGTCCGCGCCGTCTCCTCGGTGCGGCGCACCGGCGTCCCGCTCAGGCCGGCCTGGGTCATGGCCGGTGCGCTGGCGCAGACCGAGGTCGCGATCGCGGACGTCAGCTCCTGCTCGGTCAGCACCGTCGCGCGGAAGCCGGCCCCGGTCAGCCGGCTCGACAGCTGATCGGCCGCGCGCACCACGCACTTCTGCGCCCCCGTGATGCCGCCGCCGCGCGCCTGCACGGCCTCCGGGCACAGCTCCGGGTCCAGCTTGAGCGCGATCCAGGTGATCCGGACGGCGGGCGAACCCGTCTGGGCCTGCAGCGGCGCGTAGTTGCGCGCGGCGATGGACTGCTGGGGCAGATGCGGGGCGGGTGCGGGCTGGGTGTGCTGCACGATCTGCGCCGACTCCAGCCGGATCCCGTCGACTTCGAGCACATCCCGTACGAGCGCCAGGGGCAGCGGCTGCGCGGACCGGTCCGGCCTCAGCGCCGAGACGTCCGACTCCACCTGGAGGACGGCCGTGACGAACGTACCGTCACCGATCATGCCGACCGGCCGTCGGTCACGGTCGCTGAACGAGTACGTGCGCAGCGCCGGATCGCACTCGACGACGGGCGCGATCCCCGGCTCCGTGCCCACGGGCAGCTCCAGCGCGGCGGCCCTGCGGGCACGCGCGCGCAGGGCGAGGACGGAGCCCAGCAGCTCCGGCAGCGAGCGGCGGTGCCTGCGTACGACGGCCAGCAGCACCAGCAGTCCGGCGATCACGACGGCCGGTGCCAGCAGCAGGGGTTCGACGACCCACGCCGCGAGCAGCAGCGCTGCCGCGATCTCCAGCAGTACGAGTTGTTGCAATCGGAATGAACCGAGCTTCCCGACCCGTCCGTCCGCGCGGCCCGGGGCAACTGCCGGGGAACGCCGCGCGGGGCCGTGCGGAGCAGGCGCACCACCGGCTCCGGGAGCTGCGGGGCCCATAGTGTTTCCGGCCGGACGTGCCCGTGTCGCGGAAGCCGTCATCCCGGCGTTCCCCCCGTTCATCGGTCCCCAACTCCCCCTGTATTCCGCCTGACCCGCTCGGGCCCCGACGGCCGGATCACCCTACCCGCCCCACCACCGCCCGCGGTCAGCAGGCATAGTAGGGGGCCGGTTGGGCACCGAGGTCCGGCATCGCGGTCCGGCCCGGCGGCCGGCGACGCGAACGCTCCCGGTGCCGCGCGGGGAGACACGGGGAGACGAAGCGACTGATGGCATCACGGCGGGATGAGCTCAACGCATACACCTTCGCGAAGAAACGCACGGTGGCGGCATTCCTCCAACCCTCCCCGAACGGCACGGAGGAGGGCGCTCCGCGCCCGCTGCGCGCGATCCTGCCGAGCATGGTCGTCGGGGCCCTGATCCTCGCGGGCTTCGGCGCCGTCGGCATGTTCAAGCCCACCGCGCCCAAGGGCTGGGACAAGCCCGCCACCAAGGTGATCGTCGGCAAGAAGTCCACCACTCGTTACGTCGTGCTCACCACCGGCAAGGGCGAGAAGAAGAAGACCCTGCTGCATCCCGTGCTCAACCTCGCCTCGGCCCGGCTGCTGCTCAACCCGGCGCAGTACGACGTCGTCCAGGTCGCCGACGACGTCCTGGACGCGGGCAAGCCCCCGCGCGGACCGATCCTCGGCATTCCGTACGCCCCCGACCGGCTGCCCGAGGCCGAGGACGCCGGGACGGCGAAGCGGTGGGCCGTCTGCGTACAGCCCGGCGGCAAGGGCAACACCGTGCAGAAGGCCGCCTTCGTCCTCGGCGCACGCGACAACAAGCTGACCGAGGGCAGATGGAAGCTCGGCGGCGGCCAGGTGCTCTACGTCCAGGGCCAGGACCGGGCCCGCTACCTCGTCGACGCGAAGGGCACCAAGTACCGCATCGCCGAGACCGCCGCCGACGAGGGGCATCTGACCAACGCCCTGGTCGGGAGCGTGCAGCCGCAGTCCGTCACCGACGACTGGCTGGCCACCCTGCACGACGGCAGCCCGATCGCCTTCCCGGTCATCCCCGGCAACATCGGTGCCCCGGCACACGTCGAGGGTCAGCTCTCCGCCGAGGAGAACACGGTCGGCATGGTCCTTCGGACCAAAACCGGCGAGGGCACCAGTTACTACGTGGTGCTCGAAGGAAAGGTCCAGCGCGTCTCCGAGTTCACCGCCTGGCTGCTGATCAGCTCACCGCAGACCGCCGAGCTGAACCTGGCCAGCGAGGCACGCGCCGTCGGCCTGCAGGACTTCGTGCCGGACACCGCCGCCTTCGCGGGCCAGGCCGCGCACTGGCCGGCCCACCGGACCAAGCAGGTCAACTCCGCCGAGGGCGCAGGCACCGGCCGCGACACCGTCTGCAGCGTGCTGCGCAAGGTCGACAGCTCGGGCCGGACCACCCTGAGCACCTGGGCGGGCACCGAGTATCCCGCCTCCATCGCCGCCGGCGGCACCAGCACCTACGTCACCCCCGGCAGCGGCCTGCTGTACACCCAGGTCCGGGGCCGGCAGACCAGGCCCGACGGATCACTCTTCCTGGTGACCGACACCGGACTGCGCTACGCAGTCCAGGCGAACGGCGACAGCGACACCAGGCGCTCCGACATCGGCACCGGCGACCAGCAGAAGCAGTCGGACGGCCGCCCCGAGCCCAGCCAGGCGCAGAGCAGGCTCGGATACGAGAAGGTGATGCCCGCCCTCGTACCGATCGAATGGTCGGACTTCCTGTCCAAGGGCCCCAGGCTGGACACCAACAGCGCCCGCCAGCCGCAGGGTTCATGACGTTGCGGAACGCGGCGGGCGGCGTACGGCCCGGGGGAGGGACACGGATGGGGTACGGGAGGACGGCCCGCGCGGTGGCGGTCACCGCCGCGCTGACCGCACTGGCGGCGCCGGGGGCCGCCAGTGCCGCCGAGGACGCCCGGGGGCCCGGAGACGTGGGCCTGGACGGCGGCGGCGAGTGCACCTTCCCGATGAAGCGGCAGTACGAGGGCCGTCCCTGGCCGCTGCAACGCGTCCTGCTGGACGAACTCTGGCAGGACACCAAGGGCAAGGGCGTACGCGTCGCCGTCATCGACACCGGCGTGGACAACGTCAACCCGCAGCTCAGGACGGCCGTCGACGCGTCGGCGGGCGCCGACTACCTCAAGGGCGGCAAGAGCGACGGCACGGTCGACGAGGTCGGCCACGGCACCAAGGTCGCCGGAATCATCGCCGCCCGCCCCCGCACGGGCACCGGATTCGTCGGACTGGCTCCCGAGGCCACCATCATCCCGATCCGCCAGAACGACGAGAAGAACAGCGGCAAGGACACCACGATGGCCACCGCGATCGACCACGCGATCGCCAAGGGCGCCCAGGTCATCAACATCTCCCAGGACACCACCAAACCCCTGGCGGAGACATCCACGCTGGGCCGGGCGGTGGCCAGGGCGCTCGCCAAGAACATCGTCGTGGTCGCCTCCGCGGGCAACGACGGCATGGACGGCAAGCGCAAACGCACCTACCCCGCGGCCTTCGGCGGAGTCCTCGCCGTTGCCTCGTCCGACCGCAACAACGAACGCGCCCCGTTCTCCCAGGCCGGCGATTTCGTCGGGGTCGCCGCCCCGGGCGTCGACATCGTCTCCACCGTCCCCGGCTACGGCCAGTGCACCGACAACGGCACCAGCTTCTCGGCCCCCTACGTCTCCGGGGTGGCCGCACTGATGCGCGCCAAGTACCCGAAGTGGACGGCGGCCCAGATCGTCGCCCGCATCGAGCAGACCGCCGAACGCTCCGTCACCGGCCATGACGACTTCGTCGGCTGGGGCGTCGTCGACCCGGTCCGCGCCCTGTCCGGGGACGACCTCCCGCAGAACGCCCCGCGTCCGGACCCGGCACCGCCGAAGGCACCGGCCCCCGAGCCGGCGCAGCTCTCCCTGTCGGAGACGCCCCAGGAGCGCAGCGAGCGGTACGCCACCTACGCGGTGGCCGCGGCAGCCGTCCTGGTCGGGGTGATCGCCGGGGCCGCGACGGTGGTCCGCGACGCCCGCCGACGGCGCGCCGCACGATGACGCGGCCGCCCGGCGATGTGGCCGGCCGCCGGTGAAGAGCGGTTGGGGAGAGACCCCGAAGTGACTAGGGTGGTAACAGACTTCACGTGTGTGACGGGGGAACGAGAAGTGGCCTGCGCCGATTTCAAGCCATGGGTGTGCCGAGACGGCGCTTTCCCGGCCCGGACCTTCCCCATTCCTTTGCCGGAGCACATGGGAACGGAAGGATCCTGACCGTGACGGACGGACAGGCCAGGCAACCGAGAGATAGGACTTGCGGATGACCAGCCCCTCAGGCGGTTTCGGACTTGCCGACGATCCGATCGTCCAGGCGAAGAACAAGATCATCGAGACGGGCCGCGCGGTGTCCCGTCAGTCCCGGGAACTGGCCGACATCCTGGAGACGGTCGGCGCCGGATGGACGGGTGTCGGCGCCTCGGGGTTCAAGTCCGCGCAGTTGATGATCAACGAGGACCACGACCAGATCCGTCGGCTCCTCGATGTCCTGCACAACGCGGTGGAAGGCACCAAGAACCTCAGCAACGCCAACGACGAGGAGGTCCGCGCGGCCTTCAACGCGGTCAAGGGCCAGGCGCCGCCCGCCAACACCTCCGGACTGAACAACGTCTGAGCGGCGCCGCGCCACCCCTTCCGCACCCGCCGAGCACCGAGGAGAAGACACATGGGGCACGACCCGAACACCAAGGTCAAGTACGAGACCGTCCAGGAGATGGCCAACCGCATCCGCGCGGTGTCCAGGAACATCGTCAAGGACCTCGAAGAGATGGACGCCGCGCTCAAGGTCGTCACCGACACCTGGGACGGTGTGGCCCACGGTGAGTACGTGAGCCTGCAGGGCAAATACAAGGGCCGGGCGGAGCACATGAAGGACCGCCTGGAGCACGTCGCGAGGATCGTCGAGAACGGCAAGGACAGCTACCGCGCCACGGACCACAGGGCCTCGCGCGGCTTCACCGAGGCGTACTGACCGCCCGCGGGCACAAGGAAGGAGGGGCACGCTCGCCCGAGCGTGCCCCTCCTTGCCGTATGCGCACCGACTACTTCAGGTCGAACTCGCCGTCCCGCGCGCCCAGGACGAAGGCCCGCCACTCGGCCTCGGTGTACCGCAGCACCGTCCCGGGGTCCAGCGAGGACCGCATCGCCACCGCGCCGCCCGGCAGATGAGCGATCTCGACGCGCTCCTCGGCCTCTTCGGTGCCGGGCGCGCTCAGCCACTCCACCCCCGAGATGTCGAGTGCGTACAGCTCGTCCTTCTCCTGCTGAGTACCCATCGGGCACCTTCCTTCTCCTGCGGCGGAACGCTTCTCGGATCCTTCAGCAGACTATCCGCCGCCCACCGTCCCGGTGTACGGGCAGTCGCTCATGTGCTATCGCACCGGATCAGCGCTGCTCCGGCAGTCGGCCGATCTGCACCAGCGGGTTCCCGCGGCGCCGCGAGGCGAAGTACCCGCGCCCCGGCGGCATCGCGTGCCCGCGCACCGTACCGATCAGATCACCCTCGGCCGGGTCACCGGAAAGGACGACCCCCTGCGCCCCCAGCTCCTTGATGCGCTGCATGAACGCCTCGTACATCGACCGCGAGGCCCCGGCGGAGTTCCGTGCGATGACGAAGCGGACCCCGGTGTCCCGGGCGAACGGCAGGTACTCCGCCAGCGGGGCCAGCGGATTGCCCGCGTTCGTCGCCACCAGGTCGTAGTCGTCGACGATGATGAAGATCTGCGGCCCGGTCCACCAACTGCGGTCGCGCAGCTGCTGGGGCGTGACATCGGTCGGCGGCTGCCGGCGCGCGAAGACGCCCGCCAGCGCCTCCATGTGCATCTGCATCGAGCTCGCCATCGGCGCGTACTCCAGCAGATGGCCCTCGGGCAGTGCGCCCAGCAGCCCCCGCCGGTAGTCACCGACGACGAGCTTCGCCTCGTCGGGGGAGTAGCGCTCCGAGATCTGCTGCGCGATCAGCCGCAGCAGATTGGTCTTGCCCGACTCGCTCTCCCCGAAGACCAGGAAGAACGGATCGGTCTCGAAGTCGACGAACACCGGCTCCAGATCGGTCTCGTCGATACCGATCGCGATGCCCCGCTGCGGGAACTCGAAGCCCTTCGGCAGCTGATCGGCCGGCAGCTTGCGCGGCAGCAGCCGCACGGGCGGCGCGGCGGTACCCGCCCAGTTCGCCTTCACCGTACCGACGAACGCGGCCGTGCCGTCGGAGAGATCCGCGGCGCTGCTGGAACCGTCGATACGCGGCAGTGCGCCCATGAAGTGCAGCTTCTGCGCCACCTGACCCCGGCCCGGGACACCGGCCGGCACATTGGCCGCGACCTTGCGGTCGAACTCGGAGTCCATGACGTCGCCGAGCCGCAGTTCGAGCCGGCCCAGGATCTGGTCCTTCAGCGCGGCCCGCACCTCCATGTAGCGGGCGGCCGTGATCACGACATGGATGCCGTAACCCAGCCCGCGCGCGGCGATGTCGGTGACGACCTGCTCCAGCATCTCGTACTCGGACCGGAAGCCGCCCCAGCCGTCCACCACCAGGAAGACATCGCCCCAGGGCTCGCCGGGCAGTTCGCCCAGGGCGCGCCTGCGCCGGTAGGTGGCGATGGAATCGATCGAGTGGGCGCGGAAGAACTCCTCGCGCCGGTTCAGCACGCCCGCGACCTCGGCGACCGTCCGCCGTACCCGTTCCGGGTCCAGCCGAGAGGCCATCCCGCCGACATGCGGCAGATCCGCCAGCGAGACCAGACCGCCACCACCGAAGTCCAGCCCGTAGAACTGCACTTCGTGCGGGGTGTGGGTGAGTGCGAACGACGAGATGAGCGTACGCACCAGCGTCGACTTGCCGGACTGCGGACCGCCGACGACCATCATGTGGCCCGCCGCGCCCGAGAAGTCCCGGTACAGCACCTCGCGCCGCTGCTCGAAGGGCTTGTCGATCAGCCCGAGCGGCACGGTCAGCCCGCCCGGACGGGTGTACTCCGTCGCCGTGAACCCGCGCTCGGCGGTCGGCGCCAGCCCCGGCAGCAACTGGTCCAGCGTCGGCGCCCGGTCCAGCGGCGGCAGCCACACCTGGTGGGCGGGCACCCCCTGCCCCTCCAGGCGGCGCACGATCACATCGAGCACGGTGTCGGCGAGCGCGTCGTCGTCCGCGCCCGCGCGGGCGGCCACCAGATGCGCCGGGTCGGGCGCCGCGTACACCACCGGCACCTCCAGGGCGCTGAACAGCGCGGGCCGCCGCTCGATCGGCAGCGCCCCCACCGGCAGATCCGAGCCGCCCGTGCGGTACGGCCCCGACACATAGGCCGCCTTGAACCGGGTCATCTCGTCCGTGCCGAACTTCAGATAGCCGGAGCCGGGCACCGACGGCAGGTGGTACGCGTCCGGCACACCGAGCGCCGTACGCGACTCGGCGGCGGAGAAGGTCCGCAGCCCGATCCGGTACGAGAGATAGGTGTCGAGACCGCGCAGCTTGCCCTCCTCCAGACGCTGCGAGGCCAGCAGCAGATGCACACCCAGCGAACGCCCGATCCGGCCGATCTGGATGAACATGTCGATGAAGTCGGGCTTGGCGGTGAGGAGTTCGGAGAACTCGTCGATGACCAGGACCAGCGAGGCCAGCGGCTCCAGCGCCGCACCCGCCGCCCGCGCCTTCTCGTAGTCGTGGATGTTGGCGTAGTTCCCGGCCGAGCGCAGCAGCTCCTGCCGGCGCTGGAGCTCACCGCGGATCGCGTCCCCCATGCGGTCGACCAGCGTCAGGTCGTCCGCGAGGTTGGTGATGACGGCCGCGACATGCGGCATGTGTGACATCCCGGCGAAGGTCGCACCGCCCTTGAAGTCCGCGAGCACGAAGTTCAGCGTCTCCGAGGAGTGCGTGACTGCGAGCCCCAGCACCAGCGTCCGCAGCAGCTCGGACTTGCCGGAACCCGTGGCACCGACACACAGCCCGTGCGGACCCATGCCGTCCTGCGCCGCCTCCTTCAGGTCCAGCATCACCGGCTGACCGTCCTCGCCGATCCCGATCGGCACCCGCAGCCGCTCGGAGACCGACCGCGGCCGCCAGGTGCGCGCCACATCGACCGAGGCCGCGTCGCCCAGGTTCAGCAGATCCGTGAAGTCCAGATTCGCCAGCAGCGGCTCGTCGTCGTCGCCACCGCCCATCCTGAGCGGCGCCAGCTGCCGGGCCAGCGCCTCCGCCGCCGCCAGCGACATCCCGTCCGGCACACCCTCGTACGCCATCCCCGCACCCGACTCCAGCCGCAGCAGCCCCGGCCGCACCACCACCGACAGGCCGCCGCGCGGCTCGTCGAGCTCGCCGGGCACCACCTCGACGATCGTCACGCCCTGGATGCCCTCGGCCGCCGCGAACAGCGAGTCGGGCGGCACCATCCCACCGTCCAGCACCACCACGATGTGCGGCTGGTCCAGCAACGGCCGGCTCTCCCGGCCGAACCGCGGCCGCCCCTCCAGCCGGCCCGCCAGCAACTGCTCCAGCTCACCCAGGTCGTCCCCGAACAGCCGCTTCGTACCGGCCCCGTCGACCTGCCCCGGCAGCTGCAGATGCGGCAGCCACTTCGTCCAGTCCCAGCGCTCCACCGCACCCCGCGCCGCCACCACGGCGACGACCAGGTCCTCGGGGGAGTGCAGCGTCACCAGCTGGGCGACCAGCGCCCGCGCGGCCGACTGCGCCGCCTCCGGCTGACCGGAGACCGTCACGTGGTAGAACGCTCGCATCGACACGGCCATCGGCAGCCCGTCCAACGACCCGTGCACGGCGAGGAACCGCTGCATCGCACCCGCGCACATCGGCTCCAGCTCGTCCACCGGGGCGGTGTCGGGAGCGATCAGCGGGGTGGCCAGCTGCTGCGCCCCGAGACCCACCCGGACCTGTCCGAAGTCCTTGTCACCGACCCGCCGTTCCCACACCCGGCTGCCCTCGGCGACCACCGACCACAACTGCTCCGGAGCGGGTTGCAGATACAGCTGCACATCCCGCTGCGTGCGCGCCGTGCGGCGCACCGTACGCCGGGTCTGCGCCAGGTACTTGAGGTAGTCGCGCCGGACATCGGCCATTTGCCCCTGCGTACCGCGGCGGTAGCGGACCAGCTGTGCGACCACCATCCCGACGGTCGAGACCAGCATCAGAACACCCATGATCCGCATGAACGGAGGTGCCTGCGGCGAGAAGAAGAAGACCACCGACGAACCCATGCCGAGCACCGGCAGGATCTGCATCAGCATGCCCTCCTGCTGCCCGCGGGGCAGTTCCGGAGGGGACTCCAACGTCAACTCGTCAACGGGGACTTCCGGCGGCAGGGCCCTCGGAGGTCGCTTCACGACGATCTGGCTCACCGAAACACCAATCCCTCGGTACGGACGGGCACAAGACCGGCCGAATGCGCACCGAAGCCCCCGTGGCTGCCATTGCCCGCGGAAGTCACTCCGCGCGACGGCGATCCTACTTGCAGATGACCTGCCCCCCGCCCGGTAGGGTGGCGCGCGCACCGTGCGCAACCGCGAATCAGGGGGACCAGACACGTGAGTTCGACTGCAGCGACGGGCTTCTGCCGGGTGACCGTGGTGGCACCCGACAGCCGGATCGATGTGGCTCTGCCGGAGGACATCGCCGTCGCGGACGTCTACCCGGAGATCCTTCGCCTCACCGGCCAGACCCAGGCAGCCGGAACTCCCACCGGATACCACCTCGTACGCCGCGACGGCACGGTCCTCGACGGGGCGCGCACCCTTGCCGCGCAGCAGGTGCTCGACGGCGAACTCCTCAGCCTGCGCCCCTTCGCCCAGTCCCTGCCGCCGGCCGTCTTCGACGACGTCTCCGACGCCGTCGCCTCGGCCGTCACCCGCGACCGCCACCTGTGGAGCGACGAACTGCTGCGTGGCGCGGGCCTGGCCGGCGGTGTGCTGCTGCTCGTGCTGATGGGCTTCGTGCTCTGGTTCGCCGACCCGGTCAGGCACGACATGCACAGCCTGCCCGGCGTCGTCGCGGGCTCCGCCGGGCTGCTGCTGACCGCGTTCGCGGGGGTGCGCGCCCGGGTCTACGCCGACCGCCCCACCGCCGTCGCTCTCGGTCTCGGTGCACTGCCCCTCGTGCTGATCGCGGGCTCCGGCATCATCGGCCCGGACGCCGGCCAGGGCCCCGGCAGGCTCCAGTTCCTGCTCGGCTGCGTCGCCGTCCTGATCGCCTCGGTCGCGCTGGTCGCCCTCACCCCGAGCGGCGACGCCCCGTTCGTCGCGGCCACCTTCCTCGCCACCGTCGGCACCCTGGCCACCTTCGTCGCGATCCTCACCGAGGCGTCGGCCACCCGGACGGCCGCCGTCTGCACCCCGGTCGCCCTCGGCCTGGTCGCCTTCCTGCCCGGCCTCTCCGCCCGCTTCGCCCGGCTGCCCATCGGCTACGCCTCGCCGCACACGGCCCCGGGCGGCTACGACGACAGCCCCGCCGACCCGTACGCCGAGCCCTCCGCCCGGACCGGCCCCGTCGACGCCGAGCGCATCGCGGCCCAGGCCCGCCGGGGCCACGAGATGCTGCTCGGCCTGGTCGGGGGCTGCGCGGCGGTCGTCGTCGGGTGCGGGGCCGTGCTCGGCTTCTCGGACAATGTCTGGGGCCAGCTCCTGGCCCTGGCCGCCGGACTCGCGATGCTGCTGCGCGCCCGCCTGTTCCGCTACACCTCGCAGGTCGCCTGCGTACTGGTGGCGGGCCTCGGCACCATCGCCCTGCTGGTCCTCGGCCTCTGTCTGAACCCGCCGGCCGACCTGCTCTTCGACCTGGTCAGGTACGGGGACCGCAGCTCCCTGGACATCCGTACGATCTGGCTCTCCGCCGCCGTCGCCGCCGGAGCGGCTCTGCTCACCGCGATCGGCCTGATCATTCCGCGCAAGGGCCTCTCCCCGTTCTGGGGCCGGCTGCTCGACCTGACCGAGAGTGCCGTCCTGCTCTCGCTGGTCCCGCTCTGCCTGGCGGTACTGGACGTCTTCACCAGGGCAAGGGCCCTGACGAGCTGAGCCGCGGGGGCTGGTACGCTGTGTGACGGCCGTTTGTGTACGCCCTCCCGGATCATCCTGGGAGCTGCGCTCATCGGACCCTCGCCCCCGAGTAACGGAAGCCCCCCTGAGAACGGACCAGGGGCACTCGCGGACGCATCGAACATCAAAGAGGAGTACCGCGTGTCGCTCGACGCCGCTACGAAGAAGCAGATCATGGCCGAGTTCGCCACCAAGGAGGGTGACACCGGATCCCCCGAGGTCCAGGTCGCGATGCTCTCCCGCCGGATCTCGGACCTGACGGAGCACCTCAAGACGCACAAGCACGACCACCACTCCCGTCGTGGTCTGCTGATCCTGGTCGGCCAGCGTCGCCGCCTCCTTCAGTACCTGGCCAAGAAGGACATCCAGCGCTTCCGTGCGCTGGTCGACCGCCTCGGCATCCGTCGCGGTGCGGCCGGCGGCGCCAAGTAGTTCGCGGTGAAGGGAGCGGTTCCCACGACTGAGGGGGCCGCTCCCTTTGCTGTACGTACGATTGTGTGTACGCACGCACACCCGGGAAGTGACGGGCCCGCTCGCACCACCGGAATGCCAAGCTGAGCCGAATCTCAGTAACCTGGTCGAAGGACGACCAACAGACGAGCGAGAAGCAGACCTCCCCGCCGCCGGTCCTCGGTAGTGGCCCCCGGACTCATCGACCCGGGTGCTTCGATCGAAGACCGGCCCGCCGATGGAGGGCTTCTCCGCTACCGCTCCCCGCCACACGGGCGTGGGGGCGCGAAGACGCTATGTATCGGAGAAAACGCTAGTGGAGAACGAGACCCACTACGCCGAGGCCGTTATCGACAACGGAACCTTCGGCACCCGCACCATCCGCTTCGAGACGGGCCGCCTGGCCAAGCAGGCCGCCGGTTCCGCCGTGGCGTACCTGGACGACGACACCATGGTGCTGTCGGCCACCACCGCTTCCAAGAAGCCCAAGGACCAGCTCGACTTCTTCCCCCTCACGGTGGACGTCGAGGAGCGGCAGTACGCGGCCGGCAAGATCCCCGGCTCCTTCTTCCGCCGTGAGGGCCGGCCCTCCGAGGACGCGGTCCTCACCTGCCGCCTGATCGACCGCCCGCTGCGCCCCTCCTTCAAGAAGGGCCTGCGCAACGAGATCCAGATCGTCGAGACGGTCATGGCGCTCAACCCCGACCACCTGTACGACGTGGTCGCGATCAACGCCGCCTCCTGCTCCACGCAGCTGGCCGGCCTGCCCTTCTCCGGCCCGGTCGGCGGCACCCGTGTCGCCCTGATCAAGGGCCAGTGGGTCGCCTTCCCGACGCACACCGAGCTCGAGGACGCCGTCTTCGACATGGTCGTCGCCGGTCGCGTCCTGGAGGACGGCGACGTCGCGATCATGATGGTCGAGGCCGAGGCCACCGAGAAGACCATCCAGCTCGTCAAGGACGGCGCCGAGGCTCCCACCGAGGAGGTCGTCGCCGCCGGTCTGGAAGCCGCGAAGCCCTTCATCAAGGTCCTCTGCAAGGCCCAGTCGGACCTCGCGGCCAAGGCCGCCAAGCCCACCGGCGACTTCCCGGTCTTCCTGGACTACCAGAACGACGTCCTCGAGGCGCTCGCCGCCGCCGTGACGTCCGAGCTGGCCCAGGCGCTCACCATCGCCGGCAAGCAGGACCGCGAGGCCGAGCTGGACCGCGTCAAGGAGATCGCCGCCGAGAAGCTCCTCCCGGCCTTCGAGGGCCGCGAGAAGGAGATCTCCGCCGCGTACCGCGCGCTGACCAAGAAGCTGGTCCGCGAGCGCGTCATCAAGGACAAGGTCCGCATCGACGGCCGCGGTGTCACGGACATCCGTACGCTCGCCGCCGAGGTCGAGGCCATCCCGCGGGTGCACGGCTCGGCGCTGTTCGAGCGTGGCGAGACCCAGATCCTGGGCGTCACCACCCTCAACATGCTCCGCATGGAGCAGCAGCTGGACACCCTCTCCCCGGTGACCCGCAAGCGCTACATGCACAACTACAACTTCCCGCCGTACTCCGTCGGTGAGACCGGCCGCGTGGGCTCGCCCAAGCGCCGCGAGATCGGCCACGGAGCGCTCGCCGAGCGCGCCATCGTGCCGGTGCTGCCGACGCGCGAGGAGTTCCCCTACGCGATCCGCCAGGTCTCCGAGGCGCTGGGCTCCAACGGCTCGACGTCCATGGGTTCGGTCTGCGCCTCCACCATGTCGCTGCTGAACGCCGGTGTGCCGCTCAAGGCCGCCGTCGCCGGTATCGCCATGGGCCTGATCTCCCAGGAGATCGACGGCAAGACCCACTACGTCGCCCTCACCGACATCCTCGGTGCGGAGGACGCCTTCGGCGACATGGACTTCAAGGTCGCCGGTACGAAGCAGTTCGTCACCGCGCTCCAGCTCGACACCAAGCTCGACGGCATCCCCGCCTCGGTCCTGGCCGCCGCGCTGAAGCAGGCCCGCGACGCCCGCCTCCACATCCTCGACGTGATGAACGAGGCCATCGACGTCCCGGACGAGATGTCCCCGAACGCCCCGCGGATCATCACCGTCAAGATCCCGGTGGACAAGATCGGTGAGGTCATCGGCCCCAAGGGCAAGATGATCAACCAGATCCAGGAGGACACCGGCGCCGACATCACGATCGAGGACGACGGCACCATCTACATCGGTGCCGCCGACGGACCGGCCGCCGAGGCGGCCCGCGCCACGATCAACTCGATCGCCAACCCGACCATGCCGGAGGTCGGCGAGCGCTACCTGGGTACGGTCGTCAAGACCACCACCTTCGGTGCGTTCGTGTCCCTGATGCCGGGCAAGGACGGCCTGCTGCACATCTCGCAGATCCGCAAGCTCGCCGGTGGCAAGCGCGTGGAGAACGTCGAGGACGTGCTCGGTGTCGGCACCAAGGTCCAGGTCGAGATCGCCGAGATCGACTCCCGCGGCAAGCTCTCCCTGATCCCGGTCATCGAGGGCGAAGAGGACGAGAAGAAGGACGACGCCGCCAAGTGACGTCCCGTAGTTCCGTGACGACGGCCCGCGCCTCCTTCGAGGCGCGGGCCGTCGCCCGTACCCAAACGCTTCTCAAGGGCACCAACGGCATCGGTACGGTCCGCCGCACCGTCCTGCCCGGCGGCCTCCGGGTCGTCACCGAGACCCTGCCCTCCGTACGCTCCGCCACCTTCGGCATCTGGGCCAACGTCGGATCACGCGACGAGACCCCCACGCTGAACGGCGCGACGCACTACCTCGAACACCTCCTCTTCAAGGGCACAGCCAAGCGCAGCGCCCTCGACATCTCCGCCGCGATCGACGCGGTCGGCGGCGAGATGAACGCCTTCACGGCGAAGGAGTACACCTGCTACTACGCGCGGGTCCTCGACACCGACCTCCCGCTGGCCATCGATGTCGTCTGCGACATGCTGACCGGCTCGCTGATCACCGCCGAGGACGTCGACGCCGAGCGCGGCGTCATCCTCGAAGAGATCGCGATGACCGAGGACGACCCGGGCGACTGCGTGCACGACCTGTTCGCGCACACCATGCTCGGCGACACCCCGCTCGGCCGCCCGGTCCTCGGCACCGTCGACACCATCAACGCGCTCGACCGCGGCCGGATCGCCCGCTTCTACAAGAAGCACTACGACCCCACGCACCTGGTCGTCGCCGCCGCCGGCAACATCGACCACGCCACGGTCGTACGCCAGGTCCGCAAGGCGTTCGAGCGGGCGGGCGCCCTGTCCCGCACCGACGCCGTCCCGGTCGCCCCGCGCCACGGCGCCCGCAAGCTCCGCACCGCGGGCCGGGTCGAGCTCCTGAACCGCAAGACCGAGCAGGCCCATGTCGTTCTCGGCGTGCCCGGCCTGGCCCGCACCGACGAGCGCCGCTGGGCGCTGGGCGTCCTCAACGCCGCTCTCGGCGGCGGTATGAGCTCACGCCTCTTCCAGGAGGTGCGGGAGAAGCGCGGCCTCGCCTACAGCGTGTATTCGTACACCTCGGGCTTCGCCGACTGCGGACTCTTCGGGGTGTACGCGGGCTGCCGGCCCAGCCAGGTCCACGACGTCCTCAAGATCTGCCGGGACGAGCTCGACCGGGTGGCGTCCGAGGGACTGAGCGACGAGGAGATCGGCCGTGCCATCGGGCAGCTCTCCGGTTCCACGGTCCTCGGCCTGGAGGACACCGGCGCGCTGATGAACCGCATCGGCAAGAGCGAGCTGTGCTGGGGCGACCAGATGTCGGTCGACGACATGCTGGCCCGGATGGCACAGGTCACCCCCGACGACGTCCGGGCGGTCGCGGACGAGGTCCTCGGACACCGTCCCTCCCTGTCCGTCATCGGCCCGCTCAAGGACAAGCAGGCCGACCGCCTCGAAGAAGCGGTCTCCTAACTCCACCGTTAAGGAAGCAGAGCAATGAGCAAGCTGCGCGTGGCCGTTCTCGGCGCCAGGGGCCGGATCGGATCCGAGGCGGTACGAGCCGTCGAGGCCGCCGACGACATGGAGCTGGTGGCCGCGCTGGGCCGCGGCGACGAGCTGGAGACCCTCACGGAATCCGGCGCCCAGGTCGTCGTCGAGCTCACCACCCCGGCGTCCGTGATGGACAACCTCGACTTCTGTGTCCGGCACGGCATCCACGCCGTCGTCGGCACGACGGGCTGGACCGACGAACGGCTCGCGCAGCTGAACACCTGGCTCGCCGACTCCCCGGAGACCGGTGTGCTCATCGCGCCGAACTTCTCCATCGGCGCCGTCCTCACGATGAGGTTCGCGGAGCAGGCGGCCCGCTACTTCGAGTCCGTCGAGGTCGTCGAACTGCACCACCCGAACAAGGCGGACGCCCCCTCGGGCACCGCCACCCGCACCGCCCAGCTGATCGCCGAGGCCCGCAGGAAGGCCGGCTGCGCCCCGCAGCCGGACGCCACCACCACGGCCCTGGCCGGCGCCCGCGGCGCGGACGTGGACGGGGTCCCGGTCCACGCGATCCGGCTCCGCGGCCTTCTCGCCCACCAGGAAGTGCTGCTCGGCGGTGAGGGCGAGACCCTCACCATCCGCCACGACTCCCTGCACCACAGCAGCTTCATGCCGGGCATCCTGCTCGGCGCACGCCGTGTGGCGACCACTCCCGGCCTCACGTTCGGCCTGGAACATTTCCTCGACCTGAACTGACTGAGCCCTGCCATGCGCGCAAAGATCACATACTTCGTCACCGCCGCCGTCCTGGTCTTCTACTTCGTCCTGGTCGGCAGCCGCGGCGTACTGCTCATCCGGCACGGCACACTGCTGACGGTCACCTTCGGGGTCGCGGTGCTGATCCTGCCGGTGATCGGCGTCTGGTTCCTCTGGAAGAACACCCAGTTCGTGTCGCGGGCGAACGCACTGGCCGCGGAACTCCACGCGGAGGGCGGCCTGCCGGTCGACGAGCTGGTCCGCACCCCGTCCGGCCGTATCGACCGCGACTCGGCGGACGCGGTGTTCGCCCGCCGCCGCGAGGAGACCGAGGACTCCCCGGACGACTGGCGCTGCTGGTTCCGCCTCGCGGTCGCCTACCAGGACGCCAGGGACACCCCTAGGGCGCGGAAGGCCATGCAGCGGGCCATCGCCCTGCACACGAAGGACGCCCGGCCCGGCACGTCCTGAACGGGCGTGCCGGACCGGGCGGCCCGGTCGTTCCAGGGCTCAGACCCGCCGGTACTCGTCCCCCCACGCCTCGACCGTGTCGGCCGCGCGGTCGAAGGCCTCGGCCCGCGTCAGGAAGTCGGCGTTGTTGTCGGTGAGCAGCGGCGGAATCGCCTCGCCGCCCTGGCGTACGACGATCAGGGCCTGCCCCTGCACGGTGCGGGGGAACCCGAGCCACTTCACCGGCTGCTGCACCGTGCGGATGGCGGTGACCCGGTCCCACGGCACGGTCGTCGTCGTCAAGAAGCCCACCCGGCGTACGCCGTGCTGGCTGACCCAGGCACCGACCCGCAGCAGCCGCAGAGCGCAGACGATGACCACGGCGGCGAGCCCCAGGCATACGGCCGCACCCGGCAGCGCCCCGGCGAACGCGATGACCATGCCCGCGAGCAGGACGAAGGACGCGAGCAGCAGCAGGGAGGCCGCGGCCCCGACCCGCCAGGGGCCGGGGCGGTAGGGACGCCGCCAGCTGTCGTGGTCGTCGAACGGCAGCGCGATGTCCTCGGCGCTGGCGTCAAACGCGCGGTCGGCCGTCAGAAAGGGCAGGGGCACGACTGATCCTCACTCACAAACACGCTCGATTGCTGTGCCCGGTGAGGCTATCGAGGAGGTCAACGACCCGACCACCCCAGGGGGGCCGTACGAGTCAGTGCCCGTGGGCGGCCTCGGTCTGCTCGACGTGCGAGGCGCTCTGGGCGGGGCTGAGCGCCGGCAGGCCGAGGACCAGCGACCCGACGAGGCCGGCGACGATCGTCAGCCCGACGAGGGAGCGGCCGGCCAGTTGGGAGACGCTGGCGCGCTCCCGCGGGGGCGGAGTGACGTTGCTGCGGAATCGGTCGCTCTCGGCCACGAACGAGAACGGGACGGCTTCGCGCCGGCGGAACATGAGGAAGGTCTCCTTGAACTCTGTTACGGATGCTGCTATTGAGTCAGACGCGTGGCAGGCCCGATCGGTGCCCCGAATCGCCGAATTCGTCGAAGAAATCCTGGAAGGCCCTTCCGGACCCGGTTGTCAGTGGTGGCCCGTAGAGTGGGCGCCGCCCGAGCGACGCAACTGGAAGGACCCCGCCGGTGACCGAGACCCCCGAGCCCGCAAAGCCCAGCTTCCGCAGTGATGTCACCGTTGAGCTGGTGAAACACGCCGCGGGCGACTCCGATGTCCTGTTCGCGGCCCGTGTCTCCACGGCCGGTGAGCAGTCCCTGGAGGAGGTCACCAAGGACCCCGAGCGCTCCAAGGGACTCATCAATTTCCTGATGCGCGACCGCCACGGCAGCCCCTTCGAGCACAACTCGATGACCTTCTTCATCAGTGCCCCGATCTTCGTGTTCCGCGAGTTCATGCGGCACCGCGTCGGCTGGTCGTACAACGAGGAATCGGGCCGCTACCGGGAGCTGGAGCCGGTCTTCTACGTCCCCGACGAGTCCCGCAAGCTCGTCCAGCAGGGCCGCCCCGGCAAGTACGAGTTCGTCGAGGGCACCCAGGCCCAGCAGGAGCTCACCGGCCGCGTCATGGAGGACTCCTACCGCCAGGCGTACGAGGCGTACCAGGAGATGCTCGCCGCGGGAGTGGCCCGCGAGGTGGCCCGCGCCGTGCTTCCCGTCGGCCTCTTCTCCTCGATGTACGCCACGTGCAACGCCCGCTCACTGATGCACTTCCTCGGCCTGCGCACCCAGCACGAGATGGCGAAGGTGCCCTCCTTCCCGCAGCGCGAGATCGAGATGGTCGGCCAGCAGATGGAGGAGCACTGGGCCCGGCTCATGCCGCTCACCCATGCAGCCTTCAACAAAAACGGACGCGTAGCCCCGTAAGCGGTGTCCGTATTGCGGCGTTTCGTGAAGTTCATCTAGGCTGATCAAACGGACCCGGCACTGCTTGAACCCCCGAGCAGGCAGTGCCGGGCTCCTATAGCTTGTCCCCCCGAGGGGACATTGGGCGCTGAGCAGCGAGTAGCGTGTTACCCATGGCTCCGATCTCCACTCCGCAGACCCCCTTCGGGCGGGTCCTCACCGCAATGGTCACGCCGTTCACGGCGGACGGCGCACTCGACCTCGACGGTGCTCAGCGGCTCGCCGCCCATCTGGTGGACGCAGGCAATGACGGCCTGGTCGTCAACGGCACCACCGGCGAGTCCCCGACCACCAGCGACGCGGAGAAGGACCAGCTCGTGAGGGCGGTACTGGAGGCTGTGGGAGACCGGGCCCACGTCGTCGCCGGCATCGGCACCAATGACACCCGCCACAGCATCGAGCTCGCCCGTACAGCCGAACGCTCCGGCGCCCATGGCCTCCTCGCGGTGACGCCGTACTACAACAAGCCGCCGCAGGAAGGTCTCTTCCGTCACTTCACGGCCATCGCCGACGCCACCGGCCTGCCGGTGATGCTCTACGACATTCCCGGCCGCAGCGGTGTGCCGATCGACACGGAGACACTGGTCAGGCTCGCCGAGCACCCGCGCATCGTCGCCAACAAGGACGCCAAGGGCGACCTCGGCCGCGCGAGCTGGGCCATCGCCCGCTCCGGCCTCGCCTGGTACTCCGGCGACGACATGCTGAACCTTCCGCTGCTCTCGGTCGGCGCCATCGGATTCGTCTCCGTCGTCGGCCATGTCGTCACCCCCGACCTGCGTGCCCTGATCGAGGCATACGCCGACGGCGACGTCCAGAAGGCCACGGAGATCCACCAGAAGCTCCTGCCGGTCTTCACCGGTATGTTCCGCACCCAGGGCGTGATCACCACCAAGGCCGCACTGGCCCTCCAGGGCCTCCCCGCGGGCCCGCTGCGCCTCCCCCTGGTGGAACTCACCGCACAGGAGACGGCACAGCTCAAGATCGATCTCGCGGCCGGCGGGGTAGAGCTGTAACCACAGACTTCATAACTGAATAAGCGAAGAACACTCGCAAGAGCGACATCACAGACAACAGCAAGTGCACGAATGACATGCGCGCCACGTGCCCAAGCGGTACGTGGCGTGCGTGGTAAGGAGAGTCTTTTGAGTCATCCGCATCCCGAACTCGGCACCCCGCCGAAGCTCCCGAAGGGCGGCCTCCGCGTCACCCCGCTCGGCGGCCTCGGCGAAATCGGCCGCAACATGACGGTCTTCGAGTACGGCGGCCGCCTGCTCATCGTCGACTGCGGAGTCCTCTTCCCCGAAGAGGAGCAGCCCGGAATCGACCTGATCCTGCCGGACTTCACCACTATCCGGGACCGTCTCGACGACATCGAGGGCATTGTCCTCACGCACGGCCACGAGGACCACATCGGCGGTGTCCCGTACCTGCTGCGCCTGAAGCCGGACATCCCCCTCATCGGCTCCAAGCTGACCCTCGCGCTGATCGAGGCGAAGCTCCAGGAGCACCGCATCCGTCCGTACACCCTCGAAGTGGAGGAGGGCCAGCGCGAGCGCATCGGCGTGTTCGACTGCGAGTTCGTCGCGGTCAACCACTCCATCCCGGACGCCCTCGCGGTGGCCATCCGCACGCCCGCGGGCCTGGCCGTCGCCACCGGCGACTTCAAGATGGACCAGCTCCCGCTGGACGGCAGGCTCACCGACCTGCACGCCTTCGCCCGGCTGAGCGAGGAAGGCATCGACCTTCTCCTCTCCGACTCGACGAACGCCGAGGTCCCCGGCTTCGTACCGCCCGAGCGGGACATCTCCAATGTCCTGCGTACAGTCTTCGCCAACGCCCAGAAGCGCATCATCGTGGCGAGCTTCGCCAGCCACGTCCACCGCATCCAGCAGATCCTCGATGCGGCACACGAGTACGGCCGCAGGGTCGCCTTCGTCGGCCGCTCGATGGTCCGCAACATGGGCATCGCCCGTGACCTCGGCTATCTGAAGATCCCCGCGGGCCTGGTCGTGGACGTGAAGACCCTCGACGACCTGCCGGACGACGAGGTCGTGCTGGTCTGCACGGGATCCCAGGGCGAGCCGATGGCCGCGCTGTCCCGGATGGCCAACCGCGACCACCAGATCAGGATCGTCCAGGGCGACACGGTGATCCTCGCGTCGTCCCTGATCCCGGGCAACGAGAACGCGGTCTACCGCGTGATCAACGGCCTGACCCGCTGGGGCGCCAACGTCGTCCACAAGGGCAACGCAAAGGTCCACGTCTCGGGCCACGCCTCGGCCGGCGAGCTGCTGTACTTCTACAACATCTGCAAGCCGAAGAACCTGATGCCGGTCCACGGCGAGTGGCGCCACCTGCGGGCCAACGCCGAACTGGGCGCGCTCACCGGCGTACCCAAGGACCACATCGTCATCGCCGAGGACGGCGTCGTCGTCGACCTCGTCGACGGCAAGGCGAAGATCGTCGGCAAGGTCCAGGCGGGCTATGTGTACGTCGACGGCCTTTCGGTCGGTGATGTCACCGAGACCTCGCTCAAGGACCGCCGCATCCTCGGTGACGAGGGCATCATCTCGGTCTTCATCGTGGTCGACAGCTCCACCGGCAAGATCGTGGGCGGCCCGGACATCCACGCCCGCGGCTCCGGCATCGACGATTCGGCATTCGGCGCCGTCGTGCCGAAGATCGAGGACGCGATCAACAAGTCTGCCCAGGACGGCGTGATGGAGCCCCACCAGCTCCAGCAGCTGGTCCGCCGCACGGTGGGCAAGTGGGTCTCCGACACCTACCGCCGGCGCCCGATGATCCTTCCGGTCGTCGTCGAGGTCTGACGCCGACGGACACGAACTGAGGAGCGGGGCCCCCGATTTGCATCGGGGCGCCCCGCTCCAGTACGTTTACGGCTCCGCCTGACCGGGAAACGCCGCGCACACCTGTGTGCAGCGAGCTCCCCGAAGGGGCGGGAATTCCGACTCAGAACTTCTGATAAAGTCGGTCCAGCCGAAAGGCAAGGCCAATCCAAAGGCCACCGGAATTCAAATTCGAACCGGAAACGGAACGAAAAAGACTCTGGTAAGGTTGGAGCCGCCGGAAAGGGAATCGCGATAGCGAGGACCTGGAAAGCGAAGCAGGGCCCGCTTCGACCGGGAATCGGACACGAAAGAGTCTGATAGAGTCGGGAAC
>NZ_BMTF01000018.1:0-113088 GCF_014649535.1 Streptomyces gelaticus
CTTTCGCGTTTCCCTTTCCGGCGTTTCCGACTCTATCAGATCCTTTCGGGCCTGATTCCCAGTCAGCGGGGTTTGTCCTCCCGGCTGTTGGGCCGTTCCGACGAGTGAGACTTTAGCGGAATCCTGGACCCCGAAGCCAATCGGGGTCGCGTTCCTTCGAACGCGGATTCCTCATTTCACAAAAACGCACAGAAAGTCCGGCGACAGATGTCACCGACCAGATGTGGTTACTGCGGAATGGCTGTCCGGGGACCGACCGGGGTCGGCGCTCACGTCGGACAACTCGGAGCACCTTACGGATCTGGACAGAGCGTGTCAACCCCGGGCCGGGGCCTGGTCCTGTTGAAAGGCCAGGCGGTAGTCGCGGGGGCTGGTGGAGAGGTGGGTGGCGAAGTGCTGGCGCATGGTGACCTCGCTGCCGAAGCCGGTACGGCGGGCCACCTCGGGGACGGGGAGGTCGGTGCGTTCCAGGAGCTTCTGGGCTGCGGCGATGCGTTGGGTGATCAGCCAGCGCAGTGGGGTCGTACCGGTGGTGGCCTGGAAGTGCCGGGCGAAGGAGCGGGGGGACATTCCTGCGCGGGCGGCGAGGCCGGCGACCGTGTGGGGTTCGGCCAGATGGGCCAGGGCGTGGGCGCGTACCGCGGCGAGGGTGTCCGCGTCACGGTCGGCACGGGGGGTGGGGTGCTCGATGAACTGGGCCTGGGTGCCGGTGCGGAACGGGGCGGTGACCATCGAGCGGGCGATCGTCGCCGCGATCTCGGCTCCGTGGGTGGTGCGTACGAGGTGGAGGCAGAGGTCGATGCCGGCCGCGGTGCCCGCTGACGTCCAGATGTTGTCGTCGTGGAGGAAGAGTGCGTCCTGGGTGACCTTCACCCGGGGGTGGCGGGTGCTCAGGAGGTCGGTGAGGTTCCAGTGGGTGACTGCGCGGCGGCCGTCCAGGAGGCCGGCCTGGGCGAGCGTGAAGGCTCCGCCACACAGGGAGGCGATCGGGGTGGCTCGGGCGTGGGCGCGGCGGAGGGCTTCGAGGACGGGTGCGGGGGCCGGTGTCACGTGGTCGTCGAGGCCGGGGACGACGATCAGGTCGGCGCGGGCGAGCCAGGCGAGGGTGCGGTCGGGGGTGAGGGAGAGGCCGCCCCGCAGGGCGATGGGGGTCGGTTCGGCGGCGGTGCGGCGCAGGTGGAAGGGCGGTACGCCGCGGTCGGTGCGGTCGACGCCCCAGACCTCCGTGATGACCGAGACGTCGAAGGCGCGGACGCCGGGGAAGCAGACGAGCGCGATGCGGGTGGGAGCGGTGGAGATCGCCATCGTGGCAGTAAACCATCGATCGATGGCTTTGTGACCTCTGGGGCATGGGGGCGCCGGGCGGCAGGATCTTTCGCATGGAGATCGCAGAGAACGCAGCGCTGATCGTGGTGGACGTGCAGGAAGGCTTCGAGGAGGAGGCGTTCTGGGGGCCGCGGAACAACCCCGGGGCGGATCGGAACATCGCGGGGCTGATCGATGCCTGGCAGGCGAGCGGGCGGCCTGTGGTGTTCGTACGGCATGACTCGCCCGAACCGCAGTCGCCGTTGCGGGTGGGGCAGCCGGGCAACGGCTTCAAGGGGTACGTGGAGGAGCGGCGCGGCAAGGGCAGTGGGCCCGAGCTGTTGCTGACGAAGAGCGTGAACTCCGCGTTCTACGGGACGCCGGACCTCGGGGAGTGGCTGGACCGGAGCGGGATTCGGCAGCTCGTGGTGGCCGGGATCCAGACCAATATGTGTGTCGAGACGACGGCGCGGATGGGCGGGAACCTCGGGTACGAGGTGTTCGTCCCGCTGGATGCCACGCACACCTTCGACCTGACCGGGCCGTGGGGGTGGACGCAGAGCGCGGACGAGCTGGCGCGGGCCACCGCCGTGTCGTTGCACGGCGGTGGGTTCGCGAAGGTGGTGAGCAGCGCGGAGCTGATCGCTGCCGCGGAGTAGGTCAGCCGTTGCCGGAGGCCAGTTCGCGGCTGCGGTCGCGGGCGGCTTCGAGGGCGGCGATGAGGGCGGCTCGTACGCCGTGGTTCTCCAGCTCGCGGATGGCGCTGATGGTGGTGCCGGCCGGACTGGTGACGGCCTCGCGCAGTTTGACGGGGTGTTCGCCGCTGTCGCGGAGCATCACGGCGGCGCCGATGGCGGCCTGGACGATCAGGTCGTGGGCCTGGGCGCGGGGCAGGCCGAGCAGGATGCCGGCGTCGGTCATCGCCTCGACGAGGAAGTAGAAGTACGCGGGGCCCGATCCGGACAGGGCGGTTGCCGCGTCCTGCTGGGACTCGGGGACCCGGAGGGTCTTGCCGACGCCGCCGAAGATCGCCTCCGCGGCGGCGAGGTGGTCGGTGGTGGCGTGGCTGCCGGCCGAGATGACGGACATGCCCTCGTCGACGAGGACGGGGGTGTTCGGCATGACGCGTACGACCGGGGTGTTCGTGGCGAGGCGCTCCTCGATGGATGCGGTCGTGATGCCCGCGGCCGCGCTGATGACCAGGCGGTCGGGGGTGACGTGCTGGGCGAGCTCGTCGAGGAGCCGGCCCATGTCCTGGGGCTTGACCGCGAGGATGAGGATGTCGGCGCGCTTGGCGGCCTCGGCGTTGCTGACGGAGTCGACGCCGTAGCGGTTGTGCAGTTCCTCCGCGCGCTCGGAGCGGCGGGTGGTGACCAGCAGGTTCGACGGGCGCCAGCCCGCCCGGATCATGCCGCTGAGCAGGGCCTCGCCGATCTTGCCGGTGCCGAGGACTGCGACTGTCTGGGTCATGTGGTTCACCCTCCGGGCGGTGCTGACGGTTCTCGGTGCTCGTGCCCGCCATCCTCGCACCGGCCCGTCAGGCGGTGCGGCGGCGGAGGGTGGCGGCGCCGAGGGCGAGAACGAGGAGGGCGCAGCCCGCCACGATCAGGACGTCGCGGACGAAGTCGCCGGTGATGTCGGTGTGGCGCAGGACCTGGTCCATGCCGTCGACCGCGTACGACATGGGCAGGACGTTCGAGACGGCTCGGAGGGCGGGTGCCATGTGGTCGCGGGCGACGAACAGTCCGCAGAGCAGGAGCTGCGGGAAGATCACGGCGGGCATGAACTGGACGGCCTGGAACTCGGATGCGGCGAAGGCGGAGACGAACAGGCCGAGCGCCGTGCCGAGCAGCGCGTCGAGCAGGGCCACCAGGAGCAGCAGCCACGGGGAGCCGATGACGTCCAGGCCCAGTGCCCAGAGCGAGACGGCGGTGGCCAGGAGGGACTGGAGGATCGCCACGGCACCGAAGGCGAGGGCGTAGCCGGCGATCAGGTCGCCCTTGCCGAGCGGCATCGCGAGAAGACGTTCGAGGGTACCGGAGGTGCGTTCGCGCAGGGTGGCGATCGAGGTCACCAGGAACATCGTGATCATCGGAAAGATGCCGAGGAGCGAGGCGCCGATGGCGTCGAAGACGCGGGGGCTGCCGTCGAACACGTACCGGAGCAGCGTGATCAGCACGACCGGGACCAGGAGCAGCAGTGCGACGGTGCGGGCGTCGTGGCTCAGCTGGCGCAGGACCCGGGCGGCGGTGGCGAGGGTGCGGGCCGGGCTCAGGAGTGCCGGTGCCGGGGACGGGTGCGTGCTCATCGGGAGGGCTCCTGACGGGTGGCGGCCTGGTCGACCAGGTGGAGGAAGGCCTCCTCGACGGTGTCCGCGCGGGCGGCGGTGCGCAGTGCCGCGGGGGTGTCGTCGGCGAGGATCCGGCCCTCGCGCATGAGGAGCAGGCGGTGACAGCGCTCGGCCTCGTCCATGACGTGGGAGGAGACGAGGAGGGTGGTGCCGTGGTCGGCGGCGAGACGGTGGAAGAGGTTCCACAGGTCGCGGCGGAGCACGGGGTCCAGGCCCACGGTGGGTTCGTCGAGGACCAGGAGTTCCGGGGTGCCGAGCAGGGCCACGGCGAGGGAGGCGCGGGCGAGCTCGCCGCCGGAGAGGGTGCCGGCGAGGGCCTCGGCGCGTCCGGTGAGGTCGACCTCGGTGATGGCGCGGTCGACGGCGGCCCGGCGGGCATCACGCTGTCGGCGGCCCGGCCGGAGGATCGCCGCGAAGTAGTCGAGGTTCTGCCGGACGGTCAGGTCGGTGTAGACGGACGGGTCCTGGGTGACGTACCCGATGCGTGGCCGGAGGGTGGGGTGGCCCGCGGGGCTGCCGAGCACGTCGAGGGTGCCGGTGACCTTGGCCTGCGTTCCCACGACGGCGCGCATCAGCGTGGATTTGCCGCAGCCCGAGGGGCCCAGAAGGCCGGTGATCCTGCCGGGGCCGACGGTGAAGTCGAGGCCGTGCAGGACGGTGCGGTCGCCTCGTACGACGGTGAGGCCATGGGCCTCGACGGCGGCACCCCTGGAATTCATCATGCGATGAATATTGATCCCGGGGTGTCCGCCCGTCAAGAGACGGGGCCGGGGCTCACCGCCACGTCCAGGTCGACCGCGTAGCTCTCCTCGACCGTGCCGTCCGGCAAGAGTTCCGCGAGCCGCTCGCACTCCTCGCCGAGGAAGCGCCGGGTGCCTTTCTCCCCGAGGACGAGGAAGGCGGAGTGACTGCCGAGGTGGGTACCGACGGACACCCGCCGGGTCCAGGGCAGCCGGCGGTGCGTGAAGTCGAGCCCGGACGGCAGGTCGCGGGAGCGGACGGCCGAGCCGTGGGCGGAGTCGTCGGCGCCGAAGAGGCGGCGGAGGCGGGTGTCCTGCTCGGCGATCCAGGGGACGGAGTGGTCGGCGACGTTCCACCAGAGCGCGAGTGCGCCGCCGGGACCAAGGCGCGCAGCGCCTGGGGGGCGGCGAGGGCCGGGTCCGTCCAGTGCCAGGCCTGGGCGTACGTGATCGGATCCGCCGATGCGGTGGCGAGGGGGAGGCGGTTGCCGTCGCCGCGCACGACGGGCAGGTGCGGGAGTGAGCGGTGGAGTTCCGCCGCCATGCCGGCACCCGGTTCGACGGCGACGACCCTGGCCCCGCGCTCGTGGAGGAGGCGAGTGGCGATGCCCGTGCCGTCGCCGACATCGACGGCGCGGGCGCCCCGGAGGGGGCGGCCGGCCAGTTCCTCGACGGCATCGAGGAGTGCGGGCGGGTAGCCGGGGCGGGCCGCGGCGTACTGGGCGGCCGCGCGGTCGAAGGAGAGGGCGCGGGGCGGGGTGGCGGGTAGGTCGGGATCGGCGGGATCGGCGGGAAGCATGGGGCCATCGTGGCGCGTGCGCCGGGGCTCGCGCCGGTGATTCCGCCCTGTGCGCACCTGCACCCGTTGTTTCGTCCTGCGATGGCGCCCCGGTGTCCCGCCGTGCCATGCGCCGCGCCGGTGCGCGTGGCTTCCGCCCGGGGCCGGGCCGTCCTACCTGCGCTTGGGGCGCTTGCCCTTGGCGTTCCTGCGGGCCGCCGGGTTCCCGGTGCGGGCCGAGCGGCGCTTCTCGTAGCGGGCCAAGGCCGTCTCGTACTCCGTGCGGTGCAGCTGCTCGCCCGGCGCCTCCCGGAACGTACGGAGGAAGTACGCGATCAGCGAGCCGACGAAGCCGATCGTCTTGAGACCGCGCAGATTGGCCTCGCGCGCCGGATCGACAGGGCGGCGGCTGAACCCTTCCCAGGTCTTGCGGAAGGCGACGGCACTGCAGATGGCGAACATCAGGACGACCAGGATGCCGACGAAGCTGCCGACATCGGCGATCTGCAGCCCCTGGTAGGCGAAGCGGAGCACGAAGCAGGAGGCCACCGCGGCGGCCAGGGAGCCGACCGCGGCCCCGGCGCGGCGCAGCCCGTAGCCCCCGCTGTGGTCGACCCAGGTCGTACCGAAGAAGCGCAGGGGCTCGGGCTGCGGGCCGGGCGTGGTGGAGCCGGGCGCGGCACCGGCGCCGGGGGCTTCGCTGTTCTCGCTCACGAGGTCGATTATCCCCGGCCGGTCGTGGTCCCGGACGCGCCGGTCGCGATCCCCGTCGCGCTGCCGGCCGCCGTCCCGGTCAGTCGCAGCGCGGCGCGATGTAGCCGTCGCTGCCCGTGTGGACGTAGGCGTCCGCCACGAACTGGCCGTTGGCGATGTTGTCCCAGAGGTTGGAGGTGCCGTACGGGCCGGTGACCCGCTCCCCCGGCTTCTGGCAGTAGACCGGAACCTTCATCCCGTACGGGAGTGTCCTGACGATCCCGTACTTGGTGCCCGGTCCCGTGCGGACGTTGACGCGGTAGCCGGGCGCGATCGGGTACCTGGTGACGTCGTCGCTGCCGGCGAGCGTCTCCACGTCCTCGGTGACGTCGATGGCGTCGGCCGCCGCGGTCGTGCCGTCGGTGTGCTCGTCCATGGCCATGAGGCCCTCCCCCGTTGAGAGATGGTGTGTACGACGTGTACGACGCGCAGGCTACAAGCCCCGTCCGGATCGCACGCACCATCGACTAGGCTCCGTGCGTCGCGCTTGCGGACGAACACACGGGGGTGGGCGATGCCGCCGCTGCGAGGTACCGGAGCCAATCCGGAAGCGGAGCATCCGGAGTACGCCGGGCAGTACCGTCTTGAGGCACGTCTCGGCGCAGGCGGCATGGGAGTCGTGCACCTGGCACGCTCCGCCTCCGGGCTGCAGCTCGCCGTCAAGGTGGTGCACCAGCAGTACGCCTCGGACCCCGAGTTCAGGGCGCGTTTCCGGCAGGAGGTCGGGGCGGCCCGGCGGGTCAGCGGCGCCTTCACCGCGCCGGTCGTCGACGCCGACCCGGATGCCGAACAACCGTGGATGGCCACCCTGTACGTCCCCGGCCCCACGCTCGCCGACCAGGTGAAGCGGAACGGCCCGATGGCCCCCGCCGAACTGCGCAGACTGACGGCGGGGCTGGCGGAGGCGCTGCGCGACATCCATCGGGCCGGGGTGATCCACCGCGATCTCAAGCCGAGCAATGTGCTGCTCTCCGACGCCGGGCCCAAGGTCATCGACTTCGGGATCTCCCGTCCGTACGACAGCGATCTGCGCACCGAGACGGGCAAGCTGATCGGCTCGCCGCCGTACATGGCGCCCGAGCAGTTCCAGCGGCCGCGCGAAGTCGGGCCCGCCGCCGATGTGTTCGCCCTGGGGGCCGTGCTCGTCCACGCGGCGACCGGCCGGGGGCCCTTCGACTCCGACAGCCCGTACATCGTGGCCTACCAGGTGGTGCACGACGAGGCCGATCTGACGGGCGTGCCGTCGGACCTGGCTCCGCTGATCGGGCAGTGCCTGACGAAGGACCCGGCCGGGCGGCCCACCCCGGACGGGATCATGACGACGCTGCGCCCGCCCTCGTACGACGCCGCCGCGTTCATACCGTCGCAGCGGAGGCCGGCCACGGCGACGCCCCTCCCGGGGACCGGGGCCGACGCCTCTGCCGACGCGGACACGCACGTGGGCGCGGGCGCGGCGGCGCGGGGCAGGAAGGCGGTCCGGGCCGGCGGTAAGCAGCGGTGGCTGGCTGCCACCGCGGCACTGCTGGTCATGGGGGCCGGTGGGGTGTGGGCCGTCGGCACGGGAGCCGGCTCCGGCGGGGCCGGCGAGTCGGACGGTACGGGCGGGGCGAAGGAGGCGGCGGAGGATTTCGCCCCGTGGCGGACGGTCTTGCGTACCACCGGCAAAGGGACACCGGTCTGCTCCCCGGCGGACGGGGCCGGGCAGGGGGCAACCGGCCGGACCGCGGGTCTGTTCTGCGCGGCGGACGGCATCGGTGTCACCCGGCTGGATCCCGCGGACGGCCGGGTGCTGTGGTCCCGGCGCGCTGCGGAGGACAGTCCGTCGGTCGGCGTGGTGTCGGTCTCCGGCCCTCTGGTGCACACGGCGGTGCCGGGCGGGAAGCTCCGGGCGTACGACCCCGCCAAGGGCGAACAGGTCTGGGACGCGGACCTCTCCCCGTACCTGGGCACCCCCTTCGACGCGGGTGACGCGCTGCTGCTGGTCGCCGAGGACGGGACCACCGAGGCGCTCGACTCCGCGACCGGTGTGTCCCTCTGGCGGCACTCGCTCTCCGGGCACCGGCGCCCGGACTACGCGCTGTACGACGCCGGCACCGGGCTGGCCTACGCGTTCGAGCACTCCGCCTACGGGTCCACCACGCTGGTCACGGCCGTCCGCGCCACGTCGGGGCGCACGGCCTGGCAGCGGCGGCTGAACGGGATGCTGACTCCGGTGGGGACCTCGGGCAGTGCGCTCGTGATGACGTCCATGAACGGGGACGCCCAGACCGTCGGGCTCGTCCGCTACGAACCCGGGACGCGGAACGTCGTACGGATGGCGCTGCCGTTCCGGATGAACGAACCGGAGGTCGTGCTCGGCGGGGACACCGCCTATCTGCTGGCGCACGGCGGGACGCTGGTCGCCGTCGACACCCAGCCGGCCCAGGGCGGCGAAACGGTCCGCTGGCAGCTGGAGACGGCTGCCGGGCGGACCTCGGCCCCCGTCCTCGGCGCCGGGAACCGGCTGTACTTCTCGACGGCGGACGGGCGGCTGCTGGCCGTGGACACCGCGCGCGGGAAGCTGCTGGGGCAGACGGGCCCACGGCTGCGGAACGGGAGGCTCACGTACTCCTCGGCGCTGCCCGCCCCCGTCGCCGCCGGCCGGACCGTCTTCGGGACCGCGCCCGACGGGTCCGTGTTCGCCGTGGACGGACAGAACCCCGCCCGCTGGTGAGAGCGGGCGGGGTCCTCGTCGGCCGACGGGCCGGTCAGCCCAGCTTGGACACGTCGCGCACCGCGCCCCGGTCCGCGCTCGTCGCCATCGCAGCGTAGGCACGCAGCGCCGCCGAGACCTTGCGCTCGCGGTTCTTCGGCGCGTGGACGCCGTTCAGCGCCTCGCGGCGGGTCGCCAGCTCGGCCTCGGGGACGAGGAGCTCGATCGAACGGTTCGGGATGTCGATCCTGATCGCGTCGCCGTCCTCGACCAGCGCGATCGTGCCGCCCGACGCGGCCTCCGGCGACGCGTGGCCGATGGACAGGCCCGACGTACCCCCGGAGAAGCGGCCGTCGGTCACCAGGGCACAGCTCTTGCCGAGGCCGCGGCCCTTGAGGAAGGAGGTCGGGTAGAGCATCTCCTGCATGCCGGGGCCGCCACGCGGGCCCTCGTAGCGGATGACGACGACGTCGCCCTCCTTGATCTCCTTGCGGAGGATCTTGTCGACGGCCTCCTCCTGCGACTCGCAGACGACCGCCGGGCCCTCGAAGGTCCAGATCGACTCGTCGACGCCCGCCGTCTTCACGACACAGCCGTCCACGGCGAGGTTCCCCTTGAGGACCGCGAGGCCGCCGTCCTTGGAGTAGGCGTGCGCCACGTCGCGGATGCAGCCGCCCGCCGCGTCCAGGTCGAGGGTCTCCCAGCGCTCGGACTGCGAGAAGGCGGTGGCGGAACGGACGCAGCCGGGCGCGGCATGCCACAGCTCGACGGCCAGGGGGGACGGGGAGCCACCGCGGACGTCCCAGTTCTTCAGCCACTCGCCGAGGGAGTCGGAGTGGACCGAGTGCACGTCCTCGTTGAGCATGCCGCCGCGGTGCAGCTCACCGAGGATGGCGGGGATGCCGCCGGCCCGGTGGACGTCCTCCATGTAGTACGTGCCGCCGGGGGCGACGTTCGGCGCGACCTTCGACAGGCAGGGGACGCGGCGCGAGACCGCGTCGATGTCGCCGAGGTCGTAGTCCAGCTCGGCCTCCTGGGCGGCGGCCAGCAGGTGCAGGATCGTGTTGGTGGAGCCGCCCATCGCGATGTCGAGCGCCATGGCGTTGTCGAACGCGGCGCGGGTGCCGATGGAGCGGGGCAGGACCGATGCGTCGTCCTGCTCGTAGTAGCGCCTGGTGATCTCGACGACCGTGCGGCCGGCCTCCTCGTACAGCGCCTTGCGGGCGGTGTGCGTGGCGAGGACGGAGCCGTTGCCGGGGAGGGAGAGGCCGAGCGCCTCGGTCAGGCAGTTCATCGAGTTGGCGGTGAACATGCCGGAACAGCTGCCGCAGGTGGGGCAGGCGTTCTCCTCGATGCGGAGGATGTCCTCGTCGGAGACGTTCTCGTTGACGGCGTCGCTGATCGCGTTGATCAGGTCGAGTTTGCGGACCGTGCCGTCGACGAGGGTGGCCTTGCCGGCCTCCATCGGGCCGCCGGAGACGAAGACCGTCGGGATGTCGAGGCGCATCGCGGCCATCAGCATGCCGGGGGTGATCTTGTCGCAGTTGGAGATGCAGATCAGCGCGTCCGCGCAGTGCGCCTCGACCATGTATTCGACGGAGTCGGCGATCAGGTCGCGGGAGGGGAGGCTGTAGAGCATCCCGCCGTGGCCCATCGCGATGCCGTCGTCGACGGCGATGGTGTTGAACTCGCGGGGCACGGCGCCCGCGGCCTTGATGGCCTCGGAGACGATCCGGCCGACCGGGGCCAGGTGGGTGTGGCCGGGGACGAATTCGGTGAAGGAGTTGGCGACCGCGATGATCGGCTTGCCGATGTCCTCGCTCGCTACGCCCGAGGCCCGCATGAGGGCACGGGCGCCCGCCATGTTGCGGCCGTGAGTGACAGTGCGGGACCTCAGCTGGGGCATCGTCTCTCGCTCCTTCGACATCAAAGACTGCCTCCGAGCGTACGCCTCCGGCTCCAAGATCTGGACACAGTGTCCGAAATGCGGGACGAATTGCTCGGTGGGTGGGCAGACAGCGGGGCGCCGGTTCAGGCTTCTGTCAGATAGCGCTGAAGGGTCGGTGCGACCATCTCGACGATCTTCTCGGGGTCGGCCGACGCGAGTGGTTCCGCCCGGATCACATAGCGGAGCATCGCGATCCCGATCATGTGCGAAGCCGCCAGTTCCGCGCGGAACGTGGCGTCCGGTACGTCGAGTGCCTCCGCGACGCGTTCCAGGAGCCGGCGCAGGACGAAGCCCCGCAGGACCTTCGCCGCCGCCTCGTGCGTCAGGGCGGACCGCATGATCGCCAGCAGCGGCGCCCTGGACGCCGGGTTCTCCCATACGGCGATGAAGTAGCGGGCCAGCCGCTCCCCCACGCCGTCCGTGCCCTCGCCGAGGACGGCCGGGATCACCAGGGCCGGCTCGAAGGAGAGCTCGATCGCGGCGGCGAAGACCTCGTCCTTCGTGCCGAAGTAGTGGTGGACCAGGGCGGAGTCGACGCCCGCCGCCTTGGCGATGCCCCGGACCGACGTCTTGTCGTAGCCGCGCTCCGCGAACTCGGTGCGGGCCGCCTCCAGGATGCGGGTGCGCGCGTCGGGGCCGGTGGGGGCGGTGGTGCGGGAGGGGCGGCCGCGGCGCCTGGGGCCCGTGGGGTCGCCGGGGCCCGTGGGGTCACTGGGGCCCGTGGGGTCGTCCGTCATGGGCGTGGTGCCCGGGTCGGGGACGACGCCAGGTGGAGCCGGGTGAAGGCCAGCGCCTCCGCCAGGTCGGCCTCGCGTTCGGCGGTGGACATGGCACGGCGGGTGTTGACCTCGATGACGACATGGCCGTCGAAGCCGGTACGGGCCAGGTGCTCCAAGAGTTCGGCACAGGGCTGGTCGCCCCGGCCGGGCACCAGGTGCTCGTCCTTGTTGGACCCCTTGCCGTCGGCGAGATGGATGTGGGCGAGCCGGTCGCCCATCCGCTCGGCCATCGCCATGCCGTCGGTCCGGGCGGTCGCGGTGTGCGAGAGGTCCACGGTGAAATGGCGGTAGTCGTCGTGGGTGACGTCCCAGTCGGGGGCGTAGGCGAGCATCTCGCGGTCCCGGTAGCGCCAGGGGTACATGTTCTCGACGGCGAACCGCACATCGGTCTCGTCCGCCATGCGCCAGATCCCGGTGACGAAGTCGCGCGCGTAATTGCGCTGCCAACGGAACGGCGGATGGACGACCACGGTCGTCGCCCCGAGCTTCTCCGCCGCGGCACGGGCCCGCTGGAGCTTCACCCACGGATCGGTGGACCAGACCCGCTGCGTGATCAGCAGACAGGGCGCGTGGACGGCCAGGATCGGCACCCGGTGGTAGTCGGAGAGCCGCCGCAGTGCCTCGATGTCCTGGCTGACGGGGTCGGTCCACACCATGACCTCGACGCCGTCGTAGCCGAGGCGCGCGGCGATCTCGAAGGCCGTCGCCGTCGATTCCGGGTAGACGGAAGCCGTCGACAGTGCGACCTTCGCATCCGGGATGCGCACCACTGGTTCTGCCACTGGGACAGCGTACGGGCAGTGGTGCGCCGCACCGAGGGGTCCCGGCGGAAAGTGAGCAGGGCCATGGCGGGCTTTTGGCCACCTGGCGGCACTCCGCGCTCAGCCCAGCGCGGCCCGCTCCGCCGGCAGGTGGTCCAGGCGGCGCAGGATGACGCCCTCGCGCAGCGCCCAGGGGCAGATCTCCAGCTCCTCGACCCCGAACAGGTCCATCGCCCCCTCCGCGACCAGCGCCCCGGCGAGCAGCTGCTGGGCCCGGCCCTCGGAGACGCCGGGCAGACCGCACCGCTGCTCGGTGGTCATCGCCGTCAGCTTCGGCACCCACTCCTCCAGCGCTTTGCGGGTGAGGCCGCGCTGCACGTACAGGCCGTCGGTGGAACGCGCGGCGCCCGCGATCCTGGCGAGCTGCTTGAAGGTCTTGGACGTGGCCACGACGTGGTCCGGGCGCCCGAGACGGGTGAACTCGCCGACGCTGCGGGCGATCCTGGCCCGTACGTGACGGCGCAGCGCCTTCACCTGTGCCGGGTCCGGCGGGTCGCCCGGCAGCCAGCCGGCGGTGAGCCGGCCGGCCCCGAGCGGCAGCGACACCGCGGCGTCCGGCTCCTCGTCCATCCCGTACGCGATCTCCAGCGAACCGCCCCCGATGTCCAGGACCAGCAGCCGTCCCGCTGACCAGCCGAACCAGCGGCGGGCGGCGAGAAAGGTGAGCCGGGCCTCCTCCTCGCCGCTGAGGACGGCGAGGTCGACGCCGGTCTCGTCCCGCACCCGGGCCAGCACCTCATCGGCGTTGCTCGCCTCCCGTACCGCGGACGTGGCGAACGGCAGGACGTCCTCGCACCCCTTGTCCTCGGCGGCCTGAAGCGCGTCGGTGATCGTCGCCACGAGCCGGTCCACGCCGTCGGGACCGATCGCCCCGTCCTCGTCGAGCAGTTCGGCCAGGCGCAACTGCGCCTTGTGCGAGTGCGCGGGCAGCGGGCGCGCGCCGGGGTGCGCGTCCACCACCAGCAGATGCACCGTGTTCGAACCCACGTCGAGGACTCCGAGTCTCATACCCGGCACGCTACCGGCAGCGCGGACTTACTCTTGGCCCGTGCCAAAGACGAAAAAGGCGAAGCCGGGCAAAAACACGAAGAAGCAGAGAACGAAGCAGGAGATGCAGCAACAGGAAGTGAACGGACCGAACCGGTCCGAGGACGAGACAGGAATCGACTTCGCGCGCGCCTGGGTCGAGTTCCCGGACCCCGCGGACGACGAGCAGATCTTCCGCTGCGACCTGACCTGGCTGACCTCCAGGTGGACCTGCATCTTCGGCAGCGGCTGCCAGGGCATCCAGGCGGGCCGTGCGGACGACGGGTGCTGCACGCTGGGCGCGCACTTCTCGGACGAGGACGACGAGGAGCGGGTGGCGGAGCACGTCGAGCGGCTGACCCCCGAGCTGTGGCAGTTCCACGACGTCGGCACGGAAACGGGCTGGGTCGAGGTCGACGACGACGGGGAACGCCAGACGCGGCGCTGGAAGGGTTCGTGCATCTTCCAGAACCGGCCCGGATTCGCGGCGGGCGCGGGCTGCTCGCTCCACATCCTGGCGCTGCGGGAGGGACGGGAGCCCCTGGAGACCAAGCCGGACGTCTGCTGGCAGCTGCCGATCCGGCGTACGTACGACTGGATCGACCGGCCCGACGACACCCGGGTGCTCCAGGTGTCGATCGGCGAGTACGACCGCAGGGGCTGGGGTCCCGGCGGCCACGACCTGCACTGGTGGTGCACCTCGGCGACCTCGGCGCACGGGGCCGGGGAACCGGTGTACGTCTCGTACCGGCCCGAGCTCACCGAGATGATGGGCAAGGAGGCGTACGAGCGGCTCGTCGAGCTGTGCGAGCAGCGGCTGTCCTCGCTGCTGCCGATGGCACCGCACCCGGCGGACCCGGTCGATCCGGCGTGACGGCCGGGGGGTGAGCCCGGCCGGTCCGCTTCAGCCCGTCGGGGTCGTCCCCGGGTCGGCGGGGGTCGTGGAGCCGGACGGGTCCGGTGAGGGCGACGGGTGGTCGGTCGGGCCCGGGTCCGTCGGCGTCGGCGTGGGATCGCTCGGGCCGGTGGACGGTGTGGGGTCCGGCGAGGACGTGGGTGGCTGCGAAGATCCGGGTGAGGGTTCCGCCGGGTGTCCCGGTCCGCCGGGCACGGACGGCGCGGCCCCGGATCCCCGGATCACCACCGCCGAACCCGACGGGGCGAGGGCGATGCGCGCACTCCACGGGCCGGCCGGTTCCCGCCGTCGGTCCACCAGGACGCGGACCGTGACACTCTCGCCCGCGGCGAGCGTGCCCGAGTAGCGGCTCAGGCCCACCCAGGACGCGTCCGCGCGGGCCGACCAGGCGACGGGCGCGCCGCCGGACGCGGTCAGCCGGATCAGGGTCCTGCCGCCCCAGGAGCGGGCCTCGACGGTGAGCCCGCGGGCGCCGCCACGGCCCGGACCCGAGCTGATCACCTCCGCCGAGACGTCCGGGGAGCGGCCGTCCTCGAAGCGGGCGCCGGGCTGGGGGCGGGCGTTGCCCGCGTTCTCGTAGTGGCCGTCGGGGGTGCCGCCGGAGTCGCGGCGGGCATCGCTCTCGGTGGCGGTCACCGACGAGCCCTCATGGCCCTCGCCGGTCAGCGGCGCGCCGCGGTAGGCGGCCCACAGGGCGATCACCGGGGCGGCGACGACCGTCGCCACCACCGTCGTCGTGACGACCCTGGCCCGCAGCCGGTCCCGGCGCGCGGCGTGGTCCTTCGGGTCCACGGGGAAGCCCGCCCGGTCGAATCGGGGGCCGCCGGAACGGTTGCGCCGGGCGTGGACCATCGCTGCGTACACCGAGGGCCGGGGCGCCTCGACGACCGGCAGCGCGGCGGCCGGGGTGACCGCGCCACCGGGCCACGGGCCCGCGGCGCCGGCCCGTTCGGCGGCCCGGCGGCAGCGGGGGCAGTCGTCGACGTGGCGGACGAGTTCACGGCGCAGGGCGGCGGAGAGCAGGACGCGGTGTTCGCCGGTGAGCCGGGCGACGGTGGAGCAGTTGCCGGTCTCGACGACGGCGAGGGCGGCGCGGGTGCGTTCCACCTCGCATGCCGCGGCGGCCAGGAGCTCACGGGCGGCCGCCGGTTCGAGGCCCAGGACGGAGGCGACGGCGCGCGGGGGGAGGTGGTGGCGCACGGCGAGTTCGAGCGCTTCGCGCTGCTCGGGGGTGGTGCCGGCGGCCTCGGGCCAGGCCAGCTGCGCGAGTTCACGGCGGTGCGCCTCAGCGGTGGCCTCGGTCTCGGCGGCGTGGGCGGCGGGGGCGGGGGCGCCGCCCGGCGTGGACGCGGCGGGGGCGGGGGTCCTCGCGGCGACGGCCGGGGGTGTACGGCGTCCCGCGCGCGCCCCTTGGGCGGCCGCTGCGCCCGGCTGCTTGCCGGGAGGTCCGCCCGCCCGCTTCGCCTCCTGCTGCGAGGAGACTCTCCGCGGCTGCTTCCCGGCCTTGCGCCGGTGCGCCTGGCGGCCCTGCTTCTGCTCGGCGAGCTTGCGCAGACACATCCATCTGGCCAGCGCGTACAGCCAGGATTTACGTTCCTCCTCGCCTGCCGGGCACCGGCCCTCCTGCCGTTCCGCGAGCGCGAGCACACCGCCGAGCGCCTCGGTGGCGGCGTCGTGGTCGCAGAGCACGGAGAGGCAGTACGTGAACAGGCCGTCGAGATGGGGTTCGTAACGGGCGGGCGGCCGAGGCGGCGAGGAGTGCGTCGAGAGACGGGGCGCACTGCGCCGTGCCCCGTGTGCGCCGGTGGTGTGCGTGGGTGGCTCCAGACCGCTGCTCGTCACCTTGCGACCGTAGGCAGCACACGGCACACCTTCGCTCCTCTTCTGCACTTTTAATCCTTACGGGTGAACGTATCCCTCAAAAGGGGACAGGAATTCCCTATTCCGCCGCAAGCGCCCGGCCTTCCACCAGAGGCGCACGGCACTCCGACGGGGTTGCACAGCCTTCCGCCGGAGGCGCCGCCGCCCTCGGGAGCGCGCGCCCCCCGCCGCCGGGCACACCACCGCCGGACCGCCCCCGGCGGCACTGTCGTACCCCACCTATACGGTTGCGCCATGGCTGCCCGTACGAAAACCGCGAAGGACCGGCCGTCCTACCGCTGCACCGAGTGCGGCTGGACGACCGCCAAGTGGCTCGGCCGCTGCCCCGAATGTCAGGCGTGGGGGACGGTCGAGGAGTTCGGCGGCGCCCCCGCCGTGCGGACCACCGCGGCCGGCCGGGTCAGCACCGCCGCGCTCCCCATCGGCCAGGTCGACAGCCGGCAGGCCACCGCCCGGTCGACCGGCGTCGGTGAGCTGGACCGGGTGCTCGGCGGCGGTCTCGTCCCGGGTGCCGTCGTGCTCCTCGCGGGCGAGCCGGGCGTCGGGAAGTCGACGCTGCTGCTGGACGTCGCCGCCAAGGCCGCGAGCGACGACCACCGCACGCTCTACGTCACCGCCGAGGAGTCCGCGAGCCAGGTGCGGCTGCGCGCCGACCGGATCCGGGCGATCAACGACCATCTCTACCTCGCCGCCGAGACCGACCTGTCCGCGGTCCTCGGCCATCTGGACGCCGTCAAGCCCTCGCTGCTCATCCTCGACTCCGTACAGACCGTCGCCTCGCCCGAGATCGACGGGGCGCCGGGCGGCATGGCGCAGGTCCGGGAGGTCGCCGGGGCCCTCATCCGGGCCTCCAAGGAGCGCGGCATGTCGACGCTCCTGGTCGGCCACGTCACCAAGGAGGGGGCGATCGCGGGGCCGCGGCTGCTGGAGCATCTCGTCGACGTGGTGCTGTCCTTCGAGGGTGACCGCCACGCCCGCCTGCGGCTCGTACGGGGCGTCAAGAACAGGTACGGCGCGACCGACGAGGTCGGCTGCTTCGAACTGCACGACGAGGGCATCACCGGCCTTGCCGACCCCTCCGGCCTCTTCCTCACCCGGCGCGACGAGCCGGTGCCCGGCACCTGCCTGACCGTCACCCTGGAGGGCAAGCGGCCGCTCGTCGCCGAAGTGCAGGCGCTGACGGTCGATTCCCAGATCCCCTCGCCCCGGCGCACGACCTCGGGCCTGGAGACGTCCCGGGTGTCGATGATGCTCGCGGTCCTGGAGCAGCGCGGCCGGATCAGCTCGCTGGGCAAGCGGGACATCTACAGCGCGACGGTCGGCGGGGTGAAGCTCTCCGAGCCCGCTGCCGACCTCGCGGTGGCGCTGGCCCTGGCCAGTGCCGCGAGTGACACCCCCCTGCCCAAGAACCTGGTGGCGATCGGCGAAGTGGGCCTCGCGGGCGAGGTCAGGAGGGTCACGGGGGTCCAGCGCAGGCTGGCCGAGGCGCATCGCCTGGGCTTCACGCACGCGCTGGTCCCGACCGACCCGGGGAAGGTCCCGGCCGGTATGAAGGTCACAGAAGTCGCCAACATGGGCGATGCGCTGAGAGTCCTCCCGCGCCGGTCTCGCGCACAGGCCCCCCAGGAGGAGAGCGCACGCCGGTAGACTTTGCCCTGGTCTCGCCCGTCCGTACGAACGGTACGAGGGACGTAAGGGCACCGCAAACCTGTGACCGGAGGAGTGCAGTGGCAGCCAACGACCGGGCAGCATCGCCCGGAAAGTCCGGCCAAGGCACCGGTAATGAGGCGCTCATGCGCACCTCGCTGAGCGCCGTGGCGCCCGGAATGGCGCTGCGGGACGGCCTGGAGCGCATCCTCCGCGGCAACACCGGCGGACTGATCGTGCTCGGCATGGACAAGACCGTCGAGTCGATGTGCACCGGCGGATTCGTGCTGGACGTGGAGTTCACCGCGACGCGCCTGCGCGAGCTGGCCAAGCTCGACGGCGCGCTGATCCTCGACAAGGACATGACCAAGATCCTGCGCGCCGGCGTGCAGCTGGTGCCGGACGCGTCCATCCCCACCGAGGAGACCGGCACCCGCCACCGCACGGCGGACCGGGTCTCCAAGCAGTGCAATTTCCCGGTCGTCTCGGTCTCGCAGTCGATGCGCCTGATCGCGCTCTACGTGGACGGGGAGCGCCGGGTCCTGGAGGAGTCCGCCGCGATCCTCTCCCGCGCCAATCAGGCCCTCGCCACCCTGGAGCGGTACAAGCTCCGGCTCGACGAGGTCGCGGGCACGCTCTCCGCGCTGGAGATCGAGGATCTGGTGACGGTCCGGGATGTCACGGCCGTCGCCCAGCGGCTGGAGATGGTCCGCCGGATCGCGACCGAGATCGCGGAGTACGTGGTCGAGCTCGGCACCGACGGCCGGCTTCTCTCGCTCCAGCTGGACGAGTTGATCGCGGGCGTCGAGCCGGAGCGCGAGCTGGTCGTACGCGACTACGTGCCGGAGCCGACCGCGAAGCGGTCCCGAACGGTCGCCGAGGCGCTGACCGAGCTGGACGCGCTCACCCACACCGAGCTGCTCGAACTCCCGGTCGTGGCACGGTCCCTGGGCTACAGCGGCTCGCCCGAGACGCTCGACTCGGCGGTCTCGCCGCGCGGTTTCCGGCTGCTGGCCAAGGTGCCGCGGCTGCCCGGGGCGATCATCGACCGGCTGGTGGAGCACTTCGGCGGTCTGCAGAAGCTGCTCGCCGCCAGCGTGGACGACCTCCAGACGGTGGACGGCGTCGGCGAGGCGCGGGCGCGCAGCGTGCGCGAGGGCCTGTCACGGCTGGCCGAGTCGTCGATCCTCGAACGGTACGTGTAGAAGAACCGGCGGCCGCGGAGCCGGTATACGGACCAGGGCCTGTCCGACCCTGATCCGCCGGACAGCCCTTGGACCGGGCCCCGCCGCGTTTCCCGGGCCCGCCCGCCCCGGATTCCCTGCTTGTCCCCGGCGCCCGCTCGCTCAGTCCTTCGCGAGGACGAACGAGGCGCGCTGCACCGGCTCGCCCGGCGCCTTCGCCTCGACCAGATACGTACCGGGTCCGGCCGTCCCCGCGGACGGCGTCGCGCACTGCGGGGAGCTCTTCCTGCGGTCCCACTCCACGGTGTGCACGACGGTCTCGCCCGCCGGGACCTTCAGCAGCAGGGCGGCCGCGTCGCGGGGGCAGTCCTTGGAGGACCACACCTGGTTGTCGTCGCCGCCGGCCTCGGTGATGGTGAGTACCGCGCTCTTCGGCCCGAGGTCGGCCTTGCAGGTGGTGGTCGAGGTGTTCTTGACGACCAGTTTGAACTCCGGCTTCACGCCGGGGCTGTAGCTGAGCTTGGTGCTCAGGCTCAAGTGCAGTGCCGCCGGGGTGCAGTCGGGGAGCGGGGAGGAGGCCGGGACCTGCTGGCCGGCCGGCCCGCCACCGCCGCTCGCGCCGCCGGCTCCGGTGCCCGCTCCGCCGCCGGCGTCCGTGCCGCCGTCGCCCGCGGAACCGGCGGAGCCCGCGCCCGTACCGTCGTCGTCCCCGCCGCCACCGCCCGAGTCGCCCGACTCGTCGCGTCCGCCGGGCTGTTGGCTGATGGCCGGGCCCGAGCCTTCGGGCCCCGGGGTGATCTCGCGCGCGGGGCCGGACCCGGCGGGCCGGGAGTCGTCCTTGGTCTCCTTGCCGCCGCCCGAAGTGACGATCCATACGACCAGCAGCGCGAGCAGCGCGACGAGCGTCGCCACTACGGCCCTCCGTCGCCAGTAGATGGTGGAGGGAAGCGGCCCGATCGGATTACGCAAAGATCCCACGGCTCAAACTCTACGAGAGATCGGCGCCGACTCCCGCCCCACCCGCCGCTCCGGTCATCAAGTTTTACGGATCATCATCACGGGCGGCCCGTTCCGGTCCCGTACCGCCGCCGAGTTGAACACCGGGCATCGCCCGGATGAACCTCCGATTTCATTGACTACCCTCTGTCACATGGATAGTTCAGTTACGGCCCCGCTCTACCGGGACATCACCGACTTCGCGCATGACATGCCGTCATGGGTGCAACATCTGGCCGAGATATGGACGGAGCTCGGGCTCCTGGTCTTCGGTGCTCTGTTCATAACCGGGTGGTGGCGGGCCCGGAACCAGGACGACGGCGCCCTGGCGCTGGCCGTGCTCGCGCCCGTCGCGACAGCCTTCGGCTACGTGGCCAGCGAGGTGCTCAAGTCGGTGGTGGACGAGGAACGCCCGTGCAGGTCGGTCGCCGGCGCGGCGGCCTCGCTGGTGACCTGCCCGCCGACCGGCGACTGGTCCTTCCCCAGCAACCACTCCGCGATCGCCGGCGCGGCGGCCGTCGCCCTGGCGATCGCCCGGCCCCGGCTGGCCTGGCTCACGGTGCCGCTGGCGCTGCTGATGGCCTTCTCCCGGGTCTTCGTCGGCGTGCACTACCCGCACGACGTGGCGGTCGGGCTGCTGCTGGGCGCCGCGGTCTCGGCCCTGGTGGTCGCCGTACTGCGCCGCCCGGCACAGTCGCTCGCCCGGACGGTACGCGGCAGCGGGGCACCGGTGGCGGCCTGGGCCTCGGGGCCGGGCGAGCGCCCGGCCGGCCGCTCCCGTCGACGGGCCAAGCGGCACTGACACCCCCCGAGGAGCCCGGCCGGGCCCCCTTGGGCCGGTTGCCGGACCACCGGGGCGCGGACGGGTGGCATTATCACCCCAAGGGCCCTGAGGCGGAGCGACACCACCGTGCGCGGAACCGTCGTCCGCTCTTCCGTGCCAGGATCGACGGTGCGATGACTGCCATGACTGCGACACAGACGCCCCCCGCCTCCCTCCACACTCCCGTCATCGGGTGGTTCGAACAGCACGCCCGCGATCTGCCCTGGCGCCGCCCCGAAGCGGGCGCCTGGGGTGTGATGGTGAGCGAGTTCATGCTGCAGCAGACCCCCGTGAGCCGGGTCCTCCCGGTGTACGAGCAGTGGCTGGCCCGCTGGCCCCGCCCGGCCGACCTCGCCGCCGAACCGCCCGGCGAGGCGGTCCGCGCCTGGGGCCGGCTCGGCTACCCCCGCCGGGCGCTCCGCCTGCACGGGGCCGCGCAGGCCATAACGGAACGGCACGGCGGCGACGTACCGAGCGAGCACGCCCAGCTGCTCGCCCTGCCCGGGATCGGCGAGTACACCGCGGCGGCCGTGGCCTCGTTCGCGTACGGACAGCGGCATGCCGTGCTCGACACGAACGTCCGCCGGGTGTTCGCCCGCGCCGCGACCGGGATCCAGTACCCGCCGAACGCGACCACCGCCGCCGAGCGCAAGCTCGCCCGCGCGCTGCTCCCCGAGGAGGACGAGCGGGCGGCTCGCTGGGCCGCCGCGACGATGGAGCTCGGAGCCCTCGTCTGCACCGCGAAGAACGAGGACTGCAACCGCTGCCCGATCGCCGGGCAGTGCGCCTGGCGGCTGGCCGGGAAGCCCGCCCACCAGGGGCCCCCGCGGCGCGGTCAGACCTATGCCGGCACCGACCGGCAGGTGCGCGGACGGCTGCTCGCCGTGTTGCGCGAGGCGATGACGCCGGTGCCGCAGTCGGCGCTGGACGCGGTGTGGGACGAACCGGTGCAACGCGCCCGCGCGCTGGACGGCCTGGTCGCCGACGGCCTGGTCGAACCGCTGGCCGGCGGGCAGTACCGGCTGCCGCTGAGCTGAGCCCCGCGCCCGCGCCGCTCCCCCGCTGTTACACAACCGATGGACAGCCGTGCGTCGGCGTATGGCTGCTCCGCACAACCCCGTGACAACCGCTCCGTAGCGTCTCTCCCGTCAGCCCGACCGATCGATGGCTGACGGCGGAACCACGGGGATCCACGGGGACGGAGGCGGTTGGAAATGGCGCACGGCGAGGTGCTCGCATTCGAGGACTACGTACGCACTCGGCACGACGCGCTGCTGCGCAGCGCGCGACGGCTGGTCCCCGACCCCGTGGACGCGCAGGACCTGCTCCAGACCGCACTGGCCCGTACGTACGGCCGCTGGGACGGCATCGCCGACAAGTCCCTGGCCGACGCCTATCTGCGCCGCGTCATGATCAACACCCGTACGGAGTGGTGGCGGGCCCGCAAGCTGGACGAGGTCCCCACCGAGCAGCTTCCCGACGCGAGCGTCGAGGACGGCACCGAGCAGCACGCCGACCGCGCCCTGCTGATGGATGTACTGGGCGTACTGGCTCCCAAGCAGCGCAGCGTCGTCGTGCTGCGACACTGGGAGCAGATGAGTACGGAGGAGACGGCTGCGGCGCTCGGCATGTCGGCCGGTACGGTGAAGAGCACCCTGCACCGTGCGCTGGCACGGCTGCGCCAGGAGCTGGAGAGCCGTGAGGCGGCGAGCCGGGAGGCCCGGCTACGCGAGGAGCAGGAGCTGTCGGCCGGCCGTGCTCAGGTGCGTGCGCGGGTGGGCAGGCATACGGACGAACGGGGGCGGGAGCGTTGCGCGGCCTGAAAGCCAGCGGCGACGGCGGGGACCGTGGCGGTGGAAGAGAGAACGGTGGCCGGGCGGCCACCGTCGGACGTGGCCGGGTCCTGACCGGCCGGGCGGCGAGCGCCATGACCCTGGTCGGCCTCGCCGCCTTCGGGCTGCTCGCCGCCGGGTGCTCGACCGGCGGCACCGGCACCCGGGACGAGGGCCCGGCCGGCACCCAGCCCGTGGCCCAGGCCACGCCCAGCGGCGGTCCGTCCTCCTCCGCGAAGCCCTCCTCGCGGATCGACCCCGTGACGCTGCTCAAGCACGACCCCAAGGTCAGCGAGCGGGTCAGAACGGATCTGAAGCCCTGCACCGGCTCCGCGTACCCGGTCGACACCTCCTACGGCACCATGACCGCAGGCCCCTCGCCCGATGTCGTGGTCAACGTGATGACCTGCGGCGATTCGGTGGGCGTCGGGACCTATGTGTACCGGCCGCGGAGCAACGGCACGTACGAGAACGTGTTCACCATCGAACAGCCCGCGGTCTACGGCACCATCGACCGCGGTGACCTGGTCGTGACGACCCAGGTGTACGAGAAGAAGGACTCGGTCGCCTACCCCTCCGGCGAGGAAGTGATCACCTACCGCTGGGCGGGCAGCCGGTTCAACGAGCACGACCGGGTGCACAACGACTTCAACCGAGCCGTCGGCAGCGGCGAAGCGGCCCTTCCGGGGGCCCCCGAACCGGCGGGGAACTGAGAGCAGTCTGATGGCCGAGACCCACGTCCTGTTCGTCGAGGACGACGACGTCATCCGCGAGGCCACCCAGCTGGCGCTGGAGCGCGCCGGCTTCGCGGTCACCGCCATGCCCGACGGCCTGTCGGGTCTCGACGCCTTCCGGGCCGACCGCCCCGACATCGCCCTCCTCGACGTGATGGTGCCGGGGCTCGACGGGGTCAGCCTCTGCCGTCGTATCCGCGACGAGTCGACGGTGCCCGTGATCATGCTGTCGGCCCGCGCGGACTCGATCGACGTGGTGCTCGGCCTGGAGGCCGGCGCGGACGACTACGTCACCAAGCCCTTCGACGGGGCGGTCCTGGTCGCCCGGATCCGTGCCGTGCTGCGCCGCTTCGGCCATGCCTCGGGCGGGCAGGCGGGGCTCGGGGAGCCGGAGCCGCAGCCCGTCGGCGGGGTGCTGGTCTTCGGCGATCTGGAGGTCGACACCGAGGGCATGGCGGTCCACCGCGGCGGCGAGCAGGTGGCGCTGACCCCGACCGAGATGCGGCTGCTGCTGGAGTTCTCCGCCGCGCCCGGCACGGTGCTCTCCCGCGACAAGCTCCTGGAGCGGGTCTGGGACTACGGATGGGGCGGTGACACCCGGGTCGTGGATGTCCATGTGCAGCGGCTGCGCACCAAGATCGGCCAGGACCGGATCGAGACGGTCCGCGGCTTCGGCTACAAACTCAGGCCATGAGGCGGCCGGCCCTGCGGACCGGAGTCCGCTGGAAGATCAGCATCGCGATCGCGGCGGTCGGCGCGCTGACCGCGGTCGCGCTCAGCTTCGTCGTCCACAACGCGGCCCGGGTCTCGATGCTGGAGAACGCCCGCGAGGTCCAGTTGGAGCGGCTGACGCAGGCACAGCTGCTGTACGAGGCGACGAAGACGAAGAAGGCCGACCCCCGGTTCGGCGCCAAGCTCAACGACCCGACCATGCCGCACAGCCTGCGCGCGGAGACCGCCAGGAACCGGCGCGCCACCCATGTCGAGGTGTCCAGCAAGGGGGTGCCCGACGTGTGGGCGGCCGTGCCGGTCGGCCACGGCGACGTGCTCTCGCTGCACACCCGGTTCGCAGGCCGCAATTCCACGATCATGCGCGATCTCGACCGGGCCCTGATCATCGGCTCGGTCTCGGTGGTGTTCGGCGGCTGTGCGCTGGGCGTACTGATCGGCGGGCAGCTGTCGCGCCGGCTGCGCAAGGCGGCGGCCGCGGCGGGCCGGGTCGCGCAGGGCAATACGGAGGTACGGGTCGGGGAGGCCGTCGGCGGTGTCGTCCAGGACGAGACCGATGAGCTGGCCGGTGCGGTGGACGCGCTGACGGACGCGTTGAACGCGCGCATCGAGGCGGAGCGCCGGGTCACCGCGGACATCGCGCACGAGCTGCGCACGCCGGTGACCGGTCTGCTGACGGCGGCCGAGCTGCTGCCGCCGGGCCGCCCCACCGAGCTGGTACGGGACCGGGCGCAGGCGATGCGCACGCTCGTCGAGGACGTACTGGAGGTGGCCCGGCTGGACAGCGCGTCGGAGCGGGCCGAGCTCCAGGAGATCGCGCTGGGGGAGTTCGTCAGCCGGCGGGTCGCGCTGCTGGACCCGGACGTGCGGGTGCGGGTGGTGCACGAGTCCTGGGTCAACACCGATCCGCGCCGGCTGGAGCGCATCCTCGGCAATCTGCTGGGCAACGCCGCCAAGCACGGCGCGACCCCGGTGGAGGTCACGGTCGAGGGCCGGGTGGTCCGGATCCGCGATCACGGTTCCGGGTTCCCGGCGGCGCTGCTGCGCGAGGGGCCGAGCCGGTTCCGTACCGGAAGCAGTGACCGGGCCGGACGCGGGCACGGGCTCGGGCTGACGATCGCGGCCGGTCAGGCGCGGGTCCTCGGGGCCCGGCTGACCTTCCGCAACGCGGCGCCGGACGGGGCGGCGCAGGGCACGGGCGGGGCGATCGCGGTGCTGTGGCTGCCCGAGCACGCGCCGACGAACACCGGCAGCTTCCCGATGCTCCAGGTGTCCGAGCAGCGGAGTCCGGACGGCGACCGGGCACAGGGCGCGGAGTCCGGCTGCGGACGCTCCGGCGGCTGAGCCGGCGCGCGACAGGAGGCTCCGAGGGGCTGGACACGACGGAAGGCTCCCGCGAGCCCGGTACGGCGGAAGGCTCCCGGGGCGCGTCGCCCCGGGAGCCTTCCGCCGTACACCGCCGCGGGATCAGACGGCCTCGGCCTGCTTGGTGGCCGGGCCCGCCCCGCGCAACGGCACCTCCTTGACGAAGACCGAGGCGATCAGGGCGACCAGGCCGACCGAGGCGCCCACGAGGAACGCGATGTGCGTACCGGACGACACCGCGAACTGGTAGGCCTCGCGGGCCGCCTCCGGCAGCTTCGCCAGGCTCGCCGCGTCCAGCTGGGCGGACTTCGCGGTGGCCGCCCCGCCGCCGCGGGCGGCCATCTCGTCCTGCACCCGTCCGGTGAACAGCGCGCCCATGATCGCGACGCCGAAGGAGCTGCCGAGCGTACGGAAGAGGGTCGTCGCGGAGGAGGCGACGCCCATGTCCTTCATCTCCACGCTGTTCTGTGCGACGAGCATCGTGATCTGCATCAGGAAGCCCATGCCCGCGCCGAGCACCGCCATGTAGACGCCGGAGGTGAAGCGCGTGGTGTCGACGTCCATCCGCGAGAGCAGGAAGAGACCGGTCACCATCAGTACGGAGCCCACCACGGGGAAGACCTTGTACTTGCCGGTGCTGGTGGTGACCCGTCCGGCGATCAGCGAGACGACCATCATCGCCAGCAGCATCGGCAGGAGCAGCAGCCCCGAGTTGGTCGCCGACGCGCCCTGGACGGACTGCTGGTACAGCGGCAGGAAGAGCACCGCGCCGAACATCACGAAGCCCGACATGAAGCCGACGACGGACATCAGGGTGAAGTTGCGGTTGCGGAAGATGTGCAGCGGAATGATCGGTTCGGCCGCCTTCGTCTCGACGAAGAGGAAACCGATGAGCGAGACGACGCCGATCGCGACGAGCTCCATGATCACGGCGGAGTTCCAGTCGTACTCCGTACCGCCCCAGGTGGTCACCAGCACGATCGCGGTGATGCCGAGGGTCAGCAGTCCCGCGCCGAGGTAGTCGACCTCGGCCCGGGCACCCTTCCGCTTCGGCAGGTGCAGCACGACGGTGACCATGGCGAGGGCGACCGCGCCCAGCGGCAGGTTGATGTAGAAGCTCCAGCGCCAGCCGAGGTGGTCGGTGATGGTGCCGCCGACCAGCGGTCCGCCGATCATGGCGATGGCCATGACACCGGCCATCATGCCCTGGTACTTACCGCGCTCGCGGGGCGGGACGAGGTCGCCGATGATCGCCATGACGCCGACCATCAGACCGCCCGCGCCGAGTCCCTGGACCGCCCGGAAGCCGATCAGCTGGCCCATGTCCTGGGCCATTCCGCTCAGCACCGACCCGATCAGGAAGATCACGATGGACGTGAGGAAGATGCCCTTGCGCCCGTACAGGTCGCCGAGCTTGCCCCAGATCGGGGTGGAGGCGGCGGTGGCCAGGGTGTACGCGGTGACGACCCAGGACAGATGCTCCAGGCCGCCGAGGTCACCGACGATGGTCGGCATGGCCGTGCCGACGATCAGGTTGTCCAGCATGGCGAGCAGCATCGTGATCATCAGGGCGAGCATCACCACCCGGACGCTGCGCTGCGGCGTCTCGGGTATCCCGGCCGGCCGGTCGGCGACGGCCGCCTTCCCGCCGGCCGCCTTCTTCAGATCGGACATTGGTCCCCCACTCCCCTGATCCCCTGTGCGGGCCGGACACTTACTTGCCGCCCGGCTAGTAACTACACTGGGGAAAGTAGACCCCCAACTAGCCGGGCGTCAAGTAAGTTTGTAGCAAAGGAGAGCTTCATGGGGAGCACGCCGCAGCAGCGCCGTGGCAACACGCGCCAGCGCATTCAGGACGTCGCTCTGGAACTCTTCGCCGAACAGGGCTACGAGAAGACCTCGCTCCGCGAGATCTCCGAGCGGCTGGATGTCACCAAGGCCGCGTTGTACTACCACTTCAAGACCAAGGAAGACATCCTGGTCAGCATCTTCGAGGACCTCAACCGCCCGGTCGAGGAGCTGCTCGCCTGGGGCAAGGAGCAGCCGCGCACCCTGGAGACGAAGAAGGAGATCCTGCGCCGCTACAGCGAGGCCCTGCTCGCCGCCGCCCCGCTGTTCCGCTTCATGCAGGAGAACCAGGCGGCCGTACGGGACCTGAGTATCGGGGTGACCATCAAGGAACGCGTGGTCGCCCTGGTCGGTCTGATCCAGGAACCCGGCGCCTCGCTGACCGACCAGGTGCGGTGCTTCACCGCGCTCTTCGCGACGCACGCGGGCATGTTCGCCCTCAAGGACCTCGAAGGCGACCCCGAGGAGAAGCGCAAGGCCGTCCTCGAAGTCGCCTTCGAACTGGTCACCCGGGCACAGGGCCAGGAGTCCGCGCAGGAGGAGTCCGCGCAGTAGGGGAGCCGCCCCGGTCGGGTCAGACCGTGACGCCCTTCTGGTGCAGGAAGCCGACCGGGTTGACCGCGGAACCGTAGTCGGCGGTGTGCCGGATCTCGAAGTGCAGGTGCGGGCCGCTGGAGTTGCCGGTGTTGCCGGAGAGTGCGATCTTCTCGCCCGCCTTCACGGTCTCGCCGATCCGCACATCGATCCTCGACAGGTGGGCGTACTGCGAGTACGTGCCGTTGGCATGCTTGATCACGACGGCGTTGCCGTACGCGGGGCCGTCGCCGCCGCCATTGGGGCCGGCCTTTACGACGACGCCGTTGTGCGCGGCCTCGACCTTGGTGCCGACCGGTACGGCGAAGTCCTGGCCGGAGTGCTTGTGGGCCCAGCGGCTGCCGTCGCTGCCGAAGCTCGCGCTCAGCTCGTAGCGGCTCACCGGGGCCTCCCAGCCGTGGGCCTTCTTCAGGGCGGCCTTCTTCGCCGCGGCCGCCTTCTTGGCCGCCGCCGCCTTCTCGGCCCGGGCCTTCTCGGCGGCCTTGCCCTGTGCGGCCGCCTGCTGGGCGACCGATTCGGCCGCGCCGTTGTTGATCAGATTCACGGAATCCGGGGCACCCGCCGAGCCGGCCGCGAACGCAGCGCCCGCGCCGAGAACCATCGATGTCCCCAGGCCGGCTGCCACGACGGCGCCACGGAAACGGGACAGGGACGGGCGGCGGGAGTGCTGGAACGAAACGCGCTTCGACATAGGCGGAGAACCTCCGGAGATGACTGGACCCGGCGCTCCGGCCGGGCTGGCCATTCCTTGGTAACCCGCGCTCCAGCCATTGCTCAAACACCCCGTCTACGAACAAAAGCCGTAGCCGGAGCCCCGGGAACTCGCCGCCGCGGGTTTGGAATGAGCCGCCCGCGAACCCGTCGAAACTCTGGCTCCCGACAGGTTTAATCCCAGGCACAAACCGCTCGAATCGGATACATGCCAACCATTCGGACCCTCGGTCCTTTGGCTCCGAAAGCCCCCTCCACCACAGGGCCGGAGACGCCCGCAGCGATCACCACACCCTCCCCTACCGCGCCTAGTAGACCCGGAACGGGCTGTGTGCCTTGTCACCGCCGACGGGCCTTTCGAGACCTTCGGCCTGCGCGCGGGACAGCCCTTGGGCTGACGCGACGACCGCCAGCTCGACCCGGGGGGACAGACCATGGCCAGCGGCACCACGGACACCGGCGACATGGACGGCATCGAGCTCGCCGATGCCGTCGAGTCGATCCGCAACCAGCTCGTCGAAGCCGCGGGCCGCGCCACCGGCCGCCCCGTGGCCTTCGAGGTCGGCGACATCCAGATGGAGTTCACCCTCGAACTCCGCAAGGAGCTCAAGGGCAGCGGCAAGGTCAAGGCCTGGGTGGTCGAAGCGGGCGCCGACGCCTCCCGCGCGACCGGCCGTACGCACAGGGTCGCCTTCACCCTGAAACCGCGCGACGCCGTCACCGGCGGGCCCTGGCAGATCGGCCACGACGACCCGGGCAGCACGGCGCACTTCGGCGGCGGGGCGGCCCGGCCGTGAACACCGCACCCCCGGCGCGTACGGTCGTCGTCCTCGGCGCCGGAACGGTCCAGGGCAGCGGCGCCCTGCTCACCGACCGGCTCGTACTGACCTGCGCCCATGTGGTCAGGGGCGGCAGCCGGGCCGACGTCGCCCACCCCGGGCGCGCGGACCACGCGACGGCGACGGTCGCCTGGATCGACCACGACCTGGACGCCGCCCTCCTGCTGACCGCCGACCCGGTGCTCCCGGTCCCCCCGGTGCGACTCGGCGTCCTCCACAGCGGGCAGGCGGTCTCCGGATGCGAGATCACCAGCTTCCCCGACATCCAGCGGTACGGACCCGAGCGGCATCTGGAGACCGACCAGTACACGGCCACCGCCCTGCCGATGGCCGGACACCTGCGCGGGCTGCTGGTCTGCGAGCTGGACGGTCCGCCGCCCACAGGAAGCGACTCGGAACCCCCGTCGTTGCGCGGCATGTCCGGTGGCCCGGTCTTCGCCGGGAACGTCCTCATCGGCATCGCCCGGCAGATCCCCCGCCGGCGCGACGGCCGGCGCGTGGAGTGCGTACCGATCGCCCCGCTCGTCGCCTCGCGGCCGTTCGAGCTCGTCTACCGGCAGACCGGCACGGCCCTGCGCCACGAACGGGTCCACGGCCGCTTCCCCAGGGACGCGCGGTACGAGGAGGAGTACGCGGCGGCGCGGGGCCGCGTACCGCCGCACGAAGATCTTCGGCCTCGACGAGCTGGGCCGGCGCGACTCCGAGTGGGATCTGGACACCGCGTACCTGAGCCTGAAGGCCCAGCAGACCTCCGGGCGGGCGGGACCACCGCCCATGCGGATCGAGGCGCTGCTCCCGGACCGCCCCCGGGTCCTGCTGCGCGGCGACGCGGGCGCCGGCAAGACCACGCTGCTGTGGTGGCTGGCCGCCCACGCCTCGGCCGGCACACTGGGCCCGGAACTGGCCCCGCTCAACGGCCTGGTCCCCTTCCTCGTACCGCTGCGCACCCTGCGCGCCCAGGGCGGCACGTTCCCCGCCCCCGCGCAGCTGCCCGACGCGGCCCGGCTGGTGATCGACGAGGCCCCCGAGGGCTGGGTCGGCCGGGTGCTGGAGTCCGGCCGGGCGCTGCTGCTGGTCGACGGTCTCGACGAGGTCCCCCGGGACGACCGCGAGCAGGCGCACGAGTGGCTCTCCCGTCTCCTCGACCGTACCCGGACATCGCTGCGTGGCCACGGTGCGCCCGCTGGCCGTCGAACCGGACTGGCTGATTTCGCAGGACTTCGAGGAGCTGCGGCTGCTGCCGATGCGGGACGAGGACATCGAGGCCTTCGTCGCCGCCTGGCACCGGGCCGCCCGGCTGGACGACGACGACCACGAGACGCTCGGCAGGCTGGAACGGGACCTGGTCCAGCAGTTCACCCAGAACCGGGCCCTGCGCAATCTGGCCCGTACGCCACTGCTCTGCGCGGTGATCTGCGCCCTGCACCGGCGCCGTCAGGGCATCCTGCCGGAGACCCGCTGGAGCCTGTACGACTCGGCCCTCACCATGCTGCTCGGCGACCGCGACAAGCAGCGCAGGATCGAGGCCCCCGAGGGCATCACGATGAACGTGGAGGAACAGGCCCAGCTGCTCCAGCGCATCGCGATCTGGCTGGTACGGGGCGGCCAGTCGGAGCTCCACCGCTCCGCGCCGCTGGGCACTCGCCCACCCGGGGTTCGATTACTTGTTCAAGGTGGACTGGGACAGGTATCCGGTCGAAGAGTACGCCCGGCAGGTGCTGTCCACCTTCGACCTGACGGACCACGTCCTGCGGATCGACTCACGGGAGAAGCTGGCGGCGTTGCGCCACCTGCCGTCCGTCAAGGACCTGGCGATCAACGGCTGCTTCACCTCCGCCGAACTCCGCACCGGTCTGCGCGGCGGCCCCTGGAACGAGCTGATCTTCCGGCAGAACCCCTGCATGACGGAACTGTCGTTCCTGGCGGACTGCGCCGAGCAGCTCAAGGGTTTGTTCCTGGGGTTCTGCCCGGCCGTACGGGACCTCGGTCCGCTCGCCGCGCTCCCCGCGCTGCGCCTGGTCGATCTGGACATGAGCCGCGTCCCTTACGCCGCGCTGGCCGCCACGGCCTCGAAGGCACTGGACTCCCTGAAGCTCAACCGTCTGACGGCGGAGCGGCTGAGCCAGTTGCCCGCCCAGAGAGAGCTGCGCTCACTGACCATCAACGGGACGGTCCCGCTGGAGATCGACTCGCTGGAAGGCTGGACACGCCTCCAGAAGCTCGAACTGGAGACCCGCACACCGGTCCGGCCGCTGCTCGCCGCTCTCCGGCGATCGCCGCAGGTGGCCCATGTCGCGCTGTCCCTGCCGTCCCTGACGGAGTGCGCCGACGAGCGGCCCGTTCCTTCCGTGGAGAGCCTGGTTCTCGCCCTGGGCACCGACATGCTCGGGCTCGACCGGATCCCCCGGGTCTTCCCCGGTCCGAGGTGGGTGATGCTCGCTCCGCCCACGGATGTCGTGCACGTCGATCTGACCCCGCTGCAGGCGATGCCCCGGTGCCGGGTGATCGTCACCGGCCGCGCGGAGATCACAGGCGGCGAGGGCCTCGACGTGGGCCGCTGACCACCGTACGGCGAAGAAGGGGCTGCCCCGGACCGTTCGCACGGTCCGGGGCAGCCCCTTCGGTCCTACTGCTCAGGCGCTCGGGGGCGTCCTCACACGTCCTTCGACATGTTCGGGCCCGCGCCGCCTGCTGCCTGCTCGATCGGGGGGACGTCGGGCAGCGCCGACTTCTCCTCGCCGCGGAAGGTGAAGGTCTTCTCCTCACCCTCGCCCTCGGTGCCGACGACCACGATGTGACCGGGGCGCAGCTCACCGAAGAGGATCTTCTCGGAGAGGACGTCCTCGATCTCGCGCTGGATCGTCCGGCGCAGCGGCCGGGCGCCCATCACGGGGTCGTAGCCCTTCTTGGCGAGGAGCGTCTTGGCGTCCGCGCTGAGCTCGATGCCCATGTCGCGGTCCTTCAGCCGCTCGTCCACCTTGGCGATCATCAGGTCGACGATCTGGATGATGTCTTCCTGGCTGAGCTGGTGGAAGACGACCGTGTCGTCGACACGGTTGAGGAACTCGGGCCGGAAGTGCTGCTTGAGCTCCTCGTTGACCTTGTTCTTCATCCGCTCGTAGCCGGTCTTGACGTCGCCCTGGGCGGCGAAGCCCAGGTTGAAGCCCTTGGAGATGTCCCGGGTCCCGAGGTTGGTCGTCATGATGATGACCGTGTTCTTGAAGTCCACGACCCGGCCCTGGGAGTCGGTCAGACGACCGTCTTCCAGAATCTGGAGCAGGGAATTGAAGATATCGGGGTGGGCCTTCTCGACCTCGTCGAAGAGGACGACGGAGAACGGCTTGCGGCGCACCTTCTCGGTGAGCTGGCCGCCCTCTTCGTAACCCACGTAACCGGGGGGAGAACCGAAGAGGCGGGAAACCGTGTGCTTCTCGCTGAACTCCGACATGTCGAGGGAAATCAGCGCGTCCTCGTCACCGAAGAGGAATTCGGCGAGCGTCTTGGAGAGCTCCGTCTTACCGACACCGGACGGGCCGGCGAAGATGAACGAGCCACCGGGGCGCTTCGGGTCCTTCAGACCGGCTCGCGTACGGCGGATCGCCTGCGAGAGGGCCTTGATGGCGTCCTTCTGCCCGATGACGCGCTTGTGGAGCTCGTCCTCCATGCGCAGCAGGCGGGAGGACTCCTCCTCCGTCAGCTTGAAGACCGGGATACCGGTCGCGGTGGCCAGGACCTCGGCGATCAGCTCGCCGTCGACCTCGGCCACGACGTCCATGTCGCCGGCCTTCCACTCCTTCTCGCGCTTGGTCTTCGCGGCGAGGAGCTGCTTCTCCTTGTCGCGCAGGGAAGCGGCCTTCTCGAAGTCCTGCGAGTCGATCGCGGACTCCTTGTCGCGGCGGACGCCCGCGATCTTCTCGTCGAACTCGCGGAGGTCCGGCGGCGCGGTCATCCGGCGGATGCGCATCCGGGAACCGGCCTCGTCGATCAGGTCGATCGCCTTGTCCGGCAGGAAGCGGTCCGAGATGTACCGGTCGGCCAGCGTCGCGGCCTGGACCAGCGCCTCGTCCGTGATGGAGACGCGGTGGTGGGCCTCGTAGCGGTCGCGCAGACCCTTGAGGATCTCGATGGTGTGCGGCAGCGAGGGCTCCGCGACCTGGATGGGCTGGAAGCGGCGCTCCAGCGCGGCGTCCTTCTCCAGGTGCTTGCGGTACTCGTCGAGCGTGGTGGCACCGATGGTCTGCAGCTCGCCGCGGGCCAGCATCGGCTTGAGAATGCTGGCGGCGTCGATCGCGCCCTCGGCGGCACCCGCACCCACGAGGGTGTGGAGCTCGTCGATGAACAGGATGATGTCGCCGCGGGTGCGGATCTCCTTGAGGACCTTCTTCAGGCGCTCCTCGAAGTCACCGCGGTAGCGGGAACCGGCGACCAGCGCGCCGAGGTCGAGGGTGTAGAGGTGCTTGTCCTTGAGGGTCTCGGGCACCTCGCCCTTGACGATGGCCTGCGCCAGGCCCTCGACGACCGCCGTCTTGCCGACGCCGGGCTCGCCGATGAGAACCGGGTTGTTCTTGGTGCGCCGGGACAGCACCTGCATGACCCGCTCGATCTCCTTCTCGCGCCCGATGACCGGGTCGAGCTTGGATTCGCGAGCGGCCTGGGTGAGATTCCGGCCGAACTGGTCGAGCACCAGGGACGTGGAGGGCGTGCCTTCCGCGGGGCCGCCCGCGGTCGCCGCCTCCTTGCTGCCCGAGTACCCGGAGAGCAGCTGGATGACCTGCTGCCGCACCCGGTTCAGGTCGGCGCCCAGCTTCACGAGGACCTGGGCGGCCACGCCCTCGCCCTCGCGGATCAGGCCGAGCAGGATGTGCTCGGTGCCGATGTAGTTGTGGCCGAGCTGGAGGGCCTCGCGGAGCGAGAGCTCCAGGACCTTCTTGGCCCGGGGCGTGAAGGGGATGTGCCCGGACGGGGCCTGCTGGCCCTGGCCGATGATCTCCTCCACCTGCTGGCGGACCGCCTCGAGCGAAATCCCGAGGCTCTCCAGGGCCTTAGCGGCGACACCCTCACCCTCGTGGATAAGGCCCAGGAGGATGTGCTCGGTGCCGATGTAGTTGTGGTTGAGCATCCGGGCTTCTTCCTGAGCCAGGACGACAACCCGCCGCGCGCGGTCGGTGAACCTCTCGAACATCGTTAATCGCTCCTCAGAGCGGTCAGGCAGTAAGGGGTCGGTCCCCTCCCTGTCCTTCCGCAGCTTAGTCCCGCAAGCGGGGACCGCTCATTCCAACTGCCGACACCGGTCCTTGGCCTCCTGCCCCGAACGCCGACAACTTCTCCAACCCGATGGTGCGAGACGATGTTCCCGCAGGCCAGGCAGATACCCCTTTCGCCAGTACGCCGATGGCGAACGTGAGACGCCCGAACCTGCGTGTCGCCCCTCCCCACTAGGGATGTCTTACCCGCAATTACAGACAGTCCATGCGGCGCGCGCCGGTTCCCTCCGCTGAGGGCGAACACATTCGCGCTCCCGAATGCGTTCCCGCACCCCCATGACGGACACCGAGCGCATCCACTTGGGGACTCTGCGTAACCCCGGGGGTCTCCGGGCCGTTCTTCCGGCATGGCCATCACCGTCCCGCCCCCCGTGCCGTCGGCCACCGGCGAGCGCAGCAGAGGCGACCACGCCCGGTGGGCGCAGTGGTACGAACGCGAGCTCGGCTGGGCGACGGCGGGCACCGCGCCGGTACGCCTGCTGACCGGGCTGCGGTTCGACGTGCTCCAGGTCCCCGCGGCCGCCGGTCACGCGGCGCTGCGGCGGCTGGACCGCACCGGGCCCGTGGCGCTGTCGGGAGCGCGGATGAGCCTGCTGGTCGCGGCGGGGAGCGCCGAGGAACTGCCCGGACTGCTCGACTGGCTGGAGTGGGGAGGTGTCGCCCTCTGCCTGACCGCCATCGGCGCGGGCGGCCGGATCACCGCGCCGGCACCGCCCGGACGGATGACGGGCCGGCCGGGGGCCGCCGCATGGCTGCGGCCCCCCGGGCCACGACACGAGGAAGGGTCAAGGCTCCCGGCCCTCGCCGGCCTCGGGAGCAGGGGTGGGGGTGCTCCCGATCTCGTACGGCTGGTGGACGCGGTGGCGACGGAATGCCACCGGGCCCGGTTGATGCGTGCCCGAACGGGGCGGTCGGCGGACGGGCCGACAACTCAGCCGTTGGCCTTCTCGTAGGCTTCGCGGATCTCCGCGGGAACACGGCCGCGGTCATTCACATTGTGGCCGTTCTCGCGGGCCCACTTACGGATCTCGGCGGTGTCCTTGTTGCCACCCGTAACGGCGCGGCCCTTGCCGCGGCCGGCCGCCGCGCGGCCACCCGTACGCCGGCCACCCTTGGTGTACGGCTCAAGAAGACCACGGAGCTTGTCCGCGTTGCTCGTCGTGAGGTCAATCTCGTACGTCTTGCCATCGAGAGCGAACGTGACCGTCTCGTCCGCCTCGCCGCCGTCGAGGTCATCGACAAGAAGGACCTGAACCTTCTGTGCCACTGGATTCCCTTTCATCGAAAATGCAGTACGCGGAAAGGAAACCGCTTTTCCCCGGAAAACACAAACCCCCGGGAGAGGTTCAGGATCACGGGAAGACGGGAAACATGCGCGATTCGGACATAGGGTTCCGGCTTCTTGTAGCGGCCACAGATGGCGCTCACAGATGCAGAAGCATCCGGCTGTTGCCCAAGGTGTTCGGCTTCACTCGTTCGAGACCCAGGAACTCCGCTACACCCTCGTCATAGGAACGCAGCAGCTCGCTGTAGACATCTCCGTCGACCGGGGTCTCTCCGATCTCCACGAAGCCGTGCTTCGCGAAGAAGTCCACTTCGAAGGTGAGACAGAAAACCCGCCGCACGCCCAGCCAGCGGGCGGTCTGCAACAACTTGTCCAGCACTTGGTGGCCGACTCCGGCACCTCTGATGCTGTGATCGACGGCGAGAGTACGCACTTCGGCGAGGTCTTCCCACATCACGTGCAGTGCGCCGCAGCCGATGACCCGGGCGTCCTCGTCGCGTTCCGCGATCCAGAACTCCTGGATGTCCTCGTAAAGCGTCACAGTCGCTTTGTCGAGCAGGATGCCTTCCCGTACGTACCCGTCGAGGAGACGGCGGACCGACGCCACATCGCTGGTCCTGGCACGCCGGACTGTGATGGCCGTGTTTATGGCCGGCGGTTCGGTACGGGAATCGGCAAGGGGAAGCTCTGAGGACATACCCCCGACGCTATCGCCCGGTCTCCGGGCCCGCCCCATCGGCCGGATCTTCGCCCGCCGCACCAGCCGGTCCACCGGCGGGTTCATCGGCGGGTTCGCCGGACGGGGGCTCGGGGGTTCCGGACAGGTCCGGCCGAACGATCCGCATGGCGTCCCGGAGGGCCTCGCGCTGCTCGGCGGACATCATGCCGAAGAAGGCGACAAGAGCGGCCGCGGGGTTGTCACTGCGCGACCATGCTTCGTTCATCAGTGCGGCCGAGTAGGCGGCGCGGGTGGAGACCGCCGTATATCTATATGCGCGGCCGTCGACTTCCCTGCGCACCCAGCCCTTCTGATGGAGATTGTCCATTACCGTCATGACGGTGGTGTAGGCGATGGAGCGTTCCTGCTGAAGGTCCTCAAGGACTTCCCGCACGGTGACCGGACGGTTCCATTGCCAGACCCGCGTCATCACGGCGTCTTCCAGATCTCCCAATGGGCGGGGCACAATGTCACTTTAGTGCCAGATGCCTGGAATGACCGGTTATTCATGCAGCAGAGCGGCAAAAGGGCGCACGACTCGGATGAGCCGTGCGCCCTTCATGTACTGCGGAGCGGCGGGGGTCAGGCGCCGTCGGCCCGCGGGGCCTGCTGGACCGACTCGGCACGGCCGACCGCCAGGTCCACGGCCGCGTCCTCCTTGGCCTTGTTGGGACCGCCCTGGCTCTTGACGATCGTCACGACGAGGCCGATGAAGAAGGCGGCCATCACCACGGGTGGCAGGAGCGCGGCTACATAGTCCATGGCGTCCAGAGTAGCGAGGCCGGAACGGACTTCTGCGGCGCCCCTACCCCACGGCGCGCTGCTGCGGCGGCGGGACCGGGCGGCGGCGCGGCGGGAAGACCTCCGAGGGCTTGGGCGCCGGGCGCCGGGACGGCCCGCCGGGCCGGGCGGGCTCCGCCGGGACCTTGGGCCGCTCGGGTTCGGCGTCGGCGGCCCGGCCGCCGGGCAGGGCGAGGAGCCTGCCGCGCGATGCGGGGGCCTTCGCCGATACGGCGCGTCCGGCGAGGCGGGCCTGCACCGACCGTTCCGCGAGCACCTGGCAGCGCTCCAGGAGCGCCGCGGCCACTGGCCTGTGACGCAGGGCGCGCAGCGCGGCGAGGTCGTCGGGGCCGGGGTCGTATCCGCCCGCCAGGGCGTCCTGGAGCAGCTCCAGATAGCCGCTGACGGAGCCGGGGAGGGCGTTGCGGTAGCGGACGAGGTCGGCGAGGAGGAACGTGCGCAGCCGTCCCGCCTCGCCGACCGCCTCGTCCACGGCACCGGCCAGCCGCAGGCAGTCCTGGACGTCCTCGTCCGGCAGGGGCATGGGGTGAAGGGCGATGGCGAGGGCGCGTCGGAGCACACGCAGCTCATCCGCGCTGAACGCCATGCCGCCGCGAGATCCGTAAGGCGTAGGCATGACGCGACAATACGTGCTAAATGGACAAAATCGGCTTAACTGGGCGTTGGCGGCGCGGCGGCGGCCCGCTCCCAGTGGGCCGTTCCCGCAGGTACGCCGCCTGCCCGTTACAGCCGGGACACGTTCCGCTCGTACACCAGGCGCAGGCCGATGAGGGTGAGCCAGGGTTCGTGCTCGTCGATGACGGAGGACTCGCCCAACACCATCGGCGCAAGACCGCCCGTCGCGATGACCGTGACGTCGTCGGGGTCCGCCGCCAGCTCCTTCTTCATCCGCGCGACGACACCGTCGACCTGGCCGGCGAAGCCGTAGATGATGCCCGACTGCATCGCCTCGACCGTGTTCTTGCCGATCACGCTGCGCGGCCGGGCCAGCTCGATCTTGCGGAGCTGGGCGCCCTTGACGCCGAGTGCCTCGACCGAGATCTCGATGCCCGGGGCGATGACGCCGCCGGTGTACTCGCCCCGGGCCGAGACCGCGTCGAAAGTGGTGGCCGTGCCGAAGTCGACGACGATCGCCGGACCGCCGTACAGGTCGACGGCGGCGACCGCGTTGATGATGCGGTCCGCGCCGACCTCCTTCGGGTTGTCCATCAGGATCGGCACCCCGGTCTTGATGCCCGGCTCGACGAGGACCGCGGGGACGTCGCCGTAGTAGCGGCGGGTCACCTCGCGCAGCTCGTGCAGGACGGCCGGGACCGTGGAGCAGATCGCGATGCCCTCGATGCCGTCGCCCAGCTCCATGCCGAGCAGCGGGTGCATGCCCATCAGGCCCTGGAGCAGCACGGCGAGCTCGTCGGCGGTGCGGCGGGCGTCGGTGGAGATCCGCCAGTGCTCGACGATCTCCTCGCCGTCGAACAGGCCGAGGACGGTGTGGGTGTTGCCGACGTCGATGGTGAGCAGCATCAGGCGTCGGCCCCGTCGGTGTCGCGGAAGTCCAGGCCGATGTCGAGGATCGGCGAGGAGTGGGTGAGCGCGCCGACGGCCAGGTAGTCGACGCCCGCCTCCGCGTAGGCGCGGGCGGTGTCGAGGGAGAGCCGGCCGGAGGACTCCAGGACCGCGCGGCCGCCGGTCAGGGCGACCGCCTCGGCCGTGTGGAGCGGGGTGAAGTTGTCCAGCAGGATCAGGTCGGCGCCCGCGTCGAGCACCTCGCGGACCTGCTGGAGGGTGTCGACCTCGACCTCGATCGGTACGTCCGGGAACTCGTCCCGTACCCGCTTGAAGGCCTCGGCCACGCCGCCCGCCGCGATGACGTGGTTGTCCTTGACCAGCGCCGCGTCCGACAGCGACATCCGGTGGTTGACGCCGCCGCCGCAGCGCACCGCGTACTTCTCCATGGCGCGCAGGCCCGGGGTGGTCTTGCGGGTGTCGCGGACCTTGGCCTTCGTGCCTTCGAGCGCGTCGGCCCAGGCACGGGTGGCGGTCGCGATGCCGGAGAGCCTGCACAGCAGGTTGAGCGCGCTGCGCTCGCCGGTGAGCAGGTCGCGGGTGCGGGTGGTGACGGTCAGCAGCTTCTGGCCGGGGGCGACCCGGTCGCCGTCCTCGACGTGCCGCTCGACCGCGAACTCCTCGGTGCAGACGATGGACAGGACGGCCTCGGCAATGCGCAGACCGGCCACGACGCCCGCCTCACGGGCGGTGAAGTCGCCGGTGGCCACGGCGTCCTCGGCGACGGTCGCGACGGTGGTGACGTCCACCCCGCCGTCCAGGTCCTCCTCGATCGCGACGTGCGCGACGTCCTCGACCTGGACCGGGTCCAGGCCCGCTTCGGCGAGGAGCTGGGCGAGGGCGGGGTCGAGGCCGCACTCCAGCGGGTCGAGCTCGTAGCGCTCGTCCCCGCCGCAGCCGCAGCCGTCCCCGCAGCCGCCCGCGGACGGTGCGGGCGCGCCGATCTGGATCAGCGGTACGTCCACGGGTGTGGGGCGCGGATTCTCTTCGGGCGTGCTCACGGTTACGGCTCCTCGGTGACGTCGGCGGAGTGGGTGGGGGGTGCTGCTGCGCAGTCTGGTGCCTGCGTCGGGTGTACGGGCCCGAATGCCTGGGTCTTTGTCCGGCACAGGACCGGGCGGCGCTCCGGGGTGAGCCGTACGACGAGGTGGCGGCGCCAGTTCTCGTCGTCGCGCTCGGGCCGGTCCTCGCGCCAGTGGCAGCCGCGGGTCTCCTCGCGCTGCCGGGCGGCGGCGACCAGGACGCGCGAGACGAGCAGCAGGTTGGTGGCCTCCCACGCCTCGACGCCGGGCACCGCGACCTTGGGCTCACCCGTCTCCACGGCGGACGCGGCGCTGTTGTGGAGGGCCTCCAGCTCTTCGGCGGCGGCGGCCAGGCTCTCTGCGGAGCGGAGGACTCCGGCGCCCCGGGTCATGATGCGCTGGATCGTGGACCGGGCCTCCGGGGCGATCAGCGGGGAGGGCTCACCGCCGTCGCCGGTCTCCGCGGCGCCCGCGCGGGGCCGGTCCTCGACGATGTCCGCCGCGATGCGCTCGGCGAAGACGAGGCCCTCCAGGAGGGAGTTGGACGCCAGCCGGTTCGCACCGTGCACGCCGGTGCAGGCGACCTCGCCGCAGGCGTACAGACCGGGCACCGTGGTACGTCCCCGCAGGTCGGTGCGGATGCCGCCGGAGGCGTAGTGCGCGGCGGGAGCGACCGGGACCGGTTCGGTGACCGGGTCGATGCCGTGGGCGCGGCAGGCCGCCAGGATCGTGGGGAAGCGCTGCTCCCACATCTCGGCGCCGAAGTGGCGGGCGTCGAGGTACATGTGCTCGGTGCCGAGCAGCTCCATCCGGCGGGTGATGGCCTTGGCGACGATGTCGCGCGGGGCCAGCTCCGCCAGCTCGTGCCGTCCGAGCATGAAGCGCGTACCGGCCGCGTCGACGAGATGGGCGCCCTCGCCCCGTACCGCCTCCGACACCAGTGGCTGCTGGCCCTCGGAGCCGGCACCCAGGAAGAGGACCGTCGGGTGGAACTGGACGAACTCCAGGTCGGAGACCTCCGCCCCGGCCCGCAACGCCAGCGCGACACCGTCGCCGGTGGAGACGGCCGGGTTGGTGGTGGCGGAGAAGACCTGGCCCATGCCGCCGGTGGCGAGGACCACCGCGGGGGCGTGGACCGCGCCGACGCCGTCGTGCTGGCCCTCGCCCATGACGTGCAGCGTGACACCCGCGGTACGCCCCTCGGCGTCGGTGAGCAGGTCCAGGACGAGCGCGTTCTCCACGGTGTGCAGGGCGGCCTCGCGGACCGCCTCGACCAGGGCGCGGGAGATCTCGGCGCCCGTGGCGTCGCCGCCCGCGTGGGCGATGCGGCGGCGGTGGTGGCCGCCCTCACGGGTCAGCGCGATGTCGCCGCTCTCCGTGGTGTCGAAGTGGGCGCCGGTCCCGATCAGCCGGCGCACCGCGTCCGGGCCCTCGGTGACCAGCATCCGGACCGCCGCCTCGTCGCACAGACCGGCGCCCGCGACCAGGGTGTCGTCGAGGTGCTGCTCGGGGGTGTCGCCCTCGCCGAGGGCGGCCGCGATACCGCCCTGCGCCCAGCGGGTGGAGCCGTCGTCGAGGCGGGCCTTGGTGACGACGACGGTGGCGAGGCCCGCGGCGGCGCAGCGCAGTGCGGTGGTGAGACCGGCCACGCCGGAGCCGACCACCACGACGTCGGCGTCGATGGACCAGCCGGGGGCGGGGGCGGTCAGCCGTATTCCGGTCACGTGGTGGCTCCGAAGGTCAGCGGGATGTTGTCGATGAGGCGGGTCTTGCCGACCCTCGCGGCGACGGCGAGGACCGCCTCACCGGTGGTGCGGTCGTCGGGGATCTCGGTGAAGTCGGCCGGGTCCACCAGCGCCAGGTAGTCCAGGGCGAGCGGGGGCTGCGCGCCCGCCGCGTCGTCGAGAACCAAAAGCGCGGCGGCCCGTACCGCCGAGGGGCCGTCGACCGGGCGTGCCAGGGCCACCGCCTGGGCGTCGGCTGCGGCGCGGGCCTCGCCGAGCGCGGTGAGCGCGGCGGCCCGGCCGGTGGTGGCCGAGGTGGTCCGGGCGCGGGCGTGCAGCGCCTGCTGGGCGGCGAGCCGGTCGCGGGCGGCGAACAGGGCCCGGGACAGGGCGAGGGCGGTGTGCCGCTCCTCCGCGTCCAGGAAGCGGTTGCGGCTGGAGAGCGCCAGACCGTCCGGCTCGCGGACCGTCTCCACGCCGACGATCTCCACGGGGAAGTTCAGATCGCGCACCATCCGGCGGATCAGCGCCAGCTGCTGGGCGTCCTTCTGCCCGAAGAACGCGACATCGGGGCGGGTGAGGTGGAGGAGCTTGGCGACGACGGTGAGCATGCCGTCGAAGTGTCCGGGGCGCGAGGCCCCTTCGAGCCGCTCGCCCATCGGGCCCGCCGAGATCCGGACCTGCGGCTCGCCGCCGGGGTAGACCTCGTCGACGGACGGCGCGAAGACCGCGTCCGCCCCGGCGGCGCCCGCCACGGCGAGATCGGCGTCGAGCGTGCGGGGGTAGCGGTCCAGGTCGGCGGCCTCGCCGAACTGGAGCGGGTTGACGAACACGGTGACGACCACCTGGCCGTCGGGGCCCGCCGCCGCGCGGGCGGCGCGGACCAGGGTGGCGTGGCCCTCGTGCAGGGCGCCCATGGTCATGACGACGGCCCGCGGCCCCCTGCGGGGGGCGAACGCGCCGAGCTCGGCCGCGGTACGGAGCAGAAGGGCCGCGGGCCCGTGGGGTGCGGCGGGGCGGGGGGTGCCGGTCGTGCCGGTCATCGGGACTCCTGTGATCCGGTGCCCGTGCCGTCGGCCAGGACCCCGAGCAGGTCCTCGGCCAGTTCCGGCTTGAGCATGCCGTGGGCGAGGGCGCGGTCGGCGGTGGCGCGGGCCATCGCGACGTATCCGGCCACGGTCTGCGGGGCGTGCCTGCGCAGCTCGCCGATGTGGGCGGCGACCGTGCCGGCGTCGCCGCGGGCCACCGGGCCGGTCAGCGCGGCGTCGCCGGAGCGCAGGGCGTTGTCGAGTGCGGCTCCGAGCAGCGGGCCGAGCATCCGGTCGGGGGCGGTGACCCCGGCCGTGCGCAGCAGCTCCATCGACTGGGCGACCAGGGTGACCAGGTGGTTCGCACCGAGGGCGAGCGCCGCGTGGTAGAGCGGACGGGACTCCTCCGCGATCCATTCGGGCTCGCCGCCCATCTCGATCACCAGCGCCTCGGCCGCGAGCCGCAGCTCCTCGGGAGCGGTCACGCCGAAGGAGCAGCCGGCCAGCCGCTGGACGTCGACGGAGGTACCGGTGAACGTCATCGCGGGGTGCAGGGCCAGCGGCAGGGCGCCGGCCCGCAGCGCCGGGTCCAGGACGCCGGTCCCGTACCGCCCCGAGGTGTGGACGATCAGCTGCCCCGGCCGCACCGCACCGGTCCCGGCGAGGCCCTCGACCAGGCCGGGCAGGGCGTCGTCGGGGACGGTCAGCAGCACCAGCTCGGCGCGCGCGAGGACCTCGGCGGGCGGCACCAGCGGTACGTCCGGCAGCAGGGCCGCCGCCCGGCGCACGGACGCGTCGGAGACGCCCGACACGGCGACCGGCCGGTGCCCGGCGAGCTGGAGCGAAGCGGCGAGAGCGGGGCCGACGCGGCCCGCGCCCACGACGCCGACCGTGAGGCGGGCGGGGCGGTCCCTCGCGGCGAGGGGGTCATTGGGGGTTGTTGCATTCACGCGGCGGGGCCTTCCGTTCCAGTCCGCAGGGGGTACCGGACGACTTCTCTGCATGCTACGCCAGCGTTTCGCCCGGACTCCTGGCCGTCCACAGCCTGTGGGAAAACTCCCGGCGGCAGGCGCGGCGCCGAGCCGGGAGCGCCCAGAAAACCGTGCGGGCCCGCGCTGCCCGCTGCGTGATGATCGTCCCATGACAGACACAGCAGGCATGGGCGGGCAGGCACGGCCGGAGGCATCGCAGGAGCCGCGGGAGGAATCCCGGGAGGAGGCGCAGCGGGCACGCAGGATCAAGGCCTGGGCCGCGGCCGAACGGGTCCTGATCCGGCCGGCCATGAATCTCTCGCTCGGTGAGCGGCTGGCCGAGCTGGCGGCCGCGGCCGGGTCCGTCACCGATCTCGGCCGCCCCGCTGACATCTATGGCGACGGCGTCGTCGCGGAGCTGGAGGAGCGGATCGCGGGCCTGCTGGGCACGGAGGACGCCGCCTTCTTCCCGACCGGGACGATGGCGCAGCAGGTAGCGCTGCGGTGCTGGGCCGGGCGGACCGGCAACTCCACGGTGGCGCTGCACCCCCTCGCCCACCCCGAGCTGCACGAGCGCGGCGCGCTGGAGGCGGTGAGCGGGCTGCGTACCGTCCACCCCTCGTACGGGCCCCGGCTGCCCACGGCACGGGAGATCCGCGACTTCGACGAGCCGTTCGGCACGTTGATGCTGGAGCTGCCGCTGCGCGACGCCGGTTTCGTCCTGCCGACGTGGCAGGAGCTGGAGGACGTGGTGGCGGCCGCACGGGAACGCGATGCGGTGGTACACATCGACGGCGCGCGGCTGTGGGAGTGCGCCCCCCACTTCGGGCGGGAGCTGCCGGAGATCGCGGCGCTCGCGGACAGCGTGTACGTGTCGTTCTACAAGACCCTCGGCGGGATCTCCGGGGCCGCGCTGGCCGGTCCCGCCTCGCTGATCGAGGAGGCCCGCACCTGGCGCCACCGGTACGGCGGGCAGCTCTTCCAGCAGTTCCCCGCGGCGCTCGCCGCCCTGATCGGCCTCGACCGGGAGCTGCCGCTGCTGCCTTCGTACGTGGCGCAGGCGAAGGTGGTGGCCGGGGCGCTGGACGAGGGCTTCTCGGCGTCCGGTGCCGGGTGGTTCCGGGTGCATCCGGAGCCGCCGCACACGCACCAGTTCCAGGTGTGGCTGCCGTACGGGGCGGACGTGCTGACGGAGGCGGCGGTGCGGCAGGCGGAGGAGACGGGGGTGTCCCTCTTCCGCAAGTGGTACCCCGCGGCCGCCGGCCCGCCCGGACTGTCGTTCACCGAGGTGACGGTGGGGCGGGAAGGGCTGGAGTGGACGGCTGGGGAGGTACGGAGCGCCGTACGGGAGTTCGTGGAGCGGCTGGCCTGAGGGACAGCCCTCAGAGACATTCCGCCGGGCCGGCGGGGGAAGGGCCGGGAACGCCGGAACCTCCGGGCCCGCCGGTTCCGCGGCCCCGGGTGATCAGGGACCGCAGCGCCGCCCGCCACCGGCCACGGGCCGGCCGGCCCGCGATCACCGCGTCGAAGCGGCGCCGGTCGCGTGCCCCGCGCACCACGGCCCAGTCGTGCCGGCCCGGCAGTGGCGGCGGCGGCTCCCCCCGCTGGGCCGCGCGACAGCTGTCGATCATGTGCTGCTGAATGGCGTCCATGGCCTCGGTGTGGGCCGCTCCCGGGCCGCCCGGCCCGCCGATTGACGACCGGCGTCAAATGGCGCGATGCCTCCCGCGGCCACCCCGCACCATGGAGGGGTGAGCGTGCACATCGACATCGCCGGGCTGGCACCCGACCGCATCGTCTTCGAAACGTCCCCCCTCGCCGAGCTGGGGCTGGCCCTGCACGCCCTCTCCGAGCCGGGACACCACCCGGGCCTGCACGGCTGGGCGACGGCGACCTCCAGCGCCCTGGACCCGGATCTCGCCGACCGGCTGCACGAGGCCGACTTCCTGTGGCGCCACACGTTCTCGGATGTCTTCATGCCGTTCGCCGGGATCCGCGGCGGCGACGGCAGGACGGGCGCCGATCTCGCCGAGGACCTCGACATCCTCGACCGGCTGGACGACGAACGGTTCGTCGCCGCCGCCCTGGAGTTCACCTGCACCAGCCTGTACGGCCGAGGCGCGCCCTCCCCGCTCGTCGACCCGGCGACGCGCGCCCGTGCCCTGGAGATGGCGGCGGCGCGCGGCCCCCGGCAGGTGGAGTTCGCCCAGCAGCTGCTGGCCGATCCCGCGCCGGTGCGCGCCTGGGTGCGGCGCCTGTTCGAGGACTGCGACCGGGCGTTCTTCGCGGACACCTGGTGCCGGGTGCGGGTCCAGCTGGTCGCCGACGCCCGGCACAAGACCGACCTGCTGCGGCGCAAGGGGATCGGCGAGGCGATGGGCGCGGTGTCCACGGCGCTGACCGTCGACGAGGCCATGACCCGGATCAGCGCCGACAAACTGACCGAGGGCCGCACCAGCGCCGTCGGCCCCGGGCTCACCCTCATCCCGTCCACCTTCGGCTGGCCGCACCTCAATCTGCTGCACGCCCCGGGCTGGCGCCCGGTGATCCACTACCCGGTGCACCAGCCCGAGCTGCCCTCCCCCGCCTCCGTGGAACTGCTCCAGCTACGGATGGAGGCGCTGGCCCACCCGATGAGGATGCGGCTCTGCCGCCACCTCGCCCGCTCCCCGCACACGACCGGCCAGCTCGCCGACACACACGGCATCACGGCCCCCGAGGTCTCCCGGCACCTCGGGGTGCTGAAGAAGGCGGGCCTGGTCACCACCCGGCGGCGCGGCCGGTACGTACTGCACCAGCTGGACCTGACCTCGGTGGCACGGCTCGGCAGCGACTTCCTGGAAGGCGTCCTGCGCTGACCGGACGGCCCGTCGCCCGGTCCGGCGGACCCGCGGATCAGACCGCCCCGCCGCCACCGGCCCGGACCAGCCCCGTCTCGTACGCGAGGACCACGACCTGCACCCGGTCGCGCAGGTCCAGTTTGGTGAGGATGCGGCCCACGTGCGTCTTCACGGTCGCCTCGGAGAGCACCAGGCGTGCCGCGATCTCGCCGTTCGACATGCCCTGGGCGACCAGCAGCATCACCTCGCGTTCGCGTTCGGTGAGCTTGGCGATGTCCTTGTGCTGCGGCTCGCTGGTGCCGCTCGGCAGCATCGCGGAGAAGCGGTCGAGCAGTCTGCGCGTGGTGGACGGGGCGACGACGGCGTCGCCGCTGTGCACGGAGCGGATCGCGGCCAGCAGCTCGGCGGGCGGCACATCCTTGAGCATGAAGCCGCTGGCCCCGGCCTTCAGCCCGGAGAAGGCGTACTCGTCCAGGTCGAACGTGGTCAGGATGAGCACCTTGGGCGCGTCCGGCTCGGCGCAGATGCGCCGGGTGGCCTCGACACCGTCCAGCCTCGGCATCCGCACGTCCATCAGCACCACGTCCACGGCAGTGGCACGAAGGTTCTCGATCGCCTCCGCGCCGTCACCGGCCTCGGCCACGACCTCCATGTCCGGCTGGGCGGCGAGCACCATCCGGAAGCCGGTGCGCAGCAGCACCTGGTCGTCGACGAGCATCACGCGGATCGCCATGAGGGGTCCTGTCTCCTGTTCCAACATCTGGTGGGCCGGTGGCTCCGGCGCCTAGGGGGCCGGCTTGAGCGGCAGCAGCGCGCTGATCCGGAAGCCGCCGCCGGGGCGCGGCCCGGCATCCAGCGTGCCGCCGACCATGCCGACCCGCTCGCGCATGCCGATCATCCCGTGGCCCGCGCCGTCGGCGCCGCCGTCCTCGTACATCTCGTGCGCCGCACCCCGCCCGTCGTCCTCGACCAGCAGGCCGAGCCCGTCGTCGAAGTAGACCAGACGCACACTGGCCCCCGCGTCCGGGCCGCCGTGCTTGCGGGTGTTGGTCAGGGCCTCCTGCACGATGCGGTACGCGGTCAGCTCGACCCCGCTGGGCAGCGGGCGCGGGGTTCCCTCGATCTTGAAGTCGACGGCCAGCCCGGTCTGTCTGACCTGTTCGATCAGATCCCCGATCTGATCCACATCGGGCTGCGGGACGTACTCCCCGCTCTCCGGTGCGTCGCCCGTCCGCAGCACCCCGAGCAGCCGCCGCATCTCGGCCAGTGCCTGCCTGCCGGTGCTGGAGATGGTCTCCAGGGCCTGCTTGGCCTGGTCGGGGGCCGCGTCCATCACGTAGGCCGCACCGTCGGCCTGCACCACCATCACCGACACGTTGTGCGCGACGACATCGTGGAGTTCTCGGGCGATACGGGCCCGCTCGGCCGCCACCGCGACCTTCGACTGCGCCTCGCGCTCCCGCTCCAGCCGGGCGGCGCGCTCCTCCAGCTGGCTGAAGTAGGCGCGCCTGGTCCGCATCGAGTCGCCGAGCACCCAGGCGAGCACGAACGGCACGGTCAGCACGACGACGATGAAGGTCTCCTCGGCCCAGTTGGTCTGCGGACCCTCGCCCGGCCAGCGCACCTTGGACACGGCCGCCGCGCTCAGGGCGCAGACCAGCGCGAGCCGGGACGCCCAGCGCTCCCCGACGGTGGCCACGGTGAAGACGATCACCAGCATCGCGAAGTTCATGACGCCGGGCCCCACCCCGGTGACCAGCTGTGCCACCCCCATCGCGATGGCGAGCAGCAGCATCTTCTCCGGTGCGCGCCGGCGCAGGGCGACGACCACGCAGAGGCCGAGGACGACCGGGATGGCGGCGACCCGCTCCCTCGTGCTTCCCCCCACACCCACCATGGACAGGCCGGAGAGCCCGAGGAGGACGACGGCCCAGAAGGTGTCGACGCCCGTCGGGTGTCTGCGGAGGAAGTCGTAGAGGCGCTGCACGTAACCCAGCGTAGGGACAGGCAAGGGGCGCACGGGTCAGCCGAAGGGCCGATCCAGCTCCAGAGACCGTACTCCCCAAGGTGGAGACTTGGGAACGTGACGGATGAGTGGCGTGGGTGGCAGGAGGCGGCGGAGACCGCTTTGTACGGGGACGGGGGGTTCTACCGGAGCCCCGAAGGGCCGGCGGGCCACTTCCGTACCTCCGTCCACGCCTCCCCGCTCTACGCCGGGGCCGTCGCCCGGCTGCTGGTCGAAACGGCACGGGAACTGGACCCCGGCCCGGTCGACCTGGTGGATCTGGGTGCCGGGCGGGGCGAGCTGCTGACAGGGGTGCTGGCGGCGCTGCCGGCCGCCGGCGGCGACGGTCTGGCCGTACGGGCGTACGCGGTGGAACTGGCGGGCCGTCCGCCGGGGCTGGATCCCCGGATCGAGTGGTGCGCCGAACCTCCGCCGCGCGTACACGGCCTGCTGTTCGCCAACGAGTGGCTGGACAACGTCCCGACCGAGGTCGCCGAGACCGACGCGGACGGCATCACCCGGTATGTCCTCGTCCGGACCGAGGACGGTACGGAACGGCTGGGTGAGCCGGTGACCGGGGCGGACGCCGAGTGGCTGCGCCGCTGGTGGCCGTCGGCCGGACCGGGCAGCCGCGCGGAGATCGGCCGCCCCCGCGACGAGGCGTGGGCGCGGGCGGTGGCCAGGCTGGCCGGGGGGCTCGCGGTGGCGGTGGACTACGCCCATGTGCGCGAGGCGCGGCCCCCGTTCGGCACCCTGACCGGCTTCCGGGCCGGGCGCGAGGTCCGGCCGGTGCCGGACGGCAGCTGCGACCTCACCTCGCACGTGGCGCTGGACGCGTGCGCGGCGGCCGGGTCCGGGGCCGGTGCACCGCCCGAGCTGCTGAGCCAGCGCGAGGCGCTGCGCCGCCTCGGCGTCAGCGGCGAACGCCCGCCCCTGGCCCTGGCCTCGGCCGATCCGGCCGGCTACGTACGGGCGCTCGCCTCGGCGGGCGAGGCGGCGGAGCTGACGGCCCGGGGCGGCCTCGGCGATTTCGGCTGGCTGATGCAGCACAGGGGCTGAGATCGGGCGCCCTGGACTCGGAGCCCCGGCGCGTCCACGCGATACTGGCCGCATGACGGAGACGACAGTCGGCATCGGCGGCGCGGCGGAGAGCACCGACATGGTGCTCAACATCGGCCCGCAGCACCCCTCCACCCACGGCGTGCTCCGACTGCGCATCGTCCTGGACGGCGAGCGCATCCAGCACGCCGAGCCGGTCATCGGCTACATGCACCGGGGCGCGGAGAAGCTGTTCGAGGCTCGCGACTACCGGCAGATCGTCATGCTCGCCAACCGCCACGACTGGCTGTCGGCGTTCTCCAACGAGCTGGGCGTCGTGATGGCCGTGGAGCGCATGCTCGGCATGGAGGTCCCGGAGCGCGCGGTCTGGACCCGCACCCTGCTCGCCGAGCTGAACCGGGTCCTGAACCATCTGATGTTCCTCGGTTCGTACCCGCTCGAACTCGGCGGGATCACCCCAGTGTTCTACGCCTTCCGTGAGCGCGAGGAGCTCCAGGCCGTGATGGAGGAGGTCTCCGGCGGCCGGATGCACTACATGTTCAACCGCGTCGGCGGCCTCAAGGAGGACCTGCCGGCCGGCTGGCTCGGCCGGGCCCGGGACGCCGTCGCCTCGGTCCGGTCCCGGATGGACGTCTACGACGACCTGGTGCTCGGCAACGAGATCTTCCGGGGCCGCACCCGCGGCGTGGGCGTGCTCAGTGCCGGGACCGTGCACGCGTACGGGGTGTCCGGGCCGATCGCCCGCGCCTCGGGCGTCGACTTCGATCTGCGGCGCGACGAGCCGTACCTCGCGTACGGGGAGCTCCAGGACACCCTGAAGGTGGTCACCCGCACCGAGGGCGACTGCCTGGCCCGCTTCGAATGCCTGCTGGAGCAGACGCAGAACGCCCTGGACCTCGCGGACGCCTGCCTGGACCGGATGGCCGGCCTGGCCCCCGGCCCGATCAACCAGCGGCTGCCCAAGGTGCTGAAGGCCCCCGAGGGCCACACCTACGCCTGGACCGAGAACCCGCTCGGCGTCAACGGCTACTACCTCGTGTCCAAGGGCGAGAAGACCCCGTACCGGCTGAAGCTCCGCTCCGCCTCGTACAACAACATCCAGGCGCTCACCGAGCTGCTGCCGGGCACGCTGGTCGCCGACATGGTGGCGATCCTGGGCTCGCTCTTCTTCGTGGTCGGCGACATCGACAAGTGACCGGAGCGCGGCGGCCGCCGTCCCGGGACCCGGGACGGCGGCCGCTGCTCGTTGCGCGGGGATCGCGCCGCGCTACGAGATCGCGCTCCGCAGCTCCACCACGTCCATCTGTTCGGTCTCGTCGTGTGCGGTCAGGTCGATGACCTCGCCGGCGACGCGGTCCGGGGCCTCGTCCGTGCGGTGCGCGGCCAGCGCCTCCGCGCCCACCACATCGGCGAGGTCCTCGTCCTGCACGGACTCGATCGCGGCACGTGCCGCCTTCTGCGTACCGAAGAAGTCGAAGCTGCCCTGCGGCACCGGGTGGCGGCGGGAGGCCGCGTACGGGGCGACGGCGGTGGCGGCCGGTGCGGTGCGCGCCGGGGGCAGCGCGGCGGACGGGCGGGGCGCGGGCAGGGCGGCCGGCGGGCGCAGATGCTGCGCGCCGGTCCGGTCCTCGTCCGCGGTGTGCTTGCCCTGCCGCTCCTCCGCCTCCCGGGACCGCTCCGCCAGATCACGCTTCCTGGCCTGCTCGGCGGTACGGCGCGCCTCCTGGAGCGCCCCGTTGCGCGAGAGGTCCTCCAGCGCCTGGGCGGCCCGCAGATAGGCGGCCGGCGTCGGCGTGCTGCGTGCGGCAGGCAGCTCGCGGGGCGTGGCGGCCTCGATGGCGAGCTGCCTGCGGCCCTCCAGTGCGCTGGCCCGCGCGGTCTCGGCGGTGGCGTACCGGCGCAGCAGCGCGGCGTGCTCCCCGCGGAGGTTGGCGAGCTCCACGCGCTTGCGGCGCAGCTTCGTCTCCAGCCGGGTGCGCAGCTCCCGCGACTCCTCCAGGTCGCCCTCCAGCTCGGAGAGGCGCTCCTCGGCCCGCCACTGGTCACCGGCGCGGGCCCGCGTCAGCTCCGCGACCCGGCGGCCGGCTTCCCGGTCCCAGCTGCGCATCAGATACGCGCCGGTCACGGCGGCGGCCGCCGAGGCGGCCACCAGACCCCGCAGGACCAGGGGCTCGGCGAGCAGCCAGGCGCCCGAGGCACAGAGGACCGAGACTCCGACGACTGCCGACGGCGGAAGGATTCTGTGCAGAGGTGGCGAATGGCGATGACGTCCACGTGGCATGGCCTGAAATTTACCGTGTGTACGGGGCACTTGGGGGGCCGCCTGCCAATCTGTTCCCTGCCGGTTACCTGACGGCCCCCTTTCCGCCCCGATTCCTACTTCCCGACGAGGCCCTTCGCGCGCAGATAGTCCTTGGCCACATCGGCGGGCTTTGCGCGCTCGGCGTCGACCTTGCGGTTCAGTTCCGCGAGATCCTCGGTGGTGAGCGCCTTGGTGAGCTTGCCGAGTGCGTCGGCAATGTCCTGGGAACCGGCATCCTCGGCATTGAGGACCGGCAGTACGTTGTCGGCGTTCTGGAGCTTCTTGTCGTCCTCCAGGAACACCAGGCCGTAGCTGTCCAGCACCGCGTCCGTGGTGGTGGTGAGGACCATCTGGTCCTTGCCGTCCTTGACCGCCTGCTTGGACTGCGGCGTACCGACTCCCTTGGGGTCTATACCGGTGACATTGATGCCGTAGGTCTTCTTCAGACCGGGGGCGCAGAACGGCCGCACCTCGCACTCGTCGCCCGCCGCGATCTTCACTCCGGCCTTCGACCTGCCGAGATCCGAAAGGGTCTTGAGCTTGTTCTTCCCGGCGAATTCCTTGGTCACCGCGAAGGCGTTCTGGTCGACCGCAGCACCGGCCGGGAGCACCTTCAGTCCGCGCGGGGCGGCGAGCTTCTCCAGGGCGGCGACCGTGGCCGCCGTGTCACCGGAGGCGACCGGCGCCTTCTCGGCCTTCTTCGGACCGTTCACCTTGGCATTGAGGAATTCGGCGATCGTCGCGGCGTATTCGGGGACGACATCGATCTCGCCCTTCTCCAGGGACGGCTCGTACAGTTCCCGGTTCGCCACCGTGGTGACCGAGGTGCTGTATCCGGCGTCGCCCAGGATCTGCGCGTACAGCTCCGCGAGCACCTTGGACTCCGTGAAGGAGGCCGCGCCGACGACCAGCGAGCCCTTCTTGCCGGAGCCCGCGGCGCCGCCGGAGGATGCCGCGCCCGCCTTGTCCTTCTCCAGGCTGTCGCCGCCGCAGGCGGCGAGCGAGCCGGCCAGCGCGACCATCCCGATGACCGCGCCGGCTATGCGCGAGGTCTTGCTCATTGTCGTTCTCCGTCCACAGCCACAGGGCTGTACGAGTTCGCAGCAACAGGTCCGTACGTGATGCGATCCGTCGATCACGGACCGGGTTCCATGGGCGCTCACGCCGCCGTCACGCCGTCCGGCGGCGGCGCAGCGGTGACAGCAGCCGGTCCAGGCCGACCAGTACCGCCTCCACCAGCAGCGCGAGCACGGCGACCAGCACCGCTCCCGCGACCACCTGCGGTGTGTTGTACGTGTTGAAGCCGGCGGTGATGATCCGGCCGAGGCCTCCCTGGCCGGCCATCGCGGCGATCGTCGCCGTGGCGACCACCTGGACCGCGGCGGAGCGCAGCCCGGTCATGATCATCGGGTAGGCCAGCGGGAGTTCGACCCGGAGGAAGAGCTGCCGCCCGGACATCCCCATGCCGCGCGCCGCCTCCCTCACCGACCGGTCGACCTCCGCCATACCGACGTAGGCGTTGGTCAGCAGCGGCGGCACGGCGAACAGCACCAGCGCGATGACCGTCGGCACATATCCGGCGTTGCGCAGCGGCGAGACCATGAAGAGGGCCAGCACCGCGAAGACCGGCACCGCCCGCCCCACGTTGGAGAGGTTGACGGCCAGCGCGCCCCCCTTTCCGATGTGTCCCAGGTACAGCGCGACCGGCAGCGCCACCGCGCACGCCAGGGCGAGCGCGACGCCGCTGACGTACAGATGCTCGGCGAGCCGGTGGGCCGCCCCGCTCTCCCCCGACCAGTTGGCGCCGGTGGTGAGCCAGGTCCAGGCCTCGCCGAGAACTCCCATGGGTCAGACCGCCTTTGCCACGGTGGCCGCGTCCGCGTGCGCGGCGCGTATTCGGGTCCAGGGGGTCAGCAGCCGCTGCACACCGAGCAGCAGCAGATCCGCGACGACCGCGAGCAGTACGCACAGGACCGAGGCCGTGAGCACCTGGGCCTTGAAGAAGCTGGGGAGCGCGTCCCCTATGAGGTTGCCGAGGCCGCCCCTGCCGATGATCGACCCGACCGTCGTCAGCGCGATCGTCGACACCGTGGCGATCCTTACACCGGCCATCAATGCGGGTACGGCCAGCGGGAGTTCGACCTCCCACAGCAGCCGGGCCGGTCCGTATCCCATCCCCTTCGCGGCCTCCTTCGCCTCCTGGGGCACGGCTTCGAGACCGGCCAGGATGTTCCGCACGAGAATGGTCAGCGAATACAGCACCAGGCCGGTGACCACCAGCGCGGCGGAAAGCCCGAACAGCGGCAGCAGCAGCGAGAACATGGCGAGCGAGGGCACGGTGTAGAGCACCGTCGTCAGCCCGAGCACCGGTCCGGCGAAACGGCGGCTGCGGCGCGCCAGCAGCGCCAGCGGAAAAGCCACCAGGAGTCCGATCACCACCGAGACCGCGGTGATCCAGATGTGCTGGACCGTCGCATCGGTCAACTCCTGGCTGCGGGAGCGGAGATACTCCCCGCAGATCCAGTCGTTCGTCACCAGGCAGTTCTGTCCCGCGGCCATCCGTCCCCACCTCCCGGTCACCGTTTCGCACGTATGTCCGACGACCCTATCCTCGACGACCGACAATCGCCGGAGCCGTTGTATTTCAGCAACATGTCCTTCACAGAACACGCGCCACAATGGGGAACCATGATCCGTTTCGAGCACGTCACCAAGCGGTACGCGGACGGCACCACCGCCGTCGACGGCCTTTCCTTCGAGGTCGCCGAGGGTGAACTGGTCACGCTCGTCGGACCGTCGGGGTGCGGCAAGACGACCACCATGAAGATGGTGAACCGACTGATCGAACCGACCGAGGGCCGGATATCCGTCGACGGGGACGACATATCCGCCATCGACCCCGTTCGGCTGCGCCGCCGTATCGGTTATGTCATCCAGCAGGTGGGGCTCTTCCCGCACCGCACGATCCTGGAGAACACCGCGACCGTCCCCCATCTCCTGGGCTGGAAAAGGGGAAAGGGCCGCGAACGCGCCGCCGAACTCCTCGACCTTGTCGGACTTGACCCTTCCGTTTATGGCGACCGCTATCCGGAACAGCTCTCCGGCGGTCAGCGCCAACGCGTCGGGGTGGCAAGGGCGCTGGCCGCGGACCCGCCGGTGCTGCTGATGGACGAGCCTTTCGGCGCGGTCGACCCGGTCGTACGGGAGCGGCTGCAGAACGAATTCCTGAAACTTCAGGAACGGGTCCGCAAAACAGTCCTGTTCGTCACGCACGACATCGAGGAGGCGGTCCGGCTCGGCGACCGGATCGCCGTCTACGGACAGGGCACCATCGAGCAGTTCGACTCCCCCGCCACCGTGCTCGGCTCACCCGCCACCCCCTACGTCGCGGATTTCGTCGGCGCCGACCGCGGCCTCAAGCGGCTCTCCGTGACCCCCATCGAGGAGGGCGACCTCGATCAGCCTCCCGTCGTCCACCTCGACGACCCCCTGGCGCGGGCGACCGAACGGCTGCGGGCCGAGGGCGCGCGCTGGGCCGTCGTCCTGGACGGCCGGGACAATCTGCACGGCTGGATCCCCGCCGACGCCACCGCCGCCGGGGCCGGGGCCGGGGACACGGTGCGTGCGCACGCCCGCAGGATGGAGGCGTGGCTGCCCGTCGGCGCCCCGCTCAAGCAGGCATTCGCCACCATGCTCCAGCACGACGCGGGCTGGATCGCCGTCATCGACGAGGAGAGCACCGGCCGGTTCCTCGGCGTGCTCACCCCGGCCCGGCTGCACGAGGCGCTGCGCCGCTCGATCGACGCGGACGCCCAGGACGTCCCGCGCGCCGAGGTGGCGGTCGAGACGGTGGAGAGCGTCGCCAAGACCGCCGCGCGGTGAACCGGGCGTCCCCGGCGCACCGCGCGGCGGCCCTTGTCGGCTCCCGCTTCGGCTCCCGCTTCAGTTCTCGCTGAGCCGGCTGCTCAGCCAGTCCAGCGCGGACGGGATCTCCCGCCGCCAGGTGTTGAAGTTGTGCCCGCCGCTGTCGAGCACGATCGACGAGACCTGGGCGGGCGGCTTCACCTTGGAGATGAACTGCCGCGTGGTGCGGTAGTTCCCCTCGCCGTGCCGGGAGGTCGTGACGAGGAAGGACGAGTCGGGATGCTTCGGCATGTGGTCCAGACTCCACATCAGATCGGCGCGGTCACGCGCGCTCTGGTCGCCGTGGAAGAGATCCCCGGTCGTCGGGTCCTCGGCCGCCTTGTAGTACGCGGAGAGCCCGACGCTCGCCGCGAACCGGTCCGGGTGGTGGAGCCCGATCTTCAGCGCGCAGTACCCCCCGGTCGAGTTGCCGATGATGCCCCAGTTGCGGGCCAGCGTGCCGACCCGGTACGACTCCGAGATCACCCGCGGCAGATCCTTCGCGAGGTACGTCTCGGTCTGCGGCCCTCCCTTTATGTCCACGCACTCGGTGTCCCGCGGCGGCGCGACCGTCGGCCGCAGCATCACCAGGATCATCGGCTGGGCCCGGCCCGCCTTCACCCGTTCGTGCGCAGTCCGCGGGTACCCGAGGCTCTTCACAAGGTTCTCCGAGACGCCCGGGTAGCCGGTGAGCACGACGACCGCGGGGAACTTGCGGCGGGCGAAGGCCGGCTGGAAGTACTCGGGCGGCAGATACACATACGCCGAGCTCTCGATCTTCGACTGCCGGCCGGCGATCACGACCTTGTCGATCCGCCCGGCCATCGTGGGCCGCGAACCGCCCGGCACGTCCGGCCGCTGGACCCCGACCCGGACGATGTTCTTGGAGGCCGCCGTCCCGTCCGCGTGGTCCGTGACCACACCCAGATCCTGCTTCTGGCCGAACAGGTCGGCCCACGAGCCGTAGAAGAGGAAGGAATTGTTCGCCACCAGGCCCACCGTGACGAAAATCGTCACCTGGGTCACCAGCAGCAGACCGACCCTGCCGAGCACGGCGGACACGCTGCGACGGGCCAGCCGGGGCCAGAGCCAGATCGTTGCGGCGAAGAACACCACGGCCAGCACAATGGCCAGACCCAGAAATGTCCTACTGGTAAGACCCATGGGGTTGAGCTTTCTTGTCTGGAAATTTCCGACTGTCGGGTGAACCCGCAGCCCGGAAGCCTCGTCCTACAGGTCGCACATCGTCCGGAGGGCTACGACCGAAGGACTCAAGAATCTCTCGCGGAACCACGGGAAACGATGTCTGTCACGCTAGATGGGGATAAGTCGGTATCGGTTCCGAGCCACGTACGCAAGTTCGTACGAGGCCCGCGCCCCGAAACCGTACCGACGCTGGTCGGTACCGCCTGCGCCGCCGTCGGCCTGATCGATGTCGCCGCCGGCGTCTTCCCGCGCTTCCGGTACAGCCGGATGCACACGCTCGCCGAAGTACTGCCCGGCGCCCTCGGACCGTTCGCCGCCGCACTCTCGCTGAGCGCGGGCGTCCTGCTGCTGCTGCTCGCCCACGGCCTCAAGCGGCGCAAGCGGCGGGCCTGGCGCGCCGCCGTCCTGCTGCTGCCGGCCGGTGCGCTGGCCCAGTTCGCCTACCGGCACTCGGTCATCGGCACGCTCGTCTCGCTGGCGCTCTGCCTGCTGCTGGTCCGTCACCGCGGCGAGTTCGCCGCGCTCCCCGACCCCCGGAGCCGCTGGCGGGCCCTGGCCAACTTCGTCCTCCTCGGCGCGGGTTCGCTGGCCCTCGGCCTGGTCATCGTCAGCGCGCACCCCGGCCGGGTCGTGGGAAACCCCAGCGTCGCCGACCGGCTCCAGCACGTGCTGTACGGAATGCTCGGCTTCGAGGGGCCCGTCGAGTACGCCGGCGACACCTCCTGGACGGTGGCGTACTCCCTCGGCTCCCTCGGCCTGCTGACCGCCGTCACCACCATCTACCTCGCCTTCCGCCCCGAGCACCCGGCCGCCCGCCTCACCGAGGACGACGAGGCCCGGCTGCGTGCCCTGCTGGAGAAACACGGCGGCCGCGACTCGCTCGGCCACTTCGCGCTCCGCCGCGACAAGGGAGTCGTCTTCTCCCCCAGCGGCAAGGCCGCCGTCTGCTATCGGGTCGTGTCGGGGGTGATGCTGGCCAGCGGCGACCCGATCGGCGACGTGGAGGCCTGGCCCGGCGCCATCGAACGGTTCATGGACGAGGCCAAGGCCCACTCCTGGACCCCGGCCGTGATGGGCTGCAGCGAGACCGGCGGCGAGGTCTGGACCCGCGAGACCGGACTCGACGCCCTGGAGCTCGGCGACGAGGCGGTGGTGGATGTCGCGGATTTCTCGCTCGCCGGGCGCGCGATGCGCAACGTACGCCAGATGGTGAAGCGCATTGAACGGCTCGGCTACGAGACCCGGGTCCGGCGCGTGAGCGACATCGGCGAGGCCGAACTGGCCCGCATCCGGCACGCCGCCGCCGACTGGCGCGGCACCGACAACGAGCGCGGCTTCTCCATGGCGCTCGGCCGGATCGGCGACCCGGCCGACGGCGACTGCGTCATCGCCACCGCGCACAAGGCCGACGAACACACCGCGGACTCCCCCTACGGCGACCTGAAGGCCGTACTCCACTTCGTCCCGTGGGGCCACGACGGCATGTCGCTCGACCTGATGCGCCGCGACCGCTCGGCCGACCCCGGCATGAACGAGCTGCTGATCGTCGCCGCCCTCCAGGCCTCCTCCCGGCTGGAGGTCCGGCGTGTCTCGCTGAACTTCGCGATGTTCCGCTCGGCGCTCGCCCGGGGCGAGAAACTGGGCGCGGGTCCGGTGCTGCGGACCTGGCGCGGGCTGCTGGTCTTCCTCTCCCGCTGGTTCCAGATCGAGTCGCTGTACAAGTTCAACGCCAAGTTCCGACCCCGCTGGGAACCCCGCTTCGTGGTCTACCGCGCCGCCCGCGACCTGCCCCGCATCTCCCTGGCGGCCATGCAGGCGGAAGGCTTCGTGAACCTCGCCCTCCCCCGCCCCTTCGCCCGCCGCTTCCCGGCCCCCCTGCCCCGCCCCTGCGCCCACACCCCGGCACCCGGCCAGGAGCAGCACGCCCGCGCTGCGTAGCGCCGCGCCGTACGGGGCCTACGCTGGTCGCATGAGTACGTTGCGTGGACGAGGCACGGTCCAGGGCCTGCCGGAGTGGGACCGCTGCGCGGTCATGGGTGTCGTGAACGTGACCCCGGACTCCTTCTCCGACGGGGGCCGCTGGTTCGACACCACGGCCGCGGTCAAACACGGCCTCGACCTGGTCGCCGAGGGCGCCGACCTGATCGACGTCGGCGGCGAGTCGACCCGCCCCGGCGCCAGCCGGGTGGACGCCTCGGAGGAGCTGCGGCGCGTGATCCCGGTGGTCAGGGGCCTGGCCTCCGAAGGGGTCACGGTCTCCGTGGACACCATGCGGGCCCGGGTCGCCGAGGACGCGGTCGCGGCCGGGGCCGCCCTGGTCAACGATGTGAGCGGCGGCCTCGCCGACCCCGACATGATCCGGGTCGTCGCCGCGGCCGGCGTCCCCTTCGTCGTGATGCACTGGCGCGGCTTCAGCGAGTCCATGAACAGCCGGGCGGTCTACGAGGACGTCGTCGCCGAGGTCGTCACCGAGCTGCGGGAACGGATGGACGCCGTGGTCGCGGGCGGTGTCGCCCCGGAACGGATCGTGATCGACCCCGGTCTCGGCTTCGCCAAGGACGCCTGCCACGACCTCGCCCTGGTCGCCCACCTCGACGAGCTCCGTGCCCTGGGCCGGCCGCTGCTGGTCGCCGCCTCCCGCAAGCGCTTCCTCGGCCATGTGCTGGCCGGCGAGGGCGCCGCACCGCCGCCCGCCCGCGAACGCGACGCCGCCACCGCGGCGATCTCCGCGCTCTCCGCCCACGCCGGCGCCTGGGCCGTCCGGGTCCACGAGGTACGGGCCACCGCCGACGCCGTACGGGTCACCCGCGCCGTCGAGGGAGCCGCGTGACCGGGCCCCGCGACGAGCACGCGGAGGCGGCCGCCGACATCGCGGCCGTCGAACAGGCCAACACCGCCTTCTACGAAGCGATGGAGCGCGGCGACTTCGAGGAGCTCTCCGGGCTCTGGCTGCCCGGCGAGGACCTCACCGTCTCCTGCGTCCACCCGGGCTGGCCGGTGCTGACCGGCCGCGGCGAGGTGCTGCGCAGCTACGCGCTGATCATGGCCAACACCGAGTACATCCAGTTCTTCCTGACCGACGTCAGGGTCGCGATGACCGGCGACACCGCCCTGGTGACCTGCACGGAGAACATCCTCAGCGGCGGCCCCGCGGAGGACGGCAACGCGCTCGGGCCGCTGGTCGGCCAGCTCGTCGTGGCCACCAATGTGTTCCGGCGCACACCGGACGGCTGGAAACTCTGGTCCCACCACGGCTCGCCCGTACTGACCGAAACCGGCGAGGAAGAGGACGAGGAGACGCCCTCCTGACCCGGTGGTCGAGTGGCTGCACCCCCGAAAGGGGGTTGGATCCGGGAAGTGTGGGTATACGCGGCTACCAGTCCCGTGAGGCCGCGTACACGGCCCCCACGGGGGAGCACTGTCGGTGCTCGCAGGTAAATTCGAAAGAGAGCACCTTGCCGTCCGCACGCGGCCCCGTGTCTCTACGCCCAACGACAGCAGGAGTGATTCGCGTGGATCGTGTCGCGCTGCGCGGCCTCAAGGCCCGTGGACACCATGGCGTCTTCCCCAGGGAACGGGAAGAGGGCCAGACGTTCATCGTGGACCTGGTGCTCGGCCTCGACACCCGCCCCGCGGCGGCCGCCGACGACCTGACGAAGACCGTGCACTACGGCATCGTCGCGGAGGAGGTCGTCGACGTGGTGCAGGGTGAACCCGTCGATCTGATCGAAACGCTCGCGGAGCGCATCGCCCAGAAGTGCCTCAAGCACGAAGGAGTCGAGGAGGTGGAGGTCGTGGTGCACAAGCCGGATGCGCCGATCACCGTCCCCTTCGACGATGTGACCATCACCATCACCCGGAGCCGAGTATGACTGCGTTTTCCACCGACGGGCAGAGCGACCCGACCGTACAGCCGGTGCCCGCCTCCGTGGTCGAGCAGGTGGACGCGGCGGACAGCACCCTCTCCAACCCCAAGCGTGCCGTGATCTCCCTGGGCTCCAGCCTCGGCAACCGCCTGGAGACCCTCCAGGGTGCCATCGACGCCCTGGAGGACACCCCCGGCCTGCGGGTCAAGGCCGTCTCCCCGGTGTACGAGACGGAGCCCTGGGGCGTCGCCCCCGGCTCCCAGCCCTCGTACTTCAACGCGGTGATCGTCGTGAAGACGACGCTCCCCCCGTCCTCCCTCCTGGAGCGCGGCCAGGCCATCGAGGAGGCCTTCGACCGGGTCCGCGAGGAGCGCTGGGGGCCGCGCACGATCGACGTCGACATCGTGGCGTACGCGGACGTCGTCTCCGACGACCCGGTGCTCACCCTCCCCCACCCCAGGGCCCATGAGCGGGCTTTCGTCCTCGCCCCGTGGCACGACATCGACGCCGATGCCGAGCTGCCCGGCGCCGGACCCGTGGCGGAGCTGCTGGCCGAGGTCGGCCGGGACGGCGTACTGCCCCGGGCCGATCTGGAACTCCGTCTGCCCGAGTAGTCGTTAGGCTCAACGGAAACGGATCACCGGCGCCGCGGTTTCCCGGCGACGGCGACCGCAGGCGACACGGACCACTGGCGGCGAAGGGCGGACCACTCGGTGAAGCAACTCAGGCTCGGGGTACTGGCCGGCCTCTTCGCCGCGGCCGGGGTGCTCTCCTGGGGCGGCGCCCGCCTCTGGGACTCCCTGGGCAGCCTGCCGAGCGTTCCCCTCGCCGCGCCGATCGTGCTCGCGGTGATCGCCGTCATCCTGCTGGCGACGGCGCTCTCCATCCGTTCCCGGCTGCGCGCCCAGCGCGAGCGCCGACCGGGGGCCAAGGGCGTCGAGCCGCTGCTGGCGGCCCGAGCGGTCGTCTTCGGCCAGGCCAGCGCCCTGGTCGTCTCCCTGGTCTCCGGCATGTACGGCGGCATCGGCGTCTTCCTGCTCGGCTCCCTGGACGTCCCGGCCCGCCGCGACCAGGCGATCTACGCGGGCTTCGCGGTCCTGGCCGGCATCGCGGTGATCGCCGCGGCCCTCTGGCTGGAGCGCATCTGCAAGCTCCCGGAGGACGAGGACAACGACAAGAGCTCGGCGGCCGCGTAGGGCCACCGAGCTCTTCTCGCGCGCTGCGGGCAGGAGTTCCCTCAGCCCGCCATGATCAGGCTCATGGCCTCGGCGCGCGTCGCGGGGTCGCGGAGCTGTCCGCGTACCGCCGAGGTCAGCGTCTTCGCCCCGGGCTTGCGGATGCCGCGCATCGACATGCACATGTGCTCGCACTCGACGACGACGACGACCCCGCGCGGCTCCAGGATCTCCATCAGGGACTCGGCGATCTGCGTGGTGAGCCGCTCCTGGACCTGCGGGCGCCGGGCGTAGACATCGACAAGCCGGGCCAGCTTGGACAGACCGGTGATCTTTCCGCTGGTGGCCGGGATGTACCCGACATGCGCGACGCCCCGGAACGGCACCAGGTGGTGTTCACAGGTACTGAACACTTCGATGTCCTTGACCAGCACCATCTCGTCGTGCCCGAGGTCGAACGTGGTCGTCAGGACGTCTTCGGGCTCCTGGTGGAGGCCCGCGAATATCTCCTTGTACGCCCGTGCCACCCGCCCCGGCGTCTCGCGCAGTCCCTCGCGGTCCGGGTCCTCGCCCACCGCGATCAGAAGCTCGCGTACGGCGGCCTCGGCCCGCTTCTCGTCGAACTCGCCGATCGGACCCTGGCCGTCCAGCGTCACCGGGTCGGTCATCTGTGCCTCGTTCCTCTGAGCTGTCACCCGCGCATGTCTCCGCACGGACGTACGGAAAAGCCGCGCCCCCACAGGCTAGAACCTGTGGGGCCGCGGCTTCCATTCCGGGCCCGGTGCGACTCCCGTGAAAGGGGCCACACCGGGAACAGGGCCTCAGCTCTCGGGGCGGTCCTCCGGGACGACCTCGGTGGCCGGGACGGTGTCCGCGGGGACGGCCGTTCCGTTCGCCGTGGTGGCGCCGTTGGTGAGGGCGAGCTCCTTCGGCGAGAGCACCGGCGGCCGCGTCGACGGCGTACGCCGGGCGGAACCGGTCCACGCCGGACGGGCCGGGCGCTTCACGATCGGGGCGAAGATCTCGGCGATCTCCTCCTTGCCGAGCGTCTCCTTCTCCAGGAGCTGGAGAACGAGGTTGTCCAGCACGTCGCGGTTCTCGACGAGGATCTCCCACGCGTCGTTGTGCGCGGTCTCGATGAGCTTCTTGACCTCTTCGTCGACGAGGGCCGCGACCTCTTCCGAGTAGTCGCGCTGGTGGCCCATCTCCCGGCCCACGAAGGGCTCGGTGTTGTCGCCGCCGAACTTGATCGCGCCGAGCCGCTCCGTCATGCCGTACTGCGTGACCATCGCGCGGGCCGTCGCAGTGGCCTTCTCGATGTCGTTCGCGGCGCCGGTGGTCGGGTCGTGGAAGACCAGCTCCTCGGCCGCGCGCCCGCCCAGCATGTAGGCCAGCTGGTCGAGCATCTCGTTGCGCGTCGTGGAGTACTTGTCCTCCTCCGGGAGCACCATCGTGTAACCGAGGGCGCGGCCGCGGGAGAGGATCGTGATCTTGTGGACCGGGTCCGCCTGGGGGGAAGCCGCCGCGACCAGGGCGTGTCCGCCCTCGTGGTACGCGGTGATCTTCTTCTCCTTCTCGGACATGATCCGGGTCCGCTTCTGCGGGCCCGCCACGACGCGGTCGATGGCCTCGTCGAGCATCTTGTTGTCGATCAGCTTCAGATTGCCGCGCGCCGTGAGGAGCGCCGCTTCGTTCAGCACGTTCGACAGGTCGGCACCGGTGAAGCCGGGCGTACGACGGGCGACGGCGCCGAGGTCGACGTCCTTCGCGACCGGCTTGCCCTTCTGGTGCACCTTGAGGATCTCCAGCCGGCCCTGCATGTCCGGCCGGTCGACCGCGATCTGCCGGTCGAAACGGCCCGGACGCAGCAGCGCCGGGTCGAGGATGTCCGGCCGGTTCGTGGCGGCGATCAGGATGACGCCGCCCTTCACGTCGAAGCCGTCCATCTCGACGAGCAGCTGGTTCAGAGTCTGCTCGCGCTCGTCGTGCCCGCCGCCCATTCCGGCACCGCGGTGGCGGCCGACGGCGTCGATCTCGTCGACGAAGACGATCGCCGGGGCGTTCGCCTTGGCCTGCTCGAAGAGGTCACGGACCCGGCTGGCACCGACACCGACGAACATCTCGACGAAGTCGGAACCGGAGATCGAGTAGAACGGGACGCCCGCCTCGCCGGCGACGGCGCGTGCAAGCAGCGTCTTGCCCGTACCGGGAGGCCCGTACAGCAGGACACCCTTGGGGATCTTGGCGCCGACGGCCTGGAACTTCGCCGGCTCCTGGAGGAACTCCTTGATCTCCTGGAGCTCCTCGACGGCCTCGTCCGACCCCGCCACATCGGCGAACGTCGTCTTCGGCGTGTCCTTGGTGATCAGCTTGGCCTTGGACTTCCCGAACTGCATGACCCGGGAGCCGCCGCCCTGCATCTGATTCATCAGGAACAGGAAGACGACCACGATCAGGACGAAGGGCAGCAGGGAAAGGAGGATCGAGATGAACGGGGACTGCTTCGACGGCGAGACGGTGTAGCCCTTGTCGATCGCGCCGCTCTCGAACTTCTTCTGCAGCGTGTCGGCCAGCTGGACACCCTGGTCGCCGATGTAGCTCGCCTGGAACTTGGTGCCGGACTCGCCCGAGAGCTCCTGGCCCTTCTTCAACTCGATCTTGATGATCTGTTCGTCACCGGTGGTCAGCTTGGCCTGCGCCACCTGGTCCTTGCTGATCGCCTGGATCACCTTGCCGGTGTCCACCGATTTGTAGCCGCCCGACGAGCCGACGACTGTCATCAACACGACCACGGCGAGGACGGCCAGCACGATCCACATGACCGGCCCACGGAAGTATCGCTTCACGTCCATCCATACGGGGCGAAACCGCCCCGTCCCTCCTGCCCGTAGGTAAATGCTGCTGTGAGAAAAGACTGTTCTTCGGACGGTACCCCAGCATTGTCACCCGCGACCGCCGGGGACGTCTGTCAAAACCTGCCTTCAAAGGCTCAACGGCGGGAATCCCTTGAAAGGTTCCCGCCGTCGGCTCCGGTCGGTCCGGACGCCCCGGGGCCGGGCGAAGGGCTCCGGGAGGAGGTCAGCCCCCGTAGACGTGCGGGGCGAGCGTGCCGACGAAGGGGAGGTTGCGGTACTTCTCGGCGTAGTCGAGTCCGTAGCCGACGACGAATTCGTTGGGGATGTCGAAACCGACCCACTTGCAGTCGAGCGCGACCTTGGCCGCGTCCGGCTTGCGCAGCAGGGTACAGATCTCCAGGGAGGCGGGCTCGCGCGAGCCGAGGTTCGACATCAGCCACGACAGGGTCAGGCCCGAGTCGATGATGTCCTCGACGATCAGGACGTGCTTGCCCTTGATGTCGGTGTCCAGGTCCTTGAGGATCCGGACCACTCCGGAGGACTGGGTGCCCGCGCCGTACGACGAGACGGCCATCCAGTCCATGGTGACGGGGGTGGACAGCGCGCGCGCCAGGTCCGCCATCACCATCACCGCGCCCTTGAGGACGCCGACGATGAGCAGGTCCTTGCCCGCGTACTCCGCGTCGATCTTCGCGGCCAGCTCGACGAGCTTCGCGTCGATCTCTTCCTTGGTGAGGAGCACCGACTGAAGGTCGGTGCCCATGTCCTTCTCGTTCACCCGCGTCTCTTTCTCTGCCTGCCGGGTCCGGGGGGTTGCCCCGCACCTGCGCGGCCGCTCGCCTGCGTGTCGGCCGCCTGTGCTTCAGCTCTGCCGAATGACCAGTCTGCCACCCTGCCGCATGGCTTCGACCCGCCCGGGCAGGTTGATGGCGCGCTGGCCGCGCCAGCCGGTGATCAGACGGTCGACTTCCTCGATGTGCCGGGCGAAGAGCGAACCGGCCGGGGAGCCCGCCTCCATGGCGGCCCGGCGCAGGACCCGGCGGCGTACGGCGGGCGGCAGCGCGTACAGCTTGGCGCACTCCAGACGGCCCGCGTCGTCCCGCACGGCGCGGTCGGCCTCGGCGGCCCAGGTGTCCAGCGCGTCGGCGTCGTCGCGGGAGAGCTGGGCGGTACGGGCCAGGGCCTCGACGACCCCTTTGCCCAGCGCCTTCTCCAGGGCGGGCAGGCCCTCGTGGCGCAGCCGGGAGCGGGTGTAGGCGGGGTCGGCGTTGTGCGGGTCTTCCCAGACGGGCAGGGACTGGACGAGGCAGGCCTTGCGGGCGGTCTGCCGGTCGAGCTGGAGGAAGGGGCGGCGGTAGCGTCCGGCCGGTCCCGAAGCGGCGGCCATACCGGAGAGCGAGCGGATGCCGGAGCCGCGGGCGAGGCCGAGCAGAACCGTCTCCGCCTGGTCGTCGCGGGTGTGTCCGAGCAGGACGGCGGCGGCGCCGTGCCGCTCGGCCGCGGCGTCCAGGGCGGCGTAGCGGGCGTCGCGGGCCGCGGCCTCGGGGCCGCCTTCGTGGCCGACCTGCACGGCGACGGCCTCGACCGGGTCGAGGCGCATGTCGGTGAGGCGGTCGACGACCTCGGCGGCCCGGGTGTCGGAGCCGTCCTGGAGGCCGTGGTCGACGGTGATCCCGCCGGCCCGGACGTCGAGTTTGGGGGCCTCGAAGGCGAGGGCCGAGGCGAGGGCCATGGAGTCGGCACCGCCGGAGCATGCCACCAGCACCAGCGGGGTGTCGGGGCGCTCGGGGAGTGCGGCGCGCTGCCTGCCCGCACGCGCTCCGGCTTCGGCGAACTCGGGGTGCGGGGTGTGCCGGGTGTGTTCGGCGCTTCGGGTGTGCTCGGTGAGTACGTCGTGGAGTACGCGGCGGACCGCCAGGCGTATCGCCGCGACCGCAGGATGGGGACCCATGTCCGGTGCCCTTCGTGAAGTTTCGGGAGGTGCCTCGAAGTGCCGGACGGAAGTGTGACCGTCACTCAGAGTGCATCGATGGTGACAGAGGCAAGCCGTCCATCGAGCATTGCACGCCTTTCCATGCCCCTACGGTCCCTCGGATGGGTGATTACCGGCGCGTTTTCTTCCTGTCGCCCGCCTCAGGGACGGTCATGATCAGGACTCTGCCTTACGGTGCACCCTCGCGATCCAGTCCGCGGGCTTCGAGATCTCCGCCTTGGTGGGCAGGGTGTTCGGCGAGGTCCAGACCCGGTTGAAGCCGTCCATGCCGACCTCGTCGACCACGGCCCGGACGAATCGTTCGCCGTCGCGGTACTGCCGCAGCTTCGCGTCGAGTCCGAGGAGCTTGCGCAGGGCCTGGTCGAGGCGGCCGGCGCCGCGTGCCCTGCGCTGCTGGAACTTCTCCCGGATCTCGCCGACGGAGGAGACGACCTCGGGGCCGACGCCGTCCATCACGTAGTCGGCGTGGCCTTCGAGCAGGGACATCACGGCGGTGAGCCGGCCGAGGATCTCGCGCTGGGAGGGCGTCTGGACGAGCTCGACCAGGCTGCGGCCGCCGTCCTCGCCGTCCTCGCCCTCGGGGCGGCCCCCGGCCAGGGACTGGGCGGCCTCGCGGAGCCGTTCCAGCAGGGTCATCGGGTCGACGTCGGTCTCGTCGAGGAATGACTGGATCTCGCCCTGCAGATGGTCGCGGAGCCAGGGCACCCCGGTGAACTGGGTGCGGTGGGTCTCCTCGTGGAGCGCGACCCAGAGCCGGAAGTCGTGCGGGTCGACCTCCAGTTCGCGCTCGACGTGCACGATGTTAGGGGCGACGAGCAGCAGCCTGCCGCCGCCGTCGGCCGAGGCCGGGAGCTCGCGGGTGGCCGGGGCGAACGTCTCGTACTGGCCGAGGACCCGGGAGGCCAGGAACGACAGCAGCATCCCCACCTCGACGCCGGTCACCTTGCCGCCGACCGCGCCGAGCACGGCGCCGCCGGCGCCGCCCGGACGCCGGTCCTGCATCTTGCCCAGCAGCGGGCGGAGCAGTTCGCGGAAGCCCGCGGCATTGGCCCTGATCCAGCCGGCCCGGTCCACGACGAGGACCGGGGTGTCCTCCGGGTGGGCGCCCTCCGGGATCATCCGGGTGAAGGAACGGACGTGCTCCTCCGAGGCCTTGGCATGCCGGCGCAGCTCCGCGACGACCTCGCGGGCTTCTTCGCGGCTGATCTCCGGCCCCGGCCGCACGAGGCGGGTCGCGGTCGCGACCGCGAGATTCCAGTCGACCATCTCGGCACCACCGATGCTCGTCATGCGTCAACCGTACGTGCTCGGGTGCGCCCGCGGTGTGCTGTTGACCGGCTCAATGAGGGCGGGAGGCGAGGGCGGTGGCGAGGGCGTCCAGGGCGGACTGGGCGTCGGAGGGGGAGGTGGTGCCGGATGCCAGGAAGGCGAAGGCCAGCAGCCGGCCCTGCCGGTCGACGACCGTTCCCGCGAGGGTGTTCACGCCGGTGAGGGTGCCGGTCTTGGCGCGGATCAGGCCGGTGCCCGCGGACTTCCCGGTGTAGCGGTCGCTGAGCGTGCCGCTGAAACCGGCCACGGGCAGGCCGGTGAGGACGGGGCGCAGTTCGGGACGGTCCGGGTCGGCCGCGCGGGCGAGGAGGCCGGCCAGCAGTCCGGCGGTGACCTTGTCCTTGCGGTCGAGTCCGCTGCCGTCGGCGAGGTCGGCACCCTTCAGCGGCAGGCCGAGCTTCTTGAGCTGGGCGGTGACGGCCCGTCGGCCGCCGTCGAAGTCGGCCGGTTCGCCCGCGGCGAGGGCGGTCTGCCGGGCGAGGGCCTCGGCGATGTCGTTGTCGCTGTTGGTCAGGGCCCGTTCGACCAGGGCGGAGAGCGGGGCCGAGCGGTGTTCGGCGACCTTCTCGGACCCGGCGGGCGGGCGACCTGGCTTCGGGCCGGACCCGGTGTCGATCCCGGCGCCGTCGAGGAGCTTCGCGAAGGTGCGGGCGGTGTCCCCGGCCGGGTCGTCGCTGCGCGGGGCGGGTCCCCTGTCGGTGCTGTCGAGCCTGCCCTCGTCGGTCATCAGGGCGCTGACGGGTGCGATGTTCTCGTTGGGGCCGATCGGGTGCCGGGCGGGGCCGGAGTAGCGGGAGGTGTCGTACCCGAGGCGGACCTTGTCGACGCCGCGGTCCTTCAGGGCGCGGGCGGTGTCGGCGGCCAGCCGGCGCAGGGCGGCCTTGTCGAGGGTGGGGTCGCCGCCGCCGACCAGGACGATGCCGCGGGAGTCGGCGGAGGCCCGGACGGTCGTGGCGACGCGGTGGTCGGGGCCGAGGGCGCTCAGGGCGGCGACCGCGGTGGCGATCTTGACGGTGGAGGCGGGTGTCATGGGTGTGCCGGCGCCCTGGCCGTACAGCTGCTCGCCGCTGGCGGTGTCGATGACCACGGCGCTGCGCCGCTTGCCCAGCGCGGGGTCCTTCAGCAGCGGGCCGAGGGCGGCGCGGAGGGCAGCGGCCGAGCCGTCCTGGGCGGTGCGGGCGTCGGGGGCGGAGTTGTCGACGGCGGAGGAGAGAGCCGCGAGAACGGCCGTGGCGCTGGGCGCGGGCGCCGGTCCGGACGGCGCGGCGGGCTCGTGATGTGCGCCACCTGTACGGTTCCGGGCGGCGGCCAGGTCGGTCTCGGCCTTACGCTGACCCGAGTCCCAGGGGCCGGCGGCAAGGACGGCGCCGGCTGCGAGCGCCAGGCCGAGGCCGGCGGAGACAGCGGTGAACTGCCGGTCGTTCAGTCCCTTCAGCCTGCTCAGGGCAGCCCGAGGGGTGAGCCTGCTCAGCTTGTCCAGCGGGTTGACCGACGGTCTCTTCACCGGCTCGTCCACCGTTGACCAGCCCCTTTCGCGAGCACACATCTGCGTGGGGGACACTTAATCACCAGTCGTATGTGTTGATCATGGAGGAGCCACCCGTGGAGTTCGACGTCGTTATCGAGATCCCGAAGGGTTCGCGGAACAAGTACGAGGTGGACCACGAGACCGGTCGGATCCGTCTGGACCGTCGACTCTTCACCTCGACCAGCTACCCGGCGGACTACGGCTTCGTCGAGAACACCCTCGGCGAGGACGGCGACCCGCTGGACGCGCTGGTCATCCTGGAGGAGCCGACCTTCCCCGGCTGCCTGATCAAGTGCCGCGCCATCGGCATGTTCCGGATGACGGACGAAGCCGGCGGCGACGACAAGCTGCTGTGCGTGCCGGCCTCCGACCCCCGGGTGGAGCACCTGCGCGACATCCACCACGTGTCGGAGTTCGACCGCCTGGAGATCCAGCACTTCTTCGAGGTCTACAAGGACCTGGAGCCCGGCAAGTCCGTCGAGGGCGCCGACTGGGTCGGCCGCGCCGAGGCCGAGGCCGAGATCGAGGCCTCCTACAAGCGCCTTGAGGCGCAGGGCGGCGCGCACTGACCCGAGGGTCTCGACCGGTTCCGCTTCCGCGGTTCCGGACAGCGGACGGGCGGTACTCCTTCCAAGGGGTGCCGCCCGTTCCGCGTTCCACGTTCCGCATGCCTGCCCGTTCCGCATGCCCGCCCGGCCCGCCCGCCGCCCCCTCCCGTCCATGGGCGGCCCTCCCTCGTCCTCGCCCCGGCCCGTGGCCATACTGGGCACAGAGGCGCAGCCGACGAGGAGCGAGATCGAGTGGTGGCGGAACAGGGCGGTCCGGAGGACCAGAAGCCCCAGTCCGACGAAGCGCGCAGCGCCTTCGTCCCGCCGGCCGGGGTGGGCAGGCGCACGTCCGCCTCCGAGGACGACCGGCCGACGTCGGAATTCGCCATTCCGGCGAGCCTGGCGGCCGAGCCCCAGGGGCCGGGGGCGGGTTCCGCTTCTGCCCCGGGGACGGGTTCGGAGACGATCGGCTCCGCCTTCGCCCCGCCGAGCACCTACAGCGCCCAGCACTCGCCGCCCGCCTTCACCCCGGCGCACGGCAGCCCGATGATCCGGCTGACCAAGGAGGCCCCCTGGCAGGACCGGATGCGCACGATGCTGCGGATGCCGGTCGCCGAGCGCCCGGCGCCCGAGACGGTGCAGAAGCCCGACGGGACGGGGCCCGCGGTGCCGCGCGTGCTCGACCTGACGCTGCGCATCGGAGAGCTGCTGCTGGCGGGCGGCGAGGGCGCCGAGGACGTCGAGGCGGCCATGTTCGCGGTGACCCGCAGCTACGGCCTGGACCGCTGCGAGCCCACGGTCACCTTCACCCTGCTGTCGATCTCGCACCAGCCGTCGCTGGTGGACGACCCGGTGACGGCGAGCCGTACCGTACGCCGCCGCGCCACCGACTACACCCGGCTGGCCGCCGTCTTCCGGCTGGTCGACGACATCACCACCGAGGACGTCGAGGTCTCGCTGGAGGAGGCCTACCGTCGGCTGGCGGAGATCCGGCGCAACCGGCACCCGTACTCCGGCTGGGTGCTGACGCTGGCCGCCGGCGGGCTCGCGGGGGCGGCGTCGGTGCTGCTCGGCGGTGGTCCGCTGGTGTTTCTGGTGGCGGCCATCGGCGCGATGCTCGGCGACCGGCTCGCCTGGCTCTGCGCCGGGCGGGGGCTGCCGGAGTTCTACCAGTTCGTGGCGGCGGCGATGCCGCCGGCCGCGCTGGGGGTGGCGCTGACCCTCACCCACTGGTCGGACCTGCAGCCGTCCGCGGTCATCACCGGTGGACTGTTCGCGCTGCTGCCGGGGCGGGCCCTGGTGGCGGGTGTGCAGGATGGGCTGACCGGTTTCTACATCACCGCGGCCGCACGTCTGCTCGAAGTCATGTACCTGTTCATCGGCATCGTCGTCGGTGTGCTGCTGGTGCTGTACCTGGGGCTCCAGCTGGGCGCCCAGCTGAACCCCGAGGCCAGGTTCATCGCCCACGACCGGCCGGTGGTGCAGATCCTGGCGTCGATGGCGCTCTGTTTCGCCTTTGCGATCCTGCTCCAGCAGGACCGGTCCACGGTGCTGGTGGTGGCCCTCAACGGCGGTGTGGCCTGGGTGATCTACGGGGCGATGGCCCGTACCGGCCACATCTCGCCGGTGGCGGCGACGGCGACGGCGGCCGGTCTGGTGGGGCTGTTCGGGCAGCTGCTCTCCCGCTACCGGTACACCTCGTCGCTGCCCTTCATCACGGCGGCGATCGGCCCGCTGCTGCCCGGTTCGGCCACGTACTTCGGTCTGCTGGCCGTGGCGCAGGGGCGGGTGAACGCCGGGCTCGCCTCGCTGTCGACCGCGGTGGCCACGGCGCTGGCCATCGCGATCGGGGTGAATCTGGGCAGCGAGATCTCCCGGCTGTTCATGCGGGTGCCGGGAGCGGTCGGCGGCGCGGGCCGCCGCGCGGCCAAACGGACGCGCGGCTTCTGAGAGCCCGTCGGGCGGCCGGGGCGTACGTCAGCGCTTGGCGTGCCGGCCGCGCTGGCCCGGGGACGGGCTGCCCCCGGCAGCCGGGTCGTGGCCCTCGCCGCCGCCGGACGCCGCTTCCTTCTTCGACTTGGAGCGGGCCCGCAGGAACTCGATCGCGATCGGCACCACCGAGATGAGCACGATCAGGATGAGTATCGCTTCGATGTTCTGGTGGACGAAGTCGATCTTGCCGAGGGCCGAGCCGAGCAGCGTGACACCGACGCCCCAGAGCACTCCGCCGACGATGTTGAACACGATGAACGAGCGGTAGTTCATCCGGCTCACACCGGCGATGATCGGGGTGAACGTGCGCACCACGGGCACGAAGCGGGCCAGGATCAGCGACTTCGGTCCGTACTTCTCGAAGAAGTCGTGCGCCTTCTCGACGTTCTCCTGCTTGAAGAGGCGGGAGTCCGGGCGGCTGAAGAGCGAGGGGCCGACCTTGCGGCCGAAGAGATACCCCACCTGGTCACCGATGATCGCCGCCAGCGCCACCAGGAGGCAGACCAGCCAGAGCGGGGTGTCCAGCTGGTTCGTGGTCACCAGCAGACCTGTGGTGAACAGGAGCGAGTCGCCGGGGAGGAAGAAGCCGATCAACAGTCCGGACTCGGCGAAGACGATGAGGAGGACGCCGGGAAGTCCGAAGTTGTTGATCAGAAAATCCGGGTCCAGCCAGCTCGGGCCGAGCGCAAGCGTATTCAAGGGTCCGGGGCTCCTGGATCGATCGATGGCGGCTGCGTGGCCGCCCAAAGCTATCAACGCAGGATGACACCCCCGGGTTCCAGATGGCCCCCTCGGGCACGCACTTCGGCTCGGCCGGGGATGCACTCCGGATCAACCGGGACAAAGCTGTCCCCAGGAGGTGCCACACGATGGGCATTGAGGATTACGGCAGTGGGCAGTCGGAGCATGCGGACGTCCTGGTCGTCACCACGAACGACGTACCGGGCTACCGGGTGACCGAGGTCATCGGGGAGGTGTTCGGCCTCACCGTCCGCTCCCGCCATCTGGGCAGCCAGATCGGCGCCGGGCTGAAGTCCATGATCGGCGGCGAGCTGAAGGGGCTGACCAAGACCCTGGTCCAGACCCGGAACCAGGCGATGGAGCGGCTCGTCGAGCAGGCGAAGGCCCGGGGCGCCAACGCGGTGCTGATGATGCGCTTCGACGTGACCGAGGCGGCCGATGTGGGCACGGAGGTGTGCGCGTACGGCACCGCTGCCGTGATCAGCCGGGGCTGAGCGGGCACGGCCGCGGGGCGGGGGAACCTCCCGCCCCGCGGCGCTCAGGCCAGGCGCCGGGCGTTGGCCTCGATCGCGTCCCGCAGGTGCTCGGCCGGGCCCGGCCGCATCGAGTCGCAGTACGCGCGGAACCGCTCGTCGGACACATACATCTCGCCGAGCCCCCGGTGCATCTCCGCGGAGCACTCGTAGAACCACTTGCCGATGTGGCGCCGGTGGGCCTCGGCCGGCTCCATCGCCCGCTCACCGGTGGCCGGCTCCCCGGCCGCTGGGGCGGCACCGACCTCGTCGAGCAGTACCGCGATCTCGTCGAGCGGGAAGCCGAGTTCCCGGTAGAACAGGATCTGCTGGAGCCGGTCGAGGTCGCCGTCGTCGCAGCGGCGGTGACCGGACCGGCTGCGCCCGCTGGGCGAGAGCAGTCCGATGCCGTCGTAGTGGTGCAGGGTGCGCACCGTGACTCCGGCGAATCCGGCGACCTCCCACGGGGTACTCCATGGCTCCTCCACTCCCTTCTCCGGTCGGGTACGTCCCGAGCCTGGGCCCTGACGTGACGTGAGGTGCAAGCCCGCATTGCTGCCCCCACGGCGCCATTCGAGCGCTTGTATTCCTTTTACGCCGTTATGGTGATCCGGTGGTCACCGAATCCTCCGCCCTCGCCGGGTCCGCCTCCGAGCCCTCCGCCCTCGCCGGACCCGCCCCCGAAACCACCCCCGTACGACGGCTGCTGCCCGTCATCGCGCCCGCCCTGACCGTCGGGGTCGTCTGCGCGCTCGTCCTGCTCGGCATCGACCTGCTCGCGGAGCGGCTCCAGGGCGTGCTCTGGGAGACGCTCCCCGACGCGCTCTCCGTCGGCCGTTACTCCGCGCTGTGGGTGATCGTGATGCTCACCGCGAGCGGGCTGGTGGCCGGGCTGCTCATCCGGGCGGTGCCCGGTCACGCGGGCCCCGATCCGGCCACCACCGGGCTGGTCGACCCGCCGCTGCCGCCGGTCGCGGTCCCGGGGCTGCTGCTCGTCACCGTCCTCACGCTGGCGGGCGGGATCAGCCTCGGCCCGGAGAACCCGATCACGGCCGTCAACGTCGCGCTGGCCTTCTGGCTCGGCCGCCGTTTCCTGCCCGGCACGCCGGCGGAGCTCTGGCTCCCGCTCGCCGCTGCCGGCACCATCGGGGCGCTCTTCGGCACTCCGGTCGCCGCCGCGCTGATCCTGACCGAGACGCTCGCCTCGCGCGCCGGAGGCGGACCCGGGGCGCTCTGGGACCGCCTCTTCGGCCCGCTCGCGGCGGGCGCCGCAGGCGCGCTCACCATGACCCTGCTGGCCCGTCCCAGCTTCGACCTGTCACTGCCGGCCTACACCCACCCGCACTGGGGCGACCTGCTCTCCTCCGCCGTCGTCGCACTGGCGGGCGCGGCGCTCGGGCTGCTGGCGGTGTACGCGTTCCCGTACACGCACCGGTTCTTCGTGGCCCTGAAGCACCCGGTCCTGGCACTGACCGCGGGCGGGTTGCTGCTCGGCCTGCTGGGCGCGCTGGGCGGCCACCTCACCCTGTTCAAGGGGCTCGACGAGGTGAAGGAGCTCGCCGCCGACCCTAGCGGCTGGTCGGCCGGGCAGTTCGCGGTCATGGCCGTGGTGAAGACGGCCGCACTGCTGATCGCGGCGAGCTGCGGCTTCCGGGGCGGGCGGATCTTCCCCGCCGTCTTCGTGGGGGTCGCGCTGGGGCTCTGCGCCCACGCCCTGGTCCCCTCGGTCCCCATGGCACTCGCGGTGTCCTGCGGGGTGCTGGGCATCCTGCTGGCCATCACCCGGCAGGGCTGGCTGAGCCTGTTCACCGCGGCGGTGCTGGTCGGCGACGTGGCCGTGCTCCCGGTGCTGTGCGTGGCCTCGCTGCCCGCCTGGCTGCTGGTGACGGGGCGGCCGCAGATGCAACTGCACGAGGACGGTACGCCGCTGAGGTGAGCCGGGCCCCACGCCCGACGCGCCGGATGGCCGGCCCTTCCGTATCGTCGCATCCGTATGGATTTGCCCCGTCAGGTCCGTCGGAGGTTTCGAGCAGACCCTGCCGCCGCCCGGACCGCCGAGAGCCGAGAAGGGCTGTCCGCCGATGCCTCTGCACAAGGGTTCGCCCCAGACCACGGAACCGTCCGACGCCCGCCGCCGGCTCGCCCTCAACCCGTTCTACGGGGAGGCCGACCCGGTCGCCGGCATGGAGTCGGCGCCGCCCCGGCACCGGCTGCCCGACGGGCCGATGGCGCCGTCGACCGCGTACGGCCTGGTCCACGACGAGCTGATGCTCGACGGCAACTCACGGCTCAACCTCGCCACCTTCGTCACCACCTGGATGGAGCCCCAGGCCGGGGTGCTGATGGGCGAGTGCCGCGACAAGAACATGATCGACAAGGACGAGTACCCGCGCACGGCCGAGCTGGAGCGGCGCTGCGTGGCGATGCTCGCCGATCTCTGGAACGCCCCCGATCCCTCGACGGTCGTGGGCTGTTCGACGACCGGCTCCAGCGAGGCCTGCATGCTCGCGGGACTGGCGCTGAAGCGCCGCTGGGCGGCCCGGAACGCCGACCGCTATCCGGCGACCGCCCGGCCGAACCTGGTCATGGGCATCAATGTGCAGGTCTGCTGGGAGAAGTTCTGCACCTTCTGGGAGGTCGAGCCGCGGACGGTCCCGATGGAGGGCGACCGTTTCCACCTCGACCCGCAGGCCGCGGCCGACCTCTGCGACGAGAACACCATCGGCGTCGTCGGCATCCTCGGCTCCACCTTCGACGGCTCCTACGAGCCGGTCGCGGAGCTGTGCACGGCGCTGGACGCCCTTCAGGAGCGCACCGGTCTCGACGTCCCCGTCCACGTGGACGGGGCCTCCGGGGCGATGGTGGCGCCGTTCCTGGACGAGGACCTGGTGTGGGACTTCCGGCTGCCGAGGGTCTCCTCCATCAACACCTCCGGGCACAAGTACGGCCTGGTCTACCCGGGCGTCGGCTGGGTGCTGTGGCGTTCCCCCGCCGAGCTGCCCGAGGAGCTGGTGTTCCGGGTCAACTACCTGGGCGGCGACATGCCGACCTTCGCGCTGAACTTCTCCCGGCCGGGCGCTCAGGTGGTCGCGCAGTACTACACCTTCCTGCGGCTGGGCCGGGAGGGCTACCGGGCCGTTCAGCAGGCCTCCCGGGACGTGGCCGTCGGGCTCGCGGAGCGGATCGAGGCGATCGGCGACTTCCGGCTCCTCACCCGGGGCGACCAGCTGCCCGTCTTCGCACTGACGACCGCGCCGGAAGTGACGGCGTACGACGTCTTCGACGTGTCGCGGCGGCTGCGCGAACAGGGCTGGCTCGTGCCCGCCTACACCTTCCCGGCCGACCGGCAGGACCTGGCGGTGCTCCGGGTGGTGTGCCGCAACGGCTTCTCGTCGGACCTCGCCGCGCTGCTGCTGGAGGACATCGGGCTGATCCTGCCCGACCTGCGCCGCCAGCCGTACCCGATGAGCCACGACCGGCAGGCGGCGACGGCCTTCCACCACTGAGCGCGACCGGCGCCCGGTCAGTCGTCGTCGCCGGGGTCCGGGATCCCCGTCGCGTACGGGTTGCGCTGCCCCTCGGCGAGCACCCCGACGAAGGGCTCGCCCTCCCCCGCGAAGGTGTACGCCCCGCCCTCGATACGGGCGATCAGCCCGCGTGTCCACTCGGCCCCGGCGTCCGCCGAGTGGACCCACAGGTTCATGATCTCGCCGATGTGGCCGACCGACTCGGGCCCCGCCTCCGGCACGTAGTGCTCGGTGACCGTGGCCCGCCAGGCCGCGAGGCCGGCGACGCGTTCCTTGAGCAGCGCGACCGCCTCGGACCGCTCCAGGTCGACGATGCCGCCGAGGGCCGCCGAGAGCACGTCCGGCTTCTGGTCGTACGAGGTCAGCGCCGCGCGCAGCAGCGTGAAGTACTCCTCGTCGCCCCGTTCGGTGATCTCGTACTCGGTACGGGGCGGGCCGCCCGCCGTGCTCGGGGCGGTCTCGTGGGCGAGCAGCAGTCCCTGCTTCGCCATCTGCTTCAGCGCGTGGTAGACGGACCCGGGCTTGGCGTTGGACCACTCGTGCGCGCCCCAGTACTCCAGGTCGTTGCGGACCTGATAGCCGTGCGCCCGGCCGTGCTGGCGCACGGCGCAGAGGACCAGCAGCCGGATCGCGGACATCTCACGCGCCCTTTCTACTCAACTCCGATGAGAGTAGCCCCCTGCCTCGGCGACCAGCTCGAACGCGGTCCGGCCGTCCAGGGACTCCCGGATGATGTCGGCGTGCCCGGCGTGCCGGGCGTGCTCCTCGACGAGGTGGGCCAGCAGCCACCTCATCGAGACCCGCCCGTCCTTCGGGAACCAGGGCGCCTCGGGCAGCGGGAAGGTGTCGTCCAGGCTGGGCACCGCGCGGATGAACGCCTCCACCTCGGCCACGACTCCGTCCCAGAACTCCAGCACCCCCTTCACCGTCTCATCACCGACGAGCCGGAAGCTCTCCGCCCAGTTGCTTTCGTCCCGGGCCTTCTCGTTCGGCTGCTGCTGGGCCATCCGCAGCCAGTTCAGCTCGGTCTCGGCGACATGCTTGGCCAGTCCGGCGAGGGAGAGCTCACTGGCGCTGGGGCGGCTTGCCGCCTGCTCGTCGGTCAGCCCGATCAGGGAGCGCCGGATCGCACCGCGCTGGGCCTCGATGAAGGAGAGGAACATGCCGCGCTCGTCGCCGGGAGCTTCCGAGGGAACGTGAGTGACCATGGTGTCCGCCTTGATGATCCGTGCCGGTTCTTCCTGACACCGGCCAAGCTACGGACCCTTGCGGTCAGATCCGGTCCTCAACTCAGGATCAGAAAGGGAACTCGCTCCGGCCGTGCTGGATGGAGATCCACTTCCTGGTGGTGAAGGCGTCGACGGTCGCCTCGCCGTTCAGCCGGCCGGTCCCCGAGGACTTCTCGCCGCCGAAGGCCACCAGCGGATCGTCCTGGACGGTGGAGTCATTGACGTGGAACATCCCGCTGACCACACGCCGCGCGAAGCGCACCCCGCGTTCGACGCTGCGGGTGTGCACGGCGCCGCTCAGCCCGTACGGGGTGTCATTGGCGATGCGTACGGCCTCGTCCTCGCCGTCGAAGGCCACCAGCAGCGCCACCGGGCCGAATATCTCCTGGGACAGCAGCGGGGAGTCCTCGGGGAGCCCGGTGAGCACGGTCGGCTCCACGAGGTTGCCGCGGGTGCGGCCGCGGACGAGCGCGGTGGCCCCCTCGGCGACCGCCCGGTCGACCAGGGCGGTGAGCGCGTCGGCGTGGAAGGTGTTGATGACCGGGCCGATCCGGGTTTCCGGGTCCCGCGGGTCACCGGTCCTGAGTGCGGCCACCCTGGCGGTGAACTTCTCGGTGAACTCCCGCTCGACACGGCGGTCCACCAGGATGCGGTTGGCGGCCATGCAGACCTGCCCCTGGTACACGAAGCGGCTGAAGACGGCCGCGTCGACCGCGTAGTCGATGTCCGCGTCCGCCAGCACCACCAGAGCGCTGTTGCCGCTGAGTTCGAGGACCGTCCGCTTGAAGTGCCCGGCCGCGACCGCGCCGACATGGCGGCCGACCCGGTCCGAGCCCGCGAACGAGATCACCTTGGGCACGGGGTGCTCGATGAACGCGTCGCCGATCTCGGCGACATCGGTGATCACGGTGTTGAGCAGCCCGGCGGGCAGCCCGGCGTCCGCGAAGATCTTCGCGATCAGCGTGCCGCCGACGACGGGTGCGTTCTGGTTGGGCTTGACGACGACCGCGTTGCCGAGAGCGAGGGCGGGTGCGACGGACTTCATCGCCACCAGGAAGGGGAAGTTGAAGGGGCTGATCACCCCGATGACACCGACCGGCAGCCGGTAGAGGCGGTTCTCCTTGGCGTCCGCCGTCGAGGGCATGATGCTGCCCGGCGGACACAGCGCCCGGTGGATGGCGTCGCGCAGGAACTCCTCGGCGACACGGACCTCGTACTCCGCCTTGATCCGGGTGCCGCCCAGTTCGTCGATGATCGCGTCGACTATGTCGTCGCGCAGTTCCCCGGTGATCCGCAGCGCGCGTTCCAGGACTTCGCGGCGCTCGTACGCTCCGGTGGCGGCCCAGGACCGCTGGGCGCGTTCGGCGGCACGGTAGGCCAGATCGACCTCCTGCGCCGTCGCGATGGTGATCGCGGCGAGCTTCTCCCCGTTGTAGGGGTTGAAATCGATGATGTCCCACGAGCCGGTTCCGGTCCGCCACTCACCGTCGATGTATTGGTCGGCCAGCTCGTAGAAGAAGGACATGCGATCCCTTAATTCAGGTGCAGACTCCGTCGAACCGTCATCGTACTGACGAATCAGATGAGTTGGAGCAGACCACGGAGCAGATCGCGGCTCTCCTCGGGCCCGGGACTGTCCTCGTGCAGTCGCGTCATGGCCTTTTCGTACTGGGCGACATCCTCGGCCTTGTCCAGATAGAGCGAACTTGTCAGCTGCTCCAAATAGACAATGTCCGACAGATCGGATTCGGGGAATCGCAGCATCGTAAAGGAACCGCCCTCGCCGGCATGCCCGCCAAAACTGAAGGGCATGACCTGGAGAGTGATGTTGGGCTGTTCCGACATTTCGATCAGATGCCGCAATTGCGCGCGCATCACATCGCGGTCGCCGTACGGCCGGCGCAGCGCCGCCTCGTCCAGTACGGCATGGAAATGGGGTGCGCTTTCGGCGACGAGGGCCTTCTGGCGCTCCAGTCGCAGTGCCACGCGGCGGTCGATCTCGACGGCGGGCGCCGCACCCATGCCGCGGGTGACGACCGCGTGCGCGTAGGCCTCGGTCTGCAACAGCCCGTGGACGAACTGGACTTCGTACACCCGGATGAGCGACGCCGCACCCTCCAGGCCGATGTATGTCTGGAACCAGCCGGGCAGCACGTCCCCGTAACTGTGCCACCAGCCCGCCACATTGGCCTCACGGGCCAGGCCGAGCAGAGCGTCCCGCTCCGCGTCGTCCGTGACTCCGTAGAGCGTGAGCAGGTCCTCGACGTCCCTGGCCTTGAAGCTCACCCGTCCCAACTCCATGCGGCTGATCTTCGATTCGGAGGCCCTGATGGAGTAGCCGGCCGCCTCACGGGTGATGCCGCGCGAGTCGCGCAGCCGCCTGAGCTGCGAGCCCAGCAGGATGCGCCGCACCACCGATCCACTCGACTCGCCTGCCGCCACTGGTCCGGCCCTCCCCATCGCTTCCCGGGCACCGGGGCTCCCCCCTGAACCCCAAGTGCCGGATTCTGCCATCAAAACGCTTCAGCCCGTACTCATTCGATTACGGAAATGAGAAGCCTTCCAGAAAGCTGCGAAAATACCTATGGGAAGAAATGACCAAGAACCGGCACGGTTTCGGACAGGTCAGGCGCGTGCACGTGCATCTGCCCTTGCATCTGCCCAACGCATTGGGAACCATGGGGCTCGCGCACCTGCGTGCTCGTTCGTGTTGTGCCGCTGTACCCCCCGCAGTACCGATACAGCCGCGAATCCCGGGAGTGCCTCGCATGGGGACGAATGGATCGACGATGCTCGAGCCGTTACGGCAGGGGCTTCCCCCCATCGATCCCTCAGCCGTCTCCGGATCGGCGACCTGCACCCTGCCCGCCCGCTACGAAGCGGTGGGCGGAGCAAGGCGGTTCACCCGGACGACGCTGAACGGATGGGGCCTGTCCGAGCGCTTCGACGACGTCGCACTGGTGGTCTCCGAACTCGTCACCAACGCGCTGCGCCATGCCCTGCCCTCGGACAGCACCGCGCCGGGTCCTCAGGAACCGCCCGTACGGCTGCACTTGATGCGCTGGAGCTCGCGCCTGGTATGCGCCGTGCGCGACCCCAGCCAGGAGAGCCCGATCGCCTCCGAGGCGCCGGACTGCGCCGAATCCGGCCGCGGCCTCTTCCTCGTGGAATCCTTCAGCGACTCCTGGGGATGGCACCCCGTCCCGGGGCCGGAGAACCCGAACGCCCCGTCGGCATCGCGCGGCAAGGTGGTCTGGGCGCTGTTCCGGCTCTCCGACGGCGTGTGACCCGCCCGGCCGCGAGCAGCGGCCGGCGGTCACGGCCGGACGCAGGTCCGTGGGACGTGCTCAGCCGCCCGCTATGAGGTGGTCGAACTCCCCGTCCTTCACGCCGAGCAGCAGCGCCTCTATCTCGGCCGGCGTATAGACCAGCGCCGGCCCGTCGGGGTGGCGCGAATTCCGCATCGCCACATCGCCGTCGGGCAGTTTCGCGAACTCCACACAGGAACCCTGGGAGTTGCTGTGTCTGCTCTTCTGCCAGACGACTCCGCGAAGCTCTGTGGCCGCCATGCCGTTGTACACGTGGTGCACAGGACGCTCCCCGATTTGCAAGGTGCAAGTGTCAACTGTCTCGGATCATAGCTGTGTTCAAAATTCCCTGCATGGGCAGATGCATGTGCGGATGCACGTGCACGCGGGGTGTTCTCGCGATTACAGCTTTACTCCGTACGAACATCCACAGAGACAGACGTATCTGATGCCGTTTCGGCTCCGTCTACCCCCGTTCGAGCTCTCCATCCCGCCGTATCGCGCTGATAACTTGGCCCGGTCTTTCATCGACAAGGGGGAATTACCGATGCGCAGAGGCGTACGTACCGGGGCCGTGATCGCCACCGGAATCCTCACCGCGGTGGCACTGACCGGCTGCAGCAGTGACAGCGAGAAGAGCGACGACCGGGGCAGCGGCTCCGGCGCCGGGCGGACCACCCCGGCTCCCGGTGGCGACGACGGCGGCTCCGGGACCGATGCCGCGACGCTGGAAGGCGGTTGGGCCGGCCGGACCGACGGCAAGGCGGTCGTCCTGTCGGTGTCTGCGGGGAAGGCCGTGCTCGTCACCGAGCAGCACGCCTGCACGGGCACCGTGCAGGGCTCGGGCAAGGTGACGCTCACGCTGAAGTGCGTCGACGGCGGCGACGACCGGAGCACGGGGGCCGTCGAGTCCAACGACGGCAAGACCGTCGTGGTGTCCTGGGACAGCGGGGTCACGGACACCCTGGCCAAGACCGACCCGGGTGCACTGCCGTCCGGCCTGCCGGACCTGGAGGGCCTGCCGACTCCCTGACGGCCGCCGCACGGGCGACCGTCAGACCGCCTGCTCCCCCGACGGGCTGCGGCTCGGATCCGGTTTCCCGTCCAGCCCCCGGGAGAACTCCTCCAGGGCTTCGAGGAGGAGGTGGGCCCCTTCCCGTACGAAGGGGTCCGCCTCGCCCCCGTCCGCGTGCCTGCCCTCCTCGTCCGCGCGCTGCCGCGCGTCCCACTCCGCCAGCGCCTCGCGCACCTCGGTCCAGTCCGGCACCCGCCGCTCCCGCACCGCCTTCGCACCCTGTTCGGTGGCCCGGCGCAAGGCCTCGGCCAGGCGCGCGGCGTCCGGTACGGGGGTGGCGCCGCCGCCCGGCAGATGGGCCTCCAGCAGCATCGCCACCCGGCCGAGCTGGGCGAGCGCGTGCTGGGTGTCGTCGGCGGCGGCGCGGGAGAGACCCCGGTTGCGCACCGGTTCGTGCTGGGCGGTGGCCAGCGCCTCCTGCCAGGCGACCCGGGCCTCGCGGGTGTCGAGCAGCGCGGTGCGCACGTCGTCGTGGCCGCGCGCGGCCGGTTCGGCGTACTGGTCGACGACCGAGGCGGCGTACCGCCCGTCCGCCTTCAGCCAGTCGCCGAGCCTGCCCCGGAGCCTCGGGGTCTCCCAGGCCGGGTAGAGGGCGTACGAGATCATCGCCAGGAGACCGCCGACGAGGGTGAGGACGACCCGTTCGAACACGGTCTGCGACCAGTTGTCGCCCGCCATGCCGAGCAGGAAGACGACATACGCCGAGACGCAGGCCTGGCCGACCACGTACCCGGTGCGCATCAGCAGATACATCGACAGTGCGCAGAGCACGGAGAGCACCGCGGCCGTGGTCACCCCGGGGCTGGCGGTCTCGACGATCGCGGTGGCGAGCGAGACGCCGACGATCGTGCCGCCGAACCGGGCCACGGACCGCCCGTACGTCTGGGAGAACTCCGGCCGCATCACCATGACGGCGGCCATCGGCGCCCAGTAGCCGTGCCCGAACGGCAGCACGGTGCCGATGAGATAGCCGCCGGCCGCGACGGCGGAGACCCGGACGGCGTGCCGCAGGATCGGCGACCCCGGGCGCAGCTCGGCGCGCATCGCCTTCAGGACGACGGGGACCATCCGCAGCAGGGTGGGGCGGCGTCGGTGCGGGGCGGCGGGCGTTCCGTCCGCGGGTGCCTTGATGGCCTCGGCGGCCTGCTCGGCCCTGGTCTCCTGCTCCTTGGTGCCCTCGCCCTCGGCCGTCTCGATGACATCGGAGAGCAGCACGCCGAGCCGGCCGGCGGCACGCCTCGGCGGGCCGGTGAGGAGGGTGCCGGTGTCCGGGGTTTTCAGCGCGGCCACGGCGGACGGGGCGAGCTCGACCGGGTCGCCGTGCCGGATCGCGCGGGCGGCCGAGTCGAGCACCGACCCGGCGGCGGCGAGCAGCTCGCGGACCCGTTCCCGCTCCGGCCCCTCGGACGGCACGCCCAGCGACGGGTCTGCGAGCGAGGCGAGCACCGGCCTGATCCGCTCGGCGACTCCTCGCGGGCCGCGCAGCTCGGGCGGCCGGCGGCGGGCCTGGCGGGGGGTGACCGCCGCCGCGTTGCGGGCCGTCATCAGCGGCACCGGGTCGAAGGGCGCGAGCGGGTCGTGGCGCAGCCGGCGGGCGTAGTCGGCCTCGGCGGCCAGCGCGTCGGCGAGGGCGTCGCGCTGGGCGCCCCATCTGCGTACCGGGAACAGGACGATCAGCACCGCCTGCACCAGGCCGCCGAACAGGATCATCGCGGCGTGCACGGCCGAGTTCGCGACGGAGGTGGGCAGGGTGACCGTGACCAGCATGATCGCCACGTTCGACGCCGCGATGATGCCGGCGGTCGGCCCGGCCGCCCAGGACAGGCCGGCGACGAACGTCCAGAGCACCAGCAGGGCGAGGAACAGCGGCAGCCGGGAGCCGGTGAGATAGCCGAGGAACGTCGACACGGCGAGGCTCGCCCCGGAGACCAGGGCGAGCACGGGCCGGGGGCGCCAGCTGCGCTGGAAGGTGGCGATGGCCGCCTGGAACGCGCCGAACGCGGAACTCGCGGCGACCACGGGCCCGAAGAACACGAGGCTGATCCCGATGACGAGCGCGAGCCCGGCCGCGCCGCGGATCGCGATGAGCGGTTCGAGGCGTCGCCGCTCGATCGACAGGCCCGAGCGGGCGGTCGCCTTCAGCGCCCGGAGCCAGCTCATGCCCAGAGCCTATCCGGAATTACCCTTTGGCCCGAGTTGTCGGATCTTGCCCTCTTGTCCCGCGGGGCGGTGCCTGGTGCCGCGACCGGCAGGGTCTGCCCGTCAAGGAGCGGTGGCCGGTGCGTGTGATCGCAAGGCGGCCAAAAGCCCAGGTAGCGGCGCTACCTGGGCTTTTGGCCAACGCCGCGAGCAATGGGGGCTCCCCTGCTCGAACGAAGCTGAGAGCTTGGGGAAGTGCCGGCCGCCGCGACGGGGCAAACCCTGCCGGTCGCGGCACTAACGCTTCCCGCGTCCGCCGCGGAGCTCCGGACCGCCTCCGCCCATCCGCGCCCGGTCCGCCGCGGCCGTGCCGTGGGTCCAGCCGTCCGGGTCCGTGGCGCCCCGGACCCGGGTGGTCGTGGTCTCGGGGAACATCCGCTCGGCGGTGTCCGTGACCGCCAGGTCCCGGGCGGCGAGCACCGGGAGCAGCCGAGGGGCACCGGACCCGGCCGGTCCGGCCTCGTGCTCGGCCTCGGCCGCCGCGGTGACCCGGGCGGTGTCGGCAGCGAGCCGGCTGCCCAGCCGCTGGGCGTACGCCATCAGGAACGACTGCCGGAACGCCTTGGTCCGCTTGCGTCCGCCGGCCCGCTGGCCCGCCTCCGCCTTCGTCATCGCCGCCGTGCCCTGGACCAGCAGGGAGGTGTACAGCAGTTCCACGGCATCCAGGTCCGGCTCGAAGCCGACCACCGTGGAGAAGCCGAGGTCGCTGTTCCACACCGCACGGCAGCGATTCGCGGCGGCCACCGCGTCGAGCAGGATCGCCTTCGCCGTCTCGTACGGCGCGTCGACCCCGATCCGGCAGGCCCCCGGCGCCTCCTTCTTGCTGTGGGTACGGGCGGCGAGCAGGGCCTCGTCGATGGAGTGCCGGGCCATCAGCTCCTGCGCCTTGGTGGTGAGGGCCTCCGCCTCCTCGGGGTAGCCGGTCGCCTCCGCCTTGGCGAGCAGAGCGCGGATCCGGGTCAGCATCCGGGGCTCGTCGTGCGCGGGCGGCAGCCGGAGCGCGTGCGGGGCAGTGCCCGGCGGGGGCCCGACCGGTTCGATGGCGGGGAGCCGGAGCAGCAGCCGGTACAGGGCGAGGACGGCAGAGGCGTAGGAGAAGCGGTCCGGGCGGTTGCGGGGCGGGGCGTCCGGGAGCCCGTCGAGCTGGGCCTGCCAGCGCGGCGGAAGCCGCTCGTACCGTGCGGTCTCCGAGCCGATCAGCCCGGCGGCGAGGCCGGCCGCGGTCTCGTCGAGCTCGCGGCGGACGACGCGTACGACATCGGCGGGCTGCCAGCCGCGCTCCCAGGCCCGGCGGACGAACTCCTCGCCGCGCCGGACCAGTTCCGCGTCGGCCGCCGGGGCGGCGGCGAGGAGGGAGGCCCCGGTGTCGAGACCGGCGTCGCCGTCCGAGTAGAGGGCTGCCGCGAATGCCTGGTCGGTCACCGGTTCCATGAGGTCAGGGTAGGCAGGGCGGTGCGGCGGAGTAGGGCTGGCCCTACATTCCGGACGGGCTCTGGTGGTCGTGATCGCGAGGCGTGGAAACGCTTCGATCGAAGGCATGACTTCCTCCCGCGCCTCCGCCGCGCCCCCGAGTGCCGCCGACGCCGTACGGCTTCGCTCCGTGCGCCGCGTCCACGGCGGCGTCGCCGCCCTCGCCGGCATCGACCTCACGGCTGCGGCGTACGGCCTCGGTGGCCGCTCCGGTGCTGGTCACCGTGGCGCTGGCGGGTTCGGTGGCCGGTTCCGCGATGACGGTGCCGGCGGCGAGGGCGGCGGAGGCCCGAGAGCGCACCCGGGCCGATCTGGTGGTGACGGGCGAGGCGCTGAGGGTCCGTCCGGTGCCCGGCGCCACGCTGTCCGCCTCCGCCCCGACCGCCGTCCACGTACGCGAGGAGGGCTCCGCGCTCATCACCTCCGAGGCCCGTGCGGTGGACGACGCGAAGGCCCTGGCGCGGGTCGCACGGCTGCCGGTGGTGGCGGGCGACATCGGGGATCTGGACGACGGCTCGATCGTGGTGAACGAGGAGTGGGAGCAGCACACCGTCGGCTCGGTGGTACGGGTGTGGCTCGGCGACGGGCGGCCGGTCTCACTGCGGATCGCGGCGGTGCTGGCCCTCGGCACGGGGAACAACGGCGCCTATGTGACCAGGGCCAACGCCCCGGCGGCGGCCGTGGACCGGATCGACGTACGCCTCTCGCCCGGCGCCGACCGCGCCCTGGTCGCGCAGCGGCTGCGGGCGACCGGCGGCACGGTGCGGCCGCCGGAGCAGTGGCTGGCCGCGACGTACCCCCCGCACGAGTCCGCAGACCCGGACCGGTCTGGCCGTGATCCTGGGCATCGCACTGGTCTACACCGTGATCGTGCTGGCCGACACGATGGTGATGGCGGGGTCCGTACGGTCCGCCGAGCTGACCGCGCTCCGGCTGGCGGGCGCCACCCGGTCGCGGGTCCTCGCGGTGGTGGCCGGGGAGCCCCTGTTCGCGGTCGGGCTCGGGGCGCTGCTCGGCCTGCCCGTGGCCGCGGTGCACCTGGCGGGCCTGGCCGCCGCGCCGGCCTCGGTGTCGGCGCCGGTCGTGGTGTCGGCGCAGTGGTCGCTGATGGGCGGTGCGGCGGGGGTGTGCGCGCTGGTCGCGGTGGGGGCGGTGCGGCGCCGCTCGTCGGCGGCGGGCTGAGGGGCGACGCCCGGAACAAGGGGCCCGGGCCCGGCCGGACCACGCGTTTAGTCCATCCAGCGGCACCCGCTGACGATGTATCCGCTTTCCTCCTTTTATCCTGATTTCGCATGCTTTCATCTCGCTCATGAAAGCGACCCATGGAGGCGATCGGACGATGACCGGAGACCGACAGCAGGACAGCGGCGCACGCTCGGCCACGTCGCGGCGGCGGGTACTCGCCGCCGCGGCTCTCGCGCCCGTGCTGACGGCGGCGAGCCCCGCGTCCGCCCGTACGACGCCCACCGGAACGACCAGGGCCAGGCACGGGAAAACGGGTCACGGGAAGCGGGTCGAGCCGGTGCCGACCGACCTCGCCGACTGGGCGGCCGTGGCGAGGGCGCTGGGCCGCCCCGGCAACATGCTGCGCGGCAGGATCTACCACACGGGCTTTCCCCGACGGGATCTCCGCGTGGTCTCCGACGGCGTCGTCGTCACACCGGAGCTCGCGCTGGCCACACACGTCGCCTTCGTCCGCTACGCCGACGGCACCACGATGCTCATGGGCGATGTGGCGGTCACCGAGCACGAGCTCCAGCGGGTGACCGACGCATGGCAGGCGCACGGGATCGAACAGACTGCGCTCCACAAGCACCTGCTCTCCCAGACCCCCGACATCTGGTGGACCCATGTCCACGGGCACGGCCGCAACGCCGTGGCCCTGGCCCGCGGGCTGCGCGCGGGCCTCGACCGCACCGGCACCCCGCCGCCCGTGCCGCCGCCGGGGTCGGGCCCGGTCGACCTGGACATCGCCGGGATGGAGGCGGTGCTCGGCACCAGGGGCGCCATCGAGAACGGGCTCTACAAGGTCCTCTTCGTCCGCCGCGAGACCGTTGTGGACGGCCATCTGATCCTGCCTCCCGGCCTGGGGTCGACCAGCGCGTTCAACTTCCAGCCGGTGGGCGGCGGCCGCGCCGCGCTCAGCGGCGACTGCGCGATGCTCGCCCACGAGATCCCGCACGTGCTGAGGGCCCTGCGACGCGGCGGGATCAAGCTCGTCGAGCTGCACAACCACCATCTGTCGGAGGAACCCCGCCTGTTCTTCACCCACTTCTGGGCGGTGGGCGACGGCGTCCGGCTCGCCCGCACCCTGCGCTGCGCGGTGGACGGCACCGACGTCGTTCCGAACGTACCGAACGCCTGAGACCGGCCGTACGACACACCGGGCCCGTGCCGGTCGCCGCACCGCATTGCGCCGGTCCAGCGACCGGCATCGCCGAATCCGTTCTGCATATGGACCAATCGGCCCGGAGCGGCGCGTGGCCCCTCGGGCGATCGGGCACCCATGTCCCGACCAGCCCGCACCTTCCGCGAACCACCCGTCAGATCCCCATCTGGAGCTCCGCATGGAACCAGCCGCCGGCGCCCGGCACTGCCCGTTCGACTACGCCGAGGCCCTCGAATTCGACCCGGTGCTCAGGCACTTGATGACCGAAGAACCCGTCTCCCGCATCCGTCTCCCGCACGGCGACGGCGAGGCATGGCTCGTCACCGGCTACGACGACGTGCGTACGGTGACGACCGACCGGCGCTTCAGCCGCAGCGCCATCATCGGCCGGAACTTCCCGCGCATGACCCCCGAACCGATCGTCCAGGACGAGGCGATCAACGTCATGGACCCGCCCGGCAGCAGCCGCCTGCGCAGCCTGATCTCCAAGGGCTTCGCGCCCCGCCACATGGAGCGCATGCGGGTACGCACGCAGCATGTGGTCGACGAGCTGCTGGACCGCATGGAGGAGCACGGCGCTCCGGCCGACCTGTTCGCGCATCTGGCCGCCCCGCTGCCGCTGACCACCATCTGCGAGGTCCTCGACATCCCGCAGGACGACCACGCCCAACTACGGGCCCACGCCCGGACCATGATGGACACCACGGTCGAGAACAAGCCCGCCGCGGTACGCTCCAAGGCCGATCTCCGCGCCTACTTCGCGAAGTTGACCGCCGAACGGCGTGCCGACCCGGGCGACGACCTGATCAGCGCGCTGGCCACGGCGCGCGACGGGGACGAGATCCTGAACGACAAAGAACTGACCGTCATGGCCATGGTCCTGCTCATCACCGGCCAGGACACCACCACGTACGAGATCGGGAACATCGCCTACACGCTGCTCACCAGGCCCGACGAGCTCGCCATGGTGCGCGACCGCCCCGAGATGCTTCCGCAGGCCATCGAGGAGCTGCTGCGCTTCATCCCCTTCCGCAAGGGTGTCGGCATCCCCCGGGTCGCCCTTGAGGACGTGGAGCTGAGCGGGGTGCGGATCCGGGAAGGGGACATCGTGCACGTCTCCTATCTGACGGCCAACCGCGACGGCCGGAAGTTCGACCGTCCCGACGAGCTGGACCTGGAGCGTGAGGGACCGTCCCACATGACCTTCGGATGGGGCGGGCACCACTGTCTGGGCGCCCCGCTCGCGGCCACGGAGCTCCAGGTCGCCATCGGAACGCTGCTGAAGCGCTTCCCCGCCCTGAAGCTGGCGACACCGGCCGAGGAGGTGCGCTGGAACAAGACGTCGATCTGGCGCTATCCCCTCGAACTCCCCGTCACCTGGTGACCGGGGAGCGCCGGCGAGCCGCCCGCGGGTGACCCGCCGTCGTGGCCGTGGCCGACGCCGGGCCGTCATCGATGATGCGCCGGCCCGCGGCCGGCCGCAACCCGGAACGCTCCGGGGCGCCGGGCGCCCCGGAGCGTTCCGGCGCGAAGGCCCGCCGCGCGGCCGGGTCGTGCGGCAGGGCCGCGCGGCCCTGCCGCACGCTCGCCGGGCGGGGGTGAAGCACGTGACGACGCGCGCTCGACGTGCGGCCCCGATCGGCCTGCCGTAACGTGAATCCGACGGCCACCCCAGCCGTGGCGGATCCGCTTTCCGCTCACGAACGGCTGGAACTCAGTCTTCGACGGTCGGCCCGTCCGCGCCCGTTCCAGGGGTACCTGACCCGGCGCCGGAATCCACCAGCGCTCCACGTCCGCGCGACGCCGCGTGTACGGAGCCGCAGTGGCCGTCTCCGGCAGGCGGACGCCCCGGAACCCTTCGGGCCGGCCGTGTGGACCAAGTCCGCTAGGAGGAGTTCCATGGCGGTTCTCTGCAAGCCGGCCATCGCGGTTCCCGAGTACGTCATCACCAACGAGGAAACCCTTGAGCTGGCTGAACGGTTGCACGGCGACCATCCGCAGCTCGACCTGGTCCTTCGTCTGATCGAACACACCGGGGTGCAGAAGCGGCACCTGATCCAGCCGATCGACAAGGTGTTGCAGCACCCGGGCTTCGACGCCCGCAGCATCACGTACGAGGAACACACCAAGGCCCGGGTTCCGGCGGTCGTGCGCCGGGCGCTCGACCAGGCCGAACTGGAGCCGCGACAGATCGACTTGATCGTCTACGTCTCCTGCACCGGCTTCATGATGCCGCCGCCGACCGCGTGGCTCATCGGCGAGATGGGCTTCCGGCCGGAGACCCGGCAGCTGCCGATCGCCCAGCTCGGCTGCGCGGCGGGCGGTGCGGCCGTCAACCGGGCGCACGACTTCTGCACGGCCTACCCCGACGCCAATGTGCTGATCGTGGCCTGCGAGTTCTGCTCGCTCTGCTACCAGCCCACCGACCTCGGTGTGGGATCGCTGCTGTCCAACGGACTGTTCGGCGACGGCATAGCCGCCGTCGTGCTCCGGGGCAGCGGCGGCACGGGGGTACGCCTGGAACGCAACGGCTCGTTCGTCATCCCGGACACCGAGGACTGGATCTCCTACGCGGTCCGGTCCACCGGGTTCCACTTCCAGCTCGACAAGCGGGTGCCCGGAACCATGGAACCCCTCGCACCGGCCCTGGAGGCGGTCGCCGAGGAGAACCAGTGGAACGCCGGCAAGATGGACTTCTACATCATCCACGCGGGCGGCCCGCGCATCCTGGACGACCTGAGCCGCTTCCTGGACGTGCCGCCCGAGGCGTTCCGCTTCAGCCGCGCCACGCTCACCGAGTACGGCAACATAGCCAGCGCCGTGGTGCTCGACGCCCTCGGCCGCATGTTCGACGAGGCATCGGCTCTCGACGGACATCGCGGCCTGATGGCCGGCTTCGGCCCCGGCATCACCGCCGAGATCTCCCTGGGCACCTGGACCTCCGAATCCGAGTCCTGACGCCTCCGCTCCCCCGGCCGCGGTGCCGCCTCCCGGCACCTGCGGACCGGGGGACACGCACCGCCCGCCCACCGGGCGCTGTCAGTGCCGGATGCCAGACTCGAAGACATGACCGAACGCTGGGCTCTGGCCATGACGGAGACCGGCGGCGCCCTCCTGGCCCCGCTGACCCCCTCCGGCCTGCCCGCCGCCCCGGTCGTCACCGAGCCCGACCTCGTGGCGGCGGTCCGCTCCCGGCCGGACGTCACCCGCTGGGTATGGCGCTCCACCGCCGAGGTCTACCCGCGGCTGCTGGCGGCCGGCGTCCCCGTGAGCCGGTGCTACGACATCGAGGTCGCCGAATCCCTCCTGCTCGCCCATGAGGGCCGCCTCGGCGAGCCCCGCTCCGCGGCCGCCGCCCACGCCCGCCTGCACAACGCCCCCGTACCGCCCGATCCTCCGCCCCGCGCCGCGGAGCCCGGCTCGCAGTCCTCGCTCTTCGAGCCCCGGTCCGGCGCGCAGCTGTCCTTCGACGGCCTGCTCCAGGTCTACGCCGACCAGCTCCGCCGGCACGGCACCACCGAGCACCCCGGCAGAATGCGCCTGCTCACGGCCGCCGAGTCGGCCGGCATGCTGGTCGCCGCCGAGATGAACCGGTCCGGTCTGCCCTGGCGCGCCGATGTCCACCGGGCCGTCCTCCACGACCTGCTCGGCGAGCGCTACGCGGGCGGCGGCGAGCCCCGCAGACTGGCCGAACTGGCCGACGAGGTGTCGGCCGCCTTCGGTCGGCGGGTCCGCCCCGACCTCCCCGCCGACGTGGTGAAGGCCTTCGCGCAGGCCGGCATCAAAGTGAAGTCCACCCGCCGCTGGGAGCTGGCGGAGCTGGACCACCCCGCGGTGGAGCCCCTCATCGAGTACAAGAAGCTGTACCGGATCTGGACGGCTCACGGCTGGAGCTGGCTCCAGGACTGGGTGCGCGACGGCCGCTTCCGCCCCGAGTACCTGCCGGGCGGCACGGTCAGCGGCCGCTGGACGACCAACGGCGGAGGGGCGCTCCAGATCCCCAAGGTGATACGGCAGGCGGTCGTCGCCGACGAGGGCTGGCGCCTGGTCGTCGCGGACGCCGACCAGATGGAACCCCGGGTCCTCGCCGCGATCTCCCGGGACCCCGGCCTGATGGAGGTGGCGGGCCATGACGGCGATCTGTACACGGCCCTGTCGGACCGGGCGTTCCACGGCGACCGGGACCACGCCAAGCTCGCGCTGCTGGGCGCGGTCTACGGCCAGACCTCGGGCGACGGCCTGAAGAACCTGGCCGCCCTGCGCCGGAGATTCCCGCTGGCCGTGGCCTATGTCGACGATGCCGCGAAGGCGGGCGAGGAGGGACGCCTGGTACGGACGTGGCTGGGCCGGACCAGCCCCCCGGCGGCCGGCAACGGGGCGGACGAGGAGGCCGGCATCCCGCAGGAGAGCACCGAACCGTCCTTCGGCGACGAGGGGTTCACCCCTGGTTACGCATCGACGAACGCCCGCGCGCGGGGCCGCTTCACCCGCAACTTCGTGGTGCAGGGCAGCGCGGCCGACTGGGCGCTGCTGCTCCTGGCCGCCCTGCGCAGCTCGCTCCGCTCCGCCGGCCTCCGCGCCGAGCTGGTCTTCTTCCAGCACGACGAGGTGATCGTGCACTGCCCGCGGGAGGAGGCCCAGGCGGTGGTGGCGGCGATCCGGGCGGCCGGTGAGCTGGCCGGGCGGACCGCCTTCGGCACGACTCCGGTGCGCTTCCCGTTCACTACGGCGGTGGTGGAGCGTTATTCGGACGCGAAGTAGGCCCCTTGCCCTGCCCCTTGCCCGGCCCCTCGTCGAACCCGGCCAGCCCGTGGTCGTAGTGCGCCGGACGCAGATGCTGATGCCGGTGGCGGGCATTGAGCAGATGGATGATGAACGCCGCGACCGCGATCATCGCGAGGACGACCACGACCATGATCAGGGTGTCCATGCGATACCGGCCCCCTTCGATACGCAGGCCGACCGGAGCGGCTCACCGGGAGCCGTACGCATCCAGGCTACTCCGCCGCCCGGCTCCCCGCCCGGACAGGCACCGGGGGTGAGAAGGGGGCCGGGCCGGAGGTGCTTCCGGCCCGGCCCCGGCGCGGCCTGCGCCCCGCCGGCCTGCCTGTCTAACCGCGTTCCCACAACGCGGGGACATTCGGCGGTTCCCAGCCGGCCATGGCCGAGTGCGCCTGCAGACAGCGGTAGGCGACGCCGCCGTACGTGACGCGGTCTCCCGCGCTGTAGAGCGTCCCGGCCGCCCAGGTGGTGGAGCCGGGCGGGTCGGTCGGCGGATCGGTGGGCGGGTCCGTCGGGGTCTGCGCGATGTCGAGGACGAAGTCGAACGTCCCCTGCTTCGCCGATCCGGCGTCCCGTACGTTCATCAGGAGCGCCGGATCGAAGAGTGTGTCGGTGTTGTTGCGCGGCTCGTCGGGGAAGTACAGCTGGGTGGTGAGGACGGACGAGCCGGGTGCCTGGACCTTGACGTGGATGTGGCGCGTACGCCCCGGGTACAGCCCCGGCACGATCGTGGTCAGGCCGAAGGCCCCCGACCGGTCGGTGAACTGGTGCCCGCGGAAGGCGAATCCGCTCATGTCGTACGCGCCGTTGGTGTCGGCCTGCCAGAAGTCCAGGAGCACTCCGGGGATGGGCTTGCAGGCCCGCCCGAAGACATAGCCGCTCACGGTCAGCCGGACGCCGGGCGTGCTGTCCGTCACCAGGCTCGTGCGGAGCGGGGAGTTGGGCTTGAAGTAGGGCCCCTCCATCTGGTCGTGGGTCGGACCGTCACCGTCGTCGCAGTTCGGCGTGGGGGCCGGCGGCCGGCCGGTGGCCCCGGCGTCACGGGCCAGCGCGACGCCTCCGCCCGCCAGCAGCGGGACGGTACCGGCCATGAGAGCGGCCTTGAGCAGTGTCTTGCGGCTGATCCGGCAGTCTTCGCCGCCGGTATCTTCGGTCGTTTCCGGGGTCATGGCTGATTCCTCAGGGTGGGGGAAGGGCACGTGCATGACACAGAGCGGGGCGGGAGGCGCGCCGCCCGGCCGGGAGGCCGGAGCGGAAGCCGGGCGGGCGCGGTTTCCGGTGGCGGCCCCGCCGGAGCCGCCGGAGCCGTCGAAGGGCGGCCCTCAGACGTGCTGCCAGAGGGCGGGCACGTTCGGCGGCGTCCAGCCGGGCTGCGCCACGTGCGGCTGGAGGCAGCGGTAGCTGTCGGAGCCGTACGTCACGACATCGCCCGCCGCGTACGTCGTGCCGGCCGCCCAGGTGCCGCCCGGCTCGGTGGGCGGGTCGGTGGGCGGGTCCGTCGGGGTGCCGTTGGTGACCAGGGTGAGCCCGTACGCCTGGAGCGCCGGGTTCACCGGCTGGAAGTACGTCGTACCACCCTGGGAGCAGTTGCCGGAGCCACCGGAGGTGACGCCCTGCGCCTGGCTGCCGGAGATGAACGAGCCGCCGGAGTCACCGGGTTCGGCACACACATTGGTGCGGGTGACCCCGGAGACAGTGCCCTCCTGGTAGGTGACGCTGGTGTTGCGCTGCTGAACCGTCCCGCAGTGCCAGCCGGTCGTCGATCCGGAGCGGCAGACCGCCGCACCCTCCAGCGCCTCGGTGGACCCGGTGACCGTCACATCGCCGTTTCCGTAACCGTTCACCAGGGCGCGCGGCGTCCAGCTGGTGTTGGTGGCGACCCAGGAGTAGTCGCGGCCGGGGAAGGTGGACCCCTGGAAGGACCCCTGCGCCTGCTGGTTGTAGCCGCTGGTGCCGACCCCGGGTGTTCCGCAGTGCCCGGCGCTGACGAAGCCGGACTGGCCGCTGCCGCGCTTGACCGGGAAGCCTATGGAGCAGCGCCCCGAGCCGTTCATGTAGTACGCGTCACCGCCGCGCAGATCGGCGAACGTACGCGGCTGCCCCACTGACTGACGTACCGTCACCACGTCGCGCGACACACCCGCATCGGCGAGGAGCCGGTCGGCGGCAGAGGTGCGGACGGCCTCCAGGACGACCCGGTTGGTGGCCATGTCGACGTACCGGACGGGCACGCCCGCGGGGGCTCTGCGCAGCGCAAACCGGTCCAACGCGGCCTTGGCCGTGTCGAGTTCGGCCCGGCTGTGCTCGACGACGACGGGCCTGGCGCCGGCCGCCCGGATCCGGGCGGCGTCCGAGGCGTCGGTGGTGGCCACGGTCAGGGCCGCGTCGTCACCGCTCACCCGGGCACCGGCGAAGTCCGCGCCGAGGGAGCGCTCCAGCCCGGCGGCGACGGCCGCCGCCCGGGTCTCGTGGCCGATCCGGCTGCGCGCCTCGTCGGCATTCAGCCCGAGATCGCGTCGCATGGCCTTCAGCAGACCGGGGGAGAGCTGTTCGGCCCCGGTGGCGGTGGGGGTACGGAGGTCGGGGGCCGGATCGGCGGACGCGCTGTCGGTCAGACCTGCCAGCGCGAGCACACCGACGGCCACGGTGGCGGTACACGCGGCCAGGGCACGTCTGCGGAGCATGGATCTCTCCACGGAACTCTCCTTGACTTCGGGGGAATTGCCGCCAAGGTAGCCGCGTACACGTCATCCCCAGGAGATCCCGTCCGCCCCCTCACTTCACGTTATGGCGCCCCTGACCAGCGACTTCGGCCCTGTATCGGCACCACGCCCCCGCACCCGGCGTCCGCCCCGTAGGTTCGCTCCATGCGAATGGGTGAGCTACTGGGTGCGGGACGGTCCGCCGATGTGTACGCACTGGACGAGAAGTGGGTCCTGCGCCGTTACCGCGACGGCATGGACGCCACTCCCGAATGGATGGTCATGTCCTACCTCGGCGCACACGGCTACCCGCTCCCCCGCCTGGGCCCCCGGGACGCGAAGACGCCGCCCTGCGACCTGGTGCTGCAACGCCTGACCGGCCCGACGATGCTGGACTCCGTGCTGACCGGCGACCTGTCGGCGGCCGACGCGGCGGCCGTGCTGGCCGGCCTGCTCGCCGAACTCCACACCGTTCCGGCCCGGCTCTCCCCGGACCCCGAGGACCGGATCCTCCATCTCGACCTGCATCCGGGCAATGTGATGCTGACGGACCGGGGCCCGGTGGTGATCGACTGGGGCAACACCAGGGAGGGCGCTCCGGCCGCGGACCGGGCCATGTCCTCCCTGATCCTGGCCCAGGTTGCGGTCGACTCCCGCTCCCCCCTGGCGGCGGGCGCCCGCGCCCTGCTGAATGCCCTGCTCCCGCACCTCTCCGCATCCGGCGGCATCCCCGCCCCTCACCTCGCCGAGGCCGCCTCGCAGCGCGCCGCCAACCCGACGACGAGCCCGCACGAGGTGGCACTCATCGGCCGGGCGACATCCCTGATCGTGGAATTGACGACCTGAGAGTTGAGGGGCACGACCAGAGTCGCCTTCGGCTCCGGCAGATGGACGACCAGGGCTTCGTACCCCGACAGCGAGCCGATGTGCCCGATCCGGCCATGGGCGTCGAAGACCCCGGCCGTAGCCGGTGTCCGGCAGATCGCTGGGCTCCGTCCTCAGCCACTCGGCCTGAGTGACCGGGCTGAGCAGCATGCCGGTGGCCGGAGACCGCACCTCCGGCGGCCCAGGCCTACGACAAAAAGACCAGATCAGACAACGTCTGACCTGGTCTTCATCGGAGCCGCCTTCGGGATTCGAACCCGAGACCTACGCATTACGAGTGCGTTGCTCTGGCCAACTGAGCTAAGGCGGCACGCCCTGTCGCACCATGGTGCGATCAGCAGCGTCGCCAAGTCTACACAGTTTCCGGGGGTGCTCCGTACCAGCCTCGTTCTGGGCGGTTCTCGCAGGTCAGTGGTGAGGCGGAGTGGTCAGGAGCACTTCTTGCCCTCGGTCGGCGGGGTGCCTTCCAGGAGGTAGGTGTTGATCGCCGTATCGATGCAGTCGCTGCCGCGGCCGTACGCCGTGTGACCGTCGCCCCGGTAGGTGAGGAGGGTGCCGGAGTCGAGCTGTCCGGCCAGGGACTGGGCCCACTTGTACGGGGTCGCCGGGTCGCGGGTCGTGCCGACCACCACGATCGGGGCCGCGCCCTTCGCCTCGATGCGGTGGGGTGCGCCCGTGGGCGGGACCGGCCAGTCGGCGCAGTTCAGGGCGGCCCAGGCGAAGGCCCTGCCGAAGACCGGGGACGTCTTCTCGAAGTCGGGAACGGCCCGGATGACGGCCTCGGGGCCGGTGAAGGCGGGCGGCAGGTCCAGGCAGTTCACGGCGGCGTTGGCGAACATGAGGTTGGCGTAGGTGCCGTTCGGCCGGCGCTCGTAGTAGCTGTCCGAGAGGGAGAGGAGGCCGGAGCCGTCGCCGTTCTGGGCGGCGGAGAGGGCCTCGCGGAGCTGGGGCCAGGCCGACTCGTCGTACATGGCGGCGATGACCCCCGTGGTGCCCAGGGATTCGGTGAGCCTGCGGGCTTCGCCGGTGGCGATCGGCCGGGCGTCGAGGTCGGTGAAGAACCGCTTCATGCGCTGGGCCGCATCGGCGGTCGACGTGGTGCCGAGCGGGCAGTCCTTCTTCTTCACGCAGTCGGCGGCGAAGGCCTGGAAGGCGATCTCGAAGCCTGCGGTCTGCTCGCGGTTGAGCTGGGCGGCATCGAGCGACGGGTCCATCGCACCGTCGAGGACCAGCCGGCCGACCCGGCCGGGGAAGAGCCCGGCGTACGTCGCACCGAGGAAGGTACCGTACGACGCCCCGACATAGTGCAGCTTCTCGTCGCCGAGCAGGGCTCGCAGCATGTCCATGTCGCGGGCGGTCTCGACGGTGGAGACGTGGGGCAGGATCTCGCCGGAGTGCCGCTCGCAGCCGTCCGCGAACTCGTTGAACGAGTTGTTCAGCGTGGTGACCTCACGGGCGTCGTCCGGGGTCTGGTCGACCTGCGTGTACGTGTCCATCTGCGGGCCGCTGAGGCATACGACGGGCTCGCTGCGGGCCACACCGCGCGGATCGATGGCGACCATGTCGTAGCGGGCCCGGACCTGGGCCGGGTAGCCGACGGCCGCATAGCTCTGGAGGTATTCGATGGCGGAGCCGCCGGGGCCGCCCGGGTTCACCAGGAGGGAGCCGACCCGTCGGCCGGGGCCGGTGGCCTCCTTGCGGGAGACGGCCAGCTCGATGTCGCCGCTGCCCGGCTTCTCGTAGTCCAGGGGCGCGATCATCGTGGTGCACTGGAACCCCTCGACGCCGCAGTCCCGCCACTCCAGGTGTTGCGCGTAGTACGACGTGAGCCCCGCAGGGACGGGCGGCGCGGGTGCTGTGGCCGACTCGGACGGTGAGGTGCCTTTCGAACTGCCGCCGGAGCAGCCGGAGATGAGAAGGCCGGCAGTGCCGAGCACGGTGGCGAGAATACGGAGCGGGCGCCTGGTGTCCATCCCCGGAGCGTAGTCGCCGTGTGACGGTTCGCCCGATTCGCTCCTCGTACGAGTGAATGAGCGATCGTGAATGAGGGATAGTGAGCAGGCCGGGGCGGGTGGGCGGTCGTGGACCGACTCCGGGCATCCCCGGCAGTGGGCAACGGGGCCGCGTCAGCCCGCGCGCAGTGCCATCGTCATCGCCTCCACCGCGAGCAGCGGCGCCACATTGCGGTCCAGCGCCCGGCGGCAGGCGATCACCGCCTCTATCCGGCGCAGGGTGCGCTCGGGCGTGGAGGAGCGGGCGATGCGGTCGAGGGCGTCCTGGGCGTCCGCGTTGGCAATGGCGATCCGCGAGCCGAGCTGGATGGCCAGTACGTCACGGTAGAAACCGGTCAGGTCGGTGAGCGCGAGATCGAGGCTGTCGCGCTGCGTACGCGTCTTGCGGCGCTTCTGCCTGTCCTCCAGCTCCTTCATCACTCCGGCGGTACCGCGCGGCAGCCGTCCCCCGGCGGCGGCGCCGAGCGCGGCCTTCATCTCCTCCGTCTCCTTGGCGTCGACCTCCTCGGAGACCTGCTTGGCGTCCTCGGCGGCGGTGTCGATCAGCTCCTGGGCGGCCTTGAGGCAGCCCCCGATGTCCTCGACCCGCAACGGGAGCTTGAGCACGGCGGCGCGGCGCGAGCGGGCCCGCTCGTCGGTCGCGAGCCGGCGGGCCCTGCCGATGTGGCCCTGAGTGGCCCGGGCGGCGGACGCGGCCCGCTCCGGATCGATGCCGTCCCGCCTGATCAGGACGTCGGCGACCGCGTCGACCGGGGGCGTGAGCAGCGCGAGGTGACGGCAGCGGGAGCGGATGGTGGGCAGCACGTCTTCCAGGGAAGGCGCGCAGAGCAGCCACACCGTACGGGGCGCGGGCTCCTCGACCGCCTTCAGCAGTACGTTCCCCGCGCCCTCGGTGAGCCGGTCGGCATCCTCCAGGACGATGACCTGCCAGCGGCCGACGGCCGGGGAGAGCTGGGCGCGGCGGACCAGGTCGCGGGTCTCCTTCACACCGATGGAGAGCAGGTCGGTCCGGACCACCTCGACGTCGGCGTGCGTGCCGATCAGGCTGGTGTGGCAGCCGTCGCAGAAGCCGCAGCCGGGCGCTCCGCCCAGGGCACGGTCGGGGCTGGTGCACTGGAGGGCGGCGGCGAAGGCACGCGCGGCGGTGGAACGGCCGGAGCCCGGCGGCCCCGTGAACAGCCAGGCGTGGGTCATCTTCGACCCCGGCGGGACAGGCTCCCCCGCAAAGTGGGCGGTGACCAGCGCATCGGCGTCCCGGGCGGCGGCGCCGAGCTGCTCCTGCACCCGGTCCTGGCCGACCAGGTCGTCCCATACGGTCATGAGTCACCGCCCTTCCGGTGGTGTGCGTGCCACGCGGCCGACGTGCGATGGAGCCGCGCAGCTCCGATGTCACTGCTTGCGGCGTTGCTGTCGCCGCCCGTCGGTCCGGCTTCCCCGATCCGACCCCCATTGTGGGGGACGGGTCTGACAATCCCGGCACCCAGGCGGTCCGGCTGCCGGGGCGGGACCGCCCGCTCCGGCAGCCGGCATGGATCAGCGGCGCGGGCGGCGTCCCCGGCCCGAGCGACCCGATTCCCCGTCGTCGTGCTGGTCACGGTGATCACCCAGCAGTTCGTCCGCCAGCGTCGGCAGATCGTCCAGCGGGGTCTCCTCGGCCCAGTCGGGGCGAGGACGGCGGGCGAGCCGCTCCTGGCGTTCCCGGCCTTCCCAGTGGTCCTGGGCCGACTGCGGGGCGCCCGCGTGCGGATCGCCGATCTGCGGAAGCTCACGGGTGCGCTCGTTCTCGCTCTCCGGCGCGGGGCCCGCCGGGCGCTCGTCGCGGAAGATGCCCCGCGGAATCCGGTCCGCCGGATCCGCGTCCCTGACCTCCCGCACGTCCCGCACCGGAGGAAGCACCGCCGTCTCGTCCGCCGCGCCGGGCCGCTCCGGGCGGTCCTGGATCCTGGGGATCATTGCCGTCTCGGCCTGGTCGGAGGGCGTGGCCGGGCTGTCCGGTGCGGGCACCTGCTGCGTCACGTCGTTCGGGTCGACGATCGGCGTCGGCACCGTGATCTCGTTCTCCGGCACGGATGCCGCTGCGGCGGCCTCCGCCCGTGCCTTCTCCGCCGCTGCGGCGGCCTCGGCCTCCGCCCGCCTGCGCGCCTCCTCGGCCCGCAGCAGCGCCTCCTCGGCCTTGCGCTGCTTCTCCAGCCGCAGGGCCTCGGCCTCCTTGCGCAGCCGCGCCTCCTCCTCGGCCTGCCTGCGGAGCCTGGCCTGCTCGGCCTCGCGGGCCGCTTCCTCGGCCTCGCGCCGGACCCGCTCCTCCTCGGCCACCCGCCGGGCTTCCTCGGCCCGCTGCCGGGCCTCCTCCGCCTGGCGTTCGGCCTCGCGCCGGCGGGCCTCCTCCAGCTCGCGGGCCTTGCGCTCCTCCTCCTCGGCACGGAGCTTGGCGAGCTGTTCCTGCCGCTCGCGCTCCAGCCGCTCCTCCTCGGCCTTGCGGGCCGCCTCTTCCTCGGCCCTGCGCCTGGCTTCCTCCTCGGCCGCCTTGCGGGCCTCCTCCTGGGCCTTGATCTCGGCCTCGGAGAGCGGAAGGAGCTGGTCGAGCCGGTGACGTACGACCGTGGTGATCGACTCCGGGTCCTGGCCCGCGTCGACGACCAGGTAGCGGGTCGGGTCGGCCGCGGCCAGGGTCAGGAAGCCGGACCGCACCCGGGCGTGGAACTCCGGCGGCTCGGACTCCAGCCGGTCGGGCGCCTCGGTGAAGCGTTCCCGCGCGGTCTCCGGATCGACGTCCAGCAGCACCGTCAGATGCGGTACGAGCCCGCTGGTCGCCCAGCGCGAGATCCGGGCGATCTCGGTCGGGGAGAGGTCGCGGCCCGCGCCCTGGTAGGCGACGGACGAGTCGATGTAGCGGTCGGAGATGACGATCGCACCGCGCTCCAGCGCCGGGCGGACGACCGAGTCGACGTGCTCGGCGCGGTCGGCGGCGTACAGCAGCGCCTCGGCCCGGTTGGACAGCCCGGCCGACGAGACGTCGAGCAGGATCGAGCGCAGCCGCTTGCCGACCGGCGTCGCGCCCGGCTCGCGGGTGACGACGACCTCGTGGCCCTTGGCGCGGATCCACTCGGCGAGCGCCTCGACCTGGGTGGACTTGCCCGCGCCGTCGCCGCCCTCCAGAGCGATGAAGAATCCGGTCGCGGCTGGAGCGACGGCCGGGTCGCCGCCGCGCAGCGCCTCACGCAGATCGCGCCGCAGCGGCACTCCAGAGCGGTCGTCCGTCTTGGCCAGGACGATCACGGCGACCGGCAGCAGCAGCGCGCCGATCAGCATCAGGGCGAAGGCCGCTCCACCGTGCTCGAAGACGAAGTCGCCCGAGACCAGCCGGTGGGTGCCGATCGCGGCGGCCAGCAGCGGGCCCGCGAGCGCGCCGAGCGCGATGAGGACCCGTACGACGGCCTGGAGGTGCTCGGTGGTCCTGGCCCGGCGGGGCTCCTCAGTCTCCTGGTCGACCAGGACATGACCGGTATGGGCGGCGACGCCCGCTGCGTACCCGGCGAGCACCGCGATCATCAGCACGGTCGCCGTGTCCGGCACCAGGCCCATGGCGAGCAGCGCGATACCGGTGACGGCGGTGGCCAGTGCGAGGAGCCTGCGCCGCGACAGGGTGGGCAGCACCTTGCCCGCGGTCCGGATGCCGGCACCCGTGGCGCCGGTCAGGGCGAGGATCAGCAGCGCGAGGGTGACGGGTCCGCCGCCCAGGTCGGCGGCGTGCAGCGCCGAGACCGCGGCAGCGGCGGCGATGGCCCCGGCGACCGCGGCCGACGCGCCGACGACCAGCGGGACGGCTCCGGTGCGGCCCCGGTCGGGTCCGTTGTCGGCCGACGGCCGCCGCAGGCCCTCCAGCGGCGAGCGCGGGCGGGGGGTCTGCGTACCGGGCAGTTCCAGGAAGTACAGGATGGAGACCGACGCCGAGAAGAGCCCGGCCGCTACGTACGAGCCGAGGGCCGCCTGGTGGAGCGAGAACCACTCCAGGCCCGAGCCCAGCAGGTTGCCGACGAGGGTGGCGACGAGCAGGACGGCCGCCGCGACCGGGATCGCGGCGAAGTCGGTACGGACGGAGAGCCGGCGCAGTGCGTCGAGGTGGTCGGGCAGCGGGCGGACCGCGGCGCCCTCGGGGGGCGGGGCGGGCAGCAGCGCGGGCGCGGCGCCGTCCTTGGCGACCGTCCACAGGCGTTCGGCCGCGCCGACGACGAAGACGGTGATGAGGATCATCATGAGTGCCTTGTCGGGCATCCAGTCGATCCACAGCGGCGCGACGACCAGCAGGGCGAGCCGCAGACCGTCCGTCCCGATCATCAGCCACCGCCGGTCCAGCGGTCCTCCGGGCGCGGTGAGCGTCGTCAGCGGCCCGAGAAGTACGGCTCCGAAGAGCAGGGTGGCAAGGATCCGGGCACCGAACACCGCGGCGACGGCAAAGGCCGCACCTCGGTACCCGGCTCCGAATGAGCCCTCCAGGACCGCCGCTTGCAGCGACATCAGCACCAGCACGAGAAGGGCGAGTGCATCGCCGGTACTGCCGACGAACTGTGCGCTCCACAACCGCTTCAGCGGAGGAACACGCAACAGGGCTCGTACGGCGCGCTCGCGTGAGTCTGCGGCAAGTGTGTCGGAGGTGGGGCTCACGACCGTTGGCTGCTCGGCTCGCGTCATCCGCCCAGCCTATCCGGAGCGGCGGGGTCCCCGGAGGCCCCGTCCGAACATACGGGCGCTCGGGCACCCGCACGCGAACGCCCCGGGGGGGCGGAAGATCCGGCCCCCGGGGCGTTCGCCCGTGCCGCTCAGTCCTCCGTGGACGAGGCCGCAGTCGTCTTCTTCGCCGCGGTCGTCTTCTTGGCGGCCGTCTTCTTCGCGGTCGTCTTCTTCGCCGCGGTCTTCTTGGCCGCCGCCGTGGTCTTCTTGGCAGCGGTCTTCTTCGCGGTCGCCGCGGATTTCTTGGCCGGGGCCTTCTTCGCCGTCTTCTTCTTGGCGGGCCCCTTGGCACGCTTCTCGGCGAGCAGCTCGTAGCCGCGCTCCGGCGTGATGTCCTCGACGCTGTCGCCGGTGCGCAGCGTCGCGTTGGTCTCGCCGTCGGTGACGTACGCGCCGAAACGGCCGTCCTTGACCACGACCGGAGCCCCGCTCACCGGGTCCGTGCCCAGTTCCTTCAGCGGCGGCTTGGCGGCGGCCCGGCCGCGCTGCTTGGGCTGGGCGTAGATCGCGAGGGCCTCTTCGAGGGTGATGTCGAACAGCTGGTCCTCGGAGGTGAGCGAGCGCGAGTCCGTGCCCTTCTTCAGGTACGGGCCGTAGCGGCCGTTCTGCGCGGTGATCTCGACACCCTCGGCGTCCTCGCCGACGACCCGCGGCAGCGACATCAGCTTGAGCGCGTCGGCCAGCGTGACCGTGTCCAGGGACATGGTCTTGAAGAGCGAGGCGGTCCGCGGCTTCACCGCGTTCTTGCCGGTCTTCGGGGTGCCCTCGGGCAGCACCTCGGTGACGTACGGGCCGTAGCGCCCGTCCTTGGCGATGATCTGGTGGCCGGTGACCGGGTCCGCACCGAGTTCGAAGTCGCCGCTCGGCTTGGCCAGCAGCTCCTCCGCGTACTCCACGGACAGCTCGTCGGGCGCCAGGTCCTCCGGCACGTCCGCCCGCTGGTGGCCCTCGGCGTCCTTCTCACCGCGCTCGATGTACGGGCCGTAGCGGCCGACGCGGAGCTTGATTTCGTTGCCGACGGGGAAGGAGGAGATCTCCCGGGCGTCGATCGCGCCGAGGTCGGTGACGAGATCCTTCAGACCGCCGAGGTGGTCGCCGTCGCCGTTGCCCGCGGCGGAGGCCGCGCCACTGACGGCGTCGTCGCCCTCGCCGAAGTAGAAACGCCTCAGCCACGGCACGGCCTGGGCCTCGCCCCGCGCGATACGGTCGAGGTCGTCCTCCATCTTCGCGGTGAAGTCGTAGTCGACGAGCCGGCCGAAGTGCTTCTCCAGCAGGTTGACCACGGCGAAGGAGAGGAACGACGGGACGAGCGCCGTGCCCTTCTTGAAGACGTAGCCGCGGTCCAGGATCGTGCCGATGATCGACGCGTACGTCGACGGGCGGCCGATCTCGCGCTCTTCGAGCTCCTTGACCAGCGAGGCCTCGGTGTAGCGGGCCGGCGGCTTGGTCGCGTGGCCGTCGGCCGAGATCTCCTCGGCGGACAGCGCGTCGCCCTCGGCGACCTGCGGGAGTCGCCGCTCGCGGTCGTCGAGCTCGGCGTTCGGGTCGTCGGCGCCCTCGACGTACGCCTTCATGAAGCCGTGGAAGGTGATCGTCTTGCCGGACGCGGAGAATTCGGCGTCCCGGCCGTCGCTCGCCCGGCCACCGATCTTGACGGTGACGGAGTTGCCGACCGCGTCCTTCATCTGGGAAGCGACGGTCCGCTTCCAGATCAGCTCGTACAGCCGGAACTGGTCGCCGTTCAGGCCGGTCTCGGCGGGGGTGCGGAAGCGGTCGCCGGAGGGGCGGATCGCCTCGTGCGCCTCCTGCGCGTTCTTGACCTTCCCGGCGTACGTGCGGGGCTTGTCCGGCAGGTAGTCGGCGCCGTAGAGCTGGGTGACCTGTGCGCGGGCCGCGGCGACCGCGGTGTCCGAGAGGGTCGTGGAGTCGGTACGCATGTAGGTGATGAAGCCGTTCTCGTACAGCTTCTGCGCGACCTGCATGGTGGCCTTGGCCCCGAAGCCCAGCTTCCGGCTCGCCTCCTGCTGGAGGGTCGTCGTGCGGAACGGGGCGTACGGCGAGCGGCGGTACGGCTTCGACTCGACGGACCGTACGGCGAACGTGGCGTCGGCGAGCGCGGCGGCCAGGGCGCGGGCGTTCGTCTCGTCCAGGTGCAGCACCTGGCCGGAGCCGGGCTTCAGCTGTCCGTCCGGGCCGAAGTCGCGGCCCTGGGCGATGCGGCGGCCGTCGACCGTGCTCAGGCGGGCGGCGAGGGCCGACGGGTCGGAGGCGTCACCGGGGCGGCCGGTGGCGAAGGTGCCGGTGAGATCCCAGTACTCGGCGGAGCGGAAGGCGATGCGCTCGCGCTCCCGCTCGACGACGAGCCGGGTCGCCACGGACTGGACACGGCCGGCCGACAGCCGCGGCATGACCTTCTTCCACAGGACCGGCGACACCTCGTAGCCGTAGAGGCGGTCGAGGATGCGGCGGGTCTCCTGGGCGTCGACCATGCGCTGGTTGAGCTCGCGCGGGTTGGCGACGGCGGCCCGGATCGCGTCCTTGGTGATCTCGTGGAACACCATCCGGTGCACCGGGACCTTGGGCTTCAGGACTTCCTGCAGGTGCCAGGCGATGGCTTCGCCCTCGCGGTCCTCATCGGTGGCGAGGAAGAGTTCGTCGGACTCGGCCAGCAGCTGCTTGAGCTTCCTGACCTGCGCTTTCTTGTCCGCGTTGACGACATAGACGGGCTGGAAGTCATGCTCGACATCGACGCCGAGCCGACGGACCTCGCCGGTGTACTCGTCCGGAACCTCTGCGGCGCCGTTCGGCAGGTCGCGGATGTGCCCGACGCTCGCCTCGACGACGTATCCGGGGCCGAGGTAGCCCTTGATCGTCTTCGCCTTGGCAGGCGACTCGACGATGACGAGTCGGCGGCCGCCCTGTGCGGTCTCGCTGGTCGGGGACAACTTCGCTCTTCTCTCCGGTCGACGCTCGGTGGGCATCCGGGCAGCGCGATGACGCTGCCGACGGTGCTGTCGCTGCGGAGTGTGACGGTACAACCCGCCCCCGTGTCAAACGGCAAAAGCCCGCAACGGCCACTCGAACGGTAACCCGACTTCCGCCATTCCTGCCGCCCGGACCGTCCGGTACGCCGCGTGCGCGGTCGCTGCCTGCGGGTTTCCGGGTGCTGTTGCGGCGCTGCGGTCCCCGGCGGCGGGCCGCGTACGGTCCGGGCGTGTTCCCCGCCACTGCCCCCGTGTTCTGCGGGCCGCCGGCCGGGCCGGTGGGAAGTGGATCAGATACGGGTGAAGCACCACACGCCGAGGACGAGAAAGAGTACGCCGAACACAGTGGCGAGAGCGGCGGAGGCGACGGGGCTCACACCATGCGCCACCGGCGCGCGGTGCAGCACGCGCGCCCCCGTCCACAGCAGCAGCGCGGCACCGAACAGCGTGAACGCCGCTCCGGCGAAGACTGCAGGTCCGCTCTCCATGCCCGTGCGCCTCCCTGTCCCTGCCCGGCCGGGGCGGGTGCCCTCCGGTCCGGGGAGGCTGCCACCCCGGGGCGTCGCCGATGCGAACCCCGGGTGAATGGCCGGATTCACCCGGCTCCGTCCGGTCCCGTGGCCATGGGGCGGGCCGGGGACGGACACGGGGTGGGCACCCCGGGCGCGGACCGGCCGACGGGCCGACCCGGGCGCCGTCCAAAACCCTCGCCCCCGCATCATCCGGAATCCGCGTCCTCCGCGACGCACCGGACGGCGACGAACCGGAAGCCGCTGATCGCAGCACCCTTTCTTTACGTACGGCACCACGCGCCCGAAAGGGAACGGAGCCCGGGAGGACCGGCCGCACAGCCGGCGCACCACAGGCCCCGCCCGACCGGACCGGCGCCGATCAGCCCGCCGGAGGAACCGGCTCCAGGAAGCCCTCCTCGACCAGCAGCCGGATCGCCTGCGGGGTCCGGTCACGCAGCAGCACCGGGTCCTCGTTCATCAACTGGGCGATCGCGTCCAGAATCCGGCCCGCGGGCAGCGTCCCGTCGCACACGCCCGCGAAGCCGGCGCCGACGGCGTCGACCTTCGTCGCACGCCGCATGCCCCGGTTCTGACGGAGCACCACATGCTCCGGGTCCTCCGCGCCCGGCAGGCCGACCTGCTCCTGCACGACCTCGGCCGCCAGGGTGAAGTGCCCGGCCAGGAGCGCCGCGTCGTCCTGCTCGCGGAGGTAGTCCTGGCGTGCGAAGTGGGCCTCGACGGCCGGGCCGAGCGGCTGCTCCACCGCGTGCGGCCACTCCTCGATCACAACGGACGGATGACCGGCGGCGGCCGCGGCGGACTTGCGCAGGGTGATCCAGCCGAAGCCGACGCCCTTGGTCTTGCGGGCCTCGAACTCGTCCAGCCAGGCGTCGTACCGCGCGGCGTACTCGGCAGGGTCCGTACGGTGGTCGCCGCTGTCGCGCAGCCACAGCTCGGCGTACTGCGTGACGTCCTGGACCTCGCGCTGCACGATCCAGGCGTCGCAGCCGTACGGGACCCAGGAACTCAGCCGGTTCTGCCACTCCTCGCCCTCGATGTGCTGCCAGTTGGCGAGGAAGTGGGCGTATCCGCCCTCGTTCAGCCGGTCGCCGGTCTGCTGCACCAGCGTCCGGCACAGATCGTCACCGCCCATGCCGCCGTCGCGGTAGGTGAGGCGGGCGCCGGGCGAGATGACGAACGGGGGGTTGGAGACGATCAGGTCGTACGTCTCGTCGCCGACCGGTTCGTACAGCGAGCCCTGGTGCAGTTCGGCCGGGGCGGCGCCGGACAGCGCGAGCGTCAGCCGGGTGAAGTCCAGCGCACGCGGGTTGAGGTCGGTGGCCGTGACCCTGGTGGCGTGCTGCGAGGCGTGCAGCGCCTGGATGCCGGAGCCCGTACCGATGTCGAGCGCGGAGGCGACAGGCGTACGGACGGTGATCCCGGCGAGCGTGGTGGACGCCCCGCCGACCCCCAGCACCACACCCTCCTCGCGCGAACCGATGCCGCCCGCGCCACCGACCGCACAGCCCAGGTCGGAGACGATGTACCAGTCCTGCCCCTCGGGCCCGCTGTACGGCCGGACGTCCACCGCCGCCCGCACCTCGTCGCCGGCTCGGGTCACCCAGCCGTCCTCGACGCACTCGGCCAGCGGGAGCGCGGCGCGGGCCCGCCCGTACGGCACGGGGTGCTGGAGCAGGAAGAGCCGCACCAGCGTTTCGAGCGGGGAGTCGCCCCGGGTGGCGCGCAACGCCGGGACCGTCTCGCTGCGGGCGAGCGCGGCGTAGGCGGGCGCGCCGAGCAGGTCGAGGAGTCCGTCGGCAGTGAAGGCGGCGGCAAGCAGGGCTTCGCGGAGCCGGGGCGAACGGCCGGGCACGGGGAGACTGGTCGTACTCACCCACCCATTGTGGCCGCTCCCGCTGACAACCGCTGCTGCCGCCGCCCGGTCACGACTTCTTGCCGGACGAGGCGGAAGGCTCCGTGGACGGCGAGGCGGCGGACTTCGGCGGCACCGAGGCCGTCGGCTTCTGGCAGCCCTTCTGCTTCGCCATCGCGGTGCCGACCTCGCCGGACTGGAGCTTCTTCAACGCCTCGTCACCACTGGTGCTGATCTTGTTCAGCTCGTCCGCGATGCCCTTGAGCCCATCGGCGAACTTCGCCTGGTCCTTCGTATCGAGCGCGTCGACCTTCTTCTGCAGGTTCGCGTACGCCGCGGAGGACGCCTGGAGCTCCTTCACGGCCTTCTTGTGCGTGGTCTCACCGCCGTCGACCGGCGGCGGGCCCGCGGAGTCGACCGCCCCGCCCAGCGCCTTGTACGCCTGCGAGATCTGCTGGAAGGCGGCCGAGTCGGTCTTCTGGACATCGGCGGGCTTGCTGTTGTCGGCGGTCTGCTGCTGGATGGCGGCGTTGGCGTTCGCGATCTTCTGGAGCTGGGGCTGCACCTGGTCGCAGACCTTCTTGGCCCAGTCGTTCACCTTGTCGCTGTTGTCGTCGCTGCTGCAGCCCGACAGCGTCAGTACCAGTACCGCACCGCCGGACAGCGCGGCCGCAAGCTTCTTGTTCACCGGATCGGTCCCTTCCGAGGCTCTCGGCCCCGGAACTTACACGGCGAGCGCCCTCCGCCCGGGTGCCGGGTGTCCGATGAGTGACCTTTTGTAGCCATTTGCACCAAGGGAAATGAGGGAGATACAACTCACCCGCACAGCCTTCGACACTCGGGAACACCCGCACGAACAACCACACGAACGGGGTACATACCGGCGGCAGGCCGACGACAGACCCGCGCATCGGCCGAGATGCGACCGGGCGGACGGAGCATCACCATGCGCCGCCCGCCCGGTCATCGGGGCCGAGTCGGGCTGTGCACCGACCACCCGCCCCGGCCCCGATGTCACGAAACGGCCGCTTGGCCCGACGACTTGGCCGGACTGCCTCCGTCCCGGTCACCGGGCACTTCCCCGTCGTCCACGGCGATCCCGCGCCGCTTGGAGACATAGACCGCGCCGACGATGACCGCGACGGCGAGCACCGCCACCACCGCGCGCACACCGGCGCTCGCGTCCTGCCCGTAGCTGAACTGCACCACCGCCGGGGCGATCAGCAGGGCGACCAGGTTCATCACCTTGAGCAGCGGGTTGATCGCCGGCCCCGCGGTGTCCTTGAACGGGTCGCCGACCGTGTCGCCGATGACGGTCGCGGCATGGGCCTCGCTGCCCTTGCCGCCGAAATGACCGTCCTCGACGAGTTTCTTGGCGTTGTCCCAGGCGCCACCGGAGTTGGCGAGGAAGACCGCCATCAGGGCGCCGGTCCCGATGGCGCCCGCGAGATAGGAGCCGAGCGCCCCGACACCGAGTGTGAAGCCGACGGCGATGGGAGCCATGACCGCCAGCAGGCCGGGCGTGGCGAGCTCGCGCAGGGCGTCCTTGGTGCAGATGTCGACCACACGCCCGTACTCCGGCTTCTCTCTGTGGTCCATGATCCCGGGGTGCTCGCGGAACTGCCGCCGCACCTCGTAGACCACGGCCCCGGCCGACCGCGACACCGCGTTGATCGCGAGACCGGAGAAGAGAAAGACGACCGCGGCACCGAGGATCAGGCCCACCAGGTTGTTGGGCTGCGAGATGTCCAGGCTCAGCGTCATCTGCCCGGCCCTGGCCCCCACCTCGTCCACTGCCGTGGCGATCGTGTCGCGGTACGAACCGAAGAGCGCCGACGCCGCGAGGACGGCGGTGGCGATGGCGATGCCCTTGGTGATGGCCTTGGTGGTGTTGCCGACGGCGTCCAGGTCGGTGAGGACCTGCGCACCGGCGCCCGTGACATCACCGGACATCTCGGCAATGCCCTGCGCGTTGTCCGAGACCGGGCCGAAGGTGTCCATGGCGACGATGACACCGACGGTGGTCAGCAGCCCGGTCCCCGCCAGGGCCACCGCGAAGAGCGCCAGCGTGATCGACGTACCACCCAGCAGGAACGCCCCGTAGACGCCCAGGCCGATCAGCAGCGCCGTGTAGACGGCGGACTCCAGACCGATCGAGATACCGGCGAGTACGACGGTGGCCGGACCGGTCAGGGAGGACTTGCCGATGTCCTTGACGGGACGTCGGCTGGTCTCGGTGAAGTAGCCGGTCAACTGCTGGATCAGGGCGGCCAGCACGATGCCGATGGCCACGGCGACCAGGGCGAAGATGCGCGGGTCACCTCCGTGCGAGGTGATGGCGCTGTCGGCGACCCCTGCCAGATCCGCGTACGAGGACGGCAGATAGAGGAAGACACCCACGGCCACCAGCGCCAGCGAGATCACCGCGGAGATGAAGAACCCGCGGTTGATGGCGGTCATGCCGCTGCGGTCGGAGCGCCGCGGGGCGACCGCGAAGATCCCGATCATCGCGGTGATCACGCCGATCGCCGGGACGATCAGCGGGAAGGCCAGCCCGGAGTCGCCGAAGGCGGCCTTGCCGAGAATGAGCGCGGCGACGAGCGTCACGGCGTACGACTCGAAGAGGTCCGCCGCCATTCCGGCGCAGTCACCGACGTTGTCGCCCACGTTGTCGGCGATGGTGGCCGCGTTGCGCGGGTCATCCTCCGGAATGCCCTGCTCGACCTTGCCCACGAGGTCCGCACCGACGTCGGCCGCCTTGGTGAAGATGCCACCGCCGACCCTCATGAACATGGCGATCAGCGCGGCACCGAGACCGAAGCCCTCCAGCACCTTCGGGGCGTCGGCGGCATAGACGAGCACGACGCAGGACGCGCCGAGCAGGCCGAGTCCCACGGTGATCATGCCGACCACGCCACCGGTACGAAAAGCGATCTTCATCGCCCTGTGCGAAACGGCGGTGAGATCCTTTTCCGGCTCGCCTTCTGCGGGAGTGGCCTCACGCGCGGCAGCGGCCACACGGACATTACTGCGTACCGCGAGCCGCATCCCGATGTATCCGGTGGTCGCCGAGAAAAGCGCACCTACCAGGAAGAACAACGAACGGCCCGCACGCTGCGACCAGTTGTCGGCCGGTAGCAGCAGAAGCAGGAAGAAGACCACGACGGCGAAGATGCCGACGGTACGCAACTGCCGGGCCAGATAGGCATTCGCGCCTTCCTGCACGGCGGCCGCGATCTCCTTCATGCGGTCGGTGCCCTCGCCGGCCGCCAGTACCTGGCGCACCAGCAGCCTGGCGACGACCAGGGCGGCGACGGCGACGACCGCGACGGCGATCACGATGACGCGATTGTCATCAGTGAGAACCGCGGCCGCCAGAGAAGTGGATCGGCCGGAAGATGCGGAAAATGCGGAATCTTGCGCCGGTCCTGCCAGTGGGGTGTTGAAGAACTCCGCCATACGTCCTCCTTGACGCTGAGCGCTCAAGACGTGGACGGATTGTAAGGAGCGGAAGCCGATCAAAACAGTGCGCGGTAAATGAAATCGACCTTCATCAGCCGATCGGCAAATGATCGAACGGCCGGATCGACCCGAATGCAGTAATGGGGCAGAAACATTTTCCGTAGATCAGCGATCGCGCGCAAATGATCACACATGAATAAAAAAGGCCCTGCTCGGCAGGGCCTCAAAAGACGGATCAAGAAATCGATCGGGGAAGGGGTTCCGCCGGAACGGGGCGGTCGGCCAGGGCGGTCGGATCAGGATCACCCAGGACGGTCGGCCAGGGCGGCCGGGCCGCATCGGTCGGCGGGCCCCCTCTGGCACCTCTGGCACCTCTGGCACCTCTGGCACCTCTGGCACCTCTGGCACCTCTGGCACCTCTGGCACCTCT
>NZ_BMTF01000018.1:113182-148042 GCF_014649535.1 Streptomyces gelaticus
GTGGCACCTGTCACGTTTATAGCGCCTGTGGCATCTGTGACGTTTGTGGCGCCTCAGGGCGACGAGGGGCTCACGGGGAGCATCGTCACGGCAGCACGGTCGCGGGCGTCTTCGGCCAGCTCATGCGGATCACTCCGCCGTTGGCTCCCGACCTGACTTCCACATCGTCGACGAGGCCACTGATGACCGCGAGACCCATCTCGTCCTCGCCGTCGGCATCACTCTCATCGAGCCCCGCGCCGGGCGTGGCACCGCGTGTCGTGGCGGGTCCGCCGAGGGCGGGATCGTCCCCCGGTCCGGGGACCTCGTCGCCGACCTCTACGGAGAAGGACTTCTCCTCCTCGATCAGGGCGACGGAGACGGGAGCGGTGATGCCATGGCTGCGATGCAGCCCGACTGCGCGGCTGCAGGCCTCACCGACCGCGAGTCTGACCTCGTCGAGCACGGCTTCGTCCACACCTGCCCGGCGCGCCACGGCGGCCGCCACGAGGCGGGCTGTCCTGACGTGTTCGGGCTGGGCACTGAAGCGGAGTTCAACAGTGGTCATGCGATCCCCCTCAGACGTACGGGCGTGCATCCCAGGGCCGAGCGCGCTGCCCGGTGTCCCTGCTCTTTTCTGTTTTCCGGGCCGAAGGCTCATCTTCCGGGCCGAACGCTCGTCTTCCGGAGCCCCGGAACCATTGGTCCGCCGGCCAGCGGACCGGAGCCGATCTGGCCGACGGAAGGCCCAACCGACGGACGGCGGAGCAGCAGACCATCGGTCGGCTGCCGAACAGCTCGCCGACCGACTGGCCGGCATCCTGTCGGACTCCGACCGCCCGGTTGTCCGGCCTCCGATCGCCTGGCCGGTCCACTGCGCCGACCAGCCGATCGGCCGACCTCACGGCACCGGCTGCCGGGCACGCCCGCGTCGCACCGGCCGCCTGGCGGGCAGCGGGTGCGTCGGCTGCGTGCCGAACCGGCCCCTCGGCCGATCCGACCGGCTTCGGACCGGCCTCGGGCCGACCGTCAGTCGGTGGCCGCGACGGCTTCGTCGACCGTGGTGTGAATGGGGAACACCTTGGTCAGACCAGTGATCCGGAAGATCTTGAGAATGCGCTCCTGGTTGCAGACCAGGCGCAGCGAGCCCTCATGGGCCCGGACACGCTTCAGGCCGCCCACGAGCACGCCGAGGCCGGTGGAGTCGAGGAAGTCGACGCCTTCCATGTCGACAACCAGGTGGTAGCTGCCGTCATTCACCAACTCGACCAACTGCTCGCGCAGCTTGGGCGCGGTATACACATCAATCTCGCCACCGACCTCGACGACCGTACGGTCGCCACCAGGGCCGGACACATTGCGAGTCGACAAGGACAGGTCCACGGATCCTCCAGCACCTTGCTATCGAGCGGTCGCCCCTTGGTCTCCCCGGCGGAGCCAGGGAACAGATCGCCAGCCGCGATGGCATTCAATCACTTACCAGCAGCCATGCACGACGGCTTGGGGCCATTGTCCGTCACGCCAGTGACACACTCGGTGCCGATGGCCAAGAATCACCGCCCCAGTCGACCACCCGGGAACAGCGACACCAGTCACTCTCCCGCCATGGTCCTCGACCGGCTCGCCGCAGTGGCGGGCCGGTCCGCGCGCATCACTCATACGGAGCACTTGCCCCCGCGTGCGGGAACCCATGCCATCTGGCCCGATCGCATCCGGCCGGAAGTCGTCGCCGCGATCCAGCAGGCCGGAATCGATCACCCGTGGGCGCACCAGGCGGCCGCCGCCGAGCACGCCCTGGACGGCGAATCCGTGATCATCGCCACTGGCACGGCCTCCGGCAAGTCGCTCGCCTACCTCGCCCCGGTCCTCAGCGCCCTGCTCGACGGCTCAAAGGCCCCGAACGGCCGCGGCGCCACCGCGCTGTACCTGGCCCCCACCAAGGCCCTGGCCGCCGATCAGAGGCGTGCCGTGAAGCAGCTCGCGGCACCGCTCGGCAATGCCGTCCGGCCCGCGGTCTACGACGGCGACACCCCGGTCGAGGAACGCGAGTGGGTGCGTCAGTACGCCAACTACGTCCTGACCAATCCCGACATGCTGCACCGCGGGATACTCCCGTCCCACCCCCGCTGGTCCTCCTTCCTGCGCGCTCTGCGCTTCGTCGTCATCGACGAGTGCCACACCTACCGCGGTGTCTTCGGCTCCCACGTCGCCCAGGTGGTACGCCGCCTCCGCCGCCTGTGCGCCCGGTACGGCGCCGATCCGGTCTTCCTTCTCGCCTCCGCCACGGCGGCGGACCCCTCCGTCGCGGCCGGCCGCCTCACCGGCCTCCCGGTCGAGGAGGTCGCCGACGACTCCTCGCCCCGCGGCGAGCTGGTCTTCGCGCTGTGGGAGCCGCCCCTGACCGACCTCCACGGCGAGAAGGGCGCCCCGGTCCGACGCACCGCCACCGCCGAGACCGCCGACCTCCTCACCGACCTCACCGTCCAGGGCGTCCGCTCGGTCGCCTTCGTACGTTCCCGGCGCGGCGCCGAGCTGATCTCCGTCATCGCCAAGGAGCGCCTCGCCGAGGTGGACCGTTCCCTGCCTGCCCGGGTCGCCGCCTACCGCGGGGGCTACCTCCCCGAGGAACGCCGTGCCCTGGAGCGCGCCCTGCACTCCGGGCAGCTGCTCGGGCTGGCCGCCACCACCGCCCTCGAACTCGGCATCGACATCTCCGGCCTGGATGCCGTCGTGATCGCCGGCTACCCCGGCACCAGGGCGTCACTGTGGCAGCAGGCGGGCCGCGCCGGACGCTCCGGCCAGGGCGCCCTGGCCGTCCTGGTGGCCCGCGACGACCCGCTGGACACCTTCCTCGTCCACCATCCCGAGGCCCTGTTCCAGCAGCCCGTGGAGTCGACCGTCCTCGACCCGGACAATCCGTACGTCCTCGCCCCCCATCTGTGCGCCGCCGCCGCTGAGCTCCCTCTCACCGATCCGGACCTGGAGCTCTTCGGCCCGGCCGTGGCCGAACTGCTGCCGCAGCTGGAAGCTGCGAAACTGCTGCGCAAGCGGCCATCGGGCTGGCACTGGACCCGCCGCGAGCGCGCCGCCGATCTCACCGACATCCGCGGCGAGGGCGGCCGCCCCGTCCAGATCGTCGAGGAGGGCACCGGCCGACTGCTGGGCACCGTCGACGAATCGGCCGCGCACACCGCCGTCCACGAGGGCGCAGTCCACCTCCATCAGGGCCGCACCTACCTGGTCCGGAAGCTGGACCTGGAGGACTCGGTGGCCCTGGTCGAGGAAGCCGTCCCGCCGTACTCGACCACTGCCCGCGACACCACCTCCATCACCGTCCTGGAGACCGACACCGAGATCCCGTGGGGTGACGGGCGGCTCTGCTACGGCTCGGTGGAGGTCACCAGCCAGGTCGTCTCCTTCCTGCGTCGCAGGCTGCTCACCGGCGAGGTCCTCGGCGAGACCAAGCTGGAACTGCCGCCCCGCACCCTGCGCACCCGCGCCGTCTGGTGGACGGTCACCGAGGACCAGCTCGACGCCGCCCGCATCAACCCGGAGATCCTGGGCGGCACCCTGCACGCAGCGGAGCACGCGTCGATCGGAATGCTGCCGCTCTTCGCCACCTGCGACCGGTGGGACATCGGTGGCGTCTCCGTGCCGCTGCACCCGGACACCCTGCTGCCGACGGTCTTCGTGTACGACGGCCACCCGGGCGGTGCCGGATTCGCCGAGCGGGCCTTCCACACCGCCCGTGCGTGGCTGACCGCGACCCGCCAGGCCATCGCGTCCTGCGAGTGCGAGGCGGGCTGCCCGTCCTGCGTCCAGTCCCCCAAGTGCGGCAACGGCAACGAACCACTTCACAAACGCGGTGCCGTGCGCCTGCTCACCGAACTCCTGCGATGTGCGCCTCCGGCCCCCGGGAATCCCGACCCGACGGAACCGCCGGAGCCGTACGAGCCGTGGGAGGCCCGGACGGAGAAGGCCGGGGCGGAGGAGGCCGGGACGGTGGCACCGGCCCGGGAGACCCGGGAGCAGCCTTCGGAGGGCCGGCCCTGGACCTGACCGCCGGTTCGTACGGCCCGAAACCCACCCGGGCCGTCACATCGGCCACCTCCCCGTGCACCGCACACCTGACCACCACGGCTCCCTGCGCCGCGGCCACCCGCTCGGCGGCGCCGCAGGCAGCCCCAGGGCCTTGCAGGGCCCTGTCGGCCGCCGCCAGGGCCGCCAGGTCCGCCGCACCACCCGCCCGGTGCCGAACAGCCACCACCTGCCCGAGGGCCAGCACGACCGCAAACACCGCGCACAACGTGGCCGTGGTCATCGCAACCCATACCGTGGCCAAGCCCCGGTCCCCGTCCGCCGCCGCCCTGCTCCCGCGCAGCCGCGCACGGGCGACCGCTCGCAGCCTTGCAAGAGCGACCGCTTGCAGCCGCGCGAGGCCGGCCGTACGCCCCCTCCACAGGCTCTCCCCGGTCACTGCGTCACCCCCACCGTGTCCTCGGCCAGTGCCGCCGCCTCCGCGTGAAGCTTCAGGGCCAGTGGTCCCGGCCCCGGCATCGACGCCGCCACCCGCACCCGCCACAGCTCCCCGGTCCGTTCCATCGCGACTTCGGCCCCGCCGGGTGCCGCCGAACGGGCGGCCTCCAGCACCTGGGCCTCCGGCTCGGAACGCGCAGCCGCTCTCGCCCCGGCCCTCGCCGCGTCCACGCACCTGATCTGGGCGGAGGCGGCCATCAGCGCCCACACCAGCGTCAGGGCGAACACCACCAGCACCGGAATCGCCATGGCCGCTTCCGCCGTCACCGCGCCCCGATCTGCTCGGCACCCGGCATTCCCGCTCCCCCCGCTTCCGCCACTCTCAGAACTTCGCATCGAGCGCGTCTTTCAACAGGGACTGCAGCGCGGACATAACCGGCTGGCTGGTGACCACCTTGTAGAGCACCGCCGCGAACGCACAGGCCGCGATCGTCCCCACCGCGTATTCGGATGTCGTCATTCCGTCGTCCGACCGGACTCGGCGCACCATGCCATGCGCCCAGCCCTTGATTCGCCGTACCATTTCAACCCCCGCGAAATGAAATTCCTCATTCATACTGAATGGCTTTACTCGCACTTTTCGGTCATCCGATGCGCAGCAGCCCGGTTGCCAGACCGATCACCACCGGCGCCACCCCGACCATCAGGAACGCGGGCAGAAAACAGAGTCCGACGGGGGCGGTGACCGCCACCCCTGCCCGCTGGGCACGAGCCACGGCCGCACTCGCACGCTCGGCCCGCATCGCCTCGGCCAGCCGCGCCACCGGCTCCGCCGCCGGAGCTCCGGTCGCCCCCGCCCGGTCCAGGCAACGGGCCAGCGCCCCGGCACCCGGTATTTCCGCGAACCGCCCCCAGGCCGCCGTGGGTTCACCGCCGAGACGGATCTCCGCAGCCGTCCGCGCCAGGCGCACGCCGACCGGCCCACCGAGCGATTCCCCCACCGCCTCTGCAGCCTCCCGGGGCCCGGCCCCGGCCGAGATGCAGGCGGCCAACAGGTCGGCCGCCAACGGGAGCTGGCGGGCGACCTCCGCCAACTCGGCCTTCCTGGGCCCTGGTTCGGGTCTGCTTCGGGCCCGCTGCCAGCGCCAGGCGCCGTACGCCCCCGCCAGCCCCGCAACGCACCCCGGCAGGCCGCCGACCAGAGCCCATCCCGCTGCCACAGCGCCCACCGGCGCGACCCACTCCTTCGCCCGGACACCGGACGCCGGATGCCCGCGGCCCTGCCCACAGCCGTACCTCCGCCCACGCCGACGTCTCTGCACGCCGATCGCCATCAGCACCACGCCCCGGCGGCGCACCGTCCGCCTTCGCCGCAGTGCCGCCAGCGCGAAGGCCGTACCAGCGACCACGCTCAACACCGCGCACACCACCGCCGCCCGGTGGACGGCTTCGCCGATGCCCCCGCTCACGCCGCCTCCCCAGCTCGTACGATCCGGCCGGCCCAGTACAGCCCGGCTGCCTCCAGCACTCCGCCCGTCGCCAGACAGGCCAGCCCGGCCGGCGTGTGCAGCAGCACCCTCAACGGGTCGGCCCCGAGTGCCGCCCCCAGCCCCAGGCCCAGCACCGGGAGCAGCGCCAGTACGGCCACCGTCGACCAGGCACCCGCCAGCTGGGCCCGTAGCTCCTCCCGTCTGCGCCGCTCGGCCCGCAACGCGCCCTCCAGGCGGTCCAGACCCGCCGCGAGCCCGGCCCCTCCGTCGGCCGCCACCCGCCAGCAGGCCGCCACCCCGGCAAGCCCGTCCAGCCCCGGCTCCCGCGCCGCCTGCCGGAGCGCCCCCGGCACATCGCCACCGAATCGCGCCGCAGCGGACACACCGGCCTCCGCCGCCCCCATCACCCCGGTACCACGGACAGCGACAAGCAACGCCTGGCCCGGTTCGTGTCCGGCCCGCAGCTCGCCCACGACCGCACCGCACAGCGCCACCACCCCGGCCGCCCGGCGTTCCCGCTCCTTGCTCCGGGCCCGCCTCCGCAGCCACCGCCGAACCAGCGGCACCGCTACCGCCCCGGCCAGCAACGGCAGCACGGACTCCCCCAGCACGGATAAGGCCAGGGCCACCGGGAGGCAGAGCCACTCCCGCCGCTCCTTCAGCCGCTCCAGTACCCGCGCCCCGGCCCGCTCCCAGCGGGCACGCAGCGGCGGCCGATCCAGCTCGTCGACGAACAGCACCCGAGCCCTCCGTAGCCCGTGGTCCCGCGCCACCACCAGCCAGGCCGCCACCCCGACGCACAGAACCACCGCACAGCTCGCGCCCGGGGGCAGCCCCGTCGGCACCCCGGTCACAGTGCATCCCCGATCATCGAGCGCAGCCGCTCCCAGCCCCGCTCCCGTACGAATCCATCGGCGCCCCAGCGCAGCGCGGGCACGGTCACGACCAGCCCCGCCGTGTCCCGCTCCAGGACCTGCACCTCGGCAATGCGACGCTGTCCGGTCCGGTCCCGCACGAGATGGACCACCACCGACAGCGCGGCGGCCAACTGACTGTGCAGCGCTGTCCGGTCCAGCCCCGCCGCCGTCCCCAGCGCCTCCAGACGAGCCGGTACGTGCTCGGCCGCATTGGCGTGAACCGTCCCGCAGCCGCCTTCGTGGCCAGTGTTCAGAGCGGCCAGGAGCTCGGTGACCTCGGCTCCGCGCACCTCTCCGACCACCAGCCGGTCGGGCCGCATCCGCAGTGCCTGCCGCACCAGGTCCCGGAGCGTCACCCGCCCCGCCCCCTCCTGGTTGGCGGGGCGCGACTCCAGGCGCACCACATGGGGATGGTCCGGCCGCAGCTCCGCGGAGTCCTCGGCGAGCACGATTCGCTCCCGCTTCCCGACCGCACCCAGCAGACTCGACAGAAGAGTCGTCTTTCCCGCACCCGTCCCTCCGCTGATCAGATACGAGACCCGGGCCTCCACCAGAGCCCGCAGTACCCTGTCGCCGCCCGGCGGTACCGTTCCCGCCACGACCAGCTCGGCCAGTGCAAAGGCCCTGGGCCGCACCACCCGCAGCGACAGACATGTCGAGCCGACGGATACCGGCGGCAGCACGGCGTGCATACGGGTGCCGTCCGGGAGCCTCGCGTCCACCCAGGGGCGGGCGTCGTCCAGCCGACGCCCCGCCACGGCGGCCAGCCGCTGGGCCAGCCTGCGCACCGCGGCGGCGTCCGTGAAGGTCACCCCGGTGAGTTCCAGGCCGCCGCCCCGGTCCACCCATACCCGGTCCGGCGAGGAGACCAGCACATCCGTCACCTCCGGATCGCTGAGCAACGGCTCCAGCACCCCGGTGCCGACCAGCTCGCCACGCAACTCGTCGGCCGCACCGAGCACTTCGGCATCCCCTAGCAGCCTCCCCTGGGCCCGCAGCGCGGCCGCCACCCCGGCCGGGGTCGGTGCCGTGCCGCTCTGTGCGAGCCGCTGCCGTACGGCATCGAGCAGCGTCTCCGTCATGACACACCTCCACCGGCGCGTCCCCCCGCGCCCTCCGATGCGAGCGCCCGTTCCCAGAACGCAGCACAGAACCTGGCCAGCGGACCGCGCGCACTGCCACCCGGCGGCACACCCCCGTCCTGGGCGTCCGACAGCCCGGCGTCGAGCGGGAGTTCACCGGCGAGCGGCAGCCCCAGCGCCTGTGCCACCCACCGCTCGTCGAGGCCCGCTGCGTACGGCCCGCGGGACACCAGCCGCAGATCGTCCAGAACCATCCCGGCCATCGATGCCACACGCTTCGCCGCCGCTACCGCGCGAAGCTCACCCGGAACCACCAACAGCCCGAGGTCCAGCTGCGCGAGCGCCTCGGCCACCGATTCGTCGACCCGACGCGGCAGATCGACGACGACCACCCCGCCGAGCCTGCGTGCGGCAGCCAGCACGGCCCGCATGGCCTGCGGCGGAATGACCACCCAGTCGTCGCGGCCCCAGCTGAGCACGCGCAGCCCGTGCAGCGCCGGCAGCGACTCCTCCAGCGCGCCTCCACCGACCCGCCCCTTGGAGTGGGCAAAATCCGGCCATCGCATCCCCTCGGCCCGTTCACCACCGAGCAGTACGTCGATGCCACCGCCGAGTGGGTCACCGTCGATCAGCATGGTCCGCCGACCAACTCTGGCTGCGGTCACCGCGAGGGCGCAGGCCAGCGTGGACGCGCCGGAGCCTCCCCGGCCGCCGATCACTCCCACGGTGAGCGCCGGCCGGCCCACGCCTTCCGCCGCGTTGGCGATCTGGTCGACGAGCCAGCTCTCCGAATCGGGCAGCCTGAGCACATATTCGGCCCCGATCTCCACAGCACGGCGCCAGACGTCCGGGGCGTCCTGATCCCGGCCAACGAGCATCACGCCCCGCCGACGCACCGCCCCTCGGCACCGCTGGGCGGCATCGTCGCCCACCAGGACCATCGGCGCTTGTTCCCAACTGCCTCTGTTTTCGGGCAGCGAGTGATGAACTTCCGGTTCCGCTCCAGCGGCCGCACACAGCCTCAGCAGATCATCGAGCAGTTCCACATCCTCGGTCACGATCAGCGGTCCGCCCCGCCGCACTCCGGCGGCCGACAGAGGATCCCGTGCGATGGACTCGGTCACGATCTCCGCTCCCCCTTCTCACTGCAGCTTCATCGCGGATCGCGGTGATCTCGGAGTGTTCCTGGACCAGCGATTCCACGACCGCGGACTTCGCGGCTGGAATCACCGTGCAGCGCTTCGGGAAATCGTGTGGATCTTGCTCAAAAACTGTGGACAACTCCACCGTTGTGAATAACTCCGTCGCCCAAACCGGCGACTTCCGGAGCGCAGCCCTTCCGCTACACACCGTGACGGGTCATGATGGCGGGGGACGGAACGAGCAGGGAGCCGTCGCGACCGAGTGGAGGCGGAATCCTTGATTCCGAACGACAGAAACGCATCCGGACATGCGACGACCCCCGCCGGGGGGGAGAGCGGGGGTCGTCCCCACGGCCGACTCGGGGGGGGAGGAGCCGGACCGGGTTAGCACGGTCGCGAACGATCCGTGACTTCCATGGTGTACCCGAGAGCCTTCTCAGGCAAACCCACGCGCCGGAGTTTACGCCGAATGGCGCCCCCCTATGCTCTGCCTTGTGGAAAACCGCTTCTTGCCGCGCACAGCCGCCTTCTTTGACCTGGACAAGACGGTCATTGCGAAGTCTTCGACGCTGACCTTCAGCAAGTCCTTCTACCAAGGCGGACTGATCAACCGCCGAGCTGTACTGCGCACTGCGTACGCACAGTTCGTGTTCCTTGCCGGGGGTGCAGATCACGACCAGATGGAGCGGATGCGGGAATATCTCTCCGCACTCTGCAAGGGCTGGAACGTCCAGCAAGTGAAGGAAATCGTCGCCGAGACCCTGCACGATCTGATCGACCCCATCATCTACGACGAAGCCGCGACACTCATCGAAGAGCATCACACCGCCGGACGCGATGTGGTGATCGTTTCGACCTCGGGCGCCGAGGTCGTCGAACCGATCGGCGAGCTGCTCGGCGCCGACCGGGTCGTTGCCACCCGAATGGTCGTCGGCGACGACGGCTGCTTCACCGGCGAGGTCGAGTACTACGCGTACGGGCCGACCAAGGCCGAGGCGATCAGGTCCCTCGCAGTGTCGGAGGGATACGACCTCTCACGCTGCTACGCCTACAGCGACTCCGCCACGGATGTACCGATGCTGGAGTCGGTCGGCCATCCGCACGCGGTCAATCCGGATCGCGCGCTGCGACGCGAAGCGACCCTCCGCGAGTGGCCGATTCTCGTCTTCAACCGGCCGGTCCGGCTCAAGCAGCGACTGCCGGCGTTCTCGTTGCCGCCACGCCCGGCGTTGGTCGCGGCGGCAGCGGTGGGTGCGGCCGCCGTCACGGCGGGGCTGGTCTGGTACACCTCCCGCCGCCGCGTCGGCACGACCTCCGCCTGACACGCACCCGCCCCGGACGGAGGCTCGGCATGGACTCCACCAAGGGCGGCATCGAATTATCCAACTCACCCGTAATTGAACCTAAAAGTAAAGAAGTGTGGCCAGCACTACCGCTCACCCCGGCTCTGGAGTACAAATGACTCAACGGCCCGCGAGACCAAGGACATCCGAGAGGATTACCTGTAACGCAGAGAAGGCCCCACGGACCGAGCATGAAAACCGAGCACCCACGCGACGTCGACCCGTCGATTACGGGCCAGCCGCACCAGGGAAACGGGCAAAGCAACCCGACCTGATGGGCATATATCGAGGACGCATGGTAACTGGGTAGACATGCCAGCGGCGGTACCGAGGACGGTACCGCCGCAACCCTTTTTTCAGACAGTGAAGTCGACGCGGTGAAGACAATTCGGCGAAGTTACCGCAATGAAGTTACTTCGATGGATTTATCTCGACGCACATCGCGGCGCACTTCGCCGCGTCCGCCACGACGCACCCACAACGCAGCACCCCCTGCTACGCAGCGCCGCGCTGCAGCGCCTCGCACACCGCCGTCGACTCTCTGACACCCAGCTCCACGGAGCGTCCGCAGTGCGCGATCCAGGCCGCCATCCCCTCCGGCGTTCCGGACAGGTAGCCCTCGAACGCCGCGATGTACGCCGCACGCCCCTGTTCGGCGTGGCCCACCTCGGCGGGGCAGATCGACTTGGGGTCGAGCCCGCTCCCGACCAGCACGATCCGCTCGGCGGTCCGCGCCACAAGGCCGTTGCACGAGCCGAAGGGACGCAGGGCCAGCAGTTCACCGTGCACGACCGCCGCCGTCACCAGCGCGGGAGCCGAAGTGCCCGAGAGAATCAGCCCGGAGAGCCCCTCCAGCCGCCCGGCCACCTCACCGGCATCCGGCAGCGGCGCCTCGACCAGCGGCTCGTCCACGGACTCGCCCACCAGCCTCGGCCGGCCGACGGCGTCGTCGGGTGCCGCCCCGCCGGCCGCGACCAGATGCAGCCGCGCCAGCACCCGCAGCGGTGACTGCCGCCAGATGGAGAGCAGTTGACCCGCTTCGGCGGTCAGCCGCAGGGCCGCCCCGATCACCTGCGCCTCGTCGTCACCGCTGAAGTCGGTACGCCGTCGCACCTCCTCCAGGTTCCAGTCGGCACCGGACAGCGCCGCCGAGCCCCGGGCACCGCGCAGCGCCGCCTCCGCGGTGACCTCATTGCTGCGGCGCCGCATGACGCGGTGGCCGTAGACCCGGTCGACGGCCTTGCGTACGGAGTCCACCGCATCGGCGACGCCCGGCAGGGCACCGAGGGCGGCGAGCGGATCAGAGGCAGTCGTACTCATAGGTAACGAGGCTACGCGCCCCCTGCACCGATGCCGCCCGGGAGTGGTCTTCTTCACGAAGAGCGACAGCGGACCGCGATTGCGCCGCTACCCTAGGTGAACATGAAGATCGCTTTCGTAGGGAAGGGCGGCAGCGGCAAGACGACGCTGTCCTCGCTCTTCATCCGCCACCTCGCCGCCAATGAAGCCCATGTCGTCGCGGTGGACGCCGACATCAACCAGCACCTCGGGGCCGCACTCGGCCTCGACGACCAGGAGGCTGCCGCGCTGCCCGCCATGGGAGCACACCTGCCTCTGATCAAGGAGTATCTGCGCGGCAGCAACCCCCGTATCGCCTCCGGTGAGACGATGATCAAGACGACTCCGCCCGGTGAGGGCTCCCGGCTGCTGCGGGTCCGCGAGGACAACCCGATCTATGACGCATGCGCCCGTACGGTCCGGCTCGACGACGGGGAGATCCGTCTGATGGCCACCGGGCCGTTCACCGAGTCGGATCTGGGCGTGGCCTGCTACCACTCCAAGGTCGGCGCGGTCGAGCTCTGCCTCAACCATCTCGTCGACGGCCCCGACGACTATGTCGTCGTCGACATGACGGCGGGCTCGGACTCCTTCGCTTCGGGGATGTTCACCCGCTTCGACATGACGTTCCTGGTCGCGGAGCCGACCCGTAAGGGCGTCTCGGTCTATCGCCAGTACAAGGAGTACGCGCGGGACTTCGGCGTCGCGTTGAAGGTCATCGGCAACAAGGTTCAGGGCGAGGACGATCTGGAGTTCCTGGGCGCCGAGGTCGGCGACGACCTGCTGGTCACCGTCGGGCACTCCGACTGGGTACGGGCGATGGAGAAGGGCCGCCCCGCTCGCTTCGAGCTGCTGGAGGCGGACAACCGGATGGCTCTGCAAGCGCTGCAGAACGCCGCGGAGGATTCGTACGAACAGCGGGATTGGGGGCGCTACACGCGGCAGATGGTGCACTTCCATCTGAAGAACGCGGAGAGCTGGGGCAATGAGAAGACCGGCGCCGATCTGGCCGCCCAGGTCGACCCGGCCTTTGTCCTGGACGAGCGGTACGCGCAGGACGGTGCCGCTCAGCCCGCCTGACCCTCGGCACCCCGTCGACGGAATTCGCGCCCCCTCCGCGGAGCCGTTGCACGCCCGAGCGCCGGGACGGGATCGGTTCTCCGACCCGCCCGGCGCTCGACGCGCGATCCTGCTGCCCGACCCGTCCGGCGCATGACACGTCGGCCGCAGCCGAGGGCCGCGCGGCTCAGCGGTCGTGCCCGATGGTTCCCGGGGCACGCTTATCGGCCTCCGCGGCCCGGCCGGTTCCGGAGGACCCCGCTCGACCGAGGAACGCGGTCGCCCCCTTCTCGGGTGCCTGGCCGTCTTCGAGCGTGCCGAGCTTCGTCGGCGTCGCCGGATCCTGCGCGTCCAGCCGGTCGGTGAGCTGCCGGAGGGACACTCAGCGCACGCCTTCCTTCATACAGACCGTCGCGATGGCCTCCTCGACGGCGCGCATGTAGGTGCCGCCGTTCCCGGACTCGAAGTGGTTGCCGGTGATCAGCGGGGCACGGTTTCCGCCGTACGAGCGGTCGAATGCCTGGAGCAGGCCGTCGCGCATCCGGTTGCCCCAGTACTCGTGCTGGTCCGGGTCGCCCTGTGTCGTTCCGGACTGGTTCAACATGAAGTTGTAGTCCATCGGCAGGTTCTCGAACTCGCGGCCCGGCACGGGTACGAGCTGCATCGACAGGTCCCAGAGGTCAGCGCGACGGCCACGGCCCCAGGGCGACCCGCCCAGCGCCCCTGTTCTCGGCGGCTCTCGTCGTGGCAGCCGTCATCCACCCACCTCTCCCTTGCAGGAATTTTGTCGAAGTGCCGACAAGGCGCGGTCAAGTTCGCACACGGCTTCGCTGGATCAGTACGACAGGCCGAATGAAAAGATGCTTATTCACTTGAATGGGTGGCCATCCGGTTCATTTGACCTCAAGCATGGACACGAATCTTTACTCTCCATTACGATCCGTTTACTGAGAGTTGAGATATCCCGCCGCTGCACGCCGTGACCCAAGGCCGCGTCCCCACATTCCGCGACCGCGCTGCCCCGGAGGAGACGGGAACATGTCCGCTTGCGTCCCCACTCGCCACAACCGCACATCCCGTAGCTCGCGCCCGCCGCGCGCCTCGGGAGTCAAGCGACCACACAGCCCGCCGCCACCCCGCGGCGGACGCTTCCGTATTGCGGGCGCCGACCTGTCCGCATCGATCACGGTCTTCCTGCTCGCCGTCCCCATGTCGCTCGGCCTCGCCGTCGCCATGGACGCCCCGCTGGAAGCCGGCCTCATCTCCGCCGCGATCGGCGGCATCGTCGCCGGGCTGCTCGGCGGCACCCCACTCCAGGTCAGCGGCCCGTCCGCCGGACTGACCGTGGTCACAGCCGAGTTGATCCAGATCTACGGCTGGCGCACCACCTGCGCCATCACCATCGGCGCCGGACTCCTGCAGATCCTGCTGGGCTCGCTGCGGGCGGCGCGCAGCGCCCTCGCCGTCAGCCCCGCCATCGTCCACGGCACCCTCGCAGGCATCGGCGTGGCCATCGCACTCGCCCAGTTGCACATCGTGCTCGGCGGTTCACCGCAGAGTTCTGCCGTCGCCAACGCCCTCGCACTTCCCGACCAGTTGGACCGGGTGAGTCCGGCCGCGCCGCTCATCGGTGTACTGACCATCGCGGTCCTGGTCCTGTGGTCACGGCTTCCGGGCCGGGTCGGCAGCGGTGTACGACGGATTCCGGCCGCGCTCGCCGCAGTGGTGACCGCTACGGCGGTGGCCGCGATCGCCGCCCCCGGGATCGCACGGGTCGATCTGCCGTCCTGGCGCTCGCACGCCCTGCCCGAGATGCCGCACGGCCCCATACTCGCCCTGGCGACCGCCGTGTTCACGGTAATGCTGGTGGCCAGTCTGGAGTCGCTGCTCGCCGCGGTGGCCGTGGACAAACTGTCGGCCGCGCCTACACACTCGGCACCGGCACCGGCCACGCCGTCCGACTCACCCTGCTCACCCGGCTCACCCGGCTCACCCGGCTCACCCGGCTCACCCGGCTCAACCCTCTCGACCGGCTCACCCGGCTCGACCGCCTCGCCCACGCCGCCCGCCAGACGCGCCGATCTCGACCGTGAGCTGCGCGCGCAAGGCATCGCCAACACCTTGTCCGGGCTGGTGGGCGGGCTGGCCGTGTCCGGCGGCGCGGTGCGCAGCTCGGCGAACGTACGCGCCGGGGCAACCGGGCGCGCCTCCACCGTGCTGCACGGCGTCTGGGTGCTGCTCGCCACCGGGCTGCTGGTCACGGTGCTGGAATGGATCCCGTTGGCCGCGCTCGCCGCGCTGGTGATGACGGTCGGTATCCAGATGGTGAGCTTCGCCCACATCCGCAACGTCCACAAGCATCGCGAATTCCTGGTGTACGGGGCGACGATCACCGGCGTGATCCTCTTCGGCGTACTCAAGGGCGTGACGATCGGCATCGCGGTGGCGGTGGCGGTCGCCCTCCACCGGCTGGCCCGGACCCGGATCACGGTCACCGACCAGGGTGAACAGCATCTGGTCGTTGTACGGGGCCAGTTGACGTTCTTCGCGGTGCCCCGCCTCAGCCGCGCGCTCGGCCAGCTGCCCCCTGGCGGCGATGTCGTCGTCGAACTGGACGGCTTCTTCATGGACCATGCGGCGTACGAGGCGATCCAGGACTGGAGCACCGCCCAGACCGCGCACGGCGGCAGGGTCGTGTTCACCGGCAGGTCAGGCGGCCAAATCGCCGAGCCCGCTTCGGCGGCGCACTCCTGTTGCCGTCCTTGGACACCCTGGCGCAACCACCACTGCCACGACGGGCCCGGCCGTACACCCGAAGCCGACTACAACCTCAGCAGCCACTTCATCAACCCTTCCGCCGATGCCCACCCCGGCGCCGACCGCACCAACACATCCCACGACACACCACACAGCACCCCCACCACCACCCCCGCCCCGGCCCCCAGCACGGACCCCGCACTCCACAGCCCCCACGGCCGGGCCGCCGACCCGTCCTCCGCGGCTGCCCGTAGGGCCGGGGGCAATCGACTGATCAGCGGCCTCAGTTCGTTCCAGCGCAACACCGCTCCGCTGGTGCGCGACGAGTTGGCCAGGCTGGCCGCCGAGGGGCAGCGCCCCTCCCAGCTCTTCATCACCTGCGCGGACTCCCGCCTGGTCACCAGCATGATCACGGCGAGCGGTCCGGGCGACCTGTTCACCGTGCGCAACATCGGCAATCTGGTGCCCCTGCCGAACGCCGAGTCGGGCGACGACTCGGTGGGTGCGGCGATCGAGTACGCGGTGGACGTACTGAAGGTGGAGTCCATCACCGTCTGCGGGCACTCCGGCTGCGGAGCGATGCAGGCGTTGCTCGGCACCAGACCGGACCCGGGGATTCCACCCACGTCCCTGTGGCGGTGGCTGAGACATGGGCTGCCCAGCCTGGAGCGGATGGCGTCCCGGCACCACGCCTGGGCCCGGATCTCGGGGAGGCTGCCGACCGATGCGCTGGAGCAGCTCTGCCTCACCAATGTGGTCCAGCAACTGGACCATCTACGGGCACACGAATCGGTCGCGCGGCGGCTCGCCGAGGGCACGCTCCGGCTGCACGGCATGTACTTCCATGTGGGTGAGGCCCAGGCCTATCTGCTGACCGAGGGGGCGAGCAGCGGGCTGGAGCTCGACGAGGTTTTCGACCGCGTGGGCCCCGGCGACCCCTCCGGCCCCAGCGACCCCTCCGGTCCGGGCGAGTTGGAACGAACCGGCGTCTGAACCGTCTTTGCCCCGGGTCCGTGAGATCTTGTGGTCCTGCCTCCGCGCCATGTCACACCGCACCGTGCCACGTCGCATGCGGTTGCGGATGCGGGACCGCGTCTCCATACACGAGACACAGGTCTAAACCAATTCCGCGCAGGCACTTGTCACCTGGCCTTTGGCCTGATGAGCTATGCGAGGGACACAACGGACACCCTGGGAATGGGAGATGTCGTGAGCAACGAAAGCCTGGCCAATCTGCTCAAGGAGGAGCGGCGGTTCGCACCGCCTGCCGATCTGGCCGCCGACGCCAACGTCAAAGCGGAGGCGTACGAGCAGGCCGAGGCGGACCGGCTGGGCTTCTGGGCCGAGCAGGCCCGTCGCCTGACCTGGGCCACGGAGCCGACCGAGACGCTCGACTGGAGCAACCCGCCCTTCGCGAAGTGGTTCGCGGACGGCAAGCTCAACGTCGCGTACAACTGCGTGGACCGTCACGTCGAGGCCGGCAACGGCGACCGGGTCGCCATCCACTTCGAGGGCGAGCCCGGCGACAGCCGCGCCATCACCTACGCACAGCTCAAGGACGAGGTCTCCCGGGCCGCCAACGCGCTCATCGAGCTCGGTGTCGGCAAGGGCGACCGCGTCGCCGTCTATCTGCCGATGATCCCGGAGGCCGCCATCGCGATGCTGGCCTGCGCCCGCATCGGCGCCGCCCACTCCGTGGTCTTCGGCGGCTTCTCCGCCGATGCCATCGCCGCCCGCATCCAGGACGCGGACGCCAAGGTCGTCATCACCGCCGACGGTGGCTACCGCCGCGGCAAGCCGTCCGCGCTCAAGCCCGCCGTGGACGACGCCGTCTCCCGTATCGACGGCGTCGAGCACGTCCTCGTGGTACGGCGCACGGGCCAGGACACCGCCTGGACCGAGGGCCGCGACGTCTGGTGGCACGAGATCACCGGCCGCCAGTCCGCCGAGCACACCCCCGAGGCCTTCGAGGCGGAGCAGCCGCTCTTCATCCTCTACACCTCCGGCACGACGGGTAAGCCGAAGGGCATCCTGCACACCTCCGGCGGCTACCTGACGCAGGCGGCGTACACCCACAACGCGGTCTTCGACCTCAAGCCGGAGACCGATGTCTTCTGGTGCACCGCCGACATCGGCTGGGTGACCGGCCACTCGTACATCGTCTACGGTCCGCTGGCCAATGGCGCGACGCAGGTCATGTACGAGGGCACGCCCGACTCCCCGCACCAGGGGCGTTTCTGGGAGATCGTGCAGAAGTACGGCGTCACGATCCTCTACACCGCGCCGACCGCGATCCGTACGTTCATGAAGTGGGGTGACGACATCCCCGCCAAGTTCGACCTGAGCAGTCTCCGGATCCTCGGCTCGGTCGGCGAGCCGATCAACCCCGAGGCATGGATGTGGTATCGCAAGCACATCGGCGCCGACAAGTGCCCGATCGTGGACACATGGTGGCAGACCGAGACCGGCGCGATGATGATCGCGCCGCTGCCGGGCGTGACGGAGACCAAGCCGGGCAGCGCCCAGCGCGCCCTGCCCGGTATCTCGGCCACGGTTGTCGACGACGAGGCCAACGAGGTTCCGAACGGCGGGGGCGGCTATCTCGTCCTCACCGAGCCGTGGCCGTCGATGCTCCGCACCATCTGGGGCGACGACCAGCGCTTCATCGACACCTACTGGTCGCGCTTCGAGGGCAAGTACTTCGCGGGCGACGGCGCCAAGAAGGACGAGGACGGCGACATCTGGCTGCTCGGCCGGGTCGACGACGTGATGCTCGTGTCCGGGCACAACATCTCGACCACCGAGGTCGAGTCCGCGCTCGTGTCCCACCCCTCGGTCGCCGAGGCGGCCGTGGTCGGTGCCGCAGACGAGACGACCGGCCAGTCCATCGTCGCCTTCGTGATTCTGCGCGGCACGGCCGACGCCTCCGACAAACTCGTCGCCGAGCTGCGCAACCACGTCGGTGCCACGCTCGGCCCGATCGCCAAGCCGAAGCGGATCCTGCCGGTCGCCGAGCTCCCGAAGACCCGCTCGGGCAAGATCATGCGCCGTCTGCTGCGCGATGTCGCCGAGAACCGCGAGCTGGGGGACGTCACGACGCTGACCGACTCCTCGGTCATGTCCCTCATTCAGACCCAGCTGCCGTCGTCCCCTTCCGAGGGCTGACCACGGCGTTCGAGGACTGACCACAGCCTCCGAAGACCGGCCCCGGCCGGCAGCGGCACCTCCCCGAGGGGCATCCGGCAACGCGCCGGATGCCCCTCGGGCATTTAAGGTGAAGATCACCGGATACAGCCCCGCACGCCCCCGGTACAGTGGCAGCTGCGTCAACAAAGCAACAAGAAATCTCCACAGGGGTGCCGGGAAGTCTGGTCGGCAAGTGCATCAGCCATGCCATCGCTGCCGTACCGACCCGGAGGTCTCCGCCTGTGGCCGCGCCCGCCCCCACCCCCGCACCCCCTTCTCCCTCCCGCCGCACCTTTCTCGGGAGGCTCTCCCTCCCCGAGCGGAACTACCTCGCCAACGCCCTGCGCACGGAGACCGTCGGCGGCGTCATTCTGCTGGTCGCCGCGATAGCCGCCCTGGTGTGGGCGAACGCCTTCGGTTCCAGTTACGCGTCCATCAGTGACTTCCACTTCGGCCCGGAGTCGCTGGGTCTCAACCTCTCCGTGGCGCACTGGGCGGCGGACGGACTGCTCGCGATCTTCTTCTTCGTCGCGGGCGTCGAGCTCAAGCGGGAACTGGTCGCCGGCGAACTGCGCGATCCCAAGGCGGCCGCCCTCCCGGTCGTCGCCGCGCTCTGCGGAATGGCGGTTCCGGCCCTCGTCTACACACTGGTGAACGTGGTCGGCGGCGGTTCGACGGACGGCTGGGCCGTCCCCACCGCCACCGATATCGCCTTCGCGCTCGCCGTACTCGCTGTCATCGGCACCTCGCTGCCGAACGCGCTGCGCGCCTTCCTGCTGACCCTCGCCGTCGTCGACGACCTCTTCGCGATCCTGATCATCGCCGTCTTCTTCACCGAGCGGATCAACTTCATGGCACTGGCCGGCGCCGTCATCGGGCTGGCCGTCTTCTGGCTGCTGCTGCGCAGGAACGTACGCGGCTGGTACATCTACGTCCCGCTCGCCGTGGTCATCTGGGGCCTGATGTACAACAGTGGCATCCACGCCACGATCGCCGGTGTCGCCATGGGACTGATGCTCCGCTGCACCCGCCGGGAGGGCGAGAGCCACTCACCCGGCGAGCACATCGAGCACCTGGTCCGCCCGCTGTCGGCCGGTCTCGCCGTGCCGCTCTTCGCGCTCTTCTCAGCCGGCGTCTCCCTCTCCGGCGGCGCGCTGGCGGACGTCTTCATCCGGCCCGAGACGCTCGGCGTCGTCCTGGGCCTCGTCGTCGGCAAGACCGTGGGCATCTTCGGCGGTACGTGGCTGGCCGCCCGCTTCACCAAGGCGGAGCTGAACAAGGACCTCGCCTGGGCGGATGTCTTCGCGGTCGCCACACTCGCCGGGATCGGTTTCACCGTCTCTCTGCTCATCGACGAGCTGGCCTTCGTCGGCGACGAGGACATGATCAACCGGGTCAAGGCGGCCGTGCTGCTCGGTTCCCTGACGGCCGCCGTACTCGCTGCCGTACTGCTCAAACTCCGGGTACGCAGATACCAGGCGCTGTACGAGGCGGAGGAGCTCGACGAGGACGAGGACGGGGTACCCGATATCTACGAGCAGGACGACCCGGAGTACCACCTGCGGATGGCCGCGATCCACGAGAAGAAGGCGGCCGAGCACCGCCGCCTTGCCCAACTGGCGGGGGCAGCGAGCAACGAGCCGGACCGTCCGGCATGATCTGACACCAGATGTATTGAGCAGGAACAGGAGAGGGAGTCAGGGATGAGCGACCCCGGCAACAACGCGGGCAGCGCCGACCGCAGTCTCGGGCAGCTGGTCGCCGCGGCGACAGCCGAGATGTCCGCACTGGTGCACGACGAGATCGCCCTGGCCAAGGCCGAGGTACGGCAGGACGTCAAGCGCGGCGTCGCCGGAAGCGTGGCGTTCATCGTTGCGGGCGTGCTGATCCTGTTCGCGGTGCCGGTGCTGAGCTTCGCGGCGGCGTACGGAATCCACAATCTGGGGCTCGGGCTCGCCTGGTCGTTCCTGATCGTGGGCGTCGCCTTCATCGTGCTGGGGCTGCTGTTCGCGCTGTTCGCCGTGGCCAAGCTCAAGAAGGTGAAGCCGCCGGAGAAGTCCATCGCTTCGGCGAAGCAGACGGCGGCCGTGCTCCAGGGCGTCAAACCGCACCCGCGGCCGGCCGTCACGGCGGGGACGAGCCGGCCGGCCGTCTCTGGCAGCACGCTGGCGGGCACGGCCATGGAGAAGGCTCCGGTCCAGGACAAGGGCTCCTCTGTGGCACGCTCGTCCACATGACGGTCCCCGATTCCAGCGCATTCGACCCAGAAGGTCCGGCACGCCCCGTAGGCTCCGTAGGTCCGGCAGGCCCGGTTGGCCCCGCAGGCCCGGAAGGTCGGGCAGCCCCTGCGGGCAAGGACGGCCGGGCAGGATCGAACAACCCAGCAGTCCCGAACCCTGCGGCACCGGGCTCTGCCGTCCCCGGCTCCGCCGTCCCGGGCAGCTCCGGCGGGCCCGTACGGATCGAGGGCCCGTGGACCCACCGGGACGTGGCGGCCAACGGCGCCCGCTTCCACATCGCCGAGCTCGGCGAGGGGCCGCTGGTACTGCTGCTGCACGGGTTCCCGCAGTTCTGGTGGACCTGGCGCCACCAGCTCACCGCACTGGCCGGCGCCGGTTTCCGGGCCGTCGCGATGGATCTGCGCGGGGTCGGCGGCAGCGACCGTACGCCGCGGGGTTACGACCCCGCCAACCTGGCGCTCGACATCACCGGCGTGATCCGCTCGCTCGGCGAACCGGACGCGGCCCTGGTCGGCCACGACATGGGCGGCTACCTCGCCTGGACAGCCGCGGTGATGCGACCGAAGCTGGTGCGCCGTCTCGTGGTCTCCTCGATGCCGCATCCGCGCCGCTGGCGCTCCTCGATGCTCTCCGACTTCGCGCAGTCCCGGGCCGGCTCGTACATCTGGGGCTTCCAGCGCCCATGGGTACCGGAGCGTCAGCTCGTCGCGGACGACGCGGCGTTGGTCGGCCGACTGATCCACGAATGGGCCGGACCCCGGACCCCGGACTTCCCCGACGACGCGACGGTGGACGTCTACCGGCGCGCGATGTGCATCCCGTCGACGGCGCACTGCTCGATCGAGCCGTACCGCTGGATGGTCCGTTCCCTCGCCCGTCCGGACGGGATCCAGTTCAACCGGCGGATGAAGCTGCCGGTGCGGGTACCTACGCTGCATCTGCACGGTTCACTCGATCCGGCGATCCGCACGCGGAGCGCGGCGGGCTCCGGCGAGTACGTCGAAGCGCCGTACCGTTGGCGACTTTTCGACGGTCTGGGACACTTCCCGCACGAGGAGGACCCGGCCGGGTTCTCGGCCGAACTCATCAGCTGGCTCAAGGATTCCGAGCCCGATCGGTAGCCGTACGGGCACAGGTGTCCGACGGACGGCCAATTGCCCGGCGCATAGGCCAATTGGCTGACGGATGGGCGGTTACCGACCATGAGGCACGGGCAGACGTCCCGGTATGGGCTGGACGCACGACTTCGGTGACACAGCACGCAACCGCCGCTCGACCGCCACGGCGGGTTTGAGCGCTCATGAGGGGGGCGGCCCCCAGGGCCGGGTGCACGATATGCATGTTCTGCATGATCCCCGGCTCGGTATTCCGCGCATTCTGCGCCGGCGGGCCCGCTGGGTCTCGGCGCGGCTGCGCCATCCACGCGGATGATCTCCGCCCTGCCCGGCCGGTGAACACTCGCCGGCCGGGCGGGTCTTCACCACGGCTCTCCCGGGCCTCGGCGCGCCGCGCCGCACCCGGGCCCTGCCGCTCAGGGACAGGCACTCAGGGGCAGGTGCTCAGAGCGCGCAGGCCTGACTGTCGACCTGCTGGTTGGCGGAGCGGCCGCGCTGGATGTCCTGACGGATCTCGTCGGCCGTCAGCGCGTAGCCGGTCTCGGGGTCGTCGAGCGACTTGGCGAAGACGACGCCGTACACCTGGCCGCCGGGGGTCAGCAGCGGTCCGCCGGAGTTGCCCTGACGGACCGTCGCGAAGAGCGAGTACACATCGCGGTGCACGGTGCCCCGGCGGTAGATGTCCGGGCCCTTGGCACCGATACGGCCCCGGACGCGCGCGGCCCGTACGTCGTACGAGCCGTTCTCCGGGAAGCCCGCGACGATGGCGCCGTCCCCCGTCCGGGCGTCGTGGTCGGTGTCGGCGAACTTCAGCGGCTTCGCTTCGAGGTCAGGTACGTCGAGCACGGCGATGTCGCGCTGCCAGTCGTACAGGACGACCTTCGCGTCGTACAGCCGGCCTTGGCCGCCGATCTGGACGGTCGGCTCGTCGACGCCGCCGACGACGTGCGCGTTGGTCATCACCCGGCGGTCGGAGAAGACGAAGCCGGTGCCTTCGAGGACCTTGCCGCAGCTCGGGGCCGTACCGACGACCTTGACGATGGACTTCTTGGCGCGGGCCGCGACGGGGCTGCCCACCAGCGCCGGGTCCGGCGCCTGGACCTCGGTGATCGGCTCGTTGGCGAACGGGCTGAATACCTGCGGGAAGCCGTTCTGCGCGAGGACCGAGGAGAAGTCCGTGAACCAGGTGGAGGCCTGTGTGGGCATCACCCGGGAGATGCCGAGCAGCACCGAGGAGCTGCGGACCTCCTTGCCCAGTGTCGGCAGTGAGGTGCCGGCCAGTGCGGAGCCGATCAGCCAGGCGACCAGCAGCATCGCGACGACGTTGACCAGGGCGCCGCCGGTGGCGTCGAGGGCGCGCGCGGGCGACCAGGTGATGTATCGGCGGAGCTTGTTGCCGAGGTGGGTGGTGAATGCCTGGCCCACCGAGGCGCAGACGATCACGATGACGACGGCGACGACGGCAGCCGTCGACGAGATCTCGGAGCCGTTCGTCAGCTGGTCCCACAGGACCGGCAGCAGGTAGACGGCGACGAGACCGCCGCCCAGGAAACCGATCACCGACAGAATGCCGACCACGAACCCCTGTCGGTAGCCGATGACCGCGAACCACACGGCGCCGGCCAGCAGCAGGATGTCCAGCACGTTCACCGTCTATAGCCTCGCAGATTCGTCACCGGGCCCGTTCCTCTTCGGCTGGGTCCGGGCAGGGCCGGACAGCACAGCACGGGAGTCAGCCTGTCATGCGCGCCAGTCGAGCGGCACCTGCTTGGCGGTGTCCCAGGGGCGCTCCCAGCCCGCGTAGTGCAGAATGCGGTCGATCACTCCGGCCGTGAAACCCCACACCAGGGCGGATTCGACCAGAAATGCCGGGCCACGGTGGCCGCTCGGATGGACCGTCGTCGCGCGGTTGGCGGGATCCGTGAGATCCGCCACGGGAACGGTGAAGACCCGGGCCGTCTCACCCGGATCGACGACACCGACCGGACTCGGCGAACGCCACCAGCCGAGGACCGGCGTCACCACGAAACCGCTCACGGGGATGTAGAGCCGGGGCAGCACGCCGAAGAGCTGGACCCCGCGCGGATCGAGGCCGGTTTCTTCCCGGGCCTCCCGCAGAGCGGCCCTGAGCGGCCCTGTCGTCGCCTGGTCGCCGTCCTCAGGGTCCAGGGAGCCGCCGGGGAAGGACGGCTGCCCGGCATGGGAACGCAGGCTTCCGGACCGCTCCATGAGGAGCAGCTCGGGGCCGCGCTCGCCCTCGCCGAAGAGCACGAGTACGGCGGACTGCCGCCCGGCGCCGCTCTCCGGCGGCAGAAAGCGGCTGAGCTGGTCGGGCTCGATCGTCCGCGCGGCGCGGGCCACGGGGTCGAGCCAGGCGGGCAGGCCCTCCGTCGTGACGGTGATCGCGGTGTCCCCACCGACGCCTGCCGCCGCTGCGGCCGCCGCGACCGCCGCCGCGGGACTGACCGCTGCCGGACCGGCCGTCGCGCGGTTTCCCGCTGCGGGCGCGGCTGCCGCTTCTGCACCCCGATCGCGTTCCGTGCTCTGTCCGCGCTCCGTGCTCTGTTCGTGCGTCTTCATAGGCACCCCTCGTCTCACAACGCCTGTCGTCACGCATTTCGTTCCGGTCGTTCCGGAGCCGGCGGCGTACGTCGGCTCCGGAGCGGTGCCGTGGATCAGCCGCCCCCGAGGGGCGGCGCGGGCTTGCCGGGGTAGTCCGCCGGCGGGCTCAGCCGCTGCCCCGGCTGGCCGCCCATCTCGTACTTCAGCAGCTTCCTGGCCTTCTCCGGGTCCGTCTCGCCCTCGCCGTACGCGGGACAGAGCGGGGCGATCGGGCAGGCGCCGCAGGCGGGCTTGCGGGCATGGCAGATACGGCGGCCGTGGAAGACGACCCGGTGCGAGAGCATCGTCCACTCGCTCTTGGGGAAGATCGCGGCGATCTCGGCCTCGACCTTCTCCGGATCCTCCTGTTCCGTCCACCGCCAACGGCGGACCAGACGGCCGAAATGGGTGTCGACGGTGATCCCGGGAACGCCGAAGGCATTGCCCAGAACGACATTGGCGGTCTTGCGGCCGACCCCCGGAAGCGTGACGAGATCGGCGAGCCGGCCCGGCACCTCGCCGCCGAAATTGTCCCTGAGCGCCACGGAGAGACCTATCAGCGACTTGGTCTTGGCCCGGAAGAATCCGGTGGGCCGGATGAGCTCCTCCAGCTCCTCCGGGACGGCCGCGGCCATGTCCTCGGGGGTGGGGTAGGCGGCGAAGAGCGCGGGAGTGGTCTGGTTGACCCTCAGATCGGTGGTCTGGGCGGACAGGACCGTGGCGACCAGGAGCTCGAAGGGGTTACGGAAGTCCAGCTCGGGGTGGGCGTACGGGTAGAGCTCGGCGAGCTCGCGGTTGATCCTGCGGGCTCGGCGCACCATCGCCAGGCGCGATTCCGGCTTCCGCCCCGCCCCCGCGGCTGCCCCCGCGGCCTTTGCCGGCTTCGCCTTCGGCGGGCGCTTCACCGACTCCCCCGCGGGGCGTTTCACCGGCTTCCCCGAGGGTCGTTTTGTCGCTTTTTTCGGGCGATTCGCACCCTGTTCGCCCACAGCGGAATCACGGCCTTCCGACACCCCATCAGCCCCCTTGGCCTGTGCTCTCACCGGCGACTTGGACACCCGGCCAGCCTAGAGCCACGCACTGACATCTGCGCCTGTGACCGCGCATCCGCCCCCGATCGGCCCCCTGCCGCACGGTTCGGCACGCCCGTGCGTCAAACTGGTTTGTGATTGATCGCACTGTTTTACCGTCCGGCATGATGGGGACCACGGTTCCCTGAACAGGCCGACAAGGAGAGAACTCGTGGACGACGTTCTGCGGCGCGCCCCGCTTTTCGCGGCGCTCGATGATGAGCAGGCCGCGGAGCTCCGCGCCTCGATGAGTGAGGTGACCCTCGCGCGCGGCGACGCGCTCTTCCACGAGGGCGACCCGGGCGACCGCCTCTACGTGGTCACCGAGGGCAAGGTGAAGCTCCACCGCACCTCCCCCGACGGACGCGAGAACATGCTGGCCGTCCTCGGCCCCGGCGAGCTGATCGGCGAGCTGTCGCTCTTCGACCCGGGCCCCCGCACCGCCACCGCCACCGCGCTGACCGAGGTCAAGCTCCTCGGCCTGGGCCACGGCGACTTGCAGCCCTGGCTGAACGCCCGCCCGGAGGTGGCCACGGCCCTGCTGCGCGCCGTCGCCCGCCGCCTGCGCAAGACCAACGACCAGATGTCCGACCTGGTCTTCTCCGACGTGCCGGGCCGTGTCGCCCGCGCCCTCCTCGACCTGTCGCGCCGCTTCGGCGTGCAGTCGGAGGAAGGCATCCACGTCGTCCACGACCTGACCCAGGAAGAGCTGGCCCAGCTGGTCGGCGCCTCCCGCGAGACGGTCAACAAGGCGCTCGCCGACTTCGCCGGCCGCGGCTGGCTGCGCCTGGAGGCGCGCGCCGTGATCCTGCTGGACGTGGAGCGCCTGGCGAAGCGGTCCCGCTGACCGCAGCGGGACGCCGCCTCCGTACCCCTGCACAGGGCCTCGCCACCCGGCGGGGCCCTGCCGCGTTTCCCGCAGCCCGGAGCAGACCGGACAGGGCCGGAGCAGACCGGAGCAGACCGGAGCAGACCGGAGCAGACCGGAGCAAGCCTGATGGGGCCGGAGCAGACCTGAGCAAGCCTGACAGGACCGGACAGGACCGGGTCAGATCAGCCCGTGCTCGCCCAGATACTCCAGCTGAGCCAGCACCGAGAGTTCCGCAGCGGGCCACAGGGACCGGTCCACATCCGCGTACACCTGCGCCACCACCTGCGACGCCGTCCGGTGCCCCGCCTCGACCGCCGTCTCCACCTGGGCCAGCCGGTGCGCGCGGTGCGCGAGGTAGAACTCGACCGCGCCCTGTGCGTCGTCCAGCACCGGCCCGTGCCCTGGCAGAACCGTGTGCACGCCGTCGTCCACGGTCAGCGAGCGCAGTCTGCGCAACGAGTCGAGGTAGTCGCCGAGCCGCCCGTCCGGATGCGCGACGACGGTGGTGCCGCGCCCGAGGATCGTGTCGCCCGTCAGCACCGCCCGGTCGGCGGGCAGATGGAAGGAGAGCGAGTCCGCGGTGTGCCCGGGGGTCGGCACGACCCGCAGCTCCAGGCCACCGGTGGTGATCACATCGCCCGTGGTCAGCCCCTCGTCGCCCAGCCGCAGCGCCGGGTCCAGGGCACGCACCTTCGTACGCGTCAGCTCGGCGAACCGCGCCGCGCCCTCCGCGTGGTCGGGGTGCCCGTGGGTGAGCAGGGTGAGCGCGATCCGGCGGCCGGCCCGCTCTGCGGTCTCGATGACGGCCCGCAGATGCGTGTCGTCCAGCGGGCCCGGGTCGATGGCGACCGCCAGATCGGAGTCGGGCTCGGCCACGATCCAGGTGTTGGTGCCGTCCAGCGTCATCGGCGAGGCGTTGGGGGCGAGGACGTTGACGGCACGGCTGGTGGCGGGCCCGGACAGGACCCCGCCGCGCGGCTGGCCCGGAAGGGCTGCAGCCCCGGTCATACGGCCCCACCTCCCCCGCCACCGCTCGGAATGTGCTTCGTGAACTCGTCGTGTCCCGGCCAGCTCAGCACCAACTCGTCGCCCTCCAGCCGCGCCTGTGCCAGTACCGGGGCGAGGTCCTGGGAATCCGCCGCCTTCAGGGCCTCGGCGGCCGTCCCGTACTGTCTCAGCGCCCGCAGCGTCGACACGGTCGGCGGCATCATCAGCAGCTCGCCCCTGTCGTACCCGTCGGCCGCCTCGCCGGGCCGGATCCAGACCGTACGGTCGGCCTCCGTGGAGGCGTTGCGGGTGCGCTGGCCCTCGGGGAGCGCGGCGACGAAGAACCAGGTGTCGTAGCGCCGGGGCTCGAACTCGGGGGTGATCCAGCGCGCCCAGGCGCCCAGCAGATCCGAGCGCAGCACCAGCCCGCGCCGGTCCAGGAACTCTGCGAAGGAGAGCTCCCGGGCGACCAGCGCCTCCCGGTCGGCCTCCCAGTCGGCGCCGGTGATGTCGCTGACCACCGCGCCGGCGTCCGGCCCCGCGAGGAGGACACCCGCCTCCTCGTACGTCTCACGGACCGCCGCGCACACGATGGCCTGGGCCTCGGCCGGAGTCCCGACGCCGAGCCGCTCGGCCCAGGTCTCCAGCGCGGGCCCGGCCCAGCCGACGAGCCGGTCGTCGTCGCGCGGGTCGACCCCGCCACCCGGATAGGCGTACGCGCCGCCGGCGAATGCCATGGAGGCACGGCGGCGCAGCATGTGGACGGCGGGGCCGCCCTCGGTGTCAGCGGCGGTGTCCCGGAGCAGCATCACCGTGGCGGCCCGCTTCGGGGTCGGGGCCGTCAGCTCACCTGCGGCGAGCGCCCGGATCCGGTCGGGCCATTCGGGTGGGTACCACTGACCATTGGACATGGCCGGAGGCTATCCGGAACCGCGCCGATGTTCGAGAGGTGTGGAGAGGCACATCGGTCGGGCGGGTGCGCCGGTCCGGGCCTGCCCCGTACAGCAGGCGATCCCGCCCGGTCGTGGCGACCGGACGGGATCGGGAAGGACGATGAAGAAACTGAGCGTTCCTAGGCCCCGGCCAGCTCGACCTGGACCTCGACCTCGACCGGCGCGTCCAGCGGCAGCACCGCGACGCCCACCGCGCTGCGCGCGTGCACGCCCTTGTCACCGAGCACCGCGCCCAGCAGCTCGCTGGCCCCGTTGATCACGGCGGGCTGCCCGGTGAAGTCCGACGCCGAGGCGACGAAGCCCACGACCTTCACCACCCGCGCGATCCGGTCCAGGTCGCCCGCGACGGACTTCACGGCGGCCAGCGCGTTGAGCGCGCAGGTCTTCGCCAGTTCCTTGGCCTCGTCGGGCGTGACCTCCGCACCGACCTTGCCGGTGACCGCGAGCTTGCCGTCCACCATCGGCAGCTGGCCGGAGGTGTGGACGTACACCCCCGACTGCACGGCCGGCTGGTACGAGGCCAGCGGCGGCACGACGTCCGGCAGCGTCAGCCCGAGCTCGGCGAGCTTCGCCTCGACGGCGCCCGCCACTACGCCTTCTCCCGCTTCAGGTAGGCCACGAGCTGCTCGGGGTTGTTCGGGCCGGGAACGACCTGGACCAGCTCCCAGCCGTCCTCGCCCCAGGTGTCCAGAATCTGCTTGGTCGCGTGCACGAGAAGGGGCACGGTCGCGTATTCCCACTTGGTCATGGCCCGACTGTAATACCTGGCACGCACGGCCTCGTGCGTAGCCTGCGGCACGACTGGTTAGGCTCGAATACGTGAGCAGGTTCCAGGTCGTCAGCGGCAAGGGCGGTACCGGTAAGACCACGGTCGCCGCCGCCCTCGCGCTCGCCCTCGCGACCGAGGGCAAGCGCACCCTTCTCGTGGAGGTCGAGGGCAGGCAGGGCATCGCCCAGCTCTTCGAGACGGAGTCCCTCCCCTACGAGGAGCGCAAGATCGCCGTTGCACCGGGCGGCGGCGAGGTGTACGCCCTCGCGATCGACGCCGAGCGCGCCCTTCTCGACTACCTCCAGATGTTCTACAAGCTGGGCAGCGCGGGCCGGGCGCTCAAGAAGCTCGGCGCGATCGACTTCGCCACCACGATCGCACCCGGCGTACGGGACGTGCTGCTGACCGGCAAGGCCTGCGAAGCCGTACGCCGCAAGGACAAGCAGAACCAGTACGTCTACGACTACGTGATCATGGACGCCCCGCCCACCGGGCGCATCACCCGCTTCCTCAATGTGAACGACGAGGTGGCGGGGCTGGCCAGGATAGGACCGATACACAATCAGGCCCAGGCCGTGATGCGGGTGCTGAAGTCCCCGGAAACCGCCGTCCATCTGGTGACGCTGCTGGAGGAGATGCCGGTCCAGGAGACCGCGGACGGCATTGCCGAACTGCGGGACGCCGAACTGCCGGTGGGCCGGATCATCGTGAACATGGTGCGGCCCCATCTGCTGGACGAGGACGCCCTGCGCACCGCCGCGGGAGGCCGCCGCAAGGAGATCGCCAAGGCGCTGACGAGGGCGGGAGTGACCGGCGCCGCGGGGCTCGTGCGCCCCCTGGTCGAGCAGGCGGCCGAGCATGCCCAGCGGGTCGAGCTGGAGCGCGAGCAGCGCGCCGTGCTCGCGGACCTGGAGCTTCCGGGGTACGAACTCCCTCTGATCGGTGAGGGGATGGACCCGGCGGGTCTCTACGACCTGGCGACCGAGTTCCGCAAGCAGGGCGTGGGCGAAGGGGTGGGACAAGGGGTGGGTGCATGACACAGCGCACGGACGCGGCCACGGCCGCGAAGACGGCCGCGACCTCAGGACCGGACACGGCCGGCTCCCCCGCTTCCGCGCCGACGCTGGACACCGACGCGCTGCTCGACGATCCGGACATCCGGATCGTCGTGTGCTGCGGTTCGGGCGGCGTCGGCAAGACCACGACCGCGGCGGCGCTGGGCGTACGGGCTGCCGAGCGCGGCCGCAAGGTCGTGGTGCTCACCATCGACCCGGCCCGCAGACTCGCCCAGTCCATGGGCATCGACTCGCTGGACAACATCCCGCGCCGGGTGCCGGGCATCGAGGGCGAGGGCGCCGGGGAACTGCACGCCATGATGCTCGACATGAAGCGGACCTTCGACGAGATCGTCGAAGCGCATGCGGACGGCGAGCGGGCCCGCGCGATCCTGGAGAACCCCTTCTACCAGTCCCTGTCGGCCGGTTTCGCGGGCACGCAGGAGTACATGGCGATGGAGAAGCTCGGTCAGCTGCGGGCGCGCAACGAGTGGGACCTGATCATCGTCGACACCCCTCCGTCGCGCTCCGCGCTGGACTTCCTTGACGCGCCGAAGCGGCTCGGTTCGTTCCTGGACGGAAAGTTCATCAAGCTGCTGATGGCCCCGGCGAAGATGGGCGGCCGGGCGGGGATGAAGTTCCTGAACGTCGGCATGTCGATGATGACCGGCACCCTCGGCAAACTGCTCGGCGGTCAGTTCCTGCGCGACGTACAGACCTTCGTCGCGGCGATGGACACCATGTTCGGCGGATTCCGTACCCGGGCCGATGCCACCTACCGACTGCTCCAGGCGCCCGGTACGGCGTTCCTCGTCGTCGCGACACCGGAGCAGGACGCGCTGCGCGAGGCGGCGTACTTCGTGGAACGGCTGGCCTCGGAGGAAATGCCGCTGGCCGGACTGGTGCTCAACCGGGTCCACGGCAGCGACGCCGCCCGGCTCTCCGCCGAGCAGGCCCTGGCCGCCGCAGAAAATCTTGAGGGGGGTGGCATTGTGGATCAGACGACCGGGAAGGCTGGACTTCGTGACCCGGCCGACCGGTCGGCCGACTCTCCCCAGGCCGCTCCTGCGCCCGGTTCCGTACCGGACACCACCCCCGACGCCACGCCCGACAACTCCGAGCGCGAGGACGCCGAAGACCGCGAGCCGACGGCGGGGCGCGCTCCCGACACCCCCGGAACCGCCTCCGTCGAGGAGCTGACCGCAGGTCTGTTGCGGCTGCATGCCGAACGGATGCAGGTGGTCGCGCGCGAACAGCGCACACGCGACCGCTTCACCGCGCTGCACCCCGAGGTCGCCGTGACCGAAGTGGCCGCGCTGCCCGGGGACGTACACGACCTCGAAGGACTTCGGGCCGTAGGGGACCGGCTCGCGACCGGTTCCGTCCCGGCCGGAGCTGCGTAACCGCTCGTCAGCCCTATCCCACCGCGGCGTACCTCTCGTGCAGTTCGTCGTCGTCCAGTCCGATCGCCACGGGCAGGATGCCCGTCGACTGCTCGTACTCGCTGCGCGCGGTCTCCAGCAGTCGGCGCCAGGACGTGACGGTGGGCCGCCTGCGCAGCAGTGCGCGGCGCTCCCGCTCGGTCATTCCGCCCCATACGCCGAATTCGACGCGATTGTCCAGCGCGTCGGCCAGGCACTCGGTCCGCACCGGGCATCCGGTGCACACCGCCTTGGCCCTGTTCTGCGCTGCCCCTTGTACGAACAATTCATCCGGATCGGTAGTGCGGCAGGCTGCCTGCGCACTCCAGTCGCTTACCCAGCCCATCACGGCGCCGTCCTCTCCCGAATCGAGGCTCCCCCACGGCGGCAGCGGCATATTCACCGCTGCCAGTTGAGGACGTTACGGAAGGTGGCGACAGCACAACACCCCCTTCGGGCCCAATCTTGAATGGCCCGAACGGACTATGCGTATGCGGCAGATCACCCAGGGGAGTGAGGCGAGGGCATACGCGACCATCCCGGTGAAATTGGGACAGTTCACCTGGATCACAACGGACGTTCAATGACACACGAGGCGAATTCGGGAGCGCCTCAGGTCATGGCCGGGACGTGCACGGGGGTTGATACGGAACCGGACTGCTGTGACAGTTGAGAGCAGCTTAGGCCAAGGCATATACGTGTGTCCGGCGAATGAGAACGTAGGCTGCCCCCATGCCAAAGAAGCGCTCGGGCGGGGGTCTCTCGACGACCCAGCAGGCCGCCAAGTTCCTCGGTGTCGCCGCGCTCTCCGGAGTCGTGCTCGCGGGCATCGCGCTGCCGGCCGCCGGAGCACTGGGGCTCGCCACCAAGGGGACGGTCGAGGGATTCGACGAGATCCCCGCCAATCTCAAAACCCCACCGCTGAGCCAGCGCACCACGATCCTGGACAGCAAGGGCGGGTTGATCGCCTCGGTGTACTCGCGCGACCGCACGGTGGTCCCGCTGAAGGACATCTCGCCGTACATGCAGCAGGCGATAATCGCGATCGAGGACGCCCGCTTCTACGAGCACGGGGCCATCGACCTCAAGGGCATCCTGCGCGCCCTGAACCGCAATGTGCAGACGGGCGGGACCACCGAGGGCGCCTCCACCCTCACCCAGCAGTACGTGAAGAACGTCTTCGTCGAGGAGGCGGGCGACGACCCGGACAAGGTCGCGCAGGCCACCCAGCAGACGATGGGCCGCAAGGTCCAGGAGCTGAAGTACGCGATCCAGGTCGAGGAAGAACTCGGCAAGAAGAAGATCCTGGAGAACTACCTCAACATCACCTTCTTCGGGCAGCAGGCGTACGGCATCGAGGCCGCCTCCCAGCGCTACTTCTCCAAGCCGGCGAAGGACCTGACGCTGGAGGAGTCCGCGCTGCTGGCCGGCGTCGTGCAGTCGCCCAGCCGCTACGACCCGGTCAACGACACGGCCGAGGCGACCAAGCGCCGCAACATAGTGCTCCAGCGCATGGCGGACGTCGGGGACATCTCGCAGGCCGAGGCCGACAAGGCGAAGGCGAGCCCGATCAAGCTGAAGGTCAAGAAGCCGCAGAACGGCTGCATCACGGCCGTCAGCGGCGCCGGCTTCTTCTGCGACTACGTACGCCACGTCTTCCTCACCGACCCGGTCTTCGGCAAGACCAAGGAGGACCGGGCCAAGATCTGGAACCGGGGCGGTCTGACCATACGGACGACGCTCGACCCGCAGTCCCAGCAGTCGGTGCAGGCCTCGATCAAGAACCACGTCTACAAGTCGGACAAGGTCGCGACGGCCGTGACGCTGGTCCAGCCCGGCACCGGCAAGATCATGGGCATGGGCCAGTCCAAGCCGTACGGCTTCGGGACCAACGAGACCCAGTACAACTACTCGGTCAACAAGGCCATGGGCGGCTCCAACTACGGCTTCCCGACGGGTTCGACGTTCAAGCCGTTCCTCGCCGCCGCGGCCATAGAGGGCGGCAAGCCGGCCACGCAGGTCTATCCGTCCCCGTACGAGATGGACTACCCGGACACGGTGCAGTCCTGTGGGAAGCCGTGGGTCAACGACGGAGTGCCGAAGTATCACCTGGAGAACGAGAGCGAGACGGAGAAGGGCCCGTACGCGCTGAAGGAAGCGATGGAGAAGTCGGTCAACACCTACTTCGTCGAGATGCTCCAGGACATCGGCATGTGCCCGGTCTCGCAGATGACCGACAAGCTCGGCGTGGTCCAGGGCGACGGCACCAAGCTCCCGCAGAACCCGTCGACGCTGACCCTCGGTTCCAACGGTCTGTCGCCGCTGACGATGGCCGGCGCGTACGCCGCCTTCGCCAACCGCGGTACGTACTGCACGCCGATCGCCATCGAGTCGGTCAAGAAGGCCGACGGCAGCTCGCTCCCGGTGCCCAAGACCTCCTGCTCGCAGGCGATGTCACCGACGACGGCCGACACCGTCAACACGCTGCTGCGCGGCGTGGTCGACTCCGGTACCGGCCAGGAGGCGGGTCTCCAGAGCCGCGACAACGCGGGCAAGACCGGTACGACCGACGCCCGCAAGAACGCCTGGTTCGTCGGCTACACGCCGAACATGTCCGGCGCGGTCTGGGTCGGCAGCCCGTCCCAGAGCGTCGAGATGGAGCGCATCACGATCGGCGGCGTGTACCAGGACAAGGTGTACGGCGGACAGGTCCCCGGACCCATCTGGCGTGACGCGATGACAGGCGCCCTCAACGGCGTGGCTGCTCCCGCCTTCAACACGGTCGACATCCCGGACCCGTCAAGGCACGACGAACGGGGCGGGGGCAGGGACCGCGACCGGGACGAGGGACGGCCCGGCCCCGGGGGCAAGAAGCCCACCGACAAGAACCCGTTCCCGGGCATGACCATCCCGCCGAATCTGACCGGCGGGAACAACGGCGGCGGCCACCGCGGCCAGACCAACAGCGGAACACAGGGCCCCTGACCGGAGCCGTACGCCTCGTCCCCG
>NZ_BMTF01000018.1:148072-153365 GCF_014649535.1 Streptomyces gelaticus
ACACGTGGGCGGGGTGGCCCGGATCGATCCTGATCCGGGCCACCCCGCCCACGTCTGTCCCTGTACGTACGTCCTCCGTACGCGGCCTCAGCCCGCGAGGAGCTTCTTCACCGAGGCGGCCACCCGGCCGCCGTCCGCGCGCCCCGCCACCTTCGGGTTCACGATCTTCATGACGGCGCCCATCGCGCGCGGCCCCTCGGCCCCGGCGGCCCTGGCCTCCTCGACGGCGGACGCCACGATCGCTCCCAGCTCGTCGTCGCTCAGCTGCTTCGGCAGGTACGCGTCGAGGACCTCGCCCTCGGCCTTCTCACGCTCGGCCTGCTCGGTCCGGCCGCCCTGCGCGAAGGCTTCGGCCGCCTCGCGGCGCTTCTTCGCCTCCTTGGCGATCACCTTCTGCACCTCGTCGTCGGAGAGCTCGCGGGCCGTCGTGCCGCTGACCTCCTCCTTCGTGATGGCGGTGAGGGTCAGCCGCAGCGTGGACGAGGTCAGCTCGTCACGCGCCTTCATGGCCGTGGTGAGGTCTTCCTTGAGCTTGGACTTGAGCGTGGTCATGTACTGATTGTGGCAGGTACGGGGCGAGCGGCGCCCGCCGGTTTTCTGTCGGCCGTGCGGTGTCTGCGACGATGGGCGCATGCGCGCACGCTACGGAGTACCCCTGAAAGTCACGGCAGTCGGCGCGGCGATCGGCGCAGCCGGTCTCGCCTACGCCGCCGGATTCGAGGCCCGCTCGTTCCGGCTGCGAAGGGTCACCATCCCCGTGCTCCCGCACGGGGCACGCCCGCTGCGCGTGCTCCAGGTCTCCGACGTCCACATGGTGAGCGGCCAGCGCAAGAAGCGCACCTGGCTCCAGTCACTGGCCGGCCTGCGCCCGGACTTCGTCGTGAACACCGGCGACAACCTCTCCGACCCCGAGGCCGTGCCCGAGCTGCTCGACGCGCTCGGTCCGCTGATGGAGTTCCCCGGGGTGTACGTCTTCGGCTCCAACGACTACTACGGCCCCAAGCTCCGCAACCCTGCCCGCTACCTCCTCGAAAAGGCCCAGGGCAAGCACGGCCTCAACGGGAACGCGCCCGCGGTCGGCGTCGTCCACAACCCGTGGGAACCGATGCGCGACGCCTTCGACGAGGCGGGCTGGCTGGGCCTGTCCAACACCCGCGGCCGCCTCAAGATCGACGGCCTGGAGATCGCCTTCACCGGCCTCGACGACCCGCACATCAAGCGCGACCGCTACGCGGAGGTGGCCGGCGGCCCCGAAACAGGCGCCGACCTCTCCATCGGCGTGGTCCACGCGCCCTACCTGCGCTCCCTGGACGCCTTCACCAGGGACGGCTACCCCCTCATCCTGGCCGGTCACACCCACGGCGGCCAGCTCTGCATCCCCTTCTACGGAGCCCTGGTCACCAACTGCGACCTGGACACGGACCGGGTCAAGGGCCTCTCCACCCACTCCGTCGACGACCGCCGCGCCTACCTCCACGTCTCCGCCGGCTGCGGCACCAACCGCTACACCCCGGTCCGCTTCGCCTGCCCGCCCGAGGCGACCCTGCTGACCCTGACGGCCCGGGACTGAGGCCCCCGACCGCCGGCCCGGCCCCTTCCCCGGCCAGCGGCACAGAAACCGGATTTCGTCTGCGGGCGCGGGTGGGCTAAAGTAATCGATGTCGCCGGGACACCGGCGACGATCGGGGTGTAGCGCAGCTTGGCAGCGCGCTTCGTTCGGGACGAAGAGGTCGTGGGTTCAAATCCCGCCACCCCGACAGCCGTAAGACCAGGTCAAGGGCCTGATCCGAAAAATCGGATCAGGCCCTTGAGTGGTTTCCGGCCGTCTTGGGAGCCGTTTGGGCATGACCTCCGACCGGACCCGCAAGGCCAGCTGCAGTGGGTCAATGCCGGCCACCCGGCACCGCTGCTGATCCGTGGCCGCGCCGTGGTGGACCGGCTGGAGAGCCCGACCACCTTGCCGGTCGGTTTCGGCGGTGAGGACCTGGTAGTCAGCGAGCGGACGCTGCGGCCCGGGGACCGGCTGCTGTGTTTCATCGACGGCCTGATCGAAGAGCATCAAGCCGGTGGGGAACAGTTCGGTGAGGAGCAAGTCATCGAGAGCACCAACCGAGTCGTCCGTGACCACACGGCGGTGCGGTCGGTGGTGCGCGTGCTCTCCCACACCTTGAAGCAAGAACGCGGCGGCGTCACCAGCGACGACGCGACCATCTTCCTCATCGAGTGGCGCGGCGGCGACGCCGACCATCTCGCCACCCTCGGTTGTGGGGTCACCGGACCGGACGGCGATGGGCGGAGCGGCGCATGCGCATGGTGATGTAGATGAGGTCCGCCACGAACAGCACGATGCCGATGACGAGCAGGAAGAGCAGTCCGTCGACGGTGGCACCGATGATGCCCAGCACGATCGCGATGATGATCAGGGCCAGGAAGAGCGTCATGAGGGCTGCGCCCTCTGTCGGTTGGGAAGCTCAGCGGCGGGCCAGCTGGCGTTCGCCGTTCGCCCCGGGCTGGTAGGGGAGGTCGTAGTGCCGGAAGACCGCCTCCTCGTCCTCGGCGGGAAGTACGTCGTCGCTGCCGGTCGAAGGGCACTGCTTCACCAGCGCCTTGTCATGGGCGACCTTCACGTAGCCCGGCCCCACCGTCGCACCGTCCAGGGGGACGAACACCAGACGGTGTCGGGTGGGCAGGCCGACGCGGACCTTGGCCATGGCCGGCTGGTCGGTGCGGGTGTCGACGTAGATCGCCTCCAGCTCACCGATCCTGTGGCCCCGCGTGTCCACCACGTCGTGGGTCCGCCACTCGCGGATGTCCGCCATCTGGATCACGCCGGCTCCTGGTGGTGTGTCGCTGGTTCGGCGGGCGTGGCGACAAGGATCTCGGCGGCTTGGGTGACGTTGCCGACGTCGACCGCACGGGCCATCGCGACGCGTGCCGCGTCGGGTGTCGTGTCCGGGGGCACCACCAGGAGGGCGAAGTGGTCGTTGTCGCCACGGGTGATGAGGACGGTGTCGTCGCCGACGGGGAAGGAGTCGAGGCGCACGACCCGGTCGTCGACGATCACACGCGTCGGCACCTCCTCCCAGGCGTCCGCGTCCAGGCCGACGCGTGTGACGGGGCCGAGGTGCGCGGTGAGCGCCCGGATCAGGGCGGGCAGCTCGGTCGCGATGTCGCGGGAGCGGGGCCACCAGGCGCCGTCGAGGACGCCTTCGCGGGAGTGGGTCGTCTGCAGCCGGAGCATGGCCGTGCCGGGTTTCACCGCTCGGTGGATCTCGTCCGGAAGGAGCTTCGGAGGGGTGGGGGCGTCTGATTCGGCCATGGTGGGATCGCCTGACTACGCGGCGCCGCCGACGCCTCATGGCCGACGAGACACCGCCGTGTTTCTCACGGTACCCGCATACCTGCGGTCATGCCCTTGACCATCGGGCGGGCGGTGTTCCCGGTGGGAAATCACCTGGTCAGAACGGCTCGTCCGACCACTGGGCGGAGTACGCTGAAAGTACCGGGAGTAACTCGAACACCCGCTCCCACGCGGACGTCGTTTCCGGCGATACAAGACACTGGGCCGCCCTGCAGGGCGGCCCGGAGACGGGTCCGCGATCATGACCGCCACCCTCGCGCCGCTGCTTTTGGCGCGCCTTTCGCTGACACCGAAGACCACGCTCGCCGGCCTCCTGGACGGCGCTTGGTGGCCTCGCTCGCGTGACCTCACCGTCGAGCTTCCGCCCCTGGTCGACGCGCTGGAGGAACGCTACGGACGCATCACACGCGTCACGGTGAACCCCACCCGCTGGCCCGTCGTCCCGCACAAGGTTCCTGCCACCGGGCACACCGTGCACGTCGGCTGGTTCACCGAACAGGATCCCGACAAGATGATCCTGCTCTCCTACACCGTCGGCCGCTGCGACCTGCTGGTGATCCCGCCCGAGGCCGAACCCGCCGCAGCCGCCCGGCTGCTGACCGCCGCCGCCATCCCCGGCAGCGTCCTGTCCGCCGGAGTCCTGATGTCCGACGAGGCCGCGACCGGCCGCCGTATGCGGGACGCCCGCAGCAGCGAGGACGCCTGGGAGACCGACGGCGGGTCCGCACCGGCGCCACTCCGGCACCCGGTCGTCGGCGCGCGGATGATCCCCATGCTGGGAATCCCGCGGAGGTGACCCCATGGAAACCCTGATCACGATCGCCGCGATCGCCCTGCTGATCGCGCTCGGCATGCGCCTGATCCACCGGCTCAACGCCCAGCACGACGCACGCATCGCCGCCCACCACTTCGGCGACCCCTTCCAGGCCGTTCGCCGGCCGCCCGGCCACAGCCACCCCACACCGACGGAACGAGCCGCCCACCGCCGGCTCACGGGCACCTGGCCGTGAGCACGTCTGACCACTCCTCCGACCGAAGGCCGCGGGTGAGGCACCCGACACCCGGGACAACCCACCCGCCGGTCTCTCGCGCATGAAAGGACTCGGTCATGGCGACACTCCGCGAGCGACAGGTCTACCGCGAACGGGTCCTGACCGCCCTCTACGAAGCCACCGAAGGCAACCGTCTCCTCGGAGTCCCGGGACGGAAGCTGCGGAACGACCTGCGCATCCCGGAGGAGGACCTGGCCGCCGCCTGCACCTACCTCGCCGGCGAGGACCTGATCACCGTCGACTGGGAACCCGGCAACACCCCCGCGATGGTCTCCCTGACACACCAGGGAATCCGGCGCATGGAGGCCGAAGAGGAAGAACGCGGCTGAGCCTGACTGCCCACGGGCCCGCTCTCCCTGTCGGCCTGCCCGGCCCGCAGTCGTACAATTCCCGGCCCGCAGTCGTACAATTGAAGACGGATCGAGCACGCTCACGTGTGACGATCCGGAAGGGCGGCCTCGGCGGAGTGAATGCGCTGGGGCCGTTGTGACGACCGCCGCCACGAGGCCAGCGCGGGCGCTGGTCGCGGAAACCTCCGGCACCGGGGAGGACCTGGCACTCGACATCGACAAGGTAGCGGCGGGTGCCCTCTCCCAAGCCCATGGCACGGGTTCGCTCCCGGTGGGCATCGTAGGTGCGTCCCTCCTGGGAGCCGTCCGGGAGCCGACTTGTTCCCCAAGCCCCCGCGACACCGCCCGAGCCCACCGCGCACCAACGCTGTGGCCAGGCGAAACGGCAAACCGGCCGGTGAGGAATCGGACCGAACCTCATTCGGGACGAAGAGGTCGTGGGTTCAAATCCCGCCCCGTTATGTTTTCCGCGGTCCTGCAAGAGGGCCGCTGGCCTCCGGGCCCGGCATGACTGTTGCCCCCTGTCGAAC
>NZ_BMTF01000019.1 GCF_014649535.1 Streptomyces gelaticus
AAACTCGCCACCGAGGGCCCCGCGGGCGCCGTCAAGGAAATCGAGGCCGAGGCCGGCGACCTCAAGGCCACCATCCTGGAGAAACTCACCAGCTACCTGATCCCCACCGTCATCATCGCCGGGATCACCTGGATCATCTCCCTCCTCAACCCCGCCTCCGCGTTCGTCCGCGCGGTCAAGGGAATCATCGACATCGTCACGTTCATCGTGAACCAGGGCGCCCAGATAGTGGAGTTCGTCAACGCCGTCCTCGACGCCGTCATCGCCATCGCCAACGGCGGCACCGCCGGAGTCCCTAAACTCATCGAGACCGCCCTGGCGGCCAGCATCCCCCTTCTCATCGGCTTCCTCGCCTCGCTACTGGGCATCGGAAGCCTCGCCAACAAGGTAAAGAGCGTGTTCCACTCCGTGTCCCGCCCCGTCAACCGCGCCATCGACAAAATAGTCGGACTCATCGTCAAAGCAGGAAAGAATCTGTGGAGAAAAATACGAAATTCCACCGCCAGTAACGGCGAGAAGAAGGACACGAAAGCACCGACGGACGACAGGAAGAAATTAGGGCCGGTCGGAAAAAACCTCACATGGACCGTGCGCACCGAATCCCATCGCTTGTGGATCACTCAAACCGGTCAGCACTATGTGCCGATGATCGCCAGCAGACCGCATCCAGTCGACGCAGCAATCGAGAGTTACCGGGAGCAGGCGAAGAAGGACCAGCCGAACGACGCGGACACGGCCGGGAAGATCGCCAAGGTGCAGAGCGATCTGAATTCTCTGAAAGCCGCTCTTACCGAATATGAGACCAAGTCAAAGGCTGGGGCAGCAATCACGGTTCTCGACAGGATACGCGATGAAATAGCGACGACTCAGGAGGATCTACGCAGTTCGATTGCCGCAGTACAGGACCGCCTCGGCCACGGCTTGGACGAACGCCTCCAGAAGGCCAAGAACAATTTCAAGTCGAGCCCGTTCACCACTCGCGCCTTGAGCGATTTTCTGGGCGTATCGAAGCGGACAGCGGAAAGAGCGGTTCAAACCTGGGTCGACAAGGGGGCCATCTTCCGCGTGCAGTCCCACGGAAGCGATCCACTGGGTCAGAACACTTTCGATCCGGCAGTCGCCGAGTGGCGCGAGACCAACCCGAATAACCGACACAAGTATGGGTATGTAAACCCAAGCAAGAGCTCAGCCGCTGGACTCGAAATTCTGAGCAAGGGGCTGCTCGGAAGTATCGGCTCAGGAGGATCCTTCAAACTCGCGACGCCGAGCGAGAAGACGAACGCCGCATATCACCAGCAACACGCCCATTATCAGAGCGTCGTGAACCCCGCAAGATATTCGGACTTCCTGTTCCCGAAGGCAATTCTCGGGCATGCCTCGCCGGGAGCGTCGGGCCACTGGAACAGAACGGGACACAAACAGACCCGGGAGGAAAATCGTGCCTGGAACCAGCGACCGTCCAGCTACCACGGGCCCGAGCACGAGGATGAGTCGGCGGCAAGCGGATCATCGGCCGAGCGATACGAGCTGCCAAGCAAGGAACGCGGAAGTCACGAATCGTGGTGGGAACACAGTTGAGGACAGTCAAGAATTCATCCCTTCGGTCCTCGCGGCATACACGGAGTTGTATGACCCACCGACTCGTACGTTGCGGCTCTCCCGCACGGGGCCACACGCCGGCGAGGCCGCCGTGGTGGTCTATCTTCCGGACGAAATCGAACAGCTGGACCCGGCGGACGACCTGACGCTGCTGGGGACTGCCGGATTCGGCTCAGAGGTGCTCTGCGCTGATTTCCCGTGCGAACTGGCCATGGAAGTCATGGGAAAACTGGACGAAGTCTCTGCCATGGCCTTGGCCAAGGCACTAGCCGAATTGGCTTCGGTACCGCTGGAGAACGGCCTCCCTTTCCGTGACGGACAGATCCTAACGAATGTCTCACTCCCGCTGTTCCCACGGTTCTCGATGGTCATGCTCATCGACTGGGATTCGGTCTACGGCTTCCGTTTCCCCGCGCCAGTCACCGATGTCGGTTTGCTGCGGGTAGTGCCGTTGTTCGCGGTGGAAGCAGACTTCGTGGAGTCCTCCACTGACCGGCACGGGGGCTACCGTGCCCTCATCAACCGGGGAATGATCCCAGCAGACCCTGAACGGGAACCGGCCCTGTGACGCCGTGCAACGCAGACAGAACCCACCAGGCAATTGCCCTCAAGCATTCGGCACCCGCACTCGTAGCGACTTCATCCCATTGATGAAATTCGACACCAGGCGCCTCGGTGAACCCGCAGGTTCGAGCGATGCCGGTAGTGCGCGGCACGTTTCCTCGTACAGCACCCGCAGTTGCAGTCGGGCGAAGTGCGCGCCCAGGCAGACGTGCGGGCCGTCGCCGAAGGAGACGTGGGGGTTCGGGGTGCGGGCGAGGTCCAGGGTGAACGGGGCGGGGAAGACGCGTTCGTCGTGGTTGGCGGAGGCGTGGAAGACGACCACCTTGTCGCCGGCGCGGATACGGGTGCCGGCCAGCTCCGTGTCCCGGGTGGCCGTGCGGCGGAAGGTGAGGACCGGGGGGTGGCGGCGGAGGAGTTCGTCGACGGCGGTCGCGAAACCCACCTCGCCGTCGCACAGGCTGCGGTACGCGTCTGGGTGCTCCGCCAGGAGGTGCAGGCCGCCGGGGGCCGCGCTGCGTACGGTGTCGTTGCCGGCCACCACCAGCAGGAAGAAGAACATCTCCAGTTCGGGGGCGGTCAGTTCGGGGTCCGTGGCCAAGGACGTCATCACGTCGTCGGCGGGGTGGCGGCGCTTGTGGGCAGCCAGGGCGTGGGCGTAGGCGAACATGTCGCGCAGGGCGGAGGGGGAACGGGGGTTGAGCGGTTTGCCGTCCGCGCCCAGTTCCGGTGTTCCGGCCTCGTCGGGGTCCTGGTAGCCGATGACGCGCTGCGTCCAGTGGAGGAGGAGCGCGCGGTCGGTGTCCGGTACGCCGAGCAGGTCGGTGAGGTTGAGCAGGGCGTAGTCGTCGGTGACCTGGGTGACGACGTCGCAGGTGCCGTCGCCGGCCCGCGCCTCGGCGACCGCGCGGGTGAGCAGGGAGCGGGCGCGTTCGCGGACGGTCACGGTGAAACGGTCGATGCGCTTCGGGGTGAAGGCACGGCTGACGAGTACGCGCAGGCGTCGGTGGTGCGGTGGGTCCTGGTTGAGCATCATGCGGCGGATGAACGGGAGGTCGGCGGGGTCCGGGTCGCGGATCTGGGTGGCGCCCAGGTACGAGGAGTACGTCGCGGAGTCCTTCAGGACCCGGACCACGTCCTCGTGCCGGGTGACCGCCCAGAAGCCGGGGCCCGCCGGCCAGCCGAGCACCTCCGGCTCCTCCTGCCACGCCACGGGGTGGTGGTCGCGCAGGTGGCGGTAGAGGTCGTGGGGGATGCCCTGCCCGTACAGCCTCGGGTCGAAGATGTCCGGTACGGGCATTTCGGCGGGGGCGGGACCGCTCATGCCTCCGCGTCCGCCCGCAGGAAGTCCTCCATCACGCGGATCAGGTCGAGCGGGGTCTCGTCCATCGCGTAGTGGCCGCACGACGGCAGCTCCACCAGTTCGGCCCGGGGGAACCAGCGCATCCAGGTGGCGCGCTGCAACTCGGCGGAGAGGGCCGGGTCCAGCGCGCCCACGACGGCGAGGGCCGGTACGGACGAGCCCTCGATCCGGTCGTGGAAGTCCTCGCCCGCCCAGGAGTCCAGCCAGGCCCGGAACGCCTTGGCGTCGCTGCAGTCGACCGAGCGGCGCACCATGCGGTCCAGCCAGCCCGCCGGGCGCCGGCCTCCAGTGGTGGTGTCGAGGATGACGCGACGGTTCTGCGGAGTGTGCGCCGCCCCGGCGAAGAGTTCCCACTGCTCGGGCGGGAGCGGGAGACCGGATGCGGGGACCGGCGACACCCCCACGATTCTGCGCACCCGCTCCGGCGCGGCAGCCAGTGTGCGCTGGATGACGGAGCCACCCATCGAGTGGCCGATCAGCGAGAACCGCTCCCAGCCGAGCCGGTCGGCCAGTGCGAGCACGTCCTCGGCCCCCTCGGCCGTGGTGTACGAGCCGCCCGCGTCCCGCGCCTCGCCGTAGCCCCGCAGGTCCACCACCGCGTACTGGAACGAGCCGAGATCGAGGTCCTGCAGCACGGGGGCGTACGCGGAGCGGTCGGCGAGCCAGCCATGCACCGCGATCACCTTGTGCGGGCCTTCGCCGTGCAGTTCGTGGGGCAGAACAGATAAAGCGGTCACACCGGCTCCCATCAGCGAGTGGGGTGGGCCGGTCGGTCACCGGCCGTCCCACAGACCACGGTCGCGCCAACTCCCATCCCGCGCAAGGGACCGGACGGCGGACCAGGCTGAGTACCGGGCGGAGAGACGGGGTCGGGAGACGGAGCCGCGAGACCGGGCCGGGGCAGGTGATCATTTTTGCGGTGCGGAGAACGTGCGGAAGACGTGCGGAAGAAAATCGAAATAAGTTGTCGTCCGATGTCGAGCGCCCGCTCGCGGCACCGACTGAAGGGTGACAGCGCGCCGACGGGGCGCGCGGGACCGAGAGGACACCCAAGATGAAGTACGTCGCGATGATCTACGGGAACCAGGCCAAGTGGGACTCCTTCCCGGCCGAGGCCTGGCCGGAGGCGATCGCCAAGCAGGAGGCGTTCAACAAGAAGTACCGGGAGAGCGGGGAGCTCATCGGCGCCTACGGCCTGGCGGACGCGGCCAACGTCCAGCTCGTACGCCGCAAGGACGGCGTCCCGGCGGTCACCGACGGACCGTACCTGGAGACCAAGGAGTACATCGCCAGCTTCTACCTGCTGGACTGCGAGAGCGAGGAGCGCGCCCAGCAGATCGCCGCGGACATGCCCTTCGCCGATGTGGAACCGGTCGAGCTGTGGCCCATCCTGCACGAGTCCGCGGCGGACATGTGAGCGTGGCTCCCGGCGTCGAGGACCTGCTGCGCGAGCTGGCGCCGCAGGTCCTCGGCGCGCTGCTCCGCCGGTACGACGCCTTCGACGCGTGTGAGGACGCCGTACAGGAGTCCTTGCTCGCCGCGGCGCTCCAGTGGCCCGCCGAGGGGACGCCGGACAATCCGAGGGGCTGGCTGGTCACCGTCGCCTCGCGCAAGCTGGTGGACCAGGTGCGCAGTGAGCAGGCCCGGCGTAACCGTGAGCACCGTATGGCCCTGGCCACCCCACAGGCGGAACTGTTCAGCCGGGCCGCCGACGCCGAGCCGGAGGCCGACCGGGACGACTCCCTCGCGCTTCTGTTCCTCTGCTGCCACCCGGCGTTGTCCGCGCCGAGCCGGATCGCCCTGACACTGCGCGCGGTCGGCGGCCTGACCACCGCTCAGGTCGCGGCGGCCTTCCTGGTGCCGGAGTCGACCATGGCCCAGCGCATCAGCCGGGCCAAGCAGACCGTCAAGACCTCCGGCACACCGCTGCGCATGCCGGAGGCGGCGGACCGGGCCGAGCGCCTGGGCGAGGTCCTGCACGTGCTGTATCTGATCTTCAACGAGGGGTACACCACCACGGACGGCGCCGACCTGACCGCACCCGCCCTGTCGGCCGAGGCGATCCGGCTCGCCCGGCTGCTGCACCGCCTGCTGCCCGAGGACACGGAGACGGCCGGGCTGCTGGCACTGATGTTGCTCACCGATGCGCGCCGCCCCGCCCGCATCGGCCCGGACAGCGAGCTGGTACCGCTGGCGGAACAGGACCGCGGCCGGTGGGACCACCGGCTCGTCGCCGAGGGGATCGAGCTGATCAGCCAAACCCTGCCGCGGGGGCAGCTCGGCCCGTACCAGCTCCAGGCCGCCATCGCCGCCGTCCACGCCGAGGCCGGGCATGTCGACGCCACGGACTGGCCGCAGATCCTCGCCCTGTACGAACTGCTGGAGCGCCTCGCACCCAACCCGATGGTCACCCTCAACCGCGCGGTCGCCGTCGCCATGGTGCACGGTCCCGCCGCCGGACTCGATCTGCTCGCCACCCTGGAGCCCGTCAAACACATGGCGCACCATCATCGGCTGCTCGCCACCAGGGCCCACCTCCTGGAGCTGCTCGGCCGGTACGCCGCTGCGGCGGCGGACTATCGCGAGGCCGCCCGGCATACCACCAGCGCGCCAGAACGCCGCCACCTCACCTCCCGAGCGGCACGCCTCGCATCGGCGACCCCGGGCAGCGCCGGCGGCACCACATCACACCGACGCCCCACATCACACCGGTAACACCAGGTCGCCGCAGCAGCGCCGCCTCACACCGGCAGCGCCACCTCACGCCAGAAGTTCCAGATACGGGCCGAACTCCGACGCCAGGGTCAGCCGGCCCAGCTTCTGGTATTCGCGCTGGACCGCGTGGATCAGCGTCGGCATCGTCACCGGCTCGCCCGTGTCCGCCGCCAGATACGCGGACGTCACCGCGATCGAGCGGATGTTGCCGCCCGCCAGCTCGAAGTTCTCCGCGCAGAAGGCGAGGTCCAGGTCCTTGCCCCGAGGCAGTACGGGTCCCAGGCAGCGCTCCCAGAGGACGAGGCGCTGTTCGGGGTCCGGGACCGGGAAGTCGATGACGAGGTCCAGACGGCGGGTGAACGCGTCGTCCAGGTTGGCCCGGAGGTTGGTGGCGAGGATGGCCAGGCCGTCGAAGGACTCCATGCGCTGGAGGAGGTACGCGCTCTCGACGTTCGCGTAGCGGTCGTGGGCGTCCTTCACGTCGGAGCGCTTGCCGAAGATCGCGTCCGCCTCGTCGAAGAGAAGGACTCCGTTCACGCCCGCCGCCTCCGAGAAGATGCGTTCCAGGTTCTTCTCCGTCTCGCCCACGTACTTGTCGATCACCGTCGCCAGGTCGACCGTGTAGAGGTCCAGGCCCAGGTCCGCGGCGATGACCTCCGCCGACATCGTCTTGCCGGTTCCCGAGTCGCCGGCGAAGAGGGCGGATACACCCCGTCCCCGGCCGCCGCCGGGGCGCATGCCCCACTCCCCCAGGACCCGGTCGCGATGCCTCGCGCGGGCGGTGAGTTCACGGAGCTGGGCGTGGGTGTCGGGCGGGAGGACCAGGTCGTTCCAGGTGACGGTGGGTTCGATGCGGCGGGCCAGGCGGTCCAGGCCCGCCGCGTTCTGGGCGCGGGCGCCCTGGCGGACGTGGTCGGGGGTGAGGGTGCCGCCGTCCAGGTGGGTGGTCTGGGCGGCTCCCCGGGCGGCCCGGGTGATCTGTTCCGGGGTGAGGAGGAACGGCGAGAGCAGCCGGTCGACGTCGATGGACTCGGGGACGGGGGCGTCGTACGCGTCGGTCCAGAGGGCCGCTCTGGTGGCGGGTTCCACGCGTGGGGCGTGCAGGAGCAGGGGCGGGGCGGCGGACCAGGACGCGTCCCAGGGGGCCCGGCCCACCAGGATCGTGGGGACCGGGGTGCCGGTGAGCAGCCGCAGGAGCTCCGGGTGCTCGCGGGAGACCGCGTCGAGCGGGGCGCAGACCACGCCCGCGCCGGTCAGCCGGGCCTCGCGGACCAGGGAGCGGACCGCCTCGGTCGGGGAAGGGTCCTCGGCCAGCCGCGCCAGGTCCAGGCCCAGGACCCGGTGGCCCGCACGGGTCAGCGCGGAGGCCGCGAGGGCCGTGCCCGCGCCGCCCTGGTCCTCGCGGAGGTAGGCCAGCGAGGCACCGTGGGCGAGCGCCCCGGCGAGCGGGGCCGGGTCGCCGACGCCCGGTACGGCGTGCCAGGGGGCGAGGAGGTCGGTCAGCCGGGGGTCGGGGGTGTCGTCGCCCAGCAGGTGCGCGGTGACCCGGTCGGGGACGCGCAGCGCCCGGGTCAGGAACGGCCGGTCCAGGTCCTCGACCAGGAGGAGGCGGCCCTCGCGGAGCGGGGCACGGGCCGACAGCCGGCCGCGCGCCGCCTGGTCGGCGGGGGACAGCCCGCACAACCCCAGAGCCAGCCCGATGGACGGACGACGACGGGTGACATCGTCGTTCAGGTAGCCGTAGAACGCCTCGAAGCGGTCGTCGAGATCCGGTACGAGCGAGATGAGGAGGATCTCGACGTCGAGGTCGGTGAGGCCGAACTCGCCCGCCAGGGACGTCAGCCTGGACCGTTCCGCCGGCGCCTCACCCCGGTCCGGCACGGGGTACGGGAAGGCGCGGGCCTCGGTCTCGTCCAGCAGACGGGCGATGTTCTCGTCCGTGAGGTAGAGACCTCGGAAGGCGTCGTCCGGGTCCGGATCGGTGAGCTGCCGGGCCTCGACCGCCCGCCGGATGCGCTGCTCCACGGCCACCGCGCGGGCGAGGAGATGGCGCAGGTTCGGATCACCCGCGGTGGTCATTCGGCACTGTCCTCCGTACGGGCCTTCCGGGTTTCCGTGCGAGCGTCCCGCGGCTCCCGGGTTTCCGCGCGAGTGTTCCGGGCCTTCCGGGTCTCCGTGATGCGCAGGGACAGACCGCGCCGCCGTTCCGCGTCGGGGGTGCGCGAGACGGCTCCCCCGCCCGGACGCCCCGGACGCTCCGGCCGCCCCGGCCGCCCTCCGTACACCGGGAGGCCCCCCCGGCCTGGCGTCGGTTCCGACACCGGCTCGGGGCCTTCGGGCACGTCCCCGAAGCGGGTCTGCAGCCCCTCGTCCCCGACCGGCGGCCCGACCACATAGCTCGGCGACGCCGTCACCGGCACGCTGACGACCAGGTCGAGCGAGGGTTTCAACTCCCCGCCCAGCGCGCTCCATACATCGGCGAACGAGCGGTCCTCCGGCGGCGGCAGCGCGATCGACATCGGTACGGGCGCCCCGATCTCGGCCAGGGTGCCCGCCAGCCGCTCCGGCGGCAGCGCCTCGTAACGCAGCAGACAGCCGAGCAGCGAGGAGAGCAGCCGGTGCTCGTCCTCCGGGCGCTTCGTCCAAGCGGTGATCAGGTACGACAGCTTGAAGAACCGGGGCGGGCGGCGGCGCGCGACGATCGTGCCGCGCTCGTCGTAGTCGTTGTGCAGACCCCGCTCGCGCCTGCGCATGTCCTCGCGGATGTCGTAGAGGTACAGGTTGACCATGGGTGCGTTGACCTTCGCCGCCCATTCCCGGGTCGGGGCGTCGAAGACCACCGCGATCTGGCCGCCTCCGAGCACCTCCGCCCTGATCAGCGCCCGCAGTACGTCGTCGACCTCGTGGATCACCTGATCACTCCCCTGCGGTCACCGGCGCTCATGCGCGGCCCGCGAAGTCCGGTGGCTGGAGATTTCGCTGCACCACCAGGACCGGTTTCTTCAGCCGGTCGAGGTCATGCGAGTCCGCCCTCAGCTCGCGCGGGCCCAGCTTGTCCTTGCGCAGGACCAGGACCTGCACCTCGAAGGTGCCGTCGCGGCCCACCGATGCGGTCGCTCCCCCGGGGGTGATGCCGGTGTTCCACGTGAAACGTACGGTCGCGCCCGGCGGGTAGTCCTTGCCGCGGGCCAGCACCGGCTGGCCCGGCTTGGCGACCTGTGGGGTGACGGTCAGCGAGGGTTTCAGGACGCGCAGCCGGTCGGTGTCCCGGTTGTCGGCCTTGCGGCGGTCCGGCAGCGTGCCGCGCACGGTGGCCCGTACGTCCCCGGTGACCGCCGCGCGGTACGTCGCCGTCTGGGTCACCTCGATGCGGCCACCGGCCGGGATGGTGCACGGTTTCGCCGCCGTGCAGCGGGTCAGGGCGGGCAGGCTGCGGTCCCTCCCCTTGGACGGTTCCGGCCAGGCGGAACCGATGACCACGCCGGTCGCCGGGTCCGGACCGGCGTTGGTGACGACGAATCGCGCACGGGCCGGGCGGCCGGTGTATGTGCGGTCCGGGCTGACGTCGACCTTCATCGCCACATCCGCCGAGGGCGGTACGGGGGCCTCCAGGACCTCGATCTCCGCCGTGTCCGTCCCCGTGTTGCCCGCCGAGTCGGTCGCCGAGCAGGTCACCGTGGTGCGGCCGACCGGGAAGAGCGATCCGGAGGCAGGGGTGCAGGTCACCGGGAGCGTGCCGTCGGTGGCGTCCTGGGCGGTGGCGGCGTACGTCACGCGGGCGCCCTTCTTGTCCTTGGCCCGGACGGTCAGATCGTCCACGGTGACGACGGGCGCGTCGATGTCGTTCACATCGATGTTGATCTGTTCCTGGAAGTCGGGATCGGCCGCCGCGGCCGGCCCGATCGTTTCCGCGCCCGGGACCTGGGTGCCCATCAGGAACTGGACGGTGCAGCTCAGCCGGGTGCCCTGGGGCGCGTCCGCGGAGACGTCGATGTTCTCGGCGAAGTGCGCCGTGTCCCCGCTGGTGAGCTGCCGGGTGGGTGGGTCGAGGCCGACGGACAGATGCGGATCACAGTTGTCCAGGCGGTAACTCACATTGGTGGGCAAGTTGCGGAAGCCCTCGATGATGGCGTCCACGACGTCATCGCCCTCGATGCCTTCGATCATCCGGCCGTTGGTGGCGTTCGCCAGTCGCAGGGCCTGGTCCGGATCGTGCTTCTTGTCATTGGGGTAGTCGGGAATCTGACCGTTGCCGTTGAGGCCGTCTCCCTTGTCACTGGTCAGGCCGACCGCGATCAGCCGCACTCCCGCGTCCTGAAGGGCGACCTCGGCATCATTCAAGTAGTACTTGTAGTTGCTGGGCTCGTGGCTGGACGCGTCGCCGACGAGCACGATGACGGGGCTGGAGTCGGGGCGGAACACGGTCTTTCCGTCACCGCCATTGGCCAGCTTCCACAGGGCATAGATCCAGTCCTCGGGCGGGCCGATGCTGTACTCGCCCATCTCGGCCTTGAGCTGGTCGACGCCCGTCTGCACCTCGCCCAGGTCGTAGGTCAGCCCTTGCAGCACCTTGAAGCCCGCGTCGGGGTCCACCTGCTGGTCGCCGAAGGTGGCCACGGCGAAACGCGAATCCGCCTGCTCGTCGCGGATCGCCTTCGTGATCTGGGGGATCCGCTCCCGCACCCGCCGGATCGGGAGGTCCATGCTGCCCGTGCCGTCCACCAGCAGGATCACGTCCGGCCTCGGCGGGATGGCGGGCGTACGGACCTGCTTGTCCACGCCCGTGGAGCCGCCCGGGTCGACCGCGTCGGTGAACTCGGCGGGAGTGACCCAGGGTTCGGGCACCGCCACTGCCGGCGCACTGGTGGTGACCGCCGACCCGGGCGCGATGCCGGTGGCCACGAGGAGCAGCGCGAGGGCCGGGACGCGGAGTACGGCGAGGGTGCGGCGCGAGGCGGACGGCCGGAACCCCGGTGTGCGTCGGGTCCGGATCGATCCGCTCCGCCGCGACCACGGCACCCGCAGCGCCCGCTGAAGCGGCTGGAACCAGCGCACGGAAGTCCTCCCCCACCCTCGCCCGATCGGCACACCGGACGTCGATCGGCACACCGGACGTCAGGGTCCTGCACCGGCGGCGGACGCACAGCGGTACGGGAGTCACACCCCCGGGAAGGCCCCGCTGCCCGAAAGTGCAGCCGAGGATCCACCGAAGTGCCGTACGCACATGGGCCGCGCACGACAGCGCCGTACGCACGCCCGTCCGCGCACCCCCGTGCGGGCAGGATCAGATCAGCCCCTGCCGCATCGCGTACGCCACCGCATGCGACCGGTTCCGCAGCTGCAGCCGGGTCATCACCGAATGGAGCACGTTCTTGATCGTGCGCTCGGAGTAGGCCAGCTTCGTCGCGATGTCCGCGGTGTCGTACCCCTCCGCGACCAGCCGCAGCACATCCACCTCGCGCGCCGCGAGACCGGTGAAGTGCAGCCCTCGGGGGCCGAGCACCTGTCCCTGGAGGCGGCCCACCTCCTCAAGGAGCCTTCCCAGCAGGTCGGAAGGGAGATGGCCCTCGCCCCGCGCCACCGTTCCGATGACCTGCACCAGGTGCTCCGGAGTCGATTCGGAGCGCCTGACCACACCGGCGACACCGCACTCCGCGGCGCTCACCAGCTTCTGCTCGTCGATGTCCGTGGTGACCAGGACGATGCGCGAGGTGCTGGTGCGCTGGATGTGACGCAGCATCGTCAACACCGCCTCGTCGACCGTGTCCACGACGACGACCACGATCTGAGGGGAGTCGTCGCCCTCCCCCCACTCCGTCACGCTGACTTCGGGCCGGGTGCGTAACTGACTGGCCACACCCGCTTGCGAGATCGGATCCTGGGCCCGTAGTGCGACAGTGATGCGCTCCATGGCAATGCTCCCCCTGGGCAACAGCCGATGGCATCACGTCGATCACAACCAACACGGCTGTTTTCGTATGCCTCACTCGTCTGAGGCGGTCAAAAGATGCCCGTGTTTCCTTACAGGGAAACAGAAAAGCCGATCCGGGCACAGAATCTGCCCGGAAGTGTTCCTTCACGGCCGATGTCGACCTTCGACGGCGAACCTACGGTGCGCCGTATGAGTCTCACGGCAAGCCTCGACGATTCGTCCGTCACCGCCGCACCGGGCGAGGAGACGGCCCTCCCCCTGCGGATCCTCAACTCCGGCAGCACCGTCGAGGAGTACCGCTTCGAGGTGGTCGGCGCCTGTGCCGCCTGGTCGACGGTCGAGCCGGCGACGCTGTCCCTGTATCCGGGCGATTCGCAGACGGTCTCGCTCATGCTGCGACCGCCCCGGGACTCGACCGTACTCGCGGGGGACACGCCCTTCGGGATACGGGTGGTGCCCACCAGCGAGCAGGGCGACACGGTGGTGCCCGAGGGGCGGGTGACCGTGCTGCCCTTCACCGAGACGACCGCCGAGCTCGTGCCGCGCAGCTCGCACGGCGCCTGGCGCGGCAGGCATCAACTCGCCGTCGACAACCGGGGGAACGCCCCGGTCACCGTACGACTGGGAGCCCGGTCGGGTACGGAGCGGGCGCGGGTCTCGTTCGCGGCGGACACCCTGCAGATCGCGCCCGGCCGGGCGGAGTTCGGGAAGGTGCGGATCCGGCCGGCCAAGCGGGTGTGGCGCGGCATCCCGGTCACGCACCCCTTCCAGCTGACCGCCACCCCGGACGTGGCCGAGGACCAGACCCCGGTCGCACCGGTGGTCGTGGACGGCTCGTACCAGCAGGAGCCGATCCTGCCGCGCTGGCTCCCCCGGGCGCTGATCACCGCGGCCGTGCTGCTCATCGCGCTGGTGGGGCTCTGGTACGCGCTGCTGCGCCCGGCCGTGAAGTCGGCGGCCCGCGAGGCGATCACACCGGACGCGGTACGGTCCGCCGCCGCGGCCGACAAGAGCAAGGCCCCCGACAAGGGATCCTCGGCCGGCGCGAGCTCGGGCGGCGCGAGTTCGGGCGGTGGCGACTCCTCCGGGGCGAACGGCGGCTCGCCGAAGCCGAGCCCCTCACCGAGCGCCGGTACCTCCTCCGACGCGGGCGCCGCGGCCCCGACCAGTGCGCAGGTGCAGGTCAAGGACTCGGTGGGCGGAGGATCGAACACCTCGACGGCCCTCCAGGTGCCCGCCGGGCACACCTTCCAGCTGACCGACATCGTCGTCCAGAACCCGCAGGGCGACGCGGGCACGGTCGTGGTCTCCTCGGGCCGGGGCGCGCCCGTGCTCCGGCTGGCGCTGGAGAACTTCCGCGACTCCGACTACCACTTCGTCACGCCGATCCTGGTGCCCGCCGGGGGCAAGGTCACGATGACCGTCGACTGCCGGAAGGTGGGCAAGCCGGTGAACGCGCCCACGCCTTCGCGGTGCTCGGAGTCGCTGTTCCTCGGCGGCACGATGAAGACGGACACGGCGGACTGACGCGACCGGCACGAGCGGCGGACGGCCCGCGAGGTGTCCCACCGAAGGCACCGTCCGCCGCGGGCCCCGTCACTCGGCCGGAGCCTCTTCCTCCTCCTCGGCACCCGCCTCCGCCCGCTGTACGAAGGAGCCCTGCACATCGGCCGGCTGCTCGTCCTCGTCCTCCGTCGCGGCCCGCTGCACGGACGCCGCCGGAGCCGGGGCCGGTGCCGAATCCGACACGGGAGCCGGAGCGGGAGCCGGGTCCGCGAGCACCCGGTCGGCGTTCGCGACGGCCTCCCGCTCGAACCGGTCGGAGGGGTCGCTGACCCGGATCCCGCCCGGCGCCTCCGTACCCTCGACCGGGCCGTTGCGCTGCTGGATCACATGGGTCAGCTCATGGGCCAGCGTGGTGCGGCCCTGCGGCGAGGACGGATCGTAGGCGTCCCGCTGGAAGACCACGTTGTTGCCGACCGTGTACGCGTGGGCGCCCACGCCCTTCGCGGACTCGTGGGCGGCGGAGTCCGTGTGGATGCGTACGTCGGAGAAGTCCGCGCCCATCCGCCCCTCCATATCGGCCCGGGTGTCGGTGTCCAGGGGCTGCCCTCCGCCCGACGAGACCACATCGTGCACGGGGGAGCGCTCTTCCTCCTCCTTGCGCTGGAGCATCGCCCCCACCGCGCTGTTGCCGACCGCCCGCTGGAGCACGCTCATGCCGCCGGCCCCGACCACATCGGCCCGCCCGGCGGCCGCCGCCCGGAAGAGGTGCGGGGTGTCCGCCGGCTCCCGGCCCTCGGACGCTCTCGCCGCGTGTACGGGCTCATCGTGCTCATGCCCGTGTCCGTGATCCCGCTCGTGGTCGTGCTCCTGGTCCCATTCCTGTGCGTGCATCGTCATCTCCCCTGCCCGCGCCCCGGTCGAAGGCGCGTCGTGATGGCCTCACCACTCCACCTTCACGACGCCTCACTGCCCCGTCCAGCCCGGACCCCGCCGGCCGGGGGCAGCCGGTCCTGCCCCTTCGGGCAGCCGGTCCGTCCGTACGGCAAACGGCTGCACAGGCGGGCCTGGAGTGGCCGGGCCGCACCGCCGTCGGGATGATCAAAGGCATGACCGAGAGCAACGAGGACCAGCCCGTCACCGTGCGGATCGCCCAGGAGCCGAAGGCGGACGAGCTCCTCGGGCGCAGCCCGCTCGCCGCGCTGGTGGGCATGCTGCTGGACCAGCAGGTGCCGATGGAGTGGGCCTTCTCCGGCCCGTACACCCTGGCGCAGCGGATGGGCGGGGACGACCTGGACGCCCATGAGATCGCCGCCTACGACCCGGAGGCGTTCACCGGGCTGTTCACCGCGAAGCCCGCCCTGCACCGCTATCCCGGTTCCATGGCCAAGCGGGTCCAGCAGCTGTGCCAGTACCTGGTGGCGCAGTACGACGGCGACGCGAGCGCGGTGTGGACCGATGTCTCCAACGGGGCCGAGCTGCGGAAACGGCTGAACGCGCTGCCCGGGTTCGGCACCCAGAAGGCACAGATCTTCCTGGCGCTGCTGGGCAAGCAGTACGGGGTCCGGCCGACGGGCTGGCGCGAGGCGGCGGGACCGTACGGCGAGGCCGGCTCGCACCGCTCGGTCGCCGACATCACGGGCCCGGAATCGCTCGCCGAGGTCCGCGCGTTCAAGCAGCACGCGAAGCAGGCGGCCAAGGCGGCCAAGCGCGCGGCAGAGCGGTAGCACCCCCGAGCAGTACCGCTCCGCCCCGGCCCCGCCCGCCGTCGGCGGGCCGCCGCTTCACGTCCTGACCGGCGCTCAGCTTCTCGTACGCCGACTCCCGGTCCACGGCCTGTGCGCAACGCCCGTACAGCGACGAGCCCTTCACCGCCGCGTCGAGATCCGCCGCAGGGCAGGGGGCCATCAGCGACTGCGGCGCCCGCAGCCGGGGCGCGGCGGCCGGCGTCGGCGCGCCGTCCTCGCTCAGCGGCTCCGGCAGAGCACCACCGTCCGCACGCCGCCCGCACTGCCGCCCGTGCCACCGCCCGTACTGCCGCTGTCGGTCGAGCTGTCGGTCAATCCGGCGCTCGGGCCGTCACCCGTGCTGTCACTCGGGCTGTCACTGATCGGGGACCATGTTCCGAAATGCCTGCATTTGTGGCGTTCTCGCCGACATTGCAGTCGGCCCCGTGGCTGCGCCCGGAGGCTCTTGCCCGGTAGGCTTTCCGTGTGATCTTCAAGCGCATCGGAAATGGGCGGCCTTATCCCGACCACGGCCGGGAAAGCACCCGGCAGTGGGCGGATGTCGCGCCGCGCCCGGTCCGCCTCGATCAGCTGGTGACCACCAAGGGCAACCTGGACCTCGAAACCCTCCTCGCCGAGGATTCGACGTTCTACGGTGACCTGTTCGCGCACGTCGTGAAGTGGCAGGGCGACCTCTACCTGGAGGACGGACTGCACCGCGCGGTCCGCGCCGCACTTCAGCAGCGCCAGGTACTGCACGCCCGCGTGCTCGAACTCGGCTGACCGAAGCGGGTTCCGTCCACGGAGCCGCGGACTCCCGGTCCCGCGGGACCGGCAGGACCGACGTGACCCCGCGAGCCCCACGGGCGCTCCGGGGTTCGTTCGGGTGCTTTCGCACCCGGACGGGTGCGATCCATTGATCATTTAGTAGGCAGCATCACCGGGTCGCACTACGCTGCGCCCATGAGCATGCTCACTCCCCCCGGCATGGGCGGAAAGTACCGCATCACAGGCGACAAGTACCCGCGGATGCGCCGCCCCCGGCGTCGCGGCAAACTGATCCTCGCTGCCACCGCTTCCGTGGTCGCCCTCGGGCTGGCCGGATGGGGCACGATGCAGCTCATCGACGTCTTCACCGGCGGCGACCGGAAGGCCAGCGCCGCCGACCACGAGACGGACTGCCCTTCCGCCAAGCCGTCCGCGCCCGCGAGAGTGCTGCCGAAGCCCGCGAAGATCACCGTCAACGTCTACAACGCGACCCCGCGCAGCGGGCTCGCCAAGCAGGCCGCCGACGAACTGAAGAAGCGCGGCTTCACCATCGGCAAGGTGGGAAACGCCCCGGCCGCGTACGACAAGAAGGTCCCCGGACCCGGGGTGCTGCTGGGCGCCCCGTCGGCCACGAACGGCTCGTTCCCGGTCCTGGGAACGCAGTTGGCGGGGGCCACTCCGAAGACCGACGCCCGCAGGACGGCGGACGTCGATCTGATTCTCGGTACGAAGTTCAAGGCGCTCAGCACGCCCCAGGCGGCGGCCGCGGCCCTCGCCGCCCTGACCAAGCCGGCTCCCGCCCCGTCCTGCTGACGGCTGCCGGGGCGGTCCCGGCAGCCGTACGTGCGGGTTCTCCGCTCTAGTCGACCGTGCCGTACATGCGGTCGCCCGCGTCACCGAGGCCCGGGACGATGTAGCCGTTCTCGTTGAGCCGCTCGTCGACCGAGGCGGTGACGACGGTCACCGGCGTACCGGCCAGCTCGCGCTCCATCACCTCGACGCCCTCGGGCGCCGCGAGCAGCACGACCGCGGTGACATCGTCCGCACCGCGCTCGATCAGTTCCCGTATGGCCGCGACCAGCGTGCCGCCGGTGGCCAGCATCGGGTCCAGGACGTACACCTGGCGGCCCGAGAGGTCCTCCGGCATCCGGGTGGCGTAGGTCTCCGCCTTGAGCGTCTCCTCGTTGCGGATCATGCCCAGGAAGCCGACCTCGGCGGTCGGCAGCAGCCGCACCATGCCGTCGAGCATGCCGAGACCGGCCCGCAGGATCGGCACGACCAGCGGCCGCGGGTGCGACAGCTTCACCCCGGTCGTCGGTGTGACCGGGGTCTCGATGTCGACCTGTTCGGTGCGCACATCCCGGGTGGCTTCGTACGCGAGCAGGGTGACCAGCTCGTCGGCGAGCCGCCGGAAAGTCGGGGAGTCGGTGCGCTTGTCGCGCAGGGTGGTGAGCTTGTGCGCGACCAGTGGGTGGTCGACGACGTGGATCCGCATGGGTTCAACAGTAACCGTGCCTCCCGCACCCGTGCGCTGGCATCAACCGCATGTTCGGGGGGAAGGTGGGGGCAGACGGACCCAGCCTTGGGGTGATGAGCCGATGCCGGACGGCGAAAAGCGGAAGCGGGACCAGCCGGTCCCGCAGGACGCGGAGGTCCCGCAGGACCCGGAGGAGAGCGACGCGGCACGCCGCAGGCGGCGCGCCCAGTTCCTGCGCGAGCTCCACGAGGCGAAGGCGCTCCGCGACCGGGTACAGCCCCGCCGCGCGAGGGCGGCCCGGATGCGCCAGGCCATGCGCATGCGCACCTTCCGCTGGTAGTCCGGACGCCACCCGGCATCCCTCTGGTGGCGGCGTCCAGGAGAACTGATGGCCGACGCAACGGCCGAACTCCTCTCGTGGAGCCGTTGTTTCTGCCACGATTCCGATGGGCGGGACCCAGGGCAGCCGGACCACCGACTGCCCTCCCGCCGGACCGACACCCCTATGACAAGTGGGAGAGTCACGGTGTACTTCGCCGCACTGCTCGCGCGCACCGAAGACGGGTGGGAAGCGAGCGACACGGAACTCGACGATGTGGAGACCCTGTCCGACCTGACGGATCTGGCCCGTCATGCCTCGGTGGACGAGGACACGGTGCTCGTCTTCATCGAACAGGAGGACGCCTGGTTCGGCGTCGTCCGGGTGGACGGGGAGGACGACCCCCGTATCTTCATCTCGGACGGCACCGCCGCCGCCCGCTCCTCGTACGGCGAGATCCTGCTCACCGACGAACTGCTCGGCCGCGAACCCGGGGCCGAGGACACGATCGCCGCCCTCGAAGAGCTCGTCGGTCTCGACGACACGGAGGACGACGACCCGGACACCACCCCCGACAACGACAACACCGACGACGACGATGACGACGATGACGACGGCTTCGACGACGATGCCGTACCGGCCGGCCCGCTCGGCGACACCCGGATCCTGGCCGATCTCGGGCTCCCCGAGGCCGAACTGCTGATGCTGCGCGCGGACGCCATGGCGGAGATCGCGGACGCGCTGGGTGCGGCCGAGGTCCTGGAGGCCGTCCGTTAGGGTCCGCGGGTGAGCGAACCACCGCACGATCCCGTGAGAGACCCGTGGCGGGCGCACATGCGCCGCGCCCTGGCCGAGGCCGACCTGGCGGCGGCGGCCGGCGATGTGCCGGTCGGCGCCGTCGTGCTCGGCCCGGACGGCGCCCTGCTCGCCACGGGCCACAACGAACGCGAGGCGACCGGCGACCCGACCGCCCACGCCGAGATCCTCGCCGTCCGCAGGGCCGCAGCGGCCCTCGGCCGGTGGCGGCTGACCGGATGCACCCTGGTCGTCACCCTGGAACCCTGCACGATGTGCGCGGGCGCCCTGGTGCAGTCCCGCGTGGACCGGGTGGTCTACGGCGCCCGCGACGAGAAGGCGGGCGCCGCGGGCTCCCTCTGGGACGTCGTACGCGACCGCCGGCTCAACCACCGCCCCGAGGTCATCCAGGGCGTCCTGGAGCAGGAGTGCGCGAGCCTCCTGACGGCCTTCTTCCGCATCCGCTGAGAACCGATTTCTTTCCATGGCCCGGGATGGTCTAAGCTCTCTCTCGGTAGCGTGTCCGAGCGGCCGAAGGAGCTCGCCTCGAAAGCGAGTGTGGGGAGACTCACCGAGGGTTCAAATCCCTCCGCTACCGCCATCGACGTCCTCCCGAACTGCGGAAACGCAGAGCGGGAGGACGTTCGCGCGTTACGGGGATGGTGCGGCCACCTTCCCGCCGCGCACCGACTACCGTGTGGGCGGAGGGCGCCCCCGGGGTCTTGACCACTCCGGGGACGCCCCGCTTCCGTCGCCCTGTCAAAGCGCCCTATCGAGGTTCCCTCGGGCGACAATCACACGCGCCCCCGCCGCAGACGGATGCGCATCCGCCACGCAGTCCGGGGCCGTTGATCCCGCCCCCGGCAGGGGGGCGAGCCCCTCCCCACACACCCGAGCGCGGGACCAGCTCCCGCCACCCGGATTCGGGCCGCGACGCGTGCGAGCGCCCGCAGCCGCCTCAGGTACGAACACGGGCCGCCCCGACTGCACGTGTCGCACAGCACCGTGTGGTCGAGAACGGCCCGGTGCAACACCTCGTCGTCGGCCACCTGCCACCGCCCGACCTCCGTCACCATGTGACCACCACCCACACGACCTTCCCGAACGACCGCTCCACGACGCCCCACTGCGCGGCCAGGGCCTGAACGAGATGCAGCCCCCGACCCCGGGCACGCTCGTTCGAGACCGGCCGAGCGCGCGGCTGCCTGCGGCGAGTGTCATGCACCTCGACCCGACACCGCCCTGGTGACGCTTCGACAGTCACTTTCAACGAGTCGCCGGGCTCCTGCCCGTACCGCACGGCGTTGGTCACCAGCTCGCTGGCAAGCAGTTCGAGCGTGTCGAGCGCGTCATCAGGAATGGACGGTTCCTGGTAGGCGGCTGCCTCTCGGACGTACCGCCTGGCAGGTCGCACCGATTCCGGCACGGACAGATAGATCGCCTGTGGGGGCACGGCAGACCCCCTGGAAAGTCGAGCCGACGGTAACGCGCGTGAACCCATACGCACCCCTCAAGGTATGGCCGACGCGGGTCCTGGATCCCACGTCGGCAACGATGGAACTCCGACATCAGAGTGCAGGCCATGCGACTAGAGTTGCAAGTATCTTACGAGTGAAATGAGAATTTACACATGCAGGAGAGAATGCCTGTAGGAGGGGGTGCGCGAAGGTGACAGAGCGCCACAGGTCGCGGCAGACTGATCCCAACCACACTGCGAGAGGACCGGAATTCGTGAGCGCACCCACAGTGAGGCGGCGGCAGCTCGGCCGCACGCTGCGGGCCCTTCGCGAATCACTCGCCCTCAAGCAGGACGAGGTAGCGGCCCGTTCAGGCGGCAAGCTCAACGGCGCGAAGATCAGCCGTATCGAGACTGCCGTGACGGCAGCGACAGCTGCGGACGTGGCGCTCATCCTCGATGCATGTGGCATCACCGACGAAGAGACGCGGTCCGGGCTGCTCCGGCTCACGCGCGAGGGCGCCCGCCGCGGGTGGTGGCAGTCGTACCGCAGCGTCCTCAGCCCTGCTTACGAAGACCTCATCAGCCTTGAGTCCGAGGCAGAGCAGGTCAGCACCTGGCAGCCCGTCATGATCCCGGGTCTTCTCCAGACCGGCGAGTACGCCAAGCAGATAATCTCAGCCACCGCCATGGGTGACGCCATCGCGGATCGCGTCACCGCCCTGGTTGAGGTGCGCCTGACCCGGCAAGCCGTACTCACACGGCACGATCCACTGACCCTGCGAGCGATCATCGGCGAGGCTGCGCTGCGCACCCGCACCGAAGACCCACGGATCATGTCGGAACAGCTCACCCGGCTCCTCGCAGCGGGCCGATGGCCAAACGTGACAGTCCAGGTGCTGCCGCTCAGCCACCCGCCGCACGTGGGCCAGACCGGCGCGTACTCCATCCTTGGCTACGGATCTCACGCCAGTCTCGACGTAGTTCACATCGAGTCACTGACACAGGCCCTCTACGTCGAGGGCAGAGAAAACGTAGCTGCCTACCAGGACGCCATCGAAACCCTCGGCGCCAGTGCGCTGTCAGCAACCGACTCGGCAGATTTGATCACTGAGATTAGGGACCAGATATGACCACAACTTCTGCACCACGCACCGTTCGTGACTCTTCCACCCTCCCCGCAGCGTGGTGGAAGTCGTCGCAGTCAGCTGCCCAGTCCGACTGCGTGGAGTGCGGGGTCGTCGACGCCGAGAGCATCGCAGTCCGCGACAGCAAGGTTCCGAACGGCCCGGCATTGATCTTCGGTCGCGACGCCCTCTCCGCGATGGTCGACGCGGTAGCCGGCGGCCTTGTGTGATCCGGCCTCGCCCGATCCGGAAGACGGACATGCCAGGGTGCGTCGAAATGTCCGAATCTCAAGAAGTAAGTAAAAACAGGCTCCTGCTCACATAAGCCAGCAGGTCAGCAACTGTGGTCCCCGCGCACGCGGGGTTGGTCCCGCGGACGATCTCCGCTTCGGCCCCCGAAGCTGGTGGTCCCCGCGCACGCGGGGTTGGTCCCCGCCGCCGTTGCAGCCGCCGTTCGGCGCGGATGTGGTCCCCGCGCACGCGGGGTTGGTCCCCTGCCGTCCACCAATCGATAGCGGGGACAGTCGTGGTCCCCGCGCACGCGGGGTTGGTCCCAGGAAGTAGGCACGCACGGTGCGTGCCTTGTTGTGGTCCCCGCGCACGCGGGGTTGGTCCCTGCGCCGCGTGTGCCAAGAACGAGTGCGGCGGGTGGTCCCCGCGCACGCGGGGTTGGTCCCGGGGCGTCCCTCCCGCCTGGCAGCACCGGGGAGTGGTCCCCGCGCACGCGGGGTTGGTCCCCTCCCGCTGCCGACGCGCCTCGTACGCCCGCTGTGGTCCCCGCGCACGCGGGGTTGGTCCCTTTCTTATGGACGTCAACGGTGCCTTTTACGGGTGGTCCCCGCGCACGCGGGGTTGGTCCCATCAGCTCCTTGACCGGCGCGCACTACGTCGAGTGGTCCCCGCGCACGCGGGGTTGGTCCCCTGATCGAGAACTGGGGACCGGGCTGCGCCTCGTGGTCCCCGCGCACGCGGGGTTGGTCCCTGGAGCGGGTATCGGCGCAGCGTGGACACACTGTGGTCCCCGCGCACGCGGGGTTGGTCCCTCCGCAAGTTCGGCAGAACGCTGGATGCCCTCGTGGTCCCCGCGCACGCGGGGTTGGTCCCGTATCCCTCGGCTGGTCGGTCCCGAACGCTCCGTGGTCCCCGCGCACGCGGGGTTGGTCCCTTCGCGCCGGAGGAGCCCGCCTGAGAAAGATGGTGGTCCCCGCGCACGCGGGGTTGGTCCCTGGTCACCGGACTGGTCACCGGACTGGTCGCCGTGGTCCCCGCGCACGCGGGGTTGGTCCCTGGCCAGTCGGTAGCGGCGCTCCGGTCGGCATGTGGTCCCCGCGCACGCGGGGTTGGTCCCTCGCCTTCACCCTCAAGGCGCTGAACCCGGTCGTGGTCCCCGCGCACGCGGGGTTGGTCCCAAGTCCTGGGCCGCGCCCCGCGGCTCGTAGCGGTGGTCCCCGCGCACGCGGGGTTGGTCCCATCGAGGACGGCGAAGACATCACGTTCAAGGCGTGGTCCCCGCGCACGCGGGGTTGGTCCCGGGGTGATGCCCCGGCTGCCGAGGTGGCTGTAGGTGGTCCCCGCGCACGCGGGGTTGGTCCCCTCCCCGGCCGGGGGGTTGCTTTCCTCGCGCGGTGGTCCCCGCGCACGCGGGGTTGGTCCCCTACAACCTCGCAGGTCAGAGGCGGTTGCGGGGTGGTCCCCGCGCACGCGGGGTTGGTCCCGCAGAGCTGACCACCGCAACGGCTCATCTGGTGTGGTCCCCGCGCACGCGGGGTTGGTCCCCGGCACGTCGCCGGCCAGACCCTTCGCGGCCCGTGGTCCCCGCGCACGCGGGGTTGGTCCCTCTGTGACTCCCGGACTCCGGGACTCGCAGAGGTGGTCCCCGCGCACGCGGGGTTGGTCCCACAAGCATCGTCCCGGGCAAGCCGTCCGGTGGGTGGTCCCCGCGCACGCGGGGTTGGTCCCTACGCCACCGGCCTCATCGACGGCTACCTCCAGTGGTCCCCGCGCACGCGGGGTTGGTCCCGCCTTGACGATGAGGTCGTCCGTGCAGGGCTTGTGGTCCCCGCGCACGCGGGGTTGGTCCCTTCCGCGCCTGCGCGGCGTAGTCCTTGAGCTTGTGGTCCCCGCGCACGCGGGGTTGGTCCCGAGCTGACCCTTGCCGACGTCACAGCGGATCCGTGGTCCCCGCGCACGCGGGGTTGGTCCCGAGCCGTAGCCGCTGACGTGGACGACGTGACCGTGGTCCCCGCGCGTGCAGGGTTGGTCCCTCCGTCTGTTCCTCGCCGGACTGGACGATGCGGTGGTCCCCGCGCGTGCGGGGTTGGTCCCGGGTCCCAGCCTCGCTCGATCAGCAGGACGTGGTGGTCCCCGCGCATGCAGGCTGGTCCTACGACAGCCAGGCGGTTTCACGGACGAGGAAGTAGTCCCCACGCACACTCGGCCAGCCCTATCAACCAGAACCAGCCCAAGTCCGAGGGCAGCATGTCCACGGTCATCCTCCAGCAGCACACAGAGAAGGAATCGGGCATCCCACACCCCCGCGCAGCCCTCGGTCCTCAACCAATGAATCGATCAACCAGAGGCATAACTCGATCAAAGTCACACACTCTGGATCCATTTCGGAATCCGACACACGAGCGCCACCCACCCATGTCAAATACAGCTATGCACCATGACGACCCCGAAGTCCCCACGGCCTACGCCAAGTTGTCCCCCGCAGCGCGGACAGCCTGGGGCAAGCACGACCGGGCGACCGAGGAGTGGCTCCCCTTGTGGCGGCACATGGCGGACAGTGCCGCTGTCGCCGGGCGACTGTGGGATGCGTGGGTGCCGGAGAGCGTGAAGGCGCTTGTTGCCGAGCCGCTCCCCCGGGGCGCGGCGGACGCCCGTCGGCTGGCCGTTTATCTCGCCTGTGTGCATGACATCGGCAAGGCGACACCCGCGTTCGCATGCCAGGTGGAGGGGCTCGCCCACCGGATGCGGAGGGCCGGGCTCGATATGCCGGACCAGAAGCAGTTCGGTGAGGACCGTCGTATGGCCCCGCACGGGCTGGCCGGGCAGTTGCTCATCCAGGAGTGGCTGGCCGAGCGGTTCGGCTGGGGCGGGCGGGCGTCGGGGCAGTTCGCCGTTGTGGCGGGTGGGCATCACGGGACGCCTCCGGATCACCAGCAGATTCACGATCTCGGGCTCCATCCACGGCTGTTGCGTACGCAGGGGGACAGCGAGGCCGTCTGGCGCTCGGTGCAGTACGAGTTGCTGGACGCGTGCGCGCGGCGGGCAGGGGTGGTGGGGCGGTTCGCAGAGTGGCAGGCCGTGCGGCTGCCACAGACCGTCCAGGTGGTGCTGACGGCGCTCGTGATCGTCTCCGACTGGATCGCCAGCTCGTCCGAACTGTTCCCGTACGATCCCTCGTCCTGGTCCTCGTCGGGAGGGAAGGACGGCGAGGACCGGCGGCTCGATGCCGCCTGGGCCGGGCTGGACCTGCCGGGTCCGTGGCGGCCGGAGGTGCCGGAGCAGAGCGCGGCCGAGTTGTTCCGGGACCGCTTCGACCTGCCGGACGGCGCCGCGATCCGGCCCGTGCAGGAGGAAGCCGTACGGATGGCCCGGAGCATGCCCGCCGCCGGGCTGCTGATCATCGAGGCGCCGATGGGCGAGGGCAAGACCGAGGCGGCGTTCGCGGCGGCGGAGATCCTGGCGGCCGGTACCGGAGCGGGAGGCTGCCTGTTCGCGCTGCCGACCCGGGCCACCGGCGACGCCATGTTCCCCCGGCTGCTGAGCTGGCTGAAGCATCTGCCCTCGGACGGCCCGAAGTCCGTCGTCCTCGCCCATGCCAAGGCCGCCCTCAACGAGGTCTGGGCCGGGATGACGAAGGCGGGGAACCGCACGATCGCAGCCGTCGACCTGGACGGTTGCGAGGACATGTCCGGTCCCGGGGCAGCCGACCCCGCGCACCCGGCCGAACTGCACGCCCATCAGTGGCTGCGCGGGCGCAAGAAGGCACTGCTCTCCTCCTTCGCGGTGGGCACCATCGATCAAGTGCTCTTCGCGGGGCTCAAGAGCCGGCATCTGGCTCTGCGGCATCTGGCCGTCGCGGGCAAGGTCGTCGTGATCGACGAAGTCCACGCCTACGACGCGTATATGAATACGTATCTCGACCGTGTACTGGAGTGGCTGGCCGCCTACCGGGTGCCGGTGGTGATGCTTTCCGCGACTCTCCCTGCGGTGCGGCGGCGGGAGTTGGCCGCCGCGTATGCCGGGGAGGAGTCGGCGGAACTGGCGGACGTGCTGCATCTCCCCGATACCGCCTACCCGTTGATCACCGCGGTCGCTCCCGGAGGCACCGTCCGCACCGCTCGGCCCGAGGCGGCCTCGGGGCGCCGTACCGAAGTGGCGGTGGAACGGCTCGATGACGACCTCCCTTCGCTGGCACAGCGGTTGGCGCAAGCGCTGCGGGACGGCGGGTGCGCGCTGGTCGTACGCAACACCGTCGACCGTGTGCTGGAGGCCGCCGCGTACCTGCGCGAGCGCTTCGGCCCGCAGGCCGTGACCGTCGCCCACTCCCGGTTCCTTGCCGCCGACCGGGCGCGCAAGGACACGGACCTGCGCGAACGGTTCGGGCCCGGGGGTGACCGGCCCGCCGGGCCGCACATCGTCGTGGCCAGCCAGGTCGTCGAGCAGTCGCTCGACATCGACTTCGACCTCCTGGTCACCGACCTGGCACCCGTGGACCTGATGCTCCAGCGCATGGGGCGGTTGCACCGGCATCCCCGTACGCGTCCGCCGCTCCTGGCGGAGGCCCGTTGTCTGGTGACGGGGGTGGAGGACTGGGGCGCCGACCCGCCCGTACCCGTACGCGGCTCGCTCGCCGTGTACCAGGGGGCGCACACCCTGCTCCGGTCGCTCGCGGTGCTCGGCCCGCATCTCGACGGTGCCCCGCTGGTGCTGCCGGACCACATCAGTCCGCTGGTGCAGGCCGCCTACGACGACCGGCCGGCCGGGCCCGAGCATTGGGCTCCCGCGCTGGACGACGCCCGACGGGACTACCTGAAGCACCTCGCGGAAAAGCGGGTGCGCGCGGACGCGTTCCGGCTCGCGCCGGTACGACGGGCCGGGCGGGCGGTCATCGGCTGGCTGGACGGCAATGCCGGCGACGCCGACGACAGCCGCGCCGGACGGGCCCAGGTGCGTGACAGCGAGGAGACCCTGGAGGTACTCGTCGTCCAGCGCCGGGACGACGGCCGGCTGACCACCGTGGGCTGGCTCGACGGCGGACGCGGCGGACTGGACCTCCCGGAACATGCTCCTCCGGTACGCCGGGCCGCCGAGGCGGTAGCCGCGAGCGCGCTGACGCTGCCTCGCGCCCTGACACATCCCGGCGTGATCGACCGGACCATCTCCGAACTGGAGCGATTCGTCGTTCCCGCCTGGCAGGTGAAGGAATGCCCCTGGCTGGCGGGTGAGTTGCTGCTCGTGCTCGACGAGCGTTGTCAGACCCACCTGTCAGGCTTGGAAATCCACTACAGCGCCGATGACGGACTCCGGGTGGGGTCCGTCGGCACGCGCAGAACAAGCGGAACAAGCAGACCAAAGGGGCTTGAACCGATGGCGCCTTCCTTCGACCTGGTCTCCCGGCCCTGGCTGCCCGTACAGCGCGACGACGGCTCCACGGACGAGTTGTCGCTGACGGACGTCTTCGCACAGGCCCACACGTTGCGGCGTCTGGTGGGCGATCTGCCCACCCAGGAGTTCGCCCTGCTGCGGCTGCTGCTGGCGATCCTGTACGACGCGCTCGACGAGGCAGGAGAGGGGAGATCCGGCGCTCCGGCCGAGCTGGAGGAGTGGGAGCAGCTGTGGCACGACGAGAAGTCCCTCGCCGTCGTCGCGGACTACCTCGACCGTCACCGCGAGCGCTTCGACCTGCTGCACCCCGAGCGTCCGTTCTTCCAGGTCGCCGGATTGCACACGACGAACCACGAGATCGCCCCGCTGAACCGGATCGTCGCCGACGTGCCGAACGGGGAGGCGTTCTTCTCGATGCGCCGACCGGGCGTGGACCGGCTGAGCCTTGCCGAGGCCGCCCGGTGGCTGGTCCACACCCACGCCTACGACTCCTCCGGCATCAAGTCCGGAATGGAGGGCGACGAACGGGCCAAGGGCGGAAAGGTCTATCCCCAGGGTGTCGGCTGGGTGGGCGGGCTCGGCGGCGTCCACGCCGAGGGGCGCACGCTGCGCGAGACGCTGCTGCTGAACCTCGTACCGACGCAGGAAGACATCCTGGACTCGACGGCGGACGGGAAGGCCGACCTTCCGGTCTGGCGCCGCGAGACACCGCCCGGCCCCGGAACACTGGACGGCGACCCGTCCGTACCCCGACCCGCCGGTCCGCGTGACCTCTACACCTGGCAGTCGCGGCGGCTGCTTCTGCACACCGAGGGCAGTGACGTCACGGGGGTCGTCCTCGGTTACGGCGATCCGCTCGCGCCCGCCAACCGGTGGAAGGCCGAACCCATGACCGGGTGGCGGCGCAGCCGGGCGCAGGAGAAGAAGCTGGGCCGTCCGCTGGTCTACCTTCCGCGTCAGCACGATCCGAGCCGGGCCGCCTGGCGGGGGCTGGCAAGTCTGCTGTACGCGCAGGGATCGGACACCGGGGCGTCGAGCCGGGGTACGGACGAGAGCAAGCCGTCCGGGGTGGTGCGGTGGCTGTCCATGCTGTCCAACGAGGGCGTGCTGCCGGAGAAGTCGCTGATCCGGACCCGCCTAGTCGGCGCGGTGTACGGGACGCAGCAGTCCGTGGTGGACGAGGTGGTCGACGACGGGGTCACCCTGCCGGTCGTCCTGCTCCACGAGCACCGCCCGCTGCACGGCGCGGCGGCGGTGGGCGCGGTCACGGACGCCGAGCGGGCCGTGTCGGCGCTGGGGCACCTGGCCGGGAATCTCGCCCGTGCGACAGGGGCGCCGCCCGGCCCGGCCACGGACACCGCGCGCGATCTGGGGTTCGGGGCGCTCGACGGGCCCTACCGGCGTTGGCTGATGGACCTCGGGAAGGCTGCGGACCCGGATGCCGCACGCGCGGCGTGGCAGGCCGACGCCCGCCGCATCGTTCTCGGCCTCGGCCGCGAGCTTCTCGACAGCGCGGGCCGGGCGGCAGCCGAGGGCCGGGTGGTGGAGCTGCCCGGGGTCGGGAAGCGCTGGATCGACAGCTCACGGGCGGACCTGTGGTTCCGGACCCGGATGAACAAGGTGCTGCCGAAAAGGCCCGAAGCGCCACTGCCGGACCAACAGCCGGGGCCGTCCGTCGGCCCGCATCCCGACGACAACCCTCCGGGGGGAGTCTTATGACCACCACTTCGGGCGAACGACCAAGCAGTCAGACGAAGGAACCACCGGTCCAGAACCTGGTCGAACAAGCGACGCGTACGTACATCGGGCGGCTCCAACCCCGGTACCTCAAAGATCATTCGCCGGCCGTGGCAGAACTTGCCCGGCTGCGGCGCGGTGCGGGAAAGAGGGCGCACCAGGTCAAGGACCTGTGGGGAGTCGGCGCTCTGGAGGATCTTGCCGCGCTGCTGGAGGAAGGACACGGCTCCGACCGCCTCGAGGACGCCGAGGAGGCGGTCTTTCTCGCCTCGACGCTGTGGGCACTGCATCAGCAGTCCCGCCGCGACCAGGGCATGTATGCCAAGGGTCGCAGCCTCGGCGGCGCGGTCCGCTCGCTGATCCGGCAGAAGGACTCGCCGGGCACGGACGATGAGGAATCCCCGCTGCGCAAGCGCCTGGTCCGCGTCGGTACGGCCGAGTCGCTCGACTCGGTCGCCGTACGGCTCAGGGAGATCGTGCTGCTTCTGCGCACCGCACCGGAGCCCCTCCCCCTCGACTACGCGCGTCTGGCCGGTCAGCTCTACCGGTGGCAGCACCGGCCCGAGCGTGCCGGTGTGCAGCGCGAGTGGGGGCGCGAGTTCCACCTGGCCGCCATTGCTTCTCGCGGCAGGAGCGGTAAGGCCCCTGGTGCCGAGGGAGACGACGCGATCGACCCGGAGCTGGGCGCGGACGAGGACGGAACGTACGGCGGGTACGCGGCTGGGGAGTGACGTCCCCTGCCTTCGCCACCCTCACCGCACCCCGGCGAAACCGCCTGCTGCTGCATCAACCGCATGACTACACAGAGGACTCGAACACGCGTGACCAGGTTGATTCTTGACATCCACATCCTCCAGACCGTCCCGCCGAGCAATCTGAACCGCGACGACACGGGGGCGCCGAAGTCGGCGACGTACGGCGGTGTACAGCGTTCCCGGGTTTCCAGCCAGGCATGGAAGCGGGCCACCCGCGAGGCGTTCACCGAGCTGCTCGACAAGTCCGAACTGGGCATCCGTACCAAGAAGGTCGCGGAGGAACTCGCGGGACGCGTCCAGGCGCTCGACCCGACGCTGACGCGCGCCGCCGCGCTGGAGCTGGCCGCCGAGACGATCTCCACGGCGACCGGTTCGAAGATCGCCGTGCCCAAGCGCAAGAGCAAGGACGATGCCGAGGATCCCGCTGGGGAATCCGGGTACCTCATGTTCCTGAGCGACCGGCAGTTCAACGCCCTCGCCGCTCTCGCGGTCGAGGGGGGCAAGGGCGGTGACGTCAAGGCGCTCAAGGACTTCCTCAAGGTCAAGGCGAACAAGGACCGGGCCAAGCAGGCGGCCGACACCGAACACTCGGTGGACATCGCGCTGTTCGGGCGCATGGTCGCGGATTCCGCCGACCTGAGCGTGGACGCGGCGGTGCAGGTCGCCCACGCGCTGAGTGTGCACCCGGTGGAAGTCGAGTCGGACTACTACACGGCGGTCGACGACAGGAACACGGACGCCGAGCCGGGTGCCGGAATGATCGGCACCGTCGAATTCAGCTCCGCGACCCTGTACCGGTATGCGGCGGTCGACGTGAACCGTCTCCAGGAGAATCTGGGTTCCGGCGGGAACGACGACGACCGGCCGGTGGAAGCCACGCGGCGAGCGGTCACCGCGTTCCTCGAAGGTTTCATCACCTCGCTCCCGACCGGGAAGATCAACACCTTCGGCAATCAGACGCTGCCGGCCGCTGTGATCGTCAAGGTCCGTTCCAGGCGGCCGATCAGCTACGTCGGAGCCTTCGAGCGACCGGTCCCGATGGGGAAGAACGGCGGCTTCCTCCAGGATGCTTGCGAGCAGCTCGCCACGTTCGTACCGGATCTGGAGGACCGGTACGGCCTCGCCGGGAACGGGCAGGGGTGGGTGCTGCGGGTGGGCGACGAGACGAGCGCTCTCGACGGGCTGGGCACCGGGGTGAACCTGCCCGCGCTGCTGGCCGCCGTGGGGGACACCGTGGTCGATCGGCTCCAGCCGGAGACAGCCGCAGTCGGCCGGGTCGGGGCTGCCGCGGAGTCCGGGACATGAGCGTGCTGCTGATGCGGCTCGCGGGCCCCCTGCAGTCCTGGGGGTCCGCGGCCCGCTTCGTGCGCCGCACCACCGAGAACGCGCCGACGAAGAGCGGAGTCCTCGGGCTCCTCGCCGCAGCCCAGGGGCGCAGGCGGGATGCCGACCTCTCCGATCTGGCAGCGCTGGAGTTCGGTGTCCGCATCGATCAGCCGGGCACCCGGCTGCGGGATTTCCAGACGGCGCATCACAGCGACACGCTCAAGGCGATGCCGCTGTCGGAGCGCTTCTACCTGGCGGACGCCGTGTTCGTGGCGGGCGTGAGCGGCGAAGCGGCGCTCGTACAACGGCTGTACGAGGCGCTGCTGGAGCCCGTCTTCCTGCCGTACCTGGGGCGCCGCTCCTGCCCTCCCTCGGAACCGATCACGATCGGGGAACCGCTGGACATGGGCCTTGAACAGGCCCTGCGCGAGGCCACGTGGGAAGCGTCCGAACGGTACCGGCAGCGCCACACGGCGTCCCTCCGGCGCAGGGGCGGAACGGCGCCCGACGCGGTTCCTCTGGACCTGCTGCTGGACAGTCCGCCCGAGGTGCGGCCGGACGTCACGCTGCGCGATCTCCCGGTGAGCTTCGACCCGCGCCACCGGAGGTACGGGCTGCGCGGCATCCGGACGCTCCAGGTTTCCGTACCCGACGGCCCCGGATCGCCGCCTCCCCCGCCTCACGAACCCACCGCCCTGCTCACGCCCGTCACACCGAGGACCGACTGATGTACCTCACCCGTTTCCGCGTGAACACCGCACGGTCCGACGCCCGGCGGCTGCTCAGCTCGCCCCACCGCATGCACGGGGCGGTGAACGCCTCCTTCCCCATGCCGCCGTCCCGGGACGGATCCGGTCCCCGCGTCCTGTGGCGGGTGGACAGCAATGGCACTTCCGAGACGCTGCTGTACATCGTCAGCCCCAACCGCCCCGATCTGACCCACCTGGTCGAGCAGGCGGGCTGGCCTGCCTCGGACGAGCCGGGCTGGACGACATTCGCGTACGAGGACTTTCTCGCCGGGCTTCAGCCGGGCGACACCTGGGGATTCCGGCTCACTGCCAACCCCGTGCACAACATCCGCCATGAATACGTCAAGGCGGGCGAGCGGACGAAGCGCGCCGCGCACAAGACCCCCCGTCACCAGATGGACTGGCTGCTGAAGCGGCAGGAGGGCGCCGGTTTCGAGATCGTCCAGAAGCCGGTGGAGCGTCGGCTGCTGCCCGAGGGCGACGAGTACGAGCTGATCGTCCGCGGCCAGATCCCGTTGCAGTTCCGCCGTTCCTCTGCGGAGGCGCGCAAGAACGACGTGCAGATCACCAAGGTCACCTTCGACGGCCGCCTGCGCGTCACGGAGCCGGACCTCTTCCGTCGCACGCTCACCCATGGCCTGGGCAAGGCGAAGGCGTACGGCTGCGGCCTGATGACCTTGGCCCCGGTACGGGGGAAGACATGAGTACGGTCGGCCGCAGAGGAGCATCCTCACCACGCGAGCTCACCCGGGTCGGTGACCGTCTCTCCTTCGTCTACCTGGAGCGCTGCACCGTGCACCGGGACTCCAACGCGATCACCGCGGAGGACGTGGACGGCATCACCCACATCCCGTCCGCCACCATCGGAACGCTGCTGCTCGGGCCGGGTACCCGTGTCACCCACCAGGCGATGGCGCTCCTCGGCGAATCCGGTGCCGGCGTGGCCTGGGTGGGCGAACACGGCGTGCGGTACTACGCGGGCGGACGGGCCCTGACGCGTTCCTCGGGCCTGGTCGAGGCACAGGCCACCGCCTGGGCGAACCGGCGCACCCGGCTGGACGTGGCGCGTGCCATGTACCGCCTGCGCTTCCCGGGCGAGGACACCGCGGGCCGCACCCGGCATGAGCTTCTCGGAATGGAAGGCCGACGCCTGAAGGACTGCTACAAGCGGGAGTCGTTACGTACGGGCGTGCCCTGGCGCCGACGCGAGTACCACCGCGACGACTTCTCGGCCGGAGACGCGCCCAACCAGGCCATCACGGCCGCCGCCCAGTGCATGTACGGGGTCTCCCACTCCGTGATCGCGGCCCTCGGCTGCTCTCCGGGCCTGGGATTCGTGCACTCCGGGCACGAGCGCTCGTTCGTCATGGACGTGGCGGACTTCTACCGGACGGAGATCGCGATCCCCGTCGCGTTCGACGCGGCGGCAGAGGGCGAGGAGGACGTGGCGACGCGGACGCGTCGGATGCTCCGGGACCACATCAATCGGACCGGTCTGCTCGACCGCTGCGTCCGGGACATCAAGGAACTGCTCGGCTACGACGGCACCCGCGACACCGCAGAGGCGAACGACGCGCAGGACCGCGTCACCCTCCAGTCCGACGGTGACCGCCATGTCGAGAGTGGTCGCAACTACGGGGACGAGATCATCTGGTGACCGTCATCGTTCTCACCAACTGCCCTGTCGGCCTGCGAGGGTTCCTCACGCGCTGGCTGCTGGAGATCTCGCCCGGAGTCTTCCTGGGCGCACCATCGGCACGCATCCGCGAAGTCCTGTGGAACGAGGTCCGCCAGTACGCGGGGCAAGGCCGGGCATTGCTCGCGTACCAGACGAACAACGAACAGGGCTACACCTTCGAGACCCACGATCACGCATGGCACCCGACGGACCACGAGGGCCTCACCCTGATCCGTCGCCCGAACCCAGGGGCGCCACGCGCCGCACAGAAGCTGCCCGATGTCCCTCGCCAGGGTTGGAGCAAGGCTTCGAAGCGGAGAAAATACGGCGGCCGATAGCGTGTGCTGCGCGGAATGCGGGTGCGGGCGACGACGGCACGTGGTCCCCGCGCGTGCGGGGCCGGTCCCTGTGGTCCCTGGCCGGCGTCGACCCGGTCACCGTGATCTCCGCGCATACGGGGTCAGTGCCTCGCGTACGACCGTGGCCCCGCACGACGTCCGTCGTGCGGGGCCGCCGCTCACCCGTGCTCAGGTCGGGGGAAGCGGCATCGGGGGGACAAGCCGCTTCCCCCGGTGAGAACGGAGGCCTCAAGCCCTCGTCGCGATCAGGGGGTGGTCCGCGACGAGGGCCCCACAGTGAGGTCCCGTTCCATGCCCCTCGGATTCCTGCCGTATCCGCTGGGCTCACCGTCCATCCTGCTCCTGCCCGGGGGCCGTACGGGCGGGCGAAGGGCCTCGATCGCCGGGTCCTTGGTCCCTAAAAGCCGTGTGAGCGGTCGGAAACCTCCCGGGGGTGCGGCCATCCGTGTGGATAGACTCGCCGGACTGCGCAAAGGACCGAAACAGGGGATCAACGGGGAGGCAGGGGCTGTGGTGCAAGCGAAGAAGATAGCTCTCTACGTGATAGTCGTCTTCGTGCTGTACACGATCATCACCTCCCCGGCCCGGGCGGCGGATCTCGTCCAGGTAGGGTTCGAGGGCGTTTCGAGTGCCGCACAGGGCGTCGGAGATTTCATGTCCGAGCTCGTGAAGTAGGAGTACACCGTGATCCGCCATCTGGTCCTGTTCAAGCTGAACGACGGCGTCGAGCGGGACGACCCGCGGGTCGTCGCCGGGGCGGAGGCCTTCCGGAAGCTGGAGGGGCAGATCCCCGAGCTGGAGTTCTGGGAGTGCGCCTGGAACATCACCGACCGGCCGATCGCGTACGACTTCGCCATCAACTCCGCCGTCGCCGACCAGGACGCCCTGAAGCGGTACATCGAGCACCCCGCCCATCAGGCCGCTGCCGGGCAGTGGCGCGAATTCGCCAGCTGGGTGATCGCCGACTACCCGTTCTGATCCGGACGGCCCCCGAGCCCCTTGCCATCACGGCGAGGGGCTTTTTTGGCGTTCAAACCAAGTTGACCCCAACACGGCGCTATACGGTGCTTGCACACAGTGGACATGTCTTGTGATGCTATGACCGCTTTTGACGGATGAGTTGACCGAAGTTGACTGCAAAGGGGTGGCCTCATCGTGCCGGCCAGTACAGCGCCTCAAGTGCCTCCCCAGTCCGTCCAGACCGAGGAGACCGACAGCACGACGACGCCCGCCAGGACCCGGGGCGCGGACACCAGGGCGCTCACCCAGGTGCTTTTCGGACAGCTCAAGAACCTGGAGCCGGGGACCCCCGAGCACGGCCGGGTGCGGGCGGCCCTCATCGAGGCGAACCTGCCGCTGGTGCGGTACGCCGCGGCGCGGTTCCGCAGCCGGAACGAGCCGATGGAGGACGTCGTCCAGGTGGGCACGATCGGCCTGATCAACGCCATCGACCGGTTCGACCCCGAACGCGGCGTCCAGTTCCCGACGTTCGCGATGCCCACCGTCGTCGGCGAGATCAAGCGGTACTTCCGGGACAACGTACGGACCGTCCACGTACCCCGGCGGCTGCACGAGCTGTGGGTCCAGGTCACCGGTGCCACCGAGGACCTGACGACCGCTCACGGCCGTTCGCCGACCACCGCGGAGATCGCCCAGCGGCTGAGGATCTCCGAGGACGAGGTGCTCGCCTGCATCGAGGCCGGCCGCTCCTACCACGCGACCTCGCTGGAGGCCGCCCAGGAGGGCGACGGGCTGCCCGGGCTGCTGGACCGGCTCGGCTACGAGGACCCGGCGCTCACCGGGGTCGAGCACCGCGACCTCGTCCGGCATCTGCTCGTACAGCTGCCCGAGCGCGAGCAGCGCATCCTTCTGCTGCGCTACTACAGCAACCTGACGCAGTCCCAGATCAGTGCGGAACTGGGGGTCTCCCAGATGCATGTGTCAAGGCTGTTGGCCCGAAGCTTTGCCCGACTCCGATCCGCAAACAGGATCGAGGCCTAACCGGATCGGGTAGAGCGCTCGAAGTCCGGTTCGCGCGACCCAAATGCCTCGCACCCCCTGTTAACTGCGCAGACGCCACAAAGACTTGTCGACATGTCACTACAGCGTGTTGCCGACATGTGACATTCTGCGGGAACCGCGTTTGCCGTGGCCTCGCCTCCGGTATTCAGGTGGAGGCTGCGTTCCTCCGATGGTCGCGGCTCAACGCGACCGTCCGCGACCTCAAGGGGGTGGCATGTCCGCAGAACAGGGCAGCTCGAAGGTGCTCACGCTCACCAAGAGCGAACCCGCACCCGTTGTGCTCACCGGCTCGTCGGAAGCCATCGACACCCGCACTCTGTCCCGCTCCCTGTTCCTGCGGCTCGCCGCGCTGGGGCCGGCACCCGGCCCCGATGGAACGGACAGCCCGGAGCGTGCCTACGTACGGGACACACTCATCGAGCTCAATCTCCCACTGGTGCGGTACGCCGCGGCGCGGTTCCGCAGCCGCAACGAGCCGATGGAGGACATCGTCCAGGTCGGCACGATCGGCCTGATCAAGGCGATCGACCGGTTCGACTGCGAACGGGGCGTGGAGTTCCCGACGTTCGCGATGCCGACCGTCGTCGGGGAGATCAAGCGGTTCTTCCGTGACACCTCGTGGTCGGTGCGCGTCCCGCGCCGGCTCCAGGAGCTGCGGCTCGCGCTGACCAAGACCAGCGACGAGCTCGCGCAGAAGCTCGACCGCTCGCCGACCGTGCCCGAGCTGGCCAAGGCGCTCGGGGTCTCCGAGGAGGACGTGGTCGACGGGCTGGCCGTCGGCAATGCCTACACCGCCTCCTCGCTGGACTCCCCCTCGCCCGAGGACGACGGCGGCGAGGGCTCCCTCGCCGACCGGCTCGGTTACGAGGACTCCGCGCTGGAGGGCGTCGAGTACCGCGAATCGCTCAAGCCGCTGCTGGCCAAGCTCCCGCCGCGCGAGCGCCAGATCATCATGCTGCGGTTCTTCGCCAACATGACCCAGTCGCAGATCGGCGAGGAGGTCGGCATCTCGCAGATGCATGTCTCGCGCCTGCTGACCCGTACGCTCGCCCAGCTCAGGGAAGGGCTCATCGCCGACTGACACCGTGAACTCCCGTACCGGAGCAAGAGGGTTCCGCTTTGACGGACCGTCAGCCACACTGGCGCGATGCGACGTCAGAAGCTCGGCTCGAACGGCCGCCGGGGCACCGTGATCGCCGCCTCGGCGGTCGTGCTGTGTCTGGGCGGCGCACTGGCCGCCTGCGGCGGCGATGCGGCGGACGAGGGCTATGTGGCGCTCGGCGCGGCGGGGACGGATCCCGGGAGAGCTCCGACGGGGGCGGTGGCGCCGTCGGGGAAGGTGACGCTGGTCCCGCTGGACCCGGACGGAAAGGGCCGCCCCGGCGACGACCGCGGCTCCGGCGGTGGCCGTGATTCCGGCAAGGGCCGCCACCCCGGTGAGAGCCGTGATCCCGGCAGTGATGACGGCGATGGCGGTGGAGGCCGCCCCCTTCGCCGCGGAGCCACGCCCGGCGCGACTCCCGGACCGTCCGGCTCGCCCACCCGGCCCGGCACGTCCGGCCCCGGAGAGGACCCCACCGGGCCCGCGACCCCCTCGGCACCCGGATCGGGCACACCCGCCGGGCCCGCCGAGCTGGCGGTGGGCAAGCCTGTACGGGCGGCGGCGGACGAGCGCTGGTGCGAGAAGGTGACCGTGGAGTTCCGGAACACCGGAGGATCACCGGCGCGCGCGGGAACCGTCACCTTCGCCACGCATGTGATCGGTGCGCTGGGAGTCGACTGGGCGACGATCGAGTCGACCGGGCCGCTGCCCGCGCCGATCGACGCGGGAGCGGCACGGACGGAGACGTACACCGTCTGCGTGGACGCCTGGCGGGTGCCCCTGGGCATGCATGTCGAGACCCGGGACGTCACCGCCGTATTGAAGTGACGGGTGGACGGGAGCTGTGTGCGGTGACCGGCGGCGCCGGTCAGCCGAGCGCGAGCCAGGCGACCGCCGCGAGGACGACGACCACCGCGACGACGGCGGCGATCACCCCGACCTTCGGTCCGGACGAGGCGGCCGGCTGCTGCCGGCGCTGCGGCTCGCCCTCGTCGACGAAGGCGCGGAACATCTGGGTGCTGCCGGCCGGGTCGTGGTTGCCCTCGGGGCCCTGCGGGGCGTGGGGGTTGTGTGCCATGGGCCAGGACCCTAGCGAACTCGGCGTTGCGGCCCAACCCCCGGGTCGGCGAAGGGCCCAGGCCAGGACCGGGGGGTGGCGGGGAAGTGGCCGGGGCGCGGCGATGGAGCGGGAGCCCGTACACCCCGGATACAGGGGCGTTCAAGGGAGAACTCGGGTGCGCACGCAGGGCAGTTGCGAGGTCCGGCGGGAAGGGAAGTGCTGCAACCCGCCGGGTTCGGGCGGCACTTGGCGTTGCCGGCAGCTCCCGTACGCGCGCAGGGAGCGCGCCTCGCGCACGCGCCGGGGCCCCGCCCTGCGCACGCGGCGTGCTCGTTTCCTCACGCCGCCACAGCCACCCGGAGCGAGGCCCCACCGGCCTCGACTGTGGCGCGACACACACCTCGTCCCAGCCGCACCGCACACGCTGAGCCTTTGACCCGAGCCGTACGCAGCCTTTTGTTTTCCTTTACTTCTGCAAGCCCCTTTTCGTTTGCCTGCAGCAACCAACGGCTTCTATGGTTGCCCTAAGCAACAAGATGAACGGCTGAGATGTCTGGGGGTCCCGTGGCCGCACGGAGTCAGTACGAAGAACTGGCCCGGCAGCTCAGCGCCGTCGGGGCCGTCAAACGGGGGCTCGCCCGGATCCTGCCCGCCGAATGTCCGGGCGGCTCCGCCGCCGTACTGGCTCTTCTCAGGCAGCACGGCGAGATGCGGATCAGCCGACTGGCCGAGCTGCTGGACGTCGACATGTCGGTGACCAGCCGCCATGTCGCCCATGTGGCAGAGCGCGGCTGGATCGAACGGTCCCCGGATCCGGCGGACAAGCGGTCCCGCATCCTGCGGCTGACCCCCGACGGACGTGACGTACTCAGCGACCTGAACCGGCGGACCACCGAGATGTTCGCCCACAACCTCTCCGACTGGTCGGACGACGAGGTCGGACAGCTGAACACGCTGCTGGCCCGGCTGCGCGACAGCTTCGTCTGCCGCGGGCCCAGCGGGTGCGGCCCCGGAAAGCACAGCGGCGACTGCCGCCCCCGGCATTCCGGCAGCGACAACGACGCGCACACCCGTACACCCGTGTAACAAAAGCAAAGACAAGGACTTAAATGGCTACGACCACACCGACCGGTGTGCGGGGCGGCCACGCCAAGCACGGGGGATCATCCGATTCCTCGTCCGGCGCGCCGATGACACACCGGCAGATCATGGAGGCACTGGCCGGGCTGATGCTCGGCATGTTCGTCGCGATCCTGTCGTCGACGGTCGTCTCGAACGCACTGCCCGAGATCATCTCCGACCTCGGCGGCGGCCAGAGCGCGTACACCTGGGTCGTCACGGCCTCGCTGCTGGCGATGACCGCCACCACCCCCCTGTGGGGCAAGCTCGCCGACCTGTTCAGCAAGAAGCTGCTGGTCCAGATAGCCCTCATCATCTACGTCGCCGGCTCGGTCGTCGCCGGTATGTCGACCAGCAGCGGCATGCTGATCGCCTGCCGTGTCATCCAGGGCATCGGCGTCGGCGGTCTCTCCGCCCTCGCGCAGATCGTGATGGCGGCGATGATCGCCCCGCGTGAGCGCGGTCGCTACAGCGGATACATCGGTGCGGTGTTCGCCGTCGCCACCGTCGGTGGTCCGCTGCTCGGCGGTGTCATCACCGACACCAGCTGGATGGGCTGGCGCTGGTGCTTCTACGTCGGTGTGCCGTTCGCCGTCATCGCGCTGATCGTGCTCCAGAAGACGCTGAAGCTCCCGGTCGTGAAGCGTGAGGTCAAGGTCGACTGGTGGGGCGCGTTCTTCATCAGCGCCGCCGTGTCGCTGCTGCTCGTCTGGGTGACCTTCGCGGGTGACAAGTACGACTGGCTGTCCTGGCAGACCGCCGCGATGGTCACCGGTTCCGTCGTGCTCGGCGCGATCTTCGTCGCCGTCGAGGCCAAGGCCAGCGAGCCGATCATCCCGCTGCGCCTCTTCCGCAACCGCACCATCACGCTGGCCTCGCTGGCCTCGCTGTTCGTCGGTATCGCGATGTTCGCGGGCACCGTCTTCTTCAGCCAGTACTTCCAGCTGGCGCGCGGCAAGTCGCCGACGATGTCGGGCGTCATGACGATCCCGATGATCGCGGGTCTGTTCATCTCCTCGACCGTCTCCGGCCAGATCATCACCAAGACCGGCCGCTGGAAGGCCTGGCTGGTCAGCGGTGGTTTCCTGGTCACCGCCGGGCTCGGCCTGCTGGGCACCCTCCGGTACGACACGGAGTACTGGCACATCGCGGTCTACATGGCCGTCATGGGTCTCGGCATCGGCATGATGATGCAGAACCTGGTGCTCGCCACGCAGAACCAGGTCGCTCCGTCCGACCTCGGCTCGGCCAGCTCCGTCGTCACCTTCTTCCGTTCCCTCGGTGGTGCGATCGGCGTCTCGGCGCTGGGCGCCGTCATGGCGAACCGCGTCACCCACTACGTCAAGGACGGCCTCGCGGAGCTCGGCCCCAAGGGCGCGGCCATGGGTCACGGCGGCACCGGCGGCGGGGGCATCCCCGACCTGGACAAGCTGCCCGAGCCGTTCCGCACGGTCGTGGAGAGCGCCTACGGGCACGGTGTCGGCGACGTCTTCCTGTACGCCGCTCCGGCCGCGCTGATCGCCTTCCTGATCACGATCTTCATCAAGGAGGTCGCCCTGAAGACCAGCGCTTCGAGCGAGACCCCGGCCGCCACGGCCGAGACCCCCGCCGTCGAGGCGGTCGAGGCCCCGGCCGCCATCGCCGACGCTCCGGTCTTCGAGGCGACGCCCGCCGCCGCCTCGGTCGACACCCTTCAGGCCCCGGTCGCCACCCTGCACGGCACGTCCGTGCACGGTGTGGTGCGCGGCGCCGAGGGTGCGCCCGTCGCCCGCGCCGCCGTCACGCTGATCTCGCTGGCCGGCCGGCAGCTGGGGCGCTCCGTCGCCCAGGCCGACGGCAGTTACGGTCTGGACGCGCCGGGCTCCGGCTCCTACGTCCTGATCGCCTCCGCCGACGGCTTCCAGCCGCAGGCGTCCACGGTGGTCGTCGGTGACGAGCCGCTCGCGTACGACATCCTGCTCTCCGGCACGAGCGGACTGGCCGGCGTCGTGCGGGCCGCGGAGTCCGCCGCACCGGTGGAGGGCGCCATGGTCGTCGTGACCGATGTACGCGGCGATGTGCTGGCCACCGGCAGGTCCGGCGAGACCGGCGAGTTCACCTTCGGTGAGCTGGTGCCCGGCGCGGTGACCGTCGCGGTGAACGCCGCCGGGTTCCGTCCGCTGGCCCTGCCGGTGGAGATCGGCGGCCAGGGCGTCACCCGGGTCGAGGCCGCGCTCCAGGCCGGTGCGCTGGTCCAGGGCACCGTGCGGGCCGGTACCGCCCGGCGACCGCTGCCGGACGCCCGGGTCACACTGGTCGACGCGGCGGGCAATGTGGTCGCCACCTCGACGACCGGGGAGGACGGGGCGTACGCCTTCACCGACCTGGACGCGGGCGAGTACTCGGTCATCGCGACCGGCTACCCGCCGGTGGCGAGCGCGCTGACCGTGGCCGGCCGCGGGGCCGACGGTCACGACATCGAGCTCGCCCACCCCGGCGAGTAATCACAGACCCCTGGCGGGTCGGCGTTTCGAGCGGAGACGCTGTACCGGCCGGTGGAAATGGGCCCCGGGGCGGGGACGGCAAGCAGGGGACGGCCTGCCGTCCCCGCCCCGGGGCCCGGCTCATTGAGTCATGGAGCAAGGAGAGAGAACGGGATGGGACTTCGCGCACAGGTACGGACGCGGGACGGCTGGGCGGTCCAGCACGCGATCGTGACGGTCACCGACATGACCGGCACGCAGGTGCTGCGGGCCACCGCCGACGAGGACGGGACGGTGCGGACCGACGGCCCCCTGACGGCCGGCGCGTACACGGTGATCGTCACGGCGGTCGGGTACGCCCCCGCCGCCTCCACCGCCCTCGTCACGGCGAGCGGACGGGTCGAGGCCGGCACGGTGGTGCTGACCCGCCAGGGCGGTGTGGAACTGCCGCCGCCGGGTGCCTGGTCGCTGGACCCGGCGCACTCCTCGGTGGCCGCGGTCGCACAGCACCTGGGGATCTCCAGCGTGCACGGCCGGTTCACCGAGTTCAGCGGCCGGATCGAGATCGCGGAGGACGTCCAGCGGTCCCGGGTCGACGCCGTCATCAGCGCGGCGAGCATCGAGACCGGCAACGGCATGCGCGACAAGCACCTGCGTTCGCCCGACTTCCTGGACTCGGACCGGTTCCCGGAGATCACGTACCGCTCGAACGGGCTGACCCCGGCGGGACCCGACCGCTGGCTGGTCCACGGCGAGCTGACGATGCACGGTGTCGTGCGCCCGGTCGACCTGAACCTGAGCTACCTCGGGACGGGCCCGGACCCGTGGGGCGGGGTGCGCGCGGCGTTCAACGCGACGGCGGAGCTGCGCCGCGAGGACTTCGCCATGAACTACAACCAGGTGGTGCAGGCGGGCATCTCGGCGATCGGTACGACGCTGCGGGTGGAGCTCGACGTCCAGGCCGTGCAGGGTGAGTCCCTGCCGTCGTAGTCGCCGTGCGGGGTGAGTCCCTGCCGTCGTAGTCCGCGGACATGACACCCCATATCGCGACGAACACGACTGTGGAACTCGACGGACTGGGACGAGTACCGGGCGGCGATGGTGAAGCAGGGGAAGTCGATCATCCGGATCACCCCGGAGCGGTGGGAGCCGGTCGCCACCGGCGGCTTCCCGGCCCGTCCGGCGTCCGACGGCTGACCACCGGCGGCCCGCCCCGTGCGCGGGACGTGCCGCCGGTGGCCCGGCCCTCAGCGGTCCCGCATCGCCTCGATGCCCGCGATCAGCAGGTCCAGCGCGAAGGTGAAGTCCCGGTCGCGCATCTCCTCGACCGTGTCGCCGCCGCGGGCGTCCATCAGGTCCTGCGAGGCCTCCACGATCTCCTTGAGCTGCGGCTGGCTCCGGATGGTGCCCAGCGCCTGCTGGAAGAACTCGTCCTGGCTGACCCCCGACTCCGCGCTGCGCTGCACGAAATGGGCTTCGATGGTGCCGAATCCGTACACGAACTGGAAGACCGCGGAGAGCGCCCCCGTCTGCTGGTGCAGCGGCAGCCCTGTCGCCCGGACCACGTCCTGCATGGCGTACGAGAACAGCATCGAATGGGGACCCATGTTGAGGAAATGGCCGGCGAGCGGCGACACCCAGCCATGGCGGACCAGCAATTCCCGGTAGGCAATGGCCAATTCGCGCAGCCGGTCGTGCCAGTGCGCGTCCTCGCGAGGGGGCGCGATCTCGCTGTAGACCGAGTCGAGGGCCAGCTCCAGCAGATCGTCCTTGGTGTCCACGTACCAGTAGAGGGACATCGCGGTGACGTCCAGCTCGGCGGCAAGCCTGCGCATGGAGAACTTGGCGAGGCCCTCGGCGTCCAGCAGCCGGACGGAAGCGGCGGTGATCCTGTCCCGGTCGAGACCTGCCGGCTGGTCCGTTCTACGAGCGCGCGACGGTGTCCTCCGGTCCAGCCACACGCTGGTCCTGGCGGGGTTCTTCACACGGTCGGCCGCAGACACCATGGCACTCTCTCCTCGTCTTGCCGGCGGGACGGACCGGGATGCGTACCCGTACGCACGAAGCGGATCCGTACGGTCCAGTGCGCCCCGCCTCGATGCTATGCCGCTGCTGCTCGCCCGGCCGAGTCGACCGGAGCAGATTCTGCCCGCTCCGCACGGCGCAGCAGCACTGCTGCCAGCAATCCGCCGACCAGCACCGCGACGGCACCGAAGAGCTGGCTGGTCTCCAGCCCGGAGGCGAAGGCGTCCGTGATCCGTGCCCGCTCGCCGGCGTCGCCGGCCGAGGCGAGTGCGGCGGGCAGCGACGCGGCCCCGACGGCCGCCGGTACGAGCGAGGCGAACCGCGAGCCCAGCACCGCCCCGAGGACGGCGACCCCCAGGCCGTTGCCGAATTCGGCGAGCGTGCCGTTGACCCCGGCGCCCACGCCCGCCTTCTCCGGTGGGATGGCGCTCATGATCGCGTTGGCCATGGCCGGCATGGCGAGCGCGATGCCCGCGCCCATCACGACCAGGCCGAGCAGCATGCCGCCGTAGCCGTCGCCGCCGAGCAGCGCGATCGCGGCGAGCCCCGCGGCCAGCAGGCTCATCCCGGCCGCGATGGTGACAGGCGTGCCCAGCCTGGGCACCAGCCTGGCGCCCAGTCCGGTGAGGTTGAGCGCGACGACGCTCAGGGCCAGCGGAGCCGTGCGCAGACCGGCCTCCAGCGGCTCGTAGCCGAGGACGAACTGGAGCTGCTGGGTGAGCAGGAAGAGCGAGCCGCCCATCCCGAAGGCGACCAGGATCGCGCCCGCGACCGCCCCGACGAACTTCTGGTTCCGGAAGAAGTGCATGTCCAGCATCGGGTACGGGATGTGCAGCTCCCACAGCACGAACACGGTGAGGACGGCGACCCCGACGAAGGCGGTCAGCAGCACCCGGCCCGATGTCCAGCCGTGCTCCGGGCCGGAGATGATCGCGTAGACGACGGAGGCCATGCCGATGGTGGAGAGCAGGGCTCCGAGCAGGTCGGGACGCTCGCCCCTGGGGTTCTTGGACTCCGGGACGAGCCGGGCCACGGCGACCAGTCCGATGACCGCGACCGGGATGTTGATCAGGAAGATCGCGCCCCACCAGAAGTGGTCGAGCATCACTCCGCCGACCAGCGGTCCGACGGCGAATCCGAGCGAGCTGACGGTCGACCAGATGCCGATGGCCTTGACGCGCTCGCCCTCGTCGAAGATCTGCACGACGACGGCCAGGGTCGTGGTCATCAGCAGCGCCCCGCCGATGCCCATGCCCGCGCGGGCGGCGATCAGTTGGAGGGACGTCTGGGCCAGTCCGGCCGCCAGCGAGCCGATGCCGAACAGGGCGAGCCCGGCGATCAGCATCTTCTTGCGGCCGTAACGGTCGGCGGAGCTGCCGGCCGTGAGCAGCAGACCCGACTGGACCAGCGAATAGGCGTTGATCATCCACTGCACATCGGCGGTGGAGGCGTCCAGCTCCCGGGTGAGGGAGGGGATCGCGACATTGAGCACGGTGTTGTCGAGCAGCACGGTGAGCTGGGCGAGACAGATGACACCGAGGATCAGCCAGCGTTGCGGATGGCTCGGCGACGAGAGGGGGTTCTGCTCGGCGACGGTCGCCGTCATACGGACTCCTGATCCCTTATACGGTGTACGAGTAGCAAGCGCTGTACACCGTATAGCAGCCCTGTACGGTGTACAACGCATTTCCGCTTTCCGCGCGGTACGGTGCTCGCCGCTGATCCGACAAGGGCTGGAGTGGTATGTCACTGCGTCGTCGTACGGTGGAAGTGCTCGTCGCGGCAGGACTGTTGGGGACCGCGCTCGCGCCTCCCGCAGCGGCCGCCAGGGAGGGGCAGGCTCGCGCGGTGCCGCTGCGCGTGGCCACGTACAACATCCATGCGGGTGCGGGCATGGACAACGTCTTCGATCTCGACCGGCAGACCGCCGAGCTCCGTTCGCTGGACGCCGATGTGATCGGGCTCCAGGAGGTCGACGTCCACTGGGGCACCCGCAGCCAGTGGCGCGACCTGGCAAGTGAGCTGGCCGAGCGGCTGGGCATGCAGGTGTCGTTCGCCCCGGTCTACAGCCTCGATCCGGAGACGCCGGGGGCGCCGCGACGGGAATTCGGGGTCGCGGTGCTGTCGAGGTACCGCATCGTGAGTGCCGAGAACCACGAGATCACCCGGCTCTCCACCCAGGTCCCGAACCCCGTTCCGGCCCCGGCCCCCGGCTTCGGCGAGGTGGTCGTACGGGTGAAGGAGCTGCCGGTGCACGTCTACGTGACGCATCTGGACTACCGGGCCGACCCGTCCGTACGCAGCGCCCAGGTCGCCGACACCCGCCGGATCATGGCCGAGGACCAGACGTCGGAGCGGTCGCCGGTACGTCAGATCCTGCTCGGCGACTTCAACGCGGCGCCGGCCGCCCCCGAACTCGCCCCGCTGTGGCAGGAGCTGACGGACGCAGACCCGGGCGGGCCCACCTACCCGGCGCAGGATCCGGTGCAGCGGATCGACTACGTGGCGGTGTCGAAGGACTCCGTGCGGGTACGCGACGCGGCGGTGGCCGAGACACTCGCCTCGGACCACCGCCCCGTCGTCGCCGATCTGCTGCTGCGGCGCTGAGCCTCAGCCGCTCTCCTTCGGCCGGGTCAGGTCGTAGAAGGTGGCGCTGTCGGCCGGGACCTCCTCGAAGGTGTCCTCCACCCAGGAGGAGATCTGCGAGGAGGTGCCGTTGTTGCCGCCGCCCCCGCCCGTTCCACCCGCGATGAAGTAGTGGATCTTCCCGTCCTCGACGTACTGCCTGAACCGGTCGAGCGTCGGGGACGGGTCGCTGCCGTTGAAGCCGCCGATCGCCATCACCGGGTCACCGGTGGCGAGTTGGTAGCTCGCGGCGTTCTGGGATCCGACGGCGGCGGCGGCCCAGGTGTAGTCGTCGGCGTTCTTCTCCAGGAGCTTCCTGGCCTCGGCGCCGACGGACGCGCCGTTGAGGAGTCCGCCCATGCCGCCGCCTCCCGGGGCTCCGCCTTTGAAGCCTTCACCCATGCCGGGCATGGCTCCGGGCTGCTGCCCGTTCCGCGCGGTGCCGGGCCGGCCCGGCATCTGCCCCTGGACCTGCGGCTGCCCCTGGCCGGGCGGGGTGCCGGTCGGGGGCTGCCCCATGCCACCGCCCTGCTGGTTGCCCTGCCCCGGGAAACGCATCCCGCCGCCCGGAGCACCGCGTCCGCCACCGCCCATGCCGCCGGGACCGCCCATGCCGCCCGCGGACGGGCCGGCCGTGACGATCGAGCCCTGGTGCCCGGTGTTCAGCGTGCTCACGGCGTACGCGGACGGCCCGGCCAGCGACGCGGCGAGGCCCAGAGCCACGACGAGGAGCGCCGGCCGGCGCCCCAACCGGGACACGAGCAACAGCCCCAGCGCGCCGACGATCCCGGCGACGAGCACGGCCGTGCGCAGCCACGGCAGGTAGTCCGGGGTCCGCCCCAGCAGCACGTACGCCCAGTACGCCGTCACGGCGACCGTGACGCCGAGCGCGGCACCCGCCCACCAGCGGGACCGCTCCTCCCACAGGACCGTCGCGCCCATGCCGATCAGCGCCGCTGCGTAGGGGGCCAGGGCCACCGTGTAGTACTGGTGGAAGATGCCGGCCATGAAGCTGAACACCGCCGCGGTCATCAGCAGCGAACTGCCCCAGGCCAGGAAGGCCGCGCGGGCCGTGTCCGTACGCTTCGCCCGCCAGGTCAGCCAGACGCCCGCGGCCAGCAGGATCAGCGCGGCGGGCAGCAGCCAGGAGATCTGGCCGCCGATCTCGGAGTTGAACATCCGGCCGATGCCGGTCTCGCCCCACTGACCGCCGGGGCCGCCGGGCCCGCCTCCGCCGCCGACGCTGCCGGTCTCGTCACCGTTGATCCGGCCGAGCCCGTTGTAGCCGAAGGTCAGCTCCAGGAAGGAGTTGTTCTGCGAGCCGCCGATGTACGGACGCGACGAGGCGGGCCACAGTTCGACGATCGCGACCCACCAGCCGCCCGCGACGACCGTCACGAGCGCCGAGAGCGCGAGCTGGCCGAGCCGTCTGCGTACCGGGACCGGCGCGAACACTGCGTACAGCACGGCCAGCGGCGGCAGGATCAGGAACGCCTGGAGGGTCTTGGCCAGGAAGGCGAACCCGACCGCGACACCCGCCCACACCAGCCACTTGGTGCGGCCGTGCTCCATGGCGCGCAGCACGCAGTGGACGGTGACGGTCATCAGCAGCGCCAGCAGCGCGTCCGGGTTGTTGAAACGGAACATCAGCGCGACCACCGGTGTGAGCGCGAACACCGCCATCGCGATCAGCCCGGCCGCGGCGTTGAACCGGCGGCGTACGCCCGCGTACAGCACCCCGGCCGTGGCCACCCCCATCAGCACCTGCGGGGCCAGGATCGCCCAGGAGTTGAGGCCGAGGATCCGCACCGACAGGGCCATCGGCCAGAGGGCGGCCGGGGGTTTGTCGACGGTGATGGCGTTGGCCGCGTCCAGCGAGCCGAAGAAGAAGGCCTTCCAGCTCCGGCCGCCCGCCTGGGCGGCTGCGGAGTAGAAGGAGTTGGCGTATCCGGAGGCGCTGAGATTCCACAGGTACGCCGCCCCGATGACCAGCAGCAGCGCGAGGAAGGCCGGCCGCGCCCAGCGCGGGTCCTCCGGCCTGCCCCGCCACACGCGGTGCGCCAGGGACCCGTTCGGGCCGGTGCGGGCCGGCGCGGGCGCCCGCGCACCCGGCGGGGCCGGGAGGTGGTCGGGATGCAGCGTGGTCATCGGGCGTTCCCCAGTTCGTGGTGAGTGTCGGCGTGCCCGGCCGAAGGAGCCGCGGCCTCGGGTGCCGCGGCGTTGCGGACCTGACGCTCCGGGAAGACCCAGGCGCGGAAGAGCAGGAAGCGCAGCACCGTCGCCGCGAGGTTGGCCGCGATCAGCACGGCGAGTTCGGTGGAGTGCGACGGCGATCCGGAGGCCGCCGACAGCGCGGCCAGTGAGCCGCTGGTCAGCGCGAGACCGATGGCGAAGACGACCAGTCCCTGTGCCTGGTGGCGTACGGCCCCGCTCCGGCCCCGTACGCCGAAGGTGAGCCTCCGGTTGGCTGCCGTATTGGCGACGGCCGCCACCAGCAGCGCGCCGCCGTTGGCGGCCTGCGGGCCGGCGCCCAGCCGGAACAGCGAGTACAGGGCGAGACAGCAGAGCGTGGAGAGCGCGCCGACGGCGCAGAACCCGACGAGCTGCCGGGCCAGACCGCCCGGCACCCCGCTCAGCGCCCGGTCGCGCGGATCGTCCCCGAAGGGGCGGACCAGCCGGTCCAGCGGCAGCGCGCCGACCGCCAGCGCCCGCCCCACCCGCCACACGCCCTTCAGATCCTCGGTCGCCGTCCGCACGATGTGGACGGTGGAGTCGGGGTCGTCCACCCAGTCGACCGGCACCTCGTGGATGCGCAGCCCGGCGCGTTCGGCGAGCACCAGCAGCTCGGTGTCGAAGAACCACCCCGAGTCCTCCACCATCGGCAGCAGCCGCTCCGCGACATCGCGCCGGATGGCCTTGAACCCGCACTGCGCGTCGCTGAACCGGGCGGCCAGCGACGAGCGGAGGATGAGGTTGTAGGCGCGCGAGACGAACTCCCGCTTCGATCCGCGCACCACCCGCGAGCTACGGGCCAGCCGGGAGCCGATGGCCAGGTCGGAGTGGCCCGAGATCAGCGGTGCGACCAGCGGCAGCAGCGCGTTGAGGTCGGTGGACAGATCGACGTCCATATAGGCCAGCACCGGGGCGTCCGAGCCCGACCAGACGGTCCGCAGCGCCCGCCCCCGGCCCTTCTCCTCCAGCCGGTACGACCGCACCCGGGGCAGCCGGTCCGCGAGCCGGGCCGCCACCTGCGGCGTCCGGTCGGTGCTCGCGTTGTCCGCGACGGTGATCCGGAAGGCGTACGGGAAGGTGCGCTCCAGATGGTCGTGCAGGCGCAGTACACACGGTTCGAGGTCCTTCTCCTCGTTGTGGACAGGTACGACCACATCGAGTACCGGCGCGCCTGCCGCATCGACCGCTCCGGCGAGGAGGTGGTCCCGGACCGGCAGGGTGCTCCATGGAGTGTCGGTTCGCATGGCAGCGACACTCGCCGAGCCCGCTGTCACGCCGATGTGCTGAGCCTGTCCCCCTGCTGTGAGTGCGCGGTGGCCGGGGGAAGCGCGGGCAGGCGGACGGCGAACACCGTGCGTCCCGGCACCGATTCCACCTCCACCCGGCCGCCGTGCGCGGCGACGACCGCCTCCACGATGGCGAGCCCGAGCCCGGTGGAGCCCGCGCTGCGGGAGCGCGAGGCGTCACCCCGCGCGAACCGTTCGAAGACATGCGGCAGCAGCTCGGGCGGAATGCCGGGCCCGTCGTCCGCGACCTCCAGCACCACCCAGGGCCGGCCTGCCGTGGACCGGACCCGGACGGTGACGGTCGTCCCCGGCGGGGTGTGGGTACGGGCGTTTGCCAGCAGATTGACCAGCACCTGATGGAGCCGGGTCGGATCGCCGTGCACGGTCGCGGGTTCGTCCGGCAGTTCCAGACGCCAGTGGTGGCCGCGCTCACCGGCGGCGCGGGCATCGCTCACCGCGTCGACGACGACCGGGGAGAGATCGGTGCTCTCCAGGCCGAGCGGGCGTCCGGCGTCCAGTCGGGCGAGCAGCAGCAGATCCTCCACCATGCCCGTCATCCGCTCGGCCTCGGACTCGATCCGCCCCAGGGCGTGCCGGGTGTCGGGGCCGGTCTTCTCGTGGCCGCGCCGGGTCAGTTCGGCGTATCCGCGGATCGAGGCCAGCGGGGTGCGCAGCTCATGGCTGGCGTCCGCGACGAACTGCCGCACCCGCGTCTCGCTCTCCTGCCGCGCCTCCAGCGCCGAACCGACATGTCCCAGCATCCGGTTGAGCGCCGCGCCCACCTGGCCGACCTCGGTCCGCGGATCGGCCTGGGCCTGCGGGACCCGCTCCAGCAGGGCCACCTCGCCGCTGTGCAGCGGGAGTTCGGAGACCAGGGTCGCGGTCGCGGCGACCCGGCGCAGCGGGCGCAGGGCGACTCCGACCATGGCGGCGCCCGCGATGCCGGCCGCGATCAGACCCGCGCCGGTGACACAGACCTCGACGACGATCAGGGTGGTGAGCGCGGAACCCACCTCGGCGGCGGGGAGGCCGACGAGGACGGTCGTCCCGTGCGGGTCCGTGACCGCCTCCACCCGGCTGGAGCCGAGTCCGGGCAGATCGACGGTGCGCGCGTCTTCCCCGGCGGAGAGGCCGGCCGCCTCCAGCGCCCCGCGCTGGGCCGCGGTCATCGGCTGCCCGCTGTCCTCGGCCCCGGGACCCGGCGTGGTGGCGCTCTCCACGACCACGCGCGAGTCGGTGACCGTGCCGTCCGCCACCACGGCCCCGAAGGCGCCGACGGGCAGCCCGCGCGCGTCGACGAAGGCCAGCGGGTCGAAGCGCTGCGGTTCCCCACCGCCGGGCGGCGGTCCCCCGCCGGGCGGCTTCGCGGCCCGCAGGGCGACGGTGTGCAGCTGGTCGTCGAGCTTGCCGTACATGTAGCCGTGGAAGGCGATGGTGGTGACCGTCCCGATGACCGCGGCGACGACGGCGATCAGCGTGACCGCCGAGACCACCAGCCGGGTCCGCAGCGTCCACGGCCCGCGCCACCGGCCCGGACGCCTACTCACCGGGCTTGATGAGGTATCCCGCCCCTCGCCGGGTGTGGATCATCGATGACCGTCCCGCGTCGATCTTCTTGCGCAGATACGAGATGTACAGCTCGACGACGTTCGCCTGCCCGCCGAAGTCGTAGTTCCAGACCCGGTCGAGGATCTGCGCCTTGCTCAGCACCCGTCGCGGATTGCGCATCAGGTAGCGCAGCAGCTCGAACTCGGTCGCGGTGAGGTGGATGGACGTACCGCCCCGGCTCACCTCATGACTGTCCTCGTCGAGCACCAGGTCACCGACGACCAGCGTCGACTCACTGCGCACGGCCGCCGTACCGGACCGCCTGATCAGCCCGCGCAGCCGCGCCACGACCTCCTCCAGGCTGAACGGCTTGGTCACGTAGTCGTCGCCGCCCGCCGTGAGCCCGGCGATCCGGTCCTCCACCGCGTCGCGCGCGGTCAGGAAGAGGACAGGGACCTCGGAGAGCTCCCGGCGCAGTCCGCCGAGCACGGCGAGCCCGTCCGTGTCGGGCAGCATCACGTCGAGGATCACCGCATCGGGCCGGAAGTCGCGCGCCATCCGGACGGCCCCGGCACCGTCCCCGGCGCTGCGTACCTCCCAGCCCTCGTAACGCAGCGCCATGGACAGCAGCTCGGCGAGCGGTGCCTCGTCGTCCACCACGAGCACACGGACGGGGGTGCGGTCCGCCCTCAGCAGTTCGGTACGCCCCTGGGGCGAGGTCGTCGTCGTCATGCCCCCACCCTGTGAGGCTCCCCTGAAAGGGGCCTTACCCGAATCTGTGATTTCCCTGAGAAAGTACCGCCCCGACGGACCGTCAGCCCACGTCGAACAAAGCGCTCGCATTCCCGTGGCAGACCGCCCTCAGCCAGTCGTCCCCCAGCTCCAGCCTTTCCAGCGCGTGCAGTTGATGCACGTACGGGTACGGGATGTTCGGGAAGTCCGTGCCCAGCAGAATCCGGTCCCCGAGCGCGGCGAGCCGCCCCCGCTCCGCCGGCGGGAACGGCGTGAAGTCCTCCGTGAAGTCCGTGAACACCATCGTCGTGTCGAGCCGCACCTGCGGGTACGTCTCCGCCAGTGCCAGGAACTCCGCGTACTCCGGCATCCCCATGTGCGCCACGATCAGCGGCAGCCGGGGATGCCGGGCGAGCAGCCGGCCGACCGGCTCGGGGCCGGTGTGCTTGCCGGGCGCCGGTCCCGAACCGCAGTGCATCACCACCGGGACCCCGGCCTCCGCGAGCAGCCCCCAGACCGGTTCCAGGAGCGGGTCGTTGGCGTCGTACGCGCCGACCTGGAGGTGCGACTTGAAGACCCGCGCCCCCGCCTCGACGGCCTCGCGCACATAGTCCGCCACGCCCTCCTCGGGGAAGAAGGTCGCGGTGTGCAGGCAGTCGGGCACCCGGCGCGCAAAGTCGGCCGCCCAGCCGTTCAGCCAGGCGGCCATCCCCGCCTTGTGCGGATAGAGCATCGAGGTGAACCGGAGCACGCCGAACGAACGCAGCAGCGCGAGCCGTTCGTCCTCGTCGTGGCGGTACTCGATCGGCCACTCCATCCCGGTCAGCGGCCCCGCCGAGTCGAAGTACGCCCAGACCTTGCGGAGCACCCGCTCCGGCATGAAGTGCGTATGCACATCGATGATCCCGGGCAGACCCAGCCGCTCCCAGAACCGCCTGACGTCGTCGGCGTCACCACTCATCCCGCGCCCCCTCACTGTCCGGACGATTCCGACGATCTCAGAACAGCCCGCCCTGCACGCCACCGCCCCCGATGTCGGTCAGCGGCACCCCCACCCCGGCCCGTGCGTCCGCCGCCGCCAGCTCCCACCCGGTCATCAGCCGGGTGTCCAGCACCACGGCCCCGTCCGCCGTCGCCAGATGCAGATCGGGCCCGGCCGCCGCCACCAGCCGCCCCGCGACCGCGCCCCCGGCCACCAACCCGGTGACCGCCCAGGCCACCTCGACCTCGCCGTCGAGCCCGAACAGCCCCGCGTGGTCGACCGCCTCGAACGGCAACCGCGCCAGCGACTCCGGCCACCCGGCACCCTCCAGCGCCACGGCCCGCCCGTACAGCTCCGCCACCTCGGCACGGCGCTCCGCCGCCCCCGGCAGCGCCCCGCGCACGGCCCGCTTCCTCATGTACGGAATCCGGTCCGGCACCCCGAGCGCCGACCGCAGCACCTCCTCGGTCCGCCGGCACGCCATCAACGGCCCCCGTCCCAGCCAGCTGAACACCACGGCCCCCTGCTCACGCAGCCGCGCCGCCTCCCGTGCCTCGGCGGTGATCCCGACCTTCACCATCCCCGGCCCGAACCAGGCCAGATACACGCGGTACGTCCTCGGGTCATCGGCGATCGTGTCAGCAGCCACCGAATGCGCCCGGTCCAGCCGCGCACACTCCGGACACCGCGCCCCCGTGCTCCGCCCCGACACCGCGGCCCCCACCGGACACACGTTCCCGCGCGCCCCGACACAGCGCCGCTCCCCCTCGGCCCGGAACCCGAACTCCGTCCCGTACGCCTGCGCGCTCACCCGCACGACCCCGCCCCGCCGCCAGCCCAGCACGGGCGGCCCCTGCGCGTCGGGCCACCGCAGCCCGGTGCACTGCCACGCCATGCCCATGGTCGAACCCCCGGCTTCCGATACAGAGGGAGGAAACAGCAAGAGGCCCCCGGGATTTCTCCTGGGGGCCTCTTGCTTGCTGTGCACTCGGCAGGATTCGAACCTGCAACCTTCTGATCCGTAGTCAGATGCTCTATCCGTTAAGCTACGAGTGCTTGTGCTTCCCGGTTTTTTCTTCCCGGTCGGCGTTGCGAGAACAACATTACATGACCTGCGCCGTAGCGCGAAATCCATTAGCCAAACCCGCCCCGACCTGGGGAAACACCATGATCGGCAGCTGCGCGGGAGTGCCGGTGCGCCTCTGCGGGCGGTCGGCGGACGGCTCGGGTCCGCATGCTGCCGAAGCCCCGCCACCTGCAGCGAGGCCCGGGACGCGCGCCAGCGTCCCCCGTCTCCACGGATGTTCACGCGGCCGCCGACGCGGCGGCGCCGGGGGCGTCAACTCCGGCGGTGACCGATTCACCCTGGGAGGGGTGGGCACAAGAGGCACAGCGGAGGTTTCCGGCCACGACGGGGCGGGCGGGAGAGAACCAGGAGGCGCGGACAAGGGGCGCGGCGCACTGGCGGCGGCACGGGCGAGCGTGCGTGCGACGGGAGCCGCCAGGGAGGGTTCCGCAAACCTGCCGAGCAGGTTCGGCCGGACCCCCCAGTTGATCGCTTTACGCGATCACCCGAACGCATTGCGCTACGAGACCCGTCGTCAGCCACCGGAACGGCGCTGAAAACGACTCAGGGAGTTCAGCCGATACAGGCTGAACTCCCTGGTCAGAGAGCGGAGGCGGAGGGATTTGAACCCTCGATGGGCTTTAAGACCCAAACCGCATTAGCAGTGCGGCGCCATAGACCGGACTAGGCGACGCCTCCAGCACACCCCGCGCGAGCGCGAGTGGTGCGTGCAGATGATGACACAGTTGCGCGGTGCGTCACCAATCGATGCCTACGGTACTAGGCACTCGGCCGTGAGGGCAAAGCCCCTGCGGTTGCGCAACGCCGTGGCGTGCGGAGCGTTAGTGATGGTGGAGGCACTGCCCTCCCGTCCTTCCGTCCGTTCCACCGGCACCTCGCCGAAGTGCACGAGCACAGGAGCCCGCATGCTGCGCCGCCTCGCCCTCACCGCCGTCGCGTCCCTCGCCGCGCTGTCCGCCGCCGCACCGGCCGCGACCGCGGCCACCGGCCCCCTTCCGCTGCCGTTGCCGCTGCCCGCGCTGCGGGACGACGCCCGCACCCGGCTGACGATCACGGTCTCGGGCTCGGAGAACCCCGCGGCCGAGGGCACCTTCGAGCTGAGGTGCGCTCCGGCGGGCGGCAGTCACCCGGTGGCGGAGCGGGCCTGCGAACGGCTGGACGAGCTGGCGGGCGAGGGCGCGGACCCGTTCGCCCCGGTGCCCGGGGACGCGCTGTGCACCCAGCAGTTCGGGGGCCCGGCCGCCGCCCGGGTCGCCGGAACCTGGCAGGGGCGGCGCATCGACACGGTCTTCAGCCGGTCCGACGGCTGCGAGATCTCCCGCTGGAACAACCTGGGGCCGGTGCTGCCGAACGTCCGCTGACCGGGCCGCAGCGGACGGATTCGTACACGGTATGCACAGGACCTTGGTGAGAGCTCCTCCTCATCCACAGCCCCACGTTCCTTCGCTGCCTTTAGACTCCTCCAGTGACAGCCCGCGGCCCGAGGGGCAAGATGGGGCCCGCTGTCGGCAAGGTGCGGTAATCAGGGAGGAAGCGTCGTCGTGAGCAGCAGGCCATCCCGGGGCACTGCTCGCCTCGCAGCCATACTCGATGCACTCCCCGACGGGCTGCTGCTCGTCAACTGCAACGGCACGGTCGTCAACGCCAACACCATCGCCCTCGAAATGTTCGAGACGCCGGGCACCGCGCTCGTCGGTCGCGGGCTCCTCGATCTGCTGCCCGAGTTCGACTCCAAGCTGATCCCGGGCTCGATGCGCCGCCCGGACGCCGCCGCCGGCCGCGGCCGCACGAAGCCGACCCGGATGACCGCGCGGCGGACCGACGGCACCGAGTACCCCGTCGAGGTCACCAGCGCCGGCCTGGAGGACGGACACGCCGCGTACAACGACTTCCAGAGCACCTACAGCGGCAGCTACACGGGCGACGAGCTGCTGATGCTCGTCGTACGGGATCTGTCGGGCACCGTGGACACCGAGGCCGAACTGGCCCGTTCGCAGCGGCAGACCGAGATGATCCTGCGGGCGGCGGCCGAGGGCGTGGTCGGCACGGACACCGAGGGCCGGGTCGTCCTGGTCAACCCCGCCGCCGCGCAGATCCTCGGCTTCCGCGCCAGCGACCTGGGCGGCCAGGAGCTGCATCCGCTGATCCTGCACTCGCGGGCGGAGGGCGAGCCGTTCCCGTACGAGGAATCGCCGCTCGCCGACACCCTCAGGTCCGGGCGCAAGCACCGGGTGCGCGGCCAGGTCCTGTGGTCCAAGAGCGGCGCGCAGGTGCCGGTCGATCTGACCACCGCCCCGGTCCGGGACGGCGACCAGCTGGTCGGCGCCGTCATGACGTTCACCGACCGCAGGCCGTACGAGCAGCTCGGTGCCCAGCACCGGACCGAGGTCGCCGAACTGACCGAGAACCACACCGCGGAACTCGCCGAGCTGACGGAGCGGCACAGCACGGAGCTGGCCGACCGGACCGAGCGGTACGCGGCCGAACTGGAGGCGCAGGCCGACCTGCTGGCGGCGCTGACCGCCCGGCACACCCAGCTCACCGCCGTGCTCGGCGAATCGCTGCGCGGCCCGCTGGAGGAGCTGCGCGGCGAACTGTCCACGCTCGCCGCCGACCCGGCGGGGCAGCTGTGGCCCGAGGCGAACCAGATCCTGCACCACCTGGCCGCGGGCTACGCCCGGATGACCACCCTCGTCGACAACGTGCTCGGCTACCAGCGCCTGGACGCCGGCTCCGAGAAGCTGGTCAAGTCGAACGTGCTGCTGGACTCGGTCGTGACGGCCGGTATCGACGCGGCCGTCGAGCTGATCGGTCCCGGGCGCGCCCAGTTCGCCGTGCACGCGCCGCCGATCGAGGCCGAGGTGGACGCGGCCCGGCTGGTGACCGCGCTCGCCCATCTGGTCGCGGACGTCGCCGGGGTCGACTCGACCGGCAAGGCCCGGATGATGCCCGGCGGCGGGTACGTCGACTCCACGGTCGTCGTCGCGGCGGCGCAGCGCGGTGAGGTCGTACGGATCGAGGTGCGCGGACCGTTCGCCGGGGGTGACCCGGTGCACGAGCCGATCGTGCGCGGGATCGTGCGGGCGCACGGCGGCGTGCTCCAGACGCACGAGGTGCCGGGGATGAGCGGCAGCGCTTATGTGCTCGAAGTGCCCTTGGGCGCCGGTTCGGGGACGGTGACGGCGCCCGCCTCCGAGCCGGAGCCGGAGGCCGGCGTGCAGCCCGCTCCCGGGCCCGAGGCGGCGCAGCAGCCCGGCGGCGGGCGGCGACGCGCGCGGCGGGCGTCCACGGACGCGTTCCTGGAGAGCCCGGTGGGCGGTTCCGGGGCGGGTGACGGGTCCGGCGGTGACACGGCGGCGGCCGAGCCGACGGGGCGGCGGCGGGCGCGCCGCGAGCCCGGCGCGGAGGACGAGCGCGCGGTGCCGGGGGCGCAGGACACGCAGGGCGGGGGTTCGGGGCGCAGGCGGGGGCGGCCGAGTCCGGCCGAGGCCGGGGTCCAGCTGCCCGAGCAGGCACAGGGGCAGGGCGCCGGGCAGGCGTTGGCGCTGCCCGCGGCCGCCGCGCCGTCCGAGGGAGCCGTGGTGACGGCGGCCGAGGGCGCGCAGGGCGGCGGCGCCCGGCCGCAGCTGGGCCAGACCGTGCCGCCGCAGGGCGTTCCGGCCGAGGGGCAGATCCCGGTGCCCGTGCCTGCGGGCGGTCACCGTGCGCGTCGGGGCGCCGAGAACCAGCTGGCCCTGCCGGCTCCGGCGGCCGCTCCCGCCGCCGGTTCCGAGGGCGGCCCGCAGCCCGGTGACGGCTCCGGGGCCGGACCCGCGCAGGCTCCTCAGCCGACCGGGCGGCGGGCCCGGCGGGCGTTGGCCGCCACCCAGGAGCGGGCCGCCCAGGCCGAGCCCGCAGGGCCCCGGACCGCCTTCGCTCTCCCGCCCGCGGAGGCCGACCGGTCCCCGGCCACGGCTTCCGACGCGGCGGCCGGCGCGGACGCCTCGCTGCCGGGCCGCCATGACGCCGTACGCATCGCGCCGGGCGAGGACCACACACCGCCGCAGGCCCATCCCGTACCGACCGGCCGTCGCCGGGCCCCGCGCTCCGAGGCGCCCGAGCTGCCCGGTGGGCCCGATGCGCCCGCCGTCCCGGGCGAGCGGGCCGAGGAGCCGCCCGGCGGCGGTGCGGACCGGACCGCGGCCGGACCGACCGCGCACGCCACCGGCGATACGGCCGTTCCGGGCTCCCCGGAAAGCGCGGAGGACCACCCGCAGAACGTCCCGCCCGTGGTGGACGCGCGTCGACAGCCGCTGCCCGCGGAGGCGCCGATGCCCGGCGGTTCGCCGGACTCGACGCAGGGGCGCGCGTTCAGTGTGCGGACGCTCGGGCAGGGCGTGCCCTTCGCCCAGCACCTCGCGCACCAGCAGAACCAGACGCTCGGCGGTGCCGGCCGGCGCCGCAAGCTCGCCGCGCCGCCGGAGGACGAGCCCACCTCGCAGGCCGTGCCGTCCCCGTCCGTCCCCGCCGGTCCGGCACAGGTCCCGGGTCAGGGGCCGGGGCAGCGGCGCTCCGCGCCGGAGGCCGAGGGACGCGCGTACGCGATAGGGGCGCCCGACGAGGGCGCCGAGGGGCCGGAGCCGCTGGACGGTCCGGGTGGCGCGGTCGAGGTCGCCAACCGTCCGTCGCCGCAGCCGGTCGACGACGAGCTGCCCCCGGAGCCGCTGGACAACCCGCGCCGGCTGCTCGTCTGGCCCGCGCCCGATGTCTCCACCCAGCAGGCACTGAGCGACCGCGGCTACCGGCCGGTGATCGTGCACTCGCGCGAGGAGGTCGACGCCCAGATCGCGGCGTTCCCCGCCGCGCTCTTCGTCGATCCGCTGACCGGCCCGATCACCCGCAAGGCCCTCCAGTCGCTGCGCCAGGCGGCGGTGGCGGCCGAGGTCCCGGTACTGGTGACGGCCGGGCTCGGGCAGGCCTCGCGGGAGGCGGCGTACGGTGCCGACCCCGCCGTGCTCCTCAAGGCGCTCGCCCCGCGCGACAGCGAACAGCATCCGCCCCGGGTGCTGTTGATCGAGGAGCACGAGGAGATCGCGCTGGCGCTGACGGAGAGTCTGGAGCGCCGCGGCATGCAGGTGGCGCGGGCCTCCACGGACAGCGAGGCGGTGTCGCTCGCCACCCGGATGCGGCCCAATCTGGTGGTGATGGACCTGATGCAGGTACGCCGCCGCCGGGCCGGGATCGTCGACTGGCTGCGTGCGAACGGTCAGTTGAACCGGACCCCGCTGGTCATCTACACCTCCGCCGACATGACCGGGTCGGAGCTGCCGAAGCTCAGCTCGGGCGAGACCGTGCTCTTCCTGGCCGAACGGTCCACGAGCGAAGAGGTCCAGGCCCGCATCGTCGATCTGCTCGCGAAGATCGGTACGAACTGAGACGCGGGACACGGCGGGGGCGATACGGGAGTCGTCCCGTACCACCCCCGCCGTGTCCGCGGGCCCGGCTCAGAGCCGGGTGATGTCCAACTCGCCCTCCGCGTACTGTCTGCGGATCACCTTCTTGTCGAACTTGCCGACGCTGGTCTTCGGTACGGCCGCGATGACCGTCCAGCGCTCCGGCAGCTGCCACTTGGCGATGCCGGACGCGGCGAGGAAGTCCTGCAGCGCCTCGTAGTCGGCTATCGCACCTTCCTTGAGGACCACGGTCGCCAGCGGGCGCTCGCCCCACCTCTCGTCCGGGACGGCGACGACCGCCGCCTCGGCCACATCGGGGTGCGCCATCAGGGCGTTCTCCAGTTCGACGCTGGAGATCCACTCGCCGCCGGACTTGATGACGTCCTTGGCCCGGTCGGTGAGCGTGAGGAAGCCGTCCTCGCTGATCACACCGACGTCACCGGTCTTCAGCCAGCCGTCCTCGCTGAACTTGTCCTCGGGGCGCAGGAGCTCGCCGTCCGTACCTCCGTAGTAGGCCGCGGCGATCCAGGGGCCGCGCACCTCCAGCTCACCGGCCGACGCGTTGTCCCAGGGCAGGTGCTCGCCGCCGGGGCCGACCAGCCGTGCCTCCACTCCTGCCGGGAAGCGGCCCTGGGTGGTGCGGTAGGGCCATCCCTCCTCCTCGGTCAGTCCGGCGGGCGGGTGGGCGATGGTGCCGAGCGGCGAGGTCTCCGTCATGCCCCAGGCATGGCAGAGGCGGACGCCGAACTTCTCGTACGCCGTCATGAGGGAGGGCGGGCAGGCGGCGCCGCCGATGATGACGCGGGCCATGGAGCTGATGTCGCGCGGGTTGGCGGTGACCTCGGCGAGCAGTGCCTGCCAGATGGTGGGGACGGCGGCGGCGTGGGTCGGCCGCTGGCGCTCGATCATCTCGGCGAGCGGGGCGGCCTGCAGGAACCGGTCCGGCATGAGCATGTTGACGCCGGACATGAACGCCGCGTGCGGCAGCCCCCAGGCGTTCACATGGAACTGGGGGACGACCACCAGCGTGGTGTCGTTGTCGGTCAAGGACATCGATTCGGCCATGTTCACCTGCATGGAGTGCAGGTAGATGGAACGGTGCGAGTAGACGACGCCCTTGGGGTCGCCGGTGGTGCCGGAGGTGTAGCACATGACGGCGGCCTGGCGTTCGTCCGGCTCGGGCCAGTCGTAGTGGGTGGGGCGGCCGGCGATCAGCTCCTCGTACTCGTGCACCCGGGGCGCCGCCCCGTCGAGGAGCGAACGGTCGCCCGGACCTGTGACGATGACGTGCTCGACCGACGTCAGCCTGGGAAGGACCGGTGCGAGCAGCGGCAGCACGGAGCCGTTGACGATGAGGACCCTGTCGTCGGCGTGCCCGACGATCCAGACCAGCTGCTCGGCCGGGAGCCGGAGGTTGAGCGTGTGGAGGACCGCACCCATCGAGGGGATCGCGAGATACGCCTCGACGTGCTCGGCGTTGTTCCACATGAGGGTGGCCACCCGCTGGTCGGGTTCGACACCCAGCTCGTCGCGCAGCGCGCCCGCGAGCCGCGTCGCCCGCCGGCCGATCTCGGCGAAGCTGCGCCGCTGCGGCTCGGGTTCGCCGGTCCAGGTCGTGACCTGCGACTTCCCGTGAATGGTCATCCCGTGCTTGAGGATGCGGGTGACGGTCAGCGGTACGTCCTGCATGGTGCTCAGCACGGCGTCCTCCCGGTGGGCGCTACGCGGCAGTAAGGTTGGCCTGATTCTGCTCACATACCGTTTGGTATGTCACTAGTTCCGGGAGTACGAATCGGCTTCGATCGGCAAAATCACACCTGGCCGGTGCGGCGGCACCGACAGGGGTCAGCGCACCGGAGCGAGCTCCGGGTCCTCCCTGAGCTTGCCGAGCGCCCGTGACACCGCGCTCTTCACAGTGCCGACGGAGACCCCGAGCACCTCGGCCGTCTGGGCCTCGCTCAGGTCCTCGTAGTAGCGCAGGACGACCATCGCCCGCTGACGGTCCGGCAGCTTCAGCACGGCACGCCACATCGCGTCGCGCAGCGACTGCTGCTCGGCCGGGTCGGGGCCCTCGGGGGCCTCCTGCTCGGGCAGCTCGTCGCAGGCGAACTCGTCGACCTTGCGTTTGCGCCACTGCGAGGTCCGGGTGTTCAGCAGGGCCCTGCGGACATAACCGTCGAGCGCCCGGTGGTCCTCGATCCGCTCCCAGGCGACGTAGGTCTTGGTGAGCGCGGTCTGCAGCAGGTCCTCGGCATCGCTCGGGTTGGCCGTGAGCGAGCGCGCGGCGCGCAGCAGCACCGGTCCTCTCGCCCGGACGAAGGAGGAGAAGGACGAATACGGGGCGTACGGCGTCCGCGAGGCGTACGCGGGGCGTGCGCTGCGCGCTCCGTGCTGGCCGGGCGAGCCGTGCCCCGTGGTGTGCAGGGTGTGCGGCTTGTGTCCCGGGAGCGGTGTGTGCGGTGCGTGTCCGGTGGTGGCGGCTCCCCCGGAGCTGCCCGTGCAGACTGGCGTGGTCATGTCTCCACGCTAGGAGCGGGCGCAGCGCCGGGGATCGGCCCCAGGTCCCGAAACCGCGTCCGCCTCAGGGTGTAGGGGTAGGGCCTGCTCCACCTCCTGTAGGTGGACTCCTCGTCCTCGGGGCTCAGGGGCGTCCCCTGAGGTCCCGCGTGGCCGGGAATGCCGCTCCGGCCACGCGCGCTCAGCCGTCCGTGCCGAGGATCAGGCCCGAGGTGGGGACGCCGGTGCCCGCCGTGACCAGGGTCCTGGCCGCCCCGGGCACCTGGTTCACCGACGAGCCCCGGATCTGCCGGACGGCCTCCGCGATGCCGTTCATCCCGTGCAGATACGCCTCCCCCAGCTGGCCCCCGTGCGTGTTCAGGGGCAGCGCGTCCGCCGCGACGAAACCGGCCGCCTCGCCCGGCGCGCAGAAGCCGAACTCCTCCAGCTGCATCAGGACGAACGGGGTGAAGTGGTCGTAGAGGATCCCCACATCGATGTCGGAGGGGGTCAGGCCCGAGCTGCGCCAGAGCTGCCGGGCGACCACCCCCATCTCCGGCAGACCGGTCAGCTCGTCGCGGTAGAAGCTCGTCATCTGCTCCTGCGCCCGCCCGGCGCCCTGCGCGGCGGCCACGATCACGGCGGGCGGCCGCCGCAGGTCGCGGGCGCGTTCGGCGCTCGTGACGACGATCGCCTGCCCGCCGTCGGTCTCCTGGCAGCAGTCGAGCAGCCGCAGGGGTTCGACGATCCACCGCGACGCGGCGTGGTCGGCCAAGGTGATCGGCTTCCCGTAGAAGTACGCGGCGGGGTTCCGGGCGGCATGGCGCCGGTCGGTGACCGCGACATGGCCGAAGACCTCCGGCGTCAGCCCGTAGGCGTGCAGATAGCGCTGGGCGGCCATGGCTACCCAGGAGGCCGGAGTGAGCAGCCCGAAGGGCAGGTTCCAGCCGAGCGCCGTGCCCTCTGCGGTGGGCTCCCGCTGCTGCACGCCGGAGCCGAACCGGCGCCCGGAGCGCTCGTTGAACGCGCGGTAGCAGACCACGACGTCGGCCACCCCGCTCGCCACGGCCAGGGCCGCCTGCTGGACGGTGGCGCAGGCCGCCCCGCCGCCGTAGTGGACGCGGGAGAAGAACGACAGCTCACCGATGCCGGCCGCCTGCGCGACGGTGATCTCCGGGCTGGTGTCCATGGTGAAGGTGACCAGGCCGTCCACGTCGGCGGGGGTCAGCCCGGCGTCGTCGAGGGCGGCCCGCACCGCCTCGACGGCCAGCTTCAGTTCGCTGCGCCCGGAGTCCTTGGAGAACTCGGTCGCGCCGATCCCCACGACCGCCGCCTTGCCGCCGAGCGAATCGGCCCTGCGCAGACTCATGCCGCCCCCCGCGAAAGGCCCACGGTCACCGTGCCGGTGACATGACGGCCGAGACCGTTGGCTCCGACGACCTTCACCTCGGCCGTTCCGTCGTCCGCGACGGCGTTGACCGTGCCGCTCAGGACCATGGTGTCCCCGGGGTAGTTGGGCGCGCCCAGTCTGATGGCGACCTTGCGGAGCACTGCGAGGGGGCCGAGGCGGTCGGTGACGTATCTGCCGACCAGACCGTTGGTCGTCAGGATGTTCATGAAGATGTCCGGGGAGCCCTTCTCCCGGGCGAGCTCCGCGTCATGGTGCACGTCCTGGTAGTCGCGGGAGGCGATCGCGCCCGCCACGATCAGGGTGCGGGTCACCGCGATCTCCAGCGGCGCCAGCTCGTCACCGGCCTTCACCTTCACTCCGCACCCTCCTTCACCAGCGACTCACCGAGTTCCTGGAGCACTTCGCCGCCGCAGCCCAGATAGGCGTCGAGCTGCCGCCCCCAGAGGAAGTGGCGGTGCACAGGGTGGTCGAGGTCCGCGCCGGTGCCGCCGTGCAGATGCTGCCCGGTGTGCACCACCCGCTTTCCCGCCTCCGACGCCCACCAGGCCGCGGTGAGCGCCTGGGGCCCGCAGGGCAGCCCCGCGTCATGGCGCCAGGCCGCCTCGTACGCGGTGACCCGGATCGCCTCGGTGTCCATATGGGCGTCGGCTGCGCGCAGCAGGACGCCCTGCTTGGTGGAGAGCGGGCGCCCGAACTGCTCGCGGGTGTTCGCGTGGGTGACGGCGCGGGCCAGCGAGCCGGCGCACACCCCGGCCTGAAGCCCGGCGAACGCCGTCCGGCCCGCGGCCAGCACCGCCTCGTACGCCCCGGCGCCGCCGAGCCGCTCCCCGGTCGCCCCGTCCAGGACCAGCCGCGCGGCCGACCACGGCGCCGTGGTCTCCACCGGCTCGGTCAGCACACCGGGGCCGGCGGTCCGCACGATCCACAGCCGCCGCTCCCGGTCCGGGACGAGGACGAGGTCCGCGTCCCGGAGCCACGGCACGTACGGCACACCGCCGCTCAGCCGCCCGGAGTCGTCGGCCCGTATCCCGCCGCGGGCCGGGAAGGCACCGGTGGCGACAGCGGTGCCTTCCCTCAGCGGCGGCAGCAGTCGTCGGCGCTGTTCGGCCGTGCCGTGCCCGGCGACCGCCAGCAGCCCGTAGACACAGCTCGCCGCGAGAGGCACCTGCGCCGTCGTGCGCCCCTGTTCCTCCAGCAGGAGTACCAGGCCGAGCAACCCGGTCTCCTCGACGGCCGCGGCCAGCCCGGCCGCGCAGAGTTCCTTCCACAGCTCGGCGTCCGTCCCCGTGCCGGCCACGGCCAGCCGCTCGGGCGTCGACAGATCGCCGAAGATCCGCGCGGCGAGCCCCTGCGCCGCGGTCTGCTCCTCGGTGGGTGCGAAATCCATCTCAGCCCTCGCCTCCCCGGAAGACCGGAAGCTCCAACTCGTCGTCCGTACGCAGGAATTCCAGCCGCACCGGCATCCCGATCCGCACCTTGTCGTACGGCACGCCGACCACATTGCTGACCATCCGCACCCCTTCCGCCAGCTCGATCAGCGCCACTGCGTACGGACCGCCCGCGCCGTCGGCGCCGAAGGCGGGGAAGGGCGGGTGGTGCATCACCACCTGGCTGAAGACGGCGCCCTCGCCGCTCGCCTCGACCGTGTCCCACTCCTGGCAGCCGCACGCGTTGCAGCCGGGCAGCCAGGGAAAGCGCAGCGCGGCGCAGTCGCCGCAGCGCTGGATCAGCAGCCGGTGCTCGGCGACGCCCTGCCAGAACCCGGCGTTGTCCCGGTTGATCACCGGCCTCGGGCGCAGGCTCCGGCCGCCGCGCTCCGCCGCCCGCTTCGGCGCCGCCGGGGCGTACTTGAGGATCCGGAAGCGGTGCGTCCCGGCGGGTTCCCCGTCCGCCCGGACGTCCATGCGGGTGGTGACGAAATAGCCTGTCCCCAGCTTGGTGGTCTTGCGCTCCGAGACCGATTCGATGACCGCGTCGAACGTGATCAGGTCCCCGGGTCGCAGCGGCCGCAGGTACTCCTGCTCGCAGTCGGTGGCGACCACCGAGGTGCAGCCCGCGCCGTCGAGCAGGCCGAAGAGTTCCTCGTACGCCGCGGAGCGGTCGGTGTGCCCCGACAGACCGCCCATCGTCCATGCCTGGAGCATCGTCGGCGGAGCGACCGCGTCCGGCCCCGCGTACGCCGGGTTCGTGTCCCCCATCGCCTCGCACCAGTGCCTGATCATCGGCTCGTTGACCGGGTCCTTGCCGGTGCCCGCGGTCGCGGCGGCCCGCCCCTCGAACGCCTTGAGCCGCTCGTACAACTCGTCCGGCTCCTCGGACGCCTGCCGCCCCTCGGGCATCTGCTGTTCCTCAGACGCTTCCCGCCCCCCGGGCATCTGCTGTTCCTCAGGCACTTCCCGCCCCCCGGGCATCTGCCGCTTCTCCGGCGCTTTCCGCCCCCCGGGCATCTGCCGCTTCTCCGGCGCTTTCCGCCCCTCCCGCACCACCGTCACCGCCTGCCCCTCTTCATGCCGAGCCGCATCGTCGCGACGATCTCCCGCTGCACCTCGCTCACCCCGCCCCCGAAGGTGTTGATCTGTGCCGCCCGGTTCGTCCGCTCCAGCTCCCCGTCCCCGAAGCAGCCGGGCGAACCGCCCCGGACCAGGCCCGCCTCCCCGGTGATCTCCTGGCACATCCGGTACACCTCGACGGCGCTCTCGGTCCCCGCGAACTTCACGCCGCTCGCCTCGCCCGGCGCCGGCGAACCCGCCCCGACGTCCCCCACCAGACGCCAGTTGAGCAGACGCGTCGCCGCCAGCCGGGCATACGCCTCGGCCAGCCGGGCGCGCACCCACGGCTCGTCGGCCGGGCACCTGCCCGTCACGGGATCGGGGGTGCGGGCGTGGGCGAGGGCCGCCTCGTAGAAGTCCTCGGCCTGCATCCCGATCGCGGCCAGCGCCACCCGTTCGTGGTTCAGCTGGTTGGTGATCAGCCCCCAGCCACCGTTCTCCGGGCCCACCAGATGACCGGCGGGCACCCGGATCCCGTCGTAGTACGTGGCTGTCGTGGTGAGCCCGCCCACGGTCTCGATCGGCGTCCAGGAGAAGCCGGGGGCGTCGGTCGGCACGAGGATGATCGAGATGCCCCGGTGCTTGGGCGCGTCCGGGTCCGTACGGCAGGCGAGCCAGATCCAGTCCGCGTTCTGGGCGTTGCTGGTGAAGATCTTCTGCCCGTCGATCACCCAGTGCCCGCCGCCCTCGGCACCGTCCGAGCCGCAGGCGTCCGCGCGGTCCCGCACAGCCCTGGTGCGCATCGAGGCGAGATCCGTACCGGCCTCGGGCTCGCTGTAACCGATGGCGAAGACGAGCTCGCCGCTGAGGATCCTGGGCAGGAAGTACGCCTTCTGCTCGTCGGTCCCGTACTTCATCAGCGTCGGGCCGACGGTGTTGAGGGTGACCATCGAGACGGGCGCCCCCGCCCGGTACGCCTCGTCGAAGAAGATGAACTGCTCGTCGGCACCCCGCCCCTGGCCGCCGTACTCGACGGGCCAGCCGAGCCCGAGCATCCCGTCGGCGCCGATCCTGCGCAGCACGCGTCGCTGCCCGGCCGGATCTCCGTCCCCCGGGGCCGTACCGGCCTCCCTCCCGGGCACCACCTCGCGGAAGTACGTACGGAGTTCGGCACGCAGCTGTCGCTGACGTTCCGTCTGGGCGAGGTGCACGGCGGCTGCCTCCCGGACACGGGGCTTACGGATCAGGATTTCTGACTGTCCGTCAGATATAGGGCGGCTGTCAAGGTCGGCGACACCCCGCCCGCCGATTCCCCGCCCGCCGTTTGCCCGTGCACCTTTTCCCCGCGCACCTTTTCCCCGCGCACCGTTTGCCCGCGCACCGTTTGCCCGCGCACCGTTCGTCCGCACACCGTTCGTCCGCACACGCGAAACGGCCCGCGCGAGGTGGCGAAGCACCCTCGCGCGGGCCGTTGCTCCCGCCGGCCCTGGCCCGACCCCCCGACCGGCCCACGACCGGTCAGGACTCACCAGAGGTTGGTGAAATACACCGCGACGTTCTCGCTGTGCTGGTCGACCACGGTGAAGGCCGAGCCGTTCACCTGCGCGGAGTTGCTCCGGTTCGACGCTCCGGGGCCGACGGCCTGCTGCTGGGACGTGGCCGAGTTGCCGGTGTTGTTGCCGCCGACACCGCTGCCGACGACCGTCGCAACGGCCGCGTTCGATCCGTCGTTCGCGAACGAGCCGCTGTCGGCCCGGGCCACACCACCGAAGAGCGCGGCGGCGAGGGGCAGGGCGGCAACAGCGGCGAGGGCACGAGCGGTACGGATGCTTGCCATGTCAATTCCTCCAGGAATGGGAAGTGCGGCTTGTTCCGAGGCAGCTGGCCGACCGCCCCGGCATCGGTCACGACGTCGCGAGACCAGAGCTGCCCAGCAGGTCCCCGGCGAACCACCCGTGCGATCCGATTCCCCCGCAGGCGTGAGGAAGCGCCGACAAACCTTCACGCCCCCGAACGCCCCAGCTCACACCCCGTACGAGCCCCACCCGGAACCACCCGCCCGCCCGAGCCCGCCCGCCCGGCCGTGCCCGAGCCCCTGCCCCCAAGGGAAGAACCGTTCCGGCGCCCGGTCGACCGGCGCCACGCTCCCTTCCCTTTTTCGAACACCTGAACGAAAATAGAACCATGGCCATCACCGACCGGCGCACCGCCACCCTGGCCCTCGCCCACGCGCTCTCCGCCGCCGAGCGCGGGCTCCCCGTCATCCCGCTGACCGCCCGCAAACTCCCTGCGCTGCCCTCCCCCCACCGGAACGACGACCGCCGGTCCACCTGCCGGGGCGCGTGCGGCCTTCCCGGGCACGGTGTCCACGACGCCACCACCGACCCGGCCGCCGTGCAGGCCCTCTTCGCCGCCGCCCCCTGGGCGACCGGCTACGGCATCGCCTGCGGGCGGCCCCCGCACCACCTCATCGGCATCGACCTGGACGTCGACACCACCGGCAACAGTGACTCCGCCGCGTCGCTGCGGCAGCTGGCCCTGCACCACCTGTTCGCGATCCCGCCGACCGTCGTGGTCCTCACCCCCAGCGGCGGGCGGCACATCTGGCTGACCGGCCCGCCCGGCGTTCCCGTACCGAACTCCGCGAGCCGGCTCGCCCCCGGCATCGACATCCGGGGCATCGGCGGCTATCTGGTGGGGCCCGGTTCGGTCACCCTGCACGGCCGCTACCGGATCGCCCCGGGCACCGCCGACCTGCCTCCGGCGCCCTGCCCCCGCGCACTCCTGCGCCTGCTCATGCCTCCCGCGCGCCGCCCGGCCCGTACGGACCGGTCCGACCGGGGCCGCGGTCTGATCCGCTTTGTCCTCACGGCACACGAGGGCGAGCGCAACGCCCGGCTCTTCTGGGCAGCCTGCCGCGCCTACGAACACGGAAACGGCGACGCCCTGGCCGACGCCCTCACCCATGCCGCCGTACGCACCGGGCTCACCGCACACGAGGCCCGCGCCACGATCGCGTCGGCGGCCCGTCTCACCACGGCCGCGCCGGACGAGCCCTGGGGCCAGCCCGGCGGATCGAGGCCCTAATCGGCGGTGCTGAGCTCCCAGAACCGGAAGACGGTCGACGTGTCCAGACAGTTCTGCAGACCCCGGACGTTCTCCTTGGCGACCGCGTACTGCTTGCCCTGCCAGAGCGGCAGGAGCGGCAGCTGACGCGCCACGATGTCCTGCAGCTTGATGAACGGCGTCCGGGTGTTCGAGCGGTCGGTCATGGACGAGGTCTGCGGGATGATCTGCTTGGTGATGTCGCTGTTCTCGTAATTGTTCGACAGGACGTTGCCCTTGCCGAAGAACGGCTGGGTGAAGTTGTCGGGGTCGGGATAGTCCGGCACCCATCCCTTCACATAGACGCCGTACTTGCCCTCGGCGATGCCCTTCTCGTACTCGTTGAAGGGGACGGACCTCATGCTGGCGTCGAAGAGCCCGCTCTCGTTCAACTGATCGGCGATGGTCTGGAGTTCGTCGTCGGTGGCGGGGCCGTACCGGCTCGGCGTGGACCACAGGGTGATGCGCACCTTGTCGGTGATTCCGGCCTCCTTCAGGACGTCCTTCGCCTTCTTCGGCTGCGGGCTGTCTCCGTAGGTGTTGAAGAAGGAGTTGCCGTGCCCGGTGATGCCGACCGGAACGATCGAGTAGAGCGGGGTCGCCGTGGACTGGTAGACCTCGCTGACCAGGGCGTACCGGTCGACGAGATAGGCGATGGCCTTGCGCACGGCGAGCTTGCCGACCACCGGGTCGGAGACGTTGAAGACCATGTGCTGGACTTCCGCGCTGCTGCCCTGGACGACATCGAGGCCGTCCTTCTCGGCGGTGGGCGAGGTGTCCAGGGCGGCTATCGTCTTGGCGGTGAGACCGCGGTACGCGATATCGACGTCGCCCTCTTCCAGGGCGGTTCTGAGCGCCTTCTGGTCACCCTGGAAGAGCTTCAGCGTCACACCGGAGTTCTTCACCTCGGCGGTGCCGCGATAGCCGGAATAGACCGAGAAGTCGGCCTTCGACTTGTCTATGGAGTCCAGTTTGTAAGGGCCCGAGCCAACCGTCTTGCCGCCCTTGAGCAGCTTGTCCTTGGGATACACCCGTCTGTCCACGATGGAGCCGGCACCCGATGCGATCTTGCTGGGAAACGTCGCGTCGGGCACCTTGAGCCGGAATACGACGGTCTTGTCGTCCGGAGTGCTGATCGACGAGATGGTGGAGAGCAGCGGCGCGGGTCCCGACGGGTCGTTGATCTTGATCGCCCGGTCGAAGGAGTACTTGACGTCCGCCGAGGTGAGGCTGTGGCCGTTGCTGAACTTCAGCCCGTCGCGCAGGGTGCAGGTGTAGGTCTTGCTGCCGTCCGAGAAACCGCACTCTTCGGCGGCCTCCGGCACCGGTATGGAGCCCCCGGGCGGGAAACTCAGCAGCGACTGGAAGACGTTGTTGAACAGCAGCCAGGTGCCAGGGTCGTACCCCGCGGCCGGATCCGTTGCCAGGATCCCGTCGGACATGCCGACGACCATCCTGTCCTTGCTCTCGAACGGCCAGATCTGATCTTCGGAGCCGCAGCCCGCCAACAGCACCGCCGCCAGTCCCCCGGAGATCAAGCTGGCCGACCGCCTCGTACGAACCTTCACAGAACGTGCCTCATACTCTCGGCCGGGAACATGGGGCCCGGACAACCGGATCAGGTCAGGAACAACTGCGAACGTCGCGGCCGTCCAGCACTGTCAGCCCGGCCGTGCGCGGTGGTGCGGTCCGACAGCCTGCCCAGACATGGTGTTCACCAGGGTTCTTCGTAGTGACTGACTACCAAAGGGCAGTTGATGAACGATGGAGCGCAATTCGTGATCGGTCTCGTGGTGCTTTGACAATCTAGTAGAGGGGGCGCTACGTGGTGCCACATCCGGTGACAAAAATCGTCACCGGCAGCCGGTGCCATCAGCGTAAATGGCTGGTATCGAACCGTCCCGGCGGACCCGCCCCACCGATCTCCGCTCCTACCCCCCTGGTCAGCGAACTTCCCCCGGATAAACGCGACGTGGGCCACACCTCAACGGGCCCGCACCCTCCCCCAGTCCGTCCGGAATGGTGCGTACCGCAACGGCACCCATACACAGGCAACACACCGCAGAACGGCCCCGATCGGTCTTCTTCGTCCGCCGGGTCGGCTCAGTCGCCGAAGAAGCCCCGGAAGTAGATCTCCTGTGGCTCCCCCTCGTCGTCATGGAGCACGGCGCACCGCCCGTACCAGCGCCAGTGGTCGAACTCCTCGAACCTCGCCACGTGCCCCCGGGTGAGCTTCCGCGTGCCCAGGACACGCAGCGCCTCCTCCTCGGTCACCTGTTTGACCGTGCCGCAGTCCGGCTCCTCGTCGGGCCCGATGATCCGGAAGATGCCGAGGATCGAATGCGTCCCGTCGTGCTGCACGAGCTCGTGCTCCCACAGTTCTTCCTCGGTCTCGGGCCACGGCAGCCGTTCCTCCTCTGGCCACCAGTCGCCGCCCGGGGAGCGACTCCGCGAGCAGCTTGGCCACCCGCACGAGGCGCGGTGGCCAAGCTGCCAGAAGCGCCACACGGGCGGATCAGAGCGAGACAGGGCACATGACGAAGGGGTGCCCCTGGTCGGGGCACCCCTTCTGATCAGCGTGTCCGCTGAACTGCTGCGGTGGGTGTGGGATTTGAACCCACGGTGACTCGCGCCACGACGGTTTTCAAGACCGTTCCCTTAGGCCGCTCGGGCAACCCACCCCTGCCCCGCCCGCCTGTGGCGGAGCGCCTACAGCGTACCGGCTGATCGATTCCGTCGGGCAATCCCGGTCGGCCGCCCGCCCCGGGGGAACCCGGGTCCGTGGCCATTCGCGGGGGAGTACGCGGCTCAACGGGGTCCGCCAGCCGGTGGATCAGTGGCCGACGGGCCTCGTCCGGTCAGCTGTCGCCGCTGCGCTCCCCCAAGGTGACCTGGGCCGTTGCCGTACGGCCGTCGCGCGTGTAGGTCAGCGTCACCCGGTCGCCGGGCTTGTGGGTCCAGATCTCGCCGATCAGGGTCGGGCCGCTGTCGATCACGGTGTCGTTGAACTTCGTGATGACATCGCCGGCCCTGAGGCCGGCCCGGTCCGCGGGGCCGTCCTTCGTCACCGCTTCCGTGCCGCCCGCTCCCCGGTCCGAGATGACCGCGCCGCCGGACCTCTCGTCCATGGTGACCGTGGCGCCGATCACCGGGTAGACCGGCTTGCCGGTCTTGATCAGCTGCTGGGCGACGTTCGTCGCCTGGTTGATCGGGATCGCGAAGCCGAGGCCGATGGAGCCCGCCTGCGTCTGGCCGACGCTGCTGCCGGTCGACTGGATGGCGGAGTTGATGCCGATGACCGCGCCGCGCGCATCGAGCAACGGGCCGCCGGAGTTGCCCGGGTTGATCGAGGCGTCGGTCTGCAGGGCGCTCATGTACGAGTTGCCGCCGCCGGCACCGTCACCGGAGGCGACCGGGCGGTTCTTCGCGCTGATGATGCCCGTGGTGACCGTGTTGGACAGGCCGAACGGGGCACCGATCGCGATCGTGGAATCGCCGACCGCGACCTGGTCCGAATCGCCGAGCGCCAGCGGGGTGAGCCCCGACGGCGGGTTCTTCAGCTTCAGTACGGCGACGTCGTAGCCCTGCGCCCGGCCGACGACCTCGGCACCGTACTTCTTGCCGTTGGAGAACGTCACCGTGAGCTGACCGCTGTCCGCCGCGGAGGCCACCACGTGGTTGTTCGTGAGGATGTGGCCCTGCTTGTCGTACACGAAGCCGGTGCCCGTACCGCCCTCGCCGTCACCGCCCTGGGCGTCGATGGTGACCACGCTGGGCAGCGCCTTGGCCGCCACTCCCGCGACCGTGCCGGGATCGCGCTTGAGGTCCTGCGGGTTGCCGGAGGCCGAGACCGTGGTCGAGCCGGAGGGGTTGTGGTCGGCCGCCCAGTAGCCGAAGGCGCCACCGATGCCGCCGGCGACCAGCGCCGCGGCGGCCACCGCCGCCACCAGACCGCCGATGCCCCGCTTGCGCGGACCTTCGGGACCGTACGGCTGGGGCTGGGGCGGGGCACCCCAGACCGGACCGCCACCGCCGCTCGCACCGTGGGACGCGTACGCGGGCACCGCGGGAGGCGGCGGCCAGTTGGCCTCGGCGGCCGACTGGGGTCCGTGGGGCGTGTGGGAGGGCGTCGCCGGGACGGAAGCCATGGGTGTGGTGGCGGCCTGGGTGGTCGGTTCCTCCGCCGGGGCGGGGGTGGACGCGGGCGTGCTCCCGGGGGACCCCTGAGGAGCATCGGCCGGCACGGGAGGTACGGACGGAACGGACGGGACGACCTCGGCCGCAGTGCCCTCGTTGCCCTCGTTCTCTGTGCTCACAGCTTTTTACTCCTCGGTTCCACATCAATTTTCGGCAAGAGATCCGCTGTGTACGTGTCCGGCAACAGCTTTTCCCAAGGCACGTCAGGCCACTGTAAGCAGGACCTGTGCATCCGCACACCAATCTTTACATCGGGCAAAACGATCCCCGGCACAAGACGCACCGCAGCCCGCGGCGCGGGCGCGGCGCGGGCGCGGGCGCGGCGCGGGCGCGGCGCGGGCGCGGCGCGGGCGCGGCGCGGGCGCGGCGCGGGGGTACACAGATCCGCCGCGCACCGTGCGCACAGCGGTCGCCCAGCGGTGACACGATGAGGCCGTGACCCACGCACGGCAGCAATCCAAGCATCGTCCCATCCAGGTCGTCGCGCACCGGGGCGCGTCCGACGACGCCCCCGAGCACACCCTGGCCGCGTACCGGAAGGCGATCGAGGACGGCGCCGACGCCCTGGAGTGCGATGTACGGCTCACCGCCGACGGCCACCTCGTGTGCGTACACGACCGACGGGTGAACCGCACCTCCAACGGCCGCGGCGCCGTCTCCACCCTGGAGCTCTCCGCGCTCGCCGCCCTCGACTTCGGCTCCTGGAAGGACCGCGAGGAGTCGGAGTCCCCGGACTGGGATCCGGTGCCGGGCGAGCTCACCTCCGTACTCACCTTGGAACGGCTGCTGGAACTCGTCGTCGAGACCCGGGCCGCCGGGCGTCCGCTCCAGCTGGCCATCGAGACCAAGCACCCCACCCGCTGGGCGGGCCAGGTGGAGGAGCGGCTGCTGCATCTGCTGAAGCAGTTCGAGCTCGACGCCCCGCCGGCCGACGGCCCGTCACCGGTACGCATCATGAGCTTCTCGGCTCGCTCCCTGCACCGCGTCCAGGCAGCAGCCCCCACTCTGCCCACCGTGTATCTGATGCAGTTCGTCTCGCCGCGGCTGCGCGACGGACGGCTGCCGGCCGGGGCGCGCGTCGCGGGGCCGGGGATGCGGATCGTTCGCAACCACCCCGGATACATCGAACGGCTGCACCGCGCGGGGCACCGTGCGCATGTCTGGACGGTGAACGAACCGGCCGACGTCCAACTCTGCGTCGACCTGGGCGTCGAGGCAATCATCACGAACCGCCCGAAACAGGTCCTGTCACAACTAGGACGCTCTTAACATCAGTTACACGGAGTGCACCGGCGCATTCGAACCGTACTCGATCGTTACGAGTGCGTCACCGGCAATCCACTGGCCGGTTTCCGGTCCAGCCCAGGAGGGCATCCACACCGTGGCGTGGGGCAAAGGAGGTCTCGGGGGTGGCGTTGGTGGTGGCACAGGAAGTGCCCACGTCGTCGAGCATGGCCGTTCCCCATGGCCCTGCGGGCGTGGGCCAGGCGCGGCACCGGATGCGCGAGCAGTTGCGCAGCCACGGGGTCTCGGATTCGGTCGTCGACGATGCTGTACTGATTCTTTCCGAACTGCTCAGCAACGCCTGCCGGCACGGCAGGCCGCTGGGCCGGCACACAGAGATGGGTGACGGCGACGTCCGCGCTGCATGGCGGGTCGACAGGACGGGCGGGCTGACCGTCGAAGTGACGGACGGTGGCGGGCCCACCCGCCCGGTTCCGGCCACACCGTCGGTGACGGCGCGTGGTGGCCGCGGGCTCAACATCATCAGCGCGCTCGCCGACGAGTGGGGCGTACGCGACAGCTCGTCCGGTGAAGTGACCGTCTGGGTCCTCGTCAACGAGGGGCACGGTCAGGTGTCCGGGATACCGGGCGGGCCCGGCACACCGGCCGGGGCGGGCGTGTCGCTCGACGGGCTCGGCTTCGCGGACGCCTTCGACGACGTGGTCTGACGCCCTGCGGCACGGGCACCGGCCGCCGCGGCGGTGACGACATCGCCATCGGGCGGCGCATCGGGGCGCGTTCGCGCGAAGCGGCGCGTTCCGCACTCCGTACGGCCGGACGTGCGGGCATATGTGTCCCGCACGCGACAGGGACCGCTAGGCTCGCGGCCCAGACCGCAATGTCGCAATCGGGAGAAAGCCCACCATGGCCAAGAAGCGCCCTCAGACCAAGGCCGGGAAGCAGCAACTCAAGGACGGCGAGATCCCGGTGGTCGGGGCTCGTGAGCCCTGCCCGTGCGGTTCGGGCCGTCGATACAAGGCATGCCACGGCCGTGCCGCCGCCCAGGCCGTGGCCGAACTCGTCCACCGCCCCTTCGAGGGTCTGGCCGGCGAGTGCGACTGGGTCGCGCTGCGCGAGCTGGTGCCCGCCGCCACGGTCGAGCTGACCCTGAAGGACGGGCTGCCCGAGGGAGTGCCCTCGGTGACGCTCGCGACCGTCCTGCCGATGGCCTGGCCGGCGCTGCGCCGCGACGACGGTTCGGTGCTGCTCGCCCTGCAGAACGACACTCCGTCCGGTGATCTCAGCCGTGACCTCGCGGACACGCTGCGGCGGGCGCTGGCGGCCGAGCCCGGTTCGCCGGTGGCGGCGCAGCGCGTGCCGGCCGACGCTCCGCGGCTGCAGGACGTGCTCGATCCCGACGCGGCGTTCGAGCCCGTGGTCCACTCCGGCTTCGAGTTCTGGGTTCCGGACGCGGAGAACGCCACCCCCGAGGTGTCCGCCTCCCTGGAGCGCGCGAACGAGGCGGCGATCCCGACGACGCGGCTCGCCGGTGTGGACGCCGCCTACTGGTGCGAGACGCCGGAGAAGAACCACCTTCGCTGGGTCATGCCGCACGCCGAGGAGCAACTGCTCGACGCGCTCGCCCGGCTGCACGCCGCCGGCACCTCCTCGCTGGGCGAAGGGACCCGACTGGTCGGCTCCTTCCGGGCGCACGGGCTGATGGTCCCGGTCTGGGACCTGCCGAGCGCGATGGGTGCCGAGGAATGCGAAAAGCCCGCTGCCGAGTTCGCGGAGCGGCTGACCGAGGCGCTCGCCTCGGAAGCACCGCTCACCGCGGAGGAGCGGCGGGCCCGTGGCGGTCTCACCAACCGCCAGGTGACACTCAGCTGACAGGGAAAGCCCCCGAACTCACCGTGCCCATCAGGTGACTCGCGTCACAACTCGCCGTACTGACAGGTAAATCCCTGTCCGAATACGCGAGATCGAATTTGCGAACGGCAGATCTCTTGTTACCGTTCTAGAAGCCCGGTCGCTGGTGCATCCCCCGTCGCCAGCGATCGGGCATCCTCATTTCCGGATACGGCGCACAGTGCGCAACGCGGCGCACGAGCCCGCGCACGATCCCCTCCCCGGTAAGCCCCGCCTCATCGAGCGCTGCGGCCCCGTAACCGCCCCGCTGCCATCGGCACCTTCACGCGGATGCCGACCGCCGCAGAAGCCCGGACGCCCGACGCACCGACGAGCCGGACAGCGGCCCGGACCGGCCCGTACGGATGCCGAATGATGGACGATCTCCACGAAACGCCTCACCCCGAACGCACTCGAATAGATATTCGATAAATCCGTCCGAGGTGTTCCGGAAAGGCCATCAGAAAGCCTTCTGCCGCCGGACTTTGCAGCGGCAGACTTTGCATTGCGCCGCATGGGCTGATCGCATCCGGGGCCGCATACGGATCACATCCGGAGCCGTATCCGCTACCCGGATAACGAACGCCGGATATCGATCACCGGGATAATCACTCGGCCCCATGTGTCGGCTTCGCATGAGTTTCTGACGGTCCGCCGGACATTCCGACGGAATAGGGTTCCGACCCGGCTCGCCCCATTACCCCGGTGGCGGGCACATGCGCGCCCGCCACACCCCCGTCAGTACGCGAGTCGGCTGCCGCCGTCCGGGGCTCCGCTGCTCGCCTCGACCAGGGCATCCAGCACCTCACCCACGTCCGGCAGCCACGGCGCGGCGGATGCCGCCACCGGGCCCCCTCCGTGCGGACGCGGCCGGGGCTCCGGGGAAGGAGCCCGCTCCCAGCGCACCTGCCCCGCCCCGACCTCGGACGGCGGGAGGACGAGATAGCCGCCCTCGCCGTGGAAACGCAGCGAACTGGGCACCCAGTCCTGGGCGTACAGCAGCTCACCGAGCCGTTCGAGGTCGTACGGAGCGACCAGCAGGGACCATCGGGTGGGCGTCGCCACCACGGGCCCGAGCCGCACACCCATCCGGTCCAGCTCGGTCAGCGCGCGGGCGGCGGCCACGGCCGGCAGGCTCAGTGCGCACGGGGCGCGCCCGCCGGTGGCCAGGATGATCGGAGCGGTGGGCCGGTTGGCCCACCACCAGCGCACCATGCGCTCGTCGGTGGTCGCCGCGAGGAGACCGGGATCGAAGGGGTGTGCACCGGGCACGGCGCACTCGGGATCGGGACAGGCGCAGCCACGGCCGCGGCCCCCGCGACCTGCGGTCGCCTCCGATGCCACTCCGGGGAGCACGGGCCACTGCCATGCGATGGCACAGGTCAGGGCCGCGTCGAGCTGGGCGGGCCTTCCCCTGCGCCGGAACCGGAGCCTGCGTCGCCTTCCGAGGATCTCGCGCATGAGCGCTCGTTCCTTTCCGTTGAACGCCGAGGGTCCACATCACACCACGCGCGAATTGCTTTACGCGTACATCACTTCACTGTGCGTACATGCTCTTCAAATCTGCGGTACAGGTGGGTCGTCGGTACCGAGCGCGGGCCCAGCCGAGTCGAGCAGGTGCGAGACGGTCCGGACGAGCAGGTCCGGACAAGCATGGCGAGGAGCGGCGCAGAGATCGCACCTGTCGTCCCGAGGTACAAACCCCGCCACTCGGGGGTGGGGGTGTGGCCGTCACAAGAGAGGACGCCCGGGCCGTCTGCCGGGTTCCGGGGCGATCAGAACCGCCCTGGCCTTCATCGATTACGTACCCAGCATGCCCGCAGCGACGCTCCCTCTAGGACTTCACCTCGAGAACACCCCCTGTTCGAGCACGCCCAGTCGACCGCAAATGCCCGTCTCGGGGTGCAATTTTTGGCCAACTTGACGGTCTCTTGGACACCACATTTACCGTGGGGACAATGCTGGACATCGCCTCACTTGTGCGTGTACATGTGGTGCACGTGTACATGCGGAAGCACTGATAGCGACGCAGAATGACATGGGGGTTTGCGATGCTATTCGACGAAAAGCACTGGTCGGGAAGCCGACGGCCATGAGCGCCCCACACCTGCCAAAAGTGGCTGGAATCGATCCCGCAGTTCCGGTTTCGGCGCACACTGCCGGGTCTCTGTCCGAAGTGCCGTCCGCTCCAGGAGCCTTCATCCAGGACCGGCTCGCCGGCTGGGTCTCCGATCTCACCACCCTGCACGAGCTCACCGAGCGGCTGGCCGGAACCCGCACCCTCGACGACGCGCTGCATGAGTTCCTGGACGCCGGAGCCGCCCTGGTCGGCGCCCGCCGCGGCCTGGTCGTCCTCGAACCGTCCGACCGCCGCGGCCCCGTGAGCACCGTCGGCCTCGGGCTCTCCCACGCCGAACTCGGGCTGATCGAGACGGTGCCGCGCACCGCCACCACCTACGGCCGGATCCTGGAGGGGCTCCCGGAAACCGAAGGAGCACTGAGCACCCCCGACCTGCTCGGCGACACCGCCCTGGACCCCCGTCGCCGCGAAGTCGCCGCCCGGCTCGGATACGCCGCCAGCTACGCCGTACCGGTCACCGCCGAGGCGACCGGCAGGCTCGGCGCCGCCGTCTGGCTGTACGACGAACCCGCCGAACCGCTGAAGCGCCAGCGCCATCTCGCCGGCCTCTACGCCGGGTACGCGGGTGAGCACCTGGCCAGGCTGCTGGAGCTGGAGCGGGCCAGGGCCGATATCGCCACCATCACGGAGGAGCTGCTGCCCAGCCGGCTGCCCAGGGTCGCCGGTGTGCAGCTGGCCGCACGCCACCGCCGCACGCCCCGGGGCGGCGGCGACTGGTACGACGCGCTGGCGCTGCCGGAGGGTGCGCTCGGCCTCGCCGTGGGCTCGGTGAACGGCTCCGGGCCGAGCGCCCTGGCCGCCATGGGACGACTGCGGGCCGGGCTGCGGGCGTACGCGGTCATGGAGGGCGAGGATCCGGTCGCCGTGCTCTCGGACCTGGAACTGCTGCTGCGACTCACCGAACCGGCCCGTACGGCGACCGCGCTCTTCGCCTACTGCGAACCGGCCGAGCGCAAGATCCTGCTGGCCGGTGCCGGCCACACCCCGCCGCTCCTGATCGGCGACCGCCGCACCGAGTTCGTCGAGACCTCGGTCTCCGCGCCGCTGGGCATGCTCGCCTGCTGGGAGGCGCCCAGCGTGGAGATCACCCCGGCGCCCGGCGAGACCGTACTGCTCTGCACCGACGGGCTGCTGCGCCGCACCGGCGACTCGACGGACCGGGCGTTCGCACGGCTCCACTCCGCGGCTGCCTCCGTACCGAAGGCGATGCGCCAGGACGCCGGGGCCATCGCCGACCATGTGCTGCGCACCGTGCTGCCGGACGGGCTGGACCGCGGCGACGGCGCGCAGGACGTGGTCGTCCTGGCCGCGCGATTCGACTGAGCTCCACGGGATACCGATCCCCCGGGCCCCGCCGTGTAACAGGTCTTCCGGCCCTGTGCCCCCTTCCGTACGCCCGTACGATGGACGGGGTCCAGTGTCGTATCAAGGAGACAAATCGTGGCTGAGGAGCTCACCCCGGAGAACCCGGAGACCGAGGAAGAAGAGACGGTCAAGCAGCGGAAGAACGGCCTGTACCCGGGCGTCTCCGATGAACTCGCCGCGAACATGAAGTCCGGTTGGGCCGATACCGAACTGCACGGCCTCGAACCCATCGCCCAGGCCGCACACACGGCCGCCCGCCGCGCCGCGCTCTCCGCGCGCTTCCCCGGTGAGCGACTGGTCATCCCCGCGGGCAACCTGAAGACCCGCTCCAATGACACCGAGTACGCCTTCCGCGCCTCCACCGAGTACGCGTACCTCACCGGCGACCAGACCCAGGACGGCGTCCTCGTCCTGGAGCCGACCGAGGACGGCCACGAGGCGACCATCCACCTGCTGCCGCGCTCCAACCGCGAGAACGGCGAGTTCTGGCTCGACGGCCAGGGCGAGCTGTGGGTCGGCCGCCGCCACTCCCTCACCGAGGCCGAGCAGCTGCTGGGCATCCCGGCGAAGGACGTGCGCGAGCTCCCCGCCGCGCTGACCGAGGCCACCGGCCCGGTCCGCAACGTCCGCGGCCACGACGCCGGCATCGAGGCCGCGCTGACCGACAAGGTCACCGCGGAGCGGGACGAGGAGCTGCGCGTCTTCCTCTCCGAGGCCCGCCTGGTCAAGGACGCCTTCGAGATCGCCGAACTGGAGAAGGCCTGCGACGCCACCGCGCGCGGCTTCGAGGACGTCGTGAAGATCCTCGACAAGGCCGAGGCGACGAGCGAGCGCTACATCGAGGGCACCTTCTTCCTGCGTGCCCGCATCGAGGGCAACGACATCGGCTACGGCTCGATCTGCGCGGCCGGCCCGCACGCCACCACCCTGCACTGGGTGCGCAACGACGGCCCGGTGCGCTCCGGCGAGCTCCTGCTCCTCGACGCCGGTGTGGAGACCAACGACCTCTACACCGCCGACGTGACCCGCACCCTTCCGATCAACGGCACGTTCACGCCGCTCCAGCGGAAGATCTACGACGCCGTGTACGAGGCCCAGGAGGCGGGCATCGCCGCCGTCAAGCCCGGCGCCGACTACCGCGACTTCCACGACGCCGCGCAGCGGGTACTCGCCGAGAAGCTCGTCGAGTGGGGCCTGCTGGGCGACCTGTCCGTGGACAAGGTCCTGGAGCTGGGACTCCAGCGCCGCTGGACGCTGCACGGCACCGGTCACATGCTCGGCATGGACGTCCACGACTGCGCCGCCGCGCGCACCGAGACGTACGTCGACGGAACGCTGGAGCCCGGAGTCTGCCTCACGGTCGAGCCCGGCCTGTACTTCCAGGCCGACGACCTGACCGTGCCCGAGGAGTACCGGGGCATCGGCGTCCGGATCGAGGACGACATCCTCGTCACCGAGGACGGCAACCGGAACCTCTCCGACAAGCTGCCGCGTCGGGCCGACGAGGTCGAGGAGTGGATGGCCCGGCTCAAGGGCTGATCCCGGCCGGTCCGCGAAGGCCGCCGGACCGAAGGGCGCTCTGCTCAGGACACCATGAGCAGGGCGTCCTTCCGCCATTTCAGGACCTTGTCGAAGCTGACGACGGCACCGCTGCCGGGGCGGTTGCCGAAGTGCACATGGTCGGCGAGCTGCTCGATCAGACACAGGCCCCGCCCGTCCTCGGCGGTGAGCGACGGATACTGCTGCGGTTCGTGCTGCTGCGCCGCGGTACGAAGGGTGCACCGGGCGGGGAAACCGGGCCCCGAGTCGGCGACCTCGATACGGCACTTCTCACCGTCCAGGTAGGCGGTGACCCGGTACCGCGCGGAGGCCGCCCCCGGCAGCTCGTCCCATACGTCCCACCGGCCCCGCGGAACGCCTTGGCCTCCCAGGTCCTCCTTGTCCTCCCCGGCCCTGCGGCCGCCGCCGTGCTCGACGGCGTTCGCACAGGCCTCGCTGAGCGCGACCGACAGGTCGAAGGAGATGTCCGGGTCCACACCCGCGGTCTCCATGGTGCCCAGCAGGAAGCGGCGGGCGAGCGGAACGCTCGCCGCCTCGCGCCGCAGATGCAGGGACCACCAGATGCTCATGCTCCAGCCTCCTGGCCGCGGCTCGACATACCGATACCTATTGCCGCCCGGCACCACGAGTAAGCACAGACCGGATGTGAGACCGCTCATTCGGCGGATACCAGCTCTCCGTACACCCGTGTATGCCCGGCCTGGCGGCCGCATCGGACAGAAGGCGACCTTCCGGACCTGCCGTACGGAGCCCGAAGGCCCGGTGCGATGATGGCCCCGCCATGTCTATGCCTGTCGCACGCGCCGGAGCCGGTCTGCGGCTCCTGAGGGCCGCGGTGTTCACCGCGGTCTGCGTCGCGCTGTCCGCGGCAGGTCACTCCCTGGCTTCCTGCGCGACCGTCCCCTGGTGGACCCTGCTCGTGGGTTTCCTGGGAATGTTCGCGACGGTGGCGCTCTTCGCCGGACGCGAGCGTTCGCTGCCGTCCATCGCCGCCGCACTGGCCGGCGGACAGATCGCCCTGCACGCCCTGTTCGGCATGGGCACGCACGGCACCCCGGTGAACACGGCTGCGGGCGACGACTCGCTGATCCGGTTCGCGGCGAGCCTCGTGTGCGGGGCCGGGCCGGCGCAGCTGAACGCCGCCGAGGCACGGCGCATCGTCACCACCGCGGGCATCGATCCTGCGTCGGTGGCGGCCGGCGGCCACCCCCACGTGGCCACCGTGTCCGGCACGGACCCGGCCGCCCTCAGCGCCCTGCTGCCCGACCTGCCCATGCTGCTCGGCCACCTGCTGGCCGCGGCGGCCACCGGCTGGCTGCTGCGTCGCGGCGAGATCGCCCTGTTCCGGCTGGTCCGGCTGTCCGCGCACGGCGCCCAGCAGATCGCGGCCGGCGCCCGGCTGCGCGCGCTGCGCGCGGCGCTCGCTCTCGTCGCGGCCCTGCGGGCCGGGCTTCCTGGCGGCCTCACGACCGGGCCGCACACCGTCCGTACGGCGGTCGACGCCCCGTCCCTCGCCGCCGGGGACCCCTTGCAGCACCAGGTGATCAGGCGCGGTCCGCCACCCGCGTACGCGCTCGCGGCCTGACGCGACACCCTCCGCCCGCGGCGCACGGACCACTCCGTGCCGCACCCGGTCGGCGTATGCACGCCGTTCAGGGGGAGAGGTGTCGTGATGTCGGCGCGCACCCGCGCGCCGGACCACCTTTCCTACGTGCTTCGTGGAGTGATACCTGTCATGAACGTTTCCCGCATCGCCCTCGCCGGCGGCGTCGCCGCGTCCACCGTCCTGATCCTCGCCGGTACGGCCTCCGCACACGTCAGCGTGCAGCCGCAGGGCGAGGCCGCCAAGGGCGGTTACGCCACCGTCAACTTCAAGGTCCCCAACGAGCGCGACGACGCGTCGACGACCAAGGTCGAGGTCAACTTCCCGACCGAGCACCCACTGGCCTCCGTCATGCCACAGGCCGTACCCGGCTGGGACATCGAGGTCACCAAGAGCAAGCTGGCCAAGCCGATGGAGATGCACGGCAAGAAGATCAACGAGGCCGTCTCCAAGGTCACCTGGACCGCCAAGGGCGACAAGGACGAGCGCGGCATCCGCCCCGGTGACTTCCAGCAGTTCCCGCTCTCCATCGGCCAGCTCCCCGAGGACGCCGACCAACTGGTGTTCAAGGCCATCCAGACGTACGACAACAAGGAAGTCGTCCGCTGGATCGAGGAGCAGAAGACCGGCGCCGACGAGCCCGAGAGCCCGGCGCCCGTCCTCGCACTGACCGCGCCGGCCACCGGCGAACACGGCGCGCCCGCCGACGCCAAGGGGGCCGGCGCCGAGGCGGCGGACAAGCAGACCGCGGCCGCCGAGGCGTCCTCCAGCGACACCACGGCGCGCGTCCTCGGCGTCATCGGCATCGTCATCGGCGTGGCCGGGGTCGCCTTCGGCGTCCTCGCCGGCCGCCGCCGCGCCGCCTGATCCACAGCTCCACCCGTCCCACCGACCACCAGGAACCAGTGCTCCATGCCTAAGAAAACGGTGCTGGCCGCGGCGTTCGTCGCCGCGGCCGCACTCACCCTGTCCGCCTGCGGCAGCAGCGACGACAACGCGAAGAAGCCCGTCGCCGACGTATCGGTGCAGCCGAAGACCAAGGCCGCCACCGTCCTGGACCAGCCGTTCACCAAGCCGGACCTCGTCCTCACCGACACCCACGGCAAGAAGTACGACCTCCGGGAGCAGACCAAGGGCAAGCCGACCCTGATCTACTTCGGCTACACCAACTGCCCCGACGTCTGCCCGCTCATCATGAGCAACATCGCCATCGCCAAGAAGTCGCTGCCCAAGGCCGACCAGGACAAGCTCCAGGTCGTCTTCGTGACCACCGACCCCGAACGGGACACCCCGTCCTCGCTCGGCAGCTGGCTCAAGTCCCAGGACGCCTCCTTCATCGGCCTCACCGGCGACTTCCCGGCCATCCAGGCGGGCGCACGCCAGATCGGCATCGGCATCGACGCGCCGAAGAAGGAGAAGGACGGCACGGTCGTCTCGATGCACGGGTCCCAGGTCATCGCGTTCTCCCCGAAGACCGACAAGGGCTACCTCGTCTACAGCGAGGACACCTCGCCCGACGACTACACCAAGGACCTCCCCGAGATCGTCAAGGGGGAGACCCCGTGAACCGTCGCACCTCCCTCGTCGGCGTCATCGCCCTCACCACAGGCCTGACACTGACAGGTTGCTCGTCCTCGGACAGCGAGCCGGAGCTGAAGGTGAGCGGCGCGTTCATGCCGCAGCCCGTCAGCGACATGGCGGCCGGATTCCTCGTCGTGAAGAACAGCGGCGGGACGTCCGACCGGCTCACCTCCGTCACCAGCCCGCTCTCCGACGACGTCACGATCCACGAGACGAAGGACCAGACGATGCGCATGGTGACGTCCTTCGACGTGCCCGCAGGAGGCGAGCTGGATCTACGGCGCGGCGGAAAGCACATCATGTTCATGAAACTCAAGCAGCGGCCCAAGCAGGGCGAGAAGGTGTCCGTGGAGCTGCACTTCGAGAAGGCCGACCCGATAAAGGTCGACCTTCCCGTGAAGGAGACCACCTACAACCCGAAGAAGCAGTGAGGGACTGACTCGTCATGACAGCCACCGCCCCGCACTTCGGACCGCCCCCGTCAACTCCCGCGACACGCCGTCCACTCGCCGCGGCCGCACTCCTCGCCGCCCTCGTCGGCATGGTGTTCGGCCTGCTGCTGGGAGGCGCGGGCCCCGCGTCCGCGCATGCCGCACTGACCGGGAGCGATCCGCAGGACGGGGCGGTGGTCGCCACCGCCCCCAAGGAAGTCACGCTCACCTTCTCCGAGCAGGTCGCCCTCGGCGACGACTCCATCCGCATCCTGGACCCCACCGGCAAACGCGCCGACACCGGCGGCGCGCCACGTGATCTACAGAGCGGCTCCACGGTGAAGTACGGCATGTCGCTGCACTCCGGACTGCCCGACGGGACGTACACCGTCGCCTGGCAGGCCGTGTCGGCGGACAGCCACCCCATCTCCGGCGCCTTCACCTTCTCCGTCGGAACGCCCTCGAAGACCGCCGTGGCGCTCCCGACGGACCAGGCCGGCGGCGGCCTCGTCGGCGCGCTCTACGACATCGCGCGCTACGCCGCGTACGCCGGTTTCATCCTGCTGGTCGGCGGCTCCGCCTTCGTACTGGCCTGCTGGCAGCGCGGGGCGGGAGCCCGCCCCCTCCAGCTCCTGGTCGCACGCGGCTGGATGACCCTCACCGTCGCCACCCTGGCCATGCTGCTCCTGCGCAACCCGTACACCGGATCGGGAGAGCTCGCGGACGCCTTCGACCTCAACGGGCTGAAGGCCGTGCTCGACACCAAGCCCGGCGCCGCACTCGTCTCCCGGCTGCTGCTGCTCGGCGCCTCGGCGCTCTTCATCGCCGTGCTCTTCGGGGCCTACGCCAAGCGCGAGGACGCACGCGAGAAGAGGGACCTCACCTTCGGACTGGCCATCGGGGGCACGGTGATCGCGGCCGGGATCGCCGGCACATGGGCGCTCGCCGAGCACGCCTCGGCCGGGATCCAGCCCGGCATCGCCATGCCGGTCGACGTGCTCCATCTGCTGGCCGTCGCCGCCTGGCTCGGTGGTCTCACGGCTCTGCTGGTCGCGCTCCACCGGACCCCCGACATCGATGCGACCGCCGTACGCCGCTTCTCCGGCGTCGCGTTCGGCAGCGTGCTCGTGCTCGCCGCGACCGGGATCTACCAGTCCTGGCGCCAGGTCGGCACCTGGTCCGCGCTCACCGGCACCGCATACGGGCAGCTGCTGCTCGTGAAGGTGGGGCTGGTCGCCGTCCTGATCGGGATCGCCTGGTTCTCGCGGCGCTGGACGGCTCGCCTGGTCACGGGCGGGGGCGGCACGGCGACGGAGTCCGCGACAACAGGGTCCGAGTCCGGTGACAGGGACAGCGCCGGGGGCGGAAAGCGGTCATCGGCAGAGGCCGCCGAAAAGGCCGGGGCCCCGGTCGTATCGGCGCCCACGGCCGAGGATCCCGCGCGGGCGGCCCAACTCGCCCGGCAGCAGGCCGCCGTGGCCACCGCCCAGAAGAAGCGGATCCGCGACGCCGACCCCGACCGGTCGGGGCTGCGCCGGTCGGTGCTGGCCGAAGTGGGGGTCGCCGTGGCACTGCTGGCGGTGACGACCGTACTGACCTCGACCGAGCCGGCGCGTACCGAGGAAGAAGCGGCCCGCGCGTCCACGGCGGCGACCGCCCCGGCGAACGAAGGTCCGGTCAGCCTGAAGCTGCCCTTCGACACGGGCGGCGAGAACGGCAAGGGAACGGTGCGGATGGAGATCACCCCCGCCCGTACCGGCGCCAATGAGCTCCACCTCTGGATCGACGGCAGCGACGGAAAGGCCATGGACATCCCCGAGGTGAAGGTCGCCTTCACCCTGGAGTCCAAGGACATCGGCCCGCTCCCCGTCGTCCCTGCCCGGCTGGCCGAGGGCCACTGGACCGCCGACGGCGTCCAGATCCCGATGGCGGGCAACTGGAAGGTCGCGGTGACCGTACGTACGTCGGACATCGATCAGACGACCATCGACAAGAACGTGAAGATCGGTTGAGCAGGATCGTGAGCGCAGAAAACAGCAGGAAAGCATCCGGCAGCGGGGACGACGGTGCCCGTGGCAGCGGGGGTATCTCCCGGCGCCGGCTGATCGGCAGCGCGGGCGCGGCCGGTGCGACCGGGCTGGTGCTGGGAGCGGCGGGCGGTGCCACCGGCTACGCCGCCACCCGGCCCGACGAACCCTCGGCACTGACCACGGTCGGCTCCACCCGGGTGATGTTTCACGGGAAACATCAAGCGGGGATCACCACTCCGCTTCAGGCATGCGGCCATCTCGTCGCCTTCGACCTGGTGCCCGGCGCCGGACGCAAGGAAGCCATTGCCCTGATGCGCCGCTGGTCGGCCGCGGCCGAGCGTCTGATGGCGGGCGAGCCCGCCACGAGCGGTGCGGCGGACGGCCCGGACCACGACACCGGAATCGCGCTGGATGCCGGACCGTCCTCGCTGACCGTCACCTTCGGCTTCGGCCGGACCTTCTTCGAACGCACGGGCCTGACGGACCACCGCCCGCCGGGGCTCGACCCGCTGCCGCCCTTCTCCTCCGACCACATCGACGCCAGGCGCTCCGACGGTGACCTCTGGGTCCAGATCGGCGCGGACGACGCCCTCGTCGCCTTCCACGCACTGCGTGCCGTACAGAGGCAGGCCGCCCCGGCGGCCAGGGTCCGCTGGCAGATGAACGGCTTCAACCGCAGCCCCGGCGCCACGGCCCAGCCGATGACCGCCCGCAATCTGATGGGCCAGGTCGACGGCACCAACAACCCGAAGCCGTCCGGGAACGACTTCGGGCGCCGGGTCTTCGTCCCCGTCGGAACCGATGCGAAGTACGACTGGCTCGCGGGCGGCTCGTACGTGGTCGTACGCCGGATCAGGATGCTGCTCGACGACTGGGAGAAGCTCCCCGTGGCACAGCAGGAGCAGGTCATAGGGCGCCGGAAGAAGGACGGCGCCCCGCTGAGCGGCGGCACCGAGACCACGGCGATGGACCTCGACCGGGCGGGCCCCGACGGCAAGCTGCTGATCCCGGACAACGCCCACGCCCGGATCTCCTCCCCCGAGAAGAACAGCGGTGCGGCCATGCTGCGGCGCCCGTTCTCGTACCACGACGGCATCTCGGCGGACGGCACTCCGGACGCCGGCCTGCTGTTCATCTGCTGGCAGGCGGATCCGCTGCGAGGGTTCGTCCCGGTGCAGCGCAAGCTGGACCGGGGCGACGCCCTGTCGCCGTTCATCCGGCACGAGGCGAGCGGCCTGTTCGCCGTTCCGGGCGGGGCGGCGGACGGCGAGTACGTGGGGCAGCGGCTGCTGGAGTCCTGAGCCACCGGGGCGCATTAGGGTGACGGTATGTCCGCCACGCGCTACGCATATCTCGGCCCCGAAGGCACCTTCACCGAGGTCGCCATCCGTACGCTCCCGGAAGCCGCCACCCGCGAACTCGTCCCGATGGTCTCCGTACCGGCGGCTCTGGACGCGGTACGGAGCGGGGCCGCCGCAGCGGCGCTCGTGCCGATCGAGAACTCCGTCGAGGGCGGCATCACCGCGACGCTCGACGAGCTGACCACGGGCGAACCGCTGATGATCTACCGCGAGGTGCTGCTCTCCATCACCTTCGCGCTGCTGGTGCGGCCGGGTACGAAGCTGTCCGACATCAAGTCGGTCACCGCGCATCCGGCCGCGCAGCCGCAGGTGCGCAACTGGCTGGCCGCCCACCTCCCGGACGTGGTGTGGGAGTCGGCTGCCTCCAACGCGGACGGGGCCCGGCTGGTGCAGGAGGGCCGGTACGACGCCGCCTTCGCCGGGGAGTTCGCGGCGGCGACCTATGGTCTCGAGCCGCTGGTGACCGAGATCCATGACGCGGAGAACGCGCAGACCCGCTTCGTCTTGGTGGGCCGCCCGGCCCGGCCCGCGGCGCCGACAGGCGCGGACAAGACGTCGGTGGTCATCTGGCTGGGCGAGGACCACCCCGGTGCGCTGCTCGAACTGCTCCAGGAGTTCGCGGTGCGCGGGGTGAACCTGATGCTGATCCAGTCGCGGCCGACAGGTGCCGGCATCGGGAACTACTGCTTCGCGGTGGACGCCGAGGGGCACATCGCGGACCGCCGGGTCGGCGAGGCCCTGATGGGGCTGAAGCGGATCTGTCCGAAGGTGCGGTTCCTGGGTTCGTACCCGCGGGCGGGGGTGGCGTTGCAGGACGTACGGCCGCTGCGCGCGGGGACGTCGGACGCGGAGTTCACGGAGGCCTCCGACTGGCTGGCCAGGAACCTGGACGGCCGGGGCTGACGGACGGGACTCGACGGGACCGGGGTCGGGAGCCGAGGACTTCGGGGACCGGCCGACGGGCAGATCGGGAACCGGTCCCGTCGGGGCTCCCGGCACGCCCTCGCCTCCGGTGCTATTCCCCGATTTTCGGTATCCACAGAGTTATCCACAGGGGCGGTTCTCGACCTGGGGACAAGTCGACACCCCAATGGGACATGGTCGACATATTCCCCCAGTCGCCCCAGATGCATCCACAGGCCAGCAGGCCACTTGAGCCACCCCGTCCCGCCCCAATTCCACCGATCAACTCTTTAGGACGGTAATTTCCCACCCGAACGAGCGTCTGAAGCGGGTTTGAACGGGAAATCGGCGAGCCATCACGCAACTCTCGGAATGACCTCTTCCGGCATCCACAGGCCTTCCTCACAACCTGTGGATAACTTTCGGAAGCCCGGAAACCTGTGGACAAGTAACGGTCAACTGTCGTTCCAGGCAAGGGGTATACGTCAAGACGAGTGAAGCCACCTGCCCCATTTAGGCGAGTAGGCTCTTTTTATTGACGGGCGGGACCCACCCCAGCCACACAATCTCCCCCAGCATCGCCAATCGAGGCAATAAGGACAAAGTGACACGCTTGGCAATATCGGTTCGAGCGGGGGAAGTGCACACCGGTAGCCTGGAGGGGTGATTGACCTTCGCCTGCTCCGTGAGGACCCCGACCGTGTTCGCGCCTCCCAGCGCGCCCGTAGAGAGGACGTCGAACTCGTCGACGCCCTTCTCTCCGCCGACGAGCGGCGCAGGTCGTCCGGGGTCCGCTTCGACGAACTCCGCTCCGAGCAGAAAGCGCTCGGCAAACTCATCCCCAAGGCCTCGCCCGACGAGCGCGCCGAGCTGCTCAAGCGGGCCGAGCAGCTGAAGGCCGACGTCAAGGCTGCCGACGCCGCACAGGACGAGGCCGACGCCGAGGCCAAGCGCCTGATGCTCCGGATCGGCAACGTCGTCCACGAGGACGTGCCGGTCGGTGGCGAGGAGGACTTCGTCGTCCTGGAGACGCACGGCACGATCCGTGACTTCGGGGCCGAGGGCTTCGAGCCCAAGGACCACCTGGAGCTCGGCGAGAAGCTCGGCGCCATCGACATGGAGCGCGGCGCCAAGGTCTCCGGCTCGCGTTTCTACTACCTGACGGGCGTCGGCGCGCTGCTGGAGCTGGCCCTCGTCAACGCGGCGATCGCGCAGGCCACCGAGGCCGGCTTCGTCCCGATGCTGACGCCGGCGCTGGTCCGCCCGCGCGCCATGGAAGGCACCGGATTCCTCGGCCAGGCCGCGGAGAACGTGTACCACCTGGAGAAGGACGACTTCTACCTGGTCGGTACCTCCGAGGTCCCGCTCGCCGCGTACCACATGGACGAGATCATCGACGCCGAGAAGCTGCCGCTGCGCTACGCGGGCTTCTCCCCCTGCTACCGCCGCGAGGCCGGTACGTACGGCAAGGACACCCGTGGCATCTTCCGGGTGCACCAGTTCGACAAGGTCGAGATGTTCTCGTACGTCGACCCGGCGGACGCCGAGGCGGAGCACCGCAGGCTCCTCGACTGGGAGAAGCAGTGGCTCACCGCTCTTGAGCTGCCCTTCCAGGTGATCGACGTCGCCACCGGCGACCTGGGCGCCTCGGCCTCCCGCAAGTTCGACTGCGAGGCGTGGATCCCGACGCAGGGCAAGTACCGCGAGCTGACGTCCGCGTCGAACTGCGACGGTTTCCAGGCGCGCCGCCTGTCCGTCCGGATGCGCGACACCCGGGACGGCAAGAAGGTCCTCCAGCCGCTGGCCACTCTGAACGGCACGCTCTGCGCCGTACCGCGCACGATCGTGGCGATTCTGGAGAACCACCAGCTGGCCGACGGTTCGGTACGGGTGCCCGAGGTGCTCCGGCCGTATCTGGGCGGGCGCGAGGTTCTGGAGCCGGTCGCCAAGTGACCTTCCCGTACAGGCTCGTCGCGACCGATCTCGACGGCACGCTGCTGCGTGACGACGACACGGTCTCCGAGCGCACCCGTGAGGCACTGGCCGCGGTCACCGCGGCCGGTGCCGCGCACATCATCGTCACCGGCCGCGCAGTCCCCTGGACCCGCCACATACTGGACGACCTCGGCTACGAGGGACTCGCCGTCTGCGGCCAGGGCGCCCAGGTCTACCACGCGGGCGAGCACAAGCTGCTGACCTCGCTGACGCTGGACCGGCAGCTCGCCGGTCTCGCGCTGTCCAAGGTCGAGGCCGAGATCGGTCCGCTGGCCCTGGCGGCGAGCCGGGACGGGCTCGACGGCGAGGTGATGGTCGGCCCCGGCTACCGGGTACAGGAAGGTCCGCTTCCGGCCGTCTTCGTGAAGGACCCGGCCGAGCTGTGGTCCGCGCCCCTGAACAAGGTCTACATCCAGCATCCCGACCTGGACGACGACGCACTGGCGAAGGCCGCGCGCGCGGCTGTCGGCAATCTCGTGGACGTGGTCATGGCCGGTCCGGGCGTGGTGGAGATCCTGCCGCTGGGGCTGAGCAAGGCGACCGGGCTCTCGCTGGCCGCACGCCGGCTGGGCGTGAAGGCCGCGGACACGCTGGCCTTCGGCGACATGCCGAACGACATCCCGATGTTCGCCTGGGCGCGGCGGGGCGTGGCGATGGCCAACGCGCACGAGGACCTGAAGGCCGTGGCCCAGGAGATCACCGCGTCCAACGAGGACGACGGCATCGCCGTGGTGCTGGAACAGCTGCTCCAGTCGTAAAAGTACGGGTGCGGGGTCGCGTACCGGCGCGCGGCCCTGCTGCGGCGGAGGATGCGCGGATCGAACGCGCGCGGGGTTTCAGGGCCCCGACGACGGCTTAGCAAGCCGCTGCCTTACCACTCGGCCAATCCTCCAGGTGGGCGGCCGCGCGATGTGCGGGCAGGCCGCCCCGGGCGTTCTGCCCCGAGCGGTACGGCGGAGTCGTCGGTGACTACTCCGGTGCCTGCTCGGGTCCGCCCTGCGGGGAACTCGACGGACTCGGACTCTCGGTCATCGTCGCGCTCCTCTCCCGGTCCGTGGCGTGCCTGTCGGGGTGTGCTGTTCCTGTCGGCGCGTGCCGCAGCGACAACTGTGCCGGGAAGGGCCGTTCGGCGCCACCCGTTTTCCGGGCGGCGCCGAACGGCCGTGAACTCCGGCCGGATCAGCGCTGCTTGTTGTTGCGGCGGCTCAGATCCTTCAGCTTGCGGGCGAGATCATCCATCCTGCCGTCGATACGGATGATGTCCTCGGACATGTGGCCCAGCCGTACGCTCATGGCGCCGACGACCTGATGCGTGACGTCGAGCCTCCGGTCGAGGCTGTCGAGCCGGTGCGACATCCGGTTGAGGACGGGCCCGAGCTCCTGGAGCGCGGTACCGACTCCGGCCAGACAGCTCTCCACCCGGGTGACGCGGTGTTCGAGCGAGGCATAGCCCGCGCGCAGGTCCTGCTCGGCGTCGAGCAGATACGTCCGGACGCATCGGGGGATGTCGCTGTCGCGAAGAAGCATCGCGACGTTGAGGACGGTCCTGCGGGTGTAGACCCTCAGCTGGGTCACTGCCTGTGGATAACTTTCCGGCCCCTCACCCGCCCATAGCGACATCATGTCGCTATGGAAGGAGCGCAGGTCAGCGCCGCGCAGCACTTGCATTCCGTTCTCCATCAGCTCGTCCTGATGGCGGTCGGTGAGCCTTCTGACGGCGACTGTGGATACTTCGAAGTACCGTGCCACGTCCTCTGTGCGAAGGCGAATTCCGTCCGGGAGCATGACAAGGCTCTTGACTTTGTCGAGGACATCGACGCGCTCCATCTGCTCCACGCGCAGCGCGCGCGATTCGAGCAGGGCGACTTCTGTGGGCATGGGCATGCCTTCCGATCGTGAAACGACGACGGTCAGCCCTGTCCCGGGCCGGAAGGGCGGAGGACGCTCACGGTTGCCACTCACTCAATGACCGACCCGGCGGGCACTTTCTCGCCGGCATCGGCAATCCCTGTTTCACGAACGCTACGACGCCACAGATCCCAGTTGCCTCCACGCACCCTGCCCAACGAACCGATAACCGTACAGTTACGCGTACGGCTGTCCGTGAAAATGCGTCAACCCCCGCCCGGAAGGCGAGGGTTGACGGATGCGGGAGTGTTCAGGAACGGAGTACTCAGAGAGAGGCGCCGGGAGGCGGGCCTCCGGTCACTCCTCGCCGGCCAGCTTCAGCGTGCGCAGCTTCTGGCCCGCGTACCAGGTCGCCACCACTGTGACCGCCGCCAGCAGGACCGTCGCGGTGGGCAGTCCGACGTCGGAGGTGATCGCTCCCGCCCCGCCGACCTTCTCGGCGACCGCGAGGGACCACTGCTGAACGCTGAGCGTGCGCGCCCCGGGCACCAGGGTGCCGAACAGGGCCTCCCACACCAGCGCGTAGACGAGGCCGAAGACGACCGCGTGCCGGCTGACGGTGCCCAGCAGCAGGAACAGCGCGCTGTACGCGATCGAGGCGACCAGTGCCGCGACGGTGTAGGCCACCGCGATCTGCTGGCCGTTGCCGTTGAGGATCAGGCCCGCGATCAACGTGGGCAGCGCGGAGAAGACCATCGTGACGGCGATGGCCACGATCAGCTTGGTGAAGATGATCGTCGGCCGCTTCACCGGCTTGGCCAGCAGGTAGACGATGGAGCCGTCGTCGATCTCGGGACCGATGGCCCCGGTCCCGGCGATCACTCCGATCAGCGGCACCATCGTGGCGATGGCGAAGCCGCCCAGCACGTCCGAGGCCACCTGGTCGTCGGACCCGGTGAGCACCCGTACCGCGAAGGCGATGGCCACCAGCAGCGCCGGCAGGACGAACAGGATGGCGGCCCGGCGCCGGCCGAGCAGGGCCCGGTAGGTGAGCCGGGCGACTGTGGGGTCGTACATGACGCTTCACAGCTCCTTTCAGGCCACTACTCAGGCCGCTACAAGATAGGAAAAGACCGATTCGAGGGACTCGTCGGACGGCGAAACAGTCAGAAGACGAATCCCGTGCTCACGCGCGACCTTCGGCAGCAGCTCGGTGAAGCGTCCGAAGTCGACCGCCTGGATGCGCAGGGCCCGTTCGCCCGGATCCACCTCGATGCCGGCCGTCGACGGGTCGGCGATCAGCGCGGCGGCGAGGGCACGGTCGTCGCTGGAACGTACGAGATAGCGGTGCGGGCGGTCCGTCATCAGCCGGCGGATCTTGCGGAAATCGCCCGACGCCGCGTGCCGTCCCGCCACGATCACCTCGATGTGGGAGGCGAGTTGCTCGACCTCTTCGAGGATGTGGGAGGAGAAGAGCACCGTACGGCCCTCTGCCCCCATCTGCCGCAGCAGTTCCATCAGCTGCATCCGCTGGCGCGGGTCCATGCCGTTGAACGGCTCGTCGAGCAGCAGCACGGACGGCTCGTGCACCAGCGCGGACGCCATCTTCACGCGCTGGCGCATGCCCTTGCTGTACGTCGAGATCTTCCGGTCCTGGGCATACTCCATCTCGACCGTGGCCAGCGCCTTCTGCGCCTCGGCGTTGCCGAGCCCCTGGAGCTCGGCGTTGGCGACGACGAACTCGTAGCCGGTCAGGAAGTCGTACATGGCCTCCCGCTCCGGCACGATCCCGATCTCCCTGTACACGGCTTCGTTGCGCCAGATCGGCCGGCCGTCGAGCGTGACCGTGCCCGTCGACGGGGCGAGGAAGCCGGCCATCATGTTGATCAGCGTGGACTTTCCCGCGCCGTTGGGACCGAGCAGACCGGTGACGCCCGGTCCCACCGTCATGCTCACGTCGTTGACGGCGACCACATTGCCGAACCAGCGCGAGGTGTGGTCGATCTCGATGGTGGTCACAGCCCGACCCTCCGGTAGCGGCGCATCAGTACGGCGTACGAGCCGGCGACGAGCGCGAGAACAACGATCAGATAGACCAGGCCGGCCCCGGCTCCCGGGCCTTCCCCTCCGGGGAAGGCCGAGTTGGCCCCGAGGAACGCCGTCTGCACGCCGTCGATCAGCGTGATGGGGGAGAAGAGCCCCAGCCACTCGATGGCCCCGGAGGAGCCCGTCTGCCAGGCGATGGCCTGGACGGTGGAGACCGCGCCGTAGGTGATGGTCAGCACGGCGATCACCGCGGCGACACCGAAGCCGCGGCGCGGTGTCAGCGCGGCCATCACCAGGCCGAGTGCGGCGAAGAGCACGGAGAGCAGTGCCACCGAGACCAGCCCCTGTCCGAATCCCTTGGTCTGGTCGGCGAAGTCGAACTTCCCGAGCAGCGCGCCCACATAGAGGATGAGGAGCGGCGTGCCGGTGAGAATGAAGAGCGCGGACGCCATGGCCGCCAGCTTGGCCAGGACGTAGTCGACCCGTTCGATCGGCCGCGAGAAGTACAGCGGCACACTCTTGAACCGCAGGTCCCGGGAGACCGACTGCGGTGCCTGAGCGGCGAGGAAGAGGCCGATCACGGCCTGGAGATAGATCGCGAACGCGGTGTACTTGATCGGCAGGGACGTCGTACCGGGGGCGGCGATGGCGACGGCGACGATGATCGCCGCGATCATGCACATCACGCCGAAGAGCAGCATCGGCAGCACCTTGGACTTGGCGGAACGGCCCAGTCCGAAGGCACCGCGGAGCGACTGCGAGTAGAGCGAGCGCCGCGCATAGCCGCGGCCCAGCCGCGGGCCGTCGTAGGAGCGGTACCCGATGTTGTGGATGCGGGAGGTCTCGCTCCCGGTCACGGTCCCGGTCTCGGTGCTCATCACGACCGCTCCCCTTCTGCTGTACGGCGTTCCGCGGCCACGGGCGCGTTCTGTGCCACCACTGCGGAGGCGGATGCCCCCTCGGTACGGAAGACCTCGGCGATGTGGTGGCGCCGCTGTTCCATCCGCACGAGGCCGAGTCCGAGGCCGGCGACGCTGTCGCGCACGATGTCGTACGTCTCCTCGCCGGTCGCCTCGACCAGCAGGATGTGGCCCGCGCCGGGCAGCCCCTGTGCGTCGAGTCCGTCCTGGCCGATGAACTTCACGCCGGCCCGGGTGAGAACCTGGCGCAGCGCGTCGGTGCCGTCCGGGTGGGTGTCGCTGTCGGTGACCTCGACCGCGAGGGTCGTGGTGGTCTGGGTGAAGTCGCTGGTGGAGCTGGAGCGCAGGAGTGTGCCGCCGTCGATGACGACGACGTGGTCGCAGGTGCGTTCCAACTCGCCCAGGAGGTGCGAAGTGACCAGGACCGAGATGCCGAAGTCGGTGTGGACGCGGCGGATCAGTCCGAGCATCTCGTCGCGGCCGACCGGGTCGAGGCCGTTGGTCGGCTCGTCGAGCAGGACCAGCTGCGGGTCGTGGACCAGCGCCTGCGCCAGCTTCACGCGCTGCTTCATACCGGTCGAGTAACCGCCGATGGGGCGATAGCGCTCCTCGTAGAGGCCCACGTGCCGGAGCGTGTCGGCGGTGCGTTCGCGCGCCGCCGTCGGCGGCAGTCCGGACATCCGCGCCATGTGGACGACGAACTCGGTGGCCGAGACGTCCGGTGGCAGGCAGTCGTGCTCGGGCATGTAGCCGACCCGCTCCCGGATGGCGGCACCATGGGTGGCGACGTCGAGCCCGAGCACGGCGGCCCGGCCCTCGGTGGCGGGGGACAGACCCAGCAGGATCTTGATCAATGTGGACTTGCCGGCTCCGTTGGAACCCACCAGGCCGGTCACACCGGGGCCGATGTCCAAGGAGAGCCGGTCAAGCGCGGTCACCCGGGGGAACCGCTTGCTCAGGCTTTCGGTCGAGATCACAGTCACAGTCCGAAGGTAGTGGCGCGGGCCACATCAGTCGTCAGCCCTGGTGGCTGGATCGGCCTCCGACTCCAGATGTACGGACCCGTAGGGGGCCACCACGGGGTATGACATCCGCGACCGGAGAGGGAGGCCGGCCGAGTAGTCCACAGGTCTCCGCGCACCCCTTGACGTAGCCGCCGGACATTGTCACATTCATCAGTGTCACGTTACCAACACGTACCGCACACGGCAGGGAACGGACGATGGCATGGCCTCGGCGGTGAAGGACGGAAAAGCCCCGGATCTGCGGGGGTTCAGAGAGGTGCAGAGCCTCGCGTACGCCTGCGCGGAAGCGGTCGCGGGCCGGCTCCGGCCGGGGGTGACGGAGCGCGAGGCGGCCCGTATGCAGCATGACTGGCTGCGTGAGCGCGGGGTGCGGGACTGGTTCCACCTCCCCTTCGCCTGGTTCGGGGACCGCACGGCGTTCGCCGGCTTCAGGATTCCCCTGCAGTTCTTCCCGACCAACCGGAGGCTGGAGCCGGGGATGCCCTTCATCCTCGACATGGCTCCGGTCCACAAGGGCTTCACGGCCGACATCGGCTACTCCGGCTGTCTGGGGCTCAACCCCCTGCACGACAAGCTGCTGGCCGATCTGGAGGCCCACCGCGAGCTGATACTGCGCGAGGTGCGCGAGCGGCGTTCCCTGCGCGAGATATACGAGGACGTCGAGCGCCTGATGATCAGGCAGGGGTACACCAACAGGCATCGCGCCTACCCCTTCGGTGTCATAGCCCACAAGGTCGACCGCGTCGCCGAACACCGCTGGTCCCCCCACGTGTTCGGCTTCGGCACCCAGTCCCTCAAGGGGCTGATGAGCGACGCGCTGCACGGGCACCGGGAAGGCTGGTCGCCGCTGTGGAGTCCGCACCGCTTCTCCGACCATCCGCCGCAGCCCGGTCTGTGGGCGGTCGAGCCCCATCTCGGGTTCCGGGGCACGGGCGCCAAGTTCGAGGAGATCCTGGTGGTCACCGACTCCAAGGACCCCGAAGAGAGCGCCTTCTGGCTGGACGACGATCTGCCGCATGTGCGGCGCTGGGCCGAGGAAAGGGTGGCGGCATGAGTCTGCTGGATCTGCCGGGGGCACGCGAGCGCCGGGTGCGTACGGGCGGAATCGAGCTGTGCGTCGCCGAGTTGGGCGAGGAGGGGCGGCCGACGGTCGTTCTGGTGCACGGCTATCCGGACAGCAAGGAAGTCTGGACGGAGGTGGCGAGCCGGCTGGCCGACCAGTGGCACGTCGTGCTGTACGACGTGCGCGGACACGGCCGGTCCACGGCCCCGAAGCCACTGCGCGGCGGCTTCACCCTGGAGAAGCTCACCGATGACTTCCTGGCCGTCATCGATGCGGTGAGCCCGGACCGGCCGGTGCATCTCGTCGGGCACGACTGGGGTTCGGTCCAGTCCTGGGAGTTCGCCACGATCAAGCGGACCGAGGGCCGGATCGCCTCGTTCACCTCGATGTCCGGCCCCTCGCTGGACCACTTCGGGCACTGGATCAAGCAGCGTATGACCCGGCCGACCCCGCGCCGGGTCGGCCAGCTGCTCGGCCAGGGCGCCAAGTCCTGGTACGTCTACATGCTGCATACGCCGGTCCTGCCCGAGCTCGCCTGGCGCGGCCCGCTCGGCAAGCGGTGGCCGCGGATGCTCCAGCGGCTGGAGAAGGTACCGGCGGGCGACTACCCGACCCCCTCGCTGCCCGGCGACGCGGCGCACGGCGCCTGGCTGTACCGCGACAACGTCCGCGCCCGGCTGAGCCGGCCGCGCACCGACGCCTACGCACATGTGCCGGTCCAGCTGATCACGCCGACCGGTGACATCTTCCTCTCGGAGAAGCTGTACGACCAGCTGGAGCTGTGGGCACCGCAGCTGGTGCGCAGATCGCTGGACGGCAAGCACTGGGTGCCGCGCACCAGGCCGGACCAACTCGCCGCTTGGATCAGCGAGTTCATCGCCACGAACGAGGCGGCGAAGGAGAACGGCGGCCCGGTGCAGGACATCGCCCCGACCGGAGCGTACGCGGACAGGTTCGGCGGCCGGCTGGTCCTGGTGACGGGCGCGGCCGGCGGCATCGGCCGGGCCACCGCCTTCGCCTTCGCCGAGGCGGGTGCGCGGGTGGTGGCCGTGGACCGGGACGCGGAGGGAGCGGTCAGGACGGCCGAGATGGCCCGGCTGATCGGAGCCCCGGCCGCCTGGGGCGAAGCGGTGGACGTCAGCGACGAGCAGGCGATGGAGAAGCTCGCCGAGAAGGTCGCCGCCGAGTACGGAATCGTCGACGTCCTGGTCAACAACGCCGGGATCGGCCTGTCCGGCTCCTTCCTGGACACCACGAGCGAGGACTGGAAGAACGTCCTCGACGTCAATCTGTGGGGGGTCATCCACGGCTGCCGGATCTTCGGCAGGCAGATGGCCGAGCGCGGCCAGGGCGGCCATATCGTCAACACGGCTTCCGCCGCGGCCTATCAGCCGTCCCGGGCGCTGCCTGCGTACAGCACCTCCAAGGCGGCCGTGCTGATGCTCAGCGAATGCCTGCGGGCCGAGTTCGCCGAGCGGTCGATCGGCGTCAGCGCCATCTGCCCCGGCATCGTCAATACGAACATCACCGCAACGGCGCGCTTCGCCGGAGCCGACGCCGCGGAGGAGAAGCGGCTACGGAAGCGGACCAGTCGGCTGTACGGGCTGCGCAACTACCCGCCGGAGCGGGTCGCCGATGCGATCCTCAAGGCGGTGGTGCGCAACCAGGCCGTCGTGCCGGTGACCCCGGAGGCACGCGGTGCCCGGCTGCTGTCCCGGTTCAGCCCCGGTGCGCTGCGCGGGATCGCCCGGCTGAAGCCACCGCTGTGAGCGGCGCCGGGCGGTCGTCGGCGGCGGACCGGCAGGCCGCCGCCGAGTACCGGATCGAGGACCTGGCGCACGCGAGCGGGGCCACGGTCCGCACGATCCGGGCCTACCAGGACCGCGGTCTGCTGCCGACACCGGAGCGGCGCGGCCGGGCCAATGTATACCGGGACACCCATCTCACCCGGCTCCGGCAGATCGCCGATCTGCTGGACCGCGGTTACACCCTGGCCAGCATCAAGGAGCTCTTGGACGCCTGGGACACCGGGCGCGGACTGGGCGGGGTGCTCGGGCTCGTCGCCGAGGTGCACGGCCCGTGGACGGACGAACAGGCCGACCGGATCACGCGGGAGGAGCTGAACCTCAAGTTCGGCGGCACCTCGGACGACGAAGCGGTCGCCGAGGCGGTCGAGCTCGGCGTGCTCGAACCGATCCCGGGCAGGGATGGCGAGTTCCTGGTGCCCAGCCCTCAAGAGCTGGCCGTAGCCGTCGAGTTGCATGCGGCAGGCGTGCCGCTCGGCGCGATCTCCGGGCATCTGAGGGAACTTCGCGGTCAGGTCGAGCAGATTGCCTCGCGCTTCCTGGAGTTCACCACCGAACACGTCTTCGCGCGCTATCTGGGTCATCGGCCGCCGACCGACTCGGATGCGGCCGAAGCGGCCGCCATGGTGCGCAGGCTGCGTCCGCTCGCCCAGCAGACCGTCGACGCGGAACTGGCCCGTGCGATGCGGACGTTCGCCACCCGGCACTTGCATCACCATCTCGGCGCGGACACTCCGCTCGGTGCGGGCTCCCCGTCACTCGCGCCCCAGAGTGTCGATCTACCGGCGGGGACAATCCGGGCCGTTCAGCAGCTGGTTGGTCCGGACAAGGTCTCCGCCTTTGTCGCAGCGGCCACGGAACGCGAGGTGCAAACAAGGACATTGGACGCATTGACGTCATTTACCGGCAAAGCAAGCCAAGTTGCCCAAACTGATTGATTTCAAACCGACTTGTCCACAGAATCGCCAATTAGCCTGTGGATAAGTCAAACTGACTGTGGATCAAACCTCGTGCACGAAAATTGCTCCGCCACATCGTGAGCGAAACCCGGATGCACCGAGGACTCCCTCGCGGGCACCCTGGCGGTATGGATGAAAGACGCACCGTCAAGGTGTCCAAGTACCTCTCGAAACACCTGCGCCATCAGCCGGAACGGCTCGGCATCACGCTCGACGCCAACGGCTGGGTGCCGATCGCCACGCTGTTGCGCGCCATGGCGCGCAACAACTTCCCGCTCACTCGCGCCGAGCTCGACCATGTCGTCGCCGCCAACGACAAGCAGCGCTTCGCCGTCGAGAACGACCGGATCCGCGCGAACCAGGGCCATACCGTCCCGGTGGATCTCGCCCTGCCGCCGGCCGAACCGCCCGCGTACCTCTACCACGGCACGGTGGGCCATGCGCTGGGCCCGATCCGGAGCGAGGGCCTGCGGCCCATGAACCGCACGCACGTCCATCTCTCCCCCGACCGCGAGACGGCGACCAGGGTCGCCGCCCGGCGCGGCCGGCCCGTCGTCCTGTCCGTGGACGCGGGCGCGATGCACCGCGCGGGTCACACCTTCCACGTCAGCGCCAACGGCGTCTGGCTCGTCGCCGCCGTGCCGCCCGAGTTCCTGCGGTTCCGCGACTGACCGGGCGGCCCGTACTCCCGCTCCACCGGAGAGCGCCCGCCCCGTATGGTCGTATCCATGCGTCTGAGCACTGTGATTCTGCCGATCCACCGCTGGAACGAGGGCCGGAAGCTCTGGCAGCGCGCCGAGGAACTCGGGTTCCATGCCGCCTACACCTACGACCACCTGGCCTGGCGGACCTTCCGCGACGGCCCCTGGTTCGGCGCCCTGCCGACCCTCGCCGCCGCCGCCACGGCGACCGAGCGCCTCCGCCTGGGCACCCTCGTCACCTCCCCCAACTTCCGGCACCCCGTCACCCTCGCCAAGGAACTCATCACGCTCGACGACGTCTCCGACGGGCGCCTCACCCTCGGCATCGGCGCCGGAGGCAACGGCTTCGACGCCTCGACCCTGCGCCGCGGCGACGAGCAGCCGTGGACGCCACGCGAGCGGGCCGACCACTTCGACGAGTTCGTACCGCTGCTCGACCAGCTGCTGCGTGAGCCCTCGGTGACGTACGAGGGCACGTTCTACTCGGCGAACGAGGCCCGGAACATCCCCGGCTGTGTGCAGCGGCCCCGGCTGCCGTTCGCGGTGGCCGCGACCGGCCCGCGCGGAATGAAGCTCGCCGCCCGGTACGGCCAGGCCTGGGTCACCACGGGCGACCCGAAGCTGTACGAGACGGGGACCCCGGAGCAGTCCGTCGAGGCCATCCGGGGGCAGCTCACCAAACTGGGCGCGGCCTGCGAGTCCATCGGCCGGGACACCGCCGAACTGGACAAGGTCCTTCTCACCGGCTTCACCCCGGACCGCCCGCTGCAGTCCTTCGACGCCTTCGTGGACTTCGCGGGCACCCACTTCGCGCTCGGCTTCACCGAGATCGTCATCCACCTGCCGATCCCCGACTCCGACTTCGCGGCGGACGAGAAGGTCTTCGAACGCATCGCCACCGAGGGCCTGGCCCAGCTCGGCCACTGACCGACCCGTCACTCCATCGGCATATGCACCGGGCATCTTCACCTGATCAGGGGCGTGCATCCTCAGATGTGCGCCCCTATGCACGCCCGTGCACCCTCGTACGCGAGAATGGGCGGGTGACCTCAGCTACCGACTCGCCTTCGCCTGCCGCAATCCGGCTGATCGCCACCGACCTGGACGGCACCCTTCTCCGTGACGACAAGACGGTCTCCGACCGTACGGTCGCCGCACTGGCCGCTGCCGAGAAGGCCGGTATCGAGGTCTTCTTCGTCACCGGACGCCCGGCCCGCTGGATGGATGTCGTCAGCGACCATGTGCACGGCCACGGCCTGGCGATCTGCGCCAACGGCGCGGCGGTCGCGGATCTGCACGCCGGCGGCGAACTGGTCAAGGTCCGCCCGCTGGAACGCCTCATCGCCCTCGATGTGGTCCAGTCGCTGCGCGCCGCCGCCCCCGGCACCACTTTCGCCGTCGAGCTGGCCACCGGCATCCACTACGAACCGGACTACCCGCCGTTCCACCTCGACCCGTGCGCCTCGATCGCCGTCGCCGAGAAGCTGCTGCACGAGGAGGCGCCCGGCACCGGCGTCCCCGTGCTGAAGCTCCTCGCCCACCACGCCGAACTGACCCCGGACGACTTCCTCGCCCTGGCCCGTACGACGGCCGGGGCACGGGCCTCCTTCACCCGGTCCAGCCCCACGGCCCTGCTGGAGATCAGCGGTCCCGGGGTCTCCAAGGCCAGCACGCTGGAGCTCTGCTGCGCCGAGCGCGGCATCTCGCCCGCCGAGGTCGTCGCCTTCGGGGACATGCCCAACGACGTGGAGATGCTGAGCTGGGCGGGCACCTCGTACGCGATGGGCAACGCCCACCCGGCCGCGCTCGCCGCCGCCACCGGCCGGACCGCCACCAACGGCGAGGACGGCGTCGCGGTCGTCATCGAGCGGATCGTCGCCGAGCGCCTGGCGGCCGACGCCGGGCGCTGAGCCCCCTCCGGAGAAGGACAGGCGCCCGGCCCCTTTTTCGGAGGGGCCGACTCCCGCACGCTCGGAGCAGCGCCTCCCGGACGCCCTCGGAGCGGCGCATCCCCACCCCCTCAGAGGGGCGCCTCCCACACCACCGTCGTACCGTTTCCGTCCTCCCCGATCCCGGGCCCGAACCAGCTCGCTCCGCCGAGCGACTCCGCCCGGCGCGCCAGGTTCCGCAGCCCGCTGCGCCGACCGCCCTCGGGTATGCCCACGCCGTCGTCGGCGACCGACAGGCGCACCGCGTCCCGCCCGTCGGGCAGCGTGACGGTCGCGTCGACGACCACGTCGATCAGCGACGCCTCGGCGTGCCGGAAGGCATTGGACAGCGCCTCGCGCAACGCCGCGACCAGGTTCTTGCCGGTCAGTTCGCCGACCAGTGAGTCGACCGGGCCGAGGAAGCGGTGCGAGGGCTTGAAGCCCAGCGGGACCGCCGCCATGTTGATCTCGCGCAGGACACGGGTGCGTAGCCCCGACGGCGCCTCGGCGGGTTCCTGCTGCAAGGCGAAGATCGCGGTACGGATCTCCTGGATGGTCACGTCCAGTTCGTCGACCGCACGGCCGACCCCGGTCTGCACCTCGGGCACCACCGACCGGCGCTGGGCGCTCTCCAGCATCATCCCGGTGGCGAACAGCCGCTGGATGACCAGATCGTGCAGATCACGGGCGATCCGGTCCCGGTCCTCGTAGACCGCGAGCCGCTCCCGGTCCCGCTGTGCCTCGGCCATCATCAGTGCGAGCGCCGCCTGTGAGGCGAACTGGGTGGCCAGGGTCCGTTCCGCCTCCGTGAACGGTCTGCCGCCCCGGGCACGGGGGGTGGCGAGCGCGCCGAGCACCCGCCCGCCACTGTGCAGGGGCAGCAGCATGCTCGGGCCGTACCGTTGGGCCAGCCTGGTGACCATGCGGGGGTCGTCGGCCGAATCGTCCGCGAAGACCGGCTCGCCTCCCAGCAGCTTCGCCGCCACCGGGCTCTCGGGCCCGATGATCACTCCGAGCGAGGAGGAGGGGTCGTCCGCGGAGACGGCGACGATCTCCAGCCCGCCGTCCTCGGTGGGCAGCAGCACGATCCCGGCGGCGGAGTCGGCGAGCCGGCGGGCCTGTTCGGCGACGACGGAGAGCGCGTCGTCGGCGTCCCCGCCGGAGAGCAGGGCGGTCGTCACGGCCACCGATCCGTCGATCCACCGCTCGCGCTGGCGTGCCGCCTCGTACAGCCGGGCGTTGCCGATGGCGATCCCGGCCTCCGTGGCGAGCACCCGCACCATGTGCAGGTCGTAGTCGTTGAACTCGCCGCCGTCCTTCTCGGCCAGATAGAGGTTTCCGAAGATCTCTCCCTGCACGCGGATCGGGACGCCGAGAAAGGTCCGCATCGGGGGGTGACCGGGCGGGAAGCCGGCGAACCTCGGATCGGCCGTCAGATCGGCGAGCCGCACCGGCACCGGGTCGTGGATCAGCGCGCCCAGCAGCCCCCGGTGCCCGTCGGGGCGGTGGCCGATCTCCTGTGCCACCTCGTCCGGCACTCCGTACGTGACGAAGTCGGAGAGCCCCTCGCCCTCCTCGTCGACGACGCCGATGGCGGCGTAGCGGGAGTGGGTGAGTTCGGCGGCCGTCTCGCAGATCCGGTCGAGGGTGGAGTGCAGTTCCAGGCCCGCGCCGACGGAGCGCATGGCCTCCAGCAGCTGTGGGATGCGGGCGGTGATCTCGGTGGACAGGCCTTGCAGGCTGCGGGTCGCCTGGGTGGCGGCTTCGAGTGAGTCCTTCGGGTCCTGCTCCGGCATAACCCCGAGAGTAGTTAGTCCCGATTGGGGAGGAAAGCCGACCGTGATCACCGGGCCCACACCTCGTGGTTGTGGCCCCCCATGCCCACGCCCGGCCGCCGTGGCCACCCGGCCGCCGTGGCCAAGCGGCTCACGCCCGCGCGCCCACGGCTTCCTCCTGCACCCGCTCGCTCTCCCGCACTCCCACGGCTCCGTCGGGCAGCCGCGCGGTCTCCCGCTCGCGCTCCAGCATCCGCCGCAAGGGGCCTTCCCCGGCGGCGAGATCGGCATACGGGCCGCGCTGCACGATCCGGCCGGCGTCCAGCACCAGCACCTCGTCGACGGCTTCGAGCCCCTCCAGGCGATGGGTGATCAGCACGGTCGTGCGCCCCTCGGTGGCGGCCAGCAGATCCGCCGTCAGGGCGTCCGCGGTCGCCAGGTCGAGATGCTCGGCGGGCTCGTCCAGGACGAGGACGGGAAAGTCTGCGAGGATCGCCCTGGCCAGGGCGAGACGTTGGCGCTGGCCGCCGGAGAGGCGTGCGCCGTGCTCGCCGACCAGGGTGTCGAGCCCGTCGGGGAGCGCCTCGGCCCAGCCGAGCAGCCGGGCCCGGCCGAGGGCGGCGCGCAGTTCCTCGTCCGTCGCGCCGGTACGGGCCAGCCGCAGGTTCTCCCGGATGGAGCTGTCGAAGACATGGGCGTCCTGGGCGCACAGCCCGACGTGCTGCCGGACCGTGTCGCCGTCCAGTGCACCGGCCTCGACCCCGCCGATCCGGTACGTCCCCGCCCGCGCGTCCAGGAAGCGGACCAGGATCTGCGCGAGGGTCGTCTTCCCGGAGCCGGAGGGCCCGACGACGGCGATGCGCCGACCGGCCGTCAACGTCAGGTCGACGGCGTCGAGTGCGTCACGCTCCGCTCCCGGGTAGCGGGCCGACAGCCCCCGTACCTCCAGCGGGAAGGGCGATGCGGGCGCCTCGGCAGGGCTGCCTGGTTCATGTACCGGCAGCGGCGCGTCCAGCACCTCGAACACCCGCTGCGCGCTGCGCTCCACCCGGCTGCGGTACTGCACGGCGAGCGGCAGTCCGGCCACGGCCTCGAATGCGGCCAGCGGGGTGAGTACCACCACCGCGAGTTCCACGCCCGCCAGCCGGCCGTCGTGCACGGCGGGAAGGGCGACGAGTGCGGTGGCGACGATGGTGAGGCCGGAGATCAGGGCGATGAGGCCGGAGCCGAGTGCGGTGGCGGTCGCCGCGCGGGCGGCGATGCGGGTCAGCACGCCGTCGGCGTCCCGGGTCCGTTCCTCGCGGGCCGGCAGGGCACCCGCGACGGTCAGTTCGGCGGTCCCGCCGAGCAGGTCCGTGATCCGGATGGCCAGATCGGCGCGTGCGGGGGCGAGCCGGCGTTCCGAGTGCCGGGCGCAGGCGCTGCTGACCAGCGGCACTCCCACCCCGGCCAGCAGCAGCCCGGCCGCCAGCACGACGCCCGCGGCCGGCAGCAGCCAGCCGATGAATCCGGCGGCCGCCGTTCCGACGACCACGGCCGTCCCGGCGGGCAGCATCCAGCGCAGCCAGTAGTCCTGCAGGGCGTCGACGTCGGCGACGAGCCGGGAGAGCAGGTCCCCGCGCCGGGTCCGGCGCAGTCCGGCGGGCGCGACGCGCTCCAGACCCCGGTAGACCGCGACGCGCAGCTCGGCGAGCATCTTGAGCACCGCGTCGTGCGAGACCAGGCGCTCGGCGTAGCGGAAGACGGCTCGCCCGAGCCCGAAGGCGCGGGTCGCGGTCACGGCGACCATCAGATAGAGCACCGGGGGCTGTTCGGAGGCGCGCGCGATCAGCCAGCCGGAAACGGCCATGAGCCCGACGGCCGAGCTCACGGCGAGGCTGCCCAGCAGCAGCGCCAGTGCCAGCCGGCCGCGCTGCGGCCCCGCGGCCTCACGGACCCGTGCCAGGACCCCGCCGGAGCGGGCCGCGGTGTCCCGCAGGGCTACGGGCTCCGGTACCTCTTCGTTCCGCTCGCCGGGAGCGCTCGTAGGGGACGGCACGTCCGCGGCGGCCCCGGACCTCACCGGCCGCGCCGCCGCGGACGGTTCGAGGGTCACCACCCGGTCGGCCACCGAGAGCAGCGCCGGGCGGTGCACGACCAGCAGTACGGTCCGTCCCGCTGCCAGCCGCCGTACCGCCTCGACGATTCCCGCCTCCGTCTCGCCGTCCAGGCTCGCGGTCGGCTCGTCGAGCAGCAGCAGTGGGCGGTCGGCGAGGAAGGCCCGCGCGAGCGCCAGCCGCTGCCGCTGCCCGGCGGAGAGACCTGCCCCGTCCTCACCGATCGGCGTCCGCTCCCCGTCCGGGAGTCCCGCCACGAAGTCGTACGCCCCGGCGTCCCGCAGCGCGGCCGCCACCGCGCTGTCGTCGGCGTCCGGCCGGGCCAGCCGTACGTTCTCCGCGATGGTGCCCGCGAAGAGGTACGGGCGCTGCGGCACCCAGGCGATCCGCTCCCGCCACTTCTCGGGCGCGAGCGTCGCCAGGTCGACGCCGCCGATCCGCACCCGCCCCTCGTCGGGTGCCGTGAAGCCGAGCACCACATCGAGCAGGGTGGACTTCCCGACGCCGCTGGGGCCGACCAGGGCCACGGTCTCCCCCTCGTCCACCACCAGCGAGGCTCCGTCCAGCGAGGGTTCGGTCCGGCCCTCGTGCCGTACGGTCACCCCCTCCAGCTCCAGCCGCAGCGAAGCGGGTACGTCCGCCGTACCGCCCTGCCGGGGCTCGGTCTCCAGGACCGCGAAGATCTCCTCCGCGGCCGAGAGCCCCTCGGCGGCCGCGTGGTACTGCGCTCCGACCTGGCGGATCGGCAGATAGGCCTCGGGCGCCAGGATCAGCACCACCAGGCCGGTGTAGAGGTCGAGTTCGCCGTGCACCAGCCGCATGCCGATGGTGACGGCGACGAGGGCCACCGACAGCGTCGACAGCAGTTCCAGGGCGAAGGACGACAGGAACGCGATCCGCAGGGTCCGCAGCGTGGCCCGGCGGTACTGCGAGGTGATCGTACGGATGGACTCGGCCTGTGCCTTGGCGCGGCCGAAGACCTTCAGCGTCGGCAGGCCGGCGACCACGTCGAGGAAGTGTCCGGAGAGCCGGGACAGCAGCCGCCACTGGCGGTCCATCCGGGACTGGGTGGCCCAGCCGATCAGGATCATGAAGAGCGGGATGAGCGGCAGCGTGACGACGATGATCGCCGCCGAGACCCAGTCCTCGGTGACGATCCTGGCGAGGACCGCCACCGGTACGACCACCGCGAGTCCGAGCTGCGGCAGATAGCGCGCGAAGTAGTCGTCGAGCGCGTCGACGCCGCGGGTCGCGAGCGCCACCAGGGAGCCGGTGCGCTGGCCGTTCAGCCAGCCGGGACCGAGCTCCGCGGCCCGCGCCAGCAGCCGGCCACGGAGCTCGGACTTGACCGCCGCGCTGGCGCGGTACGCGGCCAGTTCGGTCAGCCAGGAGACCAGCCCCCGGCCGAGCGCGACCGCGGCGAGCAGGATCAGCGGGGTCCGCAGCCCGGAGACCGTCAGTCCGTCCTCGAAGCCACCCACCACCACTTCGGCGATGAGCATGGCCTGGGCGATGACCAGCGCAGCGCCGACGACTCCGAGCGCCACCACGGCTGCCAGGAAAAGGCGGGTGGCGCGGGCGTGGCGGAGCAGACGCGGGTCGATCGGTTTCACGTGAAACAGCCCCTAGCAAGCTCGGTCGGTGGACCAGGGCCTGTCCGGCGGATCGGGGTCGGTCTCGTGCCCCGGCCGCGATCCGCCGGACAGGCTTCGGATGCGTTCAGTGCGCTTCGGCGATGTGCTGCGTACCGATGCGCTTGCGGAACACCCAGTACGTCCAGCCCTGGTACAGCAGGACGAGGGGGGTGGCGATCCCCGCACACCAGGTCATGATCTTCAGCGTGTACGGGGTGGACGAGGCGTTGGTGACCGTGAGGCTCCAGGCATCGTTCAGCGAGGACGGCATGACGTTCGGGAAGAGCGTCAGGAAGAGCATGGCGACCACGGCCGCGACGGTCACACCGGAGAACGCGAACGACCAGCCCTCGCGTCCCGCCGCGATCGTGGCGACCGCGGCGACCAGCGCCACCACGGCGGTGATCATCGCCAGCAGGCTCCAGCCGTCCCCGTTGTCGAGCTGGGTCCAGGTCAGGAAGCCGAGCGCGAGCACCGCGGTCGCGATCCCCAGCTTCAGCGCCAGCCTGCCCGCCCGCTCCCGGATGTCCCCGACCGTCTTGAGCCCCGCGAACACCGCGCCGTGGAAGGTGAAGAGGGCGAGCGTGACCAGTCCGCCGAGGATGGCGTACGGGTTGAGCAGGTCCCAGAAGTTGCCCACGTACTCCATGTCGGCGTCGATCTTCACGCCGCGCACGATGTTCCCGAAGGCCACGCCCCAGAGCAGGGCGGGGAGCAGTGAAGTCCAGAAGATGGCGTGTTCCCAGTTGGTCTGCCACTTCTCACCGGACCGCTTGGCCCGGTACTCGAAGGCGACCCCGCGCACGATCAGGCAGACCAGGATGAGCAGCAGTGGCAGATAGAAGCCGGAGAACAGAGTGGCGTACCACTCGGGGAAAGCGGCGAAGGTCGCACCGCCCGCGGTGAGCAGCCACACCTCGTTGCCGTCCCAGACGGGCCCGATCGTGTTGATCAGGACCCGTCGTTCCTTGCGGTCGCGGGCCAGCAGCTTGGTGAGGACGCCGATCCCGAAGTCGAATCCCTCCAGGAAGAAGTAGCCGGTCCAGAGGACGGCGATGAGTACGAACCAGACGTTGTGGAGTTCCATCTCTCAGCTCCTCTGCTCTCAGTAGGAGAAGGCCATCGGCCGGTCGGCGTCTTCATGGTCGCCGCCGATCTTGGTGGGCGGGTTGAGGTCGGCCTCGGTGAGCTCCGGCGGACCTGCCTTGATGTACTTCACGAGCAGCTTGACCTCGATGACCGCGAGCACGGCGTAGAGCAGGGTGAAGCCGATCATGGAGGTGAGCACCTCGCCCTGCGAGACACCGGGGGAGACCGCGTCGCGGGTCTGGAGCACTCCGTAGACGACCCAGGGCTGGCGGCCCATCTCGGTGAAGATCCAGCCCCAGGAGTTGGCGATCAGCGGGAAGAGCAGCGTCCAGAGCGCGAGGATCCAGTAGCACCTGGCGAACTTCGGGCTGAGTGCCTTGTTCTTGAAGAGGACCAGGTGGGGCACTTCGTCCTCGCCGGTCCGCAGTCCCGGCGGCAGCATGAACTTCTTCCGGGTCAGCCACAGTCCGAGGATGCCGAGGGCGAAGGACGCCATCCCGAAGCCGATCATCCAGCGGAAGCTCCAGAACGCGACCGGGATGTTGGGCCGGTAGTCGCCGGGGCCGAACTTCTCCTGCTCGGCCTTGTTGATGTCGTTGATGCCGGGCACGTACGACGTGAAGCTGTCGTCCGCGAGGAAGGACAGTACGCCCGGGATGGAGATCTCCACGGTGTTGTGGCCCTTGGCCACGTCACCGACCGCGAAGATCGAGAAGGGAGCCGCGTCCTGGCCCTCCCAGAGCGCCTCGGCAGCGGCCATCTTCATCGGCTGCTGCTTGAACATGACCTTGCCCAGCTGGTCGCCGCTGATGGCGGTGAGCAGTCCGGCGATGACCACGGTGACCAGGCCGAGCCGCAACGAGGTCCGCATCACCGGGATGTGCTTCTTGCGTGCCAGGTGGAAGGCGGCGATGCCGACCATGAACGCGCCGCCGACCAGGAAGGCCGCGGTGATGGTGTGGAAGAACTGGGCGAGCGCGGTGTTCTGGGTGAGCACGTGCCAGAAGTCGGTGAGCTCGGCCCGGCCGCGTTCCTTGTTGATCCGGTAGCCGACCGGGTGCTGCATCCAGGAGTTGGCCGCCAGGATGAAGTAGGCGGACAGGATGGTCCCGATGGAGACCATCCAGATGCAGGCGAGATGGATCTTCTTCGGCAGCCTGTCCCAGCCGAAGATCCACAAGCCGATGAAGGTGGACTCGAAGAAGAACGCGATCAGCGCCTCGAACGCGAGCGGGGCACCGAAGATGTCACCGACGAACCGCGAGTAGTCGGACCAGTTCATGCCGAACTGGAACTCCTGGACGATGCCGGTGACGACGCCCATGGCGATATTGATCAGGAAGAGTTTGCCCCAGAACTTCGTCGCCCTGAGGTACTTCTCGTTGTTCGTCCGGACCCAGGCGGTCTGCAGGCCGGCGGTGAGCGCGGCGAGAGAGATCGTCAGGGGGACGAACAAGAAGTGATAGACGGTAGTGATACCGAACTGCCATCGCGCCAAGGTTTCCGGCGCCAGAGCCAGCTCCACGTCGTCTTCTCCTTACGTCGCCGTAATCACACCGGCAGTTTGCCCTTTAAATCCGACTAATCACGGGAGGAACAGGACGCGATTGTGAACGCGTTCACAATCACAAGCATTATTGCGCACAGACTTTCGGGACCTTCGGGCGGGGTACCCCTTTGGGACGTTCCGATCAATCTGCCCGAAACAGACGCTCCGGGAGCACCGCGGATCCCCGGCAGCGAGAAGGGCCCCGCACCTCGTCGAACGAGGTACGGGGCCCTGGCTCCGGGGCGCGCGGGCGGCCTACAGCTCCTTGCGGTACGACTCGGCCACCTTCAGGAACAGGTCGTTCGCCTCGTCCTCCCCGATCGTGACCCGCACGCCCTCACCCATGAACGGCCTGACCACCACGCCGGCCCCCTCACATGCCGCGGCGAAGTCGGCGGTACGGTCTCCGAGCCGCATCCAGACGAAGTTCGCCTGGGAATCCGGCACGGTCCACCCCTGGCCGGCCAGCGCCCGCTGCACCCGCTGGCGCTCGCACACCAACGAGCCCACCCGCCCCAGGAGTTCGTCCTCGGCGCGCAGCGAGGCGACCGCCGCGTCCTGTGCCAGCTGGCTGACCCCGAAGGGCACCGCCGTCTTGCGCAGCGCGGCCGCCACCGGCTCGTGGGCCACGGCGAAACCGACCCGCAGCCCCGCCAGGCCGTACGCCTTGGAGAAGGTCCGCAGCACCGCCACATTGGGCCGGTCCCGGTAGATCTCGATACCGTCCGGCACCTCGACGTCCCGGATGAACTCCCGGTACGCCTCGTCGAGCACCACCAGGACGTCGCTCGGCACCCGGTCCAGGAACCGCTCCAGCGCGGCCCGGCGCACCACGGTGCCGGTCGGGTTGTTCGGGTTGCAGACGAAGATCATCCGGGTGCGGTCGGTGATCGCGTCCGCCATAGCGTCGAGGTCGTGCACCTCGCCGTCGGTCAGCGGGACCTTCACCGAGGTCGCACCGCTGATCTGCGTGATGATCGGGTAAGCCTCGAAGGAACGCCAGGCGTAGATGACCTCGTCACCCGGGCCCGAGGTGGCCTGGAGCAGCTGCTGCGCCACCCCGACCGAGCCGGTCCCGGTGGCGAGGTGCGAGAGGGGCACACCGAAACGCTCGGCCAGCTCGTTCATCAGGCCGGTGCAGGCCATGTCCGGGTAACGGTTGAAGTTCGCGGCCGCGGCCAGGGCGGACTCCATCACCCCGGGCAGTGGCGGATACGGGTTCTCGTTGGAGGACAGCTTGAACGCGACCGGTCCGCCGGCCGCGGCCGGCCTGCCCGGTACATAGGCGGGGACGCCGTCCAGCTCGGCGCGCAGCTTGGGGCTCGTCTCGCTCACCGCAGGTCCTCCTCAGACTGTCTCTGTACACATCAATACTGCTCACCTTATGAGGATTGGGCGCCGCTGCGAATGGCCCCGAGCGTCCAATCGTCCGGTGCGACCAGAAATGAGGGGAGCGCTCTGCCCTCCGGCGCGCGCCGGTGGCTCACTCCGTGGCGCGCGTCCCCCGAAGAGGTGAGATGAGACCTCTTCGAGACATCGCCCATTTAGTAGGCCCATCGACTTCGACACATGACACACTATGGTCAGGCCCATCAACATCCTTGACTTTCAAGGCATTTGATCGTTAACGATCATGCAAAAACGTGCCTGTCAACGAGTGACTATGCGACCGGGCCAACCGCCCCTCCGAGCCCTACTATCGGCTCGCCATGACAGCAGCAGGGAAGCACCAGGTGAGCCGGACGGACACACCCCGGCGCGGCGGCCGGCAGGGACGAGCGGGAATCCGGGATGTGGCCGCCGCCGCCGGAGTCTCCATCACGACCGTCTCCGACGCGCTCAACGGCAAGGGCAGGCTCCCGGACGCCACCCGCCGCCATGTCCGCGAGGTCGCAGAGCGCCTGGGCTACCGCCCTTCCGCCGCGGCCCGCACCCTCCGTACCGGCAAGTCCGGCCTCATCGGCCTGACCGTGACGACCTACGGGGACGAACCCTTCACCTTCACCGAATTCGCGTACTTCGCGGAGATGGCCAGAGCGGCCACCTCCGCCGCGCTCGCCCGCGGCTACGCCCTCGTCATCCTGCCCGCCACCTCACGCCACGACGTCTGGTCGAACGTCGCCCTCGACGGCACCGTCGTGATCGACCCCTCGGACCAGGACCCGGTCGTCACCGAACTCGTGCGCCAGGGTCTGCCCGTCGTCTCGGACGGCCGTCCGGCCGGCACCCTCCCGGTCACGGCCTGGGTCGACAACGACCACCGGGCCGCCGTGCTCGATCTGCTCGACCATCTCTCCGCCGCCGGAGCCCGCCGCATCGGCCTGCTCACCGGCACCACCACCGACACGTACACCCGTCTCTCCACCAGCGCGTACCTCCACTGGTGCGAGCGCGTGGGCCAGGACCCGGTGTACGAGTCCTACCCCGCCCACGACCCGTGCGCGGGCGCGGTCGCCGCCGACCGTCTGCTGGCCCGCCCGGACCGGCCCGACGCCGTCTACGGACTCTTCGACCCCAACGGCACCGATCTGCTGGCGGCGGCCCGCCGGTACGGTCTGCGCGTCCCCGAGGACCTGCTGCTGGTCTGCTGCAGCGAGTCCACCGTGTACGCGACGACCGAGCCCCCCATCACCACCCTCTCGCTCAAGCCGCGCAGAATCGGCACGGCAGTCGTGCAGCTCCTGATCGACGCGATCGAGGGCGTGGATCAGGACGGACCGGTGGAGCAGGTCATACCGACCGAACTCATCGTGCGGACCTCCTCGCAACGCCGTCCACCCCGCACCACGGTCAGCCCACCCCGCTCTCCGGCAGGGGATTGATCTGGCGATTTCGGACCAATCGGTTGGTGAACCCGACGTGCGTCCGGATTCACCACCCCTGGTGCGTCACACAGCACGATCCGCATTCCTATGATGGGCGCACGACACCGCGGACCACCCCGACCAGCAGGGCCCGTCAGGTGTACGGCGGCGCGACGGTGGTGGAGGGGTCGATGACACAGGGGGCCGGTCAGGAACCCGTGGTGCGGACTGCGACGTTGCGCGACTTCCGCGTACCGCCCTATGCCCAGACCCCGGTGCCGCCATCACCACCGCACCCGGGCAACGCCGTCCCCTCCGGCGAGCCGCCGGAGGGGTACACACCCACCGCACGCGACCTTCCCGTGATCAACCGCGGTGACACCCTGGAGGTGACGGCCGTCCCCGACCCGCGGCCCGTCCCGGACCAGGGCCTCGGACCGCTGTACGTCGTCGGCGACGTCCACGGCTACCTGGACGAGCTCCACGCCGCCCTCGCCGAGCAGGGCCTGATCGACGCCGACGGCAAATGGTCGGCGGGCAATGCCCGGCTCTGGTTCCTCGGCGACTTCACCGACCGGGGCCCCGACGGCATCGGGGTCATCGACCTCGTGATGCGCCTGTCCGCCGAGGCCGCGGCCGCCGGCGGCTACTGCAAGGCCCTGATGGGCAATCACGAACTGCTGCTCATCGGTGCCAAGCGGTTCAGCGACACCCCGGTCAACTCCGGCGCGGGCACCGCCACCTTCCAGGCCGCCTGGCTGCTCAACGGCGGCCAGAAGAACGACATGGAGCGGCTCCAGGACGTCCACCTCCAGTGGATGTCCCGGCTCGACGCGATCGTCGAGGAGGACGGGCATCTGCTGATGCACTCCGACACGACGGCCTACCTCGAATACGGCACCACCATCGAGGACGTCAACGACACGGTGCACGCCATTCTCACGCGTAACGACGCCGATGAGTGCTGGGACCTCTTCCGCAAGCTCACCAAGCGGTTCGCCTTCCGTGACGAGTCGGGTCCGCAGGCCGTCCGGGAGCTGATGGCGACCTATGGCGGACAGCGCATCGTCCATGGTCACAGCCCCATTCCGTACCTCCTCGGAGAGGTCGGCTCGGAGGACGGCGAGGACGGATCCGGCCCCGTGGTCGAGGGTCCGCACGTGTATGCGGACGGGCTCGCGATCGCCATGGACGGCGGAGTGACCATGGCCGGAAAGCTACTGGTCGTCCAGCTCCCCCTGCATGACTGACATTCTTCTGGGCAGACGCATCCACGAACTGACCACGCCGACCACTGGGCCTATTTTCGGAAACCCCCTGTCACCCCGTGCCGTGGGCGCTCTACCATCGGCGTATCAGTAGCAGGCTCTCCTCCGTTTCCGCCCAACTGCCCGTCCTGAGCGGGCATTCAGGCCCGACGGAGCATCGGGGGATGCACATGAACAGCGCTCCGCACCTGCTGGCCGAGGACCGACCCGAGTACGAGCGGATCCTCGACGACGCACTGCGCCATGCCCACGACCGGCCGGATCTGGCCGCGGTCGGCGAGCGGCTCAACGCCGTGCAGCTGCGCACCATGGCACTGGACGCCACGGAGCTGATCACGTCCACGGCCGCCACCGAGTACGAGAACTATGTGCAGGCCCGGGAGGAACTGCGCGGCCCCGCCGAAGGGGAGGACCAGGACGCAGGACCCGGCATCGCCCGCCCGCATCGGTCGGGCGCCGGCATAGGGGCCGTGGTCACGGTCCTGGCGCCGGTGCTCGCCGGAACCGCCGCGTTCATATTCCTGCTGGCCGGCTATCTGCTGAGGCTGCTCGACCCACCACCGTCGTTCGCCTCCACCATGGTCTCCGCCGGCTGGTTCTTCGCAGCGGTCACGGCCGCCGCCATCCTGGCAGCCGCCGTCGGGCTGCTCATCACCGCGCTGCGCAACGGATCGGATTCGCAGCCCGTCGACGACGACGAGGACGAACTGCCGGAGGACGTGGCACGGGCCAGGGAGGCATGGCGCCATGCCCTGCTGGAGCGCGGCATCCTGCCGTTCCTGCGGGACGCGCTCGCCGACCCCGAGGCCGGTCCCGCCGCGCGCACCCCGCTGCCCTCGGCGAACCGCATCCCGAAGGTCGGCTACAGCCGGCCGGACTTCTCCAGTCCGGGCGACGGCCCGGCGGCGGGCCCCCGCCCGACATTCACCTCGCCCGACTTCACCAGCCCCGACTTCGGCGGCCCGGAGCACGAGCTGGACTGACCGGGTTCGCACCCCGGACGAACGGCGGGCCCGGCCGCCCCGGAAGCCCGAGCCTCCGGGGCGGCTGCTCGTCCCGGATCAGTCCGCGATCGGCAGATAGACCCGGTTGCCGGCCGCCGCGAATTCCTTGGACTTCTCCGCCATGCCCGCCTCGATCTCCGCCTGCGAACCGCCGTGCTCGCGCCGGATGTCCTGGGAGATCTTCATCGAACAGAATTTCGGGCCGCACATCGAGCAGAAGTGCGCCGTCTTCGCCGGCTCGGCAGGCAGCGTCTCGTCGTGGAACTCCCGTGCGGTGTCCGGGTCGAGAGCCAGGTTGAACTGGTCCTCCCAGCGGAACTCGAAACGGGCGTCGGAGAGCGCGTCGTCCCAGTCCTGCGCCCCCGGGTGCCCCTTGGCGAGGTCCGCCGCGTGCGCCGCGATCTTGTAGGTGATGACGCCGGTCTTCACATCGTCCCGGTTGGGCAGGCCGAGGTGCTCCTTCGGCGTGACGTAGCAGAGCATCGCCGTCCCCCACCACGCGATCATCGCCGCGCCTATGCCCGAGGTGATGTGGTCGTACGCCGGCGCGACATCGGTGGTCAGCGGGCCGAGCGTATAGAAGGGCGCCTCCTCGCAGATCTCCTGCTGGAGGTCGATGTTCTCCTTGATCTTGTGCATCGGGACATGGCCCGGCCCCTCGATCATGGTCTGGACGCCGAACCGCTTGGCGACCGCGTTCAGCTCGCCCAGCGTGCGCAGTTCGGCGAACTGCGCCTCGTCGTTGGCGTCGGCGATCGAACCGGGACGCAGCCCGTCGCCCAGCGAGTACGTCACGTCGTAGCGCGCGAGGATCTCGCAGAGCTCCTCGAAGTGCTCGTACAGGAACGACTCCTTGTGGTGCGCGAGGCACCACGCCGCCATGATCGAGCCGCCGCGGGAGACGATGCCGGTCCTGCGGCGGGCGGTCAGTGGGACGTACGGCAGGCGCACGCCGGCGTGGACCGTCATGTAGTCGACGCCCTGCTCGGCCTGCTCGATGACGGTGTCCTTGTAGATCTCCCAGGTGAGTTCCTCCGCCCGGCCGTCGACCTTTTCGAGAGCCTGGTAGAGCGGAACGGTGCCGATCGGCACGGGGGAGTTGCGCAGAACCCACTCACGGGTGGTGTGAATGTTGCGGCCGGTGGACAGATCCATGACGGTGTCGGCGCCCCAACGCGTCGCCCACGTCATTTTCTCCACCTCCTCCTCGATGGAGGACGTCACCGCGGAGTTGCCGATGTTGGCATTGACCTTCACCAGGAACCGCTTGCCGATGATCACCGGCTCGATCTCGGGGTGGTTGACGTTGGCGGGCAGCACGGCCCGGCCGGCCGCGATCTCCGCGCGCACCACCTCGGGCCCGACGTTCTCCCGGATCGCCACGTACTCCATCTCCGGGGTGATGTCGCCCCGGCGGGCGTACGCGAGCTGGGTCACCGGCTGCCCGTCGCGGCTGCGTCGCGGCAGGCGCGGACGGCCGGGGAAGACCGCGTCGAGGTTGCGCAGCCCTTCCCCGAGCTCGCGGCTTCGCTCGAGCAGGGGAGACCCCATTCGCGGCGAGGTGTGCTTGAGCCCGTCGTCCTCGGGGCGGACGGGGCGGCCGGGGTACTCCTCGGTGTCGCCGCGGGCGACGATCCAGTTCTCCCGCAGCGGTGCGAGCCCGCGGCGGACATCGGTCTCGACGGTGGGGTCGGTGTACGGCCCCGACGTGTCGTACAGCGTCACGTCCTTGCCGTTGGTGAGGTGCACCTGACGGACCGGCACCCGGAGGTCAGGGCGCGAGCCCTGGACGTACCCCTTGTGCCAGCCGATGGACTTCCGGGCCTCGTCGCTCTGGTCCGAGGCAGGCGTGCGTGCGTCCGCTGTGGTCATGAGACCTACTCCCTACGCCGGCATTACCCGGTAACAGGTTCGGCGGTCGGCGCAGCCCTCTCCGTACGGACGTACGGATATCAGCGCCCTCTCAGCCCGGTGCTCCGAGCTCCCGCGTGTGCAAAGGTCCCTCCACGCTAGCGCCCCGTCCGGCGTAATGAACAGTGGGCCCGTCCCTTCTTGCGATGATCGGCCGGTGACGTCCCTCCAGCTCGACCACGAACCGCAGAGCCATCAGCACGGCCACTCGCACAGCCATGGTCCTGCCGCACCCGTCTCCAAACATCTGCGCAAGGTCATCGCGGCCGTACTGATCCCGTTCGCCACCGCCGTCCTCGTCGGTCTGGTGGCGCTCTGGCCGGGCGGTGCGCCGACGCACGAGCGGACCGGCGTCGGATTCGACCGGCAGACCCAGCAGGGAAAGGTGGTGAATGTCGACATGGTGGACTGCAAGTCCGTGAACGCGGTCCAGACACCCATGAACGGGGACACCACGCCACCCTCGGGGAAGGGAAGGGGGCTGTGCAAGAAGGCCACGATCGAGGTGACGACCGGTCACGACAAGGGCCGCACCTTCGTCGAGGTCGTCCAGCCCGACGCACCGCGCCAATTGCGCCAGGATCAGGGAGTGGTCGTGGCGTACGCCCCGGACGCGCCCCGCGATCTGCAGTACTCGGTGACGGACGTGAACCGGAAGTTCCCGATGGCCCTGCTGGCCGGGATCTTCGCCCTGGCCGTGGTCGCGGTGGGCCGCATGCGCGGGGTGATGGCACTGGTCGCACTGACGGTGTCGTTCGCGGTGCTGACCCTGTTCATCCTCCCGGCCATTCTCCAGGGCTCGAATCCGCTGCTCGTCGCGGTGGTCGGGGCCAGCGCGATCATGCTCATCGCGCTCTACATGTGCCACGGTCCGACCGCCCGCACCTCGGTCGCGGTGATCGGCACGCTGATCTCACTGCTGCTGATCGGACTGCTCGGATCGCTCTTCATCGGCTGGGCGAGCCTGACCGGCAACACCGATGACAACACCGGCCTCATCCATGGCCTGTACCCGCACATCGACATGAGCGGTCTGCTGCTGGCCGGTGTCATCATCGGCTCGCTCGGGGTCCTCGACGATGTGACCGTGACCCAGACCTCGGCGGTCTGGGAACTGCACCAGGCGAACCCGACTCTGGGCGTGCGTGGCCTCTACCGGGCAGGGATCAGGATCGGACGCGACCACATCGCCTCGGTCGTCAATACGCTGGTGCTCGCCTACGCGGGCGCCGCACTGCCGTTGCTGCTGCTGTTCTCCGTCGCGCAGAGCAGCATGGGGACGGTGGCCAACAGCGAGCTGGTGGCGGAGGAGATCGTACGAACGCTGGTCGGCTCGATCGGACTGGTCGCCTCGGTGCCGGTGACGACGGTGCTCGCTGCGCTGGTCGTCTCCGCGGACCGCACAGGGCTCGGTGCGGAAGCCAGGGCTTCGGCACCCGTACGGGCCGGGAAAGGCCGTCGTCGTAGGACGAAGCCCTGAACGTCTCCGTCAGGTAAGCAATTTTCACCCGTTCGGCAGATACCGTGTTCGACCGGTGAACCGGTCGGCAGCGCCCGTTCCCGTCAGCCGGCGTTCTGTTCCTCGGCGAGGATCCGGCCCAGAGCATCCTCCAGATTGCCCTCGAAGTCACCCAGCGTGCACTCCTGCCCGAGCGGCACAAGCTTGTCGGTCCGGTCGAGAAAAGCCACAAGCGGTGCCGTACCGGCCCTGAAGAGGGCCCGGTCCTCGCCGACCTGAAGCCGGATATGTACGTCGGAGAGTCCCTCGGGTTCAGTGGGTCCGATGTGCACATCACCGTCACCACTGGGGCTGTTGAGGCCGTCGAGCAGCAGCTCACGGCCGAATGCCCAGGTGACGGGGGCGTCACCTGGCAGATGGAAGGTCATCCGGATCGCATACGGATCGCAGACCTCGTACCGGAGCTCCACCGGGATCCGGAAAGAGAGCTCCTCGGAGACGAGGAAGCTCATCATGACCTCAGCTTGAACCGACTCGCGCATCGTTCAACCCCGCAGTAGATGAATCTGGCCAGGAATAATCCCCCGTGGCCCTATTGACGCCATCGTGGTGCACGCGATAGCAGATCACAAGGAGTGATTTTTCAGATACTGATAGAGAACACGAACGAACGCAAGAGGCTGGTTACTTCGCCACGTAGTTGTTCGACTGCGGGGAGCAATCGACTCTCCTGTTCCAAGGGTACGGAAATCGCCATCGCGGCGGCGGTGAATCCGGCCGTGATCGGGATGGCCGCGCAGACCGTGCCCAGGACGTACTCCTGTCGCTCGATGACAGGTTCCGTCCGACCCAGCGACCGCAGTCGTTCGAGGAGTGCCGCGCGGTCCTTCACCGAATAGCGGGTCAGCGGGCGCACAGGGTGACGGTCCAGGTGGTCCTCGCGCGCCTTCTCGTCGAGCTGGCTCAGCAGGCACTGGCCGATCGCGTGGGCGTGCCCGGTCTCCCGGAAGGACGCCCATTCGTCGACGGCGGGGTTGGCGGGGGTGTCGGCGACCGCGACGAGTTCGATCTCACCCTCGCGGTAGACGGCGCAGTACACCGGTGCGCCGATGGTGTCTCGCCAGCGGCCCAGCGACTCGGCCATCCTGCTGCGGCGATTCTGCAACGTACCCTCGCCGACCAGGCGTTCGGCCGCGTTACCCATGAGGAAGACGCCGTTCTCCCGGCGCAGATAGCCTTCGTGCGTCAGGGTGCGCAGCAGATGGTAGGCCGTGGGAAGTGGAAGTCCTGCCTCCCTGGCCAGTTGCTTCGCGGGCGCCCCGTCACGATGAGCGACCGCGGCCTCCAGCAGCCTCAGCGCTCGCTGCACCGAACCGATCAGCGTCGGGGCAGCAGCGCTCGATGCCGTGGTCAACAGTCACCCCCAGGCATGGTGACGGGTGGTCATCCCGCCTGTGGGGGCCGCCCCCACGGGCTGCCACATGGCTGGGGTCCGGAGACCGAACGCCGTACAAACCACTGGTCAGTGTGGCGACGGACTATTGATTCCCAGGCAGTGGCAGCGAACTGCCACTGTATCGGCCGGGTCCGCGGGGAGCGTCGTTTCGCCTTCCGCTTAGCTCAGCTGGGCTAACGCCCCGGCCGGTCTCCGATCGTCCTACCAGTCGCCGCGCGAGGAGGACGACGACATGAACTTGCGTACGACGAAGACGAGCCCGCCGACCAGGATCACGAAGATCAGGACCTTGAAGAGCAGTCCGATCACGAACCCGACCACGCTGGCGATCAGACCGCCGAACACGACGATCGCGATGACCGGCACCGCGATCCACTTCACCCACCAGGGCATCCCAGCGAATATCTCCCGCACGGCCATCGTCCCTACCTCGTCTCCTTGAGTTCCTGCTTCGATGCTAGAGGCGCGGAGGAGGCCGACGGGGGTTGCGCAGCCCTTGAAGTCCCCTGATCGACCCCTGAGGGATCCCTGAGACCGGACCCCTGCCCTCCGGTGGACCGGCTCAGCTCTCCGGCGGGGAGAAGACCACCATCACCCGCAGATCCTCGGTGATGTGGTGGAACTTGTGAGCGACACCGGCCGGTACGTACACCACGCTTCCTCTGCCCACCTGCGTGGTTTCCATGCCGACCGTGATCGAGGCGCGGCCGCTGACGACGAGGTAGACCTCGTCCTGGTTGTGCGGCTGCTGCGGGTCGAGCTCACCGGCGTTCAGCGCGTACAGGCCGACGGACATGTTCCGTTCCTTCACGAACTGGAGATACGCGCCGTCGTTGGCGGCTCGCTCCGCTTCCAGCTCGTCCAGTCTGAATGCCTTCATGGCCTGTGCGCCCCTTGCCTCTGCACTGCCGGTGTCCGCCACCGATCACGTCTGCCACGATCAGACACATGAAGAATTTCGTAGTCAAGACGATCGCCAACGCAGGTGCGCTGGCCGTGGCCATCTGGCTGATCCAGGACATCACGCTGACCGGTGGCAGCACCGGCCGCAAGGCGCTCACGCTGGTCCTGGTCGCCCTGCTCTTCGGCCTGGTGAACTCCGTGGTCAAGCCGATCGTGAAGCTGCTCACGCTGCCGCTCTTCATCCTCACGCTCGGGCTGATCACGCTGGTGGTCAACGCGCTCATGCTGCTGCTGACCTCCTGGCTGGCCGGCCTCTTCGACCTGAGCTTCCATGTCGAGGGCTTCTGGACCGCCGTGCTCGGCGGCCTGATCATCTCGATCGTGTCGTGGGCACTGAACGTGGTCCTGCCCGACGAGGACTGATCCGGTCCCTTCTGAACAATGCGGGCAGGACCGGTGGCGCACCGGAAAGAGAAGCGAGGGAGCGGTATGAGCACCATGGGGGACGGAACCCGGGCGGTACGGGCCGGGCTGCCCGAACCGGAGCAGTTCGAGCCCTCCCTGCCCGGTCCGGTCTTCGCCGCGCATTTCCATCTCTCCGGTGAACCGACCGGTCCGTACACATACGGCCGGGACACCAATCCGACCTGGACCCATCTGGAACGCGCCATCGGCGAGCTGGAGGCTCCGGGGGAGCCCGTCGAGACCACGGTCTTCGCTTCCGGGATGGCGGCGATCTCGGCCGTACTGCTGTCCCAGGCGCGCACCGGCGACGTGGTGGTACTGCCCGACGACGGCTATCAGGCCCTGCCACTGGTGCGTGAGCAGCTGGAGGCGTACGGGGTCGAGGTGCGGACCGCGCCGACCGGTGGTGATGCCCAGCTCGCGGTCCTCGAAGGCGCCCGGCTGCTGTGGATCGAGACCCCGTCCAATCCGGGGCTCGATGTCTGCGATGTACGCCGACTCGTCGGGGCGGCGCACTCGGCCGGCGCTCTGGTGGCCGTCGACAACACCCTGGCCACACCACTCGGCCAGCGCCCGCTGGAGCTGGGGGCCGACTTCTCGGTGGCCAGCGACACCAAGGGCATGACCGGGCACGGGGACCTCCTGCTCGGCCATGTGACCTGCCGCGATCCGGAGCTGGCAGCGGGAGTGCGGCGCTGGCGCAAGGTGGTCGGCGCGATCCCGGGCCCCATGGAGGCCTGGCTCGCGCACCGCTCGCTGGCCACTCTGGAGCTGCGGATCGACCGGCAGTGCGCCACCGCGCTGACGCTGGCGGAGGCGCTGGGCAGGCGGCCGGGGGTAACCGGGCTGCGGTATCCCGGGCTGCCCACCGACCCTTCGTATCCGAAGGCCGTACGGCAGATGCGGCGCTTCGGCTCCGTGGTCTCGTTCGTACTGCCGGACCGCGATCGGGCGGAGCGCTTCCTGACCGAGCTGCGGCTGGTCGAGGACGCGACGAGCTTCGGCGGTATACGCTCCACCGCCGAGCGCCGGGCCCGCTGGGGCGGTGACGCCGTACCCGAGGGCTTCATCCGTTTCTCGGTCGGCGCGGAGAGCGCGGCGGACTTGGTGGCGGATGTGGAACGGGCGCTGGACGCGGCGCTGAGCGGGGTCTGACCGGTGGTCCGAGCCTCCCCCCTCGTGGCTCGGACCACCCCGGCTCTTCCTGCGAAGAGCCGCCCGAACAAGGCTAGTTGACTCTCCGTCAGTGTCCAATCACGGTAGCGACAGCGACCTATCGACATATTTATAGTTGTACGGGTCCGAAGCGTCGCGAGGGTGGGAGGACCGGACATGGACCTGGCCCTGCTGCGCACGTTCGTCACGGTGCACCGGGCCGGCTCCTTCACCAGGGCCGCTGCCCTGCTGGGTCTCTCCCAGCCGGCGGTCACCTCGCAGATCCGGACCCTGGAGCGGCAGCTTGGCCGCCCGCTCTTCCTGCGCAAGGCCCGCGGCGTGACCCCGACGACCATCGGCGACGAACTCGCGCACCGGGCGGCGCCCCATCTGGACGCGCTGATCGAGATCACCGAGGCGGAGCTCGACGAGGAGTCGGGCGTCCGGACCCTGCATCTGGCCGGGCCGCCGGAGTTCACCTCGATGCGCGCCCTGCCCGCGCTCACCGATCTCGTCGGCCAGGGCCTGGCCCTGCGCAGCAGCTTCTTCACCAGCGCCGAGGAGACACTGGAGGGGCTGGCCGCCGGACACCACGATCTGGCCCTCACAACGGCCCGTCCGCGCGGCGGGCTGCTCTCCGCGACTCCTTTGTGCGACGAGGAACACGTACTGGTCGCCGCCCCGCGCTGGGCCGGGCGCCTCGGACCCGGGAGCCTGCGGCACAAGGGGCCCGTGGTGCTGGACCAGCTGCCGGTCGTGGAGGTCCACGAGAGCCTGCCGCTCGTCTCCCGCTACTGGGCCGCGGTCTTCGAGAGCCGGCCCGCCGTCGCGGGGACCGTCATCGTGCCGGACCTCCGGGCGGTCCTGGAATGTGCCGTGGCGGGCGCCGGACTCGCCGTGCTGCCGCGCTATCTGTGCGAGCGAGCGCTGGAGCGGGGCGAGGTCGTGGCGCTCCTGGACCCGCCCGTGCCTCCACTGCGCACGTACTTTCTGGCTGTCCGGACCGGCACGCTCGCGCTCCCCCGCATCGCACGGGCGCACGAGTGGCTGCTGCGGGCCGCAGCCGACTGGTGAGCGCAGGACGGCCCGGAGCCGCTCCGGTGTTTCAGAACCGGTTCCGCGGGCCACGCTCTTGCCATGACCGAACGTCCTGTGGTCAAACGCACCGCACGCGCCATCCTGCTCGACGGCAACGACCTGATCCTCATCAAGCGCACCAAACCCGGGGTGGATCCCTACTGGCTCACGCCGGGTGGCGGGGTCGAGCCCGAGGACGCGACCGTCGTCGACGCCCTGCACCGTGAGGTGGACGAAGAACTCGGCGCCAAGATCACCGATGTGGTCCCCTGTTTCGTCGACACCGTGGAGCACATCGAGGGCGGTGGGGTGAAGGGCGTGAAGGTCCAGCACTTCTTCGTCTGTCGGCTGGAGTCGATGGAGCCGGCCCGGCGGCACGGCCCCGAGATCGACGATCCCTGCGGGGAGTACGACATCGTGCGGGTGCCGTTCAGCCGGATGGGCATCGCCGCCGTCCACCTCGTGCCGCTGTCGCTGCGGCACTACCTGGACGGCAACATCGAGGGCGTACGCGCGATGCACGCGCCTGACCTGGGCTGACCGCCGCCGCTCCGGGGGAGGGAGCGATGACGGCCGTCGTGGTCGGGCGGGCCGGTCGTGGTCCGGTGGGATCGGTCGTCGTCAGGCGGGGCCGGTCGCCGTCAGGTCCTCGATGAAGTCGTGCCTGATGCGTTCGGCGGGTATGCCGGTGCCTCGGAGCGCGTCCACGCCGCTGCGGATCATGCCGGGCGGGCCCGAGAGATAGGCGTCGTACTCGTGCCACGGGCCGCGCTGCCGCACCGCCTCCGGCAGCAGTCCCCTCATCAGGCCTCTTCCCGTTCCCGGCCCGGTGGCGACCACCGGCCGCACCGCGAGCCAGGGAAAGGTGTCCTGGAGCCGCATCATCGTGTCGATGTCGTAGAGGTCGTGATCGCTGCGTGCCCCGTAGAAGACCTCCACGGGACGCCGGTCGCCGTGCTCCGCGACATCCTCGACGAGCGCCTTGATGGGGGCGATGCCCGTGCCTCCGCCCAGGCAGAGCAGGCCGTTGTGGGTGGAGTGGTCGACCGTCATCGAGCCCGTGGGCGGGCCGAGGCGCAGAATGTCCCCGGGCCGGGACCGGTGCACCAGAGCGTTGGAGACCCAGCCGGCCGCGACCGCCTTGATGTGGAAGGTGAGCAGGCCGTCGGGACGGGGCGCCGAGGCGAAGGAATAGTGCCGCCAGATCCGGGGCCACCACGGAGTCTCCACGGCCGCGTACTGGCCCGCGACGAAAGGATAGGCCTGGTCGGGACGGAGCGTGAGCACTGCTATGTCACGGGTCCTGAGATCGTGGGACACCACCTCCGCGTGCCACAGGGCGGGGGCCCACTGCTCGTCCTCGGCAGCCGCGTCGATCATGATCTGCGATATCGCGGTGTAGGCACGCACCCAGGCAGCTTCGGTCTCACCGTCCCAGGTGGTGGTCGCGTAGCGGCTCAGGGCGCCCATGAGCGCCTCCCCCACCGCGGGATAGTGCGCGGGCAGCGTGCCGTACTTGCGGTGCCCCCGCCCCAGTTCGCCGAGGTACTCGGCCAGCGCGGCCGGATCGTCCAGCCGGTCGGCCGCGGTGAGGATCGCGCGGAGGAGTCGGTCGCGCTGGACATCCATCGCGACCGGGAACAGGTCACGCAGGCCGGGGTGGCGAATGAAGAGCAGCGCATAGAAGTACGAGGTCGCCTGATCCGCGACGGGCGAGATCTCGGTCAGGGTGCGATGGATCAGGACCGCGTCGGCAGATCTGTGCGTTCCGTCTTCGGTCCACCCGGTGGCCGGAGCATCCATCCTGTGCCTCGCCTCGTATGTCTCGTGGTCGCCTACGCAGCGGAACGGTTCGCACTTACTTGTCCGCGGACGCGGTCGGGCCCTGCTGACGGCCGCCGGTCGGCCCCGGCCCGCGGTCCCTCGGCCCAGCATGCCTTGCGAGGGACTCGGGCGGGCCGTGAACCCATGACAGGCACCCATGAGCGCATCCGTACCCCATGAGGCGGCAACTCACCTGAAGGAGAGGACCACAAACGAGAGCGTGCTGTACGCCGAGGCTAGTACGCGCGATTACTCCCGTTGTCGGACGCCCGATCACTCCGCTCCCGGCACCGTGTTTCACGTGAAACCACTCAAACGCTCCGCCCGCCGCAGCCTCCTGGTGGCGCATGTCGCGGTCTCCGTGGGCTGGCTTGGACTGACCGTCGGACTGCTGGCCCTCGCCATCACGGCCTTCTCCACCGCGGACCTTGCCACCGCACGGGCTGCCACGCGCGCCATGAAGGTCTTCGGGGACTGGCTGATCGTGCCGGTCGCCCTGTTCTCCCTGTTCAGCGGTCTCGTTCTGGCACTCGGTACGCCATGGGGGCTGGCCAGGCACCGATGGGTCTGGACGAAGTTCTGGCTCACCCTGATCACCGTGGCACTGTCCGTCTTCTCCCTGCGGCCCGGCATCGACGAGGCTGCGGAGCGTGGCACCGTCGATGTCGACCTGGTGGTCGCTCCGTCGGTGGCTACGGCGACGTACCTCTTCATCACCGCGATCTCGGTGTTGAAGCCCTGGGGACCGACCCGGCGCGGCCATCGGCTGCGCCGCTCGCCCGGAGCCGGTAAAGGGGTGGACGAACGCACACCGCGTCGGACAGCCTGACCTCCATGCCCAGCTCGCTGCCCCGCCCGATAGCCGAGTTGCCCCTGCGGCGCCTCACCCCTGAAGACCTGGTCGCCTGCGCCGATCTCTGCGAAGACCGTGGTTGGCCACGCGATGAGCACAGGTGGGGCCTGCTCCTCACAGCCGGGACCGGCTACGGCGTGGACGATCCCGAGGGCAAGGGACTGATGGCCAGTTGCGTAGTGACGTCCTACGGTCCGCGGCTGGCAGCCCTCGGCATGCTGCTCGTCGCGGAGCGATACGCACGGCAGGGAGTCGCGCGCCATCTGATGGACCGTGTGATCGCCGAGTTCGGAGACACACCGCTCAGCCTCTACGCGACAGCCGCGGGGCAACCGCTCTACGAGCAGCTCGGCTTCTCCGTCGTGGGCCGCGCCCAGCGGGTCACCGGCTTTCTCCGGCCGATCGCCGACAGATCTGCCGCTGTGACCGTCCGCCCCGCCACGGGGGAAGATCTGCACGAAATGGTCCGGCTGGATTCGGATGTCTTCGGTACCGACCGGACCCATATCCTCACCCGGCTGCCCTCGTACGCCGACCACATCCGGGTCGCTCACGACGAGAAACAGCTCATCGGTTACGCAGCAGCCTGGCCGAGCAACGGGACGCATGTGGTCGGCCCGCTGATCGCGCGCGACACCGCCACAGCTCAGGCTCTCGTCGCCTCTATCGCGGAGGCGACCGACCTGCCCCTGCGCTCGGACCTCGACGCGCGCCACACCGAACTGCTCGACTGGTTCGAGGAGAGCGGCCTGCAGCTCGGCTCCACGACCGCGGTGATGACCCGTGGAATCTCGGAGCTGCCGGGCGACTGGACCTGTCGCTACGCCCCGCTGACCGTGGCGACGGGCTGACCGCGGAGACCTGCGCGGCCTGCGGATTGCGTCAGGCGAGAGCCTTCACCGCGGCCGACGCGAAGCCGTGATCCTGGTCGGGGGCGCCTCCGCCGATGCCGACGGCGCCGATGAGTCGGCCGTCGCGGTGGACAGGAACGCCTCCGGCGATGAAGAGCAACGGCCGATCGAGGGCGGTGGGCAGTGTGTGGAAGAGCCCGCCGGGCTGGACGGCGCCGACGAGATCGGCCGTGGGGGCGTCGAGCTGGAGAGCCGTGTACGCCTTGCGGGTGCTGGTCTCACCTGCGATGAGGACAGCCCGGTCGTCCCGCCGGAAGGCCAGCAGGTGGCCGCCCGCGTCGAGGACGGTGACAGCGACCGCGACGCCTGCGGCCTCGGCGACGGTACGGGCGGCGTCGACGAGCGCTTCGGCGTCCTGGATCGTCAGCGGCGCGACGGCGGCAGTGGTGGTGTTCATGAGTGCTGCTCCTTGGTGCGATGTCGTGCGGAGGGTGCGGTGAGGTGTCGTGCTCTGTGGGAGGGAGGTCGGTGTGGGAGGGGATCTCAGCGCCGGGACGCAGGGGCGCGAGCAGGCTCGGGGGTGTGCCGGGCGACCAGCCGGCTGGGCGTGAGCGTGCGGCGTTCCAGCACACCGGAGACGACCGCGAGTGCCAGGGCGGAGGCCGCCAGAACCGCGCCGACCCAGTTGGGAGCGGTGTAGCCGAGGCCCGCCGCGATGACGAGACCGCCGAGCCACGCCGAGAGCGCGTTGCCGAGGTTGAAGGCACCGATGTTGGCCGCGGAGGCGAGGGTCGGAGCCTCGGCCGCCTGGTCGAGCACCCGCTTCTGCAGCGGCGGCACGGTCGCGAAGCCCAGGCCACCGATCAACACGATGGTGACGGCCGCGGCGATCTTGTTGTGGGCGGTCAGCGTGAACAGGGCGAGAACCACGGCGAGGGCGCCCAGCGACACGTACAACAGGGGCATCAGATGGCGGTCGGCGAACCTGCCGCCGATCAGATTGCCGCCCACCATGCCCAGTCCGAGAAGGACCAGCAGCCAGGTGACGGACGACGTGGAGTATCCGGCGACCTCGGTCATCATCGGAGTGATGTAGGTGATCGCGGCGAAGACTCCGCCGAAGCCCAGCACAGTCATCGCCATGGCGAGCAGGACCTGCACATTGCGGAACGCGGCCAGCTCGTCGCGGAGCCGTACACCCTCGTGCCGTGACTGTTCGGGGACGAGCCGGGCGACACCGAAAAGGCCGATGACACCGATCGCGGCGACGACGAAGAACGTGGTCCGCCAGCCGGCGGTCTGTCCGATGTAGGTGCCCAGCGGTACGCCGACGAGGTTGGCCACGGTGAGACCGGTGAACATCATGGCAATCGCCCCGGCCCTCTTCTGGGGAGCGACCAGGTCGGCCGCGACGACCGTTCCGATACCGAAGAAGGCACCGTGGGCGAGTGAGGCGATCACCCGGCCGACGACCATGACACCGAAGACCGGGGCGGCCGCAGAGACCACGTTGCCCACGACGAACAGGCCCATGAGCAGCATCAGCATGCGCTTGCGGGTGACCCGGGTGCCGAGGGCCGTCATCAGCGGGGCACCGAGAACGACGCCGAGGGCGTACCCCGTGACGAGGAACCCTGCGGTCGGGATCGAGACCTGGAAGTCCGCGGCAACCTCGGGGAGCAGCCCCATGATCACGAACTCCGTGGTCCCGATACCGAAAGCCCCGACGGCGAGGGCTAGGAGCGCGAGCGGCATGGGTTTTGCCCTCCCTGAAGATTGCGTCTGCGTCTTACAAGCGTCCACAATAATTGCAGGCGCCTATTAATTGCAAGCGCGGGCTATTGCGGCAGTCGCCTATCCTGGGAGCAAGCGGCTCCGACATGTGGAGGAGAGACCCCATGACAGCGACAGACCCCGCACTGACCGCCCTCTCCCAGGGCTGGTGCGCTCTCTCCTTGCTCCACGGAAAGATCGAGGCCCGCATCGAGCGGGCGCTGCAGTCCGGGCATGGTCTCAGCGTGCGGGAGTTCTCCCTGCTCGGCGTCCTGAGCAGGCAGCACAGCGGTCCCGGTGGTCACCTCCAGATGAAGCAGGTCGCGGACGCGGTCGTACTCAGCCAGAGCGCCACCACCCGCCTGGTCACCCGGCTGGAGGACCGCGGACTGCTGACGCGGTATCTCTGCGACACCGACCGCCGCGGCATCTACACCGATGTCACCGAGGCCGGCCTTGCCCTGCTCGCCGAGGCCCGGCCGACCAATGACAGCGCCCTGCGCGCGGCGTTGGACGAGGCCGCGAAGACCCCCGAACTGGCCCCGCTGGTCAGGGCGGTCGAAGAGCTGAAGGCCCCCGTGCAGGTCGGGTGAATCGCCGTGAGGTCCGCGAGACCGGGCGAAATCCCGCGCCGCCCGGATGATCTGCGTACCCTGCCGGCATGAGCGATCTGGAAATACGGCCTGCCGCACTCGACGACATCCCCGCGATCGTGGCCATGCTCGCCGACGATCCGCTGGGTGCACAGCGTGAGTCGCCGGATGACCTGGCCCCGTACCAGGCCGCGTTCCAGCGGCTGGTGAACGACCCGAACCAGCGCCTGGTCGTCGCTGTGCGCGAGGGCCGCGTAGTCGGGACCCTGCAACTGACCGTGCTTCCCGGGCTTTCCCGGCGCGGCTCGACCCGCTCGGTCATCGAGGGCGTACGCATCCATGCCGACGAGCGGGGCAGCGGCCTCGGGACCCTGCTGATCGAATGGGCCATGGACGAATCCCGGCGCCAGGACTGCCAGTTGGTCCAGCTGACGTCCGATGCGACCCGGACCGACGCCCATCGCTTCTACGAGCGGCTCGGATTCACCGCCAGCCATGTGGGCTTCAAGCTCGCACTCTGATCGCACTTCGGGATCCGGGAGGCCGTCCATGCACCACATCAGTGACGAGCAGCGCAGGATCAGGCTCGGCCGACGCCATCTCCTGGCTCCGTCCCTGCGCACCGCTTCCCCGGTGTCCGTGGCCGACGCGGTCGTGGCGCTGCACGCCACCGACGCCGCCACCGTCTTCCTCTCCACCTGTGCTCGCCTCTCCGAGGCGGGCGTCGTCCCGGTGGAGCAGGCCCTCTACGGGGACGTCTCGTTGGTCCGGCAGCTCTCCATGCGGAACACCCTCTTCGTCGTATCGCGGGAACTCGCCCCCTGCGTCGACGCGTCGAACGCCCGGACCGTGGCCGCCAAGGAACGCCGGACCTTCCTCAAGCACCTGGCGGACGACGGCAACGGTCTGGACGAACGCTGGCTCGCTGGCGTGGAACAGCAGACCCTGGCAGCTCTCGCCGACCGCGGCACTGCCACCGGCACCGAACTCTCCGCCGCCGTGGCCGCTCTGCGTACGAAGATCACCGTCTTCCCCGGCAAGAAGGCCGAAGGCGTGCAGGGCGTCGCCTCCCGTGTCATACGGATCCTGGCGGCCGAAGGCCGTATCCGCCGGGACCGACTACGCGGTTCCTGGACCTCCAGCCAGTTCCGCTGGGCGGCCTCCGAGCCCTGGCCGTCCGAGGACCCCGCGCAGGCACGAGCCGAGTTGGCCCGGCGATGGCTCCGCTCCTACGGCCCGGCGACCGAGGCCGATCTCAAGTGGTGGACGGGCTGGGGGCTGGGAGCCGTCCGTGAGGCGATGACTGCCGTAGGGGCCACGGAGGTCCGGCTCGGCGACGGCGCCGCGGGATGGGTGCTGCCGGAGGACATGGAGCCGGAACCGGCACCGGAACCCTGGGCCGCGCTGCTTCCGGCCCTCGACCCCAGCGCCATGGGATGGGCCGATCGCGGTTTCCACCTGCCGGCCGGGCATCGGGAGGCTCTCTTCGACCGGTCCGGCAACATCGGCCCGACCGTGTGGTGGAACGGGCGGATCGTGGGCGGCTGGGCCCAGCGGGCCGACGGCGAGCCGGTCTGGCGGCTGCTGTCCGATGTCGGCCGGGAGGCTTCCGCCGCGATCGAAGCGGAAGCGTCCCGGTTTTCGCAATGGGTGGGTCAGGCACGGGTCACGCCGCGCTTCCGCACCCCGCTGGAACGGGAGTTGACGACCTGATCCGGCCCACCTCTCCCGTTTCACGTGAAACGTGACGCTCAGGCCCCCAGGCCCCGCCATCCCCCCTTGTCCACACCGCCGGGAACGGCGGCGCGCGGGTCGTACGGCTCCCGTGTGAAGACGAACGAGCCCAGATCGAGATGGTTCACGCTGCCATCGCTGTTCCGGACCACACGCAGCGTCTCCCCCGCGTAGTAGCCGTCAAGACCGATCCAGCTGCCATCGGGCTGTGCGACGAACCGGGCGCAGCGGCCGGCACCCTGCAGGGGCGCGAGCTCCAGCCCGCCGTCCGAGGCCATCCGCAGGACATTCGGGCGCGTACCCCAGTACCAGGGACCGGTCAGCGCGAGAAGCTCGGTGTCCACCTCTGGCAGCGGGCGCCAGGGCTCGGGAATGCGGGGCTCGGACTCGGCCACGATGTCCACGAGGTCGGCGGCAAGGCCGCCGATCATCACCCCCGAAGTCGTGTTGGTGAGCGCGACGGCCGTCACGTCGTCCTCGACGCTGATCCACAGGGCGGCCAGGAATCCGGGCAGCGAGCCCGTATGTCCGAAGAGCGTGCGGCCGCCGATGTGCACCACCTGGAGGCCCAGGCCGTAAGCGGACTGCCAGTCGCCGTGCTCGGTCGGTGCGGACGGCTCGCGCATCTGCTCCACGGAGTCGGCGCAGAGCACCCGGTCGTCCCCCTCGGCCAGGACGGTCGCGAAGCGGAGGAGGTCATCGACGGTGGACCAGAGCTGGCCGGCCGGGGCCATCAACCCGAGATCCTCGGCCGGTTCGGGCAACATGACATCGGCCCAGGGATGCACGGCCCAGCCGCCCGCGTGCGGCGGCTGCGGGTGGAGGCTGGTGCGGTGCATGCCGAGCGGTTCCAGGATCTCGCGTCGCAGCACCTCCGCCCAGCTCGCCCCGCGCACCTTCTCCACCAGGGCGCCCAGCAGCGTGTAGCCGGGATTCGAGTAGTGGTGCCGGTGCCCCGGACTGTGCATCCGCGTCTGTTCGCCGAGTACGTCGGCCAGCTCGGGCCGCAGCGTACCCGGTGTCCGCTCCCACCAGGGGCCGGGCGATTCGGCACCGAGCCCCGCGCTGTGTCCCAGCAGTTGGTGGATCGTCACATCACCGACGCCGGTGCCGGGCAGATGCTTCTCCAGCGGATCGTCCAGGTCGAGAAGGCCCTCGTCCCGCAGGCGCAGGACCAGCACCGCGGTGAAGGTCTTGGTGAGAGATCCGATCCTGAACTGTGTATCGGTGTCGGGCGCATGGCCGTCCACACAACTACGGGATCCGCTCCAGACGGTCCGCCCCTGCCGCTGTACCGCGGCGACGAGCGAGGGAGCGCGGCCTTCCGACTGTGCGGTGGCAATGCGGTGCAGCAGAGCACGCTGCGTCCCCGGGAGCAACTGTTCGGGTGAGAAGGTCATGCTCAAACAACTACCCGCAGAACCAGGCGGTGGCGAGTCCATTTCACCGCCCCTGGCGACGCCGGCAGCCGGCTTCGCATCGGTGTCGATGTGGGTGCCAGAACCGACTCCCCCACAGTGCGCACCCACAGGCTCGCACCCGCGCTGTTCTGCCCACGGTGAAGGCCGGACCGTACAAACTCGACCACCACTACGGTGCAGTCTCATGACGACGATCACAACACGCACGGTCGAATACCCGGCCGACGGCCTGACAATGATCGGGCACCTCGCGCTCCCCACCGGTACCGACCGCCGGCAGTCCTGATCAGGCCCGAGGGACCGGGCCTGAACGACTTCCAGCGTCGCCGGGCCGACGCCCTCGCCGAACTCGGTTACGTGGCGCTGGCCTTCGACCTCCACGGCGGACGCTGGTTCACCGACCCACAGGAGATGCTGGCGCGCGTGACCCCGCTGCTCGCCGACCCCGACCGGATGCGGGGCATCGGCCATGCAGCACTCGATGTGCTGCGTGCCGAGCCGCGGACCGATCCCGACCGGATCGCCGCCATCGGCTACGGCACCGGGGGCGCAATCGTGCTGGAACTCGGTCGCGGCGGCGTCGGCCTGCGGGCAATCGGGACAGTCAACGCGCTGACCGGGGGCCGGCCGGGCGAGGCGGCGCGCATCCGTTGCCCGGTATGGGCCGGGGTCGGGTCGGAGGACCCGCCCATGCCGCCCGCGCAACGAGAAGCGTTCACTGCCGAGATGCAGGCCGCAGGTGTCGACTGGCGCCTCGTGGTCTACGGCGGAGCCGTGCACGCCTTCCACCACCCGCCGGTCGACCAGACCGTGCTCCCCGGCGTCGGCTACCACCCGCAGCACGCGCAACGGGCCTGGCGCGACATCGTCGGCCTGCTCGCAGAGTGCCTGCCCGTGACGGACTGAGCCAGGCGACAGGACTGCCGTCGTCATGACACGGCAGCCGAGCGCATGAGGTCGAAATCTCGCGAGGGGACTCACCGACGCCTGTCGGCCCCGGGGCATCGCCACCTGGGCACGACTGCCTCGGCGGTGGCTGCCACGGCCGGGCTGCACGAACTGGTCAGTGTGTCCGCCGACGCGGCAGGGAATCCGGCGCCCTCGACGCGGGTGCGGGCACACGTGTCCGCACCGCCGTCACGCGCTGCGGCGAAAACGGGGCGTCGAGCTTGAGAAGGAAGCCGAGGACTCCATCGCCCGCCTCGTACGCCCGTGACGCCGTACCGGTGGTGACGGCCGGACCCCGTGAGTACGTGCCCGAGCTGACCCTGGTGCCGGCGGAACGTCCTCCACGGCCGGGCCTGCCGCAGCAGCAGCCCGAGCGACGCCGACGGCCGCTCCAAGTGGCTGTAGGTTCTCAGCCTCTGTGTCATGCGGCGACGCGGTGACCTGGACGTCTTCAGGCTGTCTCACGTCGTGTCATCTGCCTGCTGTCTCAGCGTCGTGTCATTTCCTCAAGTGAGTGCGGAACAGTCGACGACTCCTCAGTCCTGGTCTGCGCCGTCTGCTGTGTGGGGAAGCAGGGGGAACAGTCGGGTGATGAGGGCCACTGGTCGAGCGCCGTCGGGCCGGGCCAGGGGGCGTTGTTCGCGGTCCTGGTAGGGCGCGAGGGCCTGTCGGATCACGTCCGCGACCCGGCTCATCTCTTCGGGTGTCAGGTAGGCAACGGCGCTGAAGGCTTCGTCGTGGCGCCATTCGGACGGCGCCTCATCTCGCTGGGTCAGCCATCGTTGCCAGCTCTCGTCCTCCAGACCGCGGGCCAAGTCGCCGAAATGCTCCTCCAGAGGACCGTCGCCGGCCGGGGTGTGCTGCCTCAGACGCCAGGGACGTGCGCGGCCCCCGCGGTGGGGTGCCTCTTCGATGTATCCGTGACGTGCGAGCTGCCGTAGGTGGAATGAGCAGAGCCCAGAGCTGTAGCCCAGCCGGGAGGCGGCTTCGGTCGCTGTGACCGTGCCGACTTCGGCGAGTAGGTCCAGCAAGGCTGTGCGGACGTCGTGCTGGCGCAATTCTTCGCTGGTGCTGGCTGTCTGGTCGTCCGGGGTGTTGACGTCATCTTCAGTCACTTTGCAAAGTCTGCTACTTTGCAAAGGGCTTGGCAAGCGGTGGTCCTTGTTGAAGACATCAACTGCGGTGACCTCCGCGGCATCTGTGACGTGCGCAAAAAGGGAGACAGCTATGTCTGTTCGTCAGGAGCGGTCCCGTCCCGTTGACCGGCGGGTCCGTGTGCAAGGCCGCCCGGTTGACGCCTATCCGGCTCTGCCACCAGAGGTGGAACGGGGTTCGGTCCGCAGGGTCACGGTGGTGGGTGAGGAGGTGCTGAGCCGTCCGTGCCGGGAGGTGACTGAGTTCGGCACTCCGGAGCTGTCGGCGTTAATCGACGACATGTTCCTGACCATGTATGTGGCCGACGGTGCCGGCCTGGCTGCCAACCAGGTAGATGTCGACCTGCGGCTGTTCGTGTATGACTGCCCGGACGACTATGGGATCCGGCATGTCGGTCACATCATCAACCCCGTTCTGGACCTGCCCGATCCGGGTAGCCGCCGACTCGTTGACGACTTCGAGGGCTGCCTGTCCGTGCCCGGTGCGGGCATGGCGGTTCCCCGCCCCGATCGTGCCATCGCTCGCGGGCTCGACAAGGACGGCAACCCCCTCGTCATCGAAGGAACGGGTTACTTCGCTCGGTGTCTGCAACACGAGACCGACCACCTCTTCGGTCACACCTATCTCGACCGGCTCTCCAAGCGAGATCGCAAAGACGCGCTTCGGCAGATGGCAGAGCGCCGTGAGGACGTCTTCACCCAACGCGCGATCAAGGCCGCCCGCCTGGGCCAATGAGACGCTTGGTGGCAGCGGCCACTCTTCTGCCGAAGGGCGTGGGCCGCATCCTGCGGCCTCGTTCAGCACGTTCGATCAGGGGTCGACCCAGGTCCCTTTCGAGCCGGTTGATCTGGGTTGTCAGTGTCGATTGGTGAATGCCGAGGGCTCGGGCAGCGTCGGTGACGGTGGGGTAGGGCAGGGCGGCAGCAAAGCGTTCGAGTCGCTGCCGGGCATTTGGGCTGGTCAGGGCGTCACGCAGGATGGCGGGGGCATCTGCGGCCTGCTCGGGGGTGCGGAGGGCGGTGTGGTGGCTGGCTCCGCCGCGTGGCCGGAGGGGGATGTTGTGGGTGTGGGCCCAGCGAGCCATGTTCGCGGTGCTCATGCCAGTTTCACGGGCGAGATCCGGCAGAGTTCGGCGGCGGTGGACGTACTGCTCAATGAGCCAGTCCCGTTCGATGGCGCCGCGGCGCTTGTAGTCCTGTGGGCCCTCGCGGAGCGGGATTCCGTACTCCTTGGCGAGATCGGTCAGCACTCTGCGGGAGAAGCCTGTGAGGGTGGCGATCTGCTGGAGGGACCGGTGTTCTTCGAGGTAGAGCTGGGTGAGGCGCTCTGCCGGGATGGTTTGCCGGGCTTGCTGCCGGATGCGGCCGGTGGCTCTGGCCGTGTTCTTCGTCAGCGGGGGTGCGGGTGCTGGGTGTTCGTCGAGGACATGTCGGATGGCCTCGACGGTTGTGCCCAGGACCTGGGCAGCGTGCTGAACAGGGTGCCGGCGTTCTCGGATGAGTTGGTGCAGGCAGGGCAGGTCGACTTGCGCCGGGTCGGGTCCGGGAAGGGAGAGTCCTGCCAGCAAGGTGGCGGGAGGCTGCCAGGTCACGGGCTCGTCGTGGATGTGGTGCGAGGCCAGGAAGCCGAGGGCTTCCTGCTGGAGGGCGTGTGCGAGTTCGGGTGTCTGAAGCGCGGTGAAGTGCAAGGACGTCGCCCGGAACTCTGCGCTGTCGAGCCCGCCCAGGTCGTCGGGGACGGACTCGGCAGGCAGGCCGCTGAGACGTCGGAAGAGCTGGCTGCGGGCGATGCGTTCGCGTCGGCCGGTCCCCGGCGGTGTTCCGGTGCGGCGGCAGATCTCCAGCCAGCGGTCGTGGGGAAGCAGGCCGGTGTAGTCGAGGAGTCGGCGTCGGCCGTAGTCGATGGGGGTGTCGTCGGCGTCGAGGTGGTCGGTGAGCCGGTCCAGGGCGGTGACGATGTCCGGCCATTGTGGAAGGTTGTCGAGTTCTTGGAGGAGGCGTGAGACCTCAGTGCCGTCGATCGCGTCGCCGACCAGCCCGGCTGCCTGGTCCAGGGAGGTGCGGCTGTCGGGGATCAGCAGCAGGGCGGCGAGAACGGGGGCCAGAGCCCGCGCGTGGACTCCTTCGGATGGTGTGAGCCGGACCGTCCAGGACGGCCAGAACATCGTGGGGATCTTCCTGGCTCGCTGTTCGATGTCCCGAGTGGTTCTGGCCGGTCGGTGGGGAGTCTCGGTCGCGACGCGGTAGCGGACGTATTCGCTGGGGCGGAGGGAAGGGGCGAGGGCGGCCAGGTGCACGGACTGCAGCACCGGGCTGATGCCCCTGCCCCAGCTGTCGATGCTGGTCACCGAGATCTGCGTGAGTTCCTCACGTACTGCTTCCAGCAGGCGTCGCAAGGCCTCGCCGGCCGGTTGGATTCCTGGTTGCTCCAGGATGCCCAGGGCCACGGTGACCGCGACGGCTGTGTCCGCGGCTCGGGGCGGGGCCATGAACCCCGGACGGTCCGTCGCCTCCGGTGTGCGGGGAGACCGGATCGGTGCTGAGGTGCGCTTCTGCGATATCAGCCGGGATCTGTTCCCGTAGGACAGCCGCGGGCAGGTCGCTCAGGACGCGGATGCCCAGGGCCCGGATGTCCGCCAGCACCGCCGATGCCAGCTGGGGAGAGGTCCCGTAGGGGCCGAAAGCAGCCGTTGCCCCGTCGATGATCTCCATCACTCGGTCCTGCGCTATGAGAACCGGATGGCCAGGAGGCAGGAGAAGCGTCGAAGCGCGGGACAGATCGGCGCCGCAGCCAGCCGAAAACGGGCGGGTGGGGCGGGTCGGTGGATTGCCGCAGAATTCAGACCGGGGGACGGACCGGCCGGAACGGGGCCGCTGCCGCAGCACCCTCCCGCAGTGCGGGCAGCAGTCCGCCAGCAGTCTGCGGTGCCGGGTGCAGGCGAAGGAAAAACCGAGCCTCCAGGACAACTGCCATCGCCCACCACTGGCAAGAAGGCACTCCGGGCAGAACCGGGATCCCCCTCCACGGCCCCAAAGGACGTGCCGTGACACGGCCCGGCCTCCAGCACTCATGTGGAGGGCCCGTCCGTCGTAGTGCGCCAGGGTCAGGGCAGCGACTGTCTCCGGGGACGTCCCGGTGGCGTGCGCGACAGCACTGGTCTGCTGCTCGTCGAGAACGATCGTCCAGTCTGCCGGGATACCCCGGAACTGGTTTCCGGCCCGGTGCCGGGCCGGGAAGCCGAAATGCAGCAGGACATCACCGAGTGCGGCGTCCATCCGTCTGGCCGTCGCCTCCAGCCACGAGTCCAGGGCCTCGCCGGGCAGCGGAGTCAGCCGGATCGGCAGGGTGCGGACCGGCGTTCTCATGCGGATCGTCGGCTCCGGGGCCGCGGGCGGCTGGTCAGCCGTTTCTTCTCCAGCGCGGCCTGCAGTTCGAGGCGGGCAGCCTCGGATGCCTCGTCGTTCTTCACCCGGTCCATGAGCTCCTGGTCAAGACGTTCGGCGCCGGTGCGGACCGCCCGCTGGCAGCTGCGGTTGATCAGCGTCATCAGCGAGCCGATGTGTCCGGTGCTGCGGGCGAAGAGGTAGTCCGACAGCTCGTCCGCGAGCATGCCGGGATGCTTGTCGGTGAGCACGACGCGCTGTTCGAGGGCCAACAGCATCTGTCGCCATTCCCGACGACCGGCCTCCGTATCGATGGTGAACGGACGCAGTCCGAGGCGGGTGGTGCGGCGGCCGGTCTGGGCCAGAGCGGTATCGCGCCCGTTCGTTCCTTCGCCGAACAGGCCCTTCTTCGCGAGCTCGACCCCCACCATCAGCAACGTCACCGGGAACTCGTTGGCGATCCACTTCAGGTGGTTGCTCACCTCGATGCCGCTCTTCTGCCCCCATTTCAAAAAAATGCAGATCGTCCAGAACCACCAGACGGACATCACAGGACAGCACGCAGTCCAGCACCCGCCGTCCGAACTGGGCGGTGGTCCCCCGCGTCTGTCCGGGGTGGCCGAAGAACTCCAGCATGGCCCGGTTGAGATCCTTCATTCCGGTATTCCCGGTCAGCCCGACCCGGCAGACGGGGATCCGCTCGTGCCCCTGGCTCGTGAACGCGCCCGACTCCTCGATCTCCCGCTGATGGAAGTCCCGGGCGAAGGCAAGCACCGAGGTCGTCTTGCCCAGCCCCGGGAACGCGTCGACGGCCACAGCCCCCTTGGCCTTGTCCCCGTCCTGCTCGTTACTGTCGACGATGTCCCATAGGTCTTCATGGAGCTCTGTCAGTTGCGGCGTCTTGAACGGGCCGATGTTTGCGTGCCACTGCCGGCGCTGACGGTCGTAGTCCGCCCGCGCCTGCGTGGGCAGGGACTTCAGCTGCTTTAGGGTCAGCAGGTCGGGCCGACTTCGGCGAGGGCTCTCGGCGAATGCCTTGAAGTCCTCCTTCCGCGACAAGGCAAGACTGCCTGGCTGCGGAACGCTGCCGTCGTTCACACGTCCTCCAGGGCATCGGCGTAGAAGTCGTCCTCCCCGGCGAGGTCCTCCAGATCGGCCTCGTCGTCATCCCCGGTCTCCGTCACCACGTCGGGCTCCCGCAGTTCCGCGTTCTGCTCGTCCTGGCCGAGGGCCTTGCGTACGGATGGAAGCGAGACGACCGTCTCCTCCTCGCTCGTCGGAAGCTCGATACCGGCCTGCTCGCGCGAGAGCCGCAGGGCCATGCGCCGCTCAGCAATCGTGGTGCCCAGCCCAAGATTCCACCGCTCCAACAAATCAGCGACGGCAAGCCGGTCGTCGGGAAAGCGATACTTCGAGGCGGCCAGCTGCCGGGCGAATGTCAACGCGTCCTCACTCAGCGGCATCTCGGCCGACGGTGCGTGCTCCCAGGTCAGGGTGTGCCATTCGCGGGTTGTGGGGTTACGGAAGTAGATCTTGGTGATGTCGTCGGGGTCCACTTGGAACGGCCAGCCGTTCTTGACTGGACTGTCGTAGGGGCTGCGGATGCCCGGCTCGGGCAGGCCGGGGCCGCTGTAGCGGCGGCGGCCGATCTCGACACCGTAGTGCTGGACCGTGCGCCACTTCGTCTGCAGGAACTCAAAGGCCAGGTCCCGGTCGCGGGGTGCTTCGATGTAGCCCGCCCGGGCCATGCCGTGCTCGAACATCTTCGCCGGGGACATCCGCAGTCCCGGCAGGCCCGGATCGACCAGGCTGGAGTGCGGCTTGCAGTGATAGACCGCCGCTGTCCACTCCCGGATAATTGCCTCAAGCTCGTCGAGGAAGAAGAACGCGTCGTCCTCCGGGCGCTCGCCCCGCGAGTGGATGTCGGGCCCCTTGTAGCCGGGCAGCACCTGCAGCAACCCCTCCCGCAGGGTCCGGAAATAACGCTCCACCGGCCCCTTGTCCCGGCCCGTCCGCAGGCGGGCTGGCTGGATGGAGATACCCATCCGGCGGCAGACGCTGGTCAGATGTTCCGAGACGTAGACCTTGCCGTGGTCGACGACCAGCGTCTCGGGGACCAGAGGAGGCGAGGCCAGGCCCGGCCCGGTGGCGGCCTCGACGTCGACCAGGACAGTGCGGGGGATGCCGTGCTCGGGCCAGACCGCGTGCCGCGGCCAGTCCCGCCCCGCCGGCCTCGGCCGAAACGACTGGAACAGCACCGCGCTGACATCCACCGCCTTCGTCGAGACCGGCGTCAGCCGGATCCCCGTAATGCAGCGGGTGTACCAGTCCATCCCGACACTCAATTCGGCCTGAACCCACTTGAGCGTCAGCGGGTCGAACGCGAAGACGTCCAGGCGGGTGGAGTCCATCAGCAGGTACTCGCCCGGCCGCGTCGGCCGCAGCTTGCCGTACTGACCCTCCGGCCGACCGGCGATATCCCTGTTCCGCTTTGTACTCAACCGGAACAGGGGGTGTCGCCGCTCCAGCTCAGTGAGTACCCGGTAGGCCGTGGCTTGGCTGGGCTGGGGTACGACGTCAGGACCGAACCGCGCGATCACCCGGGCCTGAGTCCGGTCTATGACGATCTTGCGTGATGGCTTCGACTCTCCAGTGTGCTCGACCATGACTTCCAGCGCGGTCTGCACCCATCGGTCGTCGGCCCTGCCGAAGGACCGTGCCTGGGAACTTGCCCGCTGGGCCAGGCCGGCCTCACCATGCCGGCGATAGTCGGCGACCCACCGTCGAATGGTGCGATCGGTGACTCCGAGTTCAGCGGCTTTCGCCGCATAGCGTGCATCCAGCGACAGCGTCGGCGTGTACGGAGCTCGCGGTTCGCCCTCACGCGCAAGTTCGGTGCTGCCGGACCGATATCCCGTGAGGAGTTCCCGAATGTGCTCGGCCCGCTCCAGGATCTGGCGTCTGCCCTCCTCATCCAACTGCCCCAGTACCACCGAGGCGATCTCCTCGGCGTCGTCCGAGGACGGTCCCGTCTCCTTGGGGATGAGGGTGGCCCGGTCGGAGAAGAGCAGTTCCCGCAAGGACAGACGCAGGAGCCTGCCCTGGCCGTCCTTGAGGACGACCTCGTTGCCGGCCGTGGTGGCGGCCATCTCGACCACCTCGACGGCCTCCCCGTCGTAGCGGAAGTGTGTACCGACGCCGATCCGCGCTCCAGCCCTGGTCACGCCGTCCTCCTGAGCACATGCGCCGGGCTGAACGGCCGGTCGAGATCCACCGCAAGCTCGTGTGTCCACAGCAAGTGATAGACCGCAGCCCGGACTTGTTCCTCCGGGTGAGCGGGCAAGCTGGCTGCCGCGCGACACAGAGAGACTCCGTCGAGCTCAGCGCCTCGGAGCTCGTCGACGAGCCCACGATCGAACAGCCAATCTCTGCGGAAGCCCGACAGGAAGCGGACGTTCTCCAGCTCCACCGCAGGTGGCTCGCTCCAGACCTCGTACTTCCACCCACGGACTTCCACCACTTCACGGGTCCAGCCGAAAGTGAAGGACACCTCCGGCTTGGATAACCGGTGCAGTGGCTTCACGTCCACGACCACGGGCCCCTCGTCGGTGACCAGGAGGTAGTCCGGGATGTGCTTGCGCATAGCCCCGTCCACCTCGGCTTTGAGCAGAAATGGCTGGGCCACGACACGCCGTACAGACGGATCGAAATCAGCGAAGAGGAGCCGCGCGAGTTCGAGCCGCGACTCGTAGATGACGTGGTCGCGCATTGTGGAGGACCAGTACGTGCCCGAGTAATGCCGCTGGCCCCTGTACCAGCGGAAGGTCCGCCAGGGTGCCGCCGCCGCGAGCCCGTCGATCGGCGACGTAACCCAATCCCGGTTCTCGACCAGGATGCCGTTCGCGCCCCGCAGACTCACCGTGATCGATGCCGCGACATTCAGCCCTGCGGCCATGAGTCACCCCCGGATCGTCGGCAGCCTTCTCGTGAGCGCTACGTTCGCATCCGCGTGAAACTCCCATGCCAGACCGGGGGCGTTGTCACCTGAACGGGTGATGGCAGTGGCCAGCAATTCTCAATCCCGTGTCAGATCGGCCAGTCAGATGACATTGCGACTGAGAAAATGACACGAGATTTGAGAACCTACATGGCTGGCGGTCAGGTCTGTGCCATGTCGACGAAGCGCGAGTAGTGGCCCTGGAAGGCCACCGTGATCGTTGCAGTCGGACCGTTACGGTGCTTGGCCACGATCAGGTCGGCCTCACCGGCGCGGGGGGACTCCTTCTCGTACGCGTCCTCGCGGTGCAGCAGGATCACCATGTCGGCGTCCTGCTCGATGGATCCGGATTCACGCAGGTCGGAGACCATCGGCTTCTTGTCCGTGCGCTGCTCGGGACCACGGTTCAGCTGGGAGAGCGCGATGACCGGGAGCTGAAGCTCCTTCGCCAGCAGCTTGAGGTTTCGGGACATGTCCGAGACTTCCTGCTGGCGGCTCTCGGCACGCTTCGAGCCACCGGACTGCATCAGCTGCAGATAGTCGATGACCACGAGCTTGAGGTCGTTGCGCTGCTTGAGACGGCGGCACTTCGCCCGGATCTCCATCATGGAGAGGTTCGGGGAGTCGTCGATGTAGAGCGGGGCGGCCGATACATCCGGCATCCGGCGGGCCAGCCGCGTCCAGTCCTCGTCGGTCATGGTGCCGGAGCGCATGTGGTGCAGTGCCACCCGCGCCTCGGCGGAGAGCAGACGCATCGCGATCTCGTTGCGCCCCATTTCGAGGGAGAAGATCACGCTGGGCAGGTTGCTCTTGATCGAACAGGCCCGGGCGAAGTCGAGGGCCAGCGTGGACTTACCCATGGCGGGACGGGCCGCGATGACGACCATCTGGCCCGGGTGCAGGCCGTTCGTCAGAGCGTCGAGGTCCGTGAAGCCGGTCGGCACCCCGGTCATTTCGCCGCTGCGCGAACCGATCGCCTCGATCTCGTCGAGCGCACCCTCCATGATGTCGCCGAGCGGCAGGTAGTCCTCGCTGGTGCGCTGCTCGGTGACGGCGTAGATCTCGGCCTGTGCAGAGTTCACGATGTCGTCGACATCGCCGTCGGCCGCGTATCCCATCTGCGTGATCTTCGTGCCGGCTTCGACGAGCCGCCTCAGGACCGCCCGCTCGTGGACGATCTCCGCGTAGTACGAAGCGTTGGCCGCGGTGGGCACGGACTGGACGAGGGTGTGCAGATACGGCGCCCCGCCCACCTTGGTGATCTCGCCCCGCTTGACCAGCTCGGCCGCCACCGTGATCGGGTCGGCCGGCTCGCCCTTGGCGTAGAGGTCGAGGATCGCCTGGTAGACGGTCTCGTGCGCGGGACGGTAGAAGTCGTGGCCCTTGATGATCTCCACGACATCGGCGATGGCGTCCTTGGACAGGAGCATGCCGCCGAGTACCGACTGCTCGGCATCGAGGTCTTGGGGCGGTACCCGCTCGAAACCAGGAGAGCCCCCGTCCCATCCATCGCTCTCCCCGCCGCGGTCGCGCCGCTCGCCGCGATCCCGGCCTTCACCGCGACGCTGCCGGGAGACGGGCAGACGGTCACTGGGACCGGTCTCGGCCCAGGGGTCGTCCAAAGGCTCGGGAATGCTCACCGGGCCACCTCCCTCCCGTCCGCTCCGCGGACCTCACCGTGCCACTCTTTCTTACGGCACAGCACCGACAAACAAGACGCCCGACTCCGGTTCCGGCGCGTCGAGTTCTGCGTGGTTCCAAGACCGGAACGGGGTGCGGGCGCCGGTCCACGGTAGGCCGCCCGGCACCGTCAGCCAATCTGGTTATCCACAGGGCATGTGGACGACCGACCAGATGCTGTGGAGAACTCTGCAGAACCTGTGCACGGAGCGGGGGACAGCACTGTGGACAAACTCATAACACCCACACCCCCACTGTGCTGACCTGGCATTTTCCCATCCACGGGCTGTGGGGGAGAAAAACTTTCCGAGCCAGCCCAAGATCACGGAAAACGGCACACGGGAGAACGCCGAGCCTCAACAAATGTAAGGACTACTGAGCCATTGCATCCATTACCTGTGGAAGATTAGATTGACCCCCATGATCCAGGCCCCGGCATCACCGCCGCCCAGTCGTCGACGGCACGACCGCGAGATCATCTCGCTCGCCGTCCCTGCCTTCGGCGCACTCGTCGCCGAGCCGCTCTTCGTGATGGTCGACAGCGCCATCGTCGGCCATCTCGGCACCCCTCAACTGGCCGGCCTGGCCGTCGCCGCCGCCCTGCTGACCACCGCCGTCAGCATCTTCGTCTTCCTCGCGTACGCCACCACCGCGGCGGTGGCACGACGGGTCGGTGCGGGCGATCTGGCCTCCGCGATCCGGCAAGGCATGGACGGCATCTGGCTGGCGCTCCTGTTGGGCGTCGTCGTCATCGCCGTCACTCTTCCCACGGCACCCTGGCTGGTGGACGTCTTCGGCGCCTCCGACACAGCGGCCCCCTATGCGACCACATATCTGAGGATCTCCAGCCTCGGCATCCCGGCCATGCTCGTGGTGATGGCCGCGACCGGTGTCCTCCGCGGCCTGCAGGACACCAGGACCCCGCTGTACGTCGCCGTCGGAGGCTTCGCGGCCAACGGGGCCCTCAACGCGGGACTGGTCTACGGTGCCGGGTTCGGTATCGCCGGATCGGCCTGGGGCACCGTGATCGCACAGGTCTCAATGGCCGCCGCCTATCTGATCGTGGTGGTACGAGGAGCACGACGGCACGGTGCCTCACTGCGCCCCGATGCCGCGGGGATCAGGGCCAGCGCCCAGGCAGGCGTTCCACTGCTGGTCCGCACGCTGTCGCTGCGCGCCGTCCTGCTGATCGCCACGGCCGTCGCCGCCCGCCTCGGCGACACCGAGATAGCCGCGCACCAGATCATCCTCTCCCTCTGGAGCCTGATGGCCTTCGCTCTCGATGCCATCGCCATCGCCGGCCAGGCGATCATCGGCCGCTACCTGGGAGCCGATGACGCGCAGGGCGCACGCGAGGCGTGCCGCCGCATGGTGCAGTGGGGCATCGTTTCCGGAGTGGTGTTCGGGGCACTGATCGTCCTCGCCCGCCCGCTGTTCGTGCCCTTGTTCACCGGCGACCGCTCCGTGCAGGACACGCTTCTCCCGGCGCTGCTGGTGGTCGCACTGTCCCAGCCGATCGCCGGCGTGGTCTTCGTTCTGGACGGAGTGCTGATGGGTGCCGGCGACGGGCCGTACCTGGCCTGGGCCATGCTCGTCACGCTGGCGGTCTTCGCCCCGGTCGCCCTCCTGGTGCCGGTGATCGGTGGCGGCCTGACAACGCTGTGGTGGGCGATGACCCTGATGATGGCCGTTCGCCTGGTGACACTCTGGCTGCGTACCCGCTCCGGCAAGTGGATCGTCACCGGAGCCACCCGCTGAGCCACCGGCCGCTTCCCCGTTTCACGTGAAACCGTGAAGCGGGGAAGCGGGGAAGCGGGGAAGCAGGGGACCGCGCAACTCGGCCAGGATCGGATCGCGCCGCTCGGAACGACGAAGGGCCGCACCCCACGGGTGCGGCCCTTCAGCTGCTCAGGTGAGCTGTGCCCTTAGGCAGCAACGACCTCGATGCCGAGGTTCGCAGCGACCTCGGGGTGCAGACGCACGGACACCTGGTGTCCGCCGAGCGTCTTGATCGGCGAACCGAGCTCGACGCGACGCTTGTCGACATCGGGGCCACCGGCAGCCTTGATCGCCGAGGCGATGTCGGCCGGGGTCACGGAGCCGAAGAGACGGCCGGCGTCGCCGGAGCGAACGGCCAGACGGACCTTCACGGCCTCGAGCTTGGTCTTGATCTCGTTGGCCTGCTCGATCGTGGCGATCTCGTGGATCTTGCGGGCGCGGCGGATCTGCGCCACGTCCTTCTCGCCGCCCTTGGTCCAGCGGATGGCAAAGCCACGCGGAACCAGGTAGTTACGGGCGTACCCGTCCTTGACCTCGACGACGTCGCCCGCAGCACCGAGGCCGGAGACCTCGTGGGTGAGGATGATCTTCATGATTCGGTCACCCTTCCCTTATCGCGCGGTGGACGTGTAGGGCAGCAGCGCCATCTCACGGCTGTTCTTGACTGCCGTGGCGACGTCACGCTGGTGCTGCGTGCAGTTGCCGGTCACGCGGCGGGCACGGATCTTGCCGCGGTCGGAAATGAACTTCCGCAGCATGTTCGTGTCCTTGTAGTCCACGTACTGGGTCTTGTCCTTGCAGAACGCGCAGACCTTCTTCTTAGGCTTGCGCACAGGCGGCTTCGCCATGGTGTTTCTCCTGTGTGATCAAGAAGTGGGGGTGCGAGCTGCCCTAGAAGGGCGGCTCGTCCGAGTAGCCGCCGCCGGAGCCACCGGAGCTTCCGCCCCAGCCGCCCTGCTGGCCCCCGCCCTGCTGACCGCCGGACGGCGCACTCGTGGCCCACGGGTCGTCGGCGGGAGCGCCGCCACCACCCTGCTGGCCACCACCGGGACCGCCGCCCCAGTTGCCGCCGCCCTGCTGGCCGCCGCCGTATCCACCCTGGCCGCCCTGGCCGCGACCGGTGGTCTTGGTGACCTTGGCCGTGGCGTTCTTCAGGCTGGGGCCGACTTCCTCGACATCCAGCTCGTAGACCGTGCGCTTGACGCCCTCGCGGTCTTCGTACGACCGCTGCTTCAGCCGGCCCTGCACGACGACGCGCATGCCTCGCTGGAGCGACTCGGCGACGTTCTCCGCCGCCTGCCGCCAGACCGAGCAGGTGAGGAACAGGCCTTCGCCGTCCTTCCACTCATTGGTCTGCCGGTCGAAGATGCGGGGAGTGGACGCGACACGGAACTTCGCGACCGCCGCACCGGACGGGGTGAAGCGCAGCTCGGGGTCGTCGACGAGATTGCCGACGACCGTGATGACGGTCTCGCCTGCCATGGGTGAACCTCTCGGCGGGGATTGCTTCTGGCTGCTTGCTGCTACTCGAACCCGATGACCACTGAGCTAGATGCTCAGTGGGACTCGGGACGGAGGACCTTGGTCCGGAGGACCGACTCGTTCAGGTTCATCTGGCGGTCGAGCTCCTTGACGACCGCAGGCTCGGCCTGCAGGTCGATGACCGAGTAGATGCCCTCGGGCTTCTTCTTGATCTCGTAAGCGAGACGACGACGGCCCCAGGTGTCGACCTTCTCGACCTTTCCGTTGCCCTCACGGACGACGGAGAGGAAGTTCTCGATCAGCGGGGAGACAGCGCGCTCCTCGAGATCGGGGTCGAGGATGACCATCACCTCGTAGTGACGCATGTGGAACCCACCTCCTTTGGACTCAGCGGCCACGGTCGTTCCGTGGCAGGAGGGTCGTGATGCGTGAGCATCGGTGTCTTCGATTAGAACAGCCGCCACTGACAACACCCTCCTTCGAGAGGGGGGCCGAGGTGCTGGTCCGGGCAGACACCGGTGCAGACCGTACAGAGTACCCGCACACCGGCTTCCGGTTGAAATCCGGTGCTCAGGAGACGCAATCTGGACACATCGGGTGTGACCGGCGCCACCACGCGCCCCATTTCGGCCAGGAGGTACTCCATGGCACAAGCAACACGACCCCGTCCCCCCGTTTCCCTTCTCGCCACGGACGGCAAGCCCCATCCGCTCCAGGAGACCCTGGTGGCGGTGACGCTGATCCTCGGTGCGCTGGCCTTCGTGACCGCGATGTTCCACAACCTGCATCTGATCAGCTCGTGGGCCGGACTCATCGGGATCCTCACGGGTGGGTACGGGCAGTACATCTCGGTGACCACGCGCGAACGGTTCCCGCTGATCATCGGCATGGGTGCAGCCGCCATCGGCTTCTTCCTGGGCATGGCCCACGGCGGCCTCTTCGGCGGCGTGGTGGGCTGACGCACGACAGACAAGAGGTGATCCACGTCCGGCAGGACGGAAAGCTGGACGGACAGCCGGAGGACGGCGCGAGGAGCCACTCGGGGCCTCGCGCCGTTCCCCGTGCAAGGGCCCGGAAACCCGGGTCGCGGCGGTGGCCGAGCGGCAAGGTCCCATAGGGCCAGACGGCGTGCTCGTCGGTCACAGTAGGCTTCGGCGCGAGAGCCGGAGCCCCTGACCGATGGGGACACACCTGCCGAGGAGCGCCCCGCATGAGCCTGACCCTGAGGACCATCAGCCGAGAGCAGCATCTGGCGTACATCCAGAGTCTGCCTGCGGCGAGTCACATGCAGGTCCCGGCCTGGGCGGACGTGAAGGCGGAGTGGCGCTCGGAGAGCCTCGGCTGGTTCGACAAGGGCGGACAGCTCGTCGGCGCCGGGCTGGTGCTCTACCGGCAACTTCCCAAGATCAAGCGGTACCTCGCCTATCTGCCGGAGGGTCCGGTCATCAACTGGTTCGCCCCGAACCTGGACGACTGGCTGCGGCCGATGCTGGCGCATCTCAAGCAGCAGGGCGCCTTCTCCGTGAAGATGGGCCCGCCGGTCATCATCCGTCGCTGGGACGCGGCCGCCATCAAGTCGGGCATCCAGGACCCGGAAGTGAAGCGTCTGCGCGACGTCGAGGCCACCCACATCGAGCCGCGGGCCTTCGAAGTGGCGGACCGGCTACGGAAGATGGGCTGGCAGCAGGGTGAGGACGGCGGCGCCGGCTTCGGTGACGTGCAGCCCCGCTACGTCTTCCAGGTGCCGCTGGCGAACCGTTCACTCGAAGACGTCCACAAGGGCTTCAACCAGCTGTGGCGACGCAACATCAAGAAGGCCGAGAAGGCCGGCGTCGAGGTCGTCCAGGGCAGCTATGCCGAGCTCGACGAATGGCAGCGGCTGTACGAGATCACGGCGGAGCGCGACCACTTCCGGCCGCGTCCGCTGGGCTACTTCCAGCGCATGTGGACGGCCCTCAACACAGAGGACCCCAACCGGATGCGGCTGTACTTCGCCCGCCACGAGGGCGAGAACGTCGCGGCCGCGACCATGCTGATCGTCGGCGGGCACGTCTGGTACTCGTACGGCGCGTCCGCCAACCACAAGCGCGAGGTCCGGCCCTCGAACGCGATGCAGTGGCGGATGCTGCGCGACGCGTACGCCATGGGGGCCACCGTCTACGACCTGCGCGGCATCTCCGACTCGCTGGACGAGACCGACCATCTTTTCGGTCTGATCCAGTTCAAGGTCGGCACCGGCGGGCAGGCGGCCGAGTACCTCGGCGAGTGGGACTTCCCGCTCAACAAGCTGCTGCACAAGGCGCTGGACATCTACATGTCGCGCCGCTGATACGCGTCGTCCGAAACGCGTCGTCCCGGTGACGAAACCGGCTTCATTGGTTTCAATGGGGACTTCGGCTCCACACACCTCCCACACAGCAGCCACCAGAAGGGTTCCGGACCGGCCATGGCGCTCTCCCTCTACGTCGACACCGCGCGCTGGCGGGCGCACCAGAAATCCGTCCTCGACCAGTTCCCCGGCCTCGTCCCGGTCTGCAAGGGCAACGGATACGGCTTCGGCCACGAGCGGCTGGCCGACGAGGCCATCCGCTTCGGCTCCGACATGCTCGCCGTCGGAACCACCTACGAGGCGGCCCGCATCAAGGACTGGTTCAGCGGCGATCTCCTGGTGCTCACCCCGTTCCGCCGGGGCGAGGAGCCGGTGCCGCTGCCCGACCGGGTCATCCGGTCCGTGTCCTCCGTGGACGGCGTGCACGCCCTGGTGGGCGCCCGGGTCGTCATCGAGTGCATGAGCTCGATGAAGCGCCACGGCGTCAAGGAGGAGGAGCTCGGTCAGCTGCACGCCGCCATCGAGGACGTACGGCTCGAAGGCTTCGCCCTGCACCTCCCACTGGACCGCACGGACGGCTCGGACGCGGTCGAGGAGGTCATCGGCTGGATGGACCGGCTGCGCGCGGCCCGGCTGCCGCTGCACACCATGTTCGTCAGCCATCTGCGCGCCGAGGAGCTGGGACGGCTCCAGCAGCAGTTCCCGCAGACCCGTTTCCGCGCCCGTATCGGGACCCGCCTGTGGCTCGGCGACCACGAGGCGACGGAGTACCGGGGCGCCGTCCTGGACGTCACGCGGGTGGTCAAGGGCGACCGCTTCGGCTACCGCCAGCAGAAGGCCACCTCGGACGGCTGGCTGGTGGTCGTCGCCGGCGGTACGTCGCACGGCGTGGGCCTGGAGGCCCCGAAGGCCCTGCACGGTGTGATGCCGCGTGCCAAGGGGGTCGCCCGCGCGGGCCTGGCCACCGTCAACCGCAACCTGTCGCCGTTCGTCTGGGCGGGCAAGCAGCGCTGGTTCGCCGAGCCGCCGCACATGCAGGTGTCGATCCTGTTCGTCCCGTCGGACGCCCAGGAGCCGAAGGTCGGCGACGAGCTGGTGGCCCATCTGCGCCACACGACCACCCAGTTCGACCGCCTCGTCGACCACTAGTGTCCTGAGTCTTAAATTTCCATATAGTTGGGTCATGACGCGCCCGGGACCGAAGCTTGCGCCGCTGGATCTG
>NZ_BMTF01000020.1 GCF_014649535.1 Streptomyces gelaticus
AGAGGTCAACGCCCGCAAGGGCTGACCGGCCGGCCCACGGGCCGACCCGTCACCCATACCGACGGCCCGGGGCCGTGTGGCGCACACGCACCACACGGCCCCGCACCCATTCCCACGAACGTTGACGCGGGTCCGACAGCCTTATAGCTTCACTATACGGATTGTTGATTCCAGGACGCGGAAACAGTGTGACTGTGGAGGGTGTGGAAATGGGTCAGCAGGAGAAGGTGGCCACGAGCCTCGCAGGTGCGGTCAGCGAGGAGATCAGCGCTTCCCTCACCGCGGTCGACGCCGAGCTGGCACGCCGCTACCCGGGCGACCCGGGTACGCGCCAGCCGGTCCACACGGTCTACGTCCCGGGCGACACGTTCACCGCGGACACCATCCGTTCCTGGGGCGGCCAGGCCCTCAGGATCCTCCACGAGCACGCCCCCGACGCGGCCTCGTTCGCCGCCGTCCTCGGTATCCCGGACGAGCTCGCCGCGCCTGTCCACGACCGGGTGCGCGCCAAGCTGGAGCGCGAGCCGGTCGAGGACCTCCGCATCGACTTCGAGGACGGCTACGGGCCCCGCCCCGACGCCGAGGAGGACGAGGCCGCCGCCCGCGCCGCCCGGCTGGTCTCGGAGGCGTACGGGAACGGCACGGCGGCCCCGTACATGGGCATCCGGATGAAGTGCATGGAGGCCGCCGTACGCGACCGCGGGATCCGCACCACGGACATCTTCCTCACCGGCCTGATGCAGGCCGGCGGCCTGCCCGACGGCCTGGTCCTCACGCTCCCCAAGGTGACCTACCCCGAGCAGGTCACCGCCTTCGTCCGCCTGCTCGAAGCGTTCGAGCAGGCACACGGGCTGCCTGCCGGGCGGCTCGGCTTCGAGATCCAGATCGAGACGAGCCAGTCCATCCTCGCCGCCGACGGCACCGCCGCCGTCGCTCGCATGATCGACGCGGCGCAGGGCCGTGTCACCGGCCTGCACTACGGCACCTTCGACTACAGCGCCTGTGTCGGTGTGAGCGCCGCCTACCAGGCCGGCGACCACCCGGCCGCCGACCACGCCAAGGCCGTCATGCAGGTCGCCGCCGCGGGCACCGGGGTACGGGTGTCGGACGGCTCCACCAACGTGCTCCCGGTCGGGCCCACCCCGCAGGTCCACGAGGCCTGGCGACTCCACTACGGCCTCACCCGCCGCGCCCTTGCCCGCGCCTACTACCAGGGCTGGGACATGCACCCGGGCCACCTGCCGACCCGGTACGCGGCCGTGTACACCTTCTACCGCGAGGGCCTGGAGCAGGCCGCCGCGCGGCTCGCCGCGTACGTCGCCGAGGCCGACGGCGACGTCATGGACGAACCCGCCACCGCCAAGGCGCTCAGCGGTTACCTCCTGCGCGGCATCGACTGCGGTGCCCTGGACACCGCCGAGGTCGCCCGGCTGACGGGCCTGACGCGCGCGGAGCTGGACGGGTTCACGTCGCCGCGGCGGGCCGGTCTCACGGTGACCGCACCGTAGGGCCTCGCGGCACCGCGCGGCTCAGGCAGGCGGCAGCTCGCCCGAGCCGCGCGCGATGAGCGTGGTGGGGAGTTCCACCCGGGCGGGGGCGTGGTCGGCGCCGTCCAGACGGCGGAAGAGGTGCTCGGCGGCGGTGCGGCCGACGGCGGCGGCGTCCTGGGAGATGACGGTGATGCCGAGCAGATCGGCCAGTTCGATGTCGTCGAAACCGACCAGTGCGATGCGACGTTCCTGCTCGGCGAGGACGCGGACCACTGTCACCGTCACCCGGTTGTTGCCGGCGAAGACGGCGGTGACGGGCTCGGGGCCGGCGAGCATCTGCTCCGTGGCGGCCCGGACCCGGTCGGGGTCGGTCGAGGCGAGGGACACCCAGGAGTCCTCGACCCGCATGCCCGCGTCCGCCATCGCCGCGTGGTAGCCGCGCAGCCGCTCGGTGGCGGTGTGGATGCGCGGCTGGTCGCCGATGAAACCGATCCGGCGGTGGCCGTGCGCGATCAGATGCGCGACGCCCTCGCGGGCGCCGCCGAAGCTGTCGGAGAGGACCATGTCGGCATCGATGCGGCCCGCCGGGCGGTCCACGAAGACGGTGGCGACGCCCGCCTTGATCTCCGGCTCCAGATAGCGGTGGTCGTCACCGGCGGGAATCACGATGAGCCCGTCCACCCGCCGCGCGCACAGGGCGAGTACGAGCTCCTGCTCGCGCTCCGGGTCCTCGGCGCTCGACCCGTTGATCAGCAGGGCGCCATGGGCCCGTGCGACCTCCTCCACCGCCCGGCTCAGCGGTCCGTAGAACGGGTCGGCGAGATCCTCCAGGACCAGGCCGATCGAGGCGGTGCGGCCCTTGCGCAGGACGCGCGCGCTGTCGTTGCGCCGGAAGCCGAGCGCCTCGATGGCCTCCTGGACCCGGCGTTCGGTATCGGGCGTGACGCCCGGCTCGCTGTTGACCACGCGGGAGACCGTCTTGAGGCCCACTCCGGCGCGGGCCGCGACGTCCTTCATGGTCGGCCGGTTGCCGTAACGGGTCTCGGAGTGACGGGCGGTCTCGGCCACGGTGCGCTGTCCTGTCCTCGGGGCGGGCGGTCCGGCGGTCCATGGGCGGTGCCGCGGAGCCGACCGGGGCTGTGCCGTCGAGCATAGGCCCTGGACAACGTTGTCAGCTGAATGGAGACTGAGCAGACTGTTTCCTGAAGCCGCAGGTCCCCGCCCCCTACTCACGGAGCCACACCGATGCATACCGACCTCGTCGCCGCGCTGGACGTCGGCGGCACCAAGATCGCCGCCGCGCTGGTGGACGGCGACGGCGCTCTTCTCGTACGGGCGCAGCGGCCGACGCCCGCCCGCGAAGGCGCCGAGACGGTCATGGGTGCCGTGGCGGAGGTCCTCGCCGAGCTGTCCGGCTCCCCGCTGTGGGGGCGGGCGACGGCGGTCGGTATCGGCAGCGCGGGCCCGGTCGACGCCTCGGCCGGTACGGTCAGCCCGGTCAACGTCCCCGGCTGGCGGGACTTCCCACTGGTGGAACGGGTCGGCAAGGCAGTCGGCGGACTGCCCGTCGAGCTGGTCGGCGACGGGGTCGCGATGACGGCCGCCGAGCACTGGCTGGGCGCCGCCCGGGGCTACGACAACGCGCTCTGCATGGTCGTGTCGACCGGTGTCGGCGGCGGCCTCGTCCTCGGCGGCGAGCTGCACCCGGGCCCCACGGGCAACGCCGGGCACATCGGTCATGTCAGCGTGGATCTGGACGGCGCCCCGTGCCCCTGTGGCTCGCGCGGCTGTGTCGAGCGCATCGCCAGCGGACCGAACATCGCCCGCCGGGCGCTGGAGGCCGGCTGGCGGCCCGGACCGGACGGCGATGCCTCGGCCGCCGCCGTGGCCGCCGCCGCGCGGGCGGGGGACCCGGTCGCCCTCGCCTCGTTCGAGCGTGCCGCTCAGGCCCTGGCCGCGGGGATCGCCGCCACCGCCGCCCTCGTCGAGATCGACATCGCGGTGATCGGCGGGGGCGTGGCCGGTGCGGGCGACATCCTCTTCGCACCGTTGCGCAGGGCCCTGCAGCGGTACGCCACGCTCTCCTTCATCCGGCAGATCGAGGTGGCCCCGGCGGTGATGGGTACCGACGCCGGACTGGTGGGCGCGGCCGCCGCGGCGGCGCGGGTCGGTCCGGGCGGCGCAGTGGCCGTCCGGGGCTGACCGGCGCGGTACGCGAGAAGCGCCGGGCGGGCTCCGGGGGAGATGTCCCGGAGTCCGCCCGGCGGCCGGACGCGTGGCTTCGCCGCCCACGCGATCCCTCGTCCGTCAGCAGGTGATCCGCAGGTCCGCCCAGTCCGCGTGGTCGGAATCGATGCCGTCCCCGCCGTCCGTGACCACCAGACGTACCACCTGCGCCCCGCTCACGTCCGCGGTGAGCGGCTGGGCGGGCATCGCGTTGGTCAGCACACCGGTCGACGCCGCCTTCCTGCCGTCGGCCCAGACCTCGAAGGCGACCGTCCCCTTGGCGCCGCTCTCGCCGTCGACCCCCACCTGCGCCGTCACGGTGGTGCACGTCCGGCCGGTGTAGAACTCGACGGCGCTGTCGGCGTGCACGCCGAGGCCCTTGGCGAAGACCGTGCCGCCGATCGTCAGCGGCTTCCCGTCGCCCGCACGGCTCTCACCGTTGCTGGTGTCCCGCTCGACGGGGCCCCAGCCGTTGGTGGCGGAGAGCTGCGGCAGATCGCCGAGGTAGCCGGTGCCCGCCGGTGGCGCGGCCACCACATGGGTCCGGAACGGGACAGTGGACCGTACCCGTGCGCCGTCCGGTGAGCGGTACCGGGCGTCGAGTGTCAGGTCGTACGCACCGGTGGGGGTGCCGGCGGGGGCGGTCACCTGCCAGCGGGTGGTCAGGGAACGGCCGGTCGGCAGGGTCGGTGAACCGGTCGGCGACACCGCCTTCAGCTGCCAGCCCGCGGGGCCGGTGAGCAGCGCCGAGAGCGACTTCGCGGGGGTACGGCCCAGGCCGGTGACCGTCGTGGTCAGCGTGGCGGTGCGCCCGGCCTCCACCAACGGGCTCGATTCCAGGCCGAGTTCCACGGCGGGCGGGTGCGCGGCCCACTTGCCGTCCGCGGCGACCCGAAGCAGAACCGTGCCGTGCGCCGGGACGGTCGCCGCCAGGGTGCCCGCCGTGTTGTACGACCGGTGCTCCCACAGGTCGCGCATCGTGTATCCGTCGGCCTTCGGCAGCCCCACCGCCTCGGCCGTCGTCGCGATGCGCTGTGCGCTGCCGGTCTCGTTGAAGAGGGCGACGGCGCGGCTGCCGTCCTGCATCTCCTTGGCGACCACCCAGCGTCCGCCGGCGGAGGAGAGCACGGTGCCCTGCTTGCCCAGCGGGTCCTGGTCGACGGCGATGACCTCGTGGTTGGAGAGGATCTCGAAGGTCTCCGCGCTCGCCTTGCGCAGATCGGAGCCGATGAGCAGCGGTGCCGCCATCACGGACCACATGGAGAAGTGCGTGCGGTACTCCGTGTCCGTCATGCCGCCGTTGCCGACCTCCAGCATGTCGGGGTCGTTCCAGTGCCCCGGGCCGGCGGCGGCCGCAAGGGGCAGGTTCTGCTTCATGATCGACAGCATGCTGCCCCAGCTGTCGTTGATGTCGCCGGTCGTGCGCCAGAGGTTGCCGAGTCCACCGGCCCACTCCCACGGCTTGTTCTCGCCCCATTCACAGATGCTGTAGACGATGGGGCGGCCGGTCGCGGCCAATGCGTCCCGCATTGTCGTATAGCGCTGCTTCGCGTCGACGCCCAGGTTGTTGCAGTTGTCGTACTTCAGGTAGTCGATGCCCCAGTCGGCGAACTGCTGTGCGTCGCTGTACTCGTGGCCCAGCGCGCCCGGGAGTCCCGCGCTGTCGCAGGTCTTGGTGCCGGCGCTGGTGTAGATGCCGATTTTCAGGCCCTTGGAATGGACATAGTCCGCGACTTCCTTGATCCCGTTCGGGAAGCGTTGCGGATCGGCCTCCAGCTTGCCTTCCGCGTTGCGCTGCGGCTTCGCCCAGCAGTCGTCGAGATTGACGTACTCGTAGCCCGCTTCCTTGAGGCCCTTCTCGACAAAGATGTCGGCGATGCCCTTGACCATCGACTCGTCGAACTCGGCACGGCAGTGCGTCGAGTTCCAATTGTTGAACCCCATCGGAGGGGTGAGCGCAAGACCGTTTCCGGACTGTGGAGCCGCGGCGTGATCGGGTGCGGGAGCGGGCGAGTCGGCGACGGCCGGAACGGTCGTGCCCGCGGCACACAGCAGCCCGGCCATCAGCGCTCCGATGACTCCGCGACGGCCGGTTCGGGTTGTACGGGTTGGAAGATGACGCATCGTTACGTTCCTCCATACTCGTGCATGATCGGATGACGGCATGTGCACGCCAATGCGTGCGATTACGTTAGGGCTTGTTGAAGTCTGTTGGTAGAGGGGCGGCTCCGGTTGTCCTGTATCTCGTCAAAACCCTTGACTGCACGATCACTTGAGAGTGAGATCCCATCGCACGTTCGGTTGTGTTGGGTTGCATCTCCGGAGGAGCTGGGCATGACGCAGTCTGATTACGGCAGGTCGGGTGTGCCGGGAAGTGTCGCGGGACATCGGATGTCCCGGCGAAGTCTGCTGCGTGGTGCGGCCGTTGGTGCGGGAGCCGTGACGCTGCCCGCGTTGCTCACCGCCTGCGGGGGAGGCCCCGGTGGTGACGGAAGTACCATCACCCTGGGCTCGAATTCCTCCGACCCCGTTCCGAAGAAGGCGTTCGCCGACGCCTTCGCCGCGTACGAGGCGCAGTCGGACGGGCGGAAGGTGAAGGTCAACACCGTCGACCACAACACCTTTCAGGAGAACATCAGCCGGTATCTCCAGGGCAAGCCGGATGATGTCTTCATGTGGTTCGCGGGCAACCGGATGCAGTTCTTCGCCGAGAAAGGACTGCTGCACGACATCAGCGACAACTGGCAGGAATACAAAGGCTTCTCGCCCGCGCTGAAGGCCCAGTCCACCGGGGCGGACGGCAAGCAGTACCTCACGCCGTACTACTACTATCCGTGGGCGGTCTTCCACCGCAGGAGCCTCTTCGCCGACCGCGGATATCAGGCACCGAAGACACTCGACGAGTACGTGGCGCTCGCCCGGCAGATGAAGAAGGACAAGCTGGACCCGATCGCGTTCTGCGACAAGGACGGCTGGCCCGCGATGGGCACCTTCGACTACCTCGACATGCGGACCAACGGCTACGCATTCCACAAGAGCCTGATGGCGGGCGAGGTCGCCTGGACCGACAAGCGGGTCCGGGAGGTCTTCGACACCTGGCGCCGGCTCCTGCCGTACTGCCAGCAGGGTGCCAACGGCCGTACCTGGCAGGAGGCCGCCAACAGCCTCCAGAAGAAGGAGGCCGGCATGGCCGTCTTCGGACTGCCGCACCCCGGCGCACAGTTCCCCAAGGACGAACAGGACGACATCGACTTCTTCCCCTTCCCCGTCATCGCCCCGGAGCACGGGCAGGACGCGGTCGAGGCGCCCATCGACGGGTTCCTGCTGGCGAAGAAGTCGAAGAACCTCAAGAACAAGAAGACCCTGGAGAGCGCCAAGGACCTGCTCAAGTGGCTCGCCACCGGCAAGGCCGAGGACATCTATCTGAAGAGCGACCCGAACAACATCGCGGTCAGCGACCAGGCGGACATCTCCGCGTACTCACCGCTCCAGAAGAAGGCCGTGGAGCTGGTCTCCGGCGCGAAGCAGATCTCCCAGTTCCTGGACCGGGACACCAGGCCGGACTTCTCCTCCACGGTCATGATCCCGGCGATCCAGAAGTTCATCAGCGACCCGAACGACGTGGACGGACTGGTCAACGACATCGAACGGCAGAAGAAGACCATTTTCGCCGCCGGCTGAACCCGGACGACCCCGATGGCATCCGACCGAATCTGGAGTACCGACCGTGTCGTTGATCCCGGCCCGGCGCACCGGACGGCGGGCCGCGCGGCGGTTCACCGGCCGCGACCTCGCCGTACTCGGTGTGCTGCTCGGCATACCCGTCCTGCTCGACGCCGCCATCGTCTGGGGACCGACCCTCGCCTCGGTGATGCTTTCCTTCACCGGCTGGGACGGCGTCGGTGACATCAAGTGGGTCGGAACGCAGAACTACGAGAACCTCTTCACCAACTACCCGCAGTTCTGGCCCGCGGCCCGGCACAATCTGCTCTGGCTCGCCTTCCTCGGCCTGGTCGCGGCCCCGTTCGGACTGCTGCTGGCGGTGCTCATCGACCGGGGGGTGCGCTTCAGCCGCTTCTACCAGTCGACGCTGTACATGCCCGTCGTGCTGTCGCTCGCCGTGGTCGGATTCATCGCCCAGCTGGTCTTCTCCCGCGACCAGGGCGCACTCAACGCGGTGATCGGGGACACGGGTTCGCCGACGGACTGGCTCGGCGACCCGGACCTCAACATCTGGATGGTCCTGCTCGCCGCGGCCTGGCGGCACACCGGCTATGTGATGATCCTCTACCTCGCCGGACTGAAGGCCGTCGACCCCTCGCTCAAGGAGGCCGCGGCGATCGACGGGGCGGGCGAGGCCCAGACCTTCTTCCGCATCGTCCTGCCCACCCTGCGGCCGGTCAATGTCATCGTCGGCGTCATCACCGTCATCGAGTCCCTGCGCGCGTTCGACATCGTGTACGCCGTCAACCACGGCCGCAACGGACTCGAACTGCTCTCGGTGCTCGTCACCGACAACATCATCGGTGAGGCCAGCCGGATCGGCTTCGGCTCCGCCATCGCCGTGGTCATGCTGCTCGTCTCCCTGGGATTCGTCGTGACGTATCTGGTCCAGGAGATCCGAGGGGAGAAGAACCGTTGACCGTCCGAGCCGCTCCCGCCCGCCCCACCGCACCACCGGTTCCCACGGCCCGGCGCCGGAACCGCGCCGGCCGGATCGGTGTCCACGCCTTCCTGACGGCGGTCTCCCTCGCCTTCCTCGCCCCGCTCCTGCTCGCGGTGTACGCCTCGCTGCGACCGTACGACGAGACCTCGGAGCACGGCTACTTCTCGCTGCCCCGGCATCTTTCGCTGGACTACTACCGGCAGGCGTTCACCGACTCCGGAATGATGAAGTACTTCGTCAACACCATGATCATCGCGATCCCCGGGGTGCTCGTCACCCTCTTCCTCGCCTCGTTCGTGGCCTTCGCGGTGGCACGTCTGCGGATGCGCGGCGGGCTCGTCCTGCTGATGCTCTTCACCGCGGGGAACCTGCTGCCGCAGCAGGTGATCGTGACGCCCCTGTACGTGGTGTTCAACCGCATCCCGCTGCCCTACTGGATGTCCGACTCCATGACGATGTTCGACTCGTACTGGGCCGTCGTCGCCGTCCAGATCGGATTCCAGATCGGCTTCTGCGTCTTCGTCCTGGCCAACTTCATGCGCACCCTGCCGCAGGAGATCCTTGAGGCCGCCGTCGTCGACGGCGCGGGCGTGTGGACCCAGTACTGGCGGATCACGCTGCCGCTGTGCCGCCCGGCCCTGGCGGCGCTCGGCACGCTCCAGTTCACCTGGATGTACAACGACTTCCTGTGGGCGCTGGTCTTCGTCTCCGACGGCGACAAGCTCCCCATCACCTCGGCGCTGAACAATCTCAGGGGCCAGTTCTTCACCGACTACAACCTGCTCGCCGCGGGCTCGGTGATCGTCGCCCTGCCCACGATCGTGGTCTTCCTGCTGCTCCAGCGCCACTTCATCGCCGGCCTCACCCTGGGCGCCGGCAAGGGGTAGGAGCCGCCGTCCGGGCGGATCCACCTGCTCCACTGGTGACGGAACAGCGAGGGAAGAGGGGAGAAGGCATGACTCTTCCGGGGCTGTGCCCGGTCCGTCCGGCCGAGCGGGGCCCGGTCGCGGACCGGGGCCCGGCCTCAGTGGCCCCGGTCCGGCGACTGCTGGGGAACGACCACCAGGAACGCGTCCTGCTCCAGATCCATCACCACCTCGGCCGCTACGCCCTCGCAGCGGCGGGCGGCCGCGAACTCCTCCGCAGGCCAACTGCCCCGTGGCCCTCCTGCGGGAAACCGCTCAAGCACTGTGCGACGCACTGCGCACCCCCTGGTCGTCGGTCCGGCACGACCGCTCCAACGACCATTCCGCCTCCTCGGCACGGCCCTGCGCACGGCCGGACGCATGCGAATGGGCGCCTGCCGTGGGCGTCCGAGGGGCCCGTCCGGGAAACAAGCATCGCCACAGCCGGGTTTTCGCGGCAGGGTGTTGCGGGCAAGCCACAGGGGGCTACGGAAGAGGGGGAACCGTGATCGTCGTCTGGATCAACGGTGCGTTCGGCGCGGGCAAGACGAGCGCCGCGCGTGAACTGATCGATCTGATCCCGAACAGCACCTTCTACGACCCCGAACTCATCGGCGGGGAGCTGCGGCAGTTGCTGCCCCAGAAGAGACTCGCCGAAGTGACGGACTTCCAGGACCTGCCGATCTGGCGGCGACTGGTCGTGGACACCGCGGCGGCCCTGCTCGCCGAGGTGTCCGGTGTGCTGGTGGTGCCGATGACTCTGCTGCGACAGGAATACCGCGACGAGATCTTCGGAGGACTGGCCTCCCGGCGCATCGCGGTGCGTCATGTCCTGCTCTCACCTGAGGAAACGATCCTGCGTAAGCGGATCGCCGACCGTGTGGAGTACCCCGACGACCCGGAGCGCAGCGAACGGGTCCGGCAGTGGTCCTACCAGCACATCGAGCCCTACCGGGCGGCGCTCGGCTGGCTCGGCCGGGACGCCCATGTCATCGACACCGGCGCGCTCACCCCGTACGGAACGGCCGAGCGCATCGCCGAGGCGGTCAGCAGCGGCGCCGCCACCCCGTGCGAGATCGTGCAGACACCCGAGCCGACCGCGGAGACCGTGGCCTCCGGCGTACTGCTCTTCGACGAGTACGACCGGGTGCTGCTCGTCGACCCGACGTACAAGCCCGGCTGGGAATTCCCCGGCGGAGTGGTCGAGTCCGGCGAGGCACCGGCCCAGGCCGGGATCCGCGAGGTGGCCGAGGAGATAGGCATCCATCTCGATCGGGTGCCGAAACTCCTCGTCGTCGACTGGGAAGCGCCCAGGCCGCCCGGCTACGGGGGCCTGCGGCTGCTCTTCGACGGCGGCCTGCTGACCGGCGCGGACGCCCAGCGGCTGCTGCTGCCCGGATCCGAACTGCGCGGCTGGCGGTTCGTCACCGAGGCGGAAGCGGCCACCCTGCTGCCCCCGACCCGGTACGAACGGCTGCGCTGGGCGCTCCGCGCCCGCGAGCGGTCAGCCGTGCTCAATCTGGAGGCCGGAGTCCCGGTCGGCTGAGGCGAGCATCGCGGCGGCGGCGTCGGTGGTGAGCGGATCGCCGTGCCCGAAGCAGACCGTGGCCGGCTCCAGCGCCGCCAGCCGCCGGAAGGAGGCCACGGCCTGCTCCCGGTCGATGTTGAACACGCCGAGCATCACGCGGTCGGCCCTGGCCACGCAGTCCCCGGTGAACAGCACACCGTGGTGCGGCAGATGAATCCCGATGGAGCCGGGGGTGTGGCCCGGGGAATGGACCACCCGGGCCCCCTGGCCGAACCCGAGCTCGTCGCCGTCGGACAGCTCGCGGTCGACCCGGGTCGGCGGGGCCGGGGGCACGGTCCGTGCGTGCTCCCACAGCGGGAGCTCCCAGTCGAGCAGGAGGGGATCGGCGATCTCCTCCTCACCCCGGATCACTGCGGCGTCCAGCCGATGGGCCAGGATCTCGGCGCCGTGCCGGTCGGCGAGCTCCTGTGCGGCGCCGTAGTGGTCGCAGTGCCCGTGGGTGACGACGATCCGGGAGATATGACCCGGGTCCAGGCCGAGGCTGCGCACCCCGTCCTCGATCGCGGACGCCGCGTTGATGTCACCCGCGTCGATCAGAGTCAGGTCGGCGCCGTCGCGCCAGAGGTACGCCTGGCCGATGGGGAAGCGGAACATGTGCAGCCGGGGGAGCACTTCTACGGTATCCATGCCATGAACGTACGCGGACGGTCCGCCTGCAGCCGCCGGTCTACGCTCTGGGCGAGCTTCGCTGAACGCGTAGCGGCGGTGTTCCCGCGCGGACATCCCGGCGCTCGCGGGGCCGGACACGAACCGGACTCAGCGCCGAGGGATGTTCCGCCATGGACTGCTTTCGCTCTCCGTACCACGAGCAGGACGTCACCGCTCACCGGCTCCTGACGGTTCACGGCACGCCCGTAGCCGTAGGCGACCGTGGTGGTGTCGAAACCGGGCCCGGACCGACCCGCGGCGGGTGGTCCGGGCCCGGTCGCCGGATCAGTGACGTGGAGTCAGGCGCGCTTGGACTCCGCGTAGTTGCGCAGGAACAGGGCCTCCGCGAGCGAAAGCCGCTCCAGCTCCTGGGGTGAGACGCTCTCGTTCACCGCGTGGATCTGTGCCTCCGGCTCGCTCAGGCCGATCAGCAGGATCTCCGCCTCGGGGTAGAGGGCGGCGAGGGTGTTGCAGAGCGGGATCGAGCCGCCCATGCCGGACGTCTGCATCTTCTCGCCCGGGTACGCGACCTCCATCGCCCGCGCCATCGACGTGTACGCAGGGCTGGAGGTGTCCGCGCGGAACGGCTGGCCCTGGCCGACCTGTTCCACCGTCACCCTGGCCCCCCACGGGGCGTGCGCCTCGAGGTGCGCGGTCAGCAGCGCGGTCGCCTCGGCGGCGTCCTGGCCCGGCGGGACCCGCAGGCTGATCTGGGCCCGCGCGCTCGCCTGGAGCGACGGCGTCGCACCGATCACCGGCGGGCAGTCGATGCCGATGACCGTGACGGCGGGCCGGGCCCAGATGCGGTCGGCGACCGTGCCCGTGCCGATCAGCCCGACCCCGTCGAGGACCTTCGCGTCCTTGCGGAACTCGGCCTCCGGGTACTGCAGTCCGTCCCACTCGGCGTCGGTGGCGAGCCCGTCGACGGTCGTGGTGCCGTCCTCGGCGCGCAGCGAGGCCAGCAGCTGGATCATCGCGGCCAGCGCGTCCGGGGCGGCGCCGCCGAACTGCCCGGAGTGCAGGTTTCCTTCGAGGGTGTCGATCGTGACCCGCAGCATCGTCATGCCGCGCAGCGTCGCGGTGACCGTCGGCAGACCGACCCGGAAGTTGCCGGTGTCGCCGATGACGATGGTGTCGGCCGCCAGCAGCTCGGGGTGCGCCTCCGCGTACCGCTCCAGACCGCCGGTGCCCTGCTCCTCGGATCCCTCGGCGATCACCTTCACGGAGACCGGGACGCCGCCGTCGGCCTTGAGGGCGCGCATGGCGAGGAGGTGCATGATGAAGCCGCCCTTGCAGTCGGCCGAGCCGCGCCCGTACCAGCGGCCGTCGCGTTCCGTCAGCTCGAACGGAGGGGACAGCCAGGCGGACTCGTCGAGCGGCGGCTGCACGTCGTAGTGCGCGTAGAGCAGTACGGTCGGCGCGCCGGCCGGGCCGGGCAGGAAGCCGTAGACCGACCGGGTGCCGTCGGGGGTGTCGAGAAGGGCGACGTCCTGGAAGTCCTCGGCGCGCAGCGCGTCGGCGACCCAGTCGGCGGCCGCCTCGCACTCGCTCTTCGGGAACTGCGCGGGATCCGCCACCGACTGGAAGGCCACCAGCTCGGCCAGCTCCGTCTTGGCGCGGGGCATCAGCGAGGCAATGGTCTCGGAAATCGGACGGGCGGTCATGGGCACGCTCCTCGTGGGTGCGACGTTATGTGTACGAATCCATCTGCATGGGCACCGAGTGCGCGGCGTCGCATGCAGGGCGAACGTACGGTCGATCCTCCCACAGCGGGGGCCGGGAGCGACGAGCCGTAGGATGCCGTGAGCAGCATGGGCCACTGGTGGGATCGGGAGCAGAAGCACATCGTGAGCAGCGAGAACGCAGACGCCGTACAGGAGCACGAAGAGTCGTCCGTGTGGGATGTCGTCGTAGTCGGCGGCGGACCGGCCGGAGCCTCCGCGGCATACGCGGCGGCAGTCGCCGGCCGACGGGTGCTGCTCCTCGAGAAGGCGGAGCTTCCCCGGTACAAGACATGTGGCGGCGGCATCATCGGGTTTTCGCGCGATTCGCTGCCGCCCGGGTTCGAACTTCCGCTGCGGGACCGGATCCACGCGGTCACCTTCTCGCTCAACGGCAGGCTGGCACGCACCCGCCGCTCCAAGCGGATGCTCTTCGGCCTCATCAACCGTCCCGAGTTCGACGCGGGTCTGGTCGAGGAGGCGCAGAAGGCGGGCGCCGAACTGCGCACCGGCGCGACGGTGACCAGGGTCGAGCAGCACGGGGCCTCGGTGCCCGACCGGCGCACGGTCGCCGTGGTGCTGTCCGGCGGCGAGACGGTCCTGGCCCGTGCGGTCGTCGGTGCCGACGGGAGCGCGGGGCGGATAGGGGCCCATGTCGGGGTGAAGCTCGATCAGGTGGACCTCGGCCTGGAGGCGGAGATCCCGGTTCCGGCGACGGTCGCCGAGGACTGGGCGGGGCGGGTGCTGATCGACTGGGGCCCCATGCCCGGCAGTTACGGCTGGGTCTTCCCCAAGGGCGATGTCCTGACCGTCGGTGTGATCTCGGCACGAGGCGACGGGGCGGGTACCAAGCGGTATCTGGAGGACTTCATCGCCCGGCTCGGCTTGGCAGGCTTCGAGCCGAAGATCTCCTCCGGGCACCTGACACGCTGCCGCAGCGACGACTCTCCGCTGTCACGCGGGCGGGTGCTGGTGTGCGGCGACGCGGCGGGGCTGCTGGAGCCGTGGACCCGCGAGGGGATCTCCTTCGCGCTGCGGTCGGGGCGGCTCGCCGGGGAGTGGGCGGTCCGGATCGCGGAGTCGCACGACGCGGTGGACGCCCGGCGCCAGGCGCTGAACTACGCGTTCGCCATCAAGGCGGGCCTCGGTGTCGAAATGGGCGTCGGACGGCGCATGCTGAAGCTGTTCGAGCGCCGTCCGGGGGTGCTGCACGCGGTGCTGACCGGATTCCGCCCCGCCTGGAACGCCTTCGCCGGAATCACTCGCGGAACGACCTCGCTCGGCGAGCTGGTCCGGACGCACCCGATGGCGCAGCGGGCCCTGTCCGCGATGGACCGCCGCTAGGACGTGCCCGCGAGGTCCCGTCGTACGCCTGCGGGGCGAGCCGGGCGGGGCTTCTTGGGCACGGTCCGGGGCCGCTCGATGCGGAGGCCCCCGTAGGGCCGCCGGGCGGGTATCGCCCGGCTCCCGGTGCCGGGGAGGGGCCGGGAGCACGGTCAGCCCTCCACGGTGATCCGGAAGACGGGGTGGTCCGGACAGGCCGCCAGCAGTTCGGCGTCCGAGGACTTCGCGGTGATGCCCTGGAAGTAGTCCTTGACCTCCCAGCCCCACCGCTCCAGATAGGTGCGGATGATCAGTGCCTTCTGCTCGTCGTCCGCGATCTCCACGGCCGTGAATACGCGGGTCCTCCGGCCCACCCGCAGTTCCCCGCCGCCGGCGACGCGCATGTTGCGCACCCACTGGGAGTGGCCCCGGGCGGAGACGAGGTACTGCCCGCCCTCGTGGGTGTGGGGGTTCACGGGGACGCGCTGCATCTGCCCGCTCTTGCGGCCGCGCACGGAGAGCTCGGCCGAACCGAAGAGACTGATTCCGTGGCGGGCGAGCCGGCCGACGATGCCGTTCATCCGGACGTTGAAGGCGCTGCCCTGGAGGTAGTACGGCTGAGACATGGTGACCTTTCGGTGTTTTGAGAGCGGTGCTCTCGCTTGAGATCAGTGTGCACGGGATAGGTGCTCAAAAGCAAGAGCACTGCTCTCGATGTTGGTCGGTGCTCTTTCTGCATGGCAGACTGAGGACCATGAGCACTGTCCGAGGAGCCAGAGAACGGGCCCGCAGCGAGGTCACCGCCGCGATCAAGGACGAGGCGAAGAAGCAGCTCGCGGCCGAGGGTGCCGCCAAGCTGTCGCTGCGCGCCGTCGCACGAGAGCTCGGTATGGCCTCATCCGCCCTCTACCGCTATTTCCCCAGCCGGGACGAGCTGCTCACCGCCCTGATCGTCGACGCGTACGACTCCGTCGGTGAGGCCGCGGAGGCTGCCCACCGGACCGCCTGCGCCGATGCCGCCACCCACCTCTCCCGCTGGGTCGCCGTCACCTGTGCGGTGCGCGACTGGGCGCTGGCCCATCCCCATGAGTACGCCCTGCTCTACGGCTCGCCCGTGCCCGGCTACACCGCACCGCAGGCGACGATCGGCCCCGCCTCGCGCGTCGGCTTCGCCCTGATCGCCGTGGTCACGGACGCCTGTCGCATGGACGGCCTGGCCCTGCCGCCGCTCGCCGGAGATCTGCGCGCCGAGGCCGAGCGGATGGCCTCCGAGCTCGCCACCGGCCTGCCGCCGGAAGCCGTCGCCCCGCTGATCGCCGCCTGGTCGCAGCTGTTCGGGCTGATCTCCTTCGAGATCTTCGGACAGTTCAACCGGGTGGTGGAGGCCAGGGAGATCTTCTTCCGGGAAGCCGTCACCGAACTGGCCCGCTCGGTCGGCCTGCTCGGCGCGAGGAATGGCAGCAAGGGCGACAAGGGCGGCAAGGGGCCCGGCAGTCACGGCTAGGGGCGTGACGCGAAGTGCCTGATCGCCCTGGACGTGGTGGTGACCGGCTGTCATGCGAAACGAACGGGACAGCGCGTGAGCTTCAGGAATCCATCGTGGCCCGGTCGGATTCGCTGCGAAGAACGCAGAACTCGTTGCCTTCCGGGTCGGCAAGAACTACCCAGCCGGAGCCATCGGGATTCCGGTGATCGGTGACAAAGGTGGCACCGATGCCCAGCAGCCGTTCCACCTCCTGGTCACGCGAGGTCTCGGGGCGCAGACACAGATGGATCCGGTTCTTGGTCTTCTTGGGCTCGGGCACCTGGTTGAAATACAGCACCGGGCCCTCCGCCGGCAGCACCTGAGTCTCCCGAGCACCCGGTCTGTCCTCCGGATGCAGTGGACGGCCGGTCACCGTGCTCCAGAACCGGGCCAGCTCGTAGGCATCCGCACAGTCGATCGCCACGTTCTGCACTACCGAAAACATGTGCGTCAGCCTTCCTGACTTCCGCTCCGGACGCCATCGAGTTGCGCTCATCGTTCGCGCACACGGCTCAGCCGCACGGCAGCACTTGCGGTGCGCCCCCGGCGGCCCCGTACGACGTACTCCCCACGGAGTACGGGTGATCACCACGCCCGGCTGACGCCTGCGCCGGGGCCCGCGGTCTAGCGTGGCCGGCATGGAAGAGCAGCGCTCACACGGAAGCGGCGGTCCTCCCTGGGCACACGGCGAGCCGCCGCGGTGGCTGACCGGGCAGCCGGGGCGCTCCGCCTCCCGGCTGCCCTGGCCGTCGACGGTCCTGCTCGGTGCCGTCGTCATGATCGGGTCGACCATCGCGGCCCGGGGGCAGATGGACGAGCGGGCCCCGCTGGACCTCTTCGCGCGGCTGCTGCTCCTCCTGGCCGTAGCCGTGCTCCTGCTGCGCCACCGGCACCCCGTGGTGGCCGCTTTCGGCAGCTCGGTCGCGGCGATGATCTATCTGGTGGCGGGCTATCCGTACGGACCGGTGTTCCTGGCCGTCGCCGTCGGCTGCTTCAGTGCCGTCGTCTCCGGACACCGGAGGGCCGCCTGGTCGGCCGTCGGTATGGTCTGGCTGGGACATGTCCTGGTGGCGCACTGGCTCTACCGGTGGCTGCCGCCGTCCGGCGACCACGCCGCCCGCTGGGGACAGGAACTGGGCATCGCCGCCTGGGTGGTGGCCATCCTCGCCGCCGCCGAGTTCGTACGCGTACGCCGTGAGCAGTGGGCGGACCGGCGGGCGGAGCGGGAGGCCGCGGCGCAGCGCCGGGCCGATGAGGAACGGCTGCGGATGGCGCGTGAACTCCATGACGTCCTGGCCCACAGCATCTCCGTCATCAACGTCCAGTCGAGCGTGGGTCTCGCGTTGCTGGACACCGACCCCGAGCAGGCGCGTGCGGCGCTCACCACCATCAAGGCAGCCAGCAAGGAGGCGCTGGGCGAGGTGCGTCAGGTCCTGGACACCCTGCGTACCCCCGGCGACGCCCCCAGGGCCCCGGCGCCCGGACTCGACCGCCTGCCCGAGCTCGTCGAGCAGGCGGCGCGCACCGGGCTGACCGTCACCGTCGAGACCGACGGCGAGCGGCCGTCGGTTCCGCCCGGCGCCGACCTCGCCGCCTTCCGTATCGTGCAGGAGGCGCTGACGAACGTGGTCCGGCACTCCGGTTCGCGTACCGCGCGGGTCCGGATCGTCTACGCGCCCGGCCGCATCCGGCTCCGTATCGACGACGAAGGACCCGCCACCGGCGGGGATGCCGGAGGCAGCGGCAACGGGCTGGCGGGAATGCGGGAGCGGGCCGCCGCGCTCGGTGGCACGATCGAGGCGGGCCCCCGGACCGACGGCGGCTTCCGGGTACGGGCCGAGCTTCCGCTGCCGTCCGGTTCGTCCGGCATGCCGGAACAGATGGAGGAGACACCGTGATCCGCGTCCTGCTCGCCGACGACCAGTCGCTGGTCCGGGCGGGCTTCCGGGCCCTGCTGGACGCCCAGTGCGACATCGAGGTGGCGGGGGAGGCCGCCGACGGCGCAGAAGCCGTGCGGATGGTGGGCGAACTGCGGCCCGACATCGTGCTGATGGACATCCGGATGCCGCATCTCGACGGCCTCGCCGCCACGCGTGCCATCACGGAGGACGCCCGGCTGAACAGCGTCAAGGTGGTCATGCTCACCACCTTCGAGCTCGACGAGTACGTCTTCGAGGCGATCCGGTCCGGGGCTTCCGGCTTTCTCGTCAAGGACACCGAACCGGACGAACTGCTGCGTGCCGTACGCGCGGTGGTGGGCGGCGACGCTCTGCTCTCGCCCGGGGTCACCCGTCGCCTGATCGCCGAGTTCGCGGCCCGTTCCAAGGAGCCCGCTGCGGCGACGGGCCTGAGCGAACTCACCGAACGGGAGCGGGAGGTGATGGCGCTCGTCGGTATGGGGCTCTCCAACGACGAGATCGCCCGGCGGCTGGTCGTCAGCCCTCTCACCGCCAAGACCCATGTCAGCCGCGCCATGGTGAAGCTGGGCGCTCGCGACCGGGCCCAACTCGTCGTATTCGCCTACGAGTCGGGGTTGGTGCGACCGGGCTGGCTCGGCTGACCCCGGCGCATCCCGCCCCGTCCGCTCTCCATGGCTTCGACTGCGCCGGTGGAGCTCTTCCCGGGGGTTCCGCCGCTCACGCGTGGGTCGCGTTGCGGGCTCCGTACCCCAGCACTGCGGCGGCGGTGGCCAGCAGTGCCACCGTGGTGAGGGCCGTCGGGAGCGAGAACCAGTCGGTCAGGAAGCCGATCGCGGGTGGCCCGAGCAGCATGCCACCGTAGCCCAGCGTCGACGCGGCGGCCACCCCGCCGGGGCCGGCCAGTTCGCCGGCCCGGCCGACCGCGACCGGGAAGATATTGGCCAGGCCGAGACCGGTGACGGCGAAGCCGAGGAGCGCCGCCCATGTGGTGGGGGCGAGTGAGCCGAGCAGCATTCCGGCGGTGGCCGTCGCGCCGCCCACGACGAGGGTGCGGGTCTGGCCGAGCCGTTCGAGCAGTGCCGTGCCGCTGAGCCGGCCCGCCGTCATGGTCAGTGCGAACAAGGAGTAGCCGGCCGCCGCGACGCCGGGACGGGCGTGCAGGTCCTGTTCCAGATGGAGCGCGCCCCAGTCGGCCAGCGCGCCTTCTCCGTAGGCGGTGCAGAGCGCGATCACACCGAACAGGGCCACCAGCCGGCGGGCCCTTTTGTCCAGCCGTCCTGGCGTTCCGGAGTCGCCGGCCGCGACCACGGACCGGGGCGCCGGGTGGCGCAGCAGCACCGGCCCCACCGCCGCGGTGACCAGGAGTCCGACCCCGGTCAGGACGAAGAGGTGGGTGGCGGGGGAGAGGCCGCCCGCGACGAGGCCGCCGAGTCCGGCGCCGACCATCCCGCCGAGGCTGAAGGCCGCGTGGAAGCCGGGCATCACCGGGCGCCTCAGCGCGGCGACCAGGTCGACCGCGGCGCTGTTCATCGCCACGTTCATCCCGCCGTACGCGGCGCCGAAAACCAGCAGGACCAGGCCGAGCGCGAGCGCCGAACGCGTATGCGCCGGCAGGGCGATGGCGAGGGAGAGCAGTGCGCCGCAGGCCACGGTCACCGGGTGGCTGCCGAAGCGCCGGCACAGCCGGCCGGTGAACATCATGGTCACCACCGCCCCGGCGGAGACCCCGAGCAGGGCGAGGCCCAGCGTGGCGGCGGAGGCACCGGTCTGGTGCTTGATGGCCGGGATACGGACCACCCAGCCGGCGAAGAGGAAACCGTCGAGGGCGAAGAACACGGTCAGGGCGGTACGGAGGCGGGCCGACGGAGGTGCGGCGGTGTTTCCGCCCGGTCCCCCCGGCAAAGCCGTCCGCAGTTTGTTTAGTTGCGGCACAAACTCAGCATAGGGGCGCAGCGACAATGGACGCAAGACGGTCGGCAGGGGTGCATCCGCGCCACCGGGGCGTCGGGCGTACCTCCGGACCATGGGAGACTCGCCCCCATGAACGGCAAGGTGTCCACCACCCGGACAAAGTTGGAGAGGGGCCGCAGCGCGCTCGGACCCGCGCTGGAACTGGTCCACACCGGACGCGCGCCCACCCGCGCCGTACTCACCTCCGAGCTCGGCGTCACCCGGGCGACGGCCGGAGCGGTCGCCGCGGAACTGGAGGCGCTCGGTCTGATCCGGGTCGATTCCCGGCCGGGCTCCGCCGCCGGCTCGCAGGGCCGCCCCTCGCACCGGCTGTCGGTCCGCGAGTCCGGACCGGTCGCCATCGCCGCTCAGGTGCACGCCGACGGATTCCGTGCCGCGCTCGTCGGGCTGGGCGGACGGCTGGTGGCCACCGCTCCCGGCTGTGTCACCGTCACGGCCGACCCGGCGCAGGTCATCGGTGAAGTGGTCGACGACTGCGCCCGGTTGCTGCGGGACAGCGGACTGCGCTGCGTCGGTGCGGGGCTCGCGGTGCCGTCGGCGGTCGCCGAACCGGAGGGCACCGCGCTCAACCCGCTGCACATCGCCTGGCCGGCCGGCGCCCCGGTGAGCGAGATCTTCGCCGACTGCGTACGTGAAGCGGGCATCCCCGGACCGGCGTTCACCGGGAACGACGTCAACCTCGCCGCGCTCGCCGAACACCGGCACGGCGCGGGCCGCGGCGCCCAGCATCTGCTCTGTGTGGCCACCGGCCACCGGGGCGTGGGCGGCGCCCTGGTCCTCGACGGCCGTCTGCACACCGGGAGTTCGGGCCTCGCGCTGGAGGTGGGTCATCTCACGGTGAACCCCGAGGGGCGACCCTGCCACTGCGGCGGGCGCGGCTGCCTGGACGTCGAGACCGACCCGCTCGCCTTCCTCGTCGCCGCCCGTCGCGAACCCGGTCCGGAGGAATCGCTGCTCAAGCAGGCCGGCGATCTGCTGCGCACGGAGTACGAGGACGCGGCGGTGCGCGGCGCGGCCGAGGAGCTGATCGACCGGCTCGGCCTCGGGCTCGCCGGACTGGTCAACATCCTCAACCCGGACCGCATCATCCTCGGCGGACTGCACCGCGCCCTGCTCGACGCGGACCCGGAGCGGCTGCGTGCGGTGGTCGCCGACCGCAGCCTGTGGGGACGGAGCGGCAGCGTGCCGATCCTGCCGTGCACGCTCGACCACAACAGCTTGGTGGGCGCGGCGGAGCTGGCCTGGCAGCCGGTGCTGGACGATCCGCTGGCCGCGTTGGCCTGACGGAGGATCCGGCCGTTCCACGCCCCTCGGGCCCCCGGCGCCGGAGCCCCCGCCACTGCCGTCCCTCGCCGAGCCGCCCCGCTCCGGGGCTTCCTCGCCATGCCTCCGGGGCCGCCCCCCGGACACAAGGGCGCGCACTGGTTCACCGGGGAGCCCTCGCCCCGGTCCCCGCCGGGAGCAGCCGCGAAAACGCCGCGTACTCCCGAGGAGGTACACGCACGGCCGCTGGCCGTACAACGACCCGGACCCCCTCCCCGGGCGAGGCTCGGAAGCGTCAGGAAAACCTGAACGCCAACCCGAACCGAGGGAGCTGACCGAGGTGAACACCCTGGTGCACAGCGGTGGACCCGGGCCCTGGATCCTCCTCTTCCCACTCTTCTGGGCGGTCGTCGTCCTCGGCGGCGTCACCCTGCTGCGCCGTACCGCCGGGCGCGGCCGACGAGGCCCCTGGCAGGCCCGCACCACCCAGGAGGCTCCCGCCGAGCCGTCACCGATCGCCCTGCTCGGGCGGCGCTTCGCGGCCGGGGAGATCGACGAGGACGAGTACTGGCGCCGACTCTCCGTCCTGGACGAACAGTTCGGCCGCGGCAGCAGGGGAGGCGCCGCATGACCACCACCGTCCCGACTCCCGGACCCGCTCCCACGTCCGCTCCCGCGCCCGCCGCCCGGGTCGTCGACGCCGTGAAGCTCTACGGCACGGGCGACACCCGGGTCAGGGCCCTGGACAGGGTGAGCGTCGACTTCCCGGCCGGACGGTTCACAGCCATCATGGGCCCCTCCGGATCCGGCAAATCCACCCTGATGCACTGCGCCGCCGGTCTCGACACGCTCACCTCGGGCTCCGCCTTCATCGGCGGCACCGACATCAGCGCGCTCGACGACCGCAGGCTCACCCTGCTGCGCCGACGGCGGATCGGCTTTGTCTTCCAGTCCTTCAACCTCCTGCCGACGCTCACCGTCGCCGAGAACATCACCCTTCCGCTCGACCTCGCGGGGGAGCGGCCCGACCAGGAGTGGCTCGACGCCCTCGTCGACACCGTCGGGCTGCGGGACCGGCTGCGTCACCGGCCCGGCGAACTCTCCGGCGGGCAGCAGCAGCGGGTGGCGGTGGCACGGGCCTTCGCGGGCAGCCCCGATGTCGTCTTCGCCGACGAACCGACCGGCAACCTCGACTCCCGCTCCGGCCAGGAAGTGCTCCGGCTGCTCGGCCGCACCGTCCGGCAGACCGCCCGTACCGTCGTGATGGTCACGCACGACCCGGTCGCCGCCGCCCACGCGGACGAGGTCGTCTTCCTCGCCGACGGCCGACTCGTGGACCGGATGCCCGACCCCACGGCGGAGCGCGTGCTCGACCGCTTCAAGTCCCTCGCCCCGCACACCTCGGGCGGGCGGTGACGGCATGAACGGCACCAGCGCCTCCGTACGCCTGAGCATCGCCTCGCTCCGCACCCACAAGCGCCGCTTCGCCGGTACGTTCGTCGCCGTCCTGCTCGGCGTCGCGTTCCTCACCGGAACGCTCGTCATGGGCGACACCCTGCGCGCGAGCTTCGACACCCTGTTCGCCGACGCCAACGCCGGAACCGACGCCGTCGTACGCGGCTCCGACGTGGTCACCGTCGCCGGTGAGACCCAGGGCACCCGGCAGCCGGTCGGCACCGCACTCCTGAAGCGGATCGAGCGGACGCCCGGCGTCGCGGCGGCGGCCCGCGACATCCAGGGCGCCGGCCAGCTCATCGGCGCCGACAACAGACCCATCGGCGGCCAGGGACCGCCCACCCTCGCCGGCAACTGGATCGGCGACCCGGAACTCAACCCGTACCGGCTCGCCGCAGGCCGTGCCCCGGCCGCCCCCGGCGAGGTCGTCGTCAACCGCGGCACCGCCGAACGGGGCGGTCTCAGGATCGGCGACACGACCGTGCTGCGCACCCCCGACCCCGTACACGTCAGAATCGTCGGTCTGGCCACCTTCGGTGGCCAGGACGGCATGGGGCAGGTCACCTACACGGCCATGACACAGGCCGACGCCGAGAAGTACCTCACGCCGAAACCCGGTCAGGCATCGGCCATCCAGGTCCGGGCCGACCCCGGCACCAGCCAGCGCGAACTCGTCGACGCGCTGCGGCCGGTGCTGCCCGAGGGCGTCGAGGCCATCACCGGGCAGGCCGCGGCCGCCGAGAACCGGGACATGGTCTCCGGTGCCTTCCTCGGCCTGTTCACCACGCTGCTGCTGGTGTTCTCGGGCATCGTGCTGCTCGTTCTCCATCCACAACACCTTCGCGATCGTGGTCGCCCAGCGGACCCGCGAGAACGCCCTGCTCCGCGCTCTCGGTGCCGCACGCCACCAGGTCCTCGCCTCGACGCTCGCGGAGGCGGGCGCGGTCGCCGTGATCGCCTCCGCCGCGGGCCTGGCCGGAGGCATCGGTGTCGCCGCCGGACTCCAGGCGCTCTTCCCCGCCGCCGGATTCCCCTTCCCCGACGGCTCGTTGGTGATCGGCGCCGTCTCGCTGCTGCTGCCGCTCGCGGTGGGTGTTCTGGTCTGTCTCGGCTCCGCCGTCCTGCCCGCCGTCCGGGCCGGGCGCACCGCTCCGCTCGCGGCCCTGCGCGAGAGTGCCGTCGACGACTCCGGGGCGTCCCGGACGAGGGTCCTCGCCGGTCTGCTGGCCCTCGCCGTACTGATCGCCCTGCTGGGCATCGCCAACACGCTCACCCTCGCCCTGCACGAACGGACCAGGGAGATGGGCCTGTTGCGGGCGGTGGGACAGACCAGGAGCCAGTTGCGCTCGATGGTCCGCTGGGAATCCGTCCTGGTGGCCGCGTTCGGCACGGCGGGCGGTCTGCTGCTCGGCGGCCTCCTCGGCCGGGTGCTGGTCGAGGCGTCCGCGGGCGACACCGCCGTGGTCTTCGACCTCCCGCCGCTGCGGCTCCTGCTGGTCGCCCTCGTGGGGATCGCCGCCGGAGTGCTGGCGGGCCGGCGTCCGGCCCGGCGGGCGGCTCGGCTGAACGTTCTCCGCGCGATCGCCGCCGAGTAGCGGACGGCGGAGAGGTGCGGGGCCGCCGTCCGGCGACCCGTCCCTCGCCGCCGTGCCAGGACCTCCCGCCGGGAGGCCGCGGCACGTCAGCCGACCACCGCCGACCGTGCGACGGAAGGTGTGCCGCTCTCCAGATATGTGAGAGCGCCCAGCTCGAACGGCCCGTCCGTGGTGGCCCCGTACACCGGGTGGGGCGGGAGCGGAGCGCACCGCGCAGGCGCCGGAAGGGTGAACCAGACGACCTTTCCGGCCCCGCCCCTCGGGCGGACCCCCCAGCTCTCGCTGACCGCGGCGATCAGTGCGAGCCCGCGCCCGGACGTACTGGACGCGCCGGCCTCGCGCACGATCGGCAGCCGTGGGTCGTGGTCATGGACGGACACCGTCAGCCGTTCGAGCAGCAGCTCGATCTCGACGGTGCATGACTTGTCCGGCCGGGCGTGCCGGTGGACGTTGGTCAGCAGTTCTGTGACGCCGAGCGCCGCCGGGTCGATCAAAGGATCGAGGTGCCAGTAGCGCAGCTGCGCCGAGATGATTCTGCGGACCTGTCCGATCCGCGACGGCAGGGCCTGGAGCTCCACCGTGCAGTGCCTGCTTGGCTCGCTGATCACGGCTGCGACTCCCCGAAATAGGTCCGGAAGAAGACGAAGGAACGGATCCAGCAGCCGGCCGACTGCTGATTCGGCCCCGGCGGCGTGGATCACAGGGTCACCGTCGGTGAACCATGAGTGACGTGTCCAATGTCACCCAGGGGCCACTGTTCCGCAACTCGCGGCCCTTCCGGTGCCGCCACCCGGGTCAGGTCATCCGCCCGCCGGCGCTGCGCAGCGTCTCCAGGAAGCGACGGGCCGGGCCGGCCCGGTCCGGACCCCGGTTGCGCTGCCCCATCGTCAGCCGGTACCGCGTCCCGTTGAGGCGGGCCACGGCCGCACCGGCCCCGGCGAACCACGGCCTGCCCGCGCTCACCGTCACCACCGGGGCGCTGTCGATCTCCCGCCCGTTGCTGGTCAGCAGGGCCAGCCTGCCGTCCTTGACGATCACCTGCCCGGCCCTCGTGAGCGAGCGGGCCCACCGCTCGATCCGTACCCCCGTCGCACTGAACTCCGTTTCCGGCATGGTTGCTTCGCCCCCTTCGTGACACTTCTGATGGGAAGTCTGCACAAACCGGGACCGACGCGCCAGGCCGCGTCACGGTCGAAGCTCCGGTCGCCGGGCCCGTCGACGCCAAGGCAGGGCTATGGAGCACCAAAGTGAACATTTGTGCAGGTGGGGGGAATAGGTTGGGGGTGCAGAGTGGCGGTGACACGAGGAGGAGCGCGCTGATGGGCACCGAAGAGCACGGAGCCGGCGGCCGGGCCGCGGCGACGATCGACATCGACCGTTCCGACGCCGGGTACCGGGCCTGGCTGAAGGAGGCGGTGCGCAAGGTCCAGGCCGACGCCAACCGCTCCGCCGACACCCATCTGCTGCGCTTCCCGCTCCCCGAGGCATGGGGCATCGACCTCTATCTCAAGGACGAGTCGACGCACCCCACCGGCAGCCTCAAGCACCGGCTGGCCCGCTCGCTCTTCCTCTACGGCCTCTGCAACGGCTGGATCCGGCCGGGCAAGCCGGTGATCGAGGCGTCCAGCGGTTCGACGGCCGTCTCCGAGGCGTACTTCGCCAAGCTGATCGGTGTGCCGTTCATCGCCGTGATGCCCCGCACCACCAGCCCCGAGAAGTGCCGGCTGATCGAATTCCATGGCGGCCGATGTCACTTCGTGGACGACTCGCGGAAGATGTACGAGGAGTCGGCCACGCTCGCCGCGGAGACCGGCGGACACTACATGGACCAGTTCACCTACGCCGAGCGGGCCACCGACTGGCGCGGCAACAACAACATCGCCGAGTCGATCTACCAGCAGCTGAGGCTGGAACGCTACCCGGAGCCGACGTGGATCGTCGCCACCGCCGGAACCGGCGGCACCTCGGCGACCGTCGCCCGCTATGTGCACTACATGCAGTTCGACACCCGGATCTGTGTGCCCGACCCGGAGAACTCCTGCTTCTTCGACGGCTGGACCAACCACAACCCCCTGGCCACCAGCGACTGCGGCTCCCGGATCGAGGGCATCGGCAGGCCCCGGATGGAACCGAGCTTCGTGCCCGGGGCCATCGACCGGATGATGAAGGTGCCGGACGCGGCGAGCATCGCGGCGGTGCGCGCCCTGGAGAAGGCCATCGGCCGCAAGGCCGGCGGCTCCACCGGCACCGGACTGTGGAGCGCATTCAAACTGGTCGCCGAAATGGTCGGGCAGGGCAGCACGGGCAGCGTCGTCACCCTGATCTGCGATCCGGGCGACCGCTATCTCGACAAGTACTACTCCGACGGCTGGCTCGCCGAACAGGGCCTGGACATCGCTCCGTACACCGAGACCATCGACTCCTTCCTGGCCGACGGCAACTGGCCCTGACCACCGGGGCGCAGACCGGCCCGCCCGGTGCGGCGGCGCTCACGCCGCGGACCCGGTCAGCCGCCGGTCGAGATTGCGCACCGCGTCCCGGAAGGAGCGGCCCATCCCCGGCCGGGCCAGCCGCAGGGCGAGGCGGAAGGGTGCGGAGCCGTCGGCGGCGAACGTCCACCGCACCCGCGTCCCGGTACCGGCCGGGGTGAGCCGCCACTCCTCCAACAGGGCCCGCATGCCAGGGGCGTTGGTCCGGTCGGCCCGGTAGGCGTACCGCTTGCCGGGCTCCGCCGCCATGATCGTCTCGCTGATCACGAAGCCGCCCTTGAGCCGGACCTCGCGGCCCGCACCGCCCGCGGTGGGCCGGGCGGCCGTCACCGCCGTGAACCAGCCCGGCCAGCCCGGTACGTCATCGGCGAGGGCGCGGTAGACGTCCTCGGGGGCGGCGGACACCTCGGCGGCGAAGACCAGCCGCAGCGGAGCGGTTTCTGTGAACTCGACGTCCACGGAGCGGAGTCGGCGTGGCATGGAACGCACCTCCCGTGCGGTCGGCGGCGGACGGGGTCGCGCACACCATAGCTGACACATCGTCAGGTGTCGCCGTTCGTGCGTACGTCAGGAGCACCGTCCGCACCGGATCGCCCGCTACGGACGGTGCCGCGCCGGGCGGTCCAGCATGCTGTCGAGCACCCGGCCGAAGATCCGGCGGCCCGCCCCGGCGATCAGCGGGTCCCCCCACCGCGGCAGCAGCCGTACGCCCAGCTCCTCCACCCATACCACATGGGATCCGGAATCCGTCGGATACACATCGATCGACGCCCGGCCCAGCACCAGCGAGCCGCGCTTCTCCAGCCGGCACAGCCCCGCGCGCCCGCCGGCCGGCGGTGTCCACCGCACCACTTCCATCGGATCGTCGAACCCCAGCGGACCCACGCCCGTGCGCGCCACGAAGACGGTCCCGACCCCGGTCGGCAGACCCGTGGGGACGGTGATCGTGGTCAGCGGTACGTGTGCGGCGTGCCGTTCCCAGTCCGTCACCCGGCGCCAGGACTCGGCGGCGGGGAGAGAGGTGAAACGCTCGATCCGGAAGACGGCCACGCCACGATCCTAAGGGCTCGCCACAAGGTCCCGGCCCCGCGCACCGCCCCGCGCGAGCCGAACGGAATCCGCGCCCGGCCCGACGGCTCAGGCGCCGGCGTCCCCGGTCCGGCCCGCCACCACCAGGCCCGGCAGCTGCTCCTCGATCTCCTCACGGGCGGCGGCCGACAGCCCCGCGTCCGTCACGAACGTGTCCACCTGCTCCAGCGTCGCGAACGAACTCAGGCCCACGGTGCCCCACTTGGTGTGGTCGGCGACCACCACCACCCGCCGGGCCGACTGGACGAAACGGCGGTTGGTCTCGGCCTCCGCCAGATTCGGCGTCGAGAGCCCGGCCTCCGCCGAGATCCCGTGCACCCCGAGGAACAGCACATCGAAGTGGAGGGAGGCGATCGCCTGATCGGCGACCGGACCGACCAGCGAGTCCGAGGGAGTCCGCACCCCACCGGTGAGCACCACCGTGGCGGCCCCGGGCCGTGTCCCGGCCGTGCCCCCCGACCGCTGGGCGGCGTGGAAGACGTCGGCGACCCGCACCGAGTTGGTCACGACCGTCAGATCCGGTACGTCCAGCAGCTGCTGGGCGAGCGCGTATGTCGTCGTGCCGCCGGAGAGCGCGATCGCGCTGCCGGGCACGGCCATGGCCGCCGCCGCCCGCGCGATGTCCTCCTTGGCGGTCAGCTCCAGGGCCGACTTGGCCTCGAACCCGGGCTCGTGCGTACTGGCCTCGACCACCGGAACGGCCCCGCCGTGCACCTTCTCGATGACCCCCTGGCGGGCCAGGGCGTCCAGGTCGCGGCGGACCGTCATGTCGGAGACGTTCAGTTTCCGGGTCAGCTCGTTGACCCGGACCCCGCCGCGCCTGCGCACTTCGTCGAGGATCAGGGCGCGCCGCTGCTCCGCGAGCAGGTTCTGATTCTCGCTCAACGCCGGGTCCGGTCCTTCCCTCTGGCCGTGCTGCAGTCTCTGCGAACGGGCTCATCCTGCCACGCGGTGTCGGCGGCCGCCGCACTGGGGAGATTCCGTGAGAGCGGTGCGGCCACCGGCCCTCTGCCACGATTCTGGTGACCAGGCATCAACCTTCCCCCCACAACCGAGAGAGCGAGTCACTCCAGTGCCACCTGCCACCCAGGCCCCGCAGAGTCCGGGGCCCGCGCTGGAACTGCTGGTCCACGGCGTGGGCGGCGCCACCCCTCAGGAGATGCTCGACGACCCCCGCACGGTCCGCATCACCGGCGACGTGACCGCCGCCATCTACCGGCGGGCCGAGGACACGGACGCCGAGCAGCACCCCGAGCGGTACCGCGACCGGCCCATTCCCGAGGCCTACTGCTGGTCCAACCTGACCTCCGGCAACGGCTCCCGCGCCCTGTGGCTGCTGTTGCTCCCCTTCATGGTGGTCAACCTGGCCCACTGGATGCGTCCCACCGCCCGCTCCCGCACCCGCGCGGTGCGCCTGTACGGCGTCCTCGTCCGGCTCGTCGCGCTCAGCCTCACGGTCCTGCTGACCGCGGCGGCCTGCGAGGTCGCGCTCGATCTGACGGCCTGGCAGTGCGCCGGCGTACCGGACTGCTCGAACCAGCGGTCCTGGCTGGGCTTCCTGTCGACGGCACAGGGCGGCTGGTGGTCCCAGCCGGGCCGCAGGCTCGCCCTCGCCGCCCTGGTGCCCACCGCCGTGGTGGTGCTCCTCTGGTTCCTGTCCAACCGGACCTGGAGCGCGTACGAGTCACAGCGCCCGCTCACCGGGACCGAACCGGACGACGACGACCCCGACCCGGCTCCCGTGCCTTCATCGGCCGGCGCCGAGCCCGTCGGCCGCCCCGCCCTCGGCCGGCCCGGATTCTGGTACGGCCGCAGGCTGGTCGCCCGGCTGCGCGCCGCCCACACCGCCGCAGGATTCCTGACCGTCGCCGCGTCGGTCGCGGGCGCCGCGGCCCGCCACGACCGCTCCGTCACCGGCCCCGTGCCCGGCATCCTCGGCCGGCTGATCGAGGCGGCACTCGTGCTGGGCGGGATCGTGGTGCTCTGGGTGGTCTGTCGCCGGGGCCGCAGCGAACGGCATCTCGACAACCGGCTCGACCGCGCGCTGATCACCTGTCTGCCCGGCGCGGCCCTGGCCCTGCTCGTCCTCGCCGCGGTGTACGCGGGCTGGCCCCGTCCCGACTGGGTCTCGTCCGGTGCCCTGCCCGGCGACCTCGTCTTCAGCGTCATCACCCTCGGCCAGGGGCTGCTCGTCGTCGTACTCGCCGTGGTGTCACTGGGCTTGTACCGCCGGACCCCCGAACCCCGCACCGTCATGCACGGGCTCGGCGGGCCCGTGGTCGCCATGCTCGCCTGCGCCCTCGGCGGCGTCATGAGCGGCGGGGTCTCCCAGCGTGTCGCCGACTGGCTCGACGGCCCCGGCACCCCCGGAACGGGCCGGGGCTCCGTCATCGAGGGACCACCCGTGCTGCTCAGCTGGCAGGCGTCGGTCATCCCCGTGCTCCTGGTGCTGCTGGCCGTACCCGCGCTGCTGCTGCTCGTCCGGACCTGGCTGACCGCCCGCGCCCTGGAGCCCCGCATCGACCAGGAGTACGAGGAGGAGCGGCCGGATCCCGCCCGGACCCGGCAGATCGCCCGGATCCGGGCCACGGCCGCTCTCACCGACTCCGCGCCCTGGATCCTCGGCCCGGTCTGCGGCGCCACCCTGCTGCTCGGCGCGGGGGCGGTCTGCGGGGCCTGGCTGAGCGGAGAGGTGCCCGGGATCGCGATGAAGGGCAACGGCGCGTTCATCGAGTCCGTCGCCCAGGCCGCGCAGTCGACCGGTTCCTGGATGGTCGGACTCGGCTTCATACTCTTCGTCACCTGGGGCCGCCGTGCCTACCGCGACGCCTCGGCCCGGCGCACCATCGGCATCCTCTGGGACGTCGGTACGTTCTGGCCGCGCGCCGCCCACCCCTTCGCACCACCCTGCTATGCCGAGCGCGCCGTCCCCGACCTGGCATCACGGATGTCCGGCTGGACCGGACTCACCCGCGGCCGGCTCGTCATCTCCGGGCACTCCCAGGGCAGCGTCCTCGCGGCGTCCGCGGTCTGGCAACTGCCCGCCCACACCCGCAGCCGGGTCGCCCTGCTCACCTACGGCTCGCCGATCGAGCGACTGTACGGGCGCTGGTTCCCGGCCTACTTCGGCCCCGGACCGCTGCACGCGCTGCACCGGTCCGTGCACTGCTGGCGCAATCTGTGGCGGGCCACCGACCCGATCGGCGGCCGGGTCCGGCTCGACGAGGGACCCGGGCCCGAGGTGGACCGCGGGCCGTTGAAGGACCCCCTGGTCCACGGGCGCACCCCCGAACATCCGCTGCCCGAAGCCGTCCTGGGGCACTCGGACTACCAGGCCGACCCGGTCTTCGCCCAGGAGCGGGCCGCGCTGTTGGATCGACTGGACCCCGTCCTGCCCCGCCAGACCGGCGGGGAGGACGGCTTCGAGGCCCCGCGCATTCAGGGCAGTTCCGGCAAGTCCTCGGGGTAGAGCAGGGTGAGGTCGTCCGTGCTCGGCTCCGCGAGCTGGGCGACCCGGCCCGCATGCCGTTCCACCATCGACTCGAAGGTCTGGCGTGCGGTGCGGCCGTTGCCGAACGCCGGACCCTTGGGCAGCTCGGTGAAGTACTTCAGCAGTGCCTCCCCGGTTCCGGAAGCCAGGCTGTACTCGTGCTCGTCGGACTGCTGCTCCACGATCCGCAGCAGCTCGGCGGGCTCGTAGTCGCTGAAGGTGATGGTCCGGGAGAAACGGGACGCCACCCCGGGGTTGACGGTGAGGAACCGCTCCATCTCGTGGGTGTAACCGGCGACGATGACGACCACCGCGTCCCGGTGGTCCTCCATCAGCTTCACCAGCGTGTCGATCGCCTCCCGGCCGAAGTCCCGGCCGGAGTCCTCCGGCGACAGGGCGTACGCCTCGTCGACGAACAGCACGCCGCCGCGCGCCCGGTCGAAGGCCTCCTGGGTGCGGATGGCGGTCGAGCCGATGTGCTCACCGACCAGATCGACACGTGACACCTCGATCAGGTGGCCCCGCTCCAGCACCCCGAGCGAGGCGAGGATCTCGCCGTACAGCCGGGCCACGGTGGTCTTGCCGGTGCCGGGGGAGCCGGTGAAGACGAGATGGCGCCGGACCGACGCGGCCTTGAGCCCGGCCTCCTGGCGCCGGCGGCCCACCTCGATCATGTCGGTGAGGGCGCGCACCTCCCGCTTGACGCTGTCCAGGCCCACCAGCGCGTCCAGTTCCCCGAGCACCGCGTCCGACGTACGTGCCGGCGTGGTGGCGGGCACCTCGGCCGGGGCGGGCTCGACGGCACGCTGCCCCGGGACCCCGCCGAGCAGCCCGGGGGCCGACTGGGTCGCCGTCAGCACGGTGGGCGCCGGGGGAGCGGGGGAGCGCAGCGCGCTCTCGTCGCTCGTGCAGTCCTCCACGACGGGGCCGGTGCCCTGACCGTCACCGTGCGCGGTGCCCGGCTCGGCGAACTCGTATCCGCCGCGCGCGCACCGCTCGGTCCGGCAACGGGTCAGCGTCGTACGGCAGCCGTCCATCACATGGAAGCCGTAGCCGTCGCTGCCGGTGACCCGGCAGCTGTTGAACGTGCCGCGACCCTCGGCGGAGACGTAGAAACCGGCTTCGGCGGGCGAGGTGACCGTGCAGCGCTCGATCGTCGGGTCGGCGCCCTTGGTGACGATCACTCCGGTCTGTGCGGTGTCGATGGTGCAGTTGTTGAGAGTGCCGCCGCTGCCGTGGTCGCGGAACCACGCACCGGTGGACGCCTCACGGATGCGGCAGTCGTCCAGCTGCGCGGTCGCCCCGTCGCTCACCGACACCGCGGTGTTGCGGACCTGGGACAGATCGCTGTCGACGACGTCGGCGCGCGAGCCCCGGTCGAGCACGAAGATGGCGTCCGGTACGTCGTGGACCCGGCAGGAGTCCAGTATCACGGTCGCCCCGTCGCTCACCCAGACCGCCGGGTAGTCGCCCGTACTGTCGTGGATCTCGCACTGGTTGGCGTCGACGCGGGTGCCGGGATCCCAGACCGAGAGGCCGTTGCGGCCGAAGCGGCGCACCGTGGAGCGGGTCAGCGTGAGGACCGAACGGGAGCGCAGATCCACCGCGTTCTCCGGGATGTCGTGGATGTCGCAGTCGGCGAGCGTCAGCACGGCGTCGGTGTCGAGCGTGATGCCGTCCGACGAAGTGCGGTGCACCGTACAGTCGGTGAGGTGGGCGGACGCCCGGGAGGTCACCTGTATTCCGGTGCCCTTGATCTCGTACACCTCGCAGCCGACGCCCTCCAGGCCGCTGCCCTCCCCGCTGACGTTCAGCCCCGCGCCCGAGGCATGGTGGACACGGCAGCGCTCCAGCCGCGGATGCGCGCCGTCGCGGACCGAGACACCGGCCTGACCGGCGGAGACGACCTCGCACTCCTCGAACACGCCGCCCGCACCGTCGAGTACGGCGATGCCGACCCCGGCGGGGTTGTCGACAGTGCAGCGGCGCACGGTCGGCCGAGCCGCACCGCGCACCTCGATCCCGGCGGCGGAACGGGTGACGATCCGCACGTCCGCGATCTCCGCCGCGCCGTCCTCGACCAGCAGCGCGGGCGCCGTCGAGTCCTGGCCCTCCACGTGCAGGTCCGCGACGACGGCGGAGGCCCGCACGGTCAGCGGCACCCCGTCGGCCGGGGCGATCCGCACGGACCCGACGGACCCCTCCGGTCCGCGCAGGGTCACCGCGCGGTGAAGGACCAGATTCTCCCGGTAGGTGCCGGGTGCGATGGTGAGGACGTCACCGTCGGCCGCGGCCTCCAGGGCTGCGGTGAGGGTGGCGTATTCGCCTGTGCGGCGCCGCCACCGCGATGTTCCGGTGTGCGTCACCTGGACCGTGCCCTGTGCCATGGCGCTGTTGTGCCCCCACCTCGTGCGTGTGTGATGCCCGTGTCACCGGCCTCCCGGCAGCGGTGAATCACGGGACCGCCCACCGGGAAGAGCGGGCGGGCCGGTCCACCGTAGCGCGCGCGGCGGGCGGGAGTTGCCCCGATCAGCAGCTGATCAGCTGCCGGTTCCGGTCCTGCCCCAGTCCGGACCGGTCCTGGCCCACTCCTGGTCGATGCGGGCGTACCGCCGTCGCATCATGTGCCGGACGGTCAGTTGCCGGACGCTCTCGATCAGTCCGACACCGAGCAGCGTCGCCCCGAGCCCGGCCAGCACCGCATGGGTGCGGGCGGTTGCGGCGTCCATGGGGCGCGGTACGGGACGGCCGTCGGGGTCTGTCCAGATCTCGATCTCGGAACCGGGGCCGGCCTTCCGGGAGGAGGTCATCACCGTGCCGCGGCGGTTCGTGCCGTCCGGGGCCTTCCAGCGCGCCACCACCGAGGTCTGCGAGGCGCGTTCCGAGGACACCTCGGGATCGGTGACGAAACGCGGCCCTCGCGGTGTCCGGCGCTCCACGACCGCGGTGGTGGCCTGACGCCCGGCCCACTGGGCCCGCACCGACTTCTGGAGGGCGTCGTCGGTGTGCGCCCCGCACACCCAGCCCAGCGCCGGCGCCGCCAGCACCATGAGCAGCAACGCGACCAGAGCCACCCATGCCTCGCGCCGGTCAGTGGCGCGGCGCAGGGGATTGTGCCGCCAGCGCCATACACCCGTAACCGCTCGCACAGTCCTGCACCCCCTTCCGTATCCGTCTTAGCCTGATACGGCACGCTGCGCGCACGGAAGGAGCGAAGAGAGAGCAACTTCACCCCGGTCAACGCGCGAACCACCCCCTGATTTCCCGCCGGTCCAGCCGGACTGACGGCCCGTCCGGTGCGCGAACGCGCGAAGTCGCCGTCGAGTCCCCATGGCTCGACGACGACTTCGTGCGACCGTGCGTGACCTTCGGCTCAGTACCCCCGACCCTGGTACGGGCGGTTGTACGGGTCCTCGTAGGGCGAGGGCGCGGGGGCCGGTCGAGGTGCCGGCGCCGGGCGCGGTGACGCCGGACGCATCGCCTCGTAGCCGGTGCCCGGCGCGGGCCGCTGCTGTTGCTGCGGATAGGGCGCCTGATACCCGCCGCGGGCCGCGGTCGGCTGCTGCGGGATGTACGGCGCCGGGGCGTGCTGCAACTGCGCGGGCTGCATCGGCGCGTAACCCTGCTGAGCGGGTGGCTGCGGGTAGCCGTAGGACGGGCCGGGCTGGGAAGGTGCCGCGGGAAGAGCCGGCAGAGCCGCCGGGAGCGCCGGCAGGTGGCTGTTGCCGGTGTCGTAGGCGGCAGGCACTCGGATCGGAGCGATCTGAGGGGTGCCCCGCTCCGCGACCAGGGAGTCGTAGATCGGAGTGTCGGGGAACGACGGTGCGGCGTAGTAGCCGCCGCCGTAGGTGGAGCGGGGGGAGGTCATGACACCTAAGTTAAGCCCACGATGTGCTGGTTGGGGAGACCTAATCTTGGGGTCATCCGATTTGCGCCGGTTCTGTCTGCCTGACCTGCCAAAACACCGATAAAGGTTCCGTTAACAACGGGGGCTTTCGAGTGTCCCGAACTCCGTGAGTACGCCCGCTTGCAGCACGAGCTGCTCGCCGAGTACGGCGACGAGCCCGGCGTGCACCTCGGCCGTGGGCCGCTGCTCCCGACCACGGCATACTGGGCCGCCTCAGGAACAGAGAGGCCCATGGTGACCCGACAGCACACGGAGTACGACGTCCTGGTCGTCGGAGGCGGCGGGGTGGACACCATCGTGCGGGTCGACGCCCTGCCCGTCCCGTTCGCCGACTCGGTCCATGTCGGGCCGATCGAGGAATGGCCGGGCCACACCGGAGGGAACGTGGCGCTTGGTACCCGGGCGCTCGGACTGAGGGTCGCGCTCCTCGACTGCATCGGCGACGACTGGATCGGTGCCCAGGTGCGCGAGCGACTGGCCGCGGGGGACGTGGAGTTCGACCCGCTGATTTCCTCGGCGGGCACCCGCCGCGCCGTGAACCTGGTGGACGCGACGGGACGCCGGATGTCGTTCTACGACGCCCGCGACCCGGCCGACCTCAGAATGCCCCGGGATTTCTACCTGCCGAGACTGCGGCGTACCCGCCACGTCCATCTGTCCATCATGAATTTCGCGCGCTTCCTCTACGACGACATCGAGGAACTCGGCGTCCCCGTCTCCACGGACCTGCACGACTGGGACGGACTGGCCGACCACCACCGGGAGTTCGCACTCCGCTCCGACCTCGTCTTCCTCAGCGCGGCGGGCGCGGGCGAAGGCACCTTCGCGCTGATGCGGGAGATCCTCCGCGAGGGCCGCGCCGACACCGTGGTCGCCACGGCGGGCCCGGGCGGCTCCCACGTACTCACCCGGGACGGCGGCTCCACCCCGCACCACATCCCGGCGACCGTCCCGCCCGCACCGGTGGTGGACTCCAACGGCGCGGGGGACGCGTACGTCTGCGGATTCCTGTACGGGAGGCTCGCGGGCCGGGAACCACTGGAATGCGCCCGCCTGGGAGCCGTGGCGGGGGCGTACGCCTGCACCGCACCGGGTTCCACCGCCCTCGCCCGGCGGGAGGTCCTGCTGGCATCGGACCATGCCCCGGACGGGAGTCCGTAGTCCATGGCGGACGGAGCGCCGTTTCTCCCCTCCACCACGGGGCATGGCGCCGCCCTCAGCCCCGAGGTCCAGAGCCCTGAACCCCGCACGGTCGGCGAGCGCCGTCACTTCACGGCGCGGGCCTCCGGTTCCGGCAGCGATGCCCGTACGGCTTCGGCCAGTGCCACCGGGTCGCCCATGGGCTCCACCGGATAGTTCTTGTGCTCCAGGTTCCAGGCGTTGTCCCGCTCGAACCAGTCGATGGCGGCCGGCAGCTGCCCGGTGGCCAGGGCGGTGTCGAGGGAGTCGAGGTAGAGCGTCCACCGCTCGGCGTAGAAGTCGCGGATCAGCCCCGACCATTCGCGGTTCGCGTAGTCGCGCAGCCCACCTGACTCGCTGCCGGAGCGATGACCCCAGGTGGTGAGGATCGAACGGGCGTCGAACTCGGCGGTGGACCGCTCGGCGTCGGTGCTGCCCCAGGACCTGGCGTCCTTCAGCCAGGGCCCCAGCATGAACCGCCGGTCGGTGGCCAGCAGCCGGTCCAGCAGGGCGAGGTCCCGCTTCCACTCCGCGGCCCGCTGCCGGAAGAGGGCGAGATTCTTGTCCTTGTACGCGGCCTTGATCTGCGGCAGCAGCGTACGGCTGTGGTTGGCCAGGGCCTGCCGGGCCACGTCCACCACATCGAAGCGGTATGCGTCCGACTTCCGTAGTTCGGGGGCGACTTGGAGCAGCTCCGTCAGTGCCTGCCGCACCGTCGAAGCGTCGTACCGCATGGCGGGCGGGCTCCAGCTGGCCGACGTGCCGACGCTCAGCCCGGGGCGCGCGGTGAAGAGGCTGTCCTGGGACTCGCTCCAGGTGCCGGACGGAGTGCTGTACGGGCCGGCGCGCAGGAGTTCCCAGGCCCTGACCGCATGCGGGTCGGCACCGCCGTAGCGTCGCCCGGCGTAGTCGGCGAACCAGGCGGAGTGGTCCAATGCCCCAGTGCGCCAGGCCAGTTCGGTGAAGAGCTCGTACGCGGCGGGGTTGCCGCCGGTGCCTTCCGGGAGATAGGCGATGCCCCGGAGTGCGCTGTCCGGCTTCGTGCGCCACTCCTCGAACCGGGCTGCCCAGACAGCGGTGTTGGCGCCGATCGTGGTGTGGCCGCCGAAGTTGGGGATGGTCCCGAAGGCGTAGGGCGCGCCGTGCCATGAGGCCTCGCGGTCCAGGCCGTTGTAGCGGTCGGCCAGGCCGTCGACGATGAACAGTCTGCTCTTGTCCACCGCGTCGATGAGCTGCGTGGACGGATTGCTCTGCCAGCCGAGCAGGACCCAGGTCGCGCCCGGACGCGCCGTCTGCAGGGCGTCCATGACGGCCTTTGCGGCGTCCTTGACGGGTACGTCGCCGGGAGTGCCGCCCTCGTGCAGCAGATCCATCTTGTACATGGCCGAGTCACCGAACCGCTCGTGCTGACGGCGGTAGAACGCCTCCGCCACCTTCGGGAACAGTTCGCTGCGCGGATCCAGCCAGTCCGGGCGTTCGAAGCCGACCCAGTCGCCCTGCGGGACCACGGGCCCGGCGGGATTCCTGTCGGTGAACCCGGGCGGCACCGTGCCGTAGTAGCCGGGCAGGACCGGTGTCATGCCGAGCCGGCGCAGCCGGTCGGCGATTCTGCGGCCGAGCGCGGCGCGCCGGTCCAGCATCTTCTCGCTGACCGGGCCGCCGAATCCGGACATGTTCTGCATCAGCCACCACGGTTGGTGCGCCGGGCCCGGAATCCAGGACGTGAGCTCCTTCTTTGCGTACCCGAACTCCTGGAAGGTGTCGTAGTACACGGCGTCCGCACCCATCTGCACGAACACCTCGTTGATGCCGTGCAGCGCGAGGACGTCGATCTGCTTCTCGTACGAGGCCCAGTCCCGGTACGCCCCCGAATAGCCGTCGTCCGTGTCGTTGAGGGCGAACCTGTGCGGGACCGAGGCGTCCCGGCGCACCGTGCCGAGGGGGGCCGGGAGCTTCTTCGGCAGCTTCGAGGTGCTGTCACCCGGCCAGCCGATGTCCACCCGGGCCGTGTACTTGAGGTAGTGGTTGACGCCGCTGAGCAGCACGGCGGGGCTGGTGCCCCGGATGCGGACCCGGCCCTTGGCGCCGGAGACGGTGAAGTAGTCGCCGGACGCGGGGCGGCCTGTCGGTACGAGGTCGAACTGCCCGGTGTGGTGCGGGAGCAGGCGCCGCAGCGCCGCCTCGGCCGGAGCGGGGTCGAAGGCGGGCCTGTCGCGGGAGGCGGCTGCCGGTTCACCGGCCGGAGGGCTCATGGCGGCGACGGAGCCCGGCACAGTGACCAGCACGGCGAGAGCGGACGAACAGGCGACGATCCAGGATGTGAGGCTTCTCAAGGGTGACCTCGTCCGACGGAGGGATACGGGGCTTGCCCGGAACATGGTGCGGCCACCAGGTCCCCCACGGGAACCGGCGGAACCGGGGCGGATGCGCACCGGCCGCCTCGTGCCGGGGCGGCGCACCCGTACCGGCAGCACGGCGCGAGCATCGAAAACCATGACGCTCAGCCATAGAAGAATGCGCTTTTATGACCCCCTGCGCAGGCCGCAGGATGGCTGCGAGCCGGCTTCCGGGGAGGAACGCATGACGTCAGCCATCGAATCGGGCCTGCTGCCCGGTACATCCGAAACACGTCCGGAAGGGTTGGCCGTCGGTGGCGTCCTGCTCACCGAACTGGCAAGGCGTTTCGGAACACCTCTCTTCGTGTACGACGAGGAGCATCTGCGCCGGCGCTGCCGGGACGCGGTCGCCGCCTTCGGCCGGGACAACGTCGCCTACGCCTCCAAGGCGTTCCTGTGCACGGCCATGGCCCGGCTGGCCCACGAAGAAGGGCTGTTGCTCGATGTCGCCTCCGGCGGCGAGCTGCGGGTCGCGCTGCACGCCGGGGTGCCCGCCGACCGGATCGTCCTGCACGGCAACAACAAGGACGCGGCGGAACTGCGCACGGCCATGTCCGCCCGGGTGCGGCACGTGGTGGTCGACAGCTTCGACGAGATGGACCGCATCGAGCGCCTGCACGCCGAGGAACACCTGCCGCCCGCCCGGATCCAGCTGCGGGTGGCGCCCGGAGTGGCCGCCGGCGCGCACGAGGCGATCCGTACCGGCGGCAACGACTCGAAGTTCGGCTTCGGCCTCGCCGGCGGAACCGCGGCGGCCGCCGTGCGCCGGGCCGCCGGTTCCCCGGCGATGATCCTGGAAGGCGTCCACGCGCATGTGGGCTCGCAGGTGCTGGACACCGCAGAGCTCGCGGCCGGCGCCGCCGCCGTCGCCCGGTTCGCCGCCGACACCCGGATGGACCGGCTCACGGTCGGCGGCGGCCTCGGCGTCGCGTACGAGGCGGGACAGACCCCACCGTCGTTCGCCGAATGGGCTGCCCGGGTGCGGACCGCGGTACGCGACGCGGGCTGGGGCTCCTCGGTGACCGTGGAGCCCGGCCGTTCCATCGCCGCCCGCGCCGGGCTGACCCTCTACCGGGTGGGCACGATCAAGCGGATCGAGGGCGTGCGGACGTACATCGGTGTGGACGGCGGGATGAGCGACAACCTGCGACCCGCCCTGTACGGCAGCCGCTACGAGGTGTTCCTGCCGCGCAGCCCGCGCGCTCCCCGGCCCATGCGGGCACGGCTGGTCGGCAAGCACTGCGAGAGCGGTGACGTGATCGTCGACGACGCCGCCCTGCCCGCCGACGTGGCGGTGGACGACCTCCTGGCCACGCCGGTCACCGGTGCCTACGGATATGCCATGGCCTCCAACTACAACAAGCTGCCGCGCCCCGCCGTCGTCTTCGTGCGCGACGGCCGCGCCCGAATCGTGGTGCGTCGGGAGACCGAGGAGGACCTGCTGCGCCTGGACGTGGACGAGCCCGCCGGGTTCCCGGAGCCGACCCGGACGGTGGGGACCGGCGCCGGAGCGGCGCAGCGCGCCGGCACGGCCTAACCTGAGCCGATGCTGAACAGTGCCCGACTGCTCGTCCTGCTGGAGATCGCCCGTACCGGCACCATCGTGGCCGCGGCCCAGGCGCTGCATCTGAGCCCCTCCGCGATCTCGCATCAGCTCGCCCGGCTGGAGCAGGAGCTGGGAGTGGCCCTGGTGGAACGTCAGCCGCAGAGCCTGCGGCTGACCGCGGCCGGGGTGCGACTGGCCGAGCACGCACAGGCGGTCGCCGACCTGATGGCCGTGGCCCGGGACGACCTGCGGGCGCACTCCGAGGGCGAGGCCGGGGTCCTGCGACTGGGTTTCTTCGCCTCCTCGGGCCTGGAGCTGCTGCCCCGGGCCCTGTCGGCGTTCGCGGCGAACCGGCCCCAGGTCGAGCTGGAGCTGATCCTCGGGCAGCCGCACGAACTGGTGCCGGACCTGGAGGCCGGCCGGCTCGACGCCGCGGTGGTCTTCGAGCATCCGCTCGATCCCTGGTGCCGGCAGGCGACCGTGGACGTGGAGATGTTCTTCGACGAGCCGCAGCTGGTGGTCCTTCCCCTGCGGCACCGCCTCGGGCGGCACGCCTCGGTCCGGCTGGCCGCCCTGGAAGGGGAGAGCTGGATCGGTACGCACGGCGGCCACACCGGCGAACCGGTGCTGGAACGCGCGTGTGCGGCAGAGGGCTTCCGCCCCCGGGTCCGCTGCCGCAGCGATCATTACCAGGTCACGATCAACCTGGCCCGCGCCGGCATGGGCATCGCTCTCGTCCCGGCCCTCGGGCTCGGCGACACCGCCGGCGTGCACGTCTGCCGTCTGGACCACCCCAGGCTGCACCGGCGCATCGGCGTCGCCACCCGGCCCACCAACCGCAATCCGCTGCTGCGGATCTTCCTCGCGGACCTGCGGTCGGCCGCCGAGGAGATCCGGTCGCTGCTGGAGGTGCAGTGGGCGTGACCGGCGCACCGGTCACGCCCACGCGCGGCCGGGGCCCCGGCCGGTTCCCGTGGCTCAATCGGCGGTCCGGCGCCCGGCACAGGCCGCGAGGGTCCGCCCCACGTCCCGGATGGCATGCACGGCGGCCCGCTCGGTGCTCGGGCCCAGCGCCGTGTCCCAGTGCGCCAGCACCGCGTATGCCAGCCGTCGCCTGCCGACGATGACACCGGCATCGGCCCGGACCCCGGTGTCGGTGCCGGTCTTGTTGGCCACCAGGAGCCCGTCGCGCAGCCGCTCGGGAAAGCCCGGGGCGTACGGGTCGTGGTCGATCAGTGCGGGGACCAGGCCGTGGTCGGTGTTGGCGCGCATCCAGCGCAGCAGCCGGGCGGAGGCCGCCGGGCAGCTCATGGTGCCGCGCACCGCGTGCGTCACCAGCCGCGCCAGATCCTGTGCGGTGCCGGTGGCGAAGACGGGCGGCACGTCCGGGCCCCGGACGTCGCGGACCTTGTCGTGCAGCGTGAGGTGATCGAGCCCGAGCTCTTGTGCGAGCCGGGCCGTGGACTCGCGCCCCACGAGGCGCAACAGCGCGTTGGTCGCGGTGTTGTCGCTCACCGAGGCCGTCAGCCAGGCCAGATCCTCGACGGTCCAGCCGCGCCCGCTCAGCCGGCGCAGCAGACCGGTGCCCTCCGCCACGTCCTCGTCGAGGACCTCCACGACACGGTCGGCGGGCAGTGCCCCGGTGTCCAGCCGGTGCGCGACCTCGGCGAGCAGCAGCAGCTTCGAGGCGGACGCCACCGGCAGTACGGTGCGCTCGTCCACCCCCACGGTGCCGCCGCCGTCGATGTCGACGGCGGCGACGGCCAGGGTGAGCGGCAGCGCGGCCGAACGCCGGGCCGCCGCGGCCACTTGGGCCAGACTCATCGGATCCTCACCACTTCTCCCGCCCGCGCCGACGTCGGGCGGCCGTCTCGTGCCGCGACCTGCCCCGACACCACGACGGTATCGATGCCTTCGGGCGTCAGCAGGGGGCGGTCGAAGTCGGCGGTGTCGCGTACCGACGCCGGGTCGAGGACGACCAGATCGGCGACCGCGCCGTCGCGGACCACGCCGCGGCCGGTGAGGCCGAACCGCCGGGCGGGCAGTCCGGTCATCTTGTGCACCGCGCTCTCCAGCGGGAGCAGTTGCTCGTCGCGGGTGTAGCGGCCGAGCACCCGGGCGAAGCTTCCCGCCCAGCGCGGATGCGGCCGGCCGGGTTTGGGCACGCCGTCCGAGCCGATCATCGACAGCGGGCTGGCGAGGACCCGGCGGACGTCGTCCTCGCGCATGGAATGACTGATGATGGTCACTTCACCCTGCTCGGCCAGCAGGAGATCGCAGGCCTGGTCGACCGGATGGATGCCGCGCTCGGCCGCGAGGTCGGCGATGGTGCGCCCCTCGGCCTCGGGATGCGTCTGCGCGGCGGCCACCGAAATGAGGTCCCAGCCACCGTTTCCCACGGTGTTCTCCCACCCCTCGACGCCCTGGGCGATGTCCGCCTTGATCCGGTCGCGCGTCTCGGGGCGGCGCAGCCGCTCCAGCAGCGCGCCGACGCCGCCCTCACTCGCCCACGGGGGCAGCATGGCGTGCAGGACGGTGCTTCCCGCCGTGTACGGATACACGTCGCACAGCACGTCCACGCCTTCGGCGCGGGCCCGTTCCAGCCGGGGCAGGGTGCGCAGTGTGGCGCCCCAGGCGTGCCGGCCCGCGGTCTTGTGGTGGGAGATCTGCAACGGGGCGCCGGAGCGCACCGCGATCTCCAGGGCTTCTTCCAGGGCGGACTCCACCTGCGACATCTCGTCGCGCAGGTGGGTGACGTAGGGCTTGCCGTGCCGGGCGGCGACCCCGGCCAGCGCGACGATCTCCTCGGTGTCGGCATAGGTGCCGGGAGGGTAGATCAGCCCGGTGGACAGACCGGCCGCCCCCTGGGCCAGTGCCCGGTCCAGCAGCGCGCACATGGCGTCCAGTTCGTCCGGCCGGGGCGGCCGGGCCTCGAATCCCATCACTCCGGCGCGCAGCGTGCCGTGGCCGACCAGCGAGGCGATGTGGGTGTGGCGCAGAGCCGGGTCCTGTCCGGCGGCGAACTCGTCGAAGGCCACGGCGGGCCGCACCGGGCCGAGCCCGAACGTCACCCGGAGATGCTCGGCGAGTTCCGGCAGTCGCTCGGGGAGCGAGGGGAACAGGCTGGTCCCGCAGTTGCCGCAGATCTCCGTGGTGACGCCCTGGAGCAGCGGAGCGAGACGGAGACCGTCGTCGGCCTCCGCGGCACCACCATCGGCTCCGTGCGGCGCCGCGAGGGCGTCGGAGTGCGTGTGCACATCGATGAAGCCGGGCGCGACGACCCGCCCGGCCACGTCCAGGGTCTCGGCGGCCGTGGCGGGGGCGCCGGCGGGGAGCACGGCGATCCGTCCGTCCACCACCGCGATGTCCGCTTCCCGGGCGGGCGCTCCGGTTCCGTCCACGAGTGTGCCGCCGCGCAGCAGCAGATCGAGGGGGCGGCCCATCACAGCACCGTCGACAGGAAGGCCCGCGTGCGCTCGTGCTGCGGGTCGGTGAACAACAGGTCGGGGCTCCCGGCCTCGACGACGGCGCCCCGGTCCATGAACAGGACCCGGTCGGCGACCTCACGGGCGAAGCCCATCTCGTGGGTGACCACGACCATCGTCATACCGCTGCGGGCCAGGTCGCGCATGACGCCGAGCACCTCGCCGACGAGTTCGGGATCGAGAGCGGAGGTGGGTTCGTCGAAGAGCATGAGGGCGGGTTCCATGGCCAGCGCGCGGGCGATCGCCACGCGCTGCTGCTGCCCGCCGGACAGCTGCCCCGGGTAGTGGTCCGCCCGGTCGGCGAGACCGACATCGGCCAGCAGTTTGCGGGCCTGCTCCTCGGCCTGCGCACGGGGCCGTCCCTTGACGGCGACCGGACCCTCCATCACGTTCTGCACCGCTGTGCGGTGCGGGAACAGGTGGAACCGCTGGAACACCATGCCGATCCGTTCGCGCTGGCGCCGCACGTCCCGGGCGCGTCGCTCGCGCAGCACCCGGCCGGACGGGCCGTGCTGTTCGTAGCCGACCAGCTCACCGTCCATCCACACCCGCCCCGCGTCGATCCGCTCGAGGTGGTTGAAGCAGCGCAGCAGTGTGGACTTCCCGGACCCGGAGGGGCCGATGACACAGAGCACCTCACCGCTGCGGACGTCGAGGTCGATGCCCTTCAGCACCTCGGTGTCACCGAACCGTTTGCGGACCCCGCGGGCCCTGAGGATCACGTCGTTCATGCCGCCGCTCCCTTCTTGGCGCGTCCGGGCCGGAGATTGGCCAGGATCCTGCTCCGCAGCACGGGAGCGGTACCGGGGCTGTAGCGTCGCTCGACGGCGTGCTGGCCGATGCTGGCGATCGTGGTCAGTACGAGGTACCAGATCGAGGCCACCAGGAGCAGTGCGACGACTTCGAAGTTGGCGAGATAGAGGTGCTGGGAGACGGTCATCAGATCGGCGCCTGCGATGACCGAGACCAGCGAGGTCGTCTTGAGCATGGAGATGAACTGGTTGCCGAACGGCGGGATGATGACCCGCATTGCCTGCGGGAGGATGATCCGGGACAGGATCTGACGGTTCGACATCCCGATGGAGGCTCCCGCCTCGCGCTGTCCGGGATCCACACTCTGAATGCCGGCCCGCACGATCTCGGCCATGTAGGCGCCCTCGTTGATGGAGAGACCGAGGAGCGCGGCCACGAACCCGGTGATCACCTGGTTGGACTGCCAGCTGACGAGTTTGGGGCCGTCGAACGGGATTCCGATGCTGATCACGGGGAACAGCAGGGCCAGGTTGAACCAGAAGATGAGCTGGACCAGCAGCGGGGTGCCCCGGAAGAACCAGGTGTAGGCACCGGCGGTGAGACGCAGGACGGGGCTGTCGGACAGCTGCATCACCGCGACGACGACCCCGATGGCGATGCCGAGAGCCATCGAGACGAGGGTGAGCTGGATGGTCACCCCGAGGCCCTTGAGGATCACGCCGTCGAACTGGTACTTGGCGACGATGTCCCAGTGCAGATTCGGATTGACGATGACGGTGTAGGCGAGCCACACCGCGAACAGGATGGCGGTCAGGACCGCGAGCCAGCGCCCGGGACGCGGGCGTCCGGTCACCTGGAGGGAGAGGTCGTCCTCCAGGGGTGTCTTGTCGGTGCGGTCGGCATCCGGTGCTCCGCCGAGGGCGGGCCCGGGTATTTTCTGGTGGTTCATGTCCGTTCTCACTGCCCGTCGTTGACGGTCGCCTTGGGCACGGCGCTGTCGCCGACCGCCCAGGTGTCGAGGATCTTCTTGTAGTCGCCGTTGTCGATGAGTTCCTGCAGGGCCTTGTGGACGGCGTCGCGCAGTCCGCTCTGGCTCTTCGCGGAGGCGATGCCCCAGGGGGCGGTGCCGTACTGCTCCGGCAGGACCTCGTACGAGCTGCTCTTCTTGGTGAACATCTTGGCGACGGGATAGTCGACGATGGTCGCGACCGCGCGTCCGCTGTCCAGTTGCAGCAGCCCGGTCGGTGCGTCCTCGCTCTGCGAGATCCGCATCTTCTCCTGGCACTTGGCGTTCTGTTCCTCGCCGATGTGGAGGTTGGAGCTGCCCTTGGCGAGGACGACGGTCTTTCCGCAGAGGTCCGCGAGGGACTTGATGCCCTGCGGGTTGCCCTGCTTCGTCATGATGACGCCGCCGGTGCGGAAGTAGTCGACGAAGTCGACCGCCTGGCGCCGCTGCGCACTGTCGGTCATGGACGACATGACCAGGTCGAACCGTCCGGACTCCAGGCCGGGGATCAGTCCGTCGAAGGCGGCATTGGTGAGTTCCAGCTTCAGCTTGAGCCGCCCGGCGATGGCCTTGGCCAGATCGGGGTCGACACCGGTGAGCCGGGTGGTGCCGGGCTCGTACATCTCCATCGGCGGGTAGCCGACCGCGGTGGCCACCCGGAGCACACCCTTCTGCCGGAACTGAGCGGGCAACAGCTCGGCCGCGGTCCGGCCGGAGGCGGCCTGTGACGCGGTTGAGGACGGGGCGTCGCTCTGACCGGAACGCCCACAGGCAGTGGCCGCGAGAGCAACCACGGCCAGGGCTGCCAGACAGCGCAGAGAACGGGGACGATTCATCGGATTCTCCCTCACGGGGTGGCGGTGCGCCGATGCTGGCAGTCGTGCCCCGGTGAACGGAAGATGATGAAGCTATTCATGCCTGACCATCGAAATTTGTACGGGTCCGGGGACGACCGTCCTCACGCGGGACCGGCGGATCGGCACGACCCCTGGGCGACAGGGACGGGAAAGGGGCACCCGGACGCCTCGGGATCACGCAAGGGGCGGCTTCGCGGGAGACTGCCGGTGGATCGCGAGGCCCGGACCGGGCATCCGTGGTCCCTGTGAGGGTCCGGGGGATTAGGTTGGCGGAGAATAGTTTTCGGGCAGCCGGACTCGCGATGGGGGCGAGCATGACCATGCTAAAAGGAGCCAATGTTCCGGTGGCGGCTCAGGCCGTGCGGGTCGAACTGGGGTGGCGCAACTCCCCGGGGACACCGGATGTGGATGGCTCGGCGCTCCTTCTCGTGTCGGGAAAGGTGCGCAGCGACGCCGACTTCGTCTTTTACAACCAGCCCTCCCACGCCTCCGGCGCGGTGCGCCACGAGGGCAAGCGGACCGCCGGCGACGGGATGACGGACAGCCTCGCGATCGAACTGGCGCGCGTCGAGCCGGCCATCGACCGCGTGGTCCTGGCGGCCTCCGCGGACGGCGGCACCTTCGGCCGGGTGGCCGGGCTGTACGTCCGGATCACGGACGCGGCGAGCGGCAGGGAGCTCGCACGCTTCGACAGCACGGACGCGACGATCGAGACCGCGTTCATCCTCGGGGAGCTCTACCGGCGCCAGGGCGCCTGGAAGTTCCGGGCCGTCGGCCAGGGATACGACACCGGCCTCGAAGGGCTCGCGACCGACTTCGGGATTTCCGTCGACGAGCCGCAGCAGCCTCAGCGGACTCAGCCCTATCGCCGACCCCCAACGCCTCAACAGCCGCAGAACACAACGCGGGTCGACCACCGGCCGCCGGCCCCGCCGGCGCCACCGATGGCACCGCCGGTACCTTCCGCACCTCCCGCCACCGCACCCGTCCGGCTGTCCAAGGTGACACTCACCAAGGACGCCCCGTCGGTCTCCCTCGCCAAACAGGGCGGCACCTCGGGAGTGCTCCGCGTCAATCTCAACTGGCAAGTGCGCAAACAGTTCAAGGGCTGGGGAAGCAAATTCGGCAGGGCAGTCGCCAACCACTCGGACCTCGATCTCGACCTCTGCGCTCTCTACGAGCTGACCGACGGCCGCAAGGGAGTCGTCCAGGCACTGGGAAACGCCTTCGGAGCACTCCACCAGCCTCCGTACATCCATCTCGACGGGGACGACCGCACCGGCGCCGTCGACACCGGTGAGAACCTCACCGTCAACCTCGACCACAAGGGCAAGCTCCGGCGCGTCCTGATCTTCGTCACCATCTATGAAGGCGCCCGGAGTTTCGCCGATCTCCACGCGACGGTGACCCTCCAGCCCCAGCACGGCGCCCCGATCGACTTCTCGCTCGACGAATGCACCGTCCCGTCCACCGTCTGCGCACTGGCGCTCCTGACCAACAACGGGGGAGACCTCACGGTGCAGCGCGAGGCCCGCTATCTCGTCCCCGAGCGCGGAGTGAGCCCGCAGCGCACCATCGACTACGCCTACGGATGGGGCATGAACTGGACACCCGGCCGTAAATGACCCCCGGCGGTCCGGCCGGCCCTGCGACGCCCGGCCCACCGCCGACTCCGCTCACCGGTCCGGCGCGGCCTCGGGACGGGCGTACGTACGCCCCTTCCAGGCCGCGCCACGGCCCCGGTAGTGCTGCACCGCCGAATCGACCGTCATCAGCAGATAGAGCACAGCGGTGAACGGCAGCAGTGGCGCCTGCCACGGCGACTGCCGGTAGTAGCCCAGCATCGGCAGATACGTCGCCGTCATCACCGCCCATGCCGCGCCGCCCGCCCACGCCGCCACCGGGTCACCCGTCAGCAGCCCGGAGACCAGCGCGACCGGCGGCGCGAGATAGACCAGCGCGAGCCCCAGCACCGTCCCCAGCAGCAGCGGCGGACTGTGCCGCAACTGGGCGTACGCGCTCCGCGACACCATCCGCCACAGATCCGCCAGCCGCGGATACGGCCGCACGCTGTCCACCCGCTCCGCAAGCCCCAGCCAGATCCGCCCGCCGCTGCGCTGCACCGCCCGAGCCAGCGACACGTCGTCGATCACCGCCTGCCGGATCGACTCCGGAACCCGGGCCCGCTCCGCCGCCGCGGTCCGCAGCAGCACACAGCCACCGGCCGCCGCTGCCGTCCGCGCACCCGACCGGTTCACCCACCGGAACGGATAGAGCTGCGAGAAGAAGTACACGAAGGCCGGTACGACCAGCCGCTCCCAGATACTCGACACCCGCAGCCGCGCCATCTGGGAGACGAGATCGAAGCCGCCCGACACGGCGGCGGCGACCAGTTCCCGCAGGCTGTCCGGCTCATGCGCGATGTCGGCGTCCGTCAGCAGCAGATAGTCGGGCTCCCGGGTCCGGGCCCGTGCGATCCCGTGCCGGACGGCCCAGAGCTTGCCCGTCCAGCCCGGCTCGGGCTCTGCCGGTGACACCACCGTCACCGGCAGCCCTCCGAACCGCACGGACAGCGCACGGGCGACGTCCCCGGTCCCGTCCTTGCTGCAGTCGTCGACGAGGAAGATCTCCGCCCGCCCCGGATAGTCCTGCGCCAGCAGTGACGGCAGACTCACCGGCAGCATGTCGGCCTCGTCACGTGCGGGTACCACGATCGCGACGGACGGCCATCGGCCGGGGTCCTCCCGGCGGGGCAGCCGCTGGCCGGTCCGCCAGAAGAACCCTTGTCCCAGCAGCAGCCACACCCATGCGGCCAGCGAACCCACGGCGATCCAGGCAACGGCGCTCATTCGCCGCAGTCTGCCCCACCGGGACAGAACCGCAAGGGCGGTCGACTATGGTGACCGGGTGAAGATCGCGCTCATGGACTCAGGAATCGGCCTGCTCGCGGCAGCCGCCGCAGTACGCCGGCTGAGGCCCGACGCCGATCTGGTGCTCTCCTCCGACGCCCCCGAAGGCACGCCCTGGGGACCACGTACACCCGAGTACGTGGCCGACCACGCGCTCGACGTGGCCCGCGCGGCAGCCGCCCACCGGCCGGACGCACTGATCGTCGCCTGCAACACGGCCTCCGTGCACGCCCTGCCGGCGCTCCGCGCCGCGCTCGAACCCACGCTGCCGGTCATCGGTACCGTCCCCGCCATCAAACCGTCCGTCGCCGGCGGCGGCCCGGTCGCGATCTGGGCCACGCCCGCCACCACCGGCAGCCCGTACCAGCGCGGGCTCATCGATGAATTCGCCCGCTCGGTCGACGTCACCGAGGTGCCCTGCCCCGGTCTCGCCGACGCCGTGCAGAACGCCGACGAGACCGCGATCGACCTGGCCATCGCCGCGGCCGCCGCCCTCACCCCGCGTGACGTCCGGGCCGTGGTCCTGGGCTGCACCCACTACGAACTGGTCGCCGAACGCATCCGCGCCGCCGTCCGGCAGCCCGGTCTGCCGCCCGTCGCGCTGCACGGATCCGCCGTCGCCGTCGCCGCCCAGGCACTGCGCCGGATCGGGGCCGGACCCGCTCCGTCGGCCGAACCGTCCACCGCTCTCGCCGTGCTCGTCGGCGGTCGCCTCGCCGAGCTCCCGAAAGCCGCTCTGGCCTACGCCGAGGGCCAGCTGCTGGGTGCCGTCAGCCCGGCCCGCTGACCCGGTGGGGGCCCTTCGGACCGTCCCCGGCGTGCGGAAACTTAAGTACGCTGCTTGACATGAGGGACCACCCCCGAAATCCCCGACACACCGGAGCCGACCCCCACTCCGCCGTCTGGATCGGCCGGGCCACCAACCGGGCCCAGTGGGTACTCGCAGCCGCCGGCGCGGCCTGTCTGGCGCTCGGCGTCCAGCTGGCCGTCAGCTCCAGCTGGACCTCCGGGATCGCCCCGCTGCTGATGTCCGTGATCGGCTGTGTCGCCGCCGGACTGCTCATGCTGTTCGGCACCCTCGCCTTCGTGAACGTGGCCGTCCGGATCGACGGCGACGCCCTGGAGGTGCGCTGCGGCCACATGGGCCTGCCGCGTCGCCGGATCCTGCTCACCCATGTGGTGGGCGCGGAGTTCGCCCCCGAGGTCACCCCGCGCCAGTGGGGCGGCTGGGGCTACCGCTGGCGCCCCGAGCAGGGCACCGCCGTGGTGGTCCGCAGGGGCGAGGGCCTGGTGCTCCGGCTCGGCGACGGCAGGACGTTCACGATCACGGTCGACGACGCGGAGGCGGGCGTACGGTTCATCCGCGAGCGCCTGCACCTCACGGCGGCCGGAACCTGACACCGGGACGGCAGCGAGCCTGATCTGCCGGAACCTGACACCGGGACGGCAGCGAGCCTGATCTGTACGGGAAAGCGCCGGAACGACCGGGTACGAAGGGTTCCACCACACGGGCGGGGCTGCCGGACCCACAGCCGGTCACCGTAGACTCCGCCGGGTGAGCGCCACCATCACCTCAGTCGAAGCCGCGCAGCCGGCCTCAACCTCCGTGTCCCGGAAGCGAGGCCTCGTGCGGCCCGCCGCCGCCGTGATCGCGGGTGTACTGCTGTATCTGAGCTTCCCGCCGCGTCCCCTGTGGTGGCTGGTCCTGCCCGGCTTCGCCCTGCTCGGCTGGGTGCTGCACCGACGACGGCTCCGCGCCGGGTTCGGACTCGGCCTCCTCGCCGGGCTGGGCTTCATGCTGCCGCTGCTGCACTGGACCGGGGAGGAGGTCGGCCCGGTGCCGTGGCTGGCCCTCGCCGCCGCCGAGGCGCTGTTCATCGCGGTCGGCTGCATCGGGGTCGCCGCCGTCAGCCGCCTCGCCTGGTGGCCGGTGTGGGCCGCCGCGGTCTGGGTGCTCGACGAGGCGGTCCGGGCCAGGGTGCCGTTCGGCGGCTTCCCGTGGGGGAAGATCGCGTTCGGACAGGCGGACGGCGTGTTCCTGCCGCTCGCGGCCGTGGGGGGCACACCGCTGCTCTCCTTCGCGGTGGTGCTCTGCGGCTTCGGCCTCTGCGAAGCGGTACGCCAGTTCCGCGCCTACCGCCGTACGGGCACCCTGCCGCGGGCGGCCGTCACCGCCGCGGCCGCGACCGTCCTGGTACCCGTCGTCGGCGCGCTCGCCGCGCTGCCCCTGGTCGACGACTCGGCGGAGGACGGCACCGCGACCGTCGCCGCGATCCAGGGCAATGTGCCGCGGCTCGGTCTCGACTTCAACGCCCAGCGCCGTGCCGTCCTGGACAACCATGTGCGCCGCACCGAGCAGCTCGCCCGGGAGGTGGAGGAGGGCAAGGTCCCGCAGCCCGACTTCGTCCTGTGGCCCGAGAACTCCTCCGACCTCGACCCGTACCGGAACGCCGACGCCCGGATCGTGATCGACGACGCCGTGAAGGCGATCGGCGTGCCCACCGTGATAGGGGCGGTGATCGACCCCGACACCGGGAAGCTGCGCAACACCCTCATCCAGTGGGATCCGGAGAAGGGCCCGGTCGAAACCTACGACAAGCGCCACATCCAGCCGTTCGGCGAGTACATGCCGATGCGCTCCGTCGCACGGCTCTTCAGCTCGGACGTGGACCGGGTGCAGCGCGACTTCGGCCCCGGGAAGAAGGTCGGAGTCTTCGACCTGGCGGGGACGAAGGCGGGGCTCGTGACCTGTTACGAGGCGGCGTTCGACGACGCCGTACGGGACACCGTCACGCACGGCGGCCAGCTGATCGCCGTGCCCAGCAACAACGCCACCTTCGGTCGCAGCGAGATGACCTATCAGCAGCTGGCCATGTCCAGGGTGCGGGCCGTCGAGCACAGCCGGTCGGTCGTCGTCCCCGTCACCAGCGGGGTCAGCGCGGTCATCCGGCCGGACGGGACGATCGTCCGGCAGACGAAGCTGTTCACCCCGGACGCGCTGGTGGACGAGGTGCCGCTCAGGTCCTCGCTGACACCCGCGACCCGGATGGGCGCACTCCCCGAAGCCGTGCTCGTGCTGATCGCCGTGGCCGGGCTCGGCCTGGTCGCTGTCCGTTCGGTACGGAGCCGGCGCAGCCGGTGATCCACCGGTCGCGCCGCGTAGGGTCGGACCATGGCTACTCCTGATTTCATCCGCGAGATCCGCGCCACCGCGGGCCAACAGCTGCTCCTGCTGCCCGGAGTCACCGCCATCGTTTTTGACGACGAGGGCAGAGTGCTGCTCGGACGCCGCTCAGACACCGGCAAATGGTCGGTCATCGGCGGCATCTGCGAGCCCGGCGAACAGCCGGCGAGGACCGCGGAGCGCGAGGTGTTCGAAGAGACCGCCGTGCGCTGCGTGGCGGAGCGGGTGGTGCTCACGCAGGCCCTGGAGCCCGTGCAGTACGCGAACGGCGACCGCTGTCAGTACCTCGACGTCACCTTCCGTTGCCGGGCGACCGGTGGCGAGGCACGCGTCAACGACGACGAGTCGCTGGAGGTGGGCTGGTTCCCGGTGGACGCGCTGCCCCCGCTGAACGAGTTCGGGCTCTTCAGGATCAAGCAGTCCATGACCGACGAACCCACCTGGTTCGAACGCACCGCCCAGCAGTGAAAAGCGCTGTCCGCCGGACGGTCCCGGTCTCCCGGGCCCGTCCGGCGGACCGTGCTCAGACGGTACGGGCGTCCGCCGGAAGAGCTTCGGACGCGTCCGGAGCGGCCGTGGTCCCCTCGATGTCCGTGAGATCCCGGTTCCTGGTCTCCTTGGCGCAGACGACTGCCAGCAGGGTGATCAGCGCCGCGGCGATCACGTACAGCGAGATGGGCGTCGAGCTGTCGAAGTCCGCGAGCAGCGCGGTGGCGATGAGCGGCGCCGGGGCACCGGCCGCGACCGACGAGAACTGCGCGCCGATCGACGCGCCCGAGTAGCGCATCCGGGTCGCGAACATCTCCGAGAAGAAGGCCGCCTGCGGTGCGTACATCGCCCCGTGGAAGATGAGCCCGACGGTGACGGCGAGCAGCACACTTCCGAAGTTCCGCGTGTCGATCAGCGCGAAGAACGGGAACGTCCACAGTCCGACACCGATCGCCCCGGTCAGATAGACCGGCTTGCGCCCGACCCGGTCCGACAGGGCGCCCCACATCGGAATGACCGCGAAGTGGACGGCCGAGGCGATGAGCACCGCGTTGAGCGCCGTCTGCTTGCTCAGGTCCGCCGCCGTGGTCGCGTAGACGAGCACGAACGCCGTGATGACGTAGTAGCTGATGTTCTCCGCCATCCTGGCGCCCATGGCGATCAGCACATCGCGCCAGTGGTGCCTCAGCACGGAGACGAGCGGCATCTTCTCCGTCGCCCCGGCACCGGAGCGGCGCTCCTCGGCCTGCGCGAGCGCGGCCTTGAAGACCGGTGATTCATCGACAGAGAGACGAATCCACAGACCGACCATCACCAGGACGCCGGAGAGCAGGAAGGGGATGCGCCAGCCCCATGCCTCGAAGGCGGACTCCGACATCAGTGCGGTGAGCGCGGACAGCACCCCGGTGGCGAGCAACTGCCCGGCCGGCGCGCCCGTCTGCGGCCAGGAGGCCCAGAAGCCGCGCCGCCGTGCGTCCCCGTGCTCCGACACCAGCAGCACGGCCCCGCCCCATTCACCCCCGAGCGCGAAGCCCTGTACCAGCCGCAGGACGGTGAGCAGTACGGGGGCGGCGGACCCGACCGTGGCATGCGTCGGCAGCAGTCCGATGGCGAACGTCGCTCCGCCCATCATCAGCAGACTGAGCACCAGCAGCTTCTTGCGCCCGAGCCGGTCGCCGTAGTGCCCGAACACCAGGGCGCCGAGCGGCCGGGCGGCGAAGCCGACCGCGTATGTGAGGAAGGACAGGAGAGTTCCGACGAGCGGGTCGGACTCGGGGAAGAACAACTTGTTGAAGACCAGTGCGGCGGCTGAGCCGTAGAGGAAGAAGTCGTACCACTCGATCGTGGTCCCGATGAGACTTGCGGCGACGATGCGCTTGAGGTTCGAGGGCGCTGGCGGGGAGCTTGCAGGGGCGGCCATGGGTACCACTTCCGGACGGTTGGCGGGGACGTGCGTGCGTCGCCATACCGTAGGAAGGGGCAGTTCAGGGGCGTATGTGGCGGGACACCACAGTTCACGGTCCAGGTGTGCGCGAGGCCACTATGACAGGCACGTCGAGACTGCTTCGAGGACCGTATTGAAGGCTGGCAGGCGCCTGTCAGGATTGTGCTACTAGGCATGGTTTATTGCCCTGGTGCTGACTCCCGTGCTGGTTTGGTGCTGACCTGAAACCGCATGTCAGCGCCCCTGATCACCTGTCCCGTGCTGACTTGGTGCTGACTACGCAGCGTTGAACTTCGGCATTCGGGGCGGATCGGGCGGGTAGTGTTCTCCCCTTCCGCGCGCCTGCGGTCAGGCCTGGCGGGTTTCTGCGGAGCCGGCCTTGGTTGGTGGCACGTGGTACCGCACCGGCAGGCCCCCGCACCGTGAAACCCATACACAGGCGGCCGGATGAACCCACGCGACCACACCCATGCCCCGCCAACCGTCGCTTCACCACGATTGACCCGGAACCCTCCACGGCCGGAACGCCCAACTCCTCGCCGTACGCCTATGTCAACAACGCCCCCCAATCAGTCCGCCCCCTCCCTTCGACGGGGTTGAGGTCGGGTGCGTAGGGCGGCAGGTAGTAGATGGTCAGCCATTCCCGGCCTGCGGCGAACTCCCGCAGGCCGGCGGCCTATCGAAGAGTCCGGACCGGCCTTGCGGGCGGTCTCGACCAGCAGCACCCCACCGGCCTGCGAGACCACCCCGCTCCCGCCACCCTCGACGTGGACACGCGGATAGAACCCGATACGCTTCTTCACCTGAGGAGTGCTTCTTTCACGCGACAACCTGGACCCTAGACAAGTCCCATCGTTGCAGGTCAGGAGCACTCTTCGCGTTTCCGGTCACGTACCGAACGCCCCACCACGTGAAAGCTCGAGGCTAACTTGCGCCTCGGTGCAAGGTTTTGCCCGTTGGCTCTACATGGCCTACCTGTCCCACGTCAGCGCTCTTTCGAGCCCAGCCACAAGGCTGGTATCCGCCGAGTTGTACGCGGAGGGGGAGAGTCCCGAGGGGTGCGCTCGCCGGTGTCACGACCGCGCCACGAACTCGTCTCCCGCGACGGCCTTTCCCGCCGGGAGCCTTCCCGGACCTGGGTCAGCCCGCCTCGTTCCCGATGGTGGAGACCTGCTCCAGGTCGCACCACCCCTGCGGGTAGGACGGAGGGTAGGAGCAGAGCTGGATGGTGATGGTGCCGGTCTCTCGCATGTCGTAGTAGCACCACTTCTCGCCGCCGGAGCTGGAGCACGACCCCGTCCGGCCGTAATCCGTCGACCACCAAACGATGCTGTTGCCGCCCGACGCGCGGTGGTCCACCCAGATGTCGTCTCCGTAGCTCATGAACCCGGCGTCCGCGTACGGGGTGCTGGTCCATGCCGACGCGGACGCCGACCCTGTCAGCCCCAATGCGAGGACGACAGATGCACCCGCCGCCATGGTGAGTTGTGCGAGCTTCCTCATTCCTACCCCTCCTGTACTGGCATGTACATGCCTATCGGCTGGACGCGGCTGCGACACAAGGCCTGACCGCGCCGACGACACCATCATGAAAGCGCTCTTGTGCCCATCATCGTGACGCAGGTGACCGCAGTGGCGGCGACAGCCAGGCCATGGGCCAGGCGACGGATATTCATGAATTTGGTCTCCAATCGCTCAGGAGCGCATTCGCCTTGAATCGGGCTGTCCCGCAATCTCCGGTGGAGCGGCGCGCGGCGTCGGCGGTGAGGTGACCGGGCGGTGCCGGTGCACCGCCGGGCTGTCCCGGGTGGCGAGCCGCCCGGTTCTGGACACGTCGGCAACGATGTACGGCCGACCTTCGGGAAACCTTGCGAGAAACCTTGCGCGGCAGGTCACGGTGGTGCCTTCCGGGTCGGTACCGGCGTGAAGGGGGGAGCACGGCATGCTGGAGTTCCGGTTACTGGGCACGCTCGAGGCATGGGCCGGGGAGCGGCCGGTGGCCCTGGGGCATGCGCGGCAGCAGTGTGTTCTCGCGGCCCTACTGGTCGACGTCGGCCGCCCGGTGCCGGCCGACCGGCTGCTCCACCGGGTGTGGGACGACCGCGTGCCCCACCGGGGGCGGGACACGCTCTACGCGTACCTATCCCGCCTGCGCCGCGAGCTGGAGCCGCACGGCGTCTGGCTGGTCCGCCGGTCCGGCGGCTACGTGATCGACCTTGGCGAGGCCACGGTGGACGCGCACCGCTTCCGGGGCCTGTTGGACCGGGCCCGACGGGCGGCTGCGGACGAGCAGGCGGAGGCGCTGTGGCGGGAGGCTCTGGGGCTGTGGCGGGGCAGCGCGTTCGCCGGAGTGGATACCCCGTGGTTCAACGCGCAGCGCCAGCTCCTCGACGGCGAGCGGTTGGCCGCTCAACTGGATTTGGTCGACGTTCGATTACGTCGGGGACAGCATGATCGGCTGGTGAGTGAGCTGGTGGCCCGGGCCGAGGTGCATCCGCTCGACGAGCGGGTGGTCGGGCAGTTGGTCCTCGCCCTGTGCCGGTGCGGGCGGCAGGCTGAGGCGTTGGAGGAGTACGAGCGCGCCCGGCGGCGACTTGCCGACGAGCTGGGGGTCGATCCCGGCGCGGCGTTGCGGCGGCTGTATGGACAGATCCTGGCCGGGGATCCGGATTTGTCCGGCGATCCCGATCCGGCCGCCGTCCGCGTCGACGTGCCGTGCGCCGAGGAGGAAGTGGAAGACGGCAGCAACGCTGCCCTGAACCCCGTGACGGGCCGGCAGCTTGTTCCCCGGCTGCTGCCGGCGGACCTCTCCCTGTTCGTCGGCCGCGACGCCGAGGTGGACGAGGCCTGCCGGCTCCTGGACGCGGACGGCCCGGGGACGCTCACTCTGCTGGTCACCGGCCCCGCCGGGGTGGGCAAGACGGCCTTCGCCGTACGCACGGGCCACCGGCTCGCCTCGCGTTTCCCTGACGGCCAGCTGCATGCGGACCTGCGCGGCTTCAGCAACGAGCCGGCCGATCCGTTCACGGTCCTGGGCGCCTTCCTCCGCGCGCTCGGCGTGCGCGGCGGGGCGGTGCCCGCGGAACTGACCGGACGGATCCATCTCTACCGCTCCCTGCTGGCCCAACGGCAGGTGCTCGTCGTCCTGGACAACGCGGCCGGGTCCCAGCAGGTGCGCGACCTGCTGCCGAGCGGCGTGCGATGCGCCGCCGTCGTCACCAGCCGCACGACCATGGCGGAGCTGGGCTGCCGGCGGCTCCCCCTGGACGTGCTGGACTCCGCGAACGGGCTCGCCCTGCTGCGCGAGATGCTGGGCCCGGAACGGGCCGATGCGGAACCCGACTCGGCCCGCTCCATCGTGGAGACCTGCGGCGGTCTTCCGCTCGCGGTGTGGGTGGCCGGCGCGCGACTGGCCGCACGACCGTACTGGCCCCTGGCCCACGTGGCCCGCGCCCTCGCCGACGAGGAGCGCAAGCTCGACGAGCTGGCCGTCGGCCACATCGCCGTACGAGCCAGCCTCGAACTCACCTACCAGCAGATGGCCGCGCCGACCCAGCACGCGCTGCGCATGCTCGCCCTGCTGCCCGGCCCCGACTTCGCCGCCTGGGCGCTGGCCGCGCTGCTGGACGTGGACCTGTCCGAGGCCGAAGCCGTTCTCGATGATCTGGTCGAGGTGCACCTGGTGCAGACCGGATCGGTCGGCGCCACCGGAATCCGCTATCAACTACACGACTTGGTACGGCTGTTCGGCCGGGAGCGTGTGGAGCGCGCCGTCCAGCACCGGGACCGCTCGGCCGCACTCAACCGCTTGCTCGGGGCCAGCCTCCACCTTGCCGACCTCGCCGCGGACACCCTCAGCGTCGACTTCCAGGGCATCTCGCAGGCGGAGTTGTCCTCGTGGCGGGTTTCCCCGGCGGACACCGGTCATCTGCTCGCCGACCCGCTGGCCTGGTTCACCGACGAGCGTCAGTTCCTCATCGACGTGGCGGAGCAGGCGCTCGACAGGACAAAAGCCGCACCTGCCGCCGGGCTGGCCACCGCTCTCACGACCCTGTTCCAGGTCGGCGGCCACTTCGACGACTGGGAGCGGCTGCAGAACCGGGCGCTCAAAGTGGCGTTGAGCAGCGGCGACCGGCACAGCGCCGCGAAGCTCCACCGCTGCCTCGGCGAACTCACCACCATCCTCGACCGGTATCCGGAGGCGTTGAACCACTTCGAGCAGGCGCTGCTGCTCACCGAGGGACAGGGACCGGCCTACCGGGCGGGGGCGACCGCCGGGTTGGCGTATGTGCACCGGCTCCTCGGCCAGTACTCCTCGGCCGTGTTCCACTTCGAGAAGGCCGCCGAGCTGGCCAGGCAGGCGGGCAACGTCAACTGTCTCGTCTACGCCACCAACGGCCTCGGCGTCATCGACCTCGAGCAAGGCCGTGTCGAGGCCGCCGTGGAACGATTCATGGAGTGCCTGCGGGCCAGTCGGGGCGCGGGCTACCGGCCCGGGGAGGCCCAGGCCCTGCGCTGCCTGGGCCAGAGCCACCGCGCGCTCGGTGCCTACCCGGCCGCCGCCGACGCCTACCGGCAGGCGGTCGCGATCAGTACGGACCTCGGCGACCGTCTCACCGCCACTCACGCCGCCTGCTGGCTCGGGGACATCCTGGTCCGCCAGGGCGAGCATCGGGAAGGGCGCCGTCTGCTTGCCCAGAGTCTGTGGACGTACCGGGAGTTCGGCAACCTCTGGGGAGAAGCGGCCACGCTGTACGCACTCGCGGAGGCACAACTCGCGGCAGACCGCCCGGCACTCGCCCGCAGACGCGCCGAAGCCGCAGTCAGGCTCTGGCGGCAGATAGGCTCCCACACTTGGCTCGCCATAGCCCTCGACTCCCTGGCCACCGCGCACACCCAGGCCGGCGACCACCCGGCCGCGACCCGGGCCCGCGACGAGGCCGCGGAGCTGCGGAGGACCTGAGCGCGCCTCGGAAGTCCAGGAAGCGGGCCAGTCCGGCTGCAGTCTCCCGGCTTCATGTCAGCAGACCTCACCACGACGCGGTGCCCCTTGTACGACGGCGACATGCCCTCCACGGACGACCCCTCCACCGTGATCAGACTCTGCTGCGCAAGGCCCGCGCGTACCGCGAGATCCACGCCGAGCTGCGCCGCCTCGACCAAGGAATGCGCGGCGATGTGCCACCCAAACGGAAGGACCTGGAACGGAAGCCGAGCGACCTGCACGACTGGCCTGCCAGTACGGGCGGCGGCATCCCGATCGGCCCCGACCGTCTTCCAGAGAGAGTTTCCGTGGTCGACGCTGCCCTCGCTCTGGGGCCCTGTGACCACTGGTGGGCAAACGGTATGCGTGGCGCCCGGTTCGCGACAGTGCCTGGCCTGCCAGCGAGCATCATCGCCACCTGGGTATGGGGGATCCGCGGGGAAGTGTGGCAGTTCACCGTCTCAGACTTCTTCGGCATCCCCAACCTCGTGATGACCTTCCTCTACTGGATAGCGACGTGGAGTGCGGCGGGCTTTGTCCTCGGTGTGTTGTGGCGTCGACTCCCCGGCCGCCGCGGCTCAGCCAAGGCCTTGCCCGTCGCGCTGGCCTTCGCACTGCCTGCTGGGCTCAATGCTGTGGTGAACCGCTTCACCAATGAGAGCAACGCCAATCTGGCTCTCTACGTCTCAGCCATGCTGTTCGTGCTCACCGTCACCGGCATCGCGCTTGACCTTGACACCTTCCGCAGCGAGCGCAGGTACTGGCAGAGCCGTCTGGGACTGCTTCTGTCCATCTACCAGATGCGTTACTGCTCATTGCAGATGGCGTACCTCATCGCGCAGATCGTTTCCGTGATCACGATTTGGCAGTTCTTTGCGGAATGGATGTGTCCCCACCAAAGGAACCCAACAGCGCACGGTAGGTGCGAGATGTGGGTCACGGGCCATGATGGTCCGTCAGCATCCCGTCGGGATCACACATTGCCGGCGCCCTGACGTCGAGGCTACCGCAGTGGCCGGGGCCTGGACCGTGCAGTCGTCCAGGCTCTCGCTGCGGCGGTCTCAGGCGACGGTAATACCGCTGCGGGGGTGTATGGGGGCGTTGAGTGAGGGGTCGACCAGTACCGGTGCCTTGGCCCGGGACCTTGCCAGGACCTGCGGATCGAGATAGGCGATGGCCAGACCGGGGTCGGCAGTGCCTCGCGTTGACGAGCAAGGTGCCGTCCGGGTTCCAGACGGCACTGCCGCCACATCCGTGGTACGGGCCGCTGGGCCCGCTGTGGTTGGCGAGGGGGACGTAACTGGTGTTGTCCAGGGCCCGTGCCGGGAAGACCGTGGCACGCTGGTGGGCACCGGCGCCCCGGCCGAACATCGCGCCGACCGGATACGTGTGGCAGCCGTCGAGGGCGGCGACGCGGGCGTGCTCGGGGTAGCCAGAATCCCAGCAGATGCCGAGTCCAAGACGCCAGCCATCGACGGTGAGAGTGCACCCGCTGGTGCCGGGGCTGAAGCCGGCGGCGCGCTCGCTTGGCGTGGGGTGCTGCTTGTCGTAGTGGGCGGCGAATCGACCATTGCGGCCCAGGACCAGGACACGGGTCGGGGCTCCGGCCACCACAGCGGGACGGGTATCGGCGCAGGCCCAAGCCTGGTCGCCGAGTAGGGGCCTGCTCCATGTTGTCGTCCAAGCACGGTTCGGCGTCTGACTGGGTGAGCTGGCTACGGTGAGTGACCTTCTTCAGGGTCTGTGGCCGAGTCCGAACCGGCTTGAGCGTACTTTTCTCGATTCCTCACCCAGCACGAGAATCTCCGGTGCTGGTTCGGTGCTGACTTCGGCGGGTCAGTGGCGGGAAAACAGCAGGTCGCAGCTCTGATCGGATGAGTTGTCGTACCACTCGATGGTGGTGCCGATGAGACTTGCGGCGACGATGCGCTTGAGGTTCGAGGGCGCCGGCAGGGAGGTTGCAGGGGCGGCCATGGGTACCACTTCCGGACGGTGGGCGGGGACGGTTCCGTGTCGCCACACCGTAGGAAGGGGGCCGATCGCCGCACCGGACACGGGCAGCACGCGCGCGGCCGTGCGGCGCACCCCTGACGCACCGGCAGAGCGCCTGCTCAGACGGGGTACGCGTGGGTCTGCGTCGCCTTCACCGTCGCCCAGACCTCCGCACCCGGGTGCAGATCCAGCTCGGCGGCGGCGACCGTGGTGAGATCGGCGGCGAGAGGGAGGACGCCAGTGAGGGCGGCGCGGACCTGGTCGCCGTGGGTCTCCAGCCCGGCGACCTCGCAGCGCCAGACGTTGCGGGCGCTGGAACCGGTGGGGCGGCTGCGGTGGAGGGTGACGGCGCTCGGGGGGAACGCCACGAACACCGGTCCGGACAGGACCTCCGCGGTGGTGATGGCGGGGCCGGTGTCCAGGCGGACGGTGTGGCCTTCCGCGTGTCCTCGGTGGAGGTTGAGGCCGACGAGTTGCGCGATGTAGTCCGTACGGGGGTGGCGGGCGATGTCGGACGGGGTGCCCTCCTGGACGACCTCGCCGTGCTCGACGACGACCAGACGGTCGGCGAGGACCATTGCGTCCAGCGGGTCGTGCGTGACGAGTACGGCCACTGCCTCGAACTCGGCCAGGTGACGCCGGAGTTGGGTCCGTACCTCCAGGCGGGTACGGGCGTCCAGTGCGGCGAGGGGCTCGTCGAGGAGGAGCAGCCGGGGGCGGGTGGCGAGGGCGCGGGCGAGCGCGACGCGCTGCGCCTGGCCGCCGGAGAGCCGCCGAGGCTTGGCGCCGGAGTGATCCGCGAGACCCAGGCGGTCGAGCCACTGCGCGGCCTGCGCCCGTGCCTCCGCCTTGGCCGCCCCCTGACAGCGGGGTCCGAACGCCACATTGTCCAGGGCGGTCAGGTGGGGGAAGAGAAGGTAGTCCTGGAAGACGACACCGACGGGGCGGGACTCCGGCGGCGTACGCTCCAGTGCCGCGCCGTCCAGCCTCAAGTGGCCGCCGGTGAGCGGTGTCAGGCCTGCGAGCGCGCGCAGGGCCGTGGTCTTGCCGGCGCCGTTCGGACCGAGCAGGGCGACCACCTCGCCGGGCGCGACGGTCAGCGTCACGTCGAGGCGGAAGGCTCCGCGGTCCACCACGAGTCGGGCATCGAGCCCGTCCGGGGCAGTGCGGGCAGCGAGGCCGTGGGTCTCGGTCATGCGGCGGTCGTCCAGCTGTCGTGGGCCCCGGTCATCCGGCGGTCATCCAACGGTCGCGCAGCCCGGCCAGCACCGCGACGGACACGGCCAGCAGCACCAGGCTGAGGGCGATGGCAGCCTCCGGATCGCTCTGCAGGGCGAGGTAGACGGCGAGCGGCATGGTCTGCGTACGGCCGGGGAAGTTGCCGGCGAAGGTGATGGTCGCGCCGAACTCGCCGAGCGCGCGGGCCCACGCCAGCACCGCACCGGCCGCGATGCCCGGTGCGATCAGCGGGAGCGTGACCCGGCGGAACGCGGTGAAGCGGGACGCGCCCAGGGTGGTCGCCGCCTCCTCGTACCGCGGGTCGGCGGCCCGCAGGGTGCCCTCGACGCTGATGACGAGGAACGGCATCGCCACGAAGGCCTCCGCTACCACCACCCCAGCCGTCGTGAACGGCAAGGTGATGCCGAACCAGGAGTCCAGCCACTGCCCGACGATGCCGTTGCGGCCCAGCGCCGTCAGCAGCGCCACACCGCCCACGACCGGCGGCAGGACGAGCGGGAGCGTGACGAGCGCGCGCACGATGCCGCGTCCGCGGAACTCGACCCGGGCCAGCAGCCAGGCCAGCGGCACCCCGATGACCAGGCTCACGGCGGTGGCGGCAGTGGCGCAGATCAGGGACAGCCGGAGCGCCTGCCACACCTCCGCGCCGGTCAGCTGCTCGGGCATGCTGCGCCACGGGGCCCGTACGAGCAGGGCGATCAGCGGCACGACCAGGAACGCCAGGCCGATCAGGGCGGGTACGAGCAGCGGCAGCGGTGCGCCGCGGCCGCCACCCTCCCGGACACGCCGACGCCGCGGCCCACCCCGGAGGGTGCCGGACGCGGCGTCGGACTTCGCGGTCGTGGTCAAGGCTTCAGGAACCCGGCCCCGGTCAGGACCTTCTGGCCCTCGGCGGACTGCACCAGCGCGATGAACGCCTTGGAGGCGTCCGCGTTGGGGGCGTCCTTGAGCAGGGCGATCGGATAGTCGTTGACGGCCTTCGCCGATTCGGGGAACTCCACACCCTCCACCTTGTCACCGGCCGCCTTCACATCGGTCCTGTACACGACCGCCGCGTCGGCCTCCTTCAGCTCGACCTTGGTCAGGGCGCCCTTGACGTCCTGCTCGTACGAGATCGGGGTGAGCCCGAGACCGACGGCGTCCAGGGCCTTCTGCGTGGCGGCGCCGCAGGGCACCTCCTTGTCGCAGAGCACGACCTTCAGGCCCGGCCCGGTGAGGTCCTCGAGGGAGGAGATCTTGTCGGGGTTGCCCGGCAGCGTGGCGATCTCCAGCTGGTTGCGCACGAAGGTGGCGGGTGTGCCGGAGGCGTCGCCCGCATCGGTGACGATCTTCATCGTCCTGGGGCTGGCCGCGGCGAACACATCGGCCGGCGCGCCACCGGTGATGCTCGCGGCGAGGGAGTCGCTGCCGCCGAAGCTGAAGGTCACCTTCGTACCCGGGTGCTGCTTCTCGAACTCCTTGCCCAGAGTCGTGAAGCTCTCCTTCAACGAGGCCGCGGCGAACACGGTCACCGTGCCGGACAGCTTGTCCGACGAGGAGCCCGGGGCGGAGGAACCCGACTTCACCGACGAGGAGTCGTCGGACGCGGAACAGGCGCTCAGGGTCAGCAGCGCGGCGGTGCCTGCACCGGCCACCTGCAGGGTCCGGCGGTTCCGGCGCGCGGTACGGGTTGTCACGGGTCCACTCCCTCTGGTCCTGACGGACACATGTGCATGCGCTGATGATACTGCCGCAGATGCAAGCTGAAAGTCCTCTGTTGCTTTGCATGAGCCGGACCACTGATCATTCGGGATTGCATGTGCGTTTCTACGGGACAGGTGCCCGGGTGGGATCCTCGGGGAGGTGGTGACCCGTGAGCCGGTCCCCGCGGCGGCGGACGAGCCCATGCGACACGCCCCCGCCGGTGATCTGTCCCGTCCGGTCCGCCCGACCGTGTCCGATCTGCTCATCCGGCCGGAGCACGAGGCCGACGTCAGCTTCGAGTGCGCCACCAGCGGCTTTCAGTGCCACCGCTTCACCGGGCCGCTCCTGCAACGCGATTCGCGTGGACGGCGGTTACACCTTCGGGGCGCGAGGAGCCCGGCCACGCCCGCCGACCCGTGGCCGCGGCCCCCGCGCCGTCGGGCCCGTTGCCGATGGCGATGCGGATGGCTGCGGTCGGCGCCGCGGCGGATGGCGAATCCACATGCGCCGCACGGCTGTTGGACGTCCAGGCGAAGGCGCGCCGGCCCGCTCAGCGGCTCAGAAGCGGTCGATGTGCACGTTCGTCGACTTCACCCGGGCGGTGGCCTCCATCCCGACCTCCAGCCCCAGCTCCTCCACGGCCTCCCGCGTCAGCAGTGACACCAGCCGGTGCGGGCCGGCCTGGATTTCCACCTGGGCGGCGACGTCACCGAGCTTCACCGCGGTGACGATCCCGGGGAAGGCGTTGCGGACCGAGGTGTACGAGGTGTCCTCCTCGCCGCCACCGCCCTTGGCCAGTTCCACGGAGAACTCGGCGAGGTCCTTCCCCTCGATGAGCCGCCGCCCGCCCTCGTCCCGATGGGTGGCCACCCGGCCCGCGTCGGCCCAGCGACGCGCGGTGTCGGGGCTCACACCGAGGAGCCGGGCGGCCTGGCCGATTGTGTAGAACTGCATACCAGCCAAGATAGGCCCATCCATGGATGCCCATGCCCATGCCCATGCCCACCGCACCACCGGCGCCAGTGCTGCCACCAGCATCACCGGCACCATTGGCGCCACCTCATCGCCGTCGGCCTGCCGGATACAATCCGACAATGTTCACACTTCGCGCCCGCACACTGGTTTTTGACATCGACGGCACGCTCTGCTTCGACGGACGAACGATCGATGACCGTATTTTCGCCGCGATCGGCGAGTGCGAGCGCGCCGGCCACCATGTGGTCTTCGCCTCCGCCCGGCCTGTCCGAGACCTGTTGCCCGTCCTCGACGGTGCCTTCCCGGCCGCCACGTTGATCGGCGGGAACGGGAGCCTCGTCTCGGTCGACAGCCAGGTCCGGGCCCGGGCCGCTTTCGATTCCGCCGGGCTCGGCGCGCTGATGGACGCGGTCGGGCAGTACGAGGCGACGTATCTCGCCGACGGGCTCTGGGACTACGCCTATACCGGACCTGCGGGCCATCCGATCCGGGGCCGCGTCGACCAGGGCGGTCTCGCGAAAATGGTGGACATCGCCGAGCTTCCCGAGGTCGTGAAGTTCCTTGTCGTCGGTGCGTCGGACATGGCGGCACTCGCCGACATCGGCCGCCGGCTGGGGCTGACGGTCAACCACCACCTCGACGAGGCGATCGTCGACTTCGCACCGGGCTCGACGACGAAGTGGGAAGCCCTGAGCTCGCTGGGGGTCGGCGAGTACGTCGCATTCGGCAACGACATCAACGACTTCGATCTCCTGCGGAACGCCGAGCGGGCGGTGCGCGTCGGCTCGCACCCGGGTCTGCACGACGTCGCCCAGGTCACCGTCGCCGCCGACCCGGAAGCAGTCGCGGCCGAGATCTCACTGCTGGCCGAGGCGGCCCGGGCCGTCGTCCGGGTGGTGTGAAGCCCTCGCCGGTCGCCGAACGGAGGATCGTCGAGTGGGCGCGGCTGCCGGCCGCGGGCAGCAGTGTGGCCGAGCACCTCCTGCGCAGCAGATGTCGCGACGACCTCCGGCGTGCGCAGGTCCGGTCCTGCAGGGACAGAACTTCTACGGCCCGGCCTTCGAGCGTCAAGGCGCGTGTCCGACGAGCAGGGACCGGGGACATCGCCCGCGAGGTGGCCCGCCAGTTCCACGCGGCCGGCGCCAACCTGGTCCTCGGTGACCTGAACGCCGGGGCGCTGGAGGAGTTCGCCGCGACGCTCGACCCCACGGGCGCGACCGTGACCACCCGCACCCTGGACGCGGCCTCGCCGGAGAGCAACAACGCGTTCGTCGCCGCGGCGGTCGAGACGTACGGCTCGGTCGACTTCCTCGTCCCGGCCGCCGGGATCTACCCGGAGCAGGCCGTCGCCGAGATGACCGACGAGCAGTGGAACACCGTCATCTCGGTCAACCTCAACGGTGTCTTCTACCTCACCCGCGCCGTCCTGCCCCACCTCAACGAGGGCGGCAGCATCGTCAACCTGACCTCCATGGCCGGTCACCGCGGCAGCATCCGGCACGCGCACTACGCTGCGACGAAGGGGGCGCTGCTCGCCTTCTCCCGCAGCCTCGCCTGGGAGCTCGGCTCCAGGGCGCGGATCAACATGGTCTCGCCCGGCATCATCGAGACCTCCATGACCCGCGACTACGTCGCCGCCCGCGGCGACACCGCGCTCGCCACGACGCCCCTCGGCCGCCTGGGCAGGCCGGAGGAGGTGGCCTCCGTCGTCACCTTCCTGTGCTCGCCCGCGGCGAGTTTCGTGCAGGGCGAGGTCATCCATGTGAACGGCGGAATGCACATGATCTGAGCAGGACCGAGAACACCGGTGGGAAGAGCGGCAGTGTGCGAGCGGGAACGGAACGGAACATGACGACGGAAGCGGCGATCTACCCCGACCTCGGCGGCAGGTCCGTATGCGTCACCGGCGCCGCGCGCGGCCTGGGGCTGGCGATGGCCGACGCGTACGTACGTGCCGGGTGCCATGTGCTGCTGCTCGACATCGACGGCGAGGAACTGGACCGGGTGCGGCCCGCACTGGCAGCGGGCCGCACCGGCCAGGTGATCGCGACGGCCACCGCCCCGGTCGGCGACCAGGACGCGGTGACGGCGGCGCTCACCTCGTTCACCGCCGCAACGGGAGAGCTCTCCGTCATGGTCGCCAATGCCGGTGTGTCCGCCAACGCGCCCTCCCTCGATCTCGAACTGGACCGCTGGAACACTGCGTTGGACGTCAATCTCACCGGAGCCTTCGTCTGCGCACGCGCCGCCGCCCGCATCATGCGCGAGGGCGACGGAGGCGTTGTCCTCACCACCTCGTCGATGTACGGAGTGACCGCCGGGCCCGAACGCGCGGCGTACTGCGCGACGAAGGCCGCCGTCGCCGCCCTCACCAAGGTCCTGGCCGTCGAGTGGGCCCCCTTCGGAATCCGGGTCAACGCGCTCGCGCCCGGGTACGTCGAGACCGACCTGCTGACCCGGCTCTCCGACGCCGGGCGGCTCGACACCCGGGCGCTGCGCCGCCGGACCCCGCGCGGCCGTCTGGGCAGCCCGCAGGACATCGCGCATCTCGCCCTCTTCCTGTCCTCCGGGGTGTCCGCGAACATCACGGGCCAGGTGATGGTCAGCGACGGCGGCTGGACGGCCGACGGTTACGCGGTGGCGCCTGCAGACCCGAGGCCGTAGAAGGGCGGCGCCGCCCCGACGGGTCCGGCTGATCTAGAGTTCTCAGGCCCGATCCCAGACCGCGGACCTGAGAAGGAATCACGGATTATGCCCACTGAGACGTTCGAGTTTCAGGTGGAAGCGCGACAGCTTCTGCAGATGATGATCCACTCGATCTACTCGAACAAGGACGTGTTCCTGCGCGAACTCGTCTCCAACGCCTCCGACGCGCTCGACAAGCTGCGGCTCGAAGCACTGCGCGACGACTCGCTCGACGCGGACGTGTCCGACCTCCACATCGACATCGAGACCGACCGGCAGACCCGCACACTGACTGTGCGGGACAACGGCATCGGAATGTCTCATGACGAAGTGGTCCAGCTCATCGGGACCATCGCCAACTCGGGCACCGCGAAGTTCCTGCGGGAACTCAAGGAGGCCGAGGGAACCACCGCGGCCGAAGGGCTGATCGGTCAGTTCGGCGTCGGTTTCTACTCCAGCTTCATGGTGGCCGACGAAGTCACGCTGCTGACCCGCCGCGCGGGCGAGAGCCAGGGCACCCGGTGGACGTCCTCCGGCGAGGGCACGTACACGATCGAGACCGTCGACAGCGCTCCCCAGGGGACCGCGGTCACGCTCCGGCTCAAGCCGGAGGACGTCGACGACCAGCTCCACGACTACGTCTCCCCGTGGAAGATCAGGGAGATCGTCAAGCGATACTCGGACTTCATCACCTGGCCCGTCCGGATGGTCCCCGAGGCAGCCGACGGTGCCGAAGGGGCCGACGACGCCCCGCGCGAGCCCGAGACGCTCAACTCGATGAAGGCCCTTTGGGCGCGTTCGCGCGACGAGGTCACCGACGACGAGTACCACGAGCTGTACAAGCACATCAGCCACGACTGGAGTGCCCCGCTGGAGACCATCCGCCTCCAGGCGGAAGGCACCTTCGAGTACCAGGCGCTGCTCTTCATCCCGTCGCACGCGCCTCAGGACCTGTTCATGCAGGGGTACCAGCGCGGTGTCCAGCTCTATGTGAAGCGCGTCTTCATCATGGACGACTGCGAAGCGCTGATGCCGCCGTACCTGCGCTTCGTCAAGGGCGTCGTCGACGCGCAGGACCTGTCGCTCAACGTGTCGCGCGAGATCCTCCAGCAGGACCGCCAGATCCAGCTGATGCACCGGCGGCTGGCGAAGAAGGTGCTGTCGACGGTCAAGGACATGATGTCCGCCGAACCGGAGCGGTACGCCACGTTCTGGCGGGAGTTCGGCCGTGTTCTCAAGGAAGGGCTGCTGAGCGACTTCGAGAACCGTGAGGCGATCCTCGGTGTGTCGTCCTTCGCCACGACCCATGACAAGGACGAACCGACCACGCTGCGGCAGTACGTGGAGCGGATGAAGGACGGCCAGGAGCACATCTTCTACCTGACGGGCGAGTCCCGGCAGGCCATCGAGAACTCCCCGCACATGGAGGCGTTCCGCGCCAAGGGCGTCGAGGTGCTGCTGCTCACCGACCCCGTCGACGAGGTGTGGGTCGAGGCGGAACCCGCCTTCGACGGCAAGCAACTGCGGTCCGTCGCCAAGGGCGAGGTCGACTTCGGCACCGAGGAGGAGAAGAAGGAGGCCGCGACCGAGCGCGAGGGCCGGCAGCAGGAGTACGCGGGTCTGCTCGGCTGGATGACGGAGCGGCTGAGCGGGACCGTCAAGGAGGTGCGGCTCTCCTCGCGCCTCACCGTCTCGCCCGCCTGCATCGTCTCGGACACGCACGACGTGACGCCGGCCCTGCAGAACATGTACCGCGCCATGGGCCAGGACATTCCCCAGGTCAAGCGCATCCTCGAACTCAATCCGGAGCACTCGCTGGTCAGCGGCCTCAACCGGGCGCACGCCGAGCGCGGTGAGGAGGACGGCGCCGGTCTCCAGGAGACGGCCGAGCTCCTCCACGATCTGGCGCTGCTCGCCGAGGGCGGCGAACTGGGCGACCCCTCGCGCTTCGTCAGGCTGATGGCCGACCGCCTCGAACGCACCCTGTGAACGCGACCGCTCCCGCACGCCCCGGAGCGGCGCACCGGAGTTGACGGCTCCGATCGCTGTCGGCGCAAGGGCGCCGGCAGCGGCAGGCCGGCGCCCTTGCCGGCCGGGCGTCACGGGGGCGAGCCGGAGCCCGGTGATCGCGTCCGCCGGCCCGGTGCCGTACGCGGGCCGGCCGAAGTGAGTGGCTGCCCGGACGCGGTACCTCCGCCCCTGCTGAGGCCCGGCCCGCGCCGGAGGCAGCCCCCCGCCTCCGGAACCGCCGGGAGCTGATCCGGCGCCGGCACGGTCCCGCCGTCACACGGTGCGGCGGGACCGTGCCGGCGGTGGCGCCGGGCCGATCAGGATGCGAACCGCGCGGTCCGGAGCGAGGATCGAGGTACGGGCAGTGGCCCGGCTGCGCCCCGACTCCCTGAGGGTCGGCCCCTTCCCCGGCGCTCCGGTCCGCTTCCCGGCCGGCCGGGCCCGACAGCCGCACGGCGCACAGACACCAGAAACGCGCCGTAATCAGGCGGAAAGCGGCCCTACAGGCAGAGGGCGGAGATCTCTAGGCTCGGCCCATGCGTGTACTTTTCGCCTCGACCCGCGGCGCGGGCCACTTCCACCCACTCGTTCCTCTCATCGACGCGTGCACGGCGCGGGGCGACGACGTCCTCGTCGTCGCCCCACCGGCACTCGAAGCGTTACTGGCGTCCCGGAAACAGCCGTACCGCATCGGCGGGGAGCCGCCCAAGGAGGAAATCGCGCGGGTCATGGCGCCCGTGCTGGAGCTGCCCCCGGACGACGGCGCCTCCATGATGGTCAAGGAAGTGTTCGGCCGGCTCGGCACCGCCGCGATGCTTCCCGCACTGGAGGAGGCCTGTCGCGACTGGCGCCCCGACCTCGTCCTGCACGAGACGTTCGAGTTCGCTTCGGTGGTGGCCGCCGAGCGCCACGGAATCCCGCATGCCCGGGTCGCGGTCTCCGCCGCGCAGTTCACCGCCGCCACCGACCCGCTTCTGGGCCCCGTGCTCGACGCGTACGGTCCCGGCATCGCCGAGCGGCTCCTCGCCGCCCCGTATCTGACCCGGCTGCCGGCCTCCCTGGACCCGTCTCCGTACGCCGCGACCCACCGCTACCACGAAGACCTCCGGCAGGACGTGCTGCCGGACTGGTGGGGCGGGGCGCGGGATCCGCTGGTCCATGTCACCCTCGGTACCGAGGCGGGCGCCCTGCCGACCGCGATCGGCCTGTACCGAGCGGTTCTGGCGGCGGTGAGCGCGCTGCCGGTGCGCGTACTGCTCACGACCGGGCACCACGTCGACGCGACGGACCTCGGACCGCTCCCGCCCCATGTCCACGTGGAGCAGTGGGTCCCGCAGGCGGACGTCCTGCGCAGTGCTTCGCTCGTGGTCTGCCACGGCGGCTCGGGGACGGTCTTCGGCGCCCTCGCGGTCGGTGTCCCCGTGGTCTGCGTCCCCCTCTTCGCCGACCAGCCGGAGAACGCCCGGCTGGTGGCCGAGGCAGGGGCGGGGAAGGTCGTCACCCCGGCCGGCGCCCCGGCGAACGAGCCGCCGGTGCTGGGCCCCGACGACGTACGGAGCATCCGCGCCGCCGCCGAACTGCTCCTCGAGGAGCCGTCGTACGGTGCGCGGGCCCGGTCCCTGGCCGACGAGGTGCGGACCACCGCCACGGCGGCGGAACTGCTCGCCACCCTCGCACCGTGACCCCGGGCCGCGGCCCGGCCGCCGGCCCGCACGGCCGTACGGTGGGTGTCGCCGTGCCGAGGTGCTTCCATGGAGCGCGGGCGGGCATGGGAAGAAGATGGCCCGAGTATCCGCACCCGTGATCGAGCTCGTCCGGCGTACGACCGAGCCCGCCGGAGCGCAGACCCTGCGCTCCACGGCGGCCGCGGTCATCGCCTACGTCGTGGCGGTGTGGACCCTGCCGCATCCCGCACCGCTCACGGCCCCTCTCACCGCGCTCCTCGTCGTACAGGTCACCCTGTACGCGACCCTCACCACCGGCATCCGCCGGGTGAACTCGGTCGTGGTCGGGGTGCTCATCGCCACCGTGTTCAGCGCGCTGGTGGGCCTCAACTGGTGGAGCCTCGGGCTGACGATCTTCGCCTCGCTGATCATCGGGCGGCTGGTGCGCGTCGGGGAGTTCGTACCCGAGGTGGCGATCAGCGCGATGCTCGTCCTGGGCGTCTCGCAGGTCGCGTCCACCGCCTGGGACCGGGTGCTGGAGACCCTGATCGGCGCCGGAGTGGGGCTGCTGTTCAACCTCCTTCTCGCCCCTCCCGTGTGGGTGCAGCCCGCGGGTGCTTCCATCGACGGCCTGGCCCGCGAGATGGGACGGATGCTCCGCGCGATGGGCCAGGATGTCAGCGGTCACATCACCGTCGAGCAGGCGGCCGGCCGGCTCCACGCCGCCCGTCGCCTCGACCACGACATCGTGGAGGTCGACGCCTCGCTGCGGCAGGCCGAGGACAGCCTCACACTCAATCCGCGCGTCCGGCAGGGCCTGCTGTACCGGGTCGTGCTGCGCACCGGTCTGGACACCCTGGAGATCTGCGCCGTGGTGCTGCGGGTGCTCTCGCGCACCCTGACCGACCTGGCCAAGGCCCGTACCGACGAGACGCTGTTCCCACCGGACGTGGCCGAGTCGCTGATGGAGCTCTTCGGGCAGATGGCCGGTGCCGTCGAGAGCTTCTCGGAACTGATCACCACCCCGCTCGCGGAGAACGCCGAGGAGGCGGAGGACCGCCTGGCACAGGCACTCGCCGTCAGCCGCGCGGCCAGGGACCGGGTAGCCGATCTGCTCCTCGAGGACATCCAGGAACACCCCGGGCAGTGGCAGTTGCACGGCGCGCTGCTCGCCGAGGTCGACCGGATCCTGGACGAGCTCGACATCGACAAGCGCACAGAACGCCTGGGCAAGGAGCTGGACCGGCGCTCCGCGCAACTCCACGAACGCCATCCCTGGCTGCGCGCCGCGTCACGCCGGCTCGGCACCGAGCAGAGCTGACGACGGGGCAGGGGCAGAGCCGGCGAAGGCGCGGGCTTCAGCCGGAGTCCGGCAGGCGCTCGACGGCGACCGCTACGGCATCGTCCCCAGGCCGCCGGCGCCCGTATCCGTAGCGCGGACGCAGCCGGCCGCGTGCTGCCCGCGGCCGACTGCGATCGGTGTCCTACGGAACCAGCAGGGAATCCGACAGGCGGGGCGACGGCGGCTCGGCGCCGTCCAGAGTCGCGGAGTGCAGTGCGGCGTGCGCCTCGCGGGAGACGACCGACCGGCCGCCGCACACCGTGAGCCGGTTCCCCCGCGGGGTCGTCCACCGCACCTCGGCGCGGTCGCCGGCCACGTTCACCTCCACGTCCGGTGCGGGCCGCGCACCCTGCTCCGTACCGGACGGCACGAGGGACAGGGTCCCCGCGGCAAAGGTGTCGCCGAGCTCCGCCCAGTCCAGCTCGGCCGGGGTCGCGCTCTCGAAGAGCACCACTTCGATCCGCACCCCGTCGGCGTGCGGCACCAGCCGGGCGGTCGGTGTACGGCCGCCGAACGCACCGCCGGCCAGGTGGAAGTCCAGCCGCGCCGTCCCCAGGTCGACTTCGATGCCGCCGTCGACCGCGGATGCCTCCGCCACGGGCGGCGCACCGATCAGGTCCACCACCAGACGCAGCGACCGTGCCCGGAACCGGTCGCCCGGCTCGATCATGTCGAGGTGATGGTGCCGGTCGCCCGCCGGGCAGGCGAAGCCCGTCAGCCAGGCCACGTGCGGACCGCTCTGCACCGTGGAGAGCACACCCGAGGCGAAGTCGAAGTCCTCCGCCCCGTCGTCCTTCATCAGATGGACGTGCAGATGTCCGGAGGTCCCGTCCGGGCGTACCCAGTGGCCGAACAGAGCCCGACGCTGGAGCCAGGTGTCCTGGTGGTTCACGCTGCCCAGGGTGGTGACCGGATCCAGCCAGGTGGTGCCGGTCTCCGGGGCCGGGCTCCCGGTGAACAGCTCCCGGTGCTCGTGCGCGCCCTCCAGCTCCAGCAGCCGGGGACGGACCCAGTCGGGCATCCGGTAGTCCACGCAGGATTCCACCCCGGTCGCCATCTCGCCCCGGACCGGGCGGGGTTCCGGCGCGCCGAGCAGCCCCCCGACCGCTTTCGCCAGGAACGGCGGCACACCCAGGTCGTTGCTGTAGCAGCGGGCCATCGGGCCGGAGAGCTGGTGGGTCGGCGGGTGCCAGCGGGCCAGGAAGTGCAGCCAGAGCCGGTCGTGGAGCCGGTCGTTGAGCTCCAGTGTGTCCTCGTCGGTGACGTGCTGCCTGATCAGGGTCAGGGTCTGGAGCACGACGCCCCAGTAGGACGGGCTGTTGAACTCGGTGAAGCTGCCGGTGCTGTCGATGGCCTGCGAGAGCCGCACCATGCGGTCCTTGCCGTACGCGAACAGCTCCTCGTCGTCGAGGAGTTTTCCGGCGGCGAGCGTCACGAACGTGCCCATGACGGCGACGTTCGTGTACGTCAGGTGCACATTCCTGCGGACGATCGACGCGGCCGCGTGCCGCAGCGACTCCCGCAGTTCGTGCCGCACGCCGGCCGGCAGACGGTCGCCGTGGCGGGCGTCCACCAGCAGCAGGGCGATGCCGAGGAAGTCCGCCCAGTTCCAGTCGGCCGGCTCCATCTCCGCCGCCGGTTCCTCGGCGTAGTAGCCCCAGATTCCGTAGGTGGCGTTCTCCGGCGACCGGTCCTGGAGCCCGGCGATCCGCCGGATCACGGCGTGGGCGCGCTCGGCATCGCCCTCGCCGCCGCGTTCGAGCAGCAGAAGGGCGTAGTGCAGGGAGTTGCGCGTGGGGTGTGCGAGACCGCCCTTGATGCGGGTGTGGATGGGGTTGTACGGGGCTTCGACCTGCAACAGGTTCGCCTCGGCGTCCCAGCAGCGATCGCCCTCGGCGAGGGCCGCTCGCAGCAGGGTTCGGTCGTACTCGGCGGCCGACCAGGCAGGGTGCACGGGATGTCCTCCAGCTCGCGATCGTCGGGCCGACGATCTCCGGAAAGCGCTTGGGAAACGTTTTCCAGAGGCTAAGCCGACGTGTGCGCTGCGGCAAGGGGCATTCGTTGGGCTCCGGGGCAGATGCCCGCACCGAACCCATTGACGCGGCGATATCGGGCGGTGCAAGGTGACCCCGGCTGGAAAACGCTTTCCAGCCAGTTCCCGGTCTGCCCTTGAATGGAGTCCCCGATGAGACCCTCCCTGCGCATCGCCCTGACGGGCGTCACCGCGGGTGCGCTCGTCTGCGTGCTTGCCTCGTGTTCCGGTTCCGGCAGTGATGCCGCCGGGGACGGTACGGTGACCATCACGGTCTCCGGGCGCCCGCCGGCGACCAACGCGGCAGCGCTCAAGGTCTTCAACGCGCGGGTGGCGGAGTTCGAGAAGGCCAATCCCAAGATCAAGGTCAAGACGAACGAGTACCAGTACGACCAGCAGAGCTTCCAGACCAAGGTGGGCGGCGGCAGCCTGGAGACGGTCGTACGGGTGCCGCTGACCGAGATGTCGGGCCTGATCAAGCGCAGGCAGATCGCCGACCTCACCTCGGACTTCAAGTCGCTGAAGCACAGCGAGGACTTCAACGAGGTCGCGCTCGGGGCAGCGAAGGGCGTGGACGGCAAGCTCTACGGCATCCCCACCGAGGAGTACGCCCTCGGCCTGGTCTACAACCGCGACCTGTTCGAGAAGGCCGGACTCGACCCGGACAAGCCGCCGGCCACCTGGTCCGAGGTCCGTTCGGCGGCCAAGGCGATCTCCGAGAAGACCGAGGCCACCGGATACGCGCAGATGACCAAGGAGAACACGGGCGGCTGGATGCTGACCGCGATGGCGTACTCCTTCGGCGACAGCATGCAGGAGGAGTCCGGAGGCAAGTGGGCCAACACCTTCGACCGGGCCGGCAGCGGCGCGGAGAAGTCCCTGAAGGTGCTCAAGGACATGCGCTGGTCCGACGACTCGATGGGCAAGAACCAGCTGCGCAACATCACCGACATGGAGAAGGACTTCTCCGCCGGGAAGATCGGCATGACCATCGCCGGCCCGAGCATGGTCGGCCACTACGTCCAGCAGTACAAGGGCGACCCGAAGACCATCGGCCTCGGCGCCATGCCCGTCGGCGGCGGCAGCAAGCGGACCCTGGCCGGCGGCACCATCGCGGTGATCAGCCCCAGGGCCACCGCGCAGCAGCGCGAGGCCGCGACGAAGTTCATCGACTTCTACTACCTCTCCACCAAGTACGACGCAGCGCTCGCCGAGAAGGACGCGGTGTCCAAGAAGAAGGACGGCGCCGTCATCGGCGTGCCGAGCGTCCCGTTCTACAAGCCGACCATCGCGGGCCCGGTCGATGCCGCGGTCAACAAGCAGGCCAATGTGCCGGTCGGGAACTTCGCCCCGTACAGCGGCACGCTCGGCGACTACGAACTGGCCATCGAGCCGCCCGTCGAGGCGCAGAACGTCTACAAGGCCCTCGACAGCGCCGTGCAGGCCGTACTGACCCGCCAGGACGCCGACCCCGCTGAGCAGCTGAAGAAGGCCGCCGCACAGGTCGAGTCCCAGGTGGAGCGGGCGCAGAACTAGGGCGTGTCCGGTGCCGGGGCCCGCGAGCCCCGGCGCGGTCCGGACGAAAGAGCCCAGGACCCTTCCGGCAGGCCGGAGCGTCCGGCACATCAGGCAGTGAGCACAGCACGAGGAGAGGCGAGGAGACGTCGATGAGCAGGTCGCAAGCGCCTGCGGCGCCCGGCGGGAACCGCACCCGGAAGGACCGGACGAGGAAACCACGTTCCGCCGACCCGTCCGCGGCCCGGCCGCGTACCCCCGACGGGCCGCCGCACAACGCCTCCCCGCATCGCGGCGGCGGCCCGGCGGAACGCCTCGTCCGCTGGGTCAGGCGAGGAGGTGTCACCACCATCCTGTTCGGCCTGCCGATGGTGCTGTGCTTCGCCTACTTCTCGTGGTGGCCGATCGTCCAGAGCGTGCAGCTCAGCTTCCAGCAGACCAATCTGGTGGACCCCGCCACCTGGGTGGGCCTGGACAACTTCCGCCATGTGCTGGACGACCCGCTGCTGTGGAAGGCCGTCAAGAACACCGCGCTGTTCGCCGTGCTCGCCCTGGCGATCGGCTTTCCGGTGCCGCTCTTCCTCGCGGTGCTCATCGCCGAACTGCGGCGCGGCGGAACGCTGTTCCGTATCCTCGCCTACCTCCCGGTGGCGATCCCGCCGGTCGTCTCCGTCCTGTTGTGGAAGGTGTTCTACGACCCGGACGCCGGCCTGTTCAACCAGCTGCTGGCCCATGTGGGCCTCGGCCCCTACCCCTGGTTGCAGTCCACCGACACCGCGATGCTGTCGATCGTTCTGGAAGCCACCTGGGCCGGCTTCGGATCCACCGTGATCATCTACCTGGCGGCGCTCGGCTCCGTACCGGGCGAGCTGTACGAGGCCGCCGAGATCGACGCCGCGGGCATCTGGCGCCGGGTCTGGCACATCACTCTGCCGTCACTGCGCGGGGTCGTCCTGATCATGCTGCTGCTCCAGATCATCGGCACCCTGCAGGTCTTCACCGAACCCTTCGTGATGACGGACGGCGGCCCGGAGGACTCCACACTCACCGTCCTGATGCTGATCTACAACTACGCCTTCCAGAACGGCGACTTCGGAGCCGCGACAGCACTCAGCGTCATGCTGGCCCTCGTGCTCGGCGTGCTCTCGGCGATCTATCTGAGGGCGACGAGGAGCTGGAGCAACTGATGGCCGTACAGACCCCCCTTCGCAGCCGCAGGAACCGCCCCGAGCAGAGCGGACGCGGTCTCATATCCAGCGCCGACCGGCGACGCACCTCCGTACGCCTCTCGCTCCGTTCCGTGCAGACCCTCTCGCTCCTGCTGCTGCTCGCCTTCGGAGCGGCGCCCCTCTACTGGACCTTCAAGGGCGCCGTCTCACCGACCCAGGAGCTGCTGCGCGACCCGCTGGCGCTCTGGCCCGGTCACGCGCAGTGGGACAACCTCTCCCGTGCCTGGAGCGAACTCCAGGTCGGCCAGTACCTCTGGAACACCGTGGTCCTGGTCACCGGCTCGGTCGTCGCCCACCTCGTGGTCGCCACCACCGGCGGCTACGTCCTGTCCGTGCTGCGCCCCAAGTGGGCGGCGCCCGTGCGGTGGATGGTGCTCGCCACCCTCTTCATCCCCGGCTCCATCTCCCTGGTGGCGCTCTACCTCACCGTGCTCGACCTGCCCGGCCTCGGCATCTCGCTCGCCAACAGCCCGTGGGGCGTCTGGCTGCCGCACGCGGCCAGCGCCTTCACCGTACTGATCGTGATGAAGTTCTTCGACGGCATTCCGCGCGAACTCTTCGAGGCCGCCAAGGTCGACGGCGCGGGTCCGTTCGTCATCTTCCGCCGGATCGTGCTGCCCATGTCACGGCCGATCCTCGCGGTGGTGACCCTGCTGACGGTCATGAACTCCTGGAAGGACTTCCTCTGGCCACTGATCGTCATCCCGGACACCGAGAAGCAGCCCATCTCCGCCGCACTGCCGCGCCTCGCGGAAACGGCGGAACAGTCGCTGCTCATCGCCGGGATGCTGCTCGCCATCCTGCCCCCGGTCGTGCTGTTCCTGATCTTCCAGCGGCAGATCGTGCGCGGCGGGGGAGGCTTCACCGGCCTCAAGGGATGAGGACCACCCGGGCAGCGGCGCGGAACCCCCGTCCGCGCCGGCCGACGGCGGCAGCGGTGCGCGCCGACGGCACACGGGCCGGTGTGCTCCGCCGGGGTACAGCCGACGGAGCACACCCCCACCCGGGAACCACCGAAACGCACCGCGCCGATCCGATCGAGAGGAAGCCTCGATGGAACAGAACGGCAAGATCCGGCCAGGTCCTCTGGCTCCGGCCAGAGTAATGGGTCGCCCGGGACGGTCCGCCGCATGGGGCGGCGCGGCCGCCCTGCTCGGCTGCCTGCTGGTGGCGGCGCCGTTGCCCGGCACGGCCCCGGCCGCCCACGCGGCCGGCACCCTCACCGTCACCTCGCCCGACCTGATCTTCGTCAAGGGCCAGGCGAAGGTCACCCTCACCTCCGACCAGGCCTCGGTGGCCTGGAAGGCCGTGGACGACCAGGGCCTGACCGTCGCATCGGGCACCGCCCCGGTCTCGGGCGGCACGGCCACCGTCGACGCCACCGGGCTCGGCAGCGGCTACTACACGCTCACGGCGACCGCCGGCACCACCACCCGTAGCGTCAACTTCGGCGTACTGACCGCGCTGACCGGCAAGGAACAGCAGGACACGCGCTTCGGCACCGGCATCCACTACGGATGGAACGGCGGCGACGACCAGAAGCTGCTGCGCTCGGTCAAGCTGATGGGCATGCACGGGATCCGCTCCGACATCAACTGGGGCGCCATCGAGAAGACTGCCGGCGAGTACACCTGGAGCAACTACTCCACCGACCAGCACATCCCGTACGCCAAGTCGCAGGGGCTGACCGCCCTGCCCATCTCCGGGTACCGGAACCCCCTGTACGACAGCAACCGGACCCCGGCCTCCGACGAGGCACTGGAGGCGTACGGGAAGTTCACCGCCGCCGCCGTGGAGAAGTACCAGCGGTCCTCGAAGGAAATCGAGATCTACAACGAGTACAACTCGACCGGCTTCAACAACGGCACCTGCGGCATCAGTGCCGACTGCTACCTCAAGCTGCTCAAGGCGAGCTACGGCAAGGTGCATGCCAAGGTCCCGGACGCCACCGTCGTCGGCGGCGGCCTGGCCGGCCTGCAGACGGACTGGCTGAAGCGGCTGTACGCGATCGGTGGCCTGAACTACATGAACGCGCTCAGCGTTCACCACTACGGCTACCCTCTCCCGCCCGAGACCGCGCTGGAGAAGCTGCCGCAGGTACGCGCCGACCTCGACGCGGCCGGCGGCAAGAACTTCCCGCTCTGGATCACCGAGAACGGCTACCCGACCCACAGCGACGGCGTCACCCCCGCCCAGCAGGCCGCGTACGTGCCGCGCGCCCAGATCTTCTCCTTCGCCTCGGGCGTCAACCGCTACTACTGGTACGACCTCACCAACGACGGCACCGACGCCACCAACAAGGAACACAACTTCGGCGCCTTCAAGCGTCCCACCGCCGAGGTCAAGGCCTGGCAGCCCAAGCCGTCCGTGGTCACCGAGGGCGTGCTGATCCGGCAGCTCGCGGGCCGCGTCTACGCGGGCCGTGACGACGCGGGTTCCGCCGACGTCCGCTCATACCGCTTCGGCACCGGGACCGACACCGTCCGGGCGCTGTACACCACGGCCGCGACACCGGGAACGGCGGAGCTGTCGGCGACCGGCCCGGTCACCGTCACCGACCAGATGGGCCACGACAAGACCTACCTCCCGGTCGGCGGCAAGGTGCAGCTCGGCATCGACGGCAAGGTGCTGTACGTCAAGGGCGCGGTGACCGCGGTCAAGACCGTGAGCGGCCCCGTGTTCTCCCTGCGGCTGCCCCAGCACTCCAACACCGAGGAGACCGTCGACGCGGTGCTCCAGGTGGACGGCACCAAGGGCCGGACGCTGCCGCTGCGCTACGACTTCCGGATCGCCGGCGAGAAGTACCGGGTGACCGCGCAGCCCGGCAAGGTCGTCCGGCAGAACGTGGAACTGCCCACCTCGGCCCTCACCGGCCCGCGCACGGTCAGCGGCACGGTCGGACTCGGGCCGGTGAACCTCGCCCGCCTCACCACCGACACCGAGGTGGTGCCCCCGACCGAGGTCACCTTCGACCCCGTGGTGAAAAAGGCGGCGCCGTTCGCGGCCGGGCTCAAGGTCACCGTCACCAACAACCGCGTCCGCGGCCCGCTCGAACTCACCAGGCTGGACTGGCAGGTGAACGAGGGCACCAGCTACCTGGACCGGGGCACCATCGACGGACCGATCGAGGTCGGCGCCGGTTCCAGCGCCTCGTACACGGTGGACGCGCGCAACATCAAGCAGTGGAAGCGTTACTGGACGGCCGCCTACATCAACACCCCCGACGGAACCAGGACCGCCGTGGGCGCCTGGAACGGCTGGGGTTCCGTCCAGCCGGCCGGCACCGACACCACCACCCCCATCGACGTCATCGCCGACGGCTCCGTCAGCTACAAGGGCGGCTACAACGGCGCCGCCGACCTGTCCGGCGCCGTCCGGCCCCAGTACACCGACGCCGGACTCGTGCTGAAGGGCGAGATCACCGACAACGTCCTGGCCCAGCCCGCCACCACCGCCGAGAACATGTGGCAGGGCGACAGCATCCAGTTCGCCGTCACCCCCGAGCTGCCCGGCCGCAGCCGGCAGTACGTCGAGGTCGGCGCCTCGCTGGTGGGCGGCAAGCCGCAGGTCCACACCTGGCGGGCACCGGCCGGCCAGAGCGCCGGGCCGACCCCGGGGGCCACCGCCCGGATCACCCGGGACGGCACCACCACCAGCTACACGGTGACGGTGCCCTGGGCGTCGCTCGGCCTCAGCGGCAAGCCGACCGCGTCCATCGGACTCGGCATCGCCGTCAATGACATCGACAACGACGGCCGGGCGCGCGGCTGGTCCGAGTGGGGTTCGGGCATCACCAACAACTCCAAGAGCTCCACCGGACTGCGGGCCGTCCAGCTGACCGACTGAACCACCCCCCGACAGGCGGGGCCGGGTGCACCTGACAGCAACCGGCCCCGCCGCTCCATGCCGTACCACCGCACGGCAGACTGTCCGGAATACCACCGTGAGGAGACCAGCTCCATGGCCCTGTTCGACATGCCGCTGCCCGAACTCCGCGCCTACCGGCCGAAGATCGACGAACCGGACGACTTCGACGCCTTCTGGGCGAAGACCCTCGCCGAGACCCGCGCCCACGACCCCGCGGTCTCCTTCGAACCCGTCGAGACCGGGCTGACCGGCCTGCGCACCTGGGACGTCACGTTCGCCGGCTTCGGCGGCCACCCGATCAAGGGCTGGTTCAGTGCACCCGCCCATGCCGAGGGCCCGCTCCCGCTCGTCGTCCAGTTCCACGGCTACAACGGCGGCCGCAGCCTCCCGCACTGCTGGGGCATGTGGCCGCTGGCCGGCTTCGCCCACTTCATCATGGACGTACGCGGCCAGGGCAGCGGCGGCAACGTCGGTGACACCCCCGACCCGGTCGGCTCCGGCCCCTCCCACGCGGGCTTCATGACCCGGGGCATCGACGACCCGGAGAGCTACTACTACCGCCGGGTCCACGCCGATGCCGTACGAGCCGTCGAAGCCGCCCGGTCCCATCCGCTCGCCGACCCCGCCCGCACCGTCGCCCTCGGCGGCAGCCAGGGCGGCGGCATCGCCCTCGCGGTCGGCGCACTCGTCCCCGACCTGGCCGCGATCGCCGCCGACGTCCCGTTCCTCTGCCACTTCGGACGGGCCGTCACGCTCACCGACTCCAACCCGTACGCGGAGATAGCCGGCTACCTCAAGATGCACCGTGGCAAGGAGGAGACCGTCCTGCGCACCCTGTCGTACTTCGACGGGGTGTCCTTCGCCGCCCGGGGAAGTGCCCCCGCGCTCTTCTCCGTCGCGCTGATGGACCAGGTCTGCCCGCCGTCCACGGTCTTCGCCGCCCACAACGCGTACCCGGGCGAGAAGGAGATCGAGGTCTACCCGTTCAACGGACACGAGGGCGGAGCCATGTTCCAGGAGGCCGCCCAGCTCCGCTGGGTACCCAAGGCGCTGAACAGCGTCGTCTGAGCCCTGCCGTGCCGCGGGCGGCGTGGGCTGGGTCACGGACAAGGTGTGGACAGCACGTATATCGTCCACCGGGGCACGTCGATGCCCCGTCACATGGCAAGGACTAGGGCGGACAGTGCGGCAGAAAGCCTATGCGCAGGCGATGCGTGCCATCGCCTGCGCGCTGATGGTGTGGCAGGTCTGGATGATGTGGTACATCGCCAGCCACGAGGCGGTGGGGGTGAAATGGTCCTGCGACCTGGCCGGGGGCTGTGCCAGTGACCAACTCGCGTCGACGTCCCCGATGCTCGGAATCGCCTTCGCCGTCGTCCTCGGCCTGCTCTGTGCCCGGTACCTGCACCGGGCGGCACCGGGCGCGGTGATCGCACTCTCCGCCGTCGCGGCCGCGGCCGGCTGGTACGACGCGCTGGCGGAGGGCCAGGTCGAGCGGAACACCGTCACCAGCTTCCACATCCTCCTTCCGCTCGGAGACTTCTCCGTCTCCCAGTGGCTCACCTTCCTGTGGTCCGTCGCAGGCGTGGGCTGCCTCGCCGCATGGTGGGGCGCGGCGGTCAGCATGCGGCGCGCCGGGGGGCTGCGCAGGCTCAACCGCCGCTACACCACGGCCGACGCCGTGATCGAGGGCTGGCGGTCGGTGGGCCGCAGGTACGGCGAGGTCACCGTGGTGTTCGACGACACGGCCGGGGTGCGCCACGAGGTCCCGGCCGTCGTGGAACGCATCGCCCTCAAGCGGGACCTCCTCGCCCTCTACGACGCCGACCGCCCCGACGACCCGGCACACACCAGGGTCGTCATCCCCCGCCGGAAGGTGCTGCGCCTCTCATGACCGCATCGACCCCCTCCGCGTCCTCCCTGCGCGGCTTCGTCAGGCTGCTCACCGTGGTGTCCGCGCTCGGCACGGGCCTCGCGCTGGCCGCGCTGGTCCAGGGCGCCACGGACGGCCCCCGCTGGCTGCTGGTGCTCGCGCTCCCCGTGACGGCCCTGGCACTGACGGCGTACGGCAAGGCGGCCGAGGACATGAAGTCGGGCGTCGCCGCCCCCGGGCTCCGCTCCGGCGGCCCGCGCGCCTTCGCACCCGCCGTGGTCAACGGGGTGAAGGCGGTGAACAAGGAGAACGGCCGGACGTCCGTTGACGGGCAGGCCGTGAAGTCCGTGTTCGCCTTCGACCTGACCGTGGTGACCGACGAACTGCCCCCTTACCGGATCGAAGTCCGTCACCCCCTCGACCTGCAGGGGCTGCTGCACCGGTCCAGGGCGGTCGTCGAGTACGACCCCGAGCAGCCCTGGCGGGTCGTCGTCCCCGCCAGCCCGCCGCGCGAGTGGCTGGCCCGCGCGGAGCGCCTCGTCCCGCCGGCGGGCGAGGTGAAGCGCCGGGCCGGCGGTGTTCCGGCCGGGTTCCACTCGCTGGTGTCGGGTGTGGTGATCGCGGCCGTGCTGCTGGTGCTGGTACGGGTGCTGGGCTGAGAGGCTGCCGGGCGACCGCTCAGCCGTTGCGTGGGTACTTCTTGAGCACCTTGCCGTTGATGTCGGCCCGGAGGTAGGCGCCGCCGTACTCGTCCGAGACGTAGACGCTGAGCGTCGGCTGGTAGCCGTCGAACGGGGAAGCCGGGTCGATGTCCACGTAGTGGCTGGTGGGCTCGGCGACACCGAGCTCCTTGTCCGCCCGGCGGATCAGCCCCGGCAGGGCGTCCCAGTCGAACTTCTCCAGGTCCACGGACTTGGCGTCCGACATGAGGGTGCCGCCCGCCCGGTCCCGGGCGGCCTTGCCGTCCCGGTAGCTGAAGACGTCGTACAGGCTCTTGTTCTTCGCGACCGGGGCCTCGGCGCTCGCGTGCACGTCGTACAGCGTGAACGATGTGACCCTGGTGCCGCCCATCACCGGCTTGAGCGCCGCGATGACGGACCGTGCGGCGGAGGGCGTCAGCAGATCCCCGGTCGGCGCCGCGGCCTGCTGCGAACTGTCCTTCTTCTTTTTCTGTGCGGGCGAGGGAGCGCCCGGAGTCCGGTCCGGGGCGGACGAGGCGCTGCCGGAGTCCTTCGCCTCCGAGTCGGGCACCAGCGACCAGACCAGGGCGCCGGTCAGGGCGGTCCCGGCGAGCGCGGTGGTGATCGCGACGGCACGGCCCCGCCGGACCCGGCGACGGGCCTCCTGGGTGCCCAGCGTCACGGGCGGGTGGGGCGGGGGAGCGGTGACGGGCGGCCGACCGGGCCCGTACGAGACGGACGGGTGCCGCACGGGGGCGGTGGGCAGGGCGGTGGTCGGGCCGGCCTGGCCGTAGCCGGGCGGCACCACGTCCTGCCGGGTGGGCGGGTCCTGGCGAGGAGGTACGGCGTCCCGCGGCTCCGCCCGGCCCGGTCCGGGCGTCGAGGCCGGCTCGCCCACCGACGCCAGCATCCGATCGAGCTCCTCGGGACCGGGCCGCGCGGCCGTGTCCCGGGTCAGCAGGGCGTTCAGCACCCCGGTCAGCGGACCGGCCTGCCGGGGCGGCGGTATCTCCTCGTCCAGCACGGCCGCCAGCGTCGCCAGCGTGGTGGCCTTGCGCAGCGGATGCCGGCCCTCCACGGCTACGTACAGCATCATGCCGAGCGACCACAGGTCCGAGGAGGGGTCGCCCTCCTCGCCGCGGATGCGCTCGGGCGCCATGTAGTCCGGGGAGCCGATGATCGAGCCGGTCGCCGTCAGACTGGTGGACTCGCGGATCGCCGCGATGCCGAAGTCGGTGAGCACCGGGCTTCCGTCGGCCCGCAGCAGTACGTTGGCGGGCTTGACGTCGCGATGCAGGATTCCGGCGGCATGGGCGGCGCGCAGCGCGGACAGCACCCCGCGGCCCAGCCCGGCGGCCTCGACCGGGGTGAGCGTCCCCTCCGCCAGGCGCTCCGCGAGGGAGGCGCCGGGCACCAGCTCCATCACGATCCACGGGTACGTACCCTCGCCGCCGTCCACGATGTGATGGACCGTGACGACACCCGGGTGGTCGAGCCGGGCCAGCGCACGGGCCTCACGCAGCACCCGCTCGCGCAGCAGCCTGGCCGACTCCGGGTCGTTCTCGGCGAGCGCCGGATCCGGGGGCCGGACCTCCTTGAGCGCCACATCGCGGTGCAGGGCCAGGTCGTGGGCCCGCCACACCATGCCCATACCGCCACTGCCGAGCCTGTTCACCAGCTCGAAACGGTCGTCGATCACACGGCGCACAGGCCCCCCAGCGGTCATGGAAAAAGAGAGTACGGGGCAGGTCCGCGGCAGTGCGCACCCACCCCGTACGCCTCACACGTCGTTGTTCGGTATGAGCCTGAGCGTCACGATCTGGAAGGGCCGCAGCACCAGCCGCACCGCATCGCCGTCCACCTCGGCGCTCCCTTCGGCGAGTGGACGCTCCAGCAGATCGGTGACGCTCGCCCCGGCCAGCGCGAAGCCCGCCGTCAGACGCGCCGAGACCCGCCCGCCGTGCGCCTCGTGGAGCCGGACCACCACGTCGCCGCTGCCGTCGTCGGCGAGCTTCACGGCGGTCACCACCACCGCGTCGTCGTCCACCGAGACCAGCGGCGCCACCGCGGCAATGCCCGGCACCCGGCGCTCGGGAAGACTGAAGCGCCAGCCCTCGCGCACCGCGTCAGCGATCGTCGCCCCGGGCAGCAGCGCGTACCGCAGCCGGTGCACCCCTTGGTCGGTCGCCGGGTCGGGATAGCGGGGCGCCCGCAGCAGCGACAGCCGCACCGTGGTCGTGGTCGAGCCGTCCTCGCGGACCGTACGGGTCACGTCGTGCCCGTACGTCGAATCGTTGATCAGCGCCGCACCCCAGTCCGGCTCGCCGACATGCAGGAAGCGGTGGGCACAGATCTCGAACTTGGCCGCCTCCCAGCTGGTGTTGGTGTGTGTCGGGCGCTGGACGTGCCCGAACTGGGTCTCCGCCGTGGAGTGATCGGCGCGCACATCGATCGGGAACGCCGCCTTGAGGAACTTCTCCTGCTCGTGCCAGTCGACCTCGGTGTCGATGTCCAGGCGCCGGGCACCGGGCCGCAGCGTCAGCAGCTGGGTGACGCGGGACGAACCGAAGGTACGCACCACCTCGACGCCGTCACCGCTGCGGCGCACGACGTCCGCCTCGGTCAGATCGGTCACCGTGTTGCGGTAGAAGGCATCGACGTCCCACGCGTCCCAGCGGTTGGGCAGATCCGGGTGGACCTGGAGCAGATTCGCCGTGCAGCCCGGGGCGACGGTCTCGCGCCCCGCCACCAGGTCGAGGACGGAGACCACGAGCCCCCGCGCGTCCACGGTCACCCGCAGCACACCGTTGTCCAGCCGGAAGCCGGAGCCGAGCTCCTCGACCTCCACCGCCGGCTGCGCATCCCGCGGCGCGAGCGCGGCGCCGCCCGCAGCGATGCCGGCCCGGTCGTGCGGAGCGGCGTTGAACACCACCGCGCAGTCCCCTTCCGGAGAGCCGGCCAGCGCCCGCTGCGCCGCCCCGATCACCGCTTCGAGCTCCGCGGCGATCCGGGCGTACGTCGCCTCCGCCTCCCGGTGCACCCACGCGATCGACGAGCCCGGCAGGATGTCGTGGAACTGGTGCAGCAGCACGCTCTTCCAGATCCGGTCCAACTCCTCGTACGGATAAGGGAATCCGGTCCGCACCGCGGCGGTCGCCGCCCACAGCTCCGCCTCCCGCAGCAGATGCTCGCTGCGCCGGTTGCCCTGCTTGGTCCGCGCCTGCGAGGTGTACGTCCCGCGGTGCAGCTCCAGATACAGCTCGCCCAGCCACACCGGCGGCCGGTCGTACTCCGCCTCGGCGGCGGCGAAGAACTCCGCGGGCCGCTCGATCGTCACCCTGGGCGAACCCTCCAGATCCGCGAGCCGCTCGGCGCGCGCCAGCATCTCGCGGGTGGGGCCGCCACCGCCGTCGCCCCAGCCGAACGGCACCAGTGAGCGGGTGGCATGGCCCTTGTCCCGGAAGTTCGCCTCGGCGTGTGCGAGCTCCGCACCGGACAGCTCGGCCACATAGGTGTCCACCGGCGGGAAGTGCGTGAACACCCGGGTGCCGTCCAGCCCCTCCCACAGGAACGAATGGTGCGGAAACGGGTTCGTCGTGTTCCACGAGATCTTCTGAGTGAGGAACCAGCGAGAACCGGAGAGCTTCACCAGCTGCGGCAGCGCCGCCGAGTAGCCGAAGGAGTCGGGCAGCCAGACCTCCTCGGTCTCGACCCCGAACTCCTCCAGGAAGAACCGCTTGCCGTACACGAACTGCCGGGCCAGTGCCTCCGACCCGGGCATGTTGGTGTCCGACTCCACCCACATCCCGCCCACCGGCACGAACTGCCCGGCGGCGGCCTTCTCCTTCACCCGGGCGTACAGCGCGGGCTGGTGCTCGCGCAGCCAGTCCAGCTGCTGCGCCTGCGACATCGCGAAGACGAACTCCGGGCAGTCGTCCATCAGCGCCACCACGTTGGAGGTGGTGCGGGCGACCTTGCGTACCGTCTCCCGCAACGGCCACAGCCACGCCGAGTCGATGTGCGCGTGACCCACGGCCGAAAGCCGGTGGGCGGAGGCGTGCGCGGGGGAGGAGAGCACGGCGCGCAGCCGCTCCCGGGCGGCGGGCGCGCTCGCCCCCACTGCGTCCAGGTCCAGGGCGTCCAGGCAGCGTTCGACCGCGCGCAGGATCTCCCAGCGTCGTGCCGAGCCGAGCGGCAGCTGCCGCATCAGCTGGTCGAGCACCTCCAGGTCCTGGACCAGCTCCCACACCTGCCGGTCGAAGACCGCGAGGTCCATTCGCTCGACGCGGTACATCGGCTCGCTGCCCGCGGTCTCCCGGTCGCCCAGCGCACTGACACCGTCCAGGATCTCCGGATTGGCGGCGGCCTCCAGGAGGTACGTGAACTCCTCGCCGCCCCCCACCGGTTCGCCCACCCGCAGCCAGGTGTTGCGCGGGTTGAGCGCCTTGACGACGCTGCCGTCCGGCCGGTGGGCCAGCGCCTCCGCGGAGAACCCGGGCCGGTCCTTGGCGAAACCGAGGTCGATCACCGCTTCGACGGTCTCACCGGCCCACTCCGTCGGGACGCGGCCGGTCACCCGGAACCAGCTGGTGCCCCAGGCCGGCCCCCAGTCGTCCCCGACGGCACCGGGCTTGAAGGGCGCGGCCACCGCCTCGGCGAAGGGCACCGGTTCGCCGGGAGCGTGCCAGACCTCGAATTCCAGGGGCGCCGTCCGTGGATGGACGGCGGGGCGGATGCGCTCGCGCAGGGCGCGGTCAAGGCGCTCCTCGGTCAGTGTGCGGTCGTCATGCATGGGTGAAGGGCCCCTCTGAATGAAGTGTGTGCGAAGCGGTGGTGGTTCACGAGAGCTCGTCGAAGCCCACGCAGGGCAGTGACATCCCGTCGGCCACGGCCAGCAGCTTCTCCAGCCGGGCCGGGGTCACGTGGTTGGCCTCGTGGGCGTCGGCGACGCAGTGGGCGTAGAGCGTGGTGGCACCGCCGTGCTCGGCGGTCCGGCGCAGCGCCGCCTCGACGCCGGTCAGATCGTCCCCGTACGCGACGGTCCCGCGCCCGGAGTCCACCGAGCAGCCCAGCAGGACCCGTCGGGAGGAGATGTCGCAGGCCGGGACGTGCAGTTCGGCTGCGAGAGCCGGATCGGCCCGGCGGTCGGCGGGCACTCCGCCGCGCAGCCGCTCGAAGAGCGTGAGGAGCAGCCGGTCGGTGCCCTCGTCGCGGGCGCTGCACGGATACGCGAAGCTGCGCGACGGAAAGCCGTGGCGGCGCAGCCCGTCGAGGGCGGGCACCACCTCACGGTCGAGATAGGCACCCGCGCCGTGCGCGGCGACGAAGTCGGTCGCGCGCTCGTGCCGCAGGCCGTGGCAGCCGATGGTGTGGCCGTCGTCCGCGAGCCGGCGCAGCAAGCGCACCTCGTCCCGGTCGAGCCGGTCCGGCTCGCAGACGAAGAACGTGACACGCGCGCCGTACGAGGTGAACAGCGGTGCGGCCGCGGCCCATTCGCGCACATGCCGGTCGTCGAAGGTGAGCAGCAGGGCACGGTCGGCACCCTTGTCCGGGCTGGCCCCGGGGCGGTCGGTCATCGCCCGGACTCCTGTGGCGCCCAGCCGGGGACGGAGCCGTGCAGTGCCGTGTAGAAGGGGTCGCCCGGGACGATCTCGCCGGCCCCGACCGGGAGGCCGGTGAGCGCTGCCTTGTACATCGCGGTGATCAGTTCCAGGGAGCGGCGGCCGTCCCCGGCGCTCGCCCTGGGCCGCCGGCCCGCCCGCATGTCGGCCAGCAGGGAGCGGAGCTGGGCGCTGTGCGAGCTCGGGACGTCCTCGGCCGGGGAGTTCCAGCCGTCTGCCCGGCCGGGGTCGACACCGGGTGCCGGGGTGTAGGTCCAGTCGCCGTTGCCGTATCCGTAGAGATGGTTCAGCTCGATCGTGGCGTCCCGCAGATCGATCCGCAGATGGCTCAGCTGGCGCGGCGAGAGGGCGCTGTTGACCACGGTGGCCAGCGCGCCCGAGGCGAAGCGCACGGTGGCGGTGGTGACGTCGTCGGTCTCGACGTCACGGGCCAGCCGGCCCGCCATGGCCCTGATCTCCGTCCAGTCACCGAGCAGTTCGAGCAACAGGTCGATCTGGTGGATGCCGAGCCCCATGGCGGGGCCCGCACCCTCGGTGGCCCACCTCCCGCGCCAGGGAACCGCGTAGTAGGCGTCGTCGCGGTACCAGGTGGTCTGGCAGTGGGCGACCAGCGGCGCCCCCAGCTCACCGGAGGCGATGAGCGCCCTGGCGTGCTCGGCCCCCGAGCCGAACCGGTGCTGGAAGACGATCGGGGCGTACGGGCCGTGCTCGCCCTCGGCGGCGGTCATGGCGTCGTACTCCGCCAGACTGAGCGCGGGCGGCTTCTCGCACCACACCCAGGCCCCCGCCGCGAGCGCCGCGACGACCTGTTCCCGGTGGGCGACGGGCGGCGAGGCGATGACGACGAGATCGGGACGGACCTCGCCCAGTGAGGCGGCGAGATCGGTGGAGTGGTGGGGGAGCGCGAAGTCGGTGGCGAAGGAGCGGGCGACTGCGGGATCGGCATCGACGGCGCCCACCACGGTGAAGTCCGCGGGCAGTTCGAGGAACGCCGGCATATGGACGGCGCGGGCGATGTTGCCCGCGCCGACGAGCAGTACACGATAAGGAATCACAGTCACAGGGGGCCGTCCAGGCTGAGGGCGTGAGCGCCGGTATTGGTAAGCGTTTTCCAGCAGGTCGGAAAGGTGCCCTCCCGAAGGGAGGGCAAGGGGTGGGTCAGAGGGTGGCGTACAGCGCCCCGGCACTGGTCACGGGTCCGGTGCGGAGCCGGTCCGGCCAGTCGAGGGTGAGGCCCAGAGAGGTGCTCAACCGGTCCTGGAAGGAGGCGAGCCGGTACTCGCTCCCGCGGACCGCACGCGGCGGCAGCCGGTGTTCCAGGCAGTACGAGACCAGCGCGCCGACGGCCTCACCGATGCTCCACTGGCCCGCGTGCCCGCCGAGCGCGGGTGCGCTGAGATGTGTGGCACCGATGTTCCGCCCGGCCGGGAGCAGATTCTCCACCCGCACGGGCAGCAGCGCGCCCAACGGCAGCTGGAACGGCAGGCACTCCAGATCCAGCCCCGCCCCACCGCGCGTCCCGGGGTGCAGGGTGATCCGGGACCGCAGGGTGCCCACACTGTCGGTGAAGGTCTCGGCACCCGGCGCCCCGCCCCGTGCCGCGACGGTCAGATGGTGCTCCAGCAGGGTGAACTCGGCCCGGATGCGCCGTGATTCGCGTACGTGAGCCGCCTTGGCGAAGCCGTCGTCCGTGCCCGTGACATCGGGCCGCAGCCGCAGCTCCGGATAGCCCTGGCCGCCGTCGTGCCGGGGCGCGCTCGTCTGCATCCAGTACAGGAACGACAGGGCCTGCTCGCGTGCCTCCCGCTCGGCCCCGGCACGTACCTCCTCGCCGCAACCGGTGAGCGGCAGCCGCGCGTAGGCGGTCTGCTCCCAGTCGACCAGGGTGATGTCGCTGTCGAACGTACCGGGCAGACAGCGGCTCCGGGCGAGCGCACGCAGCTGGTGCCAGCGGTCGTTGGGCGGTGCGGCCCAGTGCGGGGCGTCGTCCGGCTCGTGCAGGAACAGCGGCACGGAGCGGGCGGGGCCGCCGCCCGGTTCCGCGGTGTCCCAGGAGAAACCCCCGGACCACCGGGCATAGCCGGTCGGCCGGTCGATGGTGTGGTCCTCGCCGGGGCGGTGGTCCAGGGCGAAGACCCAGGAGACCGGCTGCTGGTCCAGCGGATCGGCGACGGCGGGCGCATGCGGCTCGCCGGTCTCCTCACGGGACTCGGCGCCGATGACGTGCTCGACGCCCGCGAGGTCGAGCAGTTCGCCCAGATCCGTCGCGTCGACGACGTAGGAGGCGCTGACCGTCAGCGGCTCGCCGTCCGCCGCCTCCAGGGCGACCGAGGTCACCCGGTCGCCGTCCGTCCCGGCCGCGACCGGGCGGTGGCCGAGCAGCAGGGTGAGCCTGCCGGAGGCGAGGTGCGGGGTGAGGAGTTCCTGGACGACCGCGAGCGCGGCGCGCGGCTCGTGGCTGAGATGGCCGGTGGTACTGAGGCCGGGGTCGAGCAGCGCATCGGCGAACGGCTCGGGGCACAGCGGGTAGTTGCGTCGGTAGAAGTCACGTATCCGCTCACGCAGATCGCGGTAGCCGGGGGAGACGGGGTCCAGTTCGATCCGGTGGCCGTCGGCGAGCGGTACGGCCTGCGCGGTGAACAGGCCACCGGGCCAGTCGGCCGCCTCGGTGAGCACGACGCGGTGTCCGAACCGGACGGCGGTCAGCGCGGTGGCGAGACCACCGAGACCGGCACCGACCACCAGCACATCGGTCCCGAGTTCGCGGGTACGGGGGGTGGGGGCGGCGAACACAGGAGTCTCCTCCCTCAGGGCCGGCGGGCGGCGACGGTACGGAGCCTGACCGGCACGGACTCGCTCGTCCGGATCCGGACGGGAAGCACGATCTGCTCGGCGCTGCGGTACGGGTCCTCGCCCGCCGCGCGCTCCGCGATCCGGGTGACCAGCTGCTCGACCGCCCGGCCGCCGATCTCCCTGGCGGGCAGCCGGGCGGCGAAGCTGGTGAGCGGCAGCAGATCGTAGGGGCCGGCGTCGTCCATGCCGGCCAGCACGATCTCATCGGGTACGGCGATGCCGAGCGAGGCCAGATCGGCGGCGGCGGTGGCGACCGCGAAACCGTGCGCGCACAGCAGGGCGGTCGGCGGCTCGGTCGAGCCGAGCAGCTCGGTCAGCAGCTGCTTGCGCTCGTCCTCGGGCAGTGCGGTGTACGAGCGCAGCGCGGTCAACTGGGGGAGCAGGGGCCGGTCATGGGCGCGCAGCGCCTGCTTGTGCCCGGTCATCCGGTCGTGGACGCTGGTGCACCGCGTCTCGCCCCAGAGCGTCGCGATCCGCTCGTGGCCGTCGGCCAGCAGATGCTCGGTGAGGCGGTAGCCGACGTCGTAGTTGTCGGCGGTGACCGAGTCGATGGCGTGGTCCGGGAAATACCGGTCGACCAGGACCATCGGGATGCGCAGGCGCCGGATCTCGTCGAGGAGGCCGGCGTCGGGTGCGCTCTCGACGGGGTACAGGATGATGCCCTCGACCCGGTCCTCGACGGCCTGGCGCAGCGCCTGGTCCTGGCGGGCCAGCGACGCGCCGTGATCGGCGTGCCCGGTGTCGGTCATGTGGACGGCGGAGTCCGAGAAGAACAGCCGCAGCCCGCGCTCCGAGCAGCCGGACTCGATCCCGCGCAGCACCTGGGACTGGTACGGTCCCTGACCGCTGATGATGCAGGCGATCACACCGGACCGGTGAGTCGCGACCGGCTCGGCGGTCCGGTCCCCGTGGTCGGCGACAAAGGTCCCCCGGCCCCGGCGGCGTACCAACAGCCCTTCGGTGACAAGGTCGTTGAGGGCCCGGACGGCAGTGGTGGAGCTGACCCCGAACCGCTCGCGCAGCTGGTTCTGCGTGATGAACGGGGCGCCGGCCTCGTACTCGTCACGCGCCACCTCGGCCCGCAACTCGTCCTTGATGCGCTGGTACTTGGGCTCGGACGTACCCATCCAGCCACCACCCTCTCGGATTTGACGCGTCAATCGGCGTTGATCTCAGTGTGGTGGTGGTTAACGCGTTATTTCAAGGGGGTTGCAGCGAAAAGACTCCGTGAATTGGCGCGTCAAGCCAGGGTCGTGTCGCTTTAACGCGTCAATTCGGTGCGCCGGGCGGCCTTCCCGGCCCGGCCGGAACTCAGCCGGTCACGCGGGGTGGCGGTGTCGTGCTGGCCCGGACCACCAGGCGCGAAGGCACGTCGAGGGTGCGCGGCGAAGCCGTGGCGTCACCGAGGGCCAGCAGCAGCGCCCGGCGGCCGATCTCCTCCAGCGGCAGCCGTACGGTGGTCAGTGCGGGCGTGACGTCGCAGGCCACCGGCAGATCGTCGAAACCTACGACGGAGACGTCGGAGGGGACGCCCCTGCCGAGGTCGTCCCGGAGCGCCGCGAGGGCACCCAGCGCCATGGCGTCGTTGAGCGCGAACAGCGCGGTGATCCCCGGCGACCTGCGGAACAGCCGCACCGCTGCGGCCCGCCCGCCGTCCCGGGTGAAGTCGGCCTCGACCCGGTGGTGTTCCGTCACCACGACCCCCAGCTCGGCGGCCCGCTCCAGGAAGCCGTGCAGCCGGTCCTGTACGGAGACCAGTGCCAGCGGTCCGCAGATGACGCCGATCTCGGTGTGCCCCAGCCCGGCCAGGTGCTCGGCGACGGCCCGGCCGCCTTCGCGGTTGCCCGGCACGATGGTGTCCACGGCGAGGCCCTGGTGCGCGACCGCGGCGACCCGGCCGCCCTGTGCCGTGAAGGCATCGAGCTCCTGGGTGAGCGCGGGGCTCCCGCCGGTGAAACCCGATCCCGCGAGGATCACGGCGCGGGCCCGCTGCGCCCGAAGCCGGGCCACGTACTCCACCTGGAGCCCGGGTTCGTGGAAGGTTCCGGCCAGCATCACCAGAAGCTTGTGGTCGCGGGCCACCTCCATGACACCGGCCGCGATGGCGGAGTAGTAGGCGTCGTTCACATCGTGCACGACCAGGCCGACGATCGAGGTCGTGGACTGCACGAGCGCGCGGGCCGGCGCGTTGGACACGTAGCGGAGCCGGGCGGCCGCCTCCAGGACACGTTCCTGGAGCTCCTGGGTGACGTTGCGGTCGCTGTCGCTGAGGACGCGCGAAGCCGTGGCGAGAGAGACCCCGGCGTCCTGCGCGACCTGCTGGAGCGTCACGGCGGACGACGGGCGGGGACGGGCGGAACGTCGATTGACCTGGCTCTGCATAGGGCTACGATAGCCGCACTGAAAGCGTTTTCCCATTGCGCAAGCCATTAGGAAACCAGCCACCGGCACCCGCCCGTCCATGAGATCAGCCCGTGCGCCACCGGCCCGGGACGGCCGGCGGCATCGGGGTCGCACAGCGGTAGACGGCGTCGTCCCGGAAGGCGTACCGACGCTCGGTCTCCGCAGTGAGCCGGATGCCGAGCCCCGGGGCCTGCGGGGGGAGCAGCCGTCCTTCCGCCAGGCGGAACGGCTCGACCAGCAGCTCCGACCGCAGCGGATAGCAGGGCATCGGCCACTCGGCCAGGCGGCCGCCGCCGGCGAAGGCGGCGTGGTAGTTGGCCGCCTGGCACACGGCGCTGCCCCAGCAGTGCACCACCGCGTCGACCCCGTGCTCCGCGGCGCCCGCGAAGACGGCCAGTGTCTGGTGCAGACCTCCGACGACCGTGGCGTCCGGCTGCACCAGGTCGTAGTACCCCGACGCCATGCGCTCCAGCAGCTCCTGTGCGGTGGTGACGGTCTCCCCGCCCGCCACCGGACAGCCAGCCGCCCGTCGCAGGGCGGGGTACTCGGCGGTCCGGGCAGGCCCCAGCGGCTCTTCGAGAAAGCGCACCGGCCACCGGGTAGCGGCCCCGACCGCGCCGAGGAACGCCAGCGTGTCCGCTGCCGACTGGCCCGGATCCGCCAGATTCTGCGCCATGTCGACGGCGATGCCGATGCCCTGCGCAGCCGCGTGCTCCAGCGTCCACGCCGCCTTGTCCGCCTCGTGTCCCCGCGCCCTGATCTTGAAGGTGCCGATGCCGAGGGCCGCCACGTCTGCGATCTCGGCGGCCATCGCCGAGGGGGAGGTCGAGTCGCCCCCGCTGGCGTAGAGCCGGATCGCGTCCGTGCGACGGCCGCCCAGCACCTCGTACGCGGGCACGCCGGCCCGCTTTCCGAGGGCGTCGACCAGGGCCGTCTCCACGGCGGAGACGACATGGCGGGCCGCTCCCCGGAGACTCCAGTAACCCGTCACGAGCACCATGTCCCGGTACCGCTCCGCCAGGTCCCCGGCGGAGCGGCCGACCAGGTAGGGAGCGATCAGATCGACCGTCGACACGAAGACCTGCGGCGCGAAGACGGCGAGATAGCCCTCGCCGAGACCGGTCGTGCCGTCCTCCAGGGTGACCTCGACCAGACCGGTCGTGCGCCACCCCGTGGGCAGCGCCAGGCGCACCTCCAGATTCTCCGGATCCGCGTAGGGGGCGCTGAGCAGCACCGGCCGGATCGCCGCGATGCGCACTCCGTCGCCGGTCGGCGCATCGTTGTGCGGGGAAGGGGGTTCGGACATGATGTCTCGTCCTCAGAATCCTCTGGACCACTGCACGGGGTTGCGCAGCGGTGAACCGTCATGGAAGCGACGCCAGTTGTCAGCGAAGAGGTCGACGACCCGGGCGCTCTCGCCGGTGGAACCACCCGCGGTGTGCTGGGTGAGGACGACACCGGGGCAGGTCCACAGCGGGTGACCGGCGGGCAGCGGTTCCTCCCCGGTGACGTCCAGCACCGCTCCGCCGAGCCGCCCGGAGGCCAGCTCGGACACCAGGGCCTTCTCGTCCACCAGCGATCCCCGCCCGGCGTTCACCACAACGGCCCCCGGCCGAAGCAGGCGCAGACGCCGTGCGTCGAGCAGTCCGCTCGTCTCGGGCGTCCCGGGCAGCAGCCCCACCACCACGTCGAATCGGGGGAGTCGCTCATCGAGCTCGGCCAGGGTACGGATGTCGCCGGATCCGCGTGCGAAGTGCACGACGGGGCAGCCGAACGGGCCGAGCAGCTCGGCGAACCGCCGCGCGATGGACCCCCGGCCCAGCACGAGCACCCGGGCCCCGGTCAGCAGACGAAGCCGGGGCCGCACGGCGGACTTCGCCCAACTGCCTTCGGCGCGCAGCCCGGAGAGCCGGTCGATGCCGCGATGGAGCGCCAGGATTCCCGCCAGGCAGGACTGCGCCACCGGGTCGGCGAAGACATCACCCAGGTTGGTCACGGTCAGCCGGCGGCCGAGGACGGGCCAGTCGAGCCCGAGATATTCGTCGATCCCGACCGAGGCGAGCTGCAGCCACCTCAGCCGGGACGCTCTCGCCACCCAGTCCGCGCGGGGATTGCCCAGCGCCGTACCGGCCTGGGCGAGGGCGCGGGCATCCGTCTGCGAAGCGGTTCCCGGTTCGGCGAACCACACGGGCCCGGGGCCGAGTTCATTCAGCCGGTCGCGCTCGGCATCGGCGAGCGGCAGCTCCACGTACAGGCCGTCACTGTCCTTGTCCGGGGTCACCACGGGTGCTCCGCGAGGTACTCGGTGATCCGCTCCCGGTCCCACTCCCCGTCCGCGACGGTGACCCGGTAGCGGCGGGCGAGGGTGTCGCCCGGGGCGAGCTCCAGCTCCTCGTGGAACGCGTAGGAGGGGGCGACCGCGGCGAAGGGTTCGTTGCGGACGAACCAGTGCGCCGGGTGGGTGCCGCCCGCTCCCGTGTGATCGTTCTCCGGTGCGTGCCGGAAGATCAGTGTGGCGTGCCCGTCGGCGCCGTCGTGCTCGCCGCTGTAGGCCAGCCAGGGTGACTGCGTTCCCATCAGCTCCGGGCCTTCCCCGTCCGGGCCGAGGATCCGGCCACCGCGGAAGGCGCGCGGCCCGCGCCAGAAGAGGCCGGTATAGCCGGCCGCCTCCCGGCCGTGGGTCGTCGGGCTGCCGAAGAGCAGCGGTTCTCCGCGCCGGTTGGTGATCGCGCTGGACCAGGTCAGCGTCCAGCTGCCGCCGTTGTCCGTGCCTGTGGCGGCGGGGCCGGTTCCGGTGTGCTCGACGTCGTGCAGCTCGACGCGGCGCAGCTCGTCCGCCCAGTGCGTGCCGTCGTGGTGGCGCCAGCTCAGCCGCTCCGCGATGACCGCGCGCCCGGCGTCCGCCGCGACCTCGTCGAATGCGATGTGCGCCATCGAGCCGACCCGCTCGGGCAACGGCTGGTAGTCCTGGCCGTGCACATAGGTGTTGCCTCCCCACAGGTTCTGCCCGGAGAGGTGGGAGGCCGTCATCTGGAGTCCCTTGTGCCAGCGGTGATCATTGGGCCGATAGTCTGTGACAACGTTGTCGGTGAGGGTGCGCATGGGGTGGATGTACGGCTTGGGGGCTTCCCAGGCCGCTTCCGGGCGGTAGACGTAGCTGATCAGGTCGATGCCGCCGCGCTCCTCCGTGACCGTGATCCGGTCCCCGTGGGCGTGCGTGATGCGCAGTGGGCTGCTCATGTCCCGAGTCTCCTGAGTGGGGCTGGAAAGCGCTTACCGCAACCTAGGGCCTTCGCCGGAGCCGAGTCAACAAGGACTCTCGGGCGTCCGCGGGGCCGGTGGGTGCGTGCGCCGGAATCAACCGGTGGTCAGGCCGAAGACCGTGATGATCGCCAGGTAGCACACCGCCACGACAGCGGCCCCGGCCACATGGACACGGACGGACCGCGCGCGGCCGGGCAGCAGCCAGAATGCGAGTGCCCGATTGACCAGCGGCATCAGCAGCCAGGTCAGGATGCTGACACTCAGTACGTTGCTGAGGAACAGTGCGATGTATCCCGGCACCCCGAGATCCTTGAACCAGTCGCCGGCCGTCAGCTCCAGAATCATCACCGTCGGATACAGCGCCAGCACCACGGACATGGCCTGTTTCCAGTTGGGCGGCACGCCCTCCTGCGGGCCCGCACCGAAGCGGAACCAGCCGCCGAACGCCGAGCCGATCTTGCGTACGTCGTAGGAGTCGAAATGGCCGCGCCCCTCCTCGATGAGCCGTCGGCGGGCATCGGAGTCGAGCCATTCGTCCAGGTGTTGCCGGGTGTCGAAGCGGAAGGCCACCACCCAGCGGTCCTGGATGCCCTTCACCGGCCTGAACAGCTCGGACCCCATGAAGCCCGGCTGCTTCTCCTGCTCCTTGAGAATCTTGTCCTGCCAGTGCAGGAAGTCCCGCTCGTGCCCCGGCCGTACATCGTGCGAAACGACTGCCGTGACGACGTCGTCGGCCGGCGTCCCGCCGGAAAGCACTTCCTGCGTGGCGGGCCCGTCGAACAACGGACCGCCCTCTTCGAGGAGTTGCCGACGTTCCGCCGATTCCAGCCAGTGCCTGAGTTGCTCGACACGGGAGAAACGGAAGATGACGACCCACTCGTTCTCGGCGCCGGAGGCCGGTGAGTGCATCTCCGTCCCCTGGAACCCCTCGAAGTCCCGCACGACTTCGTTGGTCTTCTCCTGCCAACGTCTGTAGTCGTCGTTCCGGCCGGCCCGGACTCTCTGGGAGATGACGACGGTGGCGCTGCCACCGGGGTCGGGGCTTGCACGGGTACTCATACGGAGTAGTCTAGTTCTAAAGGGAGTTATCGGACAAACAGGGACATTTTTGTCACTGAAAGGTGGTTGTGCCAGGAGGGCGAGCGCCGGACGAAGAAGGGGTTCTGCGATGGGGCACAAGGAATTCATGGCCGAAGCCGTGCGGCTGGCCACCGAGTCCGTCGAGGAGGGCTGGGGCGGGCCGTTCGGCGCGGTGATCACCAAGGAAAACGAGATCGTCGCTCGCGGGCAGAATCGTGTGCTTCTCACCGCCGATCCGACCGCTCACGGCGAGGTCGAAGCCATCCGCAAGGCCGTTCAGCTCTTCAACCCCGAGGCGCCCAGCATCTCCGAAGCGTACCGTGACTGGTACACGCTCAAACTGGTGCCGCGCCCCGAGGGCTCGCACGATGTCGAGCCGGAGCGTGCCCGGATGCTGCAGGGATGCACGATCTACACGAGCGGGGCCCCGTGCCCGATGTGCATGAGCGCCATCTACTGGGCCCGCATCGGCACCGTCTACTACAGCTGTGACTGGAAGGCGACTCAGGAGATCGGTTTCGACGACGCCTTCCAGTACGAGGACTTCGCCAGGCCGCCGGACCGGCGCAGCATCACGCTCGAACAGATCCATCCCGAGCTGGGCACCACGTCCTACCGGGCCTGGGCGGACAGGGCGAACAAGCACCCCTACTGAAGCAGTGACCGAGGACCGGGGGCCGGGGGCCGGGGGTGCGGGGTCGGCTGGGGAGCCGGCCCCGCACGGCGGCCGACGGCTTGCCGCACACTCATGGAAGAGCGGCAAGACGTCGGCCGTCGGCGTGAGCCGGGGTGCTACTTGGGCGGGCGGATGTTTCCGCCGCCCGTGGTGCCCATCTGGTCGCACTGCTCCTGAAGCTTCCGGGCCTTCTCCTGGAGCCGCTGGCGCTGCTCAGGGTCGGTGGTTCGCTCGGCGGCCTCGGTCATGTGCCGGGCCTTGTCGCGCAGCTGCTGCGCACGGTCACCGGATTCACGTGCAACGCTCATCATCGCTCCTTGTGCGGTTGGGAAGAGCGGGCCCCATCAGAGAACCAGCGCCGTCGGGCCGCCGCACCTCGAATCGTCACTCAGAGTAATGGCCTCCAGGGAGGTGCTGCGACGCTGGCATGATCGGGGGCATGAACGAAAGCATCATCGCCGCGTGTGACGGGGCATCCAAGGGCAATCCGGGACCTGCGGCCTGGGCATGGGTCGTGGCCGACGCGCAGGGGCGGCCCGAGCGCTGGGAGGCGGGACCGCTGGGGACCGCCACCAACAATGTCGCCGAACTCACCGCGCTGCGTGAGCTGTTGGAGTCAACGGACCCGTCCGTTCCGATCGAGGTGCGGATGGACTCGCAGTACGCGATGAACGCGGTCACCAAGTGGCTGCCGGGGTGGAAGCGCAACGGCTGGAAGACCTCGGCCGGAAAGCCGGTGGCCAACCGCGAGCTCGTGGTCGACATCGATGCCCGGCTGACCGGCCGGAGCGTGCGCTTCACCTACGTTCCCGCCCACCAGGTGGACGGCGACCCGCTCAACGCGCTCGCCGACCAGGCGGCCAGCGAGGCCGCGGTGGCCCAGCGTCCGGCCGGAACCGTGCACGGTGCCACGCAGTTGCCGACGCCCGCGCCGGCCCGCGCGACCGAGGGCCGGCGGGCCGGCGCGGTGACGAAGAAGGCCGGTGGCACGGCGACGCAGAAATCCGGGGGCGCGTCACGCCCCGCCCGCTCCGGTGGGACCATCCGGGCCAGGTTCGCCGGCCGCTGCCACTGCGGAAAGCCCTATGCGGCCCAGGACATGATCGCCAAGAACCCCAACGGCTGGGGCCACCCGGAGTGCCGCACCGCACCCGCCTGATACGCACCGTCACGGCCGTCGCCGTCGCGATCGCCCTCGCCGACCGGAGCGGCCGAGTGGCCGCGCGGGACCGGGCCCGCGTGCCATGATGCGGCTCCGACGGCAACGGCGGCACGCTGGGGGGCGGATGGGAAGCAGGGGCACGGTTCTGCGTGAGCTGCGCGACGCGCAGAAGACGGCCAAGGGGGTGTCGCTGTACTCGCGGTACGTGAACCGGCCGGCGGGCCGGGTGTTCGCGGCCGGTGCGCACCGGATCGGGCTGACGCCCAATCAAGTAACCTTGATCAGCGCAGCGTTCACCTTTGCTGCCATCGCCTCGGTGGCCCTCGTCCGGCCGTCCTCCGGGCTCGCGGTCGCGGTGTACGCCGGTCTCGCCATCGGCTTCGCCCTCGACTCGGCCGACGGGCAGCTGGCGCGGCTCACCGGCCGCGGCGGTCCGGACGGGGAGTGGCTGGACCATGTCGTGGACTGCGCCAAGATGATCCTCGTGCACACGGCCGTGCTGATCTCGTTCCGGCGGTTCTCCGCACTGCCCGGCGAGGGCTGGCTGCTCCTGCCGCTGGGCTTCCTGTTCACGGCCGTGCTGACCTTCTGCGCGGGGCTGCTGCGCGAACAGCTGGGAAGGGCGGCCGCCCGTACCGCGACGGACACCGGCGCCGCCGCCCCGGTCTCGCGGCTGCGGGCCCTCGCCCTGCTGCCCGCCGATTACGGAGTGTTCTGCCTGGTGTTCCTGCTCCTCGGCGACCGCACCGCGTTCCGCACCGGCTACGCGGCGCTCGCGCTGGTGCACGCGGTGTTCCTGGTGATGTTTCTCGCCAAATGGTTCAGGGAGCTCCGAGCGCTCCGGACCGCGGAGTGACGAGTGTCTCCAGCGCCCGGCGGAGCTGGGTGCTGGACGTGTGCACGGTGTACGGGAAGTAGACGACTTCCACGCCGACCTCGGCGAAGTCGCGTTCCAGCCGTTTTCCCCGCTCCGTGTCCCGCCAGTCGTCCCCCTTGAAGATCACGTCGAACCGGACCTGCTGCCAGGTCTCGACCTTGTCGGGCACCGTCTCGACGAACGCCGCGTCCACGTAGCGCACGCTGCGCACGATCTCCAGCCGCTCCGGCAGCGGAATCACCGGCCGGTGGCCCTTGGCGAGCGCGGCCATCTCGTCCGAGACAACCCCGGCGACGAGGTAGTCGCACTGACTGCGGGCATGCCGCAGGATGTTGAGGTGCCCCACATGGAACAGGTCGTAGACCCCCGGCGCGTAGCCGACCCTGTGTGCCATCCGTTCTCTCCCCCACGGTGAACGCGATGCCGGTCTCCCATGGAAGTTGTCCGGACATGGCATCCGGTGCGGTGGGATATCGGTATCGGTACTGATGGTGCAACGACCTTACTGTGAAGGCCACTTGCGCATCACGTGAACGGATAAGCTCGCTTTTGGGGCTGCTCCTTGGGGGAGGCAGATTGTTCCGGGGGAAGGCGAGCGTCCATGTCCGATGCCGAGTGTCACAAGCCGTTCGAGGACCGCACCCTGCTGCTGGTCTCGACGAACTACGCACCGGAGCTGACGGGCATCGGCCCGTACGCGGCGCAGCTCGCCGAGCACTGGGCCGCGGCCGGGGCCGATACGCACGTACTGACCGGAATGCCGCACTACCCCTCCTGGCGGACGGACCCGGAGTACCGGGGGGTGTGGCGGGTCACCGAGAAGCGGGCCGGGGTCACCGTGCACCGCCGAAGACACTATGTGCCGCCCCGTCAGACCGCCCTGCGCAGAGCCGCGTTCGAGGCGACGGTGCTCGCGCATGGTCTGCTGTCGCCGCCCGCCTCGCGCCCGGACACGGTGGTCTCCCAGATTCCCAGCCTCGCCGGTGGTGTCATCGGTGCCAGGCTCGCCGCCCGCCACCGTGCCCCGTACATACCGGTGGTGCAGGACCTGATGGGTGCTGCCGCCGCGCAGAGCGGCATCCGGGGCGGAGGCAGGGCGGCGGCCGCAGCGTCGGCCGCCGAACGGTACGCGCTGCGTTCCGCGGCCCTCGTCGGTGTCATCCACGAGAGCTTCGTGCCCCGCGTCATCGCGTACGGAGTGGACCCGGCACGCATTCGCACCGTGCCCAACTGGTCGCATGTGCGGGCGCCTTCCGCCGACCGGGCCGGTACCCGAGCGCGCATGGGCTGGAGCGAGGGCACCCCGGTCGTCCTGCACTCCGGGAACATGGGACTCAAGCAGGGGCTGGAGGTCCTCGTCGACGCGGCCCGGCTCGCTCCGGACGTACGCGTGGTGCTCATGGGGGACGGGAATCAGCGCGAGGCGCTGCTGGGGCGCGCCGCGGGCCTGCGCAACCTCGACATCCTGCCGCCGGCCGACGCGGGCGAGTTCACGGACATCCTCGCCGCCGCCGACGTACTCGCGGTGACACAGCGGGCGTCCGTCCTCGACATGAGCGTCCCGTCCAAGCTCACGTCCTACTTCGTCTCGGGCCGGCCCGTCGTCGCCTCGGTCGCCGGTGCGGGAGGCACCGCACAGGAGGTCCAGCGGTCCGGTGCCGGGCTGCTCGTCGCCCCGGAGGACCCCGCGGCCCTGCTGTCGGCCGTACGCAAGCTCATCGAGGCACCGGCCGAAGCGGACGCGCTCGGGGCCAACGGGCCGCAGTACGCCGCACGTCACCTGAGCCGCGAGGCGGGCCTGGCCCGCTTCGACGCCCTGCTCACCGAGGTCCTCGCGGACACACAAGGGAGACCACGTCGATGAACCAGCCGATCCGCGCCCTGGAGGACCAGGACGAACCCGCGCTGCTGAGGGACCAGTTCCGTCAGCTCCTGCGCTACCGGGCCCTGCTCGCCTCCGGCGTGGTCGTCGGGCTCCTCGGCGGCGGCTGGCTCGCCCTGAGCGGCGAGGAGAGCTACACCTCGACGGGCGAGGTCGTCGTACGCTCCGCCGCCTCGGACCCCTTCGCCGCAGGCGCCTCCGCAGACAAGGGCATCAACATCGGCTCGGAGCGGCAGACCGCCGTCAGCGACTCCGTGGGCACCGTGGCCGTCGCCACCCTGGCCAGGCAGGGGGACCGGGTGGAGGTCGGACCGCTGCTGTCCGGTCTCCAGGTCACCAACCCGCCCAACACCCTTGTGCTCCGCTTCTCCTACACCGGCCGCACCCCCGTCCTCGCGAAGGAGCGGGCCCAGGCGCTGGCCGACGCCTATTTGGAGATACGCAAACAGCGCACCGAGAACAGCATCGCCAACATGGTCGAGGGCTACCGAGCCCAGCTGAGCCCGCTCACCGCACAGCGCGACCAGCTGACCGAGCAGGCCACCGGCAGCGACGACGTGGCCGGAGCACGGGCCAACCTCGTGGTCGCGATCTCCGAACTCAGCCGGAAGATCTCCGAGTTGCGCGCCCTGGACACCACGCCCGGATACCTGACGAAGAAACCCGCCGAACCGACCGGGCCCACCGGCGCCGGGCTGCCCCTGCTGCTGGGGCTCGGCGGCGGCATCGGCCTCGCCCTGGGGCTGCTCCTGTCGTGGGTACGCCTGGTCTTCGACCCGGCCGTGCGCTCGACCCGGGAACTGGTCCGTTCGCTCGGCGCACCCCTGCTCGGCACCCTGCCCAGGGAACGGGCGTCCGCCGGAACGCTGCTGGCCATCGGGCGCAGCGGCAGCCGGCTGGCCGAGGAGTACCGCGCGGTGGCCTTCCGGCTCGCCTACGATCCCTCGTTCGCCCAGCGCCGCCGGCTACTGGTCACGGCCCCGCGCGGGGACGGCACGGGGGCGGCTGCCGCCGCGGCCAACCTGGCGGCGGCCTTCGCCGAGATGGGACGTGACGTCATCCTGGTCGAGGCCGATCTGCGGACCCCCGCCCTGGCCAGGGACCTGGGCCCGGCGGTGCAGGCTGCCCCGCCCCGCTGGGTGAACCGGGGTGAACTGGCCTGGCCGTCGGAGAGCCGGAAGAATGTCGACGTACCCGGATCGGGTGCCTTCACCCTGATCGCGGGCCGGCGTACGGACAATGTGGCGCGCGCCCTGACCTCGGCACCCGTCGGGGTGATCCTCGCCGCGGGCGACCGGCCCGGTGCCGTCGTCATCGTGCTCGCCCCGCCCGTGCTGTCGTACGCCGACGCCGTCGCGCTGTTCGACCGGGTGGAGGACGTCGTGGTGGTCTGCGACCCGCGCGAGGTCCACCGCAGTGACCTGGAGCGGATCCGGGAGATCATCCAGGCGGCGGGTGGCTCCGTGCTCGGCGCTCTTCTGCACCCCGGCCGCAGCCGTCACGAGCGCCGCGCCCTCAAGAAGGCGGCCAAGCGCCGCACGGGCGGTGGACGGCCGCGCCGGGGGAGTGCGGACGGAGGTTTGGAGTACGCCGATGACCCCGCCGAGACGCTGGGGCTGCGCCCCTTCGACTCCGCCGCCGGACACAGATGAGGGCACGGACCGCGATCGTCTGCTCGGTCGCGGACCAGGGCGTGGCCGCGCTCACCAACATCCTGGTGCTGGTGACGGCCGCCAGGCTCTCCACGGTGGCCGGCTTCGCCCGTTTCTCCGCGGTCTACCTCGTCTTCACCGTGCTGCTGGGCGTGTCCGGCGCCTACACCGGGCAGCCGCTCGTGCTGCGGCGCGGCGGGAGCGAGGAGGTACGCGGCGCCTGCCGGTCGGCGGTCGCCTTCACCCTGCTCGCGGCGACGGTGCTCGGAGCCCTGCTGGCCGGAGTCTGTCTCATGCTGCCGGGAGGTACCGCGCAGGCCCTGATGGCGCTGGGACTCGTCCTTCCGGTCGTCCTGGGCCAGGACACCATGCGGTACGCCTTCTCCACACTGCACCTGCCACACCTGGCGCTGGCAGGCGACACGCTGCGACTGGTCTGCGTGCTGGGCGCGCTGGCCGCGCAGCCGCACGGTGCCCCGGCCGCCCGGCTGGTCACCGTCTGGGGGCTGTCCGCACTGCCGGCCCTGCTGCTCTCGGCCGCCCTGCTGCACCGACGGGCCGCCGGTACGCCCCTGAGACCGAAGGAGTTGCTGCGGCGAGGCCATCTGGGGCGGCGCTTCGTGGTGGAGTTCGCGGTGGGCAATGCCACCGGCCAGCTCTCCGTGCTCGGACTCGGCGCGGTCGCGGGCCCCTTGGTGGTCGGCGCCCTGCGCGGCGCGACCACCCTCTTCGGACCGCTGAACGTGCTGTTCACCTCGGCCACCGGCTTCGGCCCGCCTCTGCTGGGAAGACTCGACGGCGAACGGCGCAGGGTACGGACCGCCGCGACGCTCGCCGCCGTCCTGGCAGCCACCGCGGCCGCCTGGGCCACCGTACTGGCCCTGCTGCCCGGCCCGGTCGGACGCCATCTGCTCGGCGACACCTGGCCCACGGCGGCCGCCCTGCTCCCGGCGACCGGCAGTCAGTACGCGGCGATGGCCGTCGGCACCTGCGGACTGCTGGCCCTGCGCATCCTCGACCCGCGGACCACCCTCGGCATCCAGGTGGTCTTCTCGTTCGCAGCCGTCGCCTTCCTGACCGGCGGCTACCTGCTCGGAGGGATTCCGGGCGCCGCCTGGGGCCTGTGCCTGGGATCCGTGTGCAAGGCGGTGGCCACCTGGACCAGGGTGGCCGGACTGTTGCGCCGCCCCGCCGCCGAACGTCCGGCGTTCAGCGCGGACGCCGCCCGGCCTGGACCCGGAAGCTTGTGACCAGCAGCAGGCAGAGCGCCGCGACGGCCGGCTTCCCCGCCGCCTGCAAAAGCGGCCCACGAAGCAGAATGAAGGTGTACCCGGCGATCAGCGGCACGGTGACGGCCAGCACACTGCCGGGGCCCGGCCCCTCCCGCGAGACGGCCCGTGCGTACCGCCGGTCGGTACGGGCAGCCACGTACCCGATCAGCGCGAAGGCACCGGCCATGCCCGGCGCGCCGAAGTCCACCCAGAGCTCCGTCCACAACGGCGCCGACAGGTTGGTCATGCTCATCCCCATCCACTGGCCGACGCGCACCCCGGTGTCCTCCGGCTTGCCGTTCCACACCGCCCGGGGCACGAAGAAGAGTGCGGAGCCCGCCAGTTGACGGCCGTAGGTGTGACCGCGGGTGTCGACCCAGGTGATGGTGTTGGCGAACATCACCGTCTGGTCGTAGTCCTTGGTGGCCAGCGGCTCGAACACCGAGGAGGACTCCACCGGCCGGTACCCGGAGCTGTCGTAGCGGAACCGGTCCGCGTACGGGAACAGCACCAGCGCCCCGACCACCCCCGCGGCCAGTACCGAGCGGTACATCGCCGCGCTGCTCGGGAACGCGGTGAACAGCAGCGAGACCAGTACCGTCAGGAACCAGTAACGGGCATTGGAGACGGGGTTGTTGACGATCGCGTTGAGGCCGGCCAGCCCGAGCCAGACCAGCACCGTCGACGGGGAACGCCGGGCCCTGCGCGAGGTCACGAGACGGCGGGTGTACAGGAGTAGCGCGAGCAGCGCGGGCACCGTCCCGAAGCCCTTGAGGAAGGCCGAACCCACCTGGGACCCGCCCGAACCCACCCCGCTGGCCGCGACCGAGGCGCTGATCTCCTGACGGCTGGTGAAGAAGACGGCGGGCCCCCCGAGCTTCAGGATGTAGTAGCCGCTCGCCGCGAAGGCCAGCAGCACCAGCAGCCTGAGCCGTACCCGGTGGGCCACGGCCGGACCGGCCCCGGAGCGCACGGCGGTCCGCCGCCGCAGCGGCCGCCGGGACGCCAGCAGAGCCCCCAGGTCGAACGCGGCACAGCCCACCAGGATCAGCACGACGGCCGTCACCAGATCCGACCGCGGCCCGACCAGCGGCGTGGGTGTCTGCCCGATCACGGCCTGGGCGAACGGCGCCACTCCCATCGCGATGTACACGAACATCCAGAAGACGCCCTGGAGCAGCCGCCGTCGGGTGGAGAGGATCACGGTCGCCAGCCGGGTCCCCGCATAACAGGTCAGCACCAGCTGGAGCCAGTGGGCGGTGTCCCGGACGCCGGTCCCCGGCTGCGCGGCGATCACCGCGGGCAGGAAGCAGACCAGGGCGAGGATCAGGGGTACGGCCAGGGCGCGCGAGAGCATCGCCCACGACATGGGCTTCGCCGGCGGCGCCGCCTCGCGCACGGACGTCATGTGCTCCCCGTTCCCGTGGACCGGTGAACACTCTAACGAATCAGCCCACTTGGGGGGTTTGGATGACTAGATGATCGATTCCAAGGATCGCCTGCGCGTACGAGCGCTCGTCGTTGCCGCAACGCAGCACCAGGCCGCGGCCGGCGAAGCAATTTGGCGTTACAGGCCTCCGGGTGGCCGGTCAAGATGCGTCGCTGGAGATGCCTGGCCGCAGGATCGACCGTCCGGCCGCCAACGCCGCACGGATCGCCGCGAAGTTGGCGCCGTCGTGGTCGAGAAGGTCGGTGGCCAAGACGTCTTCGAGCTCCAGCTCGTCGTCGATATCGCTCGCGAAGTTCTGGCGGTTCGGATGACCCATGACGAACGCCTGGGGATCTTCGGCGAACACCATGTTGAAGCCGGAGGTGTTGATGACTATGCGGGCGGTGGTGCGTCCGCAGACGACCAGGATGCCGTAGTTGTCGTGACCAAAGACGCCGTTCGACGCGGTCAGGTCACCGCGCACCACCACGTTCGGCTCTCCGGCGACGAAGATATTACGTGCCCGCAGGTCTCCAGTCACCAGCAGAAAGCAGCCGCCACCATAGGACGACCACGACAGGTCCCCACCGACGGTCAGGTCCCCCGCCACGATCACGTTGCAGGGATTCCAGTCACCGGGTGGTTGTGAGACAAGGTCGCCGTCAACGGTCAGACCGGTAGCGTACAGGCGAATCTCCTGCTCGCGAGCGAAATCCCGGTACGGATACCCGACGTCGGCCGATACCGCGAACATCCTTTCGGCCTGTTCAGCGTCGAGGATTCGATGTTGTGGCAACAGACTCGCGGACATGCTGCCCAATGTAGGTGATCAATCCCGAGGGGCGCCTGCGGAGACGAGAACGAGGGCGTCCAAAATTGCTTTGTGACGAACAACCTGGACACCCTCGCGACGGCACTCTATGCGACGGCCGACGACCTGCTGAAGGAGCATCCGGACTTGGCACCGTGGCGACCACCGGTCGGCATCGCACCGCGCCTGAGCGATGCCGAACTGGTCACCCTCGCCACGATGCAGGCCATAATCGGCTACACCTCCGAGGCCAAATGGCTCCGCCATGCCCGTGCCCACCTGCGCCACCTCTTCCCCTACCTGCCCCAGCAGCCCGGCTACAACAAGCGGCTGCGCAAGGCCGCCGGTCTGATGCGAAGCGTCAACCGGATCCTGGCCACCACCACCTCGGTGTGGAGGGACGACGTATGGGTCGTGGACTCCACCCCGGTGGAATGCGGCCGCTCCCGCGAGGACCTGGCAGGTTGGGCCGAATACGGCTACTGCGCCAGCCACAGCCGCTTCTTCTGGGGCCTGCGCCTGCACCTGGTCTGCACCCTTCAGGGCCTGCCCATCGCCTTCGCCCTGACCGGGGCCAAGGCCGACGAACGCGAGACCCTCCTTGACCTCCTGGCCGCCGAATGCGAGCTTCTGCGAGAGCGCCCCCGACAGACTCTCATCAGCGACAAGAACTACTTCGGCCGTGGTTTCGAACGCGAACTGTCCGAGCATGGAGTCCAGTTGCTGCGGCCTGCCCGTAAAGGTGAACGGGAACGGCCTGGCGCAGCCTTGTTCAAGCCGCTGCGACAGGTCATCGAATCGATCAACGAGACCTTCAAGGGACAGCTTGACCTCGAACAGCACCGAGGGCGCACACCCGGAGGTGTCATAGCCCGCGTCATGCAACGCATCCTCGCGCTGACCGCCGCGATCTGGCACAACGACGCCACCGGACAAACCGTCCTACGCTCACTGATCGCCTACGATCACTGACCCCTTGGAATAGATCATCTAGTCTGCACAAGGCCGGCCGAGTTCGAGGGGAACCCTGGTGAAGATCCTGCACATCGTCACACTGCACACCCCGGACCATGCGTTCGGCGGCCCCACCAGGGTGGCGCTCAATCTGTCGAAGATCCAGCGGGCCGCCGGCGACGACGCCAGGATCATGGCGCTCGGCGACGGCTTCGAGGGCCTCCTCCCGCGCGAGGTGGAGGGAGTGCCGGCGCATCTCTTCCGGGCACGCCATCTCCTCCCCGCGTTCGAGGTCAGCGGAATCACCTCCGGCGCGCTCCTGCACGCCGCGCGCCGCATGATGCGCGGCGCCGACATCGTCCACATCCACCTGATGCGCGACCTGGTGACACTCCCCGCCGCGCTGCTCGCACTGGCCTGCGGCACACCTCTGGTCGTCCAGACCCACGGCATGGTGGACCCCACCGAGAACCGGGTCGCCCGGCTGACCGACCTGCTGGGGGTACGCAAGGTGCTGCGCGGGGCCGACGCCGTACTGCACCTCACCGAGGCCGAGCGCCTCGATGTGAACGCGGTCGCCGCGCCGGTCCCGCTGACCCGCACCGTACGGCTCGTCAACGGCGTACGCCCGCAGGAGTTCAAGCCCGCCCGGTCCCCGGGGCGGCCGCCGACGGTCCTCTTCCTCGCCCGGATCCAGGAGCGCAAGCGCCCGCAGGACTTCGTCGCCGCGATGCCGACGGTCCTGGCCGAGCACCCGGACGCCCGCTTCGTGCTGGCCGGCCCCGACACCGGTGCCCTGCCCGCGACGCTCGAACTCGCCCGCGAGCTGGGGGTGACGGGCTCGCTCGACCATGTCGGCCCGCTCGGGCACGAAGAGGTCCTGGCGGCGGGGCGGCAGGCCGATGTGTACGTACTGCCGTCGATCGAGGAGCCCCTGGGCGTGTCCGTCCTCGAAGCGATGTCGGTCGGCACCCCCGTGGTCATCACCCGTACCTGCGGACTCGGCCCCGATGTGGCGCGCGCGGGCGCGGGCCGGGTGATCGACAGCCGCGTCGGTGAGGACGGGAAGAACGCGCACAAGGTCGCCACGGCAGTTCTGGAACTTCTCGAACCGGACGCCAACTCCAGGGCAGGCAGGGCTGCTTGGGGCCTGGTCAATGATGACTTCACCATCGAGGCCGTGACCGCGGCCCTCCGGCGGACCTACGAGGACGTGGTCCGCCGCAGAGCCCGCCGGTTCACCTCGTCCTGCCCTCACGGGACTTGAGCGCGATCTGCCAGCGGTAGAAGCTCATCGCCAGCGCGAAGTCGAATCCGGCCCGCCCGTCGAGGAACCCCCGCCGGTACACATACATGTAGGCGAACGACACCAGCGGCTTGAACGGTGCTTTGTGGAACAGCTGCCCCTGGCGCGACTTCACCCTCCGCACCTGCTCCTTGACCTCGGGGTGGTGCTCCAGCCACGCCTCCCAGTCCGAGTAGCGGTTGTGCCGATCGAACCAGGCGGCGACCGGGTCGAGATCCTGGTGCTCGATCGGATTGCGGAGGGAGCGGACCGAATCGGCGACCGGCTGATAGTGGCCCTCGACCTCACCGATTCCCGGCGCGTCGAGATCCCCCACCTCCGGGTACCGGCAGCGGGTCCGGTCGGTCAGCGAACGCTTGCGGATGGTGTACCCGTGCCGCAGCCGCTTCCCGGAGAACCAGTAGCCGAGCGGAATGTCGTACGCGGCGGGTTTCGGTGCGGCGGGGTCGGCGAAGACCTGCCGCAGCTCGGCCAGCAGACCGGGGCCGATCCGCTCGTCCCCGTCGAGCAGCAGGATCCAGTCCAGGTCCGTGCGGACGTGGTCCAGACACCACTGCTTCTTGCGCGGATGACCGCCGTCCCAGGTGTACGTGATCACCTCGGCCCCGCAGTCCTCGGCGATCTTCGCCGTGTCGTCCGTGCTGTGCGAGTCGACGACGACGACCGCCTCGAAGTGGCCGCGTACCGACTTCACCGCCTCGGCGATGTTGAGCCCCTCGTTCTTCGTGGGGATCACCACGGCTATCGGCAGCTTGCTCATCCGAGGTCTCCTTCGGGCAGCCAGGCGTAGCAGCCTGTGGAGGTGAAGGCGCGGGCCTTCCGGGGGACGGTGACCGAGTCCCGCTTCCCGGCGGTGACGGAGCCGGAGGCCAGGGACCTGCCGTCCGCCCCGGTGATCCGCCAGGCGCAGTTTCCGGTGGGGGAGACGACGCGGTAACGGCCCGGCCGGAGCCGCTCGCCCCGGTACGTGCCGTCCGCGTAGCCCCGGCCGGCCTCCCGCAGCAGGTCCCGGTGCTGGGTGCAGAGGTGCTCGACGGCGGGTTCCGCATCGGCGATCTCGCCGGTCACGATCGCGCCGACCGCCACGTCCCGGTCGGCCTTCACCAGGAATCCCAGCCGGTCGCAGGTCTCCTGACCGGTCTGGAGGACAGCCGCCGGGTCCATGCCCCTGGGCACCCGGTCGACCAGGTAGTCCTTCTGCTTCCGGGTGAACGATCCGGTGGCCGGGGTGAGTTGGTCGGAGGGGAGCTTCGGCGGCTCGCTCGTGTGCGGAGTCGGGGAGCCATCGGGCGTGGCGGTGCCGGGCCCGGCCGACGGGGCGGTGAGCGGCGTTCGCGCCGCCGACGGTCCGGCGCTGCCCGCCCCCTTGTCCCCGTCGGAGGGCGAGCCGCAGGCGGCCAGCGCCGCCGTCAGTGCGACGACGGCGGCACCGGCCCGGAACGGATGCCTCATCCGGCTGTCCTCAGCGCGTAGTGGGCACTGACCTGCGAACTGCTCAGCGCGGTCGGGTAGACGGCGGTCTCGTCGATCTGCCCGGCGAAGAAGTTGCTCGTCGGCTTGTTCGGCCAGCCATTCAGGTTGTCCCCGCCCACCCGCCAGTAGCCGTCGTACTTCTCGTTGCCGGTGTACAGGGCGGTCGAGGCGCTGAGCTTCCCGTCGACGTACAGCGCCATGCCACCGGGGCCCTGTGTGGCCACGACGTGATGCCAGGCACCGTTGTTGTAGGCGGTGGGTGTGGTGATGGTCCGGGTGCTGCCGCTCTTCACCCCGAAGACCAGTCGGCCGTCGTCGCGCATGTACACGTGCTTGTCGTACTGGGTGCTGTTCTGCATGGTCAGACTGCCGAAGCCGACGATCTTCCCTCCCTTGGCGGTCGTCGTCCTGATCCAGGTCTCCACCGAGAACCTGGTCGGCTGCGGATGGCGCTTGTTGCTGTAGACGTACTGGTTCGAGCCGTTGAGCCCGATCGCGGTCGACGGACCCGCCACGGCGGCCGGAGTCAGCAGCCGGGTGGGGGAGTTGCGCACGAAGCCGTTGTCCCGCCCGCCGCCGGTGTCACCCGCGAAGGTCGAGGTGTCGTCGTAGCGCCAGTAGAGAGAGGCGCCGTCCGCGAGCACCTTGGCGGGATACTTCTCGGCCGCGGATGCCACGGTCGCGGAGACGGCGGGCGACTTGGCGCTGGTGTTGGTGCCGTCGCTCGCACTGATCCGGTACGAGTGGGTCTCGCCCGCGGCCACGTCCGTGTCGGTCCACCTCAGCTGCGGCCGGTCCCAGAACACTGAGCGGCCTGTCGTGGTGTGTACCGGGGTGCTCGCGCCGTCCCGGTAGATTCGGTAGGTGAGTTCGCCGTCGTCGGTGTCGAAGCTCGCCTGCCAGTTGACCTCCACCTTGCCCGCGGCGACCGTGGACAGGCTGACGTTGGGAACCCACGGAGCCCCGGTGTCGGGGCCGTCGGCGAACCGGGTCAGGCCCTGCTGGGCAGCGCCGTTGACGGTGGTGAACTCGCCGCCGACCCACAGATAGTGATGCCCGTCCTTGTCGGCCTGGGCCATCACTCGGGGCCCGACCGGCTCCCCGATTCCGTCGTTGGTGTCCGGGAACCAGGGGAGCAGTTTCGGATCGTCGACGGACTGGGCCAGCAGATGCTTGCGTGGCTGGTTCGGGAATTCTCCCATGGTGGCGCAGTCATGGGCGTGACTCCCGCTGTACAGCACGCCCTGGTGCACGAGGACGGCCTGGGTGGCACCGAGGCAGGTGTCCCGCCAGCGCTGCTCGAAGGTGCTCAGGTTCAGCGCGATCCGGCCGTCGAAGACGCCCCCTCCGGTGCCCTCGTTGGCGGTGTAGAAGCCGGTGGCGTCCGTGGTCAGGTCCTGCACCGTGGAGGTGTCGGGAATGAATCCGGCCGGATAACTCTTGGTCACGGCGCCGGTAGTGGCGTCCACCACCGCCAGCGCATGCGACGTCTTGCCGTTGACGGTGAAGAAATTGCCGCCGAGCAGTACGTGCTTGCCATCGGGCGTCAGCTCGACGGCCCGGCCCACTTCGTCGGCGTCGGCCTTCCACGCCTTGAGGGCGGCACCGGTGGTGACCGCGGCGAACTTGTTCCTGGTCTGTCCTGCCACCGAGTTGAAGTCACCGCCCAGGTACACGGTATCGGCGGTGACGGCGAGGGCCCGCACCGTCGCGGAGACGGCGACCTTGAAGTCCTGCCGCGGGGTGCAGGTGGCGGTGTCGATCGCGGCGATGTTGCTCACCCCGACACCGCTCACCGAGCCGAACCGCCCACCCACGTAAAGGGTCTTCTGGTCCGGCGAGAGCGCCAGGGCCCGTACGGTCGCCGTGCCGGAGGAGAGTGTGAACGAGAGGCTGCAATCGGTCGGAGTACCGGTCGCGGCGTCGAAGGCGGCGAAGTTCACCGCGGGCCGCTCCGAGGTGCCGGGTGCCGCCTTCGGCGGCCGGACGGTGGAGAAGGTACCGCCGGTATAGACGACTCCGGCGTCCGACCCGGCCATCGACCAGACGATGCCGTTGGTCTGCCAGGTGGTGAGGTCGTCCGCGGTCAGGGAGACCGGCGGGGTGAGGGCCTCGGCCGGGGTGCCCCCGGATGCGGCGGCGGTCAGCGCTCCGGCGAGCAGGCAGAGCGCGGCGGCGGCGGCACGTACCCGGCCGCGTCCGGGGCGTCGGCGCCCCGTGGTTGCGTTCATCATTCGGCTCCGAAGGTGTGAACGAGCCGCGGCCGGGCCGGTCGCGGCGCCCGGCTCCACCGGGAGTGCGGTGGAGCCTTGTGTCGTGTTGGTGCCGGGCGATCTCATCGGTCCACCCGCACGGCCGCACCGGCGAGCTGGTCGGACAGCTGGCGGATGTCCGCATCGACCATGATCCCGGCGAGCTCCCGTGATCTCACCACCGGTTTCCAGCCGAGGAGTTCCTCGGCCTTGGTGGCATCCCCGATCAACGCGTCGACCTCGCTGGGGCGTTCGTACTTGGCGTCGTAGCGGACATGCTCGCGCCAGTCCAGTCCCGCGTGCGCGAAGGAGTACTCCAGGAACTGCCGGACGCTGACCCCCTCGCCGGTGGCGACCACGTAGTCGTCCGGGGCGTCGCACTGGAGCATCCGCCACATCGCCTCGACGTACTCGGGGGCATAGCCCCAGTCGCGTACGGCATCGAGGTTTCCCAGATGGAGATGTGTCTGCAGACCCGCCTTGATCCTGGCCACCCCACGAGTGATCTTCCTGGTCACGAAGGTCTCGCCGCGGCGCGGGGACTCGTGGTTGAAGAGAATCCCGTTGACCGCGAACATGCCATACGCTTCACGGTAGTTGACGGTTGACCAGTACGAGTAGACCTTGGCGACGCTGTACGGGCTCCGCGGATGGAACGGGGTCCGTTCGTTCTGCGGCGGCGGGTTCGCGCCGAACATCTCCGAGGACGACGCCTGATAGACACGCGTGTCGATCCCGCTCGCGCGGACCGCCTCCAGCAGTCGGACGGTGCCGAGCCCGGTGATGTCGCCCGTGTACAGCGGAGCGTCGAACGAGACGCGGACATGGGACTGTGCTCCCAGGTTGTAGACCTCGTCCGGCCGGATGTCGCGCAGCAGATTCACCAGCGCGACACCGTCGGCGAGGTCGGCGTGGTGCAGCAGAAACGAACGGTTCTCCTCCTCCGGTCCCTGGTAAATGTGGTCGATGCGCTCGGTGTTGAAGCTCGACGAGCGCCGTATCAGCCCATGGACCGTGTACCCCTTGTCGAGCAGCAGCTCGGACAGATAGGAACCGTCCTGTCCGGTCACACCGGTGATGAGCGCGGTCTTCGCCACGGCGTCCCCCTTCTCTGGTCGTCTGAGTGGCTGTTGTTCCGCACCGAATACTCCCCGCCGACATACCTGAATCGAGCCGTTCGCGGCAGACCATCACCACGGGCTGCGGCTGCTGGCAGAATCCGGCCCATGACGACTGATCTCCCCGGCCCGCCCCAGGAATCCGTCCGCCCTCTTCTGCGATCCGGTGCCCGTGTCTTCGTCGCGGGCCACCGCGGCCTGGTCGGCTCGGCGCTGGTGCGTCGTCTCGCCGCCGAGGAGTACGAGGTGATCACCCGCGATCGCGCAGACCTCGATCTCCGCGACGCCGCGCGGACCGAGGCGTTTCTCCGCGAGATCCGACCGGACGCCGTGGTGCTGGCCGCCGCCAAGGTCGGCGGGATCATGGCCAACAGCACCCACCCGGTGCAGTTCCTCGAGGACAATCTGCGCATCCAGCTGAGCGTCGTCGCCGGGGCGCACGCGGCCGGGGTCGAGCGGCTGCTCTTCCTCGGCTCGTCCTGCATCTACCCCCGGCTCGCCCCGCAGCCGATCCCCGAAAGCGCCCTGTTCACCGGCGCGTTGGAGCCGACCAATGAGGCGTACGCGCTGGCCAAGATCGCCGGGATCGTGCAGACCCGGTCGTATCGCCGGCAGTACGGAGCCTCGTACATCAGCGCCATGCCCACCAACCTCTACGGTCCGGGCGACAACTTCGACCTGGAGACCTCGCACGTGCTGCCCGCGCTGATCCGCCGCTTCCACGAGGCACGCCGGGACGGCTCGTCCGCGGTGACGCTCTGGGGCTCCGGGAGCCCGCGCCGGGAATTCCTGCACGTCGACGATCTGGCCGCGGCGTGCCTCCTGCTGCTGGAGCGCTACGACGGTGACGATCCGGTCAACATCGGCTGCGGCTCCGACCTGGCGATCAGTGAACTTGCCGAGATCGTGCGGAATGTGACGGGGTTTCGAGGAGCGATCCAGTGGGACACGACGAAGCCGGACGGCACCCCTCGCAAGCTGCTCGACGTCTCCCGGCTCACCGCGCTCGGCTTCGCGCCGCGGATCGCGCTGCGTGACGGGATCGCCCAGACCTACGCATGGTGGCTGGAGCGGCGGACCGCACCGCTCTGAGCGGGCTCGGTGGACCGGCCGGCACGGCCCGGCCGCACAGGGCGGGAGCCTCGGCACTCCTCGCATCGACGGCCGCCGCTCTCAGTACGCCCCACGGCCGTCGGCGACGGCACGCAGCGTACGGGCCATGAGCCCCATGTCCGTGGCCACCGACCAGTTGTCGACGTACCACAGATCCAGCGAGACCGTCTCCTGCCAGGTGAGGTCCGAGCGGCCGCTGACCTGCCACAGGCCGGTCAGTCCCGGTTTCACCGCGAGCCGCCGGAGCTCGCGCTCGTCGTAGCGGGACACCTCCTCCGGCAGCGGAGGGCGTGGACCGACCAGTGACATCTCGCCACGGAGAACATTGAGCAGCTGCGGGAGCTCGTCCAGGGAGGTCCGGCGCAGCAGCCGGCCGATCGCGGTGACCCGGGGATCGCGGCGCATCTTGAACATCGGGCCGTCGGTCTCGTTCGCGGCGAGGAGCCGTTCCTTGCGGCTCTCGGCGTCGGCCACCATGGTGCGGAACTTCCACATCGTGAATGGCCGGTTGTGCTGCCCGTGGCGGGTCTGGCGGTGGAACACCGGCCCGCCCGAGCCGAGCCGCACCGCCGCCCCGATCAGGAGCAGCAGGGGTGCCAGGGTCAGCAGGCCGAGAGCGGCGCCGGCGCGGTCCACGACGGCCTTCAGGGCCGGCTGCGGCCCCCGGCGCAGCGGTGGCGCGATATGGAGCAGGGTGAGACCGGCCGCGGCGGTGGGGCGTACCCGGCGGGCCGCGATGCCCGAGAGCTCCGACAGCACGGACAGCGGGAGCCCGCCCTCGTGCAGGCCCCAGGAGAGCCGGTGCAGCCGTTCCCCGGAGAGCCGAGGCCCGGGAACCACCAGCGCCAGGTCCGCGTCCTGGGCGAAGGCCCCGCCCAGTACGGTCGACACGTCGTCGGCGGGCGCCGGTGCGAGCCGGCCCGGCACCGGAACCCCGCACTCCAGCGGCCTCGTCCCCACCGGGACGGCGGCCACGACAGCGTAGGGATGGTCCGTACGGGACGCGAGCAACCGCACGGCGCGCTCCACTCCGGGAGCCTCGCCCACCACCAGCACCCGCCGGACCGCCCGCCGCCGGTACCCCCGCCACAGCGCCTGTGCCGCGATCCCCGCGGGCAGGCCGGGCAACAGTGCCGTGACCGCCGTCGCGGGACCGGTCGAATCGCCGGTCACGGTGCACAGCACGGCGAGCACACCCATGAGCAGCAGCCAGTCGGCGATGGTGCTCAGCACCCCCGGCGGTCCGCCCGGACGGCGGTCCGAGTACCGGCCGCGCACGGCCCGCAGGCCGGACCACACCAGTGCGGCCAGGACGACCGCCGCGGCCACCGAGGTCCGGGGCTGTCCGCCGGTGCGCAGCAGGAGCCAGGCCGGAACGCCGAGGCCGAGGAATTCGGCGCCGACGACCACCGGTATGCACCGGGGGGCCGTCCTTCTCTTCGCGGCGGCCGGTCCGCAGCGATCGCGCCGGGCGCTCGGCGTCCTCCACGGTTCGCCGAGTTCGTTGCCGCGAGGCCGGTTCGAGACAGACCGTGGCCGTGGCGCGCCCGCCAGCCCCACGAGCGCTGATGTGTCCGAATCGGGTAGCTCGACATGCCCCATGAACCCCCCAGTCACAGTTGCATCGTCATAAACGGGGCGCATCCGTCGATCCCATGGACCGACGGATGCGCCCTCGCTCGGTGCACGATATCCACACACGTGCCATTTCGCTGGAGTTCTCGTGAAGTTCAGACATGCACACTGACTCAGATCTCGTCCCGTTCCGTGCCGGATCTCTGCGTCTGTGGGTAAGTGTTGGCATTTGGAATGCACCTGAATCGGGTTGTGTGCGGACATGTACGCCAGCAACTGCTCGGCCCGTCCACCAGGTTCATCCGCGACGGCACGCTGTCGGGAGACCTTCCCCGGCCAACAAACGAGCGAGCGGACGAACGGTGACGGCCGGTGGCCGGATCGTTTCGGTGTGATCTGCCGACGCGGAGAGTCGACGAGCGGTGACGGTGGCGGGACGCATGAGGCTCAGCGGCTGCCGAACCCGTTCCCGGGCCGGGTTCAGCGGCGGTCGCAATCGTCCCCGGCCGGGGCTCAGTGGCCGTCCGGTTCGTCCTCGGGCCGGGACGGCCACGCGGTCGCGGCCCTGCCAGGCGCCAGATGGTCCACCACCTCGGCCAGTTCCTCGCAGGCGCGCTCGATCCTCTGCCGGATATTGCTCTGCTCGGTCACGACCGCCGCGAGCAGCAGCGCGGTCAGGGCCACGCAGCCGTTGAACACGGCGAGGTGGACCATCACATGCAGGATGCTCTGGTCCTCGAACGGCCCCACGCCCTGCGTTCCCGCGACCGCGGCCAGGACCGAGACCAGGAGCGCGCAGGGCGCGCTCCCCGCCAGCTGGAAGCGCAGCGCCGCCCAGATGAGCAGCGGAAACGCCAGGTGGATCATCGTCAGTGAGCTCCGGGTGGCCACCAGCGAGACCAGGACGGAGACGATCAGCAGCATGCTCGCCTCGATCCACCGGTCGGTGGCCCGCGGCATCCGCAGCCTGCGCAGCACCAGCAGCAGGGGAGTGACCACGAGCACCCCCATCGCATCCCCCGACCACCATGCCGCCCAGACCGGCCAGAACCCGCTCAGGGGAAGCTTGCCGTCCAACAGCAGCATGCCCGTGCCCACGGTCGCGCTGATGGACATGCCGGCCAGCGCACCGAGGAAGACCAGCAGGACCCCGTCGCGCAGCCGGTCCAGCTCGCTGCGGAACCCGGCCCTGCGGAGTATGAGGTACGCGCAGACGGGGGCCGCTGTGTTGCCCGCCACGACGGCGAAGGTGGAGGGCGAGACCGAACCGCTGAGCGTGGCGACGACGAGCAGGGAGCCCAGCGCGATGCCGGGCCAGGCGGTCAGGCCGAGGTAGATCAGGGCGCCCAGTGCGATGCCCGTCGGCGGCCAGAGCGGTGTGACGACCGCACCGTGGACGGACACCTCCCGGATGAGGCCGAGCCCTCCGGCCGCGTAGTAGGCAGCGGCGACGGCCAGGGCGCGCAGTACGGTCGAGGCCGTACGTCTGGTTCTCTCGCTGCGGATCACACATCTCATCAGACACCGCCCCGGACGGGTGGCGGCTGTTTGACACGCTCGGCACCCGTCCGGCCGGTCAGAAGTGGCCGGCGCCGGTTCCGTGGCGTATCACGAGGACGGCGGCGTCGTCCTGGTGCCCGGTCTGCTCCGCCGCCCGCAGCACCGCGTCGGCCAGCTCGCCCGCGTCGGCACCGACTCGTGCGCGCACCAGTCGGGTCACCGTCTCCAGACCTCGGTCGATCGGGAACGAGGGGCCCTCGACCACCCCGTCCGTGACCAGTACGAACGCCCCCGGGTCCGTCAGCCGCCGCCGGGTGACCGGATACTCCTCGCCCGCCTGGATCCCCAGGGGCAGCCCGCCCTCGTCGCTGGTCACCCCGCAACGCCCGTCGGCCGTGGCCCACACCGCGGCGACGTGCCCGGCGCGGGCACTGTGCAGTTCCCGGGACTCCGGGTCGAGGCGGACGAACGTACAGGTCGCGAAGAGGCCGGAGCCCGCCGAGACCAGCAGGTCGTTGGTACGTCCCACGACCTCGCCGGGGTCCGTGGCGGTGGCGGCGATCGCCCGCATGGCGATGCGGACCTGGCCCATGAACGCGGCGGCCTCGACGTCATGGCCCTGTACGTCCCCGATGGCGAAGGCCAGCGCGCCGTCCGGCAGCACGAATCCGTCGTACCAGTCGCCGCCGATGTCCAGCCCGCTGCGGGCCGGTGTGTACCGGGCGGCGGTCTGGAGCCCGGGGCGGGCGGGCAGCGCCGCGGGGAGCATCTCGCGCTGGATCACCTCGGCCAGTTCCACCCGGGCCTGATGGAGCTCCACCTGGCGGCGGGCCCGGGAGGTGAGCTGCTGCAAGGTGGTCAGCAGCTCCTCGGCGCTCGCCGAACGGGGAGGACGACGCCGGTTCATGGGCCGCTCCGCACTGCGTTCGTCCGAGCGGCGCACCACGGGGCCTGCCGCGGCGGCGCCGGCCGGGGCGCCGACGGACCGGATCCCGGTGCGGCGGCCGGCTGCCGCCCGTCTTCGGTGGAATTCGACACCCCGCATCCTATTTCGGCCGTGTGATCTCCGCAGGACGAGCCGGAGCGCGCGAACCCACGCGGGCGGGTGGATGCTGGTGACAGGACCGCGTCGAAGCGGCGCATCCCGGCCGGACGCGGTCGCAGGAGGTGCGCGATGACCCGCACGCTGGAGTGGAGACTCCGCCTCGGTCTGACCGAGGACGACGGGACGACCAGGGCTGAGGCGGTGCTGGACACCGGCACCGGGCAGCTCACCGGACACGGGATCGCCCGCTGCAACCCGCAGGACGTGGACGTACCGCTCATCGGCGACGAGCTCGCGGCGAGCCGTGCCATGAAGGACATCGCAGCACAGCTGATGAAGGCCGCCGACGAGGAACTGGAGACCGTGGGCGCCGGACCCGCGAGTGGACCCGTGGCCCCGCCCTACGCATGGTCCGACACTACGGCCTGACTTCCCGGGAGCACCTATGACCCGCGTCTCGATGACGGCGGACGGCACGGCGCGCCGACCCCGCACCGCGCGCCACCCAGATGTGCCGGCTGCACCGACTGGCGCACCGCGTGGTCCGGGCCGGCCCCCGCAGGGCGCAGCCCGGTTACGCGCCGCTCGCGGCGGGCATGGCGGCGCTGCCGCATGTGGACGCGTACGTCGAGGGGCACGGCCTGGCAGCCTGGAGCAGCCGGGCGCAGCGGTGCGGGGAGTGGTGGTGTCCGATGCGTGAGATCCTGCCGGTGCTCGACCGCTGGTACGCCGCGGGGGAGCCGTTCGGGCTCGCCACCGTCGTCGCGGTCAGCCGCAGCGCGCCGCGTGGCCCCGGTGCGGCGATGGCGGTGGGACCGGACGACGAGGTCGTGGGCAGCGTCTCCGGCGGCTGCGTCGAGGGTGCGGTCTTCGAACTGGCCAAGGAGGTCGTGGAGACCGGCCGGGCCCGGCTGGAGACCTTCGGATACAGCGACGAGGACGCCTTCGCCGTCGGACTGACCTGCGGCGGCGAGATCACCCTCCTCGTGCGCCGGGTGACGGCGGCGGACGACACCGCCTTCGGCGAGGTCGCCGCGGCGGTCGCCGGGCACCGCCCGGTGGTGGTCGCCACCGTGGCCGACGGCCCCGCCCCGCGCGGCGCCGCCCTCGTGGTCCGGCCGGACACCGTTGCGGGGTCACTGGGCGCGAGCGGCCTCGACGCCGCCGTGACCGCCGATGCGCGCGGGGAACTCGCCCAGGGGGCAACGGGGTTGCGGCACTACGGCCCGAACGGCGAACGGCGCGAGGACGATGTCGCCGTGTTCCTCCAGTCGTTCGCCCCGCCGCCCCGGATGCTGGTCTTCGGCGCGATCGACTTCGCGGCGGCGGTGGCCCGGATCGGCGCGTTCCTCGGATACCGGGTGACCGTCTGCGACGCCCGCCCCGCCTTCGCCGACCCCCGTCGCTTCCCCGACGGAGCGGAGGTCGTCGTCGACTGGCCGCACCGGTACCTGCGCGGCACGGAGACCGACGGGCGGACCGTGATGTGCGTACTCACCCACGACCCCAAGTTCGACGTCCCGCTGCTGGAAGTGGCTTTGCGGACCCCGGCCGCGTACATCGGTGTGATGGGCAGCCGCCGGACCCACGAGGACCGCATGGCCCGGCTGCGCGGGACGGGGCTCGGCGAAGCGGAACTGGCCCGGCTGCGATCCCCCATCGGCCTCGACATCGGGGCGCGCACCCCCGAGGAGGTGGCCGTGTCCATCGCCGCGGAGATCGTGGCGCTGCGCTGGGGCGGCACGGGCAGCCCCCTGACGGACACGGCCGGGGCGATCCACCGCCCGCGGCCCGGAGCCGGGTGACCGCGCCGGCGCCCGTGCTCCCGCGGTCCGGACCCTGCGGCGCGGGACAGCACTCAGGACCGGGGCGGGCCGATCGGGCTGGGGAACGGCAGCGGCTCCGCCCCCAGCACCTGCCGGGCCGGCAGCTCAGGGGCGGCGAGGAGTTCGTCCGCGGCGTTCTCGGCGAGGGGGCGCAGCAGCCGGGCGGCCGGCCGGTCGGTGGTGTCCTCGACGAGCTCCCGCTCCCGGTGACCGATTGGGGTGACACCAGACTCCGCGTCGAGCAGGCCGCGGGAGCGAAGCCGTTCCTCGGCGTCCGCCCATTCCGTCTCGGTCCATCCGCGGCGGCGGCGACGGGCGGACACGAGCCGCCGCGCGACCCGAGCCCGCCCGCACGCCTCACCGACCGGGGAGCGGTGGTGACGGCTCAGCCGCCGGTGCCGAAGTGCCGCTCCACGATCGCCGCGGCGTCGGTGCCGCGCGGCAGGACGCCGTACTGGTGACCGCGGGCCTCGCCGAGCCGGGCGGCCACGAACGCCTCGGCCGAGGCCGCCGGAGCATGACGGAGCATCAGCGAGGCCTGCAGGGCCAGCGCCATGCCCTCGACCGTTGCGCGGGCGCGGGTCTGTGCCGCGAGCGGGTCGCGCAGGTCCTCGGTGAGCTCCCGGCGCACCCGGCGGACATGTGCGTCCAGTACGGAACTGGCACCGGCCGTGGTCTCCAGCTCCGCCCAGAACGCGTCCAGCGACTGCGGTGTCCTTCCGATGGCGCGCAGCACATCGAGGGCGATGACATTGCCGGACCCCTCCCACACCGCCATCACCGGCTGCTCGCGGTAGCGCCGGGCCAGCGGCCAGTCCTCGGTGTAGCCGTTGCCGCCCAGGCACTCCAGCGCCTCGTAGGCGTGGTGCGGGCCGCGCTTGCAGATCCAGTACTTGGACACCGCGGTGGCCAGCCGACGGAACGACCTCTCCGATTCGCCGCTGCCGCTCTCGTACGCGTGGGCCAGACGTAGCGAGGTCCAGGTCGCGGCCTCCGTCTCCAGCGCCAGATCGGCGAGGACCGCCGTCATGGCCGGCTGGTCGGACAGGCGGGCGCCGAAGGCGCTGCGGTGCCGTGCGTGCCAGATCGCCTCCGAGACCGACTGGCGCATGCCGGCGGTGGTGCCGAGCGCACAGTCGAGCCGGGTGTGGTCGACCATCTCGATGATGGTCGGGACGCCCCGGCCGGGTTCGCCGATCCGGACCGCCCAGGTGCCGTCGAACTCCACCTCGGAGGAGGCGTTCGACTTGTTGCCGAGCTTGTTCTTCAGCCGCTGGATGCGGATGGTGTTGCGGGTGCCGTCGGCCAGGACCCGCGGTACCAGGAAACAGGTGAGTCCGGCCTCGGCCTGGGCCAGCACCAGGAAGGCGTCCGACTGCGGGGCGGAGAAGAACCACTTGTGCCCGGTCAGCAGATGGGCCCGGCCCCCTGGGCCGGAGGCCAGCGGGACGGCCCGCGTGGTGTTGGCGCGTACGTCGGAGCCGCCCTGCTTCTCCGTCATCCCCATGCCGAAGGTCAGCCCGGACTTGCTGCCCGGAGCGATCGGGCGGGGGTCGTACGCGCGGCTGAGCAGGCCAGGAAGCCAGTCCTGTCCCACCTCCGGATCGCGCTGCAGGACCGGGACCACGGCATGCGACATGGACATCGGGCAGGCGTGGCCGGCCTCGATCTGGGTGAACAGCATGAACGACGCCGCCCGCGCCACCGCCGCTCCGGGCTTCGGGTCGGCCCAGCCCGCGGTGTGCGTGCCGTGGTGCACGGCCGCACCGATGACCTCGTGGTACGCGGGGTGGAATTCGATCTCGTCGATGCGGTTGCCGTACCGGTCGTGGGTGCGCAGGACGGGAGGCGAGGCGTGGGCGAGCTCCGTGGAGGTCTGGAAGCGCTCGGAGCCGACCAGCGTGCCGATCTCGTGCAGCTCCGGTTCGTGCCAGTCCGCGCCGAAGGCGCGTACGGCCTCGGCGAGCGGCAGGTTGGTGCCGTACTCGTCGAGGTCCTGCCGGGGCGGTGCCTGGTTGGTGACCTCGTGGGTGGGATGCGGTGCGGGGGCCCCGGCCGGCAGGCCGGTTTGGTGCTGAGCGACGGTCATGGCGGGTGGTCCTGTCCTGGTCGGCGGTCGCGGCGGTGGGGGGAATCGGGGCGGACGGCTCGTGTTCAGGCGCTCTTGGCTCCGACTGCTCTGAGGCACAGCTCGGTGATGCTTTCCACGACCGGTTCCGGATCGGTCCGCGCACCGACCGGCGAGAGCGGGCCGAGCAGTGCCTCGCCGACTGCCCCGATCACGGCGGCAGCCGACAACTGGGCGTTCTGCGGGGGCAGTTCACCTGAGGTGATCCCGGCGACGATGACCGTCTCGGCGAGCAGGTGATAGCCGCGCCGGTAGGTGAGCCTTTCCTCCTCGACGAGCGGATCGACCGGTTCGGCCAGCAGCGCCCAGGCCGTACGGGGACTGTGCAGCGCGCGGTACGAGAAGACCTCGACGAGGGCCCGCAGCTGTTCGCCGGCGCTGCTGCGTGCCCGCACCGCCTCCCGCACCGCGTCGAGCTCATGGCCCGCCACATGCCGGAAGACGGCGGCGAGCAGCTCCTGCTTGGAGGCGAAGTGGTTGTACACGCTCCCGGTGGCGACACCGGCCCGCCGGGCGAGCGCGGAGATGCTGGCCGCCTGGTACCCGCCCTCGGCGAGCAGCTGCCGTGCCGCGTCGAGCAGCCGTTCGCGATGGGCGAGCCGGGTCGCCTCCGTGCGGGCGGTGGGCCGGTAGGCCATGATCTGAACCTCGATTCATATCTTCTGTTGTTCAGCCAACCACTGTTGTTCTCCCGGTGCAATGGTCCGTCGCGGAATCGTCCCCCCGGCCGGGCACCGTCGGTGCCGGACCCCGACTCCTGCCCGGTCCGCAGGGACTTGCCGTCGGGGCTGCGTGGCCGGACCCGGCACAGCTCCGCGGGACCCCGCCACCGGAGGGACGCCGGACGGGTGAATCCGCTTCTCCGCGCGGTGGGGGCACGACCGCCGCCCTGTGGAGTGCGCCGGCCCGCGCGTCACCGGCGTGCCCCGGGCGCGACTCCCGTACTTCGTCCCGACTTCACCGGATGGTTCCGCGATCAAGAAATCCTCCTGGTGGCGGCCCGCCGTCCGGCCCCGGACCGTCGCCGCCCCGCACGAAGGAGAACAACGCGTCATGTCACACCCCGTGCCCGAATGGGCCGACCCCCAGGTTCCCGCGGAGTCGCTCGACCCCCAGGGGCTCAGTCGCCGAGGCCTGATGCGCCGCGCCGGGCTGTTCGGTGCGGCCTTCGCCGCCGCCTCGCTGCCGCTGCCCGCGGTGGCCGACAGCGGGGGCAGCCGGTCCCACGGACACGGTCGCGGGCACGCCCCGGAGCTGGTCTATCTCGTCGGCGACCATCACAACCACTCCGTGTACAGCCACGACGCCAAGTACACCTTCTCCCAACTCGCTTCGGCAGGGCAGAAGTTCGGCCTCGACTGGATGGTCTTCACCGAGCACAGCAACATCGGCCACGCCGAGTTCGGTGCCGCGCAGGAGCACCGGGAGATCCTCAGGGCCCGCGCCGACAACAAGCGCATGCTGATCTTCCAGGGGCTGGAGTGGTACATCCCCGGAGCCGAACACTGCACCGTCTTCTCGCCCCCCGGACGGCACGAGGTCGAACTCCTCACCCGCTTCGAGGAGGCCTTCGACGGCAAGCTGCTCGGCTACACGGCCGGCGCCCCGACGCACCCCGACACCCCGCGCAACGAGGCGCACGCGGTCAAGGCCCTCAAATGGCTGGCCGAACAGCGCCGCACCCGCTACGTCGACGACGTGCTCGTCCTCGCCAACCACCCCATGCGCCTCGGCATCGACTCCCCGCACGAGATGCGCGGCTGGCGCGACGCCGCCCCCGAGATCATGATCGGCATGGAGGGCGCTCCCGGCGCCCAGGCCGGCGCGATCCCCGGCTGGCACCCGGACACCAACGTCCGTGGCGAGTACAGCAATTCACCGTCCGCCGACTCCTGGCCCGGCTACCCGCGCGAGGCCTACGTCACCTACGGCGGGTTCGACTGGGCCACCGCGACCGTAGGCGGCCTGTGGGACGCGATGCTGGCGGAGGGCAAGCTCTTCACGATCACCTCCAACTCCGACGTCCACCGCGTCGCCCAGGACACCTGGGTCAACGGAGAGTGGCCGCCCGGACAGAACTTCGACAACACCGGCCACCTCCCCGACCCGTACAACACCGCCGAACCGCAGCCCGGTGGCGACTTCTGGCCCGGCCAGTTCAGCCGCACACACGTCGGCGTCACCCGGTACGGCTACCGGAACGTGATGGAGGGGCTGCGGGCCGGCCGGGTCTGGGTCGACCACGGCCATCTCATCGACGGCATCGACGTCAAGGTGCGCGGCGAGCACGGCAACAGCGCCACGCTCGGCGGCCGGCTGCGCGCCCGGCGCGGCGAACGGCTCACGCTCACCGTCACGATGACGGCCGCGTCCCGCCGCAATCCCTACGGGGTGCTTCCGCGCCTGGAGCACGTCGACGTCATCCGCGGCGCGGTCCGCGGCCCGGCCGCCGACCGCGACGACTGGCGTGCCCCCGACACCCGGCTCGCCCACACCGCCGACGTATCCGGCCGCCGCGGCACGTACACCCTGCGCATCCCGCTCGGACGCGCGGACGAGCCGTTCTACCTGCGGCTGCGCGGCAGCGACGGCAAGCGCCACGGAAAGGGGTTCCTCGGCGCGGCGATCGACCCGCACGGCCCGCTGCCGCACGAGCCCGGCCAGGGAAACCCCTGGCTGGACACCTGGTTCTACACCAACCCGGTCTTCGTGGACATCGTGCGCTGAGCCCGCCGGGCGGCCGGGGCGGCCCGAGGACCGCCCCGGCCGGACCCTCAGGACTCCAGTGCCGCGGAGACCACGGCCCTGGCCTCCTCCTGCACCCGGCCGAGATGGCCGGCGCCCAGGAACGACTCCGCATAGATCTTGTACACGTCCTCGGTGCCCGAGGGGCGCGCGGCGAACCAGGCGTTCTCGGTGGTCACCTTGATGCCGCCGATCGGCGCGCCGTTGCCGGGCGCCTCGGTCAGCACGGCCGTGACCGGCTCACCGGCCAGCGTGTCGGCCGTGACCTGCTCGGGGGAGAGGCGCGCGAGAACCGCCTTCTGCTCTCGGTCGGCGGGAGCGTCGATCCGGGCGTACGCGGGCTCACCGAACCGGGCGGTGAGCGCCGCGTAGTGCTCGGACGGGGACCTGCCCGTCACCGCGAGCATCTCCGAGGCGAGCAGCGCCAGAAGGATGCCGTCCTTGTCGGTCGTCCACACCGATCCGTCGCGGCGCAGGAACGAGGCCCCGGCGGACTCCTCGCCGCCGAACCCGAGCGAGCCGTCGACCAGACCGTCCACGAACCACTTGAAGCCGACCGGCACTTCGACCAGTTCCCGGCCGAGGCCCGCGGCCACCCGGTCGATCATTCCCGACGAGACCAGCGTCTTGCCGACACCCGCGGAGGCCGGCCACTGCTCACGGTGGGAGTACAGGTAGTCGATGGCGACGGCGAGGTAGTGATTGGGATTCATCAGCCCGGCGTCCGGTGTCACGATGCCGTGCCGGTCGGCGTCGGCGTCGTTCCCGGTCGCGATCCGGTAGCGGTCCCGCTGCCCGATCAACGAGGCCATCGCGTACGGCGACGAGCAGTCCATCCGGATCTTTCCGTCCCAGTCCAGCGTCATGAACCGCCAGGTGGGGTCGGTCAGCGGATTGACCACCGTCAGGTCGAGCCGGTGCTGTTCGGCGATCCGGCCCCAGTACGCCACCGACGCGCCGCCCAACGGGTCGGCGCCGATGCGCACTCCGGCCGCGCGGACCGCGTCCAGGTCGAGCACGGAGGGCAGGTCGGACACGTAGGAGCCGAGGAAGTCGTACGTCCCGGTGGTCGACGCCGCCCGTGCGCGGGCATAGGGCAGCCGTCGTACGTCCTTCATCCCGACAGCGATGATCTCGTTGGCCCGCTCCTGGATCCAGCCGGTGGCATCGGACCCGGCCGGACCGCCGTTCGGCGGGTTGTACTTGAACCCGCCGTCGCCGGGCGGGTTGTGGGAGGGAGTGACCACCACACCGTCGGCGAGCTGCGAGGTCCGGCCCCGGTTGTGGGTGAGGACGGCGTGCGAGACCGCCGGGGTCGGCGTGTAGCCGTCGGCCGGATCGATGAGCACCGTCACGTCATTGGCGGCGAACACCTCGACGGCGGTGACCCGGGCCGGCTCCGACAGCGCATGGGTGTCGGCGCCGAGGAAGAGCGGCCCGTCCGTGCCCTGGCGAGCCCGGTACTCGCAGATGGCCTGGCTGGTGGCGGCGATGTGGTCCTCGTTGAACGCGGTGGCCGTGGACGACCCGCGGTGACCGGAGGTACCGAACGCCACCCGCTGGTCCGGCTCGGCCGGGTCCGGGTGCAGCGTGTAGTACGCCGTCACCAGCCGGGCCACATCGATGAGATCCTCCGGCCGGGCCGGCTGTCCAGCTCGTTCGTGCGGCATCTGCCACTCCTCCGTGTCGGTCGCTGCGATCTTCCCCGCCACATTTTCGCCGGTGGCCCGCGCGGCCTCGCGACTGCCCCGCCCGGACGGGCCGAATCCCGCTGGCGGATCCGAGGGGCTCCGGCATAGGTTTCGTCCACGATCACGAGCAGTCCGCCCCGGACCGTGCGAAGCGGCGGGTTTCCGGCCGTACCAGGAGAGACGAGATGGCACCGAAGTCCGCACCGGACGGCCGGATACTGCTGCGCGGCGCCACCGCCGAGGACGCCGGGCCGCTGACCCGGCTCTTCCTCGCCTCGCGCGCAGAGTCCATGCCGTACCTGCCGAAGGTGCACAGCGACGAGGAGACACTGGCCTGGATGACCCATGTGGTCCTGCCCGGAACGACGGTACGGATCGCCGAGACCGGCACCGGGGAACTGCTGGGCTTCGCCTCCCTGGACGGAACCGAGCTGGAACACCTCTATCTGCGCCCCGATGTACGGCGTCGGGGCATCGGCACCCTGCTCCTGGCCGACGTGCGTGAACGCGCGGCCGAGGAACTCACGCTGTACGTCTTCCAGCGCAACACGGACGCCCGGGCCTTCTACGAGCGGCACGGCTTCACCGCGGTCGGGTTCGACGACGGCAGCCGCAACGAGGAGAAGGAACCGGACGTCAGATACCGGTGGACGGCGAACGGCTGACCCGGTCCGCCGGGTACCGCTTCCGCGGGCGGCGCGGGCCCCGCATGCTCCCGCGGGACACCGCGGCCGTCAGGATCGCGGACGGGCGGGCACTGCGGCACAGTGGGCACATGGACGATCTGAATGCCCTCGCCGACGAGCACCTGGCCGCGGCCCGGGCCTCCGCACACGGCCGCAGCGCCCACCGCCTGCTGCACGAGGAACCCCTGAGGCAGACCGTCATCGCGCTGACCTCGGGTTCCGCCCTCGACGAGCACAACGCCCCCGCCGCGGCCTCCCTCCAGGTGCTCCGCGGCAGGGTCCGGCTCACGGCGGCCTCGGGCGATGTGGAGCTCAGCGCCGGAGCGCTCCAGCCCATCCCGCAGGAGCGGCACGGGCTGCTGGCGCTGGAGGACGCCGTGGTGCTGCTGACCGCCGTCAACGACTGACGGCGGCGGCCCCGGGGCGTGCGGTGGAGACCGTCCGGATGCGCTCCAGGACCCACAGCACCAGGCTGCCCGCGGCGAGCGCACCGCCCAGGAGGCAGATGCCGCTCCAGCCCGCCCGGGACCAGACCACCGAAGCGAGCGCGGCTCCGGTCGCCCCGCCCAGGAAGAAGAGCGTCATGAACACGGAGTTGATCCGGTTGCGGGCCTCCGGGCGGAGCGCGTAGATCACGTTCTGACTGCTGTTGAGTCCCGCCTGCTGGGCGATGTTCAGCAGGATCACGCCGACCGTCAGCCACAGCAGCGACGACTCACCGGCCAGCAGCGGCAGCCAGGCGAGCGTGAGGAGCGCGGCCGCCGTTCCCGACACGGCCTGGACCCGGCCGCGGTCGCTCAGCCGGGCCGCGATGTTCATGCCCACCACACCGATGACGCCCACCAGGCCGAAGAGTCCGATGGCGGCCGCGTTCCAGTGGAAGGGCGGCCGGGTCAGCAGGAAGGTCAGCGCGGTCAACTGCACGCTGTACGAGGCCATGGAGAACGCGCCGATGGCCGCCCGCCGGCGCAGCACGGGCTCCTCCCGCAGCAGGACCAGTGTGGAGCGCAGCAGCCCGGTGTACGACATCGTGGCCGTGCCGTGCGGCCGGGGCAGGCGGGGGAGCCGGTTGTGCAGAAGTATCGCCATGACGGCCATGAGCAGCGCGTTCACCCAGTACACGGTCCGCCAGCCGCCGAGCTCGGACAGTGCGCCCGCGGCCAGCCGCCCGAACAGCCCGCCGAGCAGCACACCGGACATGACGACGCCGACGATCCTGCCGCGCTCGGCCGGGGACGCGAGCGCCGCCGCGAACGGCACCACCACCTGGGCCCCGACGGAGGTCAGCGCGGTCAGCAGGGTGCCCGCGATCAGCAGCGGGCCGGTGGGCGCGGCGGCCGTGACCAGGAGGAAGAAGGCGGTGAGCGCGAACAGGCCCACGGCGAGCCGCCGTCGGTCCATGACGTCCCCGAGCGGGACGAGCAGGATCAGCCCCAGCGCGTACCCGGCCTGGGCGGCGGTCACGATCAGCCCCGCCGTGGTGACACCGATGTGCAGATTCACCTCGATGATGTCGAGGAGCGGCTGCGCGAAGTAGTTCCCGGCGCAGGAGAGGGCGGCGGCGAGGGCCATCAGCAGGACCAGCCCGCGCCCGAGCGCGGGCTGGTCGGGCATCGCGCGGGGCACGGCCCGGCTGCGGGTTTCATGAGTGGGGTGAGCCATGCGTCTCAGCGTCCGGGATCGACCATCCATGAGTCCAACACATGTTTTTCATTCCATCGATCGTGGTTCACGATGGATGAATGGAACTTCAGCAGATGCGGTACGTCGTCGCGGTGGCGGAGCTGGGCAGCTTCACGCGCGCCGCGAAGCGGTGCCTGGTCGTGCAGTCGGCCCTGAGCCATCAGATCGCCCGGCTGGAGAAGGAGCTGGGAGCCCGGCTCTTCGACCGCACCAGCCGTCAGGTGCGGCTCACCGCGGCGGGCGAGGTGTTCCTGCCGGAGGCCCGGCAGGCGCTGGACGCGGCGGAGCGGGCCCGTGCCGAGGTCGCCGCGACGGCGGGGGAGGTCCGCGGGCGCCTTGCGGTGGGAGCCATTCCGACCATTGCCGCGGTCGACATCCCGGCAGCGCTGCGGGCGTTCCACCTGCGCTACCCGAAGGTGCACATCGTGCTGCGGGACGGGGCGAGCAAGGACCTGGTCCAGGAGGTACGGGAGGGGACGCTCGACGTGGCGTTCCTGGGGGTGCTGCCCAGCTACCGGCCGAAGGGCGTGGGCGATCACGAGCTCGGCACGGGTGAGCTGGTCGCCGTCGTGGCACCCACCCACCCCCTGGCCGGGCAGGCGGAGGTGGGTCTCGACCGGCTGGCGCGGGAGATGTTCGTCGACTACCCCGACGGCACCGCGGCCCGGGCGCAGTCGGAGGAGGCGTTCGCGGCGATGGGCCTCACCCGCGAGGTGGCCTTCGAGGTCAGCGGCACCGACTTCATCGTCCGGCTGGTACGCAGCGGGCTCGGCATCGCCATGCTGCCGGCCGCCTTCGCGGCGGAACTGACCGGGGTGCATGTGCTTCCCGTCCGCGATGCTCCCGCCCGTACGGAGCGCCTGGTCTGGAGCCGCTTCCGGCCGGCCCCGGCGGCCGCGGCGTTCCTGACGGGACTCGGCGTCGAGCCCGGTGCCGGGGGGCCTCCGGACGCGGGAGCCGGTGAACCAGGGCCGAAAGGGCGGCGGTCGACGCGAGGGTGAGAGCCCTTCTCGGCCCCGGCCACCACTGAGCGCGACATCGCCGGGCCGCCCCTGCGTGCCCGCCGCCCGCCCCGGCCCGCCGATCCGCCCACCGGACCGGCCGGGCGGGTGTCACCCGGGATTGCTGGGCAGGTACTGGTGTACGACCCCGGGGAGCGGGGTGCGGCGAACGGTGGCGAGAGGCGTGTGACGTGAGCGAGCGGACCGTGTGGCAGTTCTCCGACGACCGCGGGCAGTTGTCGACCGCCGGGCGGCGCCCGGCGCGGGTGCTCGCCTATGTCCAGGCCGGGGCGACCCTGTGGGACCACGGGATACGCCCGAGCGCGATATTCGGCTCCGATCACGACGACCGGGCCGTGCCGGACGTGGCGAAGACCGGTTCGCTTCCGTTGGCCGGGGTCGGCTATCCCGGTGCGGGCAGCACGCTGGACGTGGAGACCCTGCTGAGCTGTGAGCCGGACCTCGTCGTGGCGGTCAGCTACGGAGGCGGCCATGTCTACGGGCTTGCCGCGGAGACCGCCAAGCATCTGGAGGAGCACGTCCCGGTCGTGGTCGTCGATGTGGGGCAGGCGCGCACCCTCGCCGAGATCGGTGAGCGGTTCACCCTGCTCGCCCGCTCGCTCGGCGCCGAGGAGCCCGGGGCGGCGGCACAGGACCTGGACGCCGCGCGGCAGCGGCTGCGGGCGCTCGTGGCCGGTGCGGACGGACACCGGGTCCTCGCCCTCTCCCCGGCCGGGCAGGAGCAGGCGCACCTCGCCCGCCCCCGGATGTGGCCCGAGCTGCGGGTGCTGGCCGAGCTCGGTGTCGGCATCGTGGAGCCGGCCGAGGGGCCCGGTCTGAACTGGTCCACGGTCGGTTGGGCGGAGGCGGCGGCCCTGCGCCCCGCGGTGGTCCTCGCCGACGTCCGCGCCAATGCCACGCCGCTGGACGAGCTGCGGGCGCACCCGGACTGGTCGGCGATCGAGGGGGCCGCCCGCGTGGTGCCGTGGAACCCGGAGCCGGTGTGCAGTCCCCAGGCCCACGCGCGCTTCCTGACACTCGTGGCCGACGCCCTGGAGGAGGCCGGGCGCTGAGTACGGAGCGTCATCGACGTGGAGATCTCCGCCGAGAGACACACCTTCTTCACGGGGAAGCCGCGCGTCGGAGACTCTGAAGGACAGGCCGCCGGGTTCGAGCGCAGGCACGGGGGCGGGGACACCTCCTGACCTGTTTCGCGGACCCGAGTCCCCCGCGCCGTCCGAAGGGGCGGGGGACTCGGGCCGTCGTACCGGTACCGCTGCGCGCCACCACCGGCACGGCCCACAGCTGCGCCCTCGTCCTCGACCCGGACCCGCGGACGGCTAGGTTTTTCTGCAGCGACGGGGGCCGACGGCCGAACCCGCCCAGGCACCCCTGCTGATCCGCCACGCACGCGGCAGGACCGGGGCCAACGTGTCCGGAGGCCGCGCCGCCTGCCGGGACACGTTCGTCACCGCACTGGAGGAGAACCCAGTTCCATGCTCGAAAGACTCGACCTGCTCGTCATCGGTGAGTGCGTCGCCGACATCGTCCGGCTGCCGGGTGCGGCCGACCAGGTCCACCCCGGCGGCAGCCCGGCCAACGTCGCGTACGGCCTGGCCCGGCTCGGGCACGGCGCCACCCTGCTCACCCAGCTCGGCCCCGACGACAACGGGCGGCTGATCAGGGACCATCTCGCCGGTGCCGGGGTCGAGGTCCGCACGGACGACGTCACGGCCCCCACTCCGTCCGCCGTCGTCACCCTGGACCGGGCGGGCCGGGCCGCGTACACCTTCGAGATCACCTGGACGCTCGGCCCGGTCTCCCTGGACCGGCCGCCGCAGCACGTGCACACCGGTTCCGTGGCGGCGGTGATGGAACCGGGGGCGGCCACCGTCCTCGGCGCCGTCGAGTCGCTGCGTACGTCGGCGACCGTCAGCTACGACCCCAATGTGCGGCCCGAGCTGATGGGGGACCACGGGTCCGCCGTCCGCAGGGTCGAGCGGTGCGTCGCGCTCAGCGATGTGGTCAAGGCCAGCGACGAGGACCTGGAATGGCTGTACCCGGGCCGGCAGCCGGAACGGGTCGCCGAGCAGTGGCTGGCCACCGGTCCGGCCGTGGTCCTCGTCACCCGGGGCGGCGAAGGCGCGCTGGCCGTACTGCCCGGCGGGCGGGTGACCGTCGACGCGCTGCCCACCGAGGTCGTCGACACGGTGGGGGCGGGTGACGCCTTCATGTCGGGCACCTTGCACGCCCTTGCCGCGCACGGGCTGCTCGGTGCGGAGGGCCGGGAGCGGCTGCGCTCCCTGGACCGGGCCCGGACGGCCGATGTCCTGCGTCATGCGGCGGCCTCCGCGGCGGTGACCGTCGCCCGGGCCGGTGCCAACCCGCCGGACGGGCCGGAGCTGGCGGCGGCCTTCGCGCGGAGCTGAACACGTCCCGGTGTCAGGAGGGTGCGCCCGGGAGCCCCTCCTCACCCGGGCGTCACCAGATGCGGGCTGCTGTCGTCGTCCAGGAATTCGACGACGGCGAGGACGAACAGCGCGCACAACGCGATCCACACCGTGACCATCCCCGTCGGCCGGTCCCACACCACCAGGACGGCGGCGGCCACCGTGACCACCGCCCAGTTCAGCGGGCGCCTGGCGCGGTGCACCCACCGGCCGACCGGGCCGCCGGTGAACCCGGCCGCCTGGCGCACGGCACCGATGCCGGCGCTCCACATAGCCATGACACGCCCGGCGGCGCGGCCCTCACCGGTGAGCCACGCGGCGAGGGCCACCACGATGCCGAGCGTGACGACCAGCCGGACCATGGCACGCATCCGGTCGACCAGGGCGTCGAAGACCGAACCGGCCGCCGGCTGCGACACCCCGGACGGCAGGCTGTCGAGATAGAAACCGCGGCCCACCCACAGGGCCAGGCCGAGCACCGCCGCACCGGCCGCGACCGCGAGCGCCGTCATGATCAGGGCGCGGCGGCGGCACACCGCGAGAAGCACCCCGCCCGCTGCCAGCACCAGAGTGACCAGCGGCAGCCAGAATCCGATGATCTGGAGGGCCCGGAACCACTTCTTGGCCTTGCCCACCGCGTCGGAGGTCAGCACCGTGAAGTCCGTGTGGATCTCGGGGATCTTCGCCGCGACACCCAGCCCCCGGTCGACGAGGCGCTGCTTCACCCGGTCGATGACCGGTGCGAGGTCGATGGTGACGGTGTCGCCCGTGAGCTTCACCGCCCCGCCGCCGCTCCCGGACAGCGCCTTCAGAGTGGCGGACTGGGCGGCCCGGTTGAGGTCGGTCCAGACCGTCGCGAAGGCGTCGCTCGCCACGAACTTCTCCACCGTGCCGTGCACGAAGTTCGAAATGCCGGTGGTGATGGGGCCGTTCAGCGTCACCAGTGCCTTGTCGAGAACCGGCCGGTCGGCGGGGGAGACGTCGGACAGCAGGGTCTTCACGTCCAGGTGCTGCATGACGGCACCGGTGACCCGGTCGGCCACCGCGGACTGCACATCGGGGTCGGAGGCGAGCGGCGCCATCATCGCCACGTAGTTGTCGGTGTTGCCGATCTGGTTCTTCGCCCAGGTGGACACGATGCTCAGCGGAGTGAGGACGGCTGCGACGAGGACGAGCAGCACGGCCAGGAACGAACGGGCCCGCGGCCGGTGCCGCGCCGGGGCACGGGCCTCCAGCACGGCCACCCTGGCGCGGAGAGCCTCCAGGTCGGCACTCTCCTTCGGCTGATCGCGTTCCGGTTCCATCCCCCCAGGGAACGGTCTGCCGCCGCCGACAGCGCGGCGGACTGGTGCGGACGGGTGAACACATCACCGTGGTGTGCGGAACCGTTCGATCCGCCGGAGGTGCTGATGCCCCGTTCGGCTCATTGACCGCATCCTCCCCGGGGCTACTGCCGTTCGACAACCGGTAGGCGTGATCGATTACGGAGGAGGGGGCGGAGATGGCGCGGCTCGACAGGGGCGTCGCGGTGACAGGACTGGGGCTGGTGACTCCGGCGGGCGCGGACGAGCACACCTTCTGGGCGGGGCTGTGCGCCGGTGTGCCGACGGCCCGCCGGTGCGAGGAACTGGCGGGACTGCCGGTCGACTTCGGCTGTCCGGTGGACGGGATCGATCTGGACGGGGCGGTCGGCGGGCGTTCGGTGTGGCGGATGGCGCGGTTCGTGAAGATGGCACTGGTCGCCGCCCGCCAGGCGGTGGCGGACGCCGGTCTGTCACCGCAGCGTTGGGACGGCGACCGGGTCGCGGTGGTGCTCGGCGTCGGCGTGGGCGGGGTGTCCGTGCTCGTCGACAACGTACGCAGGCTCGACGACGGCGGAGCGGACGCGGTGTCACCGCTCCTGGTCCCCATGATGATGCCCAACGCGGCCGCCGGGGAGGTGGCCATCGCCCTGCGGGCGCACGGCCCCAGCCTGGCCCCGGCGACCGCCTGCGCGTCCGGGGCGACGGCCCTCGCCGTCGCCCGCGACCTGCTGCTGGACGACCGGTGCGATGTGGTGGTGGCGGGTGGTGCGGAGGCCGTACTGACCCCGCTGGTGGTGAGCGCCTTCGCCGGAATGGGCGCGCTCTCGCTGCGCGCCGGCGATCCCGCGGGGGCGTCGCGGCCGTTCGCCGCGGACCGGGACGGGTTCGTGATCGGCGAGGGCGCCGCCGTGCTCGTACTGGAGCGGACGGCCGACGCGCTCGCCCGGGGCGGACGGCCGCGGGCCCTGCTGACCGGTGCGGGTTCCGCCACCGATGCCCACCACCCCACCGCCCCGGACCCGGACGGCGGCGGCGCACGCAAGGCCGTCGAGGCCGCGCTGTGCGAGGCGGGCTGGGCGGCCCACGAGGTCGACCACATCAACGCGCACGGCACGTCGACCCGGCTGAACGACGCGATGGAGACCTCGTTGATCTCCGGGCTCTTCCCCCACCGGCCTTCGGTGACGGCCCCGAAGGGGGTCATCGGCCACACCCTCGCGGCGTCCGGGGCGATCGAGGCGGCCGCCACCGTACTGACCCTGGAGCACGGCCTCGTCCCGCCGATCGCCAACCTGGATTCGCTGCCGGACGGGTTCGACCTCGACTGCGTGGTCAAGGAGCCCCGGATCCAGCACGTCGAGCGGGCACTGAGCCACTCCTTCGGCTTCGGCGGGCACAACGTCGTGCTCGCCTTCGCGCGCGTCGAAGCGGACGGACCACGACCCGCCGACCCGGGTGTCCTCGCCGTTGCTTGATCGTTATATTTTCATGACCACAACGATCGACAGCCCCTCCGCCGAACGGTCCACGGACCTCCTCACCGGCGTGCTCCTCGGCGAAAACCACCGCCGGGAGCACGGCTTCTGGCAACGGCTGATCAGTACGGAACCCTTCCGCCGCCCGGAGCACCGCACCGCCGAGGAGCGCCTGACCCTCGCGTACGAGCGGCTGCGCGTCCTCAACGACTGTCTGGACAGCGGCGCCCGGCTCGCCGCCGACCACCGCGCCCTGGCGGCCCTGCACGAATGGCTCGGGCCGGTGGATCCGGCACTCACCACGGTGGCGGGCATCCACTACAACCTCTTCCTCGGCAGCCTCCTCGACCACGGGGACGACGGCCACCGCGACCTGTCGGACTTCCTGGGCCTGCGACGCATCGGCACGTTCCTCTGTACGGAGGTGGCGCACGGCAACGACGCCGCGGCCGTCGAGACCACGGCCGCCTACGACCGCGAGCGCGACGGGTTCGTGCTCTGTACCCCGCACGCCGGGGCGCAGAAATTCATGCCCAACACCAGTCCGGCCGGCGGCCCGAAAACGGGGCTCGTGGCCGCGCGTCTGCTCGTCGACGGTGCCGATCACGGGGTCTTCCTCTTTCTCGTACCGCTCACCGATGCCGAACAGGCGCTGCCCGGCGTACGGATCCGCCTGCTCCCCACCCGCACCGGCAGCCCGGTGGACCACTGCCTCACCTCCTTCGACCAGGTCTTCGTGGGACGCGCGGCGCTGCTCGGCGGGGACCACGGACGGATCGGCGCGGACGGGGAGTTCAGCAGCGCCATCGACAACCGAAGGCGCCGCTTCCTCGCGTCGATCGGGCGTGTCACCTCCGGCAAGATCTCGATGACGGCCTGCGCGGTGGGTTGTGCGCGCGCGACGCTCGCCGTCGCCGTCCGCTACGGCGGCCACCGCCACATCTCGGGGCCCCGGGGCTCGCGGCAGGTGCCGGTGATCGCCCACCGCAGCCACCACGGTCCGCTCGCCTCGGCCACGGCCACCGTCTTCGCGATGAGCCTGCTGCACCGCAGGGCCCTGGACCGCTGGGAGGAGGACGGGCAGCAGGAGGAGGCGGAGCGCCTGGTCGCCGTCGCCAAGGGGTGGATCACCTGGCAGGCCAGGTCCGTGATCGTCGAATGCCGTGAACGCTGCGGTGCGCAGGCGCTCCTGGAGAACAACGGCATGAGCGAACTCCTCACCGGGGTGGAGGGCGCCATCACCGCCGAGGGGGACAATCTGGCGATCCACGCCAAGGCCGCCGCCGAGATGCTCTTCGCCGCCGCACCTGCCGGGCCAGGGCCTTCCCCCGGTGGCGGACCCGGTGATCTCGACGACCCCGGGTTCCTCGGCAGGCTGCTCGGGGAGCTGGAGCGGATCTGGTTCGGCCGGGCCCGTGAGCGGATGGGCCTCGCACCGCACGGCGACCCGCTGGCGCGGTGGAACGCGGCATCCGGGCCCGCCCTGCGCGGCGTCGAGTCCCACGCCCAGCGGCAGGCGGCCGAGGCGTACGCGGAAGCGGTGGCGGCGCTGCCCGAGGGGATGGCCCGAGAACGGCTCGACGAACTGCGGCGCCTCTTCGCGCTCGACCGGATCGCCCGCAGCAGCGGTGATCTGATGGCAGCGGGCCTGCTGACCGCCGATCAGGTCAACGGGCTGCCCGACCGGGTGGAAGAGCTCATCAGCGCGGTCGCCGCCCATCTGCCCGATCTCGTCGACTCCTTCGCGCTGCCGCCGGAACTGCTCGCCGACTGGCCCATCGCCCGAGCCGACTACGTGGCCGCCTACGACGATCCGGGTGCCGCCTGGCAGACGGACGAGGGCGGCGCGACGGTTCCGGACGAGCGGTGAGAGTCATGACGAGAGAGGGAACTGCTGTACGGGGTCACCGGGTCAGGGAAGCTGCCGGGGCTCTCGGCGTCCGCGTTGTCCTGCTGGCCTACTGGGGTACGGCGTCCGTCCTGGCCACGGCGGTGCGGGGAGGAAGGTGCCGAATCGGTTCGGCACAAGGCGTAACTGGAGGCACTTCGCCCAGTTGATTCGGCGTCGGGACGGTTCCACCGCCGGCCCGGCAGCCGGACCGAATGATGGAGAGAAAGCTCATGAGTACGATTCACCCCAAGATCACCGAGGTTCTGACACACACCTTCAAAGTGCCCGTTGCCGAGATCCACCCGGGCTCCACCATGGACAGCCTGGAGATGGACTCCCTCGCCGTCGCCGAGTTCGCTGTCCTGATCAGGGAGACCGCCGGCGGCATCCGGGATTTCGACCAGCTCCCCAAGAACGCCACGCTGGCCGACATCACACGGTTCATCGACCCGGCGGGCGACGGCGGGGCGCGGGTGGGCGGCGGGCCGGCGATGAGCAACGCCCGATGAACAGGCCGGCCGTCGCCGTCACCGGCCTGGGAATGATCACCCCCGTCGGCAATGACACCGAATCCACCTGGGAGGGTGTGTGCGCGGGCGTGTCACCCGCCCGGACCGTCGCCGAACTCGAAGGGTGTGCGATCGACTTCGCGTGCATGGTCGACGGCATCGACCTGGACGCCGCGATCGGCGGCCGTGCGGCCTTCCGTATGGGCAAGTACGTGAAGCTCGCCGTACTCGCAGCCCGGGAGGCGGTCGCCGACGCCGGGCTCGACCCGGCCGGCTGGGAGAGCACCCGGGTCGCGGTGGTCGTCGGCACCAGCAGCGGGGGCTCCGCCTCGCTGACCGAGCAGGCGGTCGTGATGGAGCGGTCCGGGGCCAGGGCCACCTCGCCCGCGGGCATCCTGCTCACCATTCCGAACATGCCCGCCGCCGAGATCGCGATCGAGCTGCGGGCCACCGGCCCCAGCATGGCCCCGTGCACCGCCTGTTCGTCCGGTGTCACCGCGCTGTCCGTCGCCCGCGACCTCCTGGTCACCGGGCAGTGCGACATCGCGATCGCCGGGGCCACCGAGTCGATCGTCTACCCGGTTGCCATGGCCGGGTTCGCCAGGTCCGGCGCCGGGGCTCGGACGGACGACGACCCGGCCAGGCTCTGCCGGCCCTTCGCGGCCGACCGGGCCGGTCTGGTCATGGGCGAGGGTGCGGCCGTCATGGTGCTGGAACGGACGGAGGACGCCCGCTCCCGAGGCGCCGTCCCCCGGGCACTGCTCGCCGGCACCGGCGCCACCACCGACGCCCACCACCCCATCAGCCCGCATCCGTCCGGTGCGGTCGCCCAGGCGGCGGTGGAGGCCGCGCTGCGCGACGCGGGCTGGGCTCCCGAGGACGTCGAGCACGTCAACGCGCACGGCACGGCGACGCCGGTCAACGATGCCGCCGAGGCGGCCCTCATCGCCCGGGTCTACCCGCACCGGCCGCCCGTCACCGCCCCCAAGGGGGTTCTGGGGCACTGCATGGGGGCGGCCGGGGCGATCGAGGCCGGGCTCACGGTCCTCACGCTCCAACGCGGTGTCGTACCACCGATCGCCAACCTGGACGCTCCGGCGCCCGAGTTCGACATCGACTGCGTCACCAAGCAACCGCTGCGGCAGCCCATCCGGCGCGCCGTCAGCCATTCCTTCGGCTTCGGGGGACACAACGCCGTGATCGCTCTTCAGCGTCCGTAGGCCTCCGGCGGGTGGTGCGACGGGAACACCGCCCGGCGTGCCACCGGCCGCACGCCGCACGAGCCCCTGCGGGCTCCGGGCACCGGCGGATGCTGCCGGTCACGGCCCTGGCCGGGGCCGTGGCCCCGATCCGGATCGAGCAATGCGCGAGGCCACCGCACGGCGCCGGAGGCGACGGCGGCCGGGCGGACCCCGGTACCGCACGAGTCCGCCCTCGGTCTCCGGGTGCGGCCGTTCGCCGCAGGGCATGGCAGTGAGTCAGCGCCGGCGTCCCCGGCCGAATTCGCCGCCCGTTTCCTTGCCGCCGATGTTCGTACTGTCCGCGTAGTCGATCTGCTCCTTGCGCAGGTCGGCGGAGATCTCCTGCTGCTCGGTCACCCTCTTGGTCTCCATCCGCACCCGCTCGACGGGCACGGTCTCCTTGCGCGTGGTCGGACGTTCCGCATGCAGGGTGACCTCGACGTCCTGCTCGCGGATTGCGGCACGTTCCGCCGTCTTGTCACCGGGCTCCAGCGGCTCACGGATCAGGCGCACCTCTTCGTGCGTCACGGGCACGGTCCTGGTGACGTGCTCGGTGACGACGTACTTGTGCAACCGCGCCCTTCCGCTCTCGTACTCCTCGGTGCCGACGTGCAGCTGCTCCTCCGAACGGATCATCTCCTCCCTGCCGCCCAGGTCGGCGGAGGACCGCTCGCTGCCCGCCCCGGCACCCACGAGGGGCCGCGCGGTGCCGGCCGCGCCGGTGCCGCGGTGCCTGCCCTGGCCCGTGCCGGTTCCACCGCCGGCGATGCCCGACGGGGTGCTGCGGGCCGTACCCGTACCGGAGGCGGTGGTGCCGGTCATGGCCGGCTTGCCGGACCCGGTGGTGCGTCCGGCTCCGGCCGCTCCGGCGGCTTCCGCCGCTCCCATGTCCGTGGTGCCCGTGTCCGTCCGGCCGCCGAGCTTGGCCGTGGTGTTCCTGGCGAGGCCGTAGTGCTTGTAGAGTTCCTCCTCCTCCGCCACGGACAGATGCGCGTCCGCGTCCACCCGGGGGGCTTCCTTGACACGGTCCTTCGGATGCGAGATATGCAGATCGGATCCCACGCGGCGGGCTCCGGCAAGCGGAACGAAACTCTCTTTCATGCCGAACAGGCCGGTCTTCACCGTGATCCAGTCCGGTCGGCCGGTGTTGTCGTCGACATACACCCGGCCCACACTGCCGACCTTCTCGCCGTCGGTGTCGTACACCGTCAGGCCGTCGAGCTCTCCGGATTCCGTGAAACCGTCAGCGGCTGCCATGACCGATTCCTCCTCGTCCGGGCGCGTCCTGTGGCTGAGGCCATCAGAGGAGGCGCGTCCGCTTTCCATCGCGCCTCACCCGGATGGACGCTGCAACCGCCCGGCCCTCGGCGGTCCGGCCACGGCCGCCTCCCACAGCGGTGTGCGTCTGTTCCCGCGTTAGACCATTCGAGTGACGTGTAGGGGCTGCAGGCCAGGTATTCGGGGCTCTGCCTGCCTTCACGCCATGAAATCGCGGGGTCCGCCCGGTGCTGTACGCGCCATGAAGACCATGCGCGGCACCTTCGACGAAAGCGGAGCTTGACGAACGAGCGGAGCTCGACGAAGACGCGGGGCTCCGTGCGGCTCTTCATGACCTGACGCGCTCGCGGCATCCCTCGGAGCAGGTCGCCGGGATCGTGAATCCGGCCGGGCTCACCCCTCCCGGCAGGGTGCCCTGCCCCACCGACGGCCCCGGCACCGACGGCCGGTCGCATCCGTGCGTCCTGGGGCCCGTACTGCTGCAGGCCCATCGTCATGGCGCGCGGCGAGGTTCAGCCGTCCGTACCGGGGCGGAGCACCTCCGGGAGCGCTCGCCCCCCGGCACCTATGATCGACGGGCCATGTGCCGACCGTCGTCCTGCCGCCCACCGGGGGTGCCCCATCCGTTCCGTACGCAGCCGGCTGCCCGAGCAGCGCGGCGAACTGCTGGCCCGGCACGAGGACGGTGCGGACCTGCACCATCTGGTGTGGCGGCTCGGGCCGGGGTGGCGGGTCTGCTCCAGCGCCGTGCTCGGCGGCGGTATCGGTCCGCGTGAGTGGATCCTCAACGCGCAGGTGCCCGGCGGCTATCCGCGCCTGGACCCCGACCGCCACCTCGCCGAGATCGCGGACGCCGAACAGCTCACCGGCCCCGGCGCAGGGCTGATGACGGCCGCCGACGTCACCGCGTACACGGTCGCGGCCGACGGGGGCGTGACGGCGACCGCCACCTGCGGACTCGGCGTACGCGGCTGGGCCGCCGCCCCGGCGGAGGGCCTGCCGGGGCCACCGCGTCCGGGAACCGTCAATATCGTCGTCACCCTCCCCGTGCCGCTCTCCGACGCCGCACTCGTCAACGCCGTCGCCACGGCCACCGAGGCGAAGGTCCAGGCGCTCGTGGAGGCCGGCCTCGACTGCTCGGGCACCCCCACGGACGCCGTCTGCGTCGCCGCACCCTCCCCGGGACCCGCCCCCGCCGAACCCTTCGCGGGACCGCGCTCCCGCTGGGGTGCGCGACTCGCCAGGGCCGTGCACGCTGCCGTCCTCGAAGGCGCGCTCAGGCAATCCTGAGCATCCACAGCGCCGCGAGCCGACCCCGGAGCGGCCCACGGAGGGAGCCCCCGCATGACATCGAACGCTGCCGATCCCGCCCCGCAGCGGCCGGTCGTCGCCGTGCTCGGCACCGGAATCATGGGATCAGGAATGGCCCGGAGCCTTCTGAGGGCCGGCCTCGACGTCCGCGCCTGGAACCGGACGGCGTCCAAGGCGGCCCCGCTCGCCGCCGACGGCGCCACGGTCGCGGAGTCGGCGGAAGAGGCCGTACGCGGTGCCGATGTCGTCCTCACCATGCTCAACGACGGCCCCTCCGTCGCCGCCGCGCTCGCCGCCGCGGCCGGGGGGCTCCATGCCGGCCAGGTCCTGCTCCAGAGCTCGACGGTCGGGCCCGAAGCCACCTCCGATCTCGCCCGGCGCACCGCGGACCTGGGCCCGGTCTACCTCGACGCTCCGGTATCCGGCACCAAACAGCCCGCGGAACAAGGTGCGTTGACGGTATTCGTCGCCGGTCCCTCCGCCGTCCGTGCGAGGGTCGAGCCAGTGCTGGACGCGATCGGGCAGCGCACGGTCTGGGTCGGTGAGGTTCCGGGAGCGGCCTCGCGACTGAAGCTCGTGGTCAACACCTGGGTGATCACCATGGTCAACAACATCGCGGAATGCCTCAACCTCGCGGAAGGGCTGGGCGTCGACCCGCAGACCTTCCTCGACGTCATGAAGGGCGGCCCGCTGGACTCCGCCTATCTGCAGGGCAAGTCCGCCGCGGTTCTCTCCGGCGACCTCACCCCGAGCTTCACCCTGTCCACCGCGCTCAAGGACACCCGCCTCATCCTGGACGCGGCGCGGTCCTCGGGGGTGCGGCTCGACCTGGTCGCGGCGTCGGCCGACCGTTTCTCACGCGCCGAGGCCACGGGGCACGGCGGCGAGGACATGATCGCCACCTACTACGCGGGCCGCGCCCCGGAGAAGGGCGCCGACTGAGCCCGTCCGAACTGCCGGCCGGTTGTGATCCCGAGGAGAGGCCCCGGGCGGCCGGGTCACTCCTCGACGAGCATTCCGCTGCGGAGCTTCCGCAGGATCCTGCTGATCAGCCGCGACACATGCATCTGGGAGATGCCGAGTTCCGCGCCGATCCGGGACTGTGTCATCTCCTGGCCGAAACGCAGGTCGATGATGCGGCGTTCGCGGGCGTCGAGACAGCCCAGCAGCGGCGCGAGCGCATGCAGATTCTCGACCGTCTCCAGGGCGGGATCCGGCCCGCCCAGGACATCGGCGAAGGTGCGTCCCGAGGCGTGCCGCCGCCCGTCCTGCGAAGCGTCGGCCGGCATGTCCAGCGAGCCCGCCGCATACCCGTTGGCCGCCACGATGCCCTCGGTGACCTCGTCCTCGCTCAGTCCCAGATGTTCGGCCAGCTCCGGGACCGTGGGCTCGCGGTCGAGCTCCGTGACGAGCGACTCCTTGGTCCTGGCGATGTCGACCCGCAACTCCTGGAGCCGGCGAGGGACATGCACGGCCCAGGTGGTGTCGCGGAAGAATCGTTTGATCTCCCCGGTGATGTACGGGACCGCGAAGGAGGTGAACTCGACCTCGCGGGAGAGTTCGAACCGGTCGATGGCCTTGATCAGCCCGATGGTGCCGACCTGGACGATGTCCTCCATGTCGCCGCCGCCCCGGCTGCGGAACCGTCCGGCGGCGAACCGTACGAGGGAGAGATTCATCTCGATGAGGGTGTTCCGCGCGTACTGATGGGCGGGGGTCCCCTCCTCCAGGGCCTGGAGGCGGCCGAAGAACAGCCTGGACAGTTCGCGCGCGTCACCTGGGGCGATCCTTCCCGCGTCCTCGATCCACGGCAGGCCGCCGGTCTCCCCGGCCGCTTCCGTGACCTCTGCGGGTACGCCGGCGGCTGCCGGGTCCGCGCCGGTGCCGGCCGGTCCGTCCGCCGATATCGGGTGGGCTTTCTCCTGTCTCTGCGCACTGGCGGTCCGCGCAGTGTGCGCCGTCATCTCGTCACGCTCCCCTGGTCGTAGCCCGTGAGGTGTATGCACCTGCCCCCGGAGGTGAATCCCATGCGGAAGAGCGGAAGTTGATCAGGTCACACGGTATCTGTGGCCGGGAATCGCTGTGACTCCCCGTCAGGTCCCCGCGGTCGGGCGGGCGGGACGCGCCGGACAGCGGAACCGCCCCACCGGTACGGGGGAGCCCGGTGGGGCGTTCGCTCACCAGACTGCCACAGCCGACGGGGCAATGGTGACCGACCGACGCATATCCAGCGGTAGTTGAGTCGAAATCGACGCTGCCCAGGATTTCGGCGGAGCGCGTTCGGGAGAAGGACGGTATTGCCCGTCGGCGGACGGCACCCGCGCTCCGCCGTGTCGCACCCGGTCCGCCGGACCGGGACGCGTGGCTGCGACGGACCGGCCGTGCGCCGCTGTGACCGTTCTGCGTCACCTTCGCAGGTCCGCCGGGGCAAACCGTCACCGGGTGGGCCATCATGTGGTGGACCAAGGGCACGGCCGAGGGGGGCGCAGGTGATTTCCGAGCCGGAGATGGTGGACGAGTTCGGTGCGGTCGGGGCGGGCGAGGTGGTGGGTGACTTCGGCCAAAGACCCGCAGTGGGACCCCGGCCGCGCCGCCCGTGGCGGTGGGCGGTGGGCGGAGCCGTGCTGGCTTCGGCCCTGTGGGCAGGCGCGTTGTACGTGTACCCCGTCGGCGCCCCGGAGCCGGACCTGCACGGCTACCGGATGGACGGGGACCCGTGCCCGACCGTGCGGCTGAAGGCGATCGGTGCGGCGATAGCGCCGACGGAAAACACGCCCAGGATCGAACCGGAACACCTGAACGACCCGGCGCTGGACCGGGCAAAGTGCTTCATCTCCCTCCGGTCCCCGGCCGCGAAGAAGCCGATCAGGAGCCGGTGGTACACCGAATACTCGGTCGGCGTCACGGTGACACTGCACAAGAGGACCGACCCGGCCGCCGAGTTCGAGGCGATGCGCGGGACGACCGATTCCGGCACCGACGCCGATGCGAAGGTGGAGAAGGTCCCGAACCTCGGCGACAGCGCGTACCTGCTGACGCAGGACGACGGCAATGCGGAGCTGCGGGTGCGGGAGGGCGGAGCGGTCCTCTCGCTGAGCCTGGCCTCCTACGCGCAGTTCGACAGCGAGGACGGCGAGGCCCCGCCCGACGAAGGGCCGGACACATCCGATCTGTCCCCCTACCAGTCCGCGATGATCAGCGACATGCGTGACCTGATGAAAAGCCTCAAGCACTGACCCCGGTCTGCCGGACCCTTGCGTCCCGGTGACCACTCCACCCCGGGGAATACATGCCCGGACGAGGGCCTTCCAGCTGCTGTGGCGATCGGTGACCGGGCCGGCCGCCGGTGCCGTGAACGGAGAGAGGAAGCCCATGCCCAAGGCGTACGTGTTCACCCGCAACGGCGGACCGGAGGTGGAGAGCCTCATCGACCAGGACGTGCCGGTGCCGGGCCCGGGCGAGCTGCTCGTCGCCGTACGGGCCGCCGGAGTCAATCCGGTCGACTGGAAGCTGCGCGACGGCTACGTCAGGCCCGGCAGCGAGCGGCAGTCCTTTCCCACCGTCTTCGGCAGCGAGGCCGCCGGGGTCGTCGAGGGCATCGGCCCGGACGTCGAGGGGTTCGCGATCGGGGACGAGGTCTTCGGCAACCCGGTGACCGGCGGGTACGCCGAGTACACCCTGTTGCCCGTCGCCGTGACCGCGCACAAGCCGGCCGGTCTGTCGTTCACCGACGCGGCGGTCCTGCCCGTCGCTGCCGCCACCGCGTACGACGGCGTGCGCCAGCTCGGCCTGGCTCCCGGCTCGACCCTGCTGATCACCGGGGCCGGAGGCGGTGTGGGGACCGCCGCAGTGCAGCTCGCCCGGCACAGTGGCGTCCATGTCATCGGCGCCGCGGGTGCGGCCAAGAAGGAATTCGTCGAGTCGCTCGGCGCGGTGCACGTCGAATCCGGCCCCGGACTCGCCGACCGGGTGCGGGCAGTCGCACCCGACGGCGTGGACGCGGTCTTCGACCTGGTCGGCGGCGACACCCTGAGGGCCGTGGCCCCGCTGCTCGCGGACCCGGCCGCACTGATCAGCGCCGGGGGCAAGCCGCTGGCCGTGGAGCTCGGCGGGGCGGCCGTCGCGCGGGCCCGCACCGCTGCCGTCCTCGACGAGGTGGCGAAGCTCGTCGTCGGCGGCGTCCTGCGGACCCACGTGAACCGGGCCTACCCGCTCCTCGGGGCGGGAGACGCGCTGCGGGCCGTGGAGAGCGGACACTCGCTCGGCAAGACCGTGATCGAGGTGGTCGCGTGAGCACGGCGTACGCCGCCGGCGACGCGCACCCGCTGGACAGCCCGGTCCACGCCGCACTGACCGGACCGCACGCCCATTTCGCCGAGCGGCGCGGCCGAATCCTGCGCTACCCCGCGGACGTGGCCCCGTGGGTCGCGGTCCCGGACGCCCCTCGGGCCGAGGACTGGGACGACGCGGCGGCGCTCGTCGGACCCGGCGGAGCCGTCACCATCACCGCCGTCCGAGAGCCACCGCCGGACGACTGGGAGATCGTCTTTCGGGCCGACGGTGTCCAGCTCGTCGACGCCGGGGTCGAGACGGCACCCCTCCCCGGGGCCGTACGGCTCGGACCCGCCGATGTGCCCGACATGCTCGCCCTGGTCGAGCGCACCAGGCCGGGGCCGTTCCTGCCCCGCACCGTCGAGCTCGGCACCTACCTCGGGGTGCGGCGCGAGGGGGCGCTCGTCGCCATGGCCGGTGAGCGGATGCACCTGCCGGGCTGGAGCGAGATCAGCGCCGTCTGCACCGACGAGTCCGTACGCGGTCAGGGGCTCGGCACCGGGCTGGTGCGCGCCGTCGCCCACGAGATCCGGCAGCGTGGCGAAACGCCGTTCCTGCACGCCTCCGCCTCCAACACGAACGCCGTCCGGCTCTACGAGTCCCTGGGCTTCGTGCTCCGACGCCGGACGTCGTTCCTCTCGGCGCTCGTCCCGCAACCGCTGCCGACCCGCCTGCCCGCCCCCGGCGGCGTCCGCGGTGAGCGCGAGGCCCGCACGGCAGCCGCGCGCTGACCCGCGATTCGGGACCTTGGTCCCGCCGGCTGCGGGCCGAAGGTCACTGCCGCCTCCCGTCTCGGGACCTTCGGCGAGGCCCGAGAGGCCGTAAGCCTCGTGTGCCGCCCCTCGGGGCCGGGTGCACTGGTACCGAACGCCGGCACCGGGCCGGCAGGTCCCGGGAGGAGCGGCCGTGACGATCGGGCTTCAGCGCCGGCTTGCGACACGTGGAGCGGCGCCTCCCGGCACGGACGCGGGAGAGGCGGTCGTGCACGCGCCACGGGTCGGGAACCTCGCACTGTTCGGCGGGCTGGCCCTGCTGACGGCCCTGGTCGTCCTGCTGGACCTCCGGACCGGTGAGGACCTGCGCCTCGTACCGCTGCTGGTGGTCGTGCCCGCACTCGTCTCGGTCTTCGGAACGATCCGGCAGACGGTGGGGGTGTCCACCCTGATCATGATCGTCGTCGTCGGCTCGCACCTGGCATACGGCGGCACGTTCTGGGACGTCACCACCGGTGTGATCGTCACCGTGCTGGCCTGCTGCCTGGGTGTCGGCGCCTGCGCGCTGCGGATCCGCCACGCCACGCAGATCGCCCGGCTGCGCTCCGCCGCCGGCGCGCTCCAGCGTCAGATCCTGCGCCCGCTGCCCATCCTGACCGACCAGATCCTCGCCCACGGCATCTATACGCCGATCGAGGAGGACCGGCTGGTCGGCGGCGACATCTACGAGGTCGTCCAGTCGCCCTACGGAACCCGGGTGATCATCGGGGATGTCCAGGGCAAGGGCCTCGCCGCGATCGGGGCGGGTTTCGCCGTGCTCGGAGCGTTCCGGGAGGCAGCCATCCGCGAACCTGCCCTGACGGGTGTGGTCGACGCCCTGGAGGACGCGGTCGCCAGGCACAACGTCTTCTCCGCCCAGACGGGGGAGACCGAACGCTTCGTCACCGCCCTGGTGCTCGGCTTCGACGGGAGCGACCAGGTCGAGGCCGTCAACTGCGGTCATCTGTCGCCGCGGCTGCTGCACGACGGCGCGGCCCGTGCCGTTCCGCTGGGCCACACCTCCGTTCCGCTGGGCCTTGCGGAACTCAGCCGGGAGGCGCGGGCCGCCGAGTGGCTGGACTTCCCGCCGGGAGCCACGCTGCTGATCTGCACCGACGGGGTCACCGAGGCGCGCGACGCGTCCGGCGCCTTCTATCCGCTGGATGCCCGGCTGGGCCGCTGGGCGGAGCGGCCTCCGTACGAGGTGCTGGAGGCGCTCAACGCCGATCTCGACTCCTTCTCCGGAGGAGTGCGGCGCGACGACATCGCCGCCCTCGCCCTCCGCCGGACAGCGTCCGGCGGCGCCGGCCGCCCCCTGCACAGCGGCCATGGCGCCCGCCGGGCGGCCGAGACGTTCAGCGGCCGGTAGAGGGGCCCGGAAGAGCCCCATGGCAACCGAATGTCCCGTCGAGACTTATGTCGCGGTGGGACATTTTTGGGTGTAC
>NZ_BMTF01000021.1 GCF_014649535.1 Streptomyces gelaticus
CGGCAGGTCCGGTACCGACACAACACTGCTACCGAACAACGGCACACTGCTGAGCGGCCTCGACCCCGCACCACAACGGCAGGAACAAGCCAACGGGACACCAAAGGACGAACTCGTCGGCAACGACGGCCGGAAGATCTCCTTCACCCAGGCACGCCAGAACCTCCGCACGATCCGGGACGCCACGGGCGAGGTCATCGGATACGCCTCGCACAACGACCAGGACTGGGCCCCACGCAAGGACTTCTACACGAAGTACCGCGCCGACGAGGTCTTGTTCGCGCACTACCGGGCCACGGAGGAAGGGGGTGCCGTACTCGACACCGACAGCGACACGGACTCCCCGGCCAATGAGGTCCCCTGGCGGACCGGCGCACCGGCACAGGATGCGAAGGAGCCGGTCAGGCCGCTGTTCTTCGACGCGCACGGCACCGAGAACGGCATCGAACTCCATCTGGTGGGCGAAAGGCCGCTGGTCGTCGACGGTGCCCGGTTCGCGCGTTTCATGGAGACGCTCAGGGATCCGGCGCAGCCCCCGGCTCCGGTCGTACTGGTCGCGTGCGAGACGGCGCAGATCCGCAGTGGCGACGGCGGGAGCGTGGCGACGGACGCGGCACGTGCCATACCCGGACGTCTCTGGTACGCGCCCGACACCGAGGTCGGCCACGTCCGGCCGTCGAACGGCTCCGACGGCGCCAGAGGTGTGCTGGGTCTCCTCGCGGACCCCGCCGCCCAGCGCCGCGGTGCGTGGATCGTGGCGGGAGAGTCACTCGAAACCGGCCCTGCCGTCGTCCCGGCCCCGCACGGGGAACCGGTGCCGCACACCGCCACCTTCTCGGACATGATCTTCGAGGCCCTCAACTCCGCCTCGCGGAGCAGTGCGGAGCGGGTGATGTCCGACGACCTGGCGCAGAGCAGTCCGGAGGCCGAGCGGACTGAGCCCGCCCCACCGGCGCCCCACGAGGCCGACGGCCGGCCGGCCTCTCGCGCGCCGGAGATCGGCGACGTGGTGCCGTCGGAGCCCCCGTCGGGGGAGTCCTTCCACGCGGCCACGGAGATCGCCTTCGGGGAGGGTTCGAAGCGACCCGGGCAGGACCAGGTGGCCAAGATCGAGGACTTCTCGGCTTCGGTCGCCGCCGAATCGGTGCGCCGGGCCACCCACGACGAGAAGCCGCTCCGGGTTTACGTCGAAGGAGGCGGGAACGGCAGCAAGTGGCAGACGCTGCGCGGTATGCCGAGCAGAGCCGACTCCGGGCTGGAGCGTGCTCAGGCAGTGTGGAACGTGCTGCGCGGCCGATTGAACGAAGAAATCTCCCGGCTGTGGGGCGGAGAGCCGGATGCTCTGACCGCCACTTCCCTGCTCCAGGCTCCCCGGTCCCGGGGCCAGGGCGAGTCCGCCGCCCCGGTTCCCGGGACGCCCGTGGCGTCGCTGACCGCCGCGGAGGCTCGTGCGGCCCGTCGTGCGGTCCGGATCTGGGCGGTGGCCGACGGGCCCGCACGCGTACTGCGGTTGCTGGCGCACGACCGGACACAACTCGACGCCGACCGGCGCGAGGCGCTCATGGACTACGTCGACGAGTCCGTGAGGGGCGGCCAGGACGCCCGGGTCCGACTCCTGCTGCGCCGATTGGAACTTCAGAACCTTCACGTACTGCGCGGTGAGCTCGAATCGCGCTACGCGGAGCGGGTTGCCGAGATGGCGACGCCCGCCGGTGTGCTCACCCCGGTGCCCAAGGACATTCACTTCTTCTGGATGGGCGAGGAGCCGAGCGCGGGGGCGTTGAACAACCTTGAGGCGTGGGCGCGATCGGCCGGGGGCAGCTGGCAGCAGCACCTGTGGACCGACGCGACGTACGCCGAGTGGAGCGGACCGGTGCGCACGCGTCTTGAGCAGATCGTCACCGTCCACCAGGATTTGCTTGATTCCCTGCGGATGGCGGACCGGCCGCAAGTGCTGGAGGTCTACGAGACGGCTGTGGCGAACGGGGCATACAACCTGGCCTCCGACATCGCGCGCTACCTGATCCTTGAGCGGTTCGGCGGGGTCTACGCCGACGTGGACCTGCATCCGGGAACTGTGGATCTGTCCTCGATGGAAGAGATCACCATGCGTTCGGGTGATCTTCCCCTGCTCGCCCCGCGCGTGCGGGACATGGCCAGCGTCACCGACGCGCTGGCCAGGGCAGGGGTGGACGCTCCCGCCGACCGGAACGAGCAAGTGGATCTGGCGGCGCGGCTTCGGTGGGACGCGGGAGTCCTCGGCAACCACCTCATCGTCGCGCCCCGGGGATCGGAGTTCATCACCTCGCTCCTGGAGGCGATTCCCAAGAACTTCGCCGCTCTGCGCAAGCACATGGAGGTGTCCTCCGTGGATACGTCGCAGTTCCCCAAGGAGCTCAAGAACCTGGCGCCGCAGATCAGTGGCCCCGCCATGATCGAGGACCGGATCCCCGGTGGCGAAAAGTTCCCTCCGCTTCAGCGGTTCGCCATGCAGGCGGGTGCGGAGGGTGTTGCCGACTTCGATGGTTCCTCCTATCCGACATTCCAGCGGAAGGAGGCGATAGCGCTGTTCTCCCCCCGTGTGCTGGAGGCTTTCCGGGGAATCCACTGGGTCACCGCGGAAAGTGAGCGCCAGCTGGACGGACCGGTTGTCGAGCAGCCGGCGGCAGGTCCTTCGGTCAGCATGGCGCCGCCGCATGTTCCCGATAGCCCGTCAGATACGCAGGTGCCGAGTCGTCCAGCTCGCCAGGTGCCCTTTCCCGCCGACCCGTCGACCTGGGTGGAGCGTCGGAAGGAGGTGCCGTCGGGGCATATCGGGCGTCTGCATGTCGAGAGGTTCGACCCCGCCGTCGACGCCATGGGCCGCCACCGTGTTCCCGGCACGCTGGCCGGCTCGCAGACGCTGATGCGCGCCGAGGTCTCCCGCATCGAGGCCCACAACGGCACATGGGTGCGTGACCATGTCGTGACGCTCCCCGTCCGTCTGGCCGGCAGTGGCTTGTCGGAGCAGGATCTGGCCGGCCTTCGGGCAGGTGTCCAAGGCGCACTGGACGAGCACTTCAACGCAGTCGGCTACGCGCTTCCGCGCTCCGGTGATCAGTTCAATGTCGAGCTGCGACTGGTCCATGACGACGATCACCCCGAGCATGTGATCGTGAGCCGGTCCGACAACCCTGGTCGTTCCGACCAGCGGCACTGGAACCTCGGGCCGGCCACCGAGGACCACAGGTACCTGCCGGTGATGATCCACGAGGTCTTGCACTACCTGGGCCTGCCCGACGAGTACCGGGACCGGGACTTCCTCTTCCGCCGGAACGCGGACAGCATGGCCGTCCACACCGATGGCTTGATGGCCGACACCGCGCGCCTGGCGCCGCTGCCGGAGCGCTATCTGGCCGCCATCGAGGACACCGTCGACCGCAGCACCGTCGTCCACGACCACCCCCTCACCGCCCGGGGCGAGAACCCCGCGATCCAGCGCAACCAGCGCCCCACCACCGACCCGACCCTTGACCGCTGGCCCACCTCACGCTCACCCGGTACCCCCGCTGACGCTCCGACGACGGCAACGCCGGGCGCGCTCCCGACCGATAGCCGCGGGGTCGGGGACAGCGAGATCATCGACAGTTGGCGGGCTCTGTCGACGCTGCCGCGGGCGCGGCGCTCCAACGCTCTGCGGCGCATCGATACGACTGTCCACGAGTGGGCGAACGGCGGCCGGCAGCTGCCTGGTGCCCATGACATCAACCAGCGTCAGCTGAATGCCATCCTCGATGCCGTGGAGGCGTGGAAGTCGGGCAAGAACGGCCCCAGCGACCGTGCCGAGGCGGTCGACCGCCTCACCGCGCACGTCCGGTCCGAGCGGGACCATCTGCACCAGCGCATCGCCGAGCGCGCGCACCAGGCACAACTTCTCGACCGGTACGCCCGTATCCATCCTGATGTGAGCGACTTCGCGAGCCGACGGTCGCCGGATCGGGTCGACCCGGCGAACAACACCGCGCACGACATCTTCACTGGCGACCGCACCCACCACGGCGCCTTGTCGGACGATGCGCTCGATGCTGCCGATGAGCTCTCGCGCCAGCAGTTGGCGGCCAAGCGGGACCAGGCGGCGGCTGGTGGGGTGTCCGTCGAGGCGGGTGTGTCCGCCGATCGTGTAAGGGAGTTGATGGACAGCGCCCGCAACGACCTGACCCGCTCCACGCTCTACCCGGAACTCAACTCCTATCTCGACCGGGCCAACCAGGCCGAGGCGCTCGACACCGGCTCCCACCTCGGGAACCTGACCCCGGTGGTCGAGGACATCCACGGCACACAGGTCACTGTCCACGGGGACCCCACGGACAGCCTCCGCGACGCTCGGATCGACAACTTCCGCAAGGCCGTGATCACAGTGCAGGAGGCCGGCTTCCACGTTCCCGATGTCGAACTGCACCTGCCCAAGTACGGCCGGTTCCTGGAAGTCCACAACGACCATGTCGCCGAGCGGAGCGGGGGCCGGCTACAGCGCGCCGAGTACCTCGCACCCAACGCGGTGATCGCCTCGCCCGATGTCGTCGGCAATCCGTTGACCAACAAGCTCGCCGGCGATCGGTACCGCTATCTCTCGACCGAGCTCGACCCCTCCGGCGTCGGCACGATGGTGCATGAACTGGGCCACTTCCTGCACTACGCCAACGCCCGGCCCCAGTACCACGATCTGGCCTTCACTCAGTTCGCCGGCCGCAGCGGGCAGGGCGGCGACGCCGTACCCCATCAGGCTCTCGCCCTTGGGGTGAGCGCCTACGCCGCCGGCAACCCCCGTGAGTTCGTGGCGGAGGTCTTCACCGGGCTGGTGTACGGGAAGCCGTTCTCGCCCGAGGTCATGCGGATGTACCACGGGCTCGGGGGCCCGGAACCAACTCCGCGGACGGACGTCCGGTCTGCTTCGGCCGGGTCTACGGAGGGCTCCAGGTGATGTGTGACCCCGGCGGCGTACGCCGGGCCACGCGTCACCGGCGGGGATCAGCAGTGGCGACGGCGGGAGCCGGCGACGGACGCGGCACATGCCGTACCCGGACGTCTCCGGTACCCGCCCGCCACCGAGGCCGGCCACGCCGGACCGTCGGACGGCTCCGAGTGCGTCACGGGTGTGCCGAGTCTGCTCGCGGACCCCGTCGCCCAGCGCCGCGGTGCGTGGATCGTGGCGGGGGAGCCACTCGGAGGTCACCGGACAGCATCGAAATGCTCGATACCCTGGAGGCCGTGAAGTTGTCGGGCCCGGCTTCCTCGGGGCCGTCCCCCCTGCTCCAGGTACTCGATGTCCACCTGCGTGATGGGTCCGGGGTGATGAACCACGTACGCGGCGGGTTCCCGCAGTTCCAGCGCCAGGGCAGCCACTTGCACGACGCCACGGACCGGCTGACGGCCGAAAACGAGAACCGGGGTTACGAGCAGACGTGACATCCCGTCACATCGCCCGGCAGGGGCGGGCACCGAGTGCTCTCATCAGCAAACGAAGAGGATGAAGAGAACCAATGACAGGGAAAGAGGGGCGACCTGTGAAGCGAGAGCGGACCAGCGAGGAGAGTGAGTCCGGCAACGGCCGGAGCGGGGCCTCGGGCGGAACGGCTCCGGACAGTTCGCAGGGGGCGGTTCCCGGGAGCATAGGCGCCCCGTCCGCGCCCTCGTCCCGCACGGTGACAGAGGGCGGGGGCACTTCGGTCACCGGCGGCAAGGACGGCGGCGCGCGGACACCGACCTCGTCGAAGTCCGGCCCGGAGGAGACCGGGGAACCCGAGGCCGAGGCCCCGGCGGTGGTGCACGCGGCCGGGGTCTCCATCGGCAGGACCGCGTCCGAGACCGGGGAACACCCGGGCGGTGAGGACTCGGCGGTTGCCCAGGAAGAGGCGGCGCCGACGGCCGGAACGACCGCGGTGGTGGCCACCACCGCCACCACCACTGCTGCGGGCACTGCCTCCGCGGCCTCGTCGGGCGTCGCGGAGAGCACCGCCGGGAGGACGACCGGGGCGAGCACGTCGTCGTCCGCCACCGCCGCCGCCGAACCGACGCCCGCAGGGGGGCGCTCCGCTTCGGAGGAGGCAGTTTCCGAGGAGACCGCTTCCGGGAGGACCGCCCCGGAGCCGGTTGCCGCTGCCACGACGGCCGGCTCCACCGCGGCGGCCGTCGCGGCCGGGAGGGCCACCACCACGGCCGCCGTCTCCGCTGCGGCTTCGTCCAGCCCTCCCGGCGATGCCGCGGCGGGCGAGGGCGGTGCCCCGGAGCGCCCCGGCCGGGTGTCGCGCCCGATGGTGGTCGCGGCCGCCTTCGCCGGTGCGCTGCTCCTCGCGACCCCGTTCGTCGTGGCGGGCGCCCAGAAGGACGAGGCCAAGCCCGGGAACACCGAAGCGGCGGCGGCATGGAAGGAGGACGGTCGGGCCGGTGGCTACGTACCGGGCACCGACCCCGACAGCCCCGAGGGCAAACGGGCCGTCGGCGGCGACAAGCCGGGTGGTGGCCCGGCCCGGGGTGACAAGGGCCCCGTCGGTGACGTACGCGCGGACACCGGGGACGGACGGAAGCCCGCGGACGGGTCGGCCGAGGAGGCGGCCAAGGGCGGCAAGGGCACCACGGGCTCGGCCGACAGGACGGCGAAGAGCGGTTCCGGCGACAAGGCCCCAGCCGGCGCGGGCTCGGACACTCCCACCAAGGCCCCCTCGGCCGGTTCGGCGCCCAAGTCGGCACCCGCCGTGGTGTACAGCGGCGTGTCGGGACCGGAGTGCCCCACCCAGCGCTTCCAGAAGTCGGGGTACTACAGCGACGGCAAGGAGGGCTGGGCCACCCACAGCGGCGGCTTCGGCGGGTACGGCTGCGCGGGGAAGTACCTTTCCATGCCGATGTCCGGCAGTTCCTCCAAGGACTCGGGCGGATCGGCGACCTGGCTGTTCGACCTGCCCGCCACCGCCAGGAAGTGCAGCATCTCCGTCCATGTGCCCGGGAGTTCCGACATCGCGCGGGTCGGTGGCAACCCGAGCTACTACACCGTGTACGACCGCTTCCTGCCCAGGACCAGCAACCTGGTCGGCTCCTACTACGTCCGCCAGCAGGAGCGTCGCGGCACCTGGTACAACGTGCCGGGCACCTTCTCCGTCGACGCCCAGAAGCTCTCCGTGCGACTGCACGACCGGGGCGAGGACAACAACTACGAGCACCACGCGATCTCCGCGCTGAAGGTGACCTGCACCGGCTGAGAAACCGGCTCGGACACACAGGAAATCCGGCTGCGTCGCCGGGCGGCGGCCGGCCGCCCGCGCCCCGCGCACCGTACGGACGCGGCAGGCGCCCGTCCCCCGGAGGCTGCACCTCCGGGGGATCAGGGCGCCTGCCGCACCCCTGCTGCCTTGGTGCCACGGGCTCGCCCGGCCGTGTTCAGCCTCCGCCGCATTCCGCCGCGCTCCTGTTCGGCACGGTGTCCGGTCCGGCGGCGTTGCGGTCGCCCACCTCCGGCACCGGCAGCGCACCGGTCGCAGTGCGGACAGCGGTGGGCAGGCGGTGACCGGCGCGTTCGGTCGGCAGCCGTCAGTCGGAGGTCACCGGCAGGACGTCAGGCGAGAGCGCGCCGGCGCGGACCGAACCGCTTGTCATACGGCGACGATGGTGACGTCGGCACAACACCTCGTAGCCGACCTCCGTAGCGGGACTGCTCACGTCACCGACCACGACCTGCTCACCCTCGACCACCATCTCGCCACCCACCGTGCGGGCATTGTGCGTGGCACGCGCCCCGCACCAGCACATCGCCTCCACCTGGAGCGTCTCCACGCGGTCCGCCAGTTCGATCAGCCGCCGCGAGCCGGGGAAGAGCTCCGTGCGGAAGTCAGTGGTGATCCCGAAGGAGAAGACATCCAGGCCCAGGTCATCCACGACCCGCGCCAACTGATCGATCTGCACCGGCTCCAGGAACTGCGCCTCGTCCACGATCAGGTAGTCGACCCTGCCGCCCTGCGACACCCGGTCGACGACATAGGCATACAGATCCATGCCCGCCACCGCCTCGACCGCCTCGGTGACCAGCCCGAGCCGTGAAGAGAGCTTCCCCTCCCCCGCGCGGTCGTCCCGAGTGAAGTTCAGGCCCTGCAGCCCCCTTGCCGACCGGTTGTGCGCAATTTGCAGCGCCAGCGTGCTCTTTCCGCAGTCCATCGTTCCGGAGAAGAACGCAAGCTCGGGCATGAGGGGCTGAGCACCTTTCGGGCGGCAGGAGAAGCGGTGACCGGTGGGGGAAAAAGCGGTTACGAGCGTACTTCGAGGAGCGGGACGAACTGCTCGGCGGGGGTCATCGAGCCGTGCATGCCGACCATCGCGGACTCGTGCGGTTCATTGACGGAGGCGGTGATCACCACGTCGTCGTGGGCCGCCGCGACGACGTCGCCGATCCGGCCGTGCACACGCCCGTCGATCTTCGGGCCGAACCAGCCGGCCGCGATCGCCTCGTCCCTGCTCGCCACCCAGAACTGCTCGCCGAGCACTTCCTGCCAGACGGCCAGCACATCGTTCTCGGCTCCCGGGACGGCGTACACATGACGGGCCCGGCCCTCGCCGCCGAGCAGGGCCACGCCCGCGCGCAGTTCCCAGTCCTCGTCGAAATCGATCCGGGACTGCTCGTCGAACGGGATGTCGATCATGCCGTGGTCGGCGGTGACGTACAGCGCCGAGCGGGGCGGGAGCTGCTCGGCCAGGCGTTGGGCCAGACCGTCCACGTACATCAGTTGTCCGCGCCAGGCGTCGGAGTCGACGCCGAAGCGATGGCCCTTGCCGTCGACCTCGCTGTAGTACGTGTAGACGAGCGACCGGTCGCCCGCGGCAAGCCGCTCGGCGGCGGTGTCCATCCGCTCCTCGCCGGACAGCCGGCCCAGGAACGAGCCGCCGCTGAGCGCGACCTTGGTGAGCGGGGTCTGCTCGAAGGCGGGGGCGGAGACCTGGGCGGTGCGCACGCCCGCGGCATCGGCGAGCTTGAAGACGGGGGGGTACGGCTGCCAGGCCTTCGGGGAGGTCCAGGGCTTCCAGCGGAGCTGGTTCATCAGCTCGCCGGTCTCCGGATTGCGTGCCGTGTAGCCGGGCAGGCCGTGCTCCCCGGGCGGGAGCCCGGTGCCGACCGAGGCCAGCGAGGTGGCCGTGGTGGCCGGGAAACCCGCCGATATCGGACGGCCGGTGCCGCCGCGCGAGGTGGGGAGCAGGGAGTGCAGAAACGGTGCCTCGTCGGGGTGGGCCTTGATCTGCTCCCAGCCCAGGCCGTCGATCAGGAACACGCAGTTCCGGTCGGCGGGGGTGAGTTCGGGGATCGCCGCGGTGAAGCCGGGCACGCCCTGTCCGGCGACGAGCGTGGGCAGCAGATCGCAGAGCGAGCCGCTGCCGTACTCCGGGACCGGGGCGCTGTCGACGGCGAGCGGATCGGGCTCCTGCCAGGCCGGCTGCGCCATCAGCGGCCGGTCGCTGCGATCGCGGCCGTGGCCTCGGAGAGCGACTGGGCGAAGGCGAGGGTCTGGCGCACGGTGTCCGGGCCGTCGCCGGCCTCGCTGACCCGCAGGCTCAGGTCGTCGGCGGTGGAGTTGCCGGTGTAGCCGTGGTCGGCCTCGCAGTTGGGGTCGCCGCAGGCGGCCGGCTCCAGGTCGATCCGGGAGACCGCGCCCCAGCCGATGGTGAGGACGACCTCGCGGGGCAGCGTGCCCGGCACGTACTTCTCGGGGTTGGCCACGACCCGGCTGACCACGACCGAGGAGATCCGGTCGAGCTTGACCGACTCCGTGGAGGTGGTGGCGTACGGGGACGGGGAGCTGGTGTCGGCGTTCTGCTCGTCGGTGTGGCTGACGATGAAACGGTTGTCCGTCAGGACCAGGACCGTGACATGGCGGCGCACCTCGTTGGAGTCGAACGTGGTCTCCTGGTGCACCAGGTACGAAGCGACCGGCTCACCGCCCACGGCGGCCTCCACCGCCTCGGCCACGAGGGCCGGGTAGTAGCCACTGCGCTCGATCGCCGCGCGCAGCCCCTGGGTCGTCGTACCGGTCTTTGCCATGAGCACCATCCTACGGGGGCCGGATGACTGCCGGGGACGTCGTGCGGCAGGGCGGACCGGGCCGCTCGGACGTGACACCGCCCGGGTCAGTAGTTGGGCAGGCGGCGGGGGCCGAGGTCGGTGCGGGGCGGGGGCGGCGAGAGGCGGACGCTCGCGCCGAGCACGGTCAGCCCCTGGGTGGCGACCACGACGGGTTCCAGAGCGATGGAGACCACCTCGGGGTGGTCGTCGACCAGCCGGGAGACCCGCAGCAGCAGCTCTTCGAGGGACGCGGTGTCCACGGGCGCCGCACCGCGCCAGCCGAACAGCACCGGGGCCGCCCGGATGGACCGGATCAGCTCCGCGGCGTCGCGGTCGGTGGCCGGGACGAGGCGGTGGGCGGTGTCGCCGAGGAGCTCGGAGGGCGCGCCCGCGAGCCCGAAGGACAGGACGGCGCCCGCCGCCGGGTCGATCGTGGCCCGTACGACGGTGTCGACGCCGCGCGGTGCCATGGCCTGGACGACGGGCCGGAGCTCGGCGGGCTTGCCGAGCAGGTCGGTCAGTTCGCCGTACGCCCGGCGCAGCGCGGTCTCGTTGGCGAGGTCCAGCCGGACACCGCCGAGGTCGGCCCGGTGGCGCAGGTGCGGCGCGGTGGTCTTCAGCGCCACGGGATAGCCGAGCCGGGCCGCGGCGGCGACGGCGGTGTCCGGGTCGGGTGCCGGGAGCGTCGGCCGTACGGTGATGCCGTAGCGGCCCAGGAGTTCGCGTGCCTCTTCGTGGGCGAGCGGCCGGCCCCGCGGGTCGGGTTCGGGGCCGAGGAGGGTGTCGATGAGCTCGGCGGCACCCGATGCGTCGATGGTGTCGTCGAGGAACTCGGGCACCTTGCCGGGCACGGCGCCCTGACGTCGCCACTGGGCGTACCGCACCGCTTCGGCCAGGGCGCGCACCGCCCGTTCGGCGGCGGGGTAGGCGGGGATCCGGCCGGTGCGGGTGCCGGGGGCGCCGTCGCGCGCGGGGGGAGCCGCGGGCGCCGGGACGGGGCCGGCCGGGACGGCGGGGGCGACGGGCTCGGCCGGGGTCGGCTGCGCCGGGGGGCGCGGCTGGGTGACCGTGCTGGTGGCCGCGGCCAGGGCCTCCGCCAGCCCGCCGATCTCGACATGGACGACGGCGACCGGCTTGGCCGGGCCTGCGGCGGCGGCCGTGTGCAGCGCGGCAGCGAGCACCTCTCCGTCGCCCGCCTCCGCCTCGCCGTCCTCGCCGACCCACGGGATGGCCGTCACGACCACCGAGTCGCAGCCGTCGTCGGCGAGGGCCTCGGCCAGGGCGTTCCTGAAGTCCTGCGGGGTGGCGGCGGTGGTGAGGTCCAGGGGCGGGCGCGGGCGCAGCCCCTCGGCGAGGCAGGCGTCGTACGTGAGGAGGCCGAGCGATTCGGAGTTGCCGAGGATCGCGACCCGGGGGCCGGCCGGCAGCGGCTGGTCGGCGAGCAGGAGGCCCGCGTCGACCATCTCCGTCACGGTGTCGACGCGGATCACGCCCGCCTGCCGCATGAGCGCCGAGACCGTCGCGTCCGGGATCCGGCTGATCGGTACCGCGTGGCCGGGCGGGGTGGAGCCGCTGTGCCGGGCGCCCTTCACCACGACGACCGGCTTGACCGCCGCGGTGCGCCGCGCGAGGCGGGTGAACTTGCGGGGGTTGCCGAGTGATTCGAGGTACAGCAGGGCGACGTCGGTGTCGGGGTCCTCGTACCAGTACTGGAGGAAGTCGTTGCCCGAGATGTCGGCACGGTTGCCCGCGGAGATGAAGGTGGAAAGACCCGCGCCGCGCCGGTAGAGCCCGGAGAGCAGCGCGATGCCGATCGCCCCGGACTGGGTGAACAGGCCGATGCGCCCGGGAGCGGGCGGCTCGGGGGCGAGCGAGGCGTTCAGCCGAACCGTTTCCGCGTTGTTGATCAGGCCGAAGGCGTTCGGGCCGATGATCCGCATTCCGTACGAGCGGGCCTGGCGGACCAGTTCACGCTGCCGCTCCCGGCCCTCGGCGCCCCATTCGGCGTATCCGGCGGAGAGGACGACCAGGCCCTGGACGCCGTGTTCGCCGCAGTCCGCGACGGCTTCCGGAACCCGGTCGGCGGGGACGGCGACGACCGCGAGATCGACCGGTTCGCCGATCTCGCCGATCGAGCGGTGGGCGGGGACGCCGTCGACCGTGGCCCGGTCGGCGGCGAAGGCGCGGTTCACGGCGTACGTACGGCCGGTGAAGCCGGCGCCGAGGAGGTTGCGCAGGACCGTGCGGCCGACGCCGCCGGGGGTCCGGCCGACACCGATGACGGCGACGGAGCCGGGGGCCAGCAGGCGTTGCACGGACCGCGCCTCCGCCCGCTGCTCCCGGCCGCGCTGGACGGCGAGGGACTCGGCGGTCGGTTCGAGGTCCAGGGTGAGGTGGACGGAGCCGTCCTCGAAGCTGCGCTGCTGGGTGTACCCGGCGTCCCGGAACACCTTGATCATCTTGGTGTTGGCGGGCAGCACCTCGGCGGCGAAGCGGCGGATCCCGCGCTCACGGGCGACGGCCGCGATGTGTTCGAGGAGCGCCGAGGCCACGCCGCGGCCCTGGTGCGCGTCCTGGACGAGGAAGGCGACCTCGGCCTCGTCGGCGGGTGCGGAGGCGGGCCTGCCGCGCTCGTCGATGCGGTCGTAGCGGACGGTCGCGATGAACTCGCCGCCGACCGTGACGGCGAGTCCCACCCGGTCGACGTAGTCGTGGTGGGTGAAGCGGTGCACGTCCCGGTCGGACAGCCTGGGGTACGGAGCGAAGAACCGGTAGTACTTCGATTCGTCGGAGACCTGCTCGTAGAAGCTGACCAGCCGTTCGGCGTCGTCCGTGGTGATGGGCCTGATCCGCGCGGTACCTCCGTCGCGGAGGACCACGTCCGCTTCCCAGTGGTCGGGATAGGCGTGATGCGGACTCTGCTCCGGGGCGGGCTGCATGGGCAAAGACTACGACTCGGCCTGCGGTCGCGTACGTCTCGGGCCCGGGGCAGTCTGAGAGGGCCGATCGGCGGCACCCCCGGGCATCGCGGGCGCTCCCGGGGTCGGCCGGAGCGCTGCGCGCCGCGTGAGAGACTGGTCTAGACAACTTTGGATTCATGAGAGGCAGAACCATGGCTGAGCGCCGCGTCAACATCGGTTGGGCCGAGGGCCTGCACGCCCGCCCCGCTTCCATCTTCGTCCGTGCCGCCACGGCTTCCGGCATCCCGATGACGATCTCCAAGGCCGACGGCAACCCGGTGAACGCCGCCTCCATACTCGCGGTCCTCGGTCTCGGCGCACAGGGCGGCGAGGAGATCGTGCTCGCCTCCGAGGCCGACGACTCCGAAGCCGCCCTGGACCGTCTGGCCAAACTGGTCGCCGAGGGGCTCGAGGAGCTTCCGGAGACCGTCTGAAACATCTTTCCCGAAAGAGCCGCGGAACCCTGAACCGGATCCGCGGCTCTTTCTCGTCCCGGAATTGGGGCGTCCGGGGAGAACCCGAAATTTCCGGCGCCCGAACGAGCGGAATCTCTGCATTCCTGCCCGAGGCGGACCTGAATGGTCCCCGCGAATCACACATCTCGTTTTACGGCGTCATCGTTGATTCCGTACACCTGCACTGATTACGGGATGTGGTTCTGGCCCAACTTCTGCGGTGCCACCCCGCCTGCACTCGTGCTCGTTCCGGCCCGCTGACCTGCAGTTTCCGCACGCTTACCGAGCCGACGCAGCGATCGGCAGGCCGTCATCGCGGAAGTTTCACCAGAACCCGGGAAGGGGCAGCAGATGTTCACCACGAGGCTGCGGCGTTCGAATCGTTCACGAACTACGGCAGCATCGGTTGCCAGCGCTCAGCGACGGTACGCGGCTGTCGCGATCTCGATGAATGATCGGACCAGAGGGTTGGTGTCACCTTCGTTCCACACCGCTACCACTCGGCTCGGCGTCATGCCGGTCAGCGGCACCACGGCCAAATCCGCGGGCAGGTCGTGTCCGAGCGGGGACAGGCCGACCGTGCCGTTCCACAGCACGGCCTGCAGGCATTCCTGGACTGCGCGCACCACGGGGCCCTCGCGCGGCCTGCCACCGTTCCAGTACGACTGCCAGATGGGGTCGGTGCCCCGAGGGAACTGGAACCAGCGGCGGTCGCTCAGCTCGGCCAGCCGCAGCCGGTCGCAGCGGGCCAGCGGATCGTCGGCGCGCAGGACCACACCGACCGGATCGGTTCGCAGCGCACGCACCGTCAGGGTGGTCTCGTCGAACGGCGCCCGGGTGAGGGCGACGTCGACCAGTCCGGCGCGCAGCCCGCACGTCGGGTCGGTCAGATCGGTGTCGCGGATGCGGATGTCGATGCCGGGGTGGCGTCGTCGGTAGGCTGCGGCCAGCCTGGATACCCCGGGGTCGGTGCCGTCGCCCAGGATGCCGACGGTGAGGGTCGCGACGCCGGCCGCCGCGCTCACGCGTACGCGGACGCGGTCGGCATGGTCGAGTAGGGCCCGCGCCTCGTCGAGCAGCACCGTGCCCACCGGAGTGAGCGTGACGCCGGTGGGCGAGCGGGCGAAGAGCAGGGCCCCGATGTCGGCCTCCAACTGCTTGATCGCCCGGCTCAGCGGCGGCTGACTCATGTGGAGTCGGGTGGCGGCCCGGCCGAAGTGGAGTTCTTCGGCGACCGCCACGAAGTAGCGCAAGGTCCGTAGTTCCACGCTGCAACGATACTCACGAGGTATCGCTGCTGCGGGATGGGTCTTGGACACTGGCAGGACCCCGGCGGTGCACTGGTGAGCATGACCGAAGAAGCGAAAAACAGCGAGCCGCAAGCCGACCCCGCGGTATCAGTGGTGAGTCCCGGCGACGGCGAGACGATCGTTCTGGGCACCACGCGCATGCGCGTCCTGGAGGACGGCAGCCACACCGGGCACCGCCTCGCGATCGCCGAGTCCATCCTCGCCCCGCACACCCAGGGACCGCCGCAGCACCACCACGCCCAACACGACAAGAGCTTCTACGTCCTCTCCGGCACCGTTCGGTTCACCGTCGGGGACAAGGACCACGACGCCACCACGGGCACGCTCGTGATGGTTCCGCCAGGCACCCCGCACACCTTCGCCAACCTGACCGACCAGCCCGCCGTCATGCTCAGCACATTCACCCCCGACCTGTACGTGCAGTACTTCCGAGACCTCCAGGAAGTACTCGCCGACGGTCGGCGGCTGACGCCCCAGGCCAACACTGACGCGATGAGCCGCTACGCAACCGAGCCCTCCGCCGACCTCGCCTGAAGCCGATGGGACGGAACGGCCCAGCCACCCTTCTTGTGACCGGTGCGGCCGTGGCGCTGCCGCCGTTCCCGTCCGCCTCCTCGGACGACGAACCGGGCCTTCTCCAGGGCTTCCTTGGCAATCGACGGGGCCCCGGCGAACCGGTGGCCCATGAACGGGAACGATGAACATCAACGGACTCCTGCGCCAGTACTTCCCCAAGGCGCCGACCTGAGCCTCCACAGTCCAGAAGACCTCTAACACGTCGCCCAGGAACTCAACGGCCGCCCACGCAAGACGCTCGGCCGGGCTACCCCGGCCGAGCGTCAACGTGATCTACTCACCACCTGAAACCAGGCGGTGTTGCAACGACCACTGGAACCCAAGCCGGTGCCGGGGCCTTCGGCGGTGCGCTGCGACGGGGCGTCGGTCAGACGTTGACACCGTGGGCGCGCAGGTAGGCGACCGGGTCCATGTCGGAGCCGTACGACGGCGTCGTGCGGGCCTCGAAGTGGAGGTGCGGCCCGGTGGAGTTGCCGGTCGAGCCGGAGAGACCGATCTGCTGGCCCGCACCGACGCTCTGGCCGACAAAGACGCCGATCGAGGAGAGGTGGCCGTACTGCGTGTACGTGCCGTCCGTCATCCGGAGCACGATGTTGTTGCCGTACGCGCCGCCCCAGCCGGCCTCGACGACCGTACCGGCGCCGACGGCGACGACGGAGCTGCCGGACGCGGCGTGGAAGTCGATGCCGGAGTGTCTGCCGGAGGACCAGAGCGAGCCGCTGGACTTGTATCCGGTGGAGACGTACGAACCGGCGACCGGGAGCCGGAAGGAGCCCAGCCGGGTCCGCTCGGCGGACCGAGCGGCGCGCGCCTTCTCGGCGCGGGCCTCGGCAGCCCGCTTCGCGTCCGCCTCCGCCTTGGCCTTTGCCTTTGCCTTCTTCTCGGCCTCGGCCTTCCGCCGGGCCTCCGCCTTCGCCTTCGCCGCCGCGTCGGCCTGGTGCTGCTGCGCGTCGGCCTGGGCGTCGATCCGGTCGGCGAGGGTCTCGTCGATGGCGATGACCTGGCCGAGGCCGGTGTCGCTCACGGAGGGGGTCCCGGAGTCCGCGGCGAGGGCGGGAGCGGCCAGGCCGCCGATGACGCCGGTGGTGGCCAGAGCCGCGACGCCGACGGCCTTCGCGCTCCCGCGCTTCAGTCGGCTCGGGGCACGGTGCTTCCCGGTGGCACGGGTGAACGCCATGAAGTGGCTGGTCCTTTCCTTCCTTCTCGCCTACCGGGTTAGCTGACGGGTTCGGAGCAGGAAGGTCTCCTACGGACACCCCGGCCCCATCGAGGCTCAGGCATCCGATTCACCCCAGGGACTGCGTGGGTCCCCGGCTCCCCGGGCTCGCGCCGGACGGGGACTCGGCGATGACTGTCCGGTACGTCGCGGATGCGGCATACGAGTGACGGACAGCCGAGCCGACGCTAAGCGGGGCCACTTTCATTCACCAAACGGACAGGCCGTTTTGTAGCGCATCCCACAGGGCAGACGGGCAACCTCTCCACCAGAACGGACAAAAGGGAAGACCCCTGCGAGATCCCGCTCACAGAGGCCTTCTCTTTGTGCTGATGTGTTGCGATATACGCGATCGGCACCGTTCGGCCTGCGCCGGCCGGACGGTGCCGATCGTCAGCCGGTGACCACCGACACCTCTCCGATGCCCAGAGCCCGGACGGGCTCCTCGATCCGTGCCGCGTCGCCGACGAGGATCGTGACCAGCCGGTCCCCCGGGAAGGCGTTGACGACCGCCGCGGTCGCCTCGACCGTGCCGGTCTCCGCGAGCCGGGCGTACAGCTGCGCCTGGTAGTCGTCGGGGAGGTGCTGCTCGACCTGGTCGGCGAGGGTGCCCGCGACGGAGGCCGCCGTCTCGAACTTCAGCGGTGCGACACCCACGAGGTTCTGGACCGCTGTCTCACGCTCCTCGTCGGTCAGCCCCTCGGCCGCCAGCGTCCGCAGAACCGTCCACAGGTCCTTGAGCGCGGGCTCGGTGGACTCCGTGTCGACCGAGCCGCTGATGGCCAGCATCGCGGCGCCGGTCGCGCCGGAGGCGGAGTCCGGGGCCGACGACCGCAGCACCTGGGCGAAGGCCCGCACGCCGTAGGTGTAGCCCTTCTCCTCGCGCAGCACCCGGTCGAGACGGGAGGTAAGCGTGCCGCCCAGGCAGTACGTGCCGAGCACCTGGGCCGGCCACACGCTGTCGTGGCGGTCGGCACCGATCCGGCCGATCAGCAGCTGCGTCTGCACCGCTCCCGGACGGTCGACGATCACCACACGGCCGGTGTCGTCAGCCGTGATGGGCGGCGCGGGACGGCGCTCGACGGCCTCTCCGGACCAGTCGCCGAGGGTGTCGGCGAGCAGCGCGTCCAGGTCGATCCCGGTGAGGTCACCGACGACCACGGCGGTCGCCGCGGACGGCCGGACGTGGGCGTCGAAGAAGGCGCGCACGGCCGCGGCGTCGATCCGCTCCACCGTCTCCTCGGTGCCCTGGCGCGGACGCGACATCCGCGATGCGGCCGGGAAGAGCTCCTTTGAGAGCTGCTTGGCCGCGCGGCGCGCCGGGTTGGCCTGCTCGTGCGGGATCTCGTCGAGCCGGTTGCGCACCAGCCGCTCGATCTCGCTGTCGGCGAAGGCGGGCGCCCGCAGCGCCTCGGCGACCAGCGCGAGCGCCTTGGCCAGCCGGGAGGCCGGGACCTCCAGGGAGACCCGGACGCCGGGGTGGTCGGCGTGCGCGTCGAGGGTGGCGCCGCAGCGCTCCAGCTCGGCGGCGAACTCCTCCGCGGTGTGCTTGTCGGTGCCCTCGGACAGCGCCCGCGACATGATCGTGGCCACGCCGTCGAGGCCCTCGGGCTCGGCGTCCAGCGGGGCGTCGAGGAAGATCTCGACCGCCACGACCTGCTGGCCGGGGCGGTGGCAGCGCAGCACCGTGAGGCCGTTGGGCAGGGCGCCGCGCTCCGGCGCGGGGAAGGCCCAGGGCCGGGCGACGCCGGGGGCCGGCTGCGGGTGGTACTGCATCGAAACTCCAGTCGCGGCAGCGTCGGTCACTTGCCCGCTCCTTCGTGCGCGTCGGTGTCGTCGGCATCGGTCCCGTCGGTGTCCGCGGCGTCCGCGGGCTCGGCCGATTCGACCGGCTCGTAGACCAGCACCGCCCGGTTGTCGGGCCGCAGCTGGGCCTTGGCAACCGCCTGGACCTCCTCCGCGGTGACATCGAGCACCCGCTGCACAGCGGTCAGGGCGAGCTGCGGGTCACCGAACAGCACGGCGAACCGGCACAGTTCGTCGGCGCGCCCGGCCACCGTACCGAGCCGGTCCAGCCACTCGCGCTCCAACTGGGCCTGGGCGCGCTCCATTTCCTCGGGCGTGGGCCCCTCGGCGGCGAACCGGGCGAGCTCCTCGTCGACCGCGGCCTCGATCTGCGGCACCTCGACGCCTCCGGACGTCTTGACGTCCAGCCAGCCGAGCGAGGGCGCGCCGGCCAGCCGCAGCAGCCCGAACCCGGCCGCCACGGCCGTACGGTCACGGCGGACCAGGCGGTTGTGCAGCCGCGACGACTCGCCGCCGCCGAGCACGGTCAGCGCGAGGTCGGCCGCGTCGCACTCGCGGGTGCCGTCGTACGGCAGCCGGTACGCGGCCATCAGCGCCCGCGCCGGAACCTCCTCGTGCACCTCCTCGCGCAGCTGCTCGCCGATGATCTCGGGGAGCGAGCCGTCGCGCGGCGGCTGCTTGCCGTCGTGGGAGGGGATGGAGCCGAAGTACTTCTCGATCCAGGCGAGCGTCTGCTCGGGGTCGATGTCGCCCACGACGGAGAGCACCGCGTTGTTGGGCGCGTAGTACGTACGGAAGAAGGTGCGGGCGTCTTCCAGGGTCGCGGCGTCCAAGTCGGCCATCGAGCCGATCGGGGTGTGGTGGTACGGGTGGCCCTCAGGGTAGGCCAGTGCCGTCAGCTTCTCGAACGCCGTGCCGTAGGGGACGTTGTCGTAGCGCTGGCGGCGCTCGTTCTTGACGACGTCGCGCTGGTTCTCCATCGACTCCTCGTCGAGCGCGACGAGCAGCGACCCCATGCGGTCGGCCTCCAGCCACAGGGCCAGCTCCAGCTGGTGCGTCGGCATGGTCTCGAAGTAGTTGGTGCGCTCGAAGCTGGTGGTTCCGTTGAGCGAACCTCCGGCTCCCTGCACCAGCTCGAAGTGGCCGTTCCCCTTGACCTGGCCGGACCCCTGGAACATCAGGTGCTCGAAGAGGTGAGCCAGTCCGGTGCGCCCCTCGACCTCGTGGCGCGAACCGACGTCGTACCAGAGGCAGACCGCGGCGACCGGGGTCAGATGGTCCTCGGAGAGCACCACGCGCAGGCCGTTGGCCAGGCGGTGCTCGGTCGCTGTCAAGCCGCCGGAGCCGGCCTGAGCGGTGGCCGTGTGACCCATGGGCATGTACGTCCCTTCGATCGCGATACTGGATTTCCTGCGAGACCTGCCACCTTAAGCAAGCGCACGGACACCTGGCGAAGTTCCCGTACCGCGGAAGTTCGCGTGAAAGAGGGGCGCATCCGCCGCACGACGGGCGGAAAAGCGCCCCGGCGAGGGCCGGGAACACCCCTTGGGACGGGTCGAGGTCGGCGATGTCAGTGCGGCGGTCCACAATGGTCCGCGTCAGAACCTGAGGTTGCCCGAACAGAATCCGTGAAGGAGTCGCAGCCGCGATGGCCCGCCGCAGCACGAAGACCCCGCCGCCGGACGACTTCGAGGAGAAGATCCTCGACATCGACGTCGTCGACGAAATGCAGGGCTCCTTCCTCGAGTACGCATACTCGGTGATCTACTCGCGGGCCCTGCCCGACGCCCGTGACGGCATGAAGCCGGTGCACCGCCGCATCGTGTACCAGATGAACGAGATGGGCCTGCGCCCCGACCGCGGCTTCGTGAAGTGCGCCCGCGTCGTCGGCGAGGTCATGGGCAAGTTGCACCCGCACGGGGACGCGTCGATCTACGACGCGCTGGTCCGTCTGGCGCAGCCGTTCTCGATGCGGCTCCCCCTGGTCGACGGCCACGGCAACTTCGGCTCGCTCGGAAACGACGACCCGCCGGCCGCCATGCGGTACACCGAGTGCCGGATGGCCGACGCGACGTCACTGATGACGGAGTCGATCGACGAGGACACCGTCACTTTCCAGTCGAATTACGACGGCCAGGAGATGGAACCGTCCGTTCTCCCCGCCGCGTACCCGAACCTCCTGGTCAACGGCTCGTCCGGGATCGCGGTCGGCATGGCGACCAACATGCCGCCGCACAATCTGGGCGAGGTCGTCGCCGCGGCCCGCCACCTGATCAAGCACCCGGGCGCGGACCTGGAGACCCTGATGCGCTTCGTGCCGGGTCCCGATCTGCCCACCGGCGGCCGGATCGTGGGCCTGGGCGGCATCAAGGACGCGTACGCCCGCGGCCGCGGCACGTTCAAGATCCGCGCGACCGTATCGGTGGAGAATGTGACGGCCCGCCGCAAGGGACTGGTCGTCACCGAACTGCCCTTCGCCGTCGGACCGGAGAAGGTGATCTCCAAGATCAAGGACCTGGTCTCGGCGAAGAAGCTCCAGGGCATCGCGGACGTGAAGGACCTGACCGACCGCGAACACGGCCTGCGTCTGGTCATCGAGGTGAAGAACGGCTTCGTGCCGGAAGCCGTCCTGGAGCAGCTCTACAGGCTGACGCCGATGGAGGAGTCCTTCGGCATCAACAATGTGGCTCTGGTCGACGGGCAGCCGCTCACGCTGGGCCTCAAGGAGCTCCTGGAGGTCTACCTCGACCACCGCTTCGAGGTGGTGCGCCGGCGCAGCGAGTTCCGCCGGGGCAAGCGCCGCGACCGGCTGCACCTGGTCGAGGGCCTGCTCGTCGCGCTGATCGACATCGATGAGGTCATCCGGATCATCCGGTCCAGTGACAATTCGTCGCAGGCGAAGGAGCGGCTCGTCGAGCACTTCTCGCTGAGCGAGATCCAGACGCAGTACATCCTGGACACCCCGCTGCGCCGGCTGACCCGCTTCGACCGGATCGAGCTGGAGAGCGAGCAGGACCGGCTCAACGCCGAGATCGACGAGCTGACCAAGATCCTGGAATCGGACGCCGAGCTGCGCAAGCTCGTCTCCTCCGAACTCGCGGCGGTCGCCAAGAAGTTCGGCACCGACCGGCGTACGGTGCTGCTGGAGTCGGCCGGTTCGCAGGTGGCCTCGGTGCCGCTGGAGGTCGCGGACGACCCGTGCCGGGTGCTGCTGTCCTCGACCGGTCTGCTGGCCCGTACCGCCAATGACGAGCCGATCGTCCTCGCGGAGGACGCCAAGCGTTCCAAGCACGATGTGATCGTGTCGGCCGTGCCGGCGACGGCCCGCGGCGACGTGGGCGTCGTGACGTCGGCGGGGCGGCTGCTGCGGCTCTCGGTGATCGATCTGCCCCAGCTGCCGGACACCCACGCGGCGCCCAATCTGTCGGGCGGGGCGATGGTCGCCGAGTTCCTCACGCTGGAGAGCGACGAGTCCGTCGTCTGCCTCACCACGCTCGACGAGGCCTCCCCCGGCCTGGCGATCGGCACCCTTCAGGGGGTCGTCAAGCGCGTGGTGCCGGACTACCCGGCCAACAAGGACGAGCTGGAGGTCATCACCCTCAAGGACGGTGACCGGATCGTCGGCGCCGCCGAGCTGCGGACCGGCGAGGAGGATCTGGTCTTCATCACCTCCGACGCCCAGCTGCTGCGCTACCCGGCGGCCCAGGTGCGGCCGCAGGGCCGGCCCGCCGGTGGCATGGCGGGGATCAAGCTCACGGCGGACGCCGAGGTGATCTCGTTCACCACGGTGGACCCGGCGGCGGACGCGGTGGTGTTCACGGTCGCGGGCTCGCACGGCACGCTCGACGACTCGGTGATGACGTGCAAGCTCACCCCGTTCGACCAGTACCCGCGCAAGGGCCGGGCCACCGGTGGGGTGCGTTGCCAGCGGTTCCTCAAGGGCGAGGACGTCCTGGTGTTCGGCTGGGCGGGTGCGACGCCCGCCCGCGCCGCGCAGCAGAACGGCACGCCGAGTGAGCTGCCCGAGCCGGACCCGCGGCGCGACGGCTCGGGGACGCCCCTGGCCAAACCGGTCGCGGTGGTCGCCGGCCCGGTGTAGCGGGCCGACCGGTCGGCGCGTGGCGCAGCGCTACGCGTCGTCGCCGGGCCGTTGTACGTACCGCAGGACGCCCCACATGCTTCGCTCGTGTGCGGCGTCCTGTGGCGTGTCCGGGCCCGGCGCGGTGCTCTCGCGGCAGTCGGCCAGCTCCTTGTGCAGGACCTGCGGGGCGATGCCCGAGCCGATCAGCACCAGCTGGGTCCGGCGCGCTTCGCCGCGCTTCCAGGGCTGCGGATCGAACCGCAGGAACCTGCCGACCGCGTGCAGGGCGTACTTGTTGGCCCGGTCGCCCGTGCCGAAGTCGACGAACCCCTTGATCCGGTAGAGGCCCTGCGGCCGGGAGTCGAGGAACTCCATCAGACGGCGGGGGTTCATGGGGACGTCCGCGGTGAAGGACACGCTGTCGTACGCGGCGTGGAGGTGGTGGGCGTGCCCGGCGTCGCCCTCTTCCTCTTCCCGCTCCGCCAGGAGCAGGTCCTCGAAGGTGAGCTGACGGGCCTTCTCCTCGCTGTCCGGCCGCAGTGCCGGGTCGAAGAGCAGCTCGGGGTCGACGCGTCCGTACGTGGCACCGATGACGGCCGGCGCGCCGCCGACGGATGCGCCCGCCGCGGCGACGGCGTCCCGGATGCGGGTCTGCTCCTCGCTCCCGACCCGGTCGGTCTTGTTCAGCACGACGAGGTCGGCGACGGCGAGATGGCGGTCGATCTCCGGATGCCGCTCCCGGGTTGCGTCGAACTCGGCGGCATCGACGACCTCCACCAGTCCCCCGTACACGATGTGCGGATTGTCGCTGGCCAGGAGCATGCGGACGAGTTCCTGCGGTTCGGCCAGTCCGCTGGCCTCGATGACGATCACGTCGAGGCGGGCGGCGGGCCCGGTGAGCGTCTCCAGGAAGGTGTCGAGTTCGCTCGCGTCGACCGCGCAGCACAGGCAGCCGTTGCCCAGCGAGACCGTGGACCCGACCTGTCCCGAGACCGTCATGGCGTCGATCTCGATGGCACCGAAGTCGTTGACGATCACGCCGATCCGGTTTCCGGCACGGTTGCGCAGGAGGTGGTTGAGCAGTGTCGTCTTGCCCGATCCCAGGAACCCCGCAAGGACGATGACCGGGATCTGCTGCTTGCGGGGCGGCGACGACGGATTCAACGGAGACCTCTCTCGGGGACCTCAGGGCATGGGGACCGGCTGCGGCGGGGGCGTACCGACGTAGCGTGCCGCCGGGCGGATGATCTTCGAGTCCTCCGCCTGCTCCAGGATATTGGCGCTCCAGCCGACCACTCTCGCCGCGCAGAACGTCGGCGTGAACATCTCGCGCGGCAGCCCGCACAGCTCCATGACGACTCCGGCGTAGAACTCCACATTGGTGTGCAGCTCCCGGCCCGGCTTGAGTTCGGCGAGGATCGCCTCGACCTGGCGCTCGACCTCGACGGCGAAGTCGACGAGCGGGCCGCCGAAGCCCTGTGCGATGTCCCGCAGCATCCGTGAGCGGGGGTCCTCGGTGCGGTAGACGGGGTGCCCGAATCCCATGATCCGCCCGCCCGCGAGCACTCGTTCGCGGATCCAGCCGTCGATGCGGTCGGGGGTACCGATGGCGTCCAGGGTGTCGAGTGCCCGGCTGGGCGCTCCGCCGTGCAGCGGTCCGGAGAGCGCGCCGATGGCCGCCACCAGGCAGGCCGCCACGTCGGCGCCGGTGGAGGCGACGACACGGCCGGTGAACGTCGAGGCGTTGAAACCGTGGTCGATGGTGGAGATCAGGTACTGCTCCACGGCCCTGACGCGTGCGGCGTCCGGCACCGAACCGGTGAGCATGTAGAGGTAGTTGGCCGCATGGGGCAGGTCCTCGCGCGGCTCGACCGGTTCGAGGCCCCGGCCGAGCCGGTGCAGGGCGGTGAGCACGGTCGGGACGGCGGCGCAGGCGGCCAGCGCGTCGGCACGGCGCCGGTCGGCGTCGATGTCGTACACCGGCCGGAAGCCGGCCGAGGCGCCGAGGAGCGAGAGGGCGGTACGCAGGCCGGCCAGGGGGCCGGAGACGGCTCCCGCCCGCGCTATGGCGGGCAGCGCCTCGCGCACCTCGGCGGGCACTCGGCGCAGAGCGGCGGTACGGGCGGCGAATTCGGCGCCGGCCGCGGCGTCGGGCAGCGTGCCCTCGGACATCAGGTACCAGACGTCCTCGAAGCTGCGGGTCCGCGCCAGCTCGATCGCCGAGTACTGCCGGTAGTGGTAGAAGCCCTCGCGTCCTCGGACGTCGCCGAGGGCCGTGTCGGTGACGACGACACCTGCGAGGCCTCGGGGTACGTCGAGCGGGCTTCCGCTGTTCATGGTCGGCATCTCTTCCTCCGTGAGCGTCCCGGCGGGTCTCATCAATATTGATTTCGACCCTCTATGATTGACTCGAATCCTGTCAACATTGATTGAAATCAATATGGATACGGTTGGCGGCATGAAGGATCAAGCAGCGCCCGGCGACGGTCCGGAAGCGACGACTCCGCAGCGGCTCAGCACCCGGGAGGCGGCCGAGCGTCTCGGGGTGAAGCCCGAGACGCTGTACGCGTACGTCAGCCGGGGCCAGCTGAGCAGCAGGCGCGCTCCGGGCGGACGCGGGAGCACGTTCGACGCCGCGGAGATCGACGCGCTGGCCCGGCGCACGGGCCGCAGGGCCCCCTCGCCCGCCACCGGTGATCCGGTCTTCCGTACCGACATCACGCTGATCGAGAGCGACCGCTACTACTTCCGTGGTGTCGATGCGACCGAGCTGGCCCGGCAGTACACCTACGAGGAGGTCGCCGAGTGGCTCTGGACCGGCGAGCTGCGGCCCGGCATCCGCTTCACGGCACCCGTCGAGGCACTGGCCGCGGCGCACCGGGCGGTCGACGCGCTGCCCGCGCACAGCGGCTCGACGGACCGGCTGCGCGTGGCGGTGGTCGCCGCGGCGACCACGGATCCGCTCCGTTTCGACCTCTCGCGCGAGGCTGTGCTCGCCGCTGCGCGGAGCCTCGTTCCGACCCTGGTCGGTGCACTGCCCGTGGCGGCGGGCGCACCGCCGGCGGCCGGGGGACCGCCGGAAGCGAACGGCGCCCGACTGGCCCGGCAGTTGTGGCCGAAGCTCACCGCCCGGCCGGTCGACGAGCCCTCGGTGGCCGCGCTGGACGCCGCACTCGCCCTGCTGATCGACCACGACCTCGCGGCATCGACACTGGCTGCCCGGGTCGCCGCGTCCGCCCACGCCCATCCGTACGCGGTGGTCTCCGCGGGACTCGGCGTCCTGGAGGGTCCCCTGCACGGGGCTGCGAGCGGGCTGGCGCACCGGATGCTGGCCGAGGTCCTGGAGCGGGGCTCCGCGGCTCCGGTGGTCGCGGACCATCTCCGCACCGGACGCCGGGTGCCCGGACTCGGCCACCGTCTGTACAGCTCCGAGGATCCGCGGGCGCGGGCGCTGTTCGCCCTGCTCGACCGGATGCCGCACGCGGCCGCAGCGCTCGCCGCGGCGCGCGACGTGGTCGCGACGACGGCCCGGCACGCTCCGCTGCACGCCAATGTCGACCTGGCGCTCGCTGTGCTCTCGGTCTCCTGCGGCATGCCCGCGGAGGCCGGTGAGACGGTGTTCGCCGTGTCCCGCACGGCCGGCTGGATCGCCCATGCCCTTGAGGAGTACGGGGAGCGGCCCCTGCGGATGCGGCCCAGCGGCCAGTACGGCGGTCCTCGTCCGCCTCAGCCGCTGCCCATCGCCACGAAGTGAACCGTCGTACCGCACGGTCGGGGCCGGGCACCGCCCGCCTTGACCGGCCGGACCCGCCCCAGCACCGGCTGAGCGAGGGGCATTTCGGAAAGCACCGGAATGCCCCTTACCGTTCATACGATTGGTGCCCCCACCACCCACTGCCAGGAGAGCACGTCGCCCCGTCTGGCCCCAGCGGGTCTTCTCCCAGGTACTGCTGATGCAACTGGCCATCGCGACCGGCGTCACCGTGCTCGCCACCGGCCTCTTCCTGGCGCCCCTCAGCGCCCAGCTCGACGACCAGGCGATGCGCCGTGCCCTGGCCATCGCGCAGAGCACGGCGGCCCGGCCCCGGCTCGCCGAGGAGCTGCTCGCCACGGCCTCGTCCCCCACCGGCCCTGTGCAGTCCGCGGCCGAACGGGTCAGACGTGCCACCGGCGCCGAGTACGTCGTCGTCATGGACCGGCGCGGGGTGCGCTGGTCGCACCCCGACGCCGAGGAGATCGGCAAGGTCGTCTCCACCGACCCGTGCGACGCGCTCGCGGGCCGGAACGTCATGGAGATCGACAGCGGGACGCTCGGCCGCTCGGCCCGCGGGAAGGTGCCGCTGCGCGACGACACGCAGCACATCGTGGGCGCCGTCTCCGTCGGCATCGCGTACAACAGTGTGCGCGCCCTGCTCCTCGCCGCGATTCCCGGGCTGTTCGCCTACGCCGGCAGTGCGCTCGCCGTCGGGGCGCTGGCCGCCTGTTTGATCTCCCGACGCCTCCAGCGACGGACTCACGATCTCGCGTTCTCCGACATCTCCGCGCTGCTGACGGAGCGCGGAGGCGATGCTGCACGGCATCAGGGAGGGCGTCGTCGCGCTCGACCGGACCGGCAGGATACGGCTGCTGAACGACGAGGCTCAGCGGCTGCTCGGTCTCGGCCCGGACGCCGCGGGCCACCCGCTGGACACCGTGCTCGGCGCGGGACGGACGGCCGATGTGCTGGCAGGGCGGGTGCTCGGCGACGATCTGCTGACGGTGCAGGGCACCCGGGTCCTGCTCGCCAACCGGATGCCGACCGACGACGGCGGTGCCGTCGCCACCCTCCGCGACCGCACCGAACTCGAACGGCTCGGCCGCGAGCTCGACTCGACGCGCGGCCTGATCGACGCGCTGCGGGCCCAGGACCACGAGCACGCCAACCGGATGCACACCCTCCTGGGGCTGCTGGAACTGGACATGCATGAGGACGCCATGGAGTACGTCACCGAGATCGTGGGCGTCCAGCGGGCGACCGCCGAGCAGGTCACCGAGAAGGTGCACGATCCGCTGCTGGCCGCGCTCCTGGTCGGCAAGGCGACCGTGGCTGCGGAGCGCGGTGTCGCGCTGCGCATCGCCCCGAGGACGCTGCTCCCGGACCGGCTGGTGGACCCTCGCGGGCTGGTCACGGTGGTCGGCAACCTCGTGGACAACGCGCTGGACGCGGCTGCCGGGGCCGACGGTGCCCTGGTCGAGGGGGCCTGTGCGCCGAGGGCCGTACGGTGGTGCTGCGGGTCCGCGGCAGCGGGCCCGGCGTTCCGACCGGGCACCGTGAGTCGATCTTCACGGAGGGCTGGTCGACGAAGGAGATCCCGGCGCACGGCAAGCGCGGCCTGGGACTCGCCCTGGTGCGACGGCTCGTGGAACGGCAGGGCGGCGGCGTCACCGTCGACGGGGCCGCGGACGGCGGCGCCGAGTTCACCGTCGTACTGCCGGAGGCCCTTGCCGACACGGAACTGACGGAACCGGGCACGACGGAACCGGAAGCGACGGGACCCGAAGCGGCCGAAATGGCCGGACTGCAAATGACCGAATCGGATACCGGCGTCGTGGGAGCAGCTCAGTGATCGAGGTCCTGGTCGTGGACGACGACGTCCGGGTCGCGAGGGTCAACGCGGCCTATGTCTCCAGGGTGCCGGGATTCCGGGTGGCGGCCCAGGCGCACTCCGCCGCCGAGGCCCTCGCCACGATCGGGAGCCGACGCGTGGACCTGGTGCTGCTGGACCACTACATGCCCGACCACAACGGCCTGGTCATGGTGCGTGAACTGCGCAGGCTCGGCCATCAGACCGAGTGATCATGGTGACGGCGGCGCGCGACGTGGCCATCGTGCAGGAGGCCATGCGCCACAGTGCCCTGCAGTATCTGGTGAAGCCGTTCGCGCACGCGGGGCTGCGCACCAAGCTTGAGGCGTACGCGATGCTGCGCCACACACTGGAACGCGGCGGCGAGGCCGAGCAGGTGAGGTGGACCGGCTCTTTGGCGCCCTGTGGGCAGCGGGCGAACCCGATCTGCCCAAGGGGCACTCACCGACCACGGCGGAACTGGTCAGGCAGGCGCTCCGCAGCGCGGACGGGCCGCTCTCCGCGCAGGAGGTCGCGGAGAGCGCCGGCATGAGCAGGCAGACGGCGCAGCACTATCCGAAGCTGCTGGAAAGGACCGGCAGGGTGCGGCTGACGCCGCGGTACGGCGAGACGGGCCGCCCGGAACACCGCTACACCTGGTCCACCGGCGGGCAGACCTGACCGGCCCTGTCCGTACAGTGCGGAGGCACCGGACTACACCGCACCCGCCCCGGTCAGCGCGCGGACCTCGGTCTCCGCGTGTTTGGCCTCGTCCGGCGGATCGGTGGAGGTGACCGTTCCGGCCCAGCCGGCCAGGAAGCCCAGGGGAATGGAGACCAGGCCGGGGTTCTCCAGCGGGAAGAGCTGGAAGTCGGCACCCGGGAAGAGCGAGTCGGGGCTGCCGGAGACGACCGGGGAGAGAAGCACCAGCAGCACGGCGGGAATCAGCCCGCCGTAGACGGACCAGACCGCTCCCCGGGTGGTGAAGTTCCGCCAGAACAGGGAGTACAGGAGCACCGGGAGGTTGGCCGAGGCGGCGACGGCGAAGGCCAGTCCCACCAGGAACGCCACGTTCAGGTCCTGGGCGACCAGGCCGAGCCCGATGGCACTCACCCCGATCACCGCCGCGGCGACCCTGGCCACGGCGACCTCGCTGTACTGCTTGGCGCCGGGGCGCCTGAGCGAGGCGTAGAGGTCATGGGCCACGGAGGCGGACGAGGCGAGCGTGATGCCCGCGACGACGGCGAGAATGGTGGCGAAGGCGACTGCGGCGACCACGGCGAACAGGACCGTTCCGCCGGTGGACCCCTCGCCGCCGCCGAGCACCAGGGCCAGCAGCGGAACCGCTGTGTTCCCCGCTGAGTTCGACGCCCGTACCTCGGCCGAGCCGACCAGAGCGGCCGCCCCGAAGCCGAGCGCGATCGTCATCAGGTAGAAGCTGCCGATGAGCCCGATCGACCAGACGACCGAACGGCGGGCCGCGCGGGCGGTTGGCACGGTGTAGAACCGCGACAGGATGTGCGGCAGACCGGCCGTGCCCAGCACCAGGGCCAGCCCCAGGCTGATGAAGTCGATGCGCGCGGTCCACGTACCGCCGTACCGGAGGCCCGGAGCGAGGAACCGGCTTCCGTGGCCGCTCCGTTCGGCGGCGGAGTCGAGCAGGGCGTTGAAGTCGCCGTGGAACCGGACCAGGACGAGAACGGTGAGCACGACCGCTCCCGCCATCAGCACAACGGCCTTGACGATCTGGATCCAGGTGGTGGCACGCATCCCGCCGAGCGACACATAGATCACCATGAGCGCCCCGACACCGATGACGGTCCAGGAGCGCGCGGCGCCGCTCGTACCGCCGAGAAGCAGAGCGACCAGGCTGCCCGCACCCACCATCTGTGCCACCAGGTAGAGCACGGAGACGGTGACGGACGAGGTGCCCGCGGCGATCCGGACCGGGCGCTCGGCCATCCTCGCCGCCACCACATCGGCGAGCGTGAACCGGCCGCAGTTGCGCACCAGTTCGGCGACGAGCAGCAGGACGACGAGCCAGGCGACGAGGAAGCCGACCGAATAGAGCATGCCGTCGTAGCCGAAGAGGGCGATCAGACCGGAAATACCGAGGAACGACGCGGCGGACATGTAGTCGCCCGCGATGGCGAAACCGTTCTCCATCGGGGAGAACAGCCGGCCGCCCGCGTAGAACTCCTCTGCCGAACCACGGCGGTTGCGGCTCACCCAGGTGGTGATGGCCAGCGTGACTGCGATGAAGGCGCTGAACAGCAGGAGCGCCAGCGTCTCGTGGTTCCCGTTCAACGCCCGGCCCCCCGCGTCATCTCCTGTGTCTGCCACCGCAGATCGAGTGCGGCCCGGTCTCTGCGCAGCCGTGCGTGACGCGCGTACGCCCCGGTGAGAAGAAAGGCCGTGAGGAACTGGCCGAGCCCCGCGACCATCGCGACATTGACCACGCCTGCCAACGGACGGGCCATCAGTCCGGGCGCGGTGACTGCTGCGACGACATAGACGAGGTACCAGACGAGGAAGCCGATGGTGGCGGGGACGACGAACCGCCGGTACCGGCGGCGCACTTCCTGGAACGCCTCGCTGCGCTGCACCTCCATATAGATGTCGGCCGCGCTGTGGCCGCGCCGCGGGTTCACGGGCCCCGGTGGTCCGGTGGGAGCGAAACTCCCCGTACCGTCCGGCTCGCCCCGTCCGGAGGCCGGCTCGTCGTACCACGGGTCGTCGTGTCGCATCGCTGCGGCCTCACGCCCTGCTTCCTTCTCCACGGAACAACTCCCCTTGTCCACGGACCACTTCGGCCGTGTACCCAAGAATGGGCAGATCTGGAAGATCCCGGGCAGTTCATTCGCCGGTCTTCACCTCTTCAGGTGACGGCCGATCCGGGCGGCTGTGCGAGGCCCCGAACGTACGCATAGCGAACGGCCTGTGCCCGGTCACGCACCCCGGTTTTGGCGAAGAGATTGTTGATATGGCTCTTCACGGTGGCCTGCGAAATGTGCAGTCTGCGGGCGATCTCCGTATTGGACAGACCCTCCGCGATCAGCACCAGCACTTCCAGCTCACGTGGCGTCAGGCTGTCGGGCAGCTGCGGCCCGGACGCCGGGGAAGGCGGCGGGTCCATGGTCACGCGCTCCAGCAGACGGCGCTGCACGCTCGGCGAGAGACCCGCCTCGCCGGACAGCACGGCCTGGACGGCCCGCACGATCTCTTCGCCCCCGGCGTCCTTGGTGAGGTAGCCGCGGGCCCCGGCCTGCAGCGCGGGGAAGAGGGACTCGTCGTCCGCGAACGTCGTGAGCACCACCACCTGGGTCCCCGGATGGTCCTTGCGGATGCGCCGTGTCGCCTCCACCCCGTCGCACCGGGGCATCCGCAGATCCATCAGCACGACATCGGGGGCCAGTTCGGCCACGAGCGCCACCGCCTCCTCGCCGTCCTTCGCCGATCCGACCACCTCGATTCCGGGCAGCAGCCCCAGCAGCATCACGATCCCCTCACGCACCACCGACTGGTCATCGGCGACCACCACCCGCGCGTTCACGCGGGCACCCGCAGACTCACCACGAAACCCTCCTCGCCGGGGCCGGCCTCCAGCATCCCGCCCATCAGCTCGGCCCGCTCCCTCATCCCCAGCAGACCGTATCCGGAGCCACTGGCGGACAGCACTCCCTCTGGTCTGCGTCCCCCCGAATCCCTGACCTCCAGGGCGACTTCGTCCGGCAGATACTCCAGCCGCACCAGGACCCTGGCCCCCGGTGCGTGCTTGCGCACATTGGTCAGGGCCTCCTGCGCCACCCTCCGGACCGTCTGCGACGCCTCGGCGGTCAGCGTCCGCCGCTCCCCCGCCACACGGACCTGTGCCGGCTCCGCAGCCATCAGCTGCCGCAGGAAGTCCTCCACCGGAGAGACCTCGCCCCGGAGCGCCGAAAGAGCCTGGCGGGTCTCCGCGAGCCCCTCACGCGCCATGGACCGCGCGGCCACGACCCGCTCCAGCACCTGGTCCCGGAACTCCCCCGCGGGCTCCCGCTCGATCAGGAGCCGTGCCGCCTCCAGATGCACCATCTGCGCGGAGAGACTGTGGGCGAGCACATCGTGGATCTCTCGCGCGATCCTGGCCCGCTCGTCCAGCGCGGCCGTCTCGGCCTCCGCCGCACGGGCCGCCCGCTCCTGCGCGAGGAGCCGCTGAGCGCTGCCCCGCGCCTCGGCATCCAGCCGGATCACGTAGCCCGCCAGCGAGAGTCCCGCTGTGGACATGGCGGTGGAGAGCAAGCCGTCGGTGTTGACGGCGGCGTAAGCACCGAGTGCGACGGCCGTGGCCGGGAGGCCCGCCGTGAGTGGCAACCGCTCCAGCGCGGCGACCGCGCAGCCGCACCACAGGATCACCGCGGGCAGATCGGCACCGACCTGTTGCGCCCCGAACGCCGCCAGCATCAGCAGAGCCAGCAGTACGAGCGACGGCCACAGCCGGTGTTCCAGGCTGGTCCGGAAGAACGCCCATGCGGCGAACGCACAGCCCAGTACGCCCACCAGCCCGAGCACGATCTCCCAGGGCCCGAACCGGCCTCCGCTGAATGTGCCCCAGAGCATGGCGGTGAGCAGGGCTGCCCGGACAGACCAGGTGATCACCTTCCGCGGACGCGTGCGGCTGGTCCCCGACAGCGCTCCCCGGGACGGCCAGCTGGTCCAGGTCGTACGCGTCATACGCGCTCCTTCCACACCGGCAGCGACATCATCCCGCCGGCGGAGCCACCGTACGCCGGGTCCATCCGACCGGCCCGCCACGTGAGCACACCGTCACGCGCCGCCAGCGTCACCGCGAGGGCCGACAGCAGGGCAGCACCGCTCTGACCTATGCCCATCAGAGCGGCCGCCCCGTAGAGGGCGGCCCGCAGCACCAGTCCCCCTGCCCAGACGAAGACAGTGGCCCTGGTGCCCTTGCTCCACAGCGAGCCGTCCGCCTCGCGCCACAGCCGGGTGGTCCAGCCCCAGCCTGCGCCCGTCACAAACCCCACCGCCGGCTCCGCACCCAGCACCGCCATGGACAGCGCCGCGTGCCGCGGATCCACGGGTCCGGGCTCGCGCACGGACAGGACGAGCAGGACGCCCGGCAGTACCCACCAGCGTCTGTCGTCCGAAATCTGCCGTGCCGAGCACTGGCGGACGATGACGGCAGTGCTCACTGCGCCGGTCACCAGGACGTCGACGAGCCCTGACATGGCTGCCTCCGATGTGCGGGAAGTTCGAACGCTTCGACGCTACGGAAACGGCCGGGTCGGGGCATCGGCTCAGGGGTGGATCACAGGTGGAGAAGCCGTCTCCACCTGCAGGTGGAGACGGCTTCGCTCAGACGTCGATGCGCGAGCGGTCCAGGGTGGCGGCAGAGCTGGTGATGAACTCCTTGCGCGGCGCCACCTCATTGCCCATCAGCAGATCGAAGACCTGCTCGGACGCTTCCAGGTCGCCGATGTTGATCCTGCGCAGGGTGCGGTGTCGCGGATCCATCGTGGTCTCCGCCAGCTGGTCGGCGTCCATCTCGCCCAGGCCCTTGTAGCGCTGGATCGAGTCCTTGTACCGGATGTTCTTCCGCTGGAGCTCCAGCAGCCGCTGGCGCAGCTCGTTGTCCGAGTACGTGTAGATGTACTTGTCCTGGCCCTTCTTCGGCTGGACCAGCTCGATCCGGTGGAGCGGGGGCACCGCGGCGAAGACCCGGCCCGCCTCGACCATGGGACGCATGTACCGCTGGAAGAGCGTCAGCAGCAGGACGCGGATGTGCGCGCCGTCGACATCGGCGTCCACCAGCAGGACGATCTTTCCGTAGCGAGCGGCGTCGATGTCGAAGGTCCGTCCGGACCCAGCTCCTATGACCTGGATGATCGCGCCGCACTCGGCGTTCTTCAGCATGTCCGAGACGGATGCCTTCTGGACGTTGAGGATCTTGCCCCGGATCGGCAGCAGCGCCTGGAACTCACTGTTCCGGGCCAGCTTCGCCGTACCGAGCGCTGAGTCGCCCTCGACGATGAAGAGTTCACTGCGGTCCACGTCGTCACTGCGGCAGTCGGCGAGTTTCGCGGGCAGCGAGGAGGACTCCAGCGCCGTCTTGCGACGCTGCGCGTCCTTGTGCTGACGGGCCGCGATCCGGGTTCGCGCGGCCGCCACCGCCTTGTCCAGAACCGCCCTGGCCTGGGCCTTCGCGTCACGCTTCGTCGAGGTCAGGAACGCCTTGAGTTCCTTGGCCACGACGTTGGCGACGATGCGGTTGGCCGCCGAGGTGCCGAGCACCTCCTTGGTCTGGCCCTCGAACTGCGGCTCGGCCAGCCGCACGGTGACCACCGCGGTGAGGCCCTCCAGCGCGTCGTCCTTGACGATGTCGTCCTCGGCGACACGGAGCAGCTTGGCGGAGCGCAGTGCCTCGTTGACCGTCTTGGTCACGGAGCGCTCGAAGCCGGTCACGTGCGTGCCGCCCTTGGGGGTGGCGATGATGTTGACGAAGGACTTGAGCGTGGTGTCGTATCCGGTGCCCCAGCGCAGCGCGATGTCGACCGCGAGCTCGCGCGTGACCTCGGTCGCCGTCATGTGACCGCGCTCGTCCAGGACCGGCACGGTCTCCTTGAAGGTGCCCTGCCCGCTCAGGCGCAGGACGTCGCAGACCGCCTTGTCCGGAGCGAGGTACTCGCAGAATTCGCTGATTCCGCCGTCGAAGCGGAAGGTCTCCTCGGTCTTGCCCTCGCCGTCGAGCCCACGCTCGTCACGGACGACGATCGTGAGGCCGGGCACGAGGAAGGCCGTCTGGCGCGCCCGCTGGTGGAGCGTCTCCAGGTTGAGCTTGGCGTCCTTGAGGAAGATCTGCCGGTCGGCCCAGTAACGCACCCTGGTGCCCGTGCGCGTCTTGGGTACCCGCTTGCCCTTGCGCAGGCCGTTGGCCGGGTCGAACGGGCTGTCCGGCCCCTGCTCGGTGAAGAGCCCCGGGACCCCACGCCGGAAGCTGATCGAGTGCGTCGCGCTGCTGCGGTCGACCTCGACGTCGAGCCGGGCGGAGAGGGCGTTGACGACGGAGGCACCCACGCCGTGCAGACCGCCCGACGCGGCGTACGAGCCGCCGCCGAACTTTCCGCCGGCGTGCAGCTTGGTCATCACGACCTCGACACCGGACAGGCCCGTCTTCGGCTCGACGTCGACGGGGATGCCCCGCCCGTTGTCCCGGACCTCCACGGAGTTGTCGTCGTGGAGGACGACCTCGATGTGGTCGCAGTATCCGCCCAGAGCCTCGTCGACGGAGTTGTCGATGATCTCCCAGAGGCAGTGCATGAGGCCGCGGCTGTCGGTGGACCCGATGTACATACCGGGGCGCTTGCGAACCGCTTCGAGCCCCTCGAGTACGAGCAGATGCCGCGCGGTGTAGTTGGAACCGTCTCGGTCTGCTCCGGTCAGCAGCGCAGTGGACGGCACGGACGTATCGGCGGTCACGCGGTTCGCTCCTCGCTGAATTTCATTTGGGGCCCAGTGGGTAACGGGCTCGGCTTCGGTCGCCGCTGAGAGGGTACCGAGGCCTGGTAGAGCGGTTGTAACGCCACCCTTCAACAACCCTCAGAGTAGTCCAGCCTCGCATACACGTTCGATCCCTCGCAGGAGTGACGCGAACATCACGTTCCCTTCCAGGCATGAACCATTTAGGCTCCGGGCACGTCCTCATGAACAAACCGGCAACCCGGCCGGGAGGATCCCACCAAGACAAGCAATGCGAAACCGTAGCGCTACGCAATACGGCACATTCGCCGCCAACCGGCAACAGACAGCCATCTTGAGAAGAAGTTTCAAAGAAAAGCCACGAGCGGGAACGTTTTCGGCCTGGTTGGATGTTGACCCTGGTACGACAGCTCGTCGAGCTAGAGAAGAGGCGACGTGACTACTGTTCTGACCCCCGCGAGCCCGCTGACCGCAGCAGACCGCTGTGACCGTTGCGGCGCCCAGGCATATCTGCGCGTCGTCCTGATCAGCGGCGGTGAGCTGCTCTTCTGCGCCCACCACGGTCGCAAGTTCGAGCCGGAACTCAAGAAGATCGCCGCGGAAATACAGGATGAGACGGACCGGCTCACGGCTGTTCAGGCCCAAGCCGCCGAAGAGGAACAACGCTGACACCTCGCATCCACGACGAGCAGGGGCCGGGTCCCGGACCGGCCGACGGGCGGCTCCCCAGCGGGGGGCCGCCCGTTCTCGTACCTGCGCGGTGATGGTCAGCCGGCTCCCGGCATCCAGCCGATGGCGGCGGAGATCCGCGTGTACACGCCGGGGCTGCCGGCTTTCGCGCAGCCGTCCCCCCAGGAGACCAGTCCGATGAGCCGCCCACGGGCCACCAGCGGCCCGCCGCTGTCGCCCTGACATGCGTCGTACCCTCCCAGCAGTTCGCCCGCGCAGAGCATCGTCGAGGCGTCGTACGTGCCGCTACCGCCGCCCGAGTAGGCCTGCGCGCACGCGGCGTCCGGCAGAACACTCACTTTCGCCGCCCGCAGCGACGACGCGTAGTCGTTGTTGCCCGTCGTGTCGCCCCACCCGTAGACGGCCGCTTCGGTGCCCGGTGCATACCCCGCGTCGCCGGATCCGGCCATCGGGACCACACTCTTCTCCGGGAGCGCTTCGGCGAGGGTGAGCACAGCCAGGTCCCCCGCATTCGTGATGGGGTTGAACCCCGGGTTGGCCCATGCCTCCCGTACCGGAATCTCCTTCCCCCCGGCCCCGAGCAGGGCATCGCGGCCCGTGATGACACGCAGATCGCGCAGGCTGGCGACATCGACACCGAGTGCCGCCCGGCTCAGACAGTGCGCAGCGGTCAGCACCTTCTTCGGCGCCACCGCGACACCGCCGCAGAACTGTCCGGCGCGGGATTCTCCGAACCGGTCACGGCTGGACAGTGCCACAACCCAGGGGCTGTCCTTGACATGTGCGGGCTGACCGCCGATGACAACGCCGCCCTCGGCCGCCCAGGCATGAGAGCCGAGCGGTATCAGGGCTGCGGCGGCAACCAGGGCGAGCGCCCCGGTCACGGCGCGGAAGACGGTACGGGACATGCGCACTCCTGACTCCGTGGTGAACCATTCCCACCCAGAGTCATCCCGCCGGTCGCCGACCGCACGCTTTGATAGGCCGAGGGCCCGGCTCCCCCATGGGGATCCGGGCCCTCGGTCCGTGTGTTCCTGCGACCTAGTCGAGGTAGTCGCGCAGCACCTGAGAACGCGACGGGTGGCGCAGCTTCGACATGGTCTTCGATTCGATCTGACGGATGCGCTCACGCGTCACGCCGTAGACCTTGCCGATCTCGTCCAGGGTCTTCGGCTGGCCGTCGGTGAGGCCGAAGCGCATGGAGACCACGCCCGCCTCACGCTCGGAGAGCGTGTCGAGCACCGAGTGCAGCTGCTCCTGGAGGAGCGTGAAGCTGACCGCGTCGGCCGGGACGACTGCCTCGGAGTCCTCGATCAGGTCACCGAACTCGCTGTCCCCGTCCTCACCCAGCGGGGTGTGAAGGGAGATCGGCTCACGACCGTACTTCTGGACCTCGATGACCTTCTCGGGGGTCATGTCGAGCTCCTTGGCCAGCTCCTCCGGCGTGGGCTCACGGCCCAGGTCCTGGAGCATCTGGCGCTGCACACGCGCGAGCTTGTTGATGACCTCGACCATGTGCACCGGGATACGGATGGTGCGGGCCTGGTCGGCCATGGCGCGAGTGATCGCCTGACGGATCCACCAGGTGGCGTACGTGGAGAACTTGTAGCCCTTGGTGTAGTCGAACTTCTCGACCGCGCGGATCAGACCGAGGTTGCCCTCCTGGATGAGGTCCAGGAAGAGCATGCCGCGGCCGGTGTAGCGCTTGGCCAGCGACACCACGAGACGGAGGTTGGCCTCCAGCAGGTGGTTCTTGGCGCGGCGGCCGTCCTCGGCGATGATCTCCAGCTCGCGCTTGAGCTTCGGAGCGAGCTTGTCGGAGTTCGCCAGCTTGTCCTCGGCGAACAGACCCGCCTCGATCCGCTTGGCGAGCTCGACCTCCTGCTCGGCGTTGAGGAGGGGAACCTTGCCGATCTGCTTCAGGTAGTCCTTGACCGGGTCGGCGGTGGCGCCGGCGACGGCGACCTGCTGGGCAGGTGCGTCGTCCTCGTCGTCGTCGGAGAGGACGAAGCCCTTGTTCTCGCCCTCGACCTCCTCTTCCTCGCCCTTGCCGACCTTTACTTCCTCGACCGCCTCGTCGCCGTCGAGGAGCTCGTCGTCCTGCTTTCCGGACTTCTTCGTTGCTGTCTTCTTTGCCGCCGTCTTCTTCACGGCGGTCTTCTTGGCAGCCGTCTTCTTGGCCGCCGTCTTCTTCGCAGGGCCGGCCGCGGCAGCGTCGCCAGCCACCACGTCCGCGGTCTCTGCCGACGGGGCGGCAGTGGCCGCGACCGTCCTGGTCACGGTTGTCTTGGCCGCGACAGTCTTGGTGGCGGTGCGCTTGACCGGGCTCTTTGCTGCGACGCTCTTGCGGGCACGTTTGGACGGCTCCGCGGCACTGACCATCAGCGTCACACCCTCTTCCTCGAGGATCTGGTTGAGGCTGCGCAGAACATTCTTCCACTGGGTTGGCGGAATCTGGTCAGCCTCGAAGGCCCGACGCACGTCATCGCCGGCGATCTGCCCATCAGCCTTTCCCCGCTCGATGAGCGCCATCACAGACTCGGACTCGGCGATCTCCGGCGGGAGCGTACGGGATGTGCTGGCCGACACGAACAACCTCTCGGAACGATGGAAACGGCTTCCGGCCCGGCCCCGGAAAGGGCTTGAGCCGACGACCGCCGGTCTGGGAATGTACCGACGGCGCGGGTTTCGCCTCAGAACTGCACAGCGCACTCGATGGCTGCTGTATTCCTTCTGCGGCGGTCACCTCTTAAGTCATCGCACTGTTTCGAGGAGTGTTACGCCCAATCCGCGTGGCCCGAGTCACACCTCATTTGCGACGAACGTGACCAACAGCGCAGAACCCTGCAACCGTGCCGCCGGACCGTGTCGGCCCGGCGACACACGGTTCGCACACCGTGGCCGTGCTGCGCTCAGTGCTCGCGGGGCGCGGGCACCACACGCTCCACCTCGGGGTGGACAACGAGCAGTTGACGCATGGCCGTCTCGGCGCCCGCCGCGTCACCGGACGCGAGGGCCTCGACGATCCGGGCGTGGTGGCCCAACGACGCCTCACTGGGGCGGTCACAGCCCGTGACCGGTCCGCCCGAGACCTGCAGGGCCGCGGAAACGATGCCGGAGAGGTGCTCCAGCATGCGGTTGCCGGCCGCTTGGATGAGCAGGGAGTGGAACTCCGCATCGGCCCGGGAGCAGGTGATCGCGTCTCCCTGCCCGACCGCGTGCCCCATGATCTCCACCATGTCGCCGAGGCGCTGCTGGATGTCCTCGCGCCCGTGGCCCGCGGCGAGACGCGCGGCAAGGGGCTCGATCGTCCACCGGAGCTCCCCGAGCTCGCGACGCTGGTCCTCGCGCTGAGGACCGAAGGCGCGCCATTCGATGATGTCGGGATCCAGCAGGTTCCAGTCGCTGACGGGGCGGACCCGGGTACCCACGTTGGGACGGGCGCTGACCAGGCCTTTGGCCTCAAGAACGCGCAGCGATTCGCGTACGACGGTGCGGGAGACCTCGAAGCGCTGACCGATCTCCTCCGGCACGAGAGGACGGTCGGCGCCCAGGTCACCCGAAACGATCATCTGACCCAGCTGCTGAACGAGTTGGCCGTGGAGGCCGCGGCCCCGGCTGGCAGAGCCCCGCCGGCTCACCCGGCCGAGGTCGACATCAGAGCCCTCCCAGGAGCGAAGAGCGGCACGCTCGCCGGCCGGCGCCTCCGCATACGGGTAGCGATCGAGTTCACCCGGGCCGGCGAGGCCGGAATCGGCGGAGCGGGCGGCGGTCATCATGGTGTGCGCAAGGGTACTCACGCATCCTTTGTCGGCGCGGCCCACCCGGCGCTTGAGGTCTTTGGTGAAAAGCACACGAAAGGGTGATCGGCGCCCGCCCCCCAATTGACGCTTTACTGGTATAAACCCGGGCATTTTCAAATGGGCTACAAGCCCTGTCCCGATCCGGCGGCCCTCTGAGACCGCCAGCGGGGCCTGCCCTGAAGGCCGGTGAGCAGATAGGCGAGCATCAGGACGGACAGCGACAACGCCAGGGCGGCCCCCACGGGATGCGCCACGACACCCAAAGCGAGCTCCACCCATCGGTCCGTCTCGTGCGGCCAGCGCGGCCACATCAGTTCACGGAGCCTGGCCGGAAAACCAGTGACCGGACGGGATCCCGGTGCCGTCAGCATCAACTGGACGAGCGGTACGACGAGTACGGGAACGGCAAGCACCGCGGCGACACCGGCCGTTGTCACCCGGAAGACTCCGGCGGCCAGGAGGCCCGCCCAGGCACAGCCCACGGCCAGTGCCACCCAACTCACACCCAGGGAAAACGGGTTCGGCGGGACATCGATCCAATCGGGGCCGTACACGAGACGAAGAGCCCCGGCCGATGCCAGTACGACGGCCCCGGAGAGCACCACGGCAACACCTGCGGACACCATCATCTTGGCCAGGAGCAGCCCCAGGCGGCGGGGAACGGTACCTCGGCCCGCGGCGAGCGCGGGGTAGCGGAACTCGTCACCGAACGACAGGGCGCCGAGCAGTCCGGCCCCGACCGCAGCGGGCGGCAGCGGCAGCAGCGACGGCCAGGCCGCCAGCACTTTCGGCAACGGCACGTGACCGATGCGGGCGAGGAGTACGGAGAGTCCGACGGAGACGACCAGAACGGCAGCCATGATCATGGTTGTTGTTCTGACGCCTAGCAGACGGCGCAGCTCGTACCGCAGCGGATGAAGCGGACCGGGAGCCGGACGGCGGCGGATGGGCGGGGCCGGTTCCAGGCCCGACACCCGCGCGACCGGTCGCGGATCGCGTGATCCCGTGCGGCCCTCAGGCCCTGCGGAATCCGGAGGCCCCGGGGAGTTCGCAGGCACTCCGGGCTCCGTGGGGGCCGCGCCGTCCCCGGGCGCGGTGGAGCGGGTGTCGCCGACCTCGTCGGCCAGTTGGTGCACCGGGAGCCCGTGCCGGAACGCGAGGTCACCGATCTCCGCACAGCTGGAGCCGTACACGGCGAGGCGCCCACCGGCCTCGGGGACCACCTCCACCGAGCGCCGGGCCGCGCGGGCCTCACGGCTGACGACTGCCGCGAGGCGAGCCGCGTGCGGGGTCCGGACCGCGACCCGGGGGCGGAGGCGGGTCCGCGAGAAGTCGTCGGCGCCCTGGTCCGCGACAAGGCGGCCGCTGTCGACGGTGACCACACGGTCGGCGGCACGCGCGGCCTCCTTGGGGTCCGCCGTGGTGTACAGGACGGTCCCGCCCCGGGCCGCATGGGCCCGCAGCAGACTGTGCAGCCAACTGCTCTCGCGCGGCGCGAGACCTTCTGCCGGGTCGTCGAGGACGAGCGTGTGGGGGTCACCGAGCAGTGCCGAGGCGAGAGCGAGCCGCCGGTCCATGCCGAGCGAGAGTGCACCGATGCGCTGGCCCCCGAGCCCGGCGAGACCTACGAGCTCAAGCAGTTCGTCGGCCCGCGCCGGGGGTACGCCCGCGGCGGCACCGAGCATCCGGAGCTGACCGCGAGCAGTACGCGCGGGGTGACCCGGTACGTCTCCGAGCAGCACGCCCACCTCGCGCGCGGGATGCGGGATCCGGTGCATCGGTCTGCCCCGGAAGTAGGCGACCCCTCGCCCCGAGTCGAGTTCGAGCATGAGGCGGAGGGCTGCGGTCTTGCCCGAGCCCGGTTCACCCAGGAGCGCGGTGACCTGGCCGGGCCGGGCTTCGAAGGTGAGATCGTCCACGGCAGCCGGGAGACCACGACGGGGGGCGCTGGTGAGTCCGATGGCCTGGAGCATCGCTTCTCTCGCGGAAGGTGAGACCGCTCGGCGGCAGGGCGGGTACCGCAGAAAGATAACCCGACAAATCCGACTTTTTGCGCAACACCGGTCCCGTGGGCGTTCCGCGAGGTCAGACTTCCGGCCTCAGCATCGGAGGGTTGAGCACGGTGGCCGCACCGGCCCGGAAGAGCTGGGCCGGACGTCCGCCCTGGCGAGTGGTCGTGCCGCCGGTGGGCACCAGGAAGCCGGGGGTGCCGGTGACCTTGCGATGGAAGTTCCGCGGGTCGAGAACCACTCCCCACACCGCCTCGTACACCCTCCGGAGCTCGCCGACCGTGAAGGCCGGGGGACAGAAGGCGGTGGCCAGGGAGGAGTATTCGATCTTGGAACGGGCGCGTTCGACGCCGTCGGCGAGGATCTGCGCGTGGTCGAAGGCCAGCGGGGCCTGACTCTCGCCCTCGTGGCCGAAGCTTCCCTCCGCCCCGAGCAGATCGTCGACGGGCGCCCATCGCGCGCTGTTCGCATCGCCGCCGGCCCGCGGGGCCGGCAGATCGGGGGCCAGAGCGAGATGGGCGACGCTGACGACCCGCATCCGCGGGTCACGACCGGGGTCGCCATACGTCGCAAGCTGTTCGAGGTGGGCGCCGTTCCCGATCGCCGGGGCCGACGGGTCCTGCGCACACAGCCCGGTCTCCTCGACCAGCTCGCGCGCTGCTGCGGCACCGAGGTCCTCATCGGCTTTGACGAACCCGCCGGGCAGCGCCCATCGCCCCTGGAACGGTGGCTCACCACGGCGTACCACCAGCGCGCAGAGCGCATGTCGGCGCACCGTGAGCACGACCAGGTCGACGGTGACAGCGAAGGGCGGGAAGGTCGACGGGTCGTAGGGCGGCATGCGGTGATCATAGTCGTCTGCCTGACGATAAACACTCCCTTCGCCATGCTCTTCCGGGAGCTCTTCGCCGCCCTCTCGCTCGTGGTTTCTCCCGCCCTCCGCAGCGACAGGGCATATGGGTCATTCCTCGCCACCGGATACGCGTCGGCCGGGAGCGGCTTGCCCGGACCGGCGCCGGGTGGCCGCCGATCCGGGACGGGCGGAGCCGGACGGGGCCTTCTTCCGGTGGGTGCCGGCGGGCCGCGCCGCGCGGGGGCGCGGGCTGCGGTCCGGCCGGTGGCTGCGCCGCCGCGTCCGTGCGCTGCGCTCCCCGCGCAGGCATCGGCGCAGGGTCTCCGGGTCGAGGCCCTGGTTGCACGCCTCATGAAGGAGCTGGGCGAAGGTGTAGTCGGGATCCATCCGCAGGGCGAGGCCCAGGGCGACCCGTGCGCCCGGTTCATCGCCCGTCGACCATGAGACCCATCCGGCCAGGGTCAATGGCGCCGCGGCATGTTCCTCGTACGGTGTCACGCAACGACGGGACAGCGCGCGCCAGAGCCTCAGCGCAGAATCTGCTTCCGGGCCTTCCATCCACTCCGCGGCCCTGTCGCGGGTGTCCCGGTCCTGGAGGCCGAGGATCACCGCTGCCGCCTCGTCATGGCTGATCAGCCGGTCGTCGTTGACGTCCGAGACGGAGGGCGCCCCCACCGGCGGCGTCTCCCTGAGGCGTTTCATGAGCTGCCGGGCGATGTCCAGGGTCTCTCGGGCCACATCTTCGCGCCCCTCTTCGTCCAGGAGCCTGGGCACCAACTCGGCACCCGCCGAGTCGAGTGCGCGCTGCTGGCCGACCGCCGCCGAGGTCTTCAACGGCGCGAGCCTCGCCTCCATCTCCCGCAGTGATCCGCGTACTTGGATGCCTGCGTACGCGGCGGCGGCCGCCATCACCGAAGTGCCGGGCATGGCCATCTGGTTCCCCTCCGTCGGGCAGCAACGCCCGTCCGGGCAGCAGTAGGACCAGTACCGGCCGTCGGAGATGCAGAGCGCTTCGAGCACCGGCACGTCCAGCGCACCGCACGCCGTACGCAGACGCTGGGCGAACGGCCGCAACCGCTCCATGATCTGGCTGCCGGATTCGCCCTCGGGCGGATCCTGGCAGAGGAAGATGACGATCGCGTCAGGGCGCTCCCCACGCCGCTCGCTGCCCTTGATCAGGCACTCGGCGAGCTGCTCGGCGACGGGCGCCCATTCCTGCGGCGACTGCGGGATGCCGAGCCTGAGCCGGCCGCCGAAGCGGCCCCTGCCGCCGTGCAGGGCGACCATGACCACGCTGTCGTTCGGGTGGAACCCCATCAGATACGGAAGGGCATCGGCGAGTTCGGCAGGTCCTCGCAGGGTGATCTGCTGCTCGTCGGTCGGGCCGGTGGATTCGTGGTACTGGTTCATGTCACGACCGTCCCGCGAGCGGCCGGATTCCGCGACCCCTGTGGATAACTTTGTCCACAGGTGGGCGGGCCGTTGGCGCCCTGCCACAACCATCGGGTTGCATGGGGGCATGACCGTCGTCGACAAGTGCCGGGGCATCAGCGACCGTTCGGTCCGCTCACGGCTGCGCGGCGAGTGGTGGGCTCGTCGACATGATGGCCTGCTCGGCGGCCACCGACGAGTGCGACCACGGCTGCGGCCCGCGCCGGGTGGCGCGGGCCAGTCGTCGCGGCACGGGCACAGAGGGTCTCAGCCCGCTGCGGCGAGGACCAGGGGCAGAACCTGTTCGCTGCCTGCCTGCTGGAGCAGCCGGGCGGCGACGGCGAGAGTCCAGCCGGAGTCGGTGCAGTCGTCCACGAGCAGGACGGGACCGGGGGTGCCGGCCAGGGCGCCGGCCAGCTCCTCGGGAACGGCGAACGCGCCGGAGAGCGCCCTGAGGCGCTGGGCGGAGTTGCTGCGGCGGGCCGCGTGCGCACCGCTCGGCCCGGTGTACGTCAGGGTGCCGAGGAAAGGAAGGCGGCCGACGGTCGCGATTCCCCGGGCGAGGGAGCCGACCAGTTGCGGGCGGGTCAGGGACGGTACGGCGACGACTCCTACCGGCCGGGCGGCGGCGTCCGGGACATTCGGCGCCCAGCCGCCCGAAGAGCGTGCCCAGTCGGCGAGGACCGCCACCGCAGCCCGCAGGACGTCGTCCGGGACCGGGCCGTCGGGTGCGTTCTCGGCGAGCAGCGGGCGCAGCCGGTTGCCCCAGCCGATGTCCGAGAGCCGCCCCAGTGCACGTCCGGTGGAGCACTGCTCCTTGGCCGGGATACGGCCTTTGAGGTCGATGCCCAGTGCGGGCATGCCCGTCGGCCACATGCGGCGCGGCTCGACCTCCACCCCCGGGCGGTCCAGTTCCTTCGTCGCGCCCGTCAGCGTCTCGGCGGAAACGGCCGTGTCGGCCCAGGCTCCCACGCAGTTGTCGCACCGACCGCACGGGGCCGCCCCCTCGTCGTCCAACTGCCGGCGCAGGAACTCCATCCGGCACTGGGACGTGCTCGCGTAGTCCCGCATGGCCTGCTGCTCGGCCGACCGCTGCCGCGCCACCCACGCGTAGCGTTCGGCGTCATACGTCCACTCGGCGCCCGTCGCCGTCCAGCCGCCCTTGACCCGCTTGACCGCGCCGTCGACGTCCAGCACCTTCAGCATCGACTCCAGACGCGTGCGCCGGAGGTCCACCGCCGCCTCCAGGGCCGGCACGGACAGTGGCCGTCCCGCACCCGCGAGGGCCGAGAGCGTCTGCCGGACCTGTGCCTCGGGCGGGAAGGCGGTATCGGCGAAATAGCGCCAGATGGCTTCGTCCTCCTTGCCCGGCAGCAGCAGCACATCGGCGTGGGCCACCCCGCGTCCCGCACGCCCCACCTGCTGGTAGTAGGCGATCGGCGAGGACGGCGAGCCGAGGTGGACCACGAAGCCCAGATCCGGCTTGTCGAATCCCATGCCCAGGGCCGAGGTCGCGACCAGCGCCTTGACCCGGTTCTCCTGCAGGTCGGCTTCTGCCTGCAGCCGGTCGGCGTTCTCCGTCCTTCCGGTGTACGAGGCGACGCGGAAGCCGCGCTGCCTCAGGAAGGCGGTGGCCTCCTCCGCCGCGGCGACGGTGAGGGCGTAGATGATCCCGGAGCCCGGCAGCTCCTCCAGGTGCTCGGCGAGCCAGGCCAGCCTGTGCGGGGCGTCGGGCAGCCGGACGACGCCCAGCCGCAGGCTTTCCCGCTCCAGCGGACCGCGCAGTACCAGGGCCTCGCCGGCACCGGTTCCCAGTTGGTCGGCCACGTCCGCGGTGACCCGCGCGTTCGCCGTAGCGGTGGTGGCCAGCACCGGTACGCCGGGAGCGAGCTCGGCGAGCATCGCCCGCAACCGGCGGTAGTCGGGCCGGAAGTCATGCCCCCAGTCGGAGATGCAGTGCGCCTCGTCCACCACCAGCAGGCCCGTGGTGGCCGCGAGCCTGGGCAGCACCTGATCGCGGAAATCCACGGAGTTGAGACGCTCCGGACTCACGAGGAGGACATCGGTCTCGCCGCGCTCGACCTCCTCGTAGATGGTCTCCCACTCCTCCGGGTTGGCCGAGTTGATGGTGTGTGCCCGGATACCGGCCCGCGCCGCCGACTCGACCTGGTTGCGCATCAGCGCCAGCAGCGGCGAGACGATCACCGTGGGCCCGGAGCCACGCCGGCGCAGCAGAGCGGTCGCGACGAAGTACACCGCCGACTTGCCCCAGCCCGTGCGCTGCACCACCAGCGCACGCCGCCGCTCCTCCACCAGGGCCGCGACCGCCTGCCACTGGTCCTCCCGGAGCCGCGCCGAGCCTCCCGGATCGCCGACGAGCTCGGCGAGGACGGCATCGGCTTCGGCGCGGAGGTCCAGGTTGTCCATGCCTCCATGCAACCCGATGGCACCGACAATCGGCGAATCCGCCCCATGGGAAACCGGCGCATCGACCGCCTCATGGGAAACCGGGCGCACCGGCCGGCCGCCGGCGATGGCAGCGGGGCTGAAGCGGCCGACCGGGACGTACGGAGCGTTTCCGCTGGTCCTCGCTGTTCAGGCGGGACAGAAGGTGTCATCCCGGCTGGGCGGGGGCAGGGATATCAGAGTCATTCCGGCTGATTCCCGTCAGCTGCGCCAATTGCTCGTTGCCGCCCGCCGATACGCCAGGAAGAATTGGACTCGCTCCCCGCGCAGTCCCTTTCGCGGCCCGGAAGGGCTGTGCCGCGGTGCGCCCTCACTCGACCTGCCCGCACCATGGGCGCGTATGCGAAGGGAGGATCGTGACCTTCGGATTCGCTCCGTCCGCAGCCACTTCGACAGCGGTGTCCGCCGACTCCGCCAACCGTCTCGCCAGGATGCTCGAACCGGCCGAGTGGGCCGAAGCGGGCATACCGTTGCTGCGCAATCCCCGCGAGGTGGTCAACGGCCTGCACACCCGGCACCGGCCGACCCCGGCGACCGCTGTGGTCGCCGTGCTCGACCACGAGGAACGCCTCACGGCCAGCGCCTCGTTCGCCCGCCGCTCCACGGCCGCTGACGGCTGGGAGTTCCGCAACGCGCTGCTGGCCCATCTGCGCCGGGTCATCCCGCACGATCTCCGTCGCCGCACGCCCGTGCGTACCGCGGTACTTCTCTACTGCCGTGAGGGCGACGAGCGTTGGACGGAGGAGGACGGGGCGTGGATGTGGGGCCTGCGGGACGCCTGCACACTGCACGGCCTGCGGTGCGGCGCGTACATCACGCTGACCGGGGGTGGTTGGCAGGTGCTGGGCGAGGGCCGGGCCGGGCGCCGTCCCAACTCCGTGTCGCGGCCGTCCGCCCTCGCCGACGCCTCGCTCGGCCCGGATCAGGCGCCGCTGCGCTCCGGCGGCGGTGCGGCGCAACCGCTGCGGCGTACCGCGGCCCGCTGAGCCGGCCGCGGACCCGGCCGCCCTGTCGGACAGCCGGGCCACCACGGTGCCGTGTTCCCTGCAGATCAGACGCCTGCACCGAGCACTGCGTTGATCCGCTGCGGGTCCCCGCACACGATCAGCAGTGCTCCGGCGCGTTCCCGCGCCCCGGTCAGCGCCCCGGCGACGGCGTCACCGCCGTTGACGGCGACGATCACCACCGGACGGGCCTTCAGCCGTTCCGCGGTGGCGGCACCGGCGAAGAAGACATCGTCGCCGGCCTCGTGCTGCGCCCAGTAGGCGGCCTCTCCGAAGGAGAGTTCGTGCGCCGCCCACGGGTGCTGCTCACCGGTGGTGAGCACCAGGATGTCGCCCGGTGCGCGGCCGGAGTCGAGCAGCAGGTCCACGGCTTCGTCGGCGGCGTCGAGTGCGCCGGCCGCCGAGGCGGGGATCAGCTGGATCTGTGGTGCGGAACGATTCTCCGGCCGGTCCGTCCGGGGGCGGTCGGAGGTGGGCTGCGGGCGCTGCGTCGGGGGCGCGGGCCTCGCGGGGCCGGGCCCGGGACGACCGGGGCGCGGCGTGGCCGCTGAACGCGGGCCGGGTACAGGACGGGGGGTCGGCGCGGTGCGGCCTGCGGCCGGAGTGACGCGGGGACCCTGGGCGCTCTCGTGAATCTGAGGCTCCTCGGGGATGAGAGGCATGGGTGGTTGTCTATCAAACGCCGACGCTCGGGGCCCCGGCGGGTGGGTACTTGTGCGCGATCAGAAGTCGAAGCCGAGCTGGCCCCCGCTTTCCACTGCAGCCGCCTCGGCGGAGATCCGGACCTTCTTGAGGTGCTGCCATTTGGGCAGCGCGTCGAGATAGGACCACGAGAGCCGGTGATGAGGTGTGGGCCCCCACTCCTCCAGCGCGGCCCTGTGCACGGGCGACGGGTAGCCGGCGTTGGCCCCGAAGGCGAAATCGGCGTACTCCCCGGAATCCGCGCCCAGTTCGGCCATCATCGTGTCCCGGTGGACCTTGGCGATCACCGAGGCGGCCGCGACCGCGATGCAGGACTGATCGCCCTTGATCACTGTACGGACCTGCCAGGGCTCTCCCAGGTAGTCGTGCTTGCCGTCGAGGATCACCGCGTCCGGCCGGACCGGCAGGGCTTCGAGGGCGCGCACGGCGGCGAGACGCAGCGCAGCCGTCATCCCGAGCTCGTCGATCTCCTGCGCGGATGCGTCGCCGAGACCGAACGCGGTGACCCAGCGCTCCAGCAACGGCGCGAGTTCCGCGCGGCGTTTGGGGCTGATCAGCTTGGAGTCGGTGAGCCCGGCGGGAGGTCTGCGGAGGCCGGTGACGGCCGCGCACACGGTGACCGGTCCCGCCCACGCCCCGCGGCCGACCTCATCGACACCGGCGACGGTCTTGGCACCAGTAGTAGCGCGCAGTGAGCGCTCGACGGTGTGCGTGGGTGGTTCGTACGGCATGGCGCCTGTCAGCGTACGCCGATGGGGGCGCCCGCAACACCCCGGGGCGCCCCTCGGTCGTCCCGGGCCCGTTGATGGCCGCACCGCCTCCACGGACCTGGCCCGGACCGGTCAGTACGGGTCGTACGGATCGCTTTGGTCACCGTCCCGATCGCTGTCCCCGACACCCGTACGCGACGACGAGACACAGGACCGCGCCGCGTCCTGCGGACTGCGTTTCCGCAGAATGTCCCGGGCCCTCGACTCGCCCCAGCTGGTGGCGTACCAGGGGACGTCGTCGGAGCGCAGCGACCGTTCGATGTCCCTGAGTGCGCAGGAGCGCAGTGGCTCGGGCAGCGTGTCCAGGGCCGGTACGGCGTCGGCCGAGAGACCCCGGAGGTAGTCGATGTCGATCGAGTGGTCGTCGCGGTACCGCTGAACGTTCTGCTCCGCGATCAGCCCGTCGGGCGAGGCCAGCCCGAACGCGAGGACACCGACGGCCGCGCTCGCGGCCACGGCACGCGGCAGCAGGCGGGCACCGAACACCCCGGCGGCCATGATCAGGACGAGCACCACGCCCAGCCAGAGTTCCACCGCGGCCACGGATATCCGCAGCCGTGTCAGACCGTACGCGTCGACGTAGAGGTCCATCCGCCTCAGCGCGGAGGCCACGACGGTCAGGGTGAGCAGGCACAGCACGCCGAGCACGGTCCGCACGAGGGTGCGGTCGCCGCCCCGCCCGCGAGGGGCCCAGCGCAGGGCGAGTGCGATCACCAGCAGGGTGAGGAGTGTGGCCCAGAGAAGCTGCCAGAAACCCTGCCGGGCGTATGCGGAGTAGCTGAGATCGGTCTCGGCCATCACCTTGTCGTAGCCGCCGAGCAGCACGGTGAGCTGGACGGCTATGAAGACGGCGAACAGCAGGTTCAGCACGACGAGCGGAAGCGCCCACTCCAGGCGTCCGCGGGGTTCCCCCCGGCGGACGGTGATGCCGTCCCAGCGCACCGGAGCGGCCGCGGCGTACGCGGCGGCGAGCGCGCCGACCAGGCCGGTCAGGAAGAGGAGGAATCGCCACGGGCTGCCGCTGACCGACACATCGGGCATCAGACTGCCGAGCACATCGGCGAAGGCTGCATCGGCGCTCGCGAACAGCGCCCCGAACACGATCAGCAGGACGACCGCCACCGCGACGCTGCGGAGAACAGCTCCCAGTCGGCCTCTGGACCCCTTCATCCGCGCACGCACGCCCCGTACGCCCCAGGCGAGACCATCGGCAATGGCGCTGAACAGGCCCAGCGAAGCCAGGAACACCCCGAGCCAGCTGCGGCTGCCGTGCAGGGCGAGCGAGCCCAGCGCGACGGACGACACGATGGCCAGGAAGACGGGCCACCCGGCGTCCCGAAGGGCCGGGACGGCGAGGAGCGCCAGTCCGCCGACCGCCCAGAAGGCCGTCCACGGACGCAGGCGGCGACCGGCGGTCCGCGCGGCGAAGAAGGCCCCGAGCGTCGCCGGTACCGCGACGATCAGCGCGTTCAGGCCGAGGCCGTCGCCCAGCAGCAGGCCGCTCAGGATCGCCGTGACGATGACGCAGCAGAGCGTCGCACCGCCGATGGAGGCCGGCGCGGCCGGACGCAGTGTCGACAGTGTGGAGGCCTGGGGGCTGCTCTGCCGCCAGGGGTCGGCCGGCTGCTGGTGCCCGCCCTGTTGCGCGTACAGCGGCACCTTTGGCGGCTCGGGAACGATGTCCCCGGGCTCCGGCCGCGGAGCCTTCGACTGTGCGGGCCACTCCGGCGTTACGGCCTGCCCCGGTGGCTCGGGCGGCTCGGGGGCATCGGCCGGCCGGGGCGCTTCTGACGTGTGATCGGACATGGGACCCCTCCCCACCGGGGTCCGCGCACACCGCCCGCAGGGCAGCGGCTGGGGCACCCCGGCGTCTCATTTTCGGCGCACGACCGTCTGGATGATCATCGACGGCGGCGTGGCCGAAAGAGTAGCTTCCCGTCGCTGGTCCGGGCCGTGCGAGGAGGAGCTGTGGCAGTACCGTGACAGTCCGGCGGCCTCAACGGGGTGTTCCGGTCCGCCGCCCTATCGCGGGAGCCAGTCCGGCAGCTCCTCCGTCCGTGCCGTCCAGTCGGCCGGCGGTGCGCCCGCGTTGCTCGCCGCGACGACCCCGCCGGCAATCGCGCAGGTGGTGTCGACGTCTCCGCCGGCCTGGGCGGTCACCCAGAAGGCCTGCTCGAAATCGCCGAGGCTCCGCGCCGCCGACCAGAGGGCGAACGGAACCGTGTCATGTGCGCTGGTGCGCCGGCCGTTACCGAGGACCGCCGCGACCGTCCCGGCGTCGCCGTAGTCGAGCATGTCGCGTGCCCGTCGCAGTCCTGCGCCGACGGCGCTGCGCGGTACGAGCGCGATGACGCCGTCGAGCAGGTCCGCCGGAGTGGGCGGCCCGGCGGGCGCCGCCGCGAGTGCGGCAGCTGCCGCGACGGCCATCGCGCCCACGACCGCCTCGCGGTGCTGGTGCGTGGTGTACGAGGAGATCTCGGCCTGATGCGTGGCCTGCTCGGGGTCGTCCGCGTACCAGGCGCCGAGCGGGGCGATGCGCATCGCCGAGCCGTTGCCCCAGGAGCCCTGGCCGTTGAACAACGCGGACGCCAGCTCGCGCCAGTCACCGCCTTCCCGGACCAGCCTGAGCAGCCGGTTCACGGCGGGGCCGTATCCCCGGTCGAAGTCGTGGTGGCCGGCGAAGGCGCGGGCGAGCGCGTCCTGGTCGATCCGCTCGTGCTCCACCAGCACGGCCAGCACCGAACACGCCATCTCGGTGTCGTCCGTCCACTGCCAGGGACCCGGCGGGAGTTCGCGCTGCTTCAGCAGCGGATAGTTGACGGGCACAAAGAACTGGGAGCCCAGTGCGTCTCCCACGGAGAGCCCGCGCAGGCTGGCAAGGGCACGTTCGAAACGGTGGCCGGAAGCGGATTCAGCGGTTGTCATCGCTCCTCCACTCTATCCGGTGATGCCGTACGGCTCAGGGGTGCGCCAGCGCTCGAACGGCCGGTCAAGGGTGTAGCGGCCGTCCTCCCCGAGTATCAGCGTCCGGGTCTCTCCGTTGCCCGGATTGGACAGCGACTCGAACTCGGCGACCGACCAGTGGAACCAGCGCATGCAGAACAAACGCATGGTCAGTCCGTGCGTGACCAGCAGAACGTTCGGCGGATGGTCGGGCGCCTCGAAACTCCGGTACAGGCTCTCCAGAAAGGCCCCGACCCTGTCGTACACATCGGCTCCGGACTCCCCCTGCGCGAAACGGTAGAAGAAGTGGCCGTACGCATCCCGGTACGCCTTCTGCAGCCGCACGTCGTCGCGGTCCTGCCAGTTCCCCCAGTCCTGCTCGCGCAGGCGCGGCTCCTCCCGTACCCGGACCCGCTCAAGGTCCAGGCCGAGAGACCTGAACGTCTCGTGGGTGCGGCGGTACGGCGAGACGTACACGCTGACCCGCTCGCCGCCGAACAGCTCGCGCAGCCGTACTCCTGCCTCCCTGGCCTGCCTCAGCCCTGTTGCCGTGAGCCTCAGCGCATGGTCCGGCTCGCGCTCGTACACCGTGTCGTCGACGTTGCCCTCGGACTCCCCGTGTCTCACCAGGACAATGCGTTGCGGTCGTGCCATGTACCGACCCTAGAACGGCTGCGGCTCATTCGAGCAGTCGTCCGGACTCCATCCGTCGGATGTCGCCGGTGAAACGGCGGCGCAGCAGCCGGTCGTGCGAAACCACGACCAGTGCCCCGGCCAGTGGGCCAGTGCCTCCTCCAGTTCCTGTACGAGTCCGAGTGCCAGGTGGTTCGCCGGTTCGTCGAGCAGCAGCAGATCCACGGGCCGGGTCAGCAGGCGGGCAAGGGCGAGCCGTCTGCGCTGCCCCGCCGAGAGCGCTCCGACAGGCACTCTCAGGTCCCGGGGACGGAACAGCCCGTACGAGAGCAGCAGTTCCACCAGCTCCTCATCGGTGAGGGGCAGTCCTCGGCCGAATGCTGTGAGCACGGACTCCGCGGGGCGGTGCACCGGTATCTCCTGCGCGAGGTAGCCGATCCCGCCGCGCCGGACGACGCGGCCCTCGTCCGGTTCGAGCACGCCTGCCATGACTCGGAGCAGGGTGGACTTCCCCGCCCCGTTGCCACCGTGGATCAGCAGCCTTCCGCCCGCCACCACGGAGCGCCGATCGACCGCGAGCCGGTCGCCGATCCGTATGCCGGTCGGGGACACCAGCTCTCCCTGCGTCGCGCCGGCCGCGGGCGCAGCGGCGAAGCGCAGGGGGTCCGGGGGCCTGGGGACGGGCTGCGCCCTCAGTCGCTCCAGGCGCTTGTGCGCGTTGCGGACTCGACCGGACACGGAGTCCTGGACCCGGCCCGATGCCCGGTCGTACGCCATCTTGTTGTTGTCCTTGATGGCGCGGCCGGTGGCGACGCCATGAGCGGTGGTCGTCGCGTAGGCCTCCAGTTGCGCGGTTTCCTCGCACCACTGCGCGTAGGACCGCTCCCAGCTCTGTCGTGCGGCGCGCTGCTCGGCACGGAATCCCTCGTAGCCGCCGCCGTAGCGCACGACCGTCCGCCGGTCGGCGTCGACCTCCAGCACCGCGGTGGCGACCTGCTCCAGGAAGATCCGGTCGTGGGACACCGCGATCACCGTGCCGGGGTGGGACCTCAGCGTGCTCTCCAGCCAGTCGAGCGCGGCTCCGTCCAGGTGGTTGGTGGGTTCGTCGAGCAGCATCACCTCGGGGGACGCCGCGATCAGGCAGGCGAGGCCCAGCCTCGCCTGCTCCCCGCCGGAGAGACTGCCCAGTTTCCTGTCCGGCCCTGTGTGCGCGAGACCGAGGCCATGCATCGCCTTGTCGACGCGTGCGTCCGCCTCGTATCCCCCGCGTGACTCGAACTCCGTGAGCAGGTCTCCGTAGGCGGCGAGCGCGGCATCGTCGGCCGCACCGAGATCCGCCTCGGCCTCCCGCAACTTCCGCTCCATCGCGCGCAGTTCCGCGAGCGCGTCGTCGACCGCACCCCGGACCGTGCTGTCGGGCGGCAGCCGGGGGTCTGGGGCAGCAGGCCGATGCCGTGAACACGCTCCCGGAATCGGGCTGTTCGAGCCCCGCAAAAAGCCGGAGCAGAGTTGTCTTCCCCGCTCCGTTCTCCCCCACGATGCCGATCCGTTCGCCCGGTCGCACGGCCAGCGAGACGTCGTCGAGCAACAGCCTGTCGCCACGGGTCGTGGTCACGCCGCGCAGGGCGATCTGTGTGGGCAAGGGCACCTCCAGACTAACGCAATCGTTGTCGCATTAAAGCGAGTGTGACACAGTGGAACCCACTAACGCAACAGGAGTAGCAATTGACTGGGCAGAGATCCGCCCCGGAAGCCGGCCCGCCGGAACCCCCGCTCGCCCCGGGCACTCGCCGTCCCGGCGGCAGAACCGCCCGCACCCGAGCGGCGGTCCGTGACGCCGTCCTCACCGGCCTGGCGGAGCACGGCTACCCGGGCCTCACCGTCGAGTACGTCGCGGAGCACTCCGGCATTCACAAGACGACCCTCTACCGCCGCTGGGGAAACCTCGAAGGGCTCGTCGCGGACGCCCTGGAGCTGGCCGGGGAGGACAGCTGGGCCCCACCCGACACCGGAAGCGTGGAGGGAGATCTGCGCGCCCTGGCGCGGATGACGGCGGCCTCCTTCGAGGATCCCACCGCAGCGGCCGCACCGACCGCGTTCATCGCCGCGGCCTTCCAGTCCGAGCGTGCCGCGAAGGCGCTGAACGCCTTCTACACGGAGCGGTTCGCCCGCTGCGAGGTCGTCGTCGCGCGCGCTGTCGCCCGGCACGAGCTGGACCGGCGCACGGACGCGGGAGCGCTCGTACGGGCCGTGGTCTCGCCCCTGTTCCTCGGACTGTTCATCACCCGCGAGTCCGTGGACGGGGCGTCGGCCGATCGGTCCGCCGACGCGGCGCTGGCAGCCGCCCGCGCCGGAGTCTTCAACTCCCCTGCCGAATCCGCCTGATGGGCCGCCCGGAGCGCCCCCGGATCATCGGCCCGGCCGTACCGCTGCGGCCGGGCCGGTCACACCGTCCACGACGGCTCCAGCTGCACGACGTCCCCCGCCAGCTCCGCCACGTCGTCCTCGGTCTGCGCCCGCTGCGACAGGCGCTCGATGCTCCCCGCCCGGTACTTGCCGCGCTCGGCGCTCGACTGCCACATCGACAGCACGAGGAACTCCTGCCCCGGCGCCTCCCCGAACACCCCGCGCACCATGCCGGGCGAACCGGCCATCGCCGGATTCCACACCCTCTCCTGCATCAACGCGAAGTGTTCCACCCTGTCCTCGCGCACCTTGCTGTGCGCCACCCGGACCACATCCGCGTCGGTGAAACGCGGCTCGAAGCCGGTCTTCACATCGAAGCGGTGCTCGAAGAGCTTGACCTGGATGCCGCTGTACGTGCCGGACTGGGCAGCGGCCAGGCCGTCGTGCGCGCGTGCCATGAACGAGTCGTAGAAGACACGGTTCTCCCAGAAGGCGAAAATGTGCGCCACATCCGGACGCCCTCGGCTCCAACCGCCGCCCTGCCCCCTGAATCCGGGTTCGCCGAACAGCCCCGCCCACTTCCGCTGCCCCCGTTCGAAACCTCGACGGTCCACCACGGTGCAACGAATCCACTTGACCAGCACCGCGCCATCGTACGGTGCCGCGCGTGGCACGAGTCACGCCCGGACGGAGCAGTCCCGAAGCGGCCGCCGTGAAACGAAGAATGATCTCCATGGTCCCGTTGCACACCAACCCCCTGTTCGCCCGGCCCGAACCCGCGGAACGCGTCCTCGTCGCGGGGGCAGGCGGCTTCGACATCTACGCCGGACTGCCCGTCGCGCTCTCGCTTTTCCACCAGGGCAAGCACGTACAGCTCGCCAATCTGTCGTTCAGCGCCCTCGAAGGGCTGCCCCGCGAATCCCGGCTCGCGCCGGACGTCGCCGTCATCACCCCCGAAACGGCCCTCCACCAGGCGTGCTTCCCGGAACGGACGCTCGCCCAGTGGCTCGGCCTGCACGGCTACCCGAGCACGGTCCACGCCTTCTCCCGCGTGGGGGTGCAGCCGCTGCGCGCCGCCTACCGAACGCTGATCGAGAAGTACGACATCGACGCGGTCGTCCTGGTCGACGGCGGCACGGACATCCTACGAGCCGTGAGGGCGCGCTCTTCGTCGATGCCCGTGGCGCACGCCCAGCACCACACGCCCGACCACCCCGGCATCGTGAACGGTCGATCGCCGCCGCCGTCCAAGGAGCCTTCGGGGACGTGCGGTTCACCTCGCGCACCCGTGGCAGCGAACTGTTCATCAACCAGCTGATGACGCTCTGCTTCGCCTTCGAGCTGGAGGGCCTGGCCCGCAACTGCCGCTACCTCGACCGCATCGAGGACACCCACCTCATCCGCCAGGTCAGCAGCGCCATCGAGATCTTCCGGGACGAGGTCCGGCAGCGACCGCCGCGCCGCATTCCGCACGGACCCCGGCAGGCCGCCCCGGCACGGGGCTTCGTGGCCCGATTCCATCGCCGAGAACCAAGCCGGTTGGACCTACGGTCGGTTACGGACATGATCGGGTGATGTGAACGGCCCGACAGCCCGACGGCCCGGCGGAAAGCCAGGGAGGCAACTCCGATGAGCACACCCAACAAGGACATCGACAAGGTCGAGGTCAGACTCAAGTGGGACCCCAGCCCTTCGGGTGCGCCGGCCCACGACCTCGACATCATCGCGGCGACGTACCTCGCCGAAGCGCCGTACGGCAGCCCCGCGTACCTGGTGCACTTCGACAGCCGCTCGCCGGACGGCACGATCAATCTCAACCGTGACAGCAGGACCGGCCAGGGGTTCGGTTTCGACGAGGTGATGACGCTGGAACTGGAGCGATTGCCGGCCGCGTACACCCGGGTCGTCGTCGGGGTCGCCATCCAGCAACGCGACGGCCGCAAGACGTTCGGCGAGATAGCGAACACCGGTGTCCAGGTCCGCGAGGGCTATACGAACCTGGCGGAGGACGACTTCTCGGCGGTCGGCGCGGCCACCGCGGCGACCGTGGCCGAGTTCGTCCGGAGCGCCTCCGGGGCCTGGGAGTTCCACCGCACGGTCCGGGGCTTCGACGGCGACCCCGAATCGTTCGCCGCGACGATGGGAAGCCGCACGCCCGGCACCTGACCCGTCAAAGGCGTGCGGTCCCGTAGGAGCATCGCGGGAGCGCGGCCTTCGGGGCCTCGCGCGGCCGTGGCATATCGCCCGCGCGAGGCCCCCCGGTCAGGCCCCGACGTACTGCGCGAGATGTTCGCCGGTGAGGGTGGAGCGGGCGGCGACGAGGCCGGCGGGTGTGCCCTCGAAGACGATCCGGCCGCCGTCGTGACCCGCGCCCGGCCCCAGGTCGATGATCCAGTCGGCGTGCGCCATGACCGCCTGGTGGTGCTCGACGACGATGACCGACTTGCCGGAGTCGACGAGCCGGTCGAGCAGACCCAGCAGTTGCTCGACATCGGCGAGGTGGAGGCCGGTGGTCGGCTCGTCGAGGACGTACACCCCGCCCTTCTCGGCCATGTGGGTCGCCAGTTTCAGCCGCTGCCGCTCGCCGCCGGACAGCGTGGTGAGCGGCTGGCCGAGGCTGAGGTAGCCGAGCCCGACGTCGCTCAGCCGCTCAAGGATCCTGTGCGCGGCCGGTGTGCGCGCCTCGCCGGCGCCGAAGAACCTCTCGGCCTCGGTCACCGACATCGCGAGCACCTCGCTGATGTCGCGGCCGCCGAGGTGGTAGCCGAGCACCGATGCCTCGAACCGCTTCCCCTCGCACTCCTCGCAGGTGGTGGCAACGCCCGCCATCATCGCCAGGTCGGTGTAGATGACCCCGGCGCCGTTGCAGGTCGGACAGGCACCCTCGGAGTTGGAGCTGAACAGCGCCGGCTTCACACCGTTGGCCTTCGCGAACGCCTTGCGGATCGGGTCGAGCAGTCCGGTGTACGTCGCCGGGTTGCTCCGCCGCGAACCGCGGATGGCTCCCTGGTCGACCGAGACCACATCCACGCCCGCCGGAATCGACCCGTGCACGAGTGAGCTCTTGCCGGAGCCCGCGACGCCGGTGACGACGGTCAGCACGCCGAGCGGGATGTCGACATCGACGTGGCGGAGGTTGTGTGCCGTCGCGCCGCGGATCTCCAGCACCCCGGTGGGCTCGCGCACCGTCTCCTTGACGTCCGCCCGGTCGTCGAGATGACGGCCGGTGATGGTGTCGCCGGCCCGCAGCCCCTCGACGGTGCCCTCGAAGCAGACGGCGCCGCCCGCCGTACCCGCGCCGGGGCCGAGGTCGACGACGTGGTCGGCGATGGCGATCGTCTGCGGCTTGTGCTCCACGACGAGCACCGTGTTGCCCTTGTCCCGCAAGCGCAGCAGGAGATCGTTCATCCGCTGGATGTCATGGGGGTGCAGACCGATGGTGGGCTCGTCGAACACGTAGGTGACATCGGTGAGCGAGGAGCCGAGGTGACGGATCATCTTGACGCGCTGCGCCTCGCCGCCCGACAGCGTGCCCGACGGCCGGTCGAGCGAGAGGTAGCCCAGGCCGATCTCGACGAACGAGTCGAGGGTCTGCTGGAGCGCGGCGAGCAGCGGCGCCACCGACGGGTCCTCGAGGCCGCGCACCCACTGCGCCAGGTCGTTGATCTGCATCGCGCAGGCATCGGCGATGCTCAGCTTCTTGATCTTCGACGAGCGGGCTTCCCGGCTGAGCCGGCTGCCCTCGCACTCTGGGCAGGTAGTGAAGGTGACCGCCCGCTCCACGAACTCCCGGATGTGCGGCTGCAACGCCTCCTTGTCCTTGGACAGGAAGGACTTCTGGATCTTGGGGATCAGCCCCTCGTAGGTGAGGTTGACGCCCTCGACCTTCACCTTGGTCGGCTCCCGGTGAAGGAAGTCCTGCATCTCCTTCTTGGTGAACTCCCGGATCGGCTTGTCCGGGTCGAGGAGGCCCGACTCGGCGTACACCCGCACGGTCCAGAAACTGTCCGACTTCCAGCCGGGGATGGTGAACGCGCCCTCGGAAAGCGACTTGGAGTCGTCGTAGAGCTGGCTGAGGTCGATGTCGGAGACCTTGCCGCGGCCTTCGCAGTGGGTGCACATGCCGCCGGTGCGGGTGAAGGTCCGCTTGACGGTCCTGGTCCGGTCGGCGCCGCGGTCGACCTTGAAGGCACCGCTCGCCTGGACCGAGGCGACGTTGAAGGAGAACGCCTGGGGGGAGCCGATGTGCGGCTTACCCAGTCGGCTGAAGAGGATGCGCAGCATCGCGTTGGCGTCGGTGGCCGTGCCGACCGTGGAGCGGGGGTCGGCGCCGAGGCGCTGCTGGTCGACGGTGATCACGGTCGTCAGTCCGTCGAGCACGTCGACCTCGGGCCGCGCGAGGGTCGGCATGAAGCCCTGCACGAAGGCGCTGTACGTCTCGTTGATCAGCCGCTGCGACTCGGCGGCGATGGTGCCGAACACCAGTGAGCTCTTGCCGGAACCGGAGACGCCGGTGAACACCGTCAGCCGGCGCTTCGGGATCTCGATGCTGACGTCCTTGAGGTTGTTCACGCGCGCGCCGTGCACGCGGATCAGATCGTGGCTGTCGGCGGCGTGCGGCGCAGGCGACTGCGGGTCCGTCCTCTTCGCCATGCTCATCGTTTCTCCCTCTGTCGGGCGGAGCCGCGCTCACGGTCTCCGTCTGCGTCGCCCGGCTCGCCGTCCCGGGCGTCGAGCGGTACGTCCGGTTCTCCTCCGTCCGTGCGGCTCGTGGCCGCATCGCCGGACGTTTCAGCGCATCTCGTTGATGCGGATGAGATTGCCGGCGGGATCGCGGAAGGCGCAGTCGCGGATCCCGTACGGCTGCTCGGTCGGCTCCTGGACGACCTCTGCGCCGCCGGCCCGGAGCCGGTCGAAGGTGCCGTCGAGATCGTCGGTGGCCAGGGTGATGATGGCGTAGGTGCCCTTGGCCATCATCTCGGTGATGGTGCGCCGCTCCTCCTCCGTGACGCCGGGATCCGCGGCCGGCGGGTGCAGGACGACGGACGCGCCGGGCCGGCCGGCGGGGCCGACCGTGATCCAGCGCATCCCGCCGAACCCGACGTCCTTGCGGATCTCGAAGCCCAGGATGTCGCGGTAGAAGGCCACGGAGGCATCGGGGTCGTCGTGCGGGAGGAAACTCGAGTGAATCGTGATGTCCATGGGCGTCACGCTAGATCGCGGCCCGGTGACCACGCTTCTCGATTCCTGATCGGTCTGGTGACCTGCTTCGCCACGCAGGACGGCATCCCCACCGTCGCACGCGCGGCCTCACGCCGGTAGACGCTGGGCGGCATCCCCACCAGCTCCGCGAAGCGCGTGCTGAAGGTGCCCAGTGACGAGCAACCGACCATGAAACAGACCTCGGTGACGCTGAGATCACCGCGCCGCAGCAGCGCCATCGCCCGCTCGATGCGCCGCGTCATCAGATATCCGTACGGCGACTCGCCGTACGCCTGCCGGAACGCGCGGCTCAGATGCCCCGCCGACATGTGCACGCCACGAGCCAGTGCCTCGACGTCCAGCGGTTGGGCGAACTCCCGGTCGATCCGGTCACGGACACGGCGCAACCGCGCAAGGTCGCGCAAGCGCTGCGCCTCATCGGGTCTGCTGGTCACCTGCGAGATGGTGCCACACCGCGGGAACCACCGCGCGCCGGCCCGGGACCGCACCACCGCGAAGGGCGCCGACCGGAAGTCGGCGCCCTTCTTGAGCTGCGGTTCAGCTACCCGGACAGATCATGCGGCGCATCGCTCTCCGCGCCTCGGGCAGCTGGTCAGCTGCAACCGCTGGTCGAGCCGCAGCCCTCGCAGATGTAGCAGGATCCGGCGCGCTGCATCTTCGTGCCGCAGGAGAAGCAGAGCGGCGCGTCCGCGCTGATGCCCAGCTGCATCTCGACGAGCTCCGCCGAGGTGTGCGCGGTCTTCGGGGCGGGCCGCTCCGCCTCCTGCACCGCAGCCACCGCCTTCAGCGGCTCCGTCCGCACCGGGGCGGACTGGGCCAGGCTCTCGATGTCCAGCTCCTCGTCCTCGAGGGAGGGCTCGTACGAACCCGTGTCGAGGTGGCGCTGACGCTCCTCGGCCGAGTGGATGCCGAGCGCCGAGCGGGTCTCGAAGGGCAGGAAGTCCAACGCGAGGCGGCGGAAGATGTAGTCGACGATCGACTGCGCCATCCGCACGTCCGGGTCGTCCGTCATGCCGGCCGGCTCGAAGCGCATGTTGGTGAACTTCGAGACGTAGGTCTCCAGCGGGACGCCGTACTGCAGACCGACCGAGACGGCGATGGAGAAGGCGTCCATCATGCCCGCGAGGGTGGAGCCCTGCTTGGACATCTTCAGGAAGACCTCGCCGAGACCGTCGTCAGGGTAGGAGTTGGCGGTCATGTATCCCTCGGCGCCGCCCACCGTGAAGGAGGTGGTGATGCCGGGACGGCCCTTGGGCAGGCGCTTGCGGACCGGGCGGTACTCGACGACCTTCTCGACCGCGGTACGGATGGTCTCCTCGGCCCTGGCGGTGACCGCCTCCTTCTCCTTCTCCTTGGTCTTCGCGGAGAGGGGCTGGCCGACCTTGCAGTTGTCGCGGTAGATCGCAAGCGCCTTGACACCCATCTTCCACGCCTCGAAGTAGACCTCTTCGACGTCCTCGACAGTGGCCGTCTCCGGCAGGTTCACCGTCTTGGAGAGCGCGCCGGAGATCCACGGCTGGATCGCGGCCATCATGCGCACGTGACCCATCGCGGAGATGGACCGCTCGCCCATCGCGCAGTCGAAGACCTCGTAGTGCTCGGTCTTCAGACCGGGGGCGTCGATCACATTGCCGTGCTCGGCGATGTGGGCGACGATCGCCTCGATCTGCTCCTCCTGGTAGCCCAGGCGGCGCAGGGCCTGCGGGACGGTGCCATTGACGATCTGCATCGAGCCGCCGCCGACCAGCTTCTTGAACTTGACCAGGGCGAGGTCGGGCTCAAGACCGGTGGTGTCGCAGGACATCGCGAGACCGATGGTGCCGGTGGGCGCGATGACCGAGGCCTGCGCGTTGCGGAAACCGTTCTTCGCGCCGAGGCGGACGACATCCTGCCAGGCCTCCGTCGCGGCGGCCCAGATCGGGTTGTCCAGGTCGTCCATGCGGACGGCCGCGGCGTTGGCGTCGGCGTGCTGCTTCATGACGCGCTGGTGCGGCTCGGCGTTGCGGGCGTAGCCGTCGTACGGGCCGACGACCGCGGCGAGCTCGGCGGAGCGCTTGTACGAGGTGCCGGTCATCAGCGAGGTGATGGCACCGGCGAGGGCGCGGCCGCCGTCACTGTCGTAGGCGTGGCCGGTCGCCATCAGCAGGGCGCCGAGGTTGGCGTAACCGATGCCGAGCTGGCGGAAGGCGCGGGTGTTCTCGCCGATCTTCTGGGTCGGGAAGTCGGCGAAGCAGATGGAGATGTCCATCGCGGTGATGACCAGCTCGACGACCTTGGCGAAGCGCTCGGACTCGAAGGACTGGTTGCCCTTGCCGTCGTCCTTGAGGAACTTCATCAGGTTCAGCGAGGCGAGGTTGCACGAGGTGTTGTCCAGGTGCATGTACTCGGAGCACGGGTTCGAGCCGTTGATCCGGCCTGACTCCGGGCAGGTGTGCCAGGCGTTGATGGTGTCGTCGTACTGGATGCCCGGGTCGGCGCACGCCCAGGCCGCCTCGGCCATCTTGCGGAAGAGAGCCTTGGCCTCGACCTCTTCGATGACATCGCCGGTCATGCGGGCGCGCAGCCCGAACTTGCCGCCGGACTCGACGGCCTTCATGAACTCGTCGTTCACCCGGACCGAGTTGTTGGCGTTCTGGTACTGGACGGACGTGATGTCGTCGCCGCCCAGGTCCATGTCGAAGCCCGCGTCGCGCAGGGCGCGGATCTTCTCCTCCTCCTTCACCTTGGTCTCGATGAAGTTCTCGATGTCGGGGTGGTCGACGTCGAGGATGACCATCTTGGCCGCACGCCGGGTGGCGCCACCGGACTTGATCGTTCCGGCGGAGGCGTCGGCACCGCGCATGAAGGAGACCGGGCCGGAGGCGTTGCCGCCGGAGGACAGCAGCTCCTTGGAGGAGCGGATACGGGAGAGGTTCAGGCCGGCGCCGGAGCCGCCCTTGAAGATCATGCCCTCTTCCTTGTACCAGTCGAGGATCGACTCCATGGAGTCGTCGACGGCCAGGATGAAGCAGGCGGAGACCTGCTGCGGCTGAGGCGTTCCGACGTTGAACCAGACCGGCGAGTTGAAGCTGAAGATCTGGTGCAGGAGGGCGTAGGCCAGCTCGTGCTCGAAGATCTCGGCGTCCGCGGGAGAGGCGAAGTAGCCGTTGTCCTCACCGGCCTTGCGGTACGTCTTCACGATCCGGTCGATGAGCTGGCGCAGACCGGTCTCGCGCTGCGGGGTGCCGACGGCCCCGCGGAAGTACTTGCTGGTGACGATGTTGACCGCGTTCACCGACCAGAAGTCGGGGAACTCGACGCCACGCTGCTCGAAGTTGATCGAGCCGTCGCGCCAGTTGGTCATGACGACGTCACGGCGCTCCCACGCCACCTCGTCGTACGGATGTACGCCGGGGGTGGTGTGGATGCGCTCGATGCGCAGCCCCTTGCTCGACTTGGCTCCCTTGGCTCGGGAACCTCGTGCCGGGCCGCTCGCCGTCTCTGTCATGCCGCCTCCCATATGTGGGCAAAAACACCCTGGAGTGCCCAGAACTTCCCGGGGCACAGTCTGTCTCTGATGCCTCGGGCGCCACGCAGAGCGCCCGGAGCAGGTCTATGAAGCCGCCCTGCCGCCGATCCACGGAACCGTGTCGGCCGGCCGGCGCCGATCAGTCGGCGGTGACGGCGGGAACGGGGAGCTCAACGATCCCGCCCTTCCCGCGCTCCTCCGCCGAAGGCCGCCGCTCACGGAGTTCCGCGATGGCCGCCTCGAAGTCTTCGAGTGTGTCGAACGCCCGGTACACGGACGCGAAGCGCAGGTACGCGACGAGGTCGAGTTCCTGCAGGGGGCCGAGGATGGCCAGGCCCACGTCATGAGTGGTCAGTTCGGCACTGCCGGTGGCACGCACCGCCTCCTCGACCCGCTGGCCGAGCTTGGCGAGGGCGTCCTCGGTGACCGGTCGCCCCTGGCACGCCTTGCGCACGCCGGAGATGACCTTGGTGCGACTGAAGGGTTCGGTCACACCGCTGCGCTTCACCACCATCAGCGAGCAGGTCTCCACCGTCGTGAAACGGCGGGAGCAGTCGGGGCACTGGCGGCGGCGTCGGATCGACGTGCCGTCGTCGGTGGTGCGACTGTCGACGACCCGGCTGTCGGGGTGCCTGCAGAAGGGGCAGTGCATGGCTCCCAACCCTCCTTCACAGCACGACTCAATAGCCTCTCCAAGGCCCGTCAGGGCCCTGCGAAGCTGTCACAAGCATAGGCGATGGCCACACCCTCGGCGGACCGGGGACCACAACTTCTGGGCGGCTGGAACAATCCAACCACTAGATCTTGGGTTTGGTCGCGCATTCGGCCCTACCGCGTGTCGCGCTGAACCAGCGACCGGCAGGCAGCGTACGGCCGCCCACGAGGTTACGGGAACCATCTGGCCGCCAGGATTGCGGGGCTCTCCTTGTCGGACCCGCACAACGGCCTCACGACCACCCCCGCGTGGCGGCACCGCCATGCCGGCGGCTACCGTAAAAGCCCGAATTGCGGGTCGGCCCGCAGCTGGATTCCCGGCCACTCAGCCATCGCACATACACCTGATAGAGAACACACGGCAGACTTTTATTCGTTTTTCACTCGAACGTGTGTTTGGCGCAACCTTTCGAAAGCTACTACCGTTGTCCAGCTAGGGAGACCATTCGAGAGGGGCCGACGTGACCACCACCGCAGACAGTGCCACCATCACTGCCCAGGACCGCTCCCAGAGCCGTTTCGAGCCGGTGCATGCCATGAATGACTCAGTCACGAACATGGAGGGGCCGGAGCCCGCGCGCCCAGCGCGCTCCTTGCCCGGACGACCTCCTGGAATCCGGGCGGACAGCTCCGGGCTCACGGACCGGCAGCGGCGAGTGATCGAGGTGATCCGGGACTCCGTGCAGCGGCGCGGATACCCGCCCTCGATGCGGGAGATCGGCCAGGCGGTGGGCCTGTCCAGCACGTCCTCCGTCGCCCATCAGCTGATGGCCCTGGAGCGGAAGGGTTTCCTGCGCCGCGACCCCCATCGCCCGCGGGCGTACGAGGTCCGCGGTTCGGACCAGCCCAGCTCGCAGCCCACCGACACGACGGGCAAGCCCGCGGCGTCGTACGTGCCGCTGGTCGGCCGGATCGCGGCCGGTGGCCCGATCCTCGCCGAGGAGTCCGTCGAGGACGTCTTCCCTCTCCCCCGCCAGCTCGTCGGCGACGGCGAGCTGTTCGTGCTCAAGGTCGTCGGTGACTCGATGATCGAAGCGGCCATCTGCGACGGCGACTGGGTCACCGTGCGCCGCCAGCCCGTCGCGGAGAACGGCGACATCGTGGCGGCCATGCTGGACGGCGAGGCCACCGTCAAGCGCTTCAAGCGGGAGGACGGCCACGTCTGGCTGCTCCCGCACAACTCCGCGTACCAGCCGATCCCGGGCGACGAGGCGACGATCCTCGGCAAGGTGGTGGCGGTACTGCGGCGGGTGTGAAGCCCGCCGCTTCCGACCGGGCCCCGGGATCCACTGCGCCGATCCCGGGGTCCTGCCATGCCGTCGGTCGCCCGGGGCGGGCTACTCGCCGTCCGCCTTGGCCGCCGCATCGATCGCCGCGAGTGAGCGGCGCGCCTGATCGCGGTCGGTGGTGTACCAGAAGTCGGGCAGCGAGGCGCGCAGATAGCTGCCGTACCGGGCGTTGGCCAGACGCGGATCGAGCACGGCGACCACACCCTTGTCACCCGTGGCCCGGACGAGCCGGCCGGCGCCCTGGGCCATCAGCAGCGCGGCATGCGTCGCCGCGACGGCCATGAAGCCATTGCCGCCCGCCTCCTCGACCGCCTTCTGGCGCGCGCTCATCAGCGGATCGTCGGGACGCGGGAACGGGATCCGGTCCATGACCACCAGCTGGCAGCTGGCCCCCGGCACATCGACGCCCTGCCAGAGCGACAGCGTGCCGAAAAGACACGTCTCGGGATCGGCGGCGAAATTCTTGATCAGCTCGCCCAGCGTCTCCTCGCCCTGCAACAGGATCGGCTTGTCCAGCCGGCCCCGCAGCTCCTCCGCGGCGGCCTGGGCCGCGCGCATCGAGGAGAACAGCCCGAGGGTGCGTCCGCCCGCTGCCTCCACGAGCTCGGCGAGCTCGTCCAGCATGTCGGTACGCGAGCTGTCCCGCCCCGGCGTGGCCAGATGCCTGGCGACGTACAGGATCCCCTGCTTCGGGTAGTCGAACGGCGAACCGACGTCGAGCCCCTTCCACTGCGGGAAGTCGTCACCCGCGGTGCCTTCGGGAGCCAGACCGAGCGACGCGCCCACCCCGTTGAAATCCCCGCCGAGCTTGAGCGTGGCCGAGGTCAGGACGACGGACCGCTCGGTGAAGAGCTTCTCGCGCAGCAGCCCCGAGACGGAGAGCGGCGCGACCCGCAGGGAGGCACCGAAACGGTCATGGCGCTCGTACCAGACGACGTCGTACTCCGAACCCTGGGTGATCCGCTCCGCGACGCCGTGGATCGTCTCCACCGATGCCAGGGCCTGCTTGCGCACGGCGTCCTCGTCCTGGACGGACTTGTCGCGCGTGTTGCCCAGGGCCGAGATCACGGTGCGCGCGGCGTCGCGCAGCGCCAGCAGTGCGTAGCCGAGGTCCTCGGGGACCTCTTCCAGGCGGCCGGGAAGCGCCAGCTCCATCACCCGCTCGAACCCTTCCGACGCGGTCTGCAGCGCGTCGGCGGCCTTCTCGTTGACCAGCTTGGCCGCGCGGCGCACCGCGCGGTTGACCTGGCCGGGGGTGAGCTCGCCGGTGGCCACCCCGGTGACCCTGGAGACCAGCTCATGGGCCTCGTCGACGATCAGCACCTCGTGCTGCGGGAGCACCGGGGCGCCCTCGATGGCGTCGATGGCGAGGAGGGCGTGGTTGGTGACGACGACATCGGCGAGCTTGGCCCGCTCGCGGGCCAGCTCGGCGAAGCACTCCGCTCCGTACGCGCACTTACTGGCGCCCAGGCATTCACGGGAGGAGACGGAGACCTGTGCCCAGGCGCGGTCGGAGACCCCGGGGGTGAGGTCGTCGCGATCGCCGGACTCGGTCTCGTCCGACCAGTCCCGGAGCCGGAGCAGATCCTGGCCGAGTTTGCTCGACGGGGCGGCGGCCTCGAACTGGTCGAAGAGCCCCTCCTCCTCTTCCTGCGGCACTCCCTCGTGGAGCCGGTGCAGGCAGAGGTAGTTCGACCGGCCCTTGAGCATGGCGAACTGGGGGCGCCGGCGCAGCAGCGGATGCAGGGCGTCGACCGTGCGCGGAAGGTCGCGCTCCACGAGCTGACGCTGGAGCGCCAGTGTCGCCGTGGCCACCACCACTCGCTCCCCGTGGGCCAGCGCGGGCACCAGGTAGCCGAGCGACTTTCCGGTGCCGGTGCCGGCCTGGACGAGAAGATGGGAGTTGTCGTCGACGGCCTCGGCAACGGCCCCGGCCATGGCGGCCTGGCCTGGTCGTTCCGTACCGCCGACGGCGGTCACGGCGGCGTGCAGGAGCTCGGGGAGGGATGGCTTCGTCATAGCGCGACCAGCGTACGGGGCCCCACTGACAACAGCGGTCACTCCCGGACTCCGGCGGAGGCGTGGAGGGGGTTGGGAACGCTCCCGTGGATGGCCGCGTGCGGGCGCTGGGGACGGTCCCGGTAGCCGTCGACGTGCAGGCGGTTGCGGTTCAGACAGAGGCGTTCGATGCGTGGTTTCAGCAGGTCGAACATCTCGAACCGCTCCTTGAGCTCGGGGAAGCGGGCGTGGTGGCGCAGGATCTCGGCGCGGACGAGTGTCCAGAAATCGTTCTCAGGAACCCCGAGCTGCTCCTCGCAGAGCGGGGACAGGAAGCGGAACACTCCGATGAACAGTCCGGCGTGGATGAACTGGGGAAGAAAGGAGGGTTCCTCGGTGAGCAGGACGCGGCGTACGTCCTCGGGCATCGAATCGTGCTCCGGCAGCGGCCGGGCGCTGACGTTCACGTCGTCGACGAAGTCCTTGATCGCCAGGCGCACCGGCACGTCCTGGTCGTCGAAGACCACGATGGCGTTCTCGCCGTGCGGGGAGAACACCGTGCCGTACCGGTAGAGGAAGTGCAGCAGCGGCGGCAGCAGGGCGGCGAAGAGGCGGGTCAGCCAGACAGTGGGGGTCAGTCCGGAGCGGGCGACGAGCTCGGCCGTGAAGGCGCGGCCCTGCGGATCGGTGTGGAGCAGCGAGGCCAGGGTCCGGGCCCGCTCGCCGGGCGCGAGCCGGGGCTGGAGAGGTTCGCGCCAGATCGCGCCGAGGATCTCCTTGAACTGGTACGGGGCCTCGGGGAGGCGGTCGTACAGCGGGTGCTCGACCGCCACCGAGGCCACCTCGCCGAGCAGGATGACCCGGCAGGTGTCTCGCAGAAAGGCGTCCTGGTCGCGCAGTCCGTGGACCCAGTCGGTGACGGCAGGGGCCGCGAGGGTGCGCTCGGTCGGCAGTCCCCGCCAGACCAGTGTGTTGAGGATCGACAGGGGCAGCTTGACGGTGTGCCGGTCGGGGCGGGCCACGTTGCTGAAGGTGCGGATGGACTGCTGGGGCAGCCTGAGGTCCGCGTCGGCGTGCAGCGGAACGATGTCACCGGCAGCGATGGCGGGGGCGAAGGCCGGAATGATCCATTCGTCCCACTGCCAGGGGTGTACGGGAAGGCAGAGATAGCCGGCCGGGTCGAGGCCGCGCGCGCGGAGCACGGCGGCGAAGGAGTCACGGACCGACGGGTCGAGTTCCTGTGCGTACAGTTGTTCCGGTCCGGCGAGGCGGGCCACTCCGCGGTAGGCGGCGATCCTCGTGGAGACCGCGATCCACGGCAGCGTGAGGGGCTTGCGGGCCTCAGGGGTGTGGCGCGAGGCGTCGGCGGCGGAGAAGCCGAGGCGGCCCTTGTTGGCGACGAGCCAGGGGTGGCCGGTCTGGTGCCCCTCCAGCTCGGCGTAGTCGAGATCTGCCAGCCGGGCGGCGGGGAACGCGGTGTGGTCGAGCCGGGCGTCGGCGGTGAGAGTGGTGGTGATCTCACGGATGAGGTGGCCGAGGGTGGCGCCGTCGATGCCGAGGAGCCGACGGGCGCGTACGAGGAACTGGAGGGGATCGCGGAAGGGAACGGGCTCGGTGTTCCCGCCGTCCGGCTGCCCGCTGTGGGGCCCCGCGCCGACCGGTGCTCCGGAGGTGCTCCCGGGCGTCGCCAGGATGGAGTCCGGGGCGATGCGCCAACTCCCGTACACGCCCCGCCGGGCACGGAAGCTGAGGGTTCCGCCGTCGTCGAGGCAGAGGGTGTACGTATCGCCTCCGTCCTGCGCGGCGGGCTCGACGACTTCCTCATAGGCGAACTGGGCGAGCATCTTCGCGAACAGCCGGACGGCGGCCCGGTCCCAGACCGCCCGGTTCAGTTCTGGCGTGCTGAGCAGCTCGGTGGACTCCGCTGCGTCATGGCTCTCGGGATATTTCGGCACGGGGACTCCTCGGGATGGAACCGATGGGGTTCGAGCGGTGTGAGTTGGGCGGCAGTTCGTTCACAGCTGGGCACGAAGGGTTCGGTCGCGGACCATCAGGGCGGCTCGTTTGTCGGGGAGTTCGAGTTCCGCGGAGAAGCGGAAGCCGGCACTCAGGAAGGCGGAGACGGACGGGGTGTTGCGGAGGTCGGGTTCCGCGACCACGCGGGCGCACCGGGGGCGGTTGTCGAGTACGAGGTCGGCGACGGCCCGCAGCAGGGTGGTGCCGAGGCCGCGTCCGCGGTTGTTCACGCCGCCGATGAGCAGGTGGATCCCGGTGTCGTGCGGACGCGCCGGATAGTGGCGTGCCAGCGGGTCGAGATCCGCGCGGTAGATCTCCCAGTAGCTCATGGGGACGCCCGCCAGCACGCCGAGGCAGGGGACGCTGCGTCCGTCGCCGTCGAGTTGGGCGCGCAGATGGACGGCGGTGACGGCTTCGGGTCCGGCGAGTCCCCAGAAGGCCGCGACCGCCGGGTCGTTCATCCAGCGGCTCAGTACGGCGAGGTCGCGTTCCAGTCGCACGGGCACGAGCTGGAGGACGCCGGCCGGGGTGGTGACCGGCCGCCAGTCAGCGGGGCGGTCGAGCAGATCGGAGGAGGCGGCCCCGCTCACGGTCGGCCGCGCGCCTGTCGCCTGGCCCGCATCGCTCCCGGTGTCCGGGGGGTCCTCCCCTAGCAGGGCGAGGAGCTCATCGGGGAGCTCCAGGTCCAGGGTGTCCTCGGCACCTGCGTCGGCCGGTGGGGCAGGGCCGCTGCCCGGGTCGGTGTCCGCATCGGCGGTAGCCACGGTATCGCGCTCCTCTCGGCGGTTCAGGCGGTGGTCATGTTCCCTCAGGCGCACAGGGGGTTGGCAATAGTGACGTAGACGGACTGGGTGTCGACGGGGCCGACGAGTTCGTCCAGGCCGTGCATACGGGTCAGCAGATTGGCCTTGCACCGCAGCTGGGGCTCTTCCAGCAGGCGGGCGGGGAGCGGGGAGCCCAGGGCGGCGGCCGAGCCGAGGAACCGGCGGAAGGCCGCGACGAGTACGCGTTCGTCGGCGAGGTGCTGGGCGCCGAACGCCCCGATCAGGCCGAACACGTTGTTGATGCCCAGGTAGTAGGCGAAGCGTTCGTCGGTGACCGCGTCGGAGACGAAGGTGTCGCTGACCGATCCGATGCCGGGGAGCCGGTGCTCCAGCGCCGCGCGGTGGGACTCGCGGAAGTAGTAGCCCTGGTTGTCGCGGTACCGGCCGCCGACCGGCCAGCCCCCGGGGCCGAGCAGCACCAGGGTGTTCTGCTGGTGCGCTTCGAGGGCCACGCCCGCGTGGCCGTCGAGCCAGAGCACGGGGCGCACGACGCGGTCCAGGTAGCGCAGGAACCACTCGATGGCGACCGCGCCCATGGTCCTTCCGGTGACGGCGGCCAGTGAATGGACGATCTCGGCGAGGCGCGAGCGCATGTCCGTCCTGCCCGGCGTCGGGCGCGGGGCGGTCAGGGCCGCGATGCAGACCGCGTCGTCGTGCGGTCCGAAGGGGTTGTGGCGGAGCATCACGTCGAGGCCCTGCACGGGTTCGCCGTCCGGGCCGTCGACGGCGAGCCAGGCGGGGTCGCGGACGATGTCGAAGCCCGGATGGACGGCGTGCCACTGCGTGGCGAGCCCGCTGCGGAGCAGCCGGTGGACCTCCACGCCGCGGTGGAGTTCCTTGCGGAGGTTCTCCCGGCGGGAGTTGGTGATGCGTACGCCGAGGGAGAGCTTGAGCATGATCTCGGCGCCGGGCCGGTGCACAGTGCGGACCGAGGAGGTGGGGTGCCAGCGGCCACCGTGCGGTCCCAGGTCATGGAGGAGTCCGGCGTCGAGCAGGACGGCCACCTCGGGGCGGTGTGCGAGCTCGCGGGCCTGCCAGGGGTGGAGCGGAATCGGTGCGGTGTTGTCGGGGAGGCGCAGCCCCTCGGCGTGGGAGATGAGCAGCTCGGTGGCCGCGACGGGACGGCCTTGGTCGGTCCAGGCGGAGTCGGTGGCCAGCACGGACCGGTCGACGGCCATCCAGTTCAGCGGGAAGGAGCCGTGCGACTCGGGAGAGTAGAGGCGGGACTCGGCGTCGGAGAGCCCTTCGCGGCTCTTGGGGGTGGGGTGGAGCGGGTGTCCGAACAGCAGCGACTGCTCCGCGGTGAGGAAGAGGTCCGCATCCGCCGGGGCGTGGGGGGCGCGACGCCGTTCGGCGATGAAGCCGGCGGTGCGCCGTACCGAGTCGGCCACCCGGGCCACCATGTCGGCGCCCTCGTCGCGGTCGGCCTCCCGGCCCAGGAGGGCGGCGATCGTCACGGCGTCGGCGGGCCGCGCTCCTTCGGGTGCCCCCTCCAGGACGGGCGGGCCGAAGCGGTGGCAGCCCGTGGCCGACCAGTAGAGGACGGGGACGAGCAGGGCCGTTCCGCTGGCGGGGAGGGGGATCCGCAGCGTGCTGCCGTCGGGGCCGGGTTGGCCGGTCTCCCGGACCCAGCAGCGCAGCAGATTCTCCGCGCCCGCGGTTTCGGCGGCCCGCAGCGGGTCCGGGTGGTCGAGCGGGTCGGCCGTCGCCCCGCCGGTGGCCGCGGAGTCCGGGGTGTACCGCTCGTCGGGCGGTGCGGTCATCTGGCGCGGCACGGTGGACTGTTCGACGGCCAGGGGGCCGGCGAGCGGCTGGGTGAGGGGAGAGCCGGCGGCCTGGGGCGCGGGGGTGGGGGTGGGGTTCACGGCGGTCTTTCTTGTGAAGGTGTCCGGGGTCAGCGGATCGACCCGGTCGTGATCCGGCAGTGCGGCAGCCGTTCGGCGGCTGCCAGGGCGTCGGCGAGGCGGTCCACGACCGCTGTTGCCTGTTCGTCGGTGAGGGTGAGGGGAGGCAGGAGGCGTACGACGGTGGAGTGGCGTCCGCCGAGCTCGACGATGAGTCCCCGGCGCAGGCACTCCTGCTGGACGGCGGCGGCCAGGGCGGGCGCGGGCGGGGGCTCGGGGCCGTCACCGGGGGCGGTGGCCTCCGGGTCGACGAGCTCGATCCCGATCATCAGGCCCCGTCCGCGCACGTCGCCGACGACGGGGTGGTCGGTGGCCAGCGCCTGGAGGCGGGCGAGCATGCGGGCGCCGAGGGTCGCGGCGCGTTCGGCGAGACGGTTCTCCCGTACGAAGGCCAGGGTGGCCGTGCCCGCCGCCATCGCGAGCTGGTTGCCCCGGAAGGTGCCGGCGTGGGCGCCCGGCTGCCAGGTGTCGAGTTCGGAGCGGTAGACGATCACGGCGAGCGGGAGGGAACCGCCGATCGCCTTGGAGAGCACCATCACGTCGGGCACGACCCCGCTGTGTTCGATCGCCCAGAAGGCGCCGGTGCGGCCGACGCCCGTCTGGACCTCGTCGGCGATCAGCGGGACGGAGCGGTCCTCGGTGATCGCGCGCATCCGGCGCATCCAGCTGTCGGGGGCGGGGTTCACACCGCCCTCCCCCTGGACCGGTTCGAGGATCATCCCGGCCGGTGCCGCTGTGCCTGCCTTGGGGTCGTCCAGGAGGTTCTCGGTCCAGCGGGCGCTGAGCTCCGCGCCGCGCTCGCCGCCGACGCCGAAGGGGCAGCGGTAGTCGCGCGGGAAGGGCAGCCTGGTCACCCGTACGTCCTCGGCGCCGCCCGATGCGGCGAGGGCTCCCTCGGTCATCCCGTGATAGGCGCCGGTGAAGGCGAGCAGGCCGCTGCGGCCGGTCGCGCCGCGGACCAGCTTGAACGCCGCCTCGACCGCGTCCGTGCCGGCAGGTCCGCAGAACTGGATCCGGGCGTTGTCGGCGAACCGCCGCGGCAGGGTGGCGAACAGCTCCGTGGTGAAGGCGTCCTTGACCGGGGTGGCGAGGTCGAGCACATGCAGTGGCGCACCCGAGTCGATGACCTTCTTGATCGCCTCCAGGACGACCGGGTGGTTGTGGCCGAGCGCCAGGGTGCCGGCTCCGGAGAGGCAGTCGAGATACCGCCGCCCGTCCGCGCCCTCGATGGTCAGTCCACGGGCCCGCACGGGCACGATCGGCAGGGAACGCGCATAGGTCCGGGCGGCGGATTCGCGCAGGGACTGGCGGCGCAGGATCGCCTCGTGCACCGCCGGTGCTGCCACCGGGGCTGGTTCGGTCAAGGCCACGGCTGTAGGTCCTCCCGCTGTAACGGTTGCATTGCACATCAGTACGTCGGTGCGTGGACGGAGTGCGGGGTTGAACGTCGTCCCCGGGTCCCTCGCACGTACCAACGACGCCGGGCGCGGCGGATCACGGGGAATCCGAAGATCCTTGCGGAGGCGGAACCACGGACCTGCCGCTCACCGTCCCCAACGGCACCGGCATAGTGGGGGCCGCACAGGACCCCGGACAGCTGTCCGGGAGTCAGCAGGGTGTTCGGAGCAGGTGGCTCGGAGCAGTACCGCAGTGCAGTACAGAAGTGTTGAGTTACGAAGTCCCAGGGGGATCACCACATGCGACTCATTCGACCGGTTCTCGCCGCACGCCGGGGGAGGGCGGGCCGCCGGCCCTCGTCGGTGCTCGCCGTGGCCGCGGTCGGCGCGGTTCTCGCGCTCACCGCCACGGCCTGCGGGCCCGAGGAGAACAACGCGAGTGACAATCCGAGCATCCCCGCCGACCAGTCGTCGGACGGCAAGATAACGATTCCTGACGACCTGAAGAACCGGCTCAAGGAACACGGGATCGACCTCGACCAGTGGAAGAACGGCGAGTGGAAGAACTGGGACAGGGACAAGTGGCTGCGTGAGGCCAAGGACTTCGTCAACCCGATCATCGAGGACCTGTGGGACCCGGACCGGATGCGGGACGCGGACCAGTCGCCCGAGAAGCCGGTCGACAACGACATCTCGGGTGACGAGGGCGTGACGGACCCGACGCCCGCACCGGTCCGGGCCGCGGGCGTCCAGACGCCGTACCACACCAATGCCGCCGAGTCGGGGAAGCTGCTCTTCGACGGCCCCGAGGGCTCCATGGTCTGTTCCGCGACCGTGGTGAAGGACCCGGCGCACCCCGGGAAGTCCAACCTGGTGTGGACCGCCGGGCACTGTGTGCACGCGGGCAAGAAGGGCGGCTGGTACCGCAACATCGCCTTCGTGCCCTCGTACAACAACCAGGGCCTTTCCCTGACCCAGCTGAAGAAGGCGACCAAGCAGGAGATCGCTCCCTACGGCGTGTGGTGGGGCACCTGGGCGCAGACGTCCGACCAGTGGATCTCGCAGGGTTCCTCGACGGGCGGACTGGGCGCGCCGTACGACTTCGCGGTGCTGCACGTGGCGCCGGAGAAGGGCTCGACGGGCAAGTCCCTGGAGGAGACGGTCGGTTCCGCGCTGCCGGTCGAGTTCAACGCCCCGGCCGTGCCGAAGATCGACAGCATGACGGCGACCGGCTTCCCGGCCGCTCCGCCGTACGACGGCCAGAAGGCGTTCCAGTGCGTGGACGGGCCGGGCCGGCTCTCGCTGACGGCGCAGGACCCGACGATGTACCGCATCGGCTGCACCATGACCGGCGGTTCCTCGGGCGGTGGCTGGGTCGCGAAGGGACAGGACGGCAAGCCCGCACTGGTCTCGAACACCTCCATCGGGCCGGTGACCGCCGGCTGGCTGGCCGGGCCGCGGTTCGGCAAGGAGGCCAAGGGCGTCTACGAGTCGGTCAGCAAGAAGTACGCCGGACAGTGACGAGGGACCGTCACCCGGCCTGTCCCGGTGACGGACGACGATCCCGGTGACGGCTCATCAGGGGCCCCTGGCGCGGAAGTTGAGCGCCGGGGCCCCTTTCCGTGATCCCCCGCGCCGCCGGCCGGCCGTGCCCCGTACGGGCCGCGCCGCCGTGTCCCGGAGCACGTCGGGGAGCGCCATGGGGTGGGGCCCTGCATCTTCGGTGGCCGCTGGTCCGGCCACCATCTTTATGACACGTTCATGGCAATTTCGGAAGTTCAGGGGGAACCCTTCCCATGCGATCCATACGTCCGGTGCTCGCCGCAACCGGACTCGCCGCCGCGCTCGCGCTGACGGCCACGGCCTGTGGTCCGAGCGAGGACAACGCGACCGGCAAGGCCGCCGCCGACTCCGCGGGTGGCCAGGAGGCCGGCGGCTCCCTGCCCGGCGGTCTGGCCGAGACGCTGAAGAAGCACGGCGTCGACCCGGAGAAGTGGAAGAACGGCGAGTGGAAGAACTGGGACAAGGACAACTGGCTGCGTGAGGCCAAGGACTTCGTCAACCCGGTCATCGAGGGCCTGTGGAAACCCGACCGGATGAAGTCGGCCAAGGACCCGGCGAAGACCATGGCGGCCGGCGACGACTCCGGTGGCCGGGGCGTCACCGACCCGGAGCCCGCCCCGGTGCGGGCCGAGCCCGAGAAGACGCCCTACCACAACTACGCGGCCCCGGTCGGCAAGGTGTTCTTCGACTCCCCCGAGGGCTCGATGGTCTGCTCGGGCACGGTCGTCAAGGACCCGGGGAACCCGGGCCGGTCCAACCTGGTGTGGACCGCCGGCCACTGTGTGCACGCCGGTTCGGAGGGTGGCTGGTACCGCAACATCGTCTTCGTGCCCGCGTACAACGACAAGGGCAAGTCCGCCGCCGCCCTGAAGAACGCACAGCCCCGGGAGATCGCCCCGTACGGCGCGTACTGGGCGGACTGGGCGACGACCTCCGGGGAATGGCCGGCCGACGGCGGCCCCACCGGGGGCGAGGGCGCCCCCTACGACTACGCGGTGCTGCACGTGAAGCCGGAGAAGGGCACCAAGTCGCTGGAGGAGACCGTGGGCAACGCCCTGGCGGTCGACTTCGACGCTCCCGAGATCTCGCAGATCGGCGCCATGGGTGCCTGGGGATATCCCGCCGCTCCCCCGTACGACGGCCTGATCATGCACAAGTGCGTCGACCGCCCAGGGCGGTTCTCCATCAGCCCGAGCACTCCGGCGATGTACCGCATCGGCTGCACCATGACGGGTGGGTCGTCCGGCGGCGGATGGTTCAGAAAGGGTGGTGACGGCAAGTCCGTGCTGGTCTCCAACACCTCCATCGGGCCGGTGACCTCGGGCTGGCTCGCCGGTCCCCACCTGGGTCCGGGGGCGAAGGACGTCTTCACCACGATGAGCGAGAAGTTCGCCGGCCACTGATGTCCACCGGCACCCCGCTGAAGGCCGAAGGCCTGCCCCCGGTCGGGGGCAGGCCTTCGGCCTTTGCTGAGGCTCGCCGCGCCGCGGTCAGTGCGCCACGGGGACGAACGAGGAGAGCTCGGCAGCCAGTTCCTCGTGCACCCGCGCCTTGAGCAGGGTGCCCTCCGACGTGTGCTCCTCGGAGATCACCTCGCCCTCGGCATGCACCCGGGAGACGAGTCCGCCCTGGATGTACGGCACGAGCGCGTCGATCTCGACCGACGGCCGCGGCAGCTCGGTGTCGATGAGCGCGAGCAGCTCCTCGATACCGGCACCGGTGCGCGCCGAGACCGCGATCGCGCGCTTCTCGATGCGCAGCAGTTGCTGGAGCACCAGCGGATCGGCGGCGTCCGCCTTGTTGATCACCACGATCTCGGGCACGTCCACCGCACCCACTTCGCGGATCACCTCGCGCACCGCGGCGAGCTGCTCCTCCGGCGCCGGGTGCGAGCCGTCCACCACGTGCAGGATCAGGTCGGACTCGCCGACCTCCTCCATGGTGGAGCGGAACGCCTCGACGAGGTGGTGCGGCAGATGCCGTACGAACCCGACGGTGTCGGCCAGGGTGTAGAGCCGGCCGCCCGGCGTCTCGGCCCGGCGCACGGTCGGGTCCAGGGTGGCAAACAGTGCGTTCTCCACCAGGACGCCCGCACCGGTGAGCCGGTTGAGCAACGAGGACTTGCCCGCGTTGGTGTAGCCGGCGATGGCGACCGAGGGCACCTTGTTGCGCTTGCGCTCCTGGCGCTTGATCTCGCGGCCCGTCTTCATCTCCGCGATCTCCCGGCGCATCTTCGCCATCTTCTCGCGGATCCGGCGCCGGTCCGTCTCGATCTTGGTCTCACCGGGGCCACGGGTGGCCATGCCGCCACCGCCGCTGGAACCGCCGCCGCCCATCTGACGGGAGAGCGACTGACCCCAGCCGCGCAGCCGCGGCAGCATGTACTGCATCTGTGCCAGCGAGACCTGCGCCTTGCCCTCTCGGGACTTGGCGTGCTGGGCGAAGATGTCGAGGATCAGGGCGGTCCGGTCGACCACCTTGACCTTGACGACGTCTTCCAGGTGAATCAGCTGGCCGGGACTGAGCTCACCGTCGCAGACGACGGTGTCGGCCCCCGATTCGAGGACGATGTCGCGCAGCTCCAGCGCCTTGCCCGAACCGATGTAGGTGGCCGGATCCGGCTTGTCGCGGCGCTGGAAGACGGCGTCGAGCACCTGGGCACCCGCCGTCTCCGCCAGTGCGGCCAGCTCCGCGAGGGAATTCTCCGCGTCACGCACCGTCCCCGACGTCCAGACACCGACCAGCACCACACGCTCCAGGCGCAGCTGTCGGTACTCGACCTCGGTGACGTCTTCGAGCTCGGTGGAGAGCCCGGCCACACGCCGCAGCGCGGCGCGTTCGGAGCGGTCGAACTGCTCGCCGTCCCGCTCTCCGTCGATCTCGTGGCTCCAGGCGACGTCCTCTTCCATCAGGGCGTCGGCCCGAAGGCCCTCGGTGAGGCTTTCGGTGACATTCTCCGTAGCGCTCTGCGCATCCTGCGCGTCCTGGGGAAGGGAAGAAGAGGAGGTCATTGGATCCTTACGTCGTTGGAAGTCCGTTACATCAGTCACAACGCGTGACCCCTTCCGATGATTCCCACCGTCGGGAATCTCCGGTCCGGCCGCCGCGGCGACCCGTCGATAGTGGCACGGCCGCGCCTCACCAGTCACCCGGGTTTATCGCTGTGCGGCGGGTACGGTGCTGCGCCAGTCCGGGTGCCCCGGCATCGGCGGGGTCTTCTCCCCGTACAGCCAGCCGTCGAGGAACGAGGTCAGATCGCGGCCCGCGGTCCGGGAGGCCAGCCGGACGAAGTCCTCGGTGGTGGCGTTGGAGTCCCGGTGCTCGCGCACCCAGCTCCGCTCCAGCCGGTCGAAGGCGCTCGCACCGATCTCCTGGCGCAGCGCGTAGAGGATCAGGGCGCTGCCGTCGTACACCACCGGCCGGAACAGGCTGATCTTCCGTCCGGGGTCCGGGGCGTCGGGGCGGGCCGGCGGGCCGCCGGCCGCGCGCCATCCGTCGGACCTGATGTAGGCCTCGCGCATCCGGCGTTCCAGCGGCTTGTCGGCGTGCTCCTCGGCGTAGCGGGCCTCGTACCAGGTGGCATGTCCTTCGTTGAGCCACAGATCGGACCAGTTCTGCGGGGAGACGCTGTCGCCGAACCACTGGTGGGCGAGCTCGTGCACCATGATCGAGTCGAGGTACCACTCGGGATGGTCGGTCCTGGTGAACAGGGACCGTTCGAAGAGCGAGAGCGTCTGGGTCTCCAGCTCGAAGCCGGTTTCGGTGGCGGCGACGAGCAGTCCGTATGTCTCGAAGGGGTAGCGGCCGACCTGCTGTTCCATCCACTCCAGCTGGGCGGGTGTCTTGCTGAGCCGGGGTTCGAGGCGCTTCCGGTCGGCGGCGGGCACCACGTCGCGCACCGGCAGTCCGTGCGGGCCGGTCCGGCGCAGGACGGTGGAACGCCCGATGGAGACCTGGGCCAGTTCGGTGGCCATGGGGTGCTCGGTCCGGTAGGTCCAGGTGGTGTCGGCGCCGCGCCGGGCCGTACCGGCGGGCAGTCCGTTGGCCACCACGGTGAGGCCCTTGGGCGCGGTGACCCGGAAGGTGAAGTACGCCTTGTCGGCGGGGTGGTCGTTGCTCGGGAAGACCCGGTGCGCGGCGTCGGCCTGATTGGCCATCGCCAGGCCGTCGGCGGTGCGCAGCCAGCCGCCGTTGTTCTGGTCGCCGCTGGGGTCGCTGGTGTGCCGGACGGTGATGCGCAGTGGCACCCCGGCGGGGAGCCGGACCGGTGGCTCGATGACCAGGTCCTCGTCCTTGACTGCGAAGTCGGCCCGCAGACCGTTGACTTCGACCGCGCGGACGGTGCCCCGGGTGAAGTCGAGGTTGATCCGGTCGAGCGGTTCGGTGGTCCGGGCGTCGATCCTGGTGACGGCGTCCAGCGGCTTGCTGTTGTCGCCGTGGTAGGTCAGTCCGATGTCGTAGGCGCGGACGTCGTACCCGGGGTTGCCGAGATGAGGGAAGAGCGGATCACCGATGCCGAGCGGCACGGGTGAGGGAAGGGTGGCTGCGACGAGGGCGGCTGATGCGGTGGCCAGCAGAGCGGCCCGCAGACGGCGGGAGATGAACGGCATGGACTACCGCTACCAGCGACTTCCCGCTGGGCAGGCGCGGCGCGCGCCGCGCCACCCGAATGAGAGCGCGCGGCGGACGGCACCGGGCCGCCTGCGTCAGACGGTGGCCGCGCGGTGCCGGGCCCGGCTCACGTCGTACACCCCGGGCACGTCGCGCATGGCGCGCATCAGGGCGGGCAGTCCGGCCGCGTCGGGGAGTTGCAGGGTGTAGGTGTGCCGGACACGCTGCTCGCTGGGCGGTTCGACGGTGGCGGCGATGATCGCGGCGTCCGCCGTCGCGATCGCCTCGGTGAGATCGGCGAGCAGCCGGGGGCGTCCGAAGGACTCGGCGATCAGCGTGACCCGGCACTCGGTGACATCTCCCCAGCTCACCCCGACCGGCGCCCGGCCGACGGACCGCATCCTGGCGACAGCGGGACACTCCAACCGGTGCACGGTGACGGCCCCGCCGCGCACCACGAATCCGGTGACGGCGTCGGGGGGTACGGGGTTGCAGCAGCCCGCGAGCCGTACGGTGGCGTCCGGCCGGTCCGCCACGGCGGTCGCGGCGGGCCCGGTGCCGCCGGTTTCCTGCGCCTGTGGTCCCGGCCTGGTGGGGCCCTGCGACGGCTGACCGGGCCCGGACCGTGCGGGCCGACCGCCGTGTGGGCTGAGGGCGTCCTCGGGGTGGGCGTCCAGCCAGCCGCTGATGGCGATGCGGGCGGCGGGGGTCCGGGCGTGGTCGAGCCAGTCGGGCGAGGGGCCGGAGGCGGCGTCCTCGGCGAGCAGCAGCTGCACGGTGTCGCCGTCGCTGAGCGCGGTGCCGAGGGTGGCCAGCCGGCCGTTGACCCGGGCGCCGATGCAGTTGTGCGCCTCGTCCCCGTACTGCGCGTAGGCGGCGTCGACGCAACTGGCTCCGGCGGGCAGCCCGAGCGTGCCGCCGTCGGTCCGGAAAACCGTGATCTCCCGGTCCTGGGCCAGGTCGGCGCGGAGCGTGGTCCAGAAGGTGTCGGGGTCCGGGGCGGACTGCTGCCATTCGAGGAGCCGGGAGAGCCAGCCCGGCCGGGTGGGGTCGGCCCGCTCGCCGTCCGCGGGTTCGGCCGGCTGGGGGCCGGTGCCGCTGTCCGCGGCGTACGGATTGCCGAGGGCGATGACCCCGGCCTCGGCGACCTTGTGCATCCGGTGGGTACGGATGAGGACTTCGGCGACCGCCCCGTCCTCGCCGACGACGGCGGTGTGCAGCGACTGGTACAGGTTGAACTTGGGGGCGGCGATGAAGTCCTTGAACTCGGAGATCACCGGGGTGAAGCAGGTGTGCAGTTCGCCGAGCACGGCATAGCAGTCGGCGTCCTCGCCGACGAGCACCAGCAGTCGGCCGAAGTCGGTGCCGCGCAGCTCGCCGCGTTTGATGCCGACCCGGTGCACGGAGACGAAGTGGCGTGGCCTGATGAGGACTTCGGCGGGGATGCCGGCCTCCCGCAGCACTGTCGTGACGTTCCCGGCGATGGCCGCGAGCGGGTCCTGGCAGGCGGCTCCGGAACCGTCCGGCCGCGCCGACGCGGCGGCGATCAGCGCGCGGGTCCGTTCGTACTCCTCGGGATGGAGGATCGCGAAGACCAGGTCCTCCAGCTCGGTCTTGAGGGCCTGTACACCGAGCCGTTCGGCCAACGGGATCAGTACGTCGCGGGTGACCTTGGCGATCCTGGCCTGTTTCTCGGGCCGCATCACACCGAGGGTGCGCATGTTGTGCAGCCGGTCGGCGAGCTTGATGGACATGACCCGGACGTCGTCCCCGGTGGCGACGAGCATCTTGCGGAAGGTCTCCGGCTCGGCGGCCGCTCCGTAGTCGACCTTTTCGAGTTTGGTGACGCCGTCGACGAGATAGCAGACCTCGTCGCCGAACTGGTCCCGCACCTGGTCGAGGGTCACATCGGTGTCCTCGACGGTGTCGTGGAGCAGCGAGGCGGTGAGTGTGGTCGTCTCGGCGCCGAGCTGGGCGAGGATCAGCGTGACCGCGAGCGGGTGCGTGATGTACGGCTCGCCGCTCTTGCGCATCTGTCCGCGGTGCGAGGACTCCGCGAGTACATAGGCCCGGTGCAGGATCGAGAGGTCGGCGTCCGGGTGGTGGGCCCGGTGGGCCTCGGCGACATGGCCGATGGCGTCGGGCAGCCGGTCGCGGGGGACGGGGCCGAGGAGCGCGACACGGCCGAGCCTGCGCAGATCGATCCGGGGGCGGCCCCGTCTGCGGATGGGGGCACCTGGGCTGGTGGCCTCTGCGCTCATGGGGGGGCACCTCCGGCGACGTCGACCGGCGGTGGGGAGACGCGGTCGCGCCTCCGGGCCGGTGCTTGATGCTACCGAGCCCACCACGTGGCGGAGTCCGGCTCTCGCCCAGCGTGAAACGGATCACCCATTCGAGCGAAGCTCTAGGCCCTTGCCGTTTCGAGCCAGGCGGAGTCGATCAGGCCCTCGGCGACGATCACCGCCGGTCCGGTCATCTCGATCCCGCCGTCCGGCCGCTCGGTGATCACGAGGGTGCCGCCGGGCAGATCGACCGTGTACGTGACGGGGGTGCCGGTCTCCGCGGGGTCCAGGCCGTCCCTGCGGGCCGCGGCCACGGCCACGGCGCAGGCGCCCGTGCCGCAGGAGCGGGTCTCGCCGGAGCCGCGCTCGTGGACCCGCATGGCGACATGGCGCGGTCCGCGGTCCACGACGAATTCGATGTTGACGCCCTCGGGGTAGACGGTGCCGGGGCTGTAGGGCGGTACGGAGCGCAGATCACCGGCGTGTGCCAGGTCCTCGACGAAGGCCACCGCGTGGGGATTGCCCATGTTCACGTTGCGGGCGTCCCAGCTGCGGCCGCCGAGGCTGACCGTGACGCCGTCCTCGGGCAGGAGCGCGCGCCCCATGGAGACCGTGATCTCGCCGTTCTTGGCGATGTGCACCTTCTTCACGCCGCCCCGGGTCGCGACGGCGAGGTCGCCCTCCTCGACGTGTCCGGCGCGCCGGAGGTAGCCGGCGAAGACCCGTACGCCGTTGCCGCACATCTCGGCGATCGAACCGTCCGCGTTGCGGTAGTCCATGAACCACTCGGCCTCGCCCGCCATGGCCTGCGCCTCGGGGTGCGCGGCGGACCGTACGGCGTGCAGCAGCCCGTCACCGCCGATACCGGCGCGGCGGTCGCAGAGCCGGGCGACGACGGACGCGGGCAGGTCGATGATGTTGTCCGGGTCGGGAACGATCACGAAGTCGTTCTCGGTGCCGTGACCCTTGAGGAAGGCGATCTGCGAGGTGCTCACACGGCAACTGTACGAAACGGCGCCGCCGACCGGCGGCCCCGGGCGGTCCCGCAGGCCCGGGGTGAGGGCCGGCCCGCGGAAGGGGCCCCGCTCCTGGCTCAGCGGAGCCGCGCCACCCGCCAGATGGCCAGCGCCACCAGCGCGCCGGCGACGACGACGTACAGGGCGATCACCCGCCAGTCGGACCGCTCGCCCGAGCCCCGCTGCGGCAGACCCGGCCAGGTGTATCCCACGCGGCGGGCGGCCATCATGCCCCAGCCCGCAGCGCAGCAGCTGATCAGCAGGCCCAGCATGGCCACGACCGCGCCGCCGTCGCCGAACTCGAAGGCCAGCGGGAAGGCGAACATCAGTGATCCCACTGCGGCGAGCATGACGATCGGTGCCAGCTGCCAGATTCGCAGCTTGCGCGCGGGCCGCAGCTCGACCTCGACCTCGGGGGTCGCTTCGAGCTCGTCCGGCCCGTCGGGGCTCAGACTTCCTGTCCCGTGCAGCGCGTCCGGTGCGTCTTGTTCAGTGTCGCGAGGGCCGGCCTCCATCGCCACGCGCCCTCCCAACTCGGACTCCACTGGTCGATCGATGCTCGATGATGGCACGCTCCGGGGCACCGAAATGACGGGCAGGGCTTCCCGATGCCATCACGTGATCAGGCTGTAACCGCTCGTTCGACCAACGCCAGCGCCCGGCGCGGGAGTTCCCCCCGGTCCTCCGCGGCTCCGCTCAGCCACTGGACCCGCGGGTCGCGGCGGAACCACGAGTCCTGCCGGCGCGCGAAGCGCTTGGTGGCGCGCACGGTCTCGGCACGCGCCTCCTCCTCGGTGCATTCCTGGGCCAGCGCGGCCAGCACCTGCTGGTAGCCGAGCGCCCGGGACGCGGTCCGTCCTTCGCGCAGACCCTGTTTCTCCAGGGCGCGGACCTCGTCCACGAGTCCGGCCGCCCACATCCGGTCGACCCTCAGCGCGATGCGTTCGTCGAGTTCGGGGCGGGCCACGTCGACGCCGATCTGGACGGTGTCGTACACCGCATCGTTACCGGGGAGATTGGCGGTGAAGGGCTTGCCGGTGATCTCGATGACTTCAAGGGCCCGGACGATCCGGCGGCCGTTGCTCGCCAGGATGGCCCGGCCCGCCTCGGGATCGGCGGCGGCGAGCCGGGCGTGCAGCGCTCCGGAGCCTCGCTCGACCAGCTCCTCCTCCAGCCTGGCCCGTACGCCGGGGTCCGTGCCGGGGAACTCCAGGGCGTCGATGGCGCCCTTCACATAGAGCCCGGAGCCGCCGACCAGGACGGGGGTGCGGCCGGCGGCGAGCAGCCGGTCGATCTCGGCGCGGGCCAGCCGCTGGTACTCGGCGACGCTGGCGGTCTCGGTGACGTCCCAGATGTCCAGCAGGTGGTGCGGGACGGAGCCGCGTTCGGCGGGAGTCAGCTTCGCGGTGCCGATGTCCATTCCCCGGTAGAGCTGCATGGAGTCGGCGTTGACCACCTCGCCGTCGAGCTGCTGAGCAAGGAATACCCCCAGATCGGACTTTCCGGCCGCAGTGGGACCGACGACGGTGATGACCCGCGGTGCGGGAGCTGAACTTCTCACCGCCACAGTCTCGCAAACCTCCGCACCTCTTCCCGAACGAGTGAGTTTGCCCCGTCGTGCCACAGACACCCCGGACAGCGCGGATCGTCTCGCACGACAGTAGAATCCAAAGTAGCTATGGGCGTTTTTTCATGGTTCGTTCATGGATCGAGGAAGCGCCCGACCCCAGTCCCCCAGCAGGGAAGGTGCCCGATGGGCTTCCTGGACAATTTGAAGGCCAAGCTGAGCCCCGCCAAGGAAAAGGTCGGCGAACTCGCGCATCAGCACGGGGACAAGATCGACCACGGTCTCGACAAGGCCGCACGGACAGTCGACCAAAAGACCAAGGGCAAGTACAGCGACAAGATCGAGTCCGGTACGCGGAAGGCCAAGCACGCGGTCGAGCGCCTGACCCACAAGGACGAGGGTGGTACACCGCCCGCTTCCTGACCATGAACTGATCAAGTCGGACGCACGGCCGTGGAGCGACGACGCTGCACGGCCGTCGGCCGTTCGTCCCCGGGCGGCAGAGGGCTCACGACCAGGTGGCGACCAGGTAGCCCACCCCGTACGGAGCGTCCTCGTACAGCAGCCGCCCGGCCAGGCCCGCTCCCTGCGCCGCGCCCGCGAGCACCTGCCAGGGTGCCCGGCCCGCCGCCTTCAGCTCGTACGCCAGTGACTCGTCCAGCGCGATCAGCGCGCCGGTGTCCGCCGCGCCCAGCGCACGGGCGGCCGCCGCGTCGAAAGCCTCGGCTCGCTCGTCCAGATAGCCCGGGGCCTTCAGCGTGCGGCAGGCGCTGCCGTCGCCCATCACGAGCAGCGCGACCCGGTCCGCCCTGGCGGCCAGGTCCCGTCCGGCGCTCGTGCAGCGACCGGTCTCCAGCGGCTCCCCCACGCCCAGCCCCTCGATGGGCGCACCGTCCCATCGCGCGCGGGCCAGCAGCCAGGCGCCGACGGCGAGGGACGGCGGGAGCGTGTCGTCCGCCACCGGTCCGCGGTCGCGCCCGAGCCGGACGCCGAGGTCGACGCCGAAGCCCTTGAAGGTGCCGGTGGCTCCCTCCGGGTGCGGGCCGCGCCCCGGCAGGTCCGCGGGCCCGACCACGACCAGCAGATCGGGGCGCGCGGCGGCGAGCACACCGAGGGCCTCGGCGCAGGCGTCCCGCGCGGCGTCGAGCTCGGGTGCGGCCCCGGCGGCGACCTCGGGTACCAGCAGGGGCGGGCAGGGGCAGACAGCGGCGGCGACAAGCATGGGGGGCAGCGTACTGCTTGGCCCCGGCGCGCCGGCCAGCCGCCGTCGGGCTCCGCTGTGTCAGTCGCGGCCGCAGCCGGGGGACGCCGCGGCCGGCAGCGGCGCCGGGGCTCCGATGCCCGGCAGTCCCAGCATCACTCCGGCCGGCTCGGCGGCCTCGGCGGCGGTGCGCCTCTCCCAGGCGTCCCCGGCGCGGGTCCGCCGCACGGCCACCGGTGCGCCCTCGGCAAGGAGGTGGTGCGGGGCCGCGTAGGTGATCTCGACGGTCACCACGTCGCCCGGCCGCACGTCCTCGTCCGGCTTGGTGAAGTGGACCAGGCGGTTGTCGGGGGCGCGGCCGGAGAGGCGGTGGGTGGCGCCGTCCTTGCGGCCCTCGCCCTCCGCGACCATGATCTCCAGCGTCCGGCCGATCTGCTTCTTGTTCTCCTCCCAGGAGATCTCCTCCTGGAGGGCGGACAGGCGCATGTACCGCTCCTGGACGACCTCCTTGGGGATCTGCCCCTCCATCTCGGCCGCCGGGGTCCCGGGGCGCTTGGAGTACTGGAAGGTGAAGGCGTTGGCGAAACGCGCCTCGCGGACCGCGTGCATGGTCTGCTCGAAGTCCTCCTCGGTCTCGCCGGGGAAGCCCACGATGATGTCGGTGGAGATGGCAGCGTCCGGCATCGCGGCGCGCACCTTCTCGATGATGCCGAGGAAACGCTCCTGCCGGTACGAGCGCCGCATCGCCCTGAGGATCGTGTCGGAGCCCGACTGCATCGGCATGTGGAGCTGGGGCATCACATTGGGCGTCTCGGCCATCGCCGCGATCACGTCGTCCGTGAAGTCGCGGGGGTGCGGCGAGGTGAAGCGCACGCGCTCCAGCCCTTCGATCTTCCCGCAGGCGCGCAGCAGCTTGGAGAAGGCCTCGCGGTCGCCGATGTCGGAGCCGTACGCGTTCACGTTCTGGCCGAGCAGGGTGATCTCGGAGACGCCCTCGGCGACCAGGGCCTCGATCTCGGCGAGGATGTCGCCGGTACGGCGGTCCTTCTCCTTGCCGCGCAGCGCCGGGACGATACAGAAGGTGCAGGTGTTGTTGCAGCCGACGGAGATCGAGACCCACGCGGCGTAGGCGGACTCGCGCCGGGTGGGGAGCGTGGAGGGGAAGGCTTCCAGGGATTCGGCGATCTCGATCTGCGCCTCCTCCTGGATACGGGCGCGCTCCAGCAGCACGGGCAGCTTGCCGATGTTGTGCGTCCCGAAGACGACGTCGACCCAGGGGGCCCGCTCGACGATGGTGTCGCGGTCCTTCTGCGCCAGGCAGCCGCCTACGGCGATCTGCATGCCGGGCCGCTTGGTCTTCATCGGAGCGAGCCGGCCGAGGTTGCCGTAGAGCTTGTTGTCGGCGTTCTCCCGCACCGCGCAGGTGTTGAAGACGACGACGTCGGCGTCGCCGTCGGAACCCTCGTCCGCACGGACGTAACCCGCGCCCTCCAGCAACCCCGCCAGCCGCTCGGAGTCGTGGACGTTCATCTGGCACCCGTAGGTGCGGACTTCGTAGGTCTTGGGTCCCTCGACGCTCACTGCGGGGCTCCGGTCGCTGCTGCTGGTCATGCCCTCCAGGGTAGGTGGTCCGGGGAGGGCTCCCGCCGGGCGGCCGCGGCGGGAAGCCGCGGGCGGCGGAGCGGGGGCGCCGAGCACGACCCGGCATGGTGGCGGGTGTGAGGCCGGCCCTGGTCATCGCCGGAGCGGGCTGGCAGGATCGCCGCCATGCTCCAGGCCCTCTCCCGAATCGGCAGGCGCCGCGTCCTCCAGGCGTGCGCCGCCGTCGCCGTCGTGCTCGGGCTGCTGCTGTGGTGGCTGCTGCCGCTCGGGCAGCCGGCACCGACCGGAACGCTGACCTTCAGCACCGGTGTGCGCAGCGGGGTCTACCAGCGCTACGGGGAGCGCCTCAAGGGGGACCTGGCCACGGATCTGCCCGAGGTGTCGATACGGCTCCGGACCAGTGAGGGCTCGCAGCAGAACATCGCACGGGTGGCGACCGGGAAGGCCGACTTCACCATCGCCACGGCCGATGCGCTCGCCACCTATCTGCACAGCGGCAAGCCCGGCGCCGACCGGCTGCGGGGCTGTGTGCGGCTGTACGACGACTACATCCAGCTGGTGGTGCCCCGCGACTCGGGGGTGCGGAAGGTCGCGGATCTGCGTGGCAAGCGCGTCGGGGTGGGACAGCGAGGTTCGGGCGTGCGGCTGGTCGCCGACCGGCTGATGACGGCCGCGGGTCTCGATCCCAGCGACGACGTGAAACCGGTTCCCTCCGGTATCGACACCATGCCGGAGCAGCTGGAGGACGGCCGGCTCGACGCCTTCTTCTGGTCGGGCGGGCTGCCCACCTCGGCCGTGCAGGAGTTGTCGGACCGGTTCGCGATCCGGCTGGTGCCGCTGGAGGCTTCGCTGGTCAAGGAGCTCCAGGCCGCGGGCGGGTCCGCCCGCTACTACCGTTCGGCGGTGATGCCCGCCGACGCCTACCGCAACGCGCAGCAGGACCAGGCGGTACCGACGGTCGCGGTCGCCAATGTGCTGGTGACCACGGACCGTTCGGATCCGGCGTTGACGGAGGCGTTCACCCGGACCGTGATCGACAGCCGGGACCGGATCGGGCGGGAGGTGCACGCGGCCCAGCTGGTGGATCTGCGTACGGCGATCTACACCGATCCGCTGCCGCTGCACGAAGGGGCCAGCCGCTACTACCGCTCGGTCAAGCCCTGACCCGTGCCTCCTTCACTGTTCCGCTCAGCCCCGCGGGCCGTTGCGCGGCACCGAGACCGTCACCCGCAGTCCGTGCGGCTCATGGGGCGCGTAGCTCAGGGAGCCGCCGCCGGCCGCCAGGAGCGCCTGCGAGATGGAGAGCCCGAGGCCGGAGCCCCGGATGTTCTGATGCTGGGTGCTGCGCCAGAAGCGGTCGCCGATGCGTTCCATCTCCGCCGCGGTGAGGCCCGGTCCGCGGTCGGCGACGACGACCGTGACGTCGTCGGGGCCGGAAGCGACCGTGACGACGACCTCCTCGTCGGCGGGGGTGAACTTCAGGGCGTTGTCGATGATCGCGTCCAGCGCGCTCGACAGTGCGACGGGGTCCGCCCAGGCGGTCACCGCGGACGAGCCGTCCATCCTCAGCCGTACCCCCTTCTCCTCGGCGAGCGGCCGCCAGGACGCGGCGCGCTCCGCGGTGAGCGCGCCGATGTCCGTGAGCTGGAGGTCGGCCGCCGCGTGTTCGGCCAGCGCCAGGTCGAGCAGGTCGTCGAGGACCTGCGCGAGGCGCTTGCCCTCCGTGCGCACGGAGGCGATCTCCTCATTGCCCTCGGGGAGTTCGAGCGCGAGGAGCTCGATCCGCAGCAGCAGCGCGGCGAGGGGGTTGCGCAGCTGGTGCGAGGCGTCGGCGACGAAGGCGCGCTGCTGCTCCAGCACGTTCTCGACGTTGTCGGCCATCTCGTTGAACGACCGGGCCAGGCGCCGCAGTTCCGGCGGCCCGCCGGAAGCCGCGACCCGGGACCGCATCCGCCCGCTGGCGATGTCGTGGGTGGCCGCGTCCAGGGTCCCGACGGGCAGCAGCACCCAGCCGGTGAGGCGGATCGCGGCGCCGACCGCGACCAGCATCGCGACGACTTCGCCGGCCGCGATCAGCAACCAGCCACGCAGCGTGCGCGCGCGCATCTCCTCGGTGGGCGAGTCGAGGACCACGACGGCGACCACGTCGCCGTCCCGTACGACGGGTGAGGCGACGACGACCCTGCCGTCCTGCCACGGCCAGACCTGGGGCGGATCGTGGCTGCGCCGGCCGAGCAGGGCCTCCTTGAACGCCTCGCGCCCCTCCCCCTCGATCGGGAGCTGCCAGGCGGCGGGGGCCTTCGCCATGGCGCTGTCGTCGCGGTAGAAGACACCGGCGCGGATGCCGTAGACCGACGCGTAGGTGTCGAGCTCGCTGCGCAGGGTGCGCCGTCGCTCGTCGTAACCGGGCCCGCGCTCGGTGATGAACTGTGCGAGCGCGGCGAAGCGCGCCGTGTCGTCGATGCGGTCGATGACGACGCGCTGCTGCTGGGCCGCCGCCACGCTGACGGCCAGCGGGAAGCCGAGGGCGAGCAGCACGCCCGCCATGAGAATGATGAGCAGGGGAAGCAGCCGGGTGCGCACCTGGGACGTACGCCTCTACGCGGGCGGGGCGACGAGCCGGTAGCCGACCCCGCGCACCGTCTCGATCAGTGCGGGCAGCCGCAGCTTGGAGCGCAGCGAGGCGACGTGCACTTCGAGTGTGCGCCCCGTGCCCTCCCAGCTCGTACGCCACACCTCGCTGATGATCTGCTCCCTGCGGAACACCACCCCGGGGCGCTGGGCGAGCAGCGCGAGCAGATCGAACTCCTTGCGGGTGAGCTGGACTTCCACCCCGTCGACGCTGACCCGGCGGGTCGGCAGCTCGATGTGGACATGTCCGAGACGCAGTGCGGCGAGGGGTGTGGGCACGGTGTCCTCGCCGGTCGCCTTGCGCCGGCTGACGGCGTGGATACGGGCGAGGAGTTCGCCGGTGTCGTACGGCTTGACCACGTAGTCGTCGGCGCCGAGGTTGAGGCCGTGGATGCGCGACCGGACGTCGGCACGCGCGGTCACCATGATCACCGGGGTGGAGGTGCGCTTGCGGATCTTCCCGCACACCTCGTAGCCGTCCTGGTCGGGCAGGCCGAGGTCGAGGAGCACGACACCGAACGGCTCCGTGTCCGCGGGCAGCAGCGCCTGCAGCGCCTCCTCGCCGCTGCGCGCGTGCACGACCCGGAAGCCGTGCCGGGCCAGGATGGCGGAGAGGGCGGCCGCGACGTGGTTGTCGTCCTCGACGAGCAGCAGTCTCATGGCCTCCCTCTCCGGTTCTCCGTTGGTTTCGGTCGTACGGTGCCGGTACGCGGCAGCAGATGTTCGGTGCTCTCTCCCGTACGCTCCCCGCCATTTCCCCGTACCGAGGCGTTTCAGGTCATGGCGTACCAGGGCATCCACTCCGATGAGGGGCAGGTCAGTCAAGGCCCGCCCGCCGCATCCGGCCATCTGTTATCCACCCGGTACGCCGCAGGCGTCACACCCCTCGCCCCGTTCACACGGAGTGTCCGGTTGCCGCCGGATCGTTATCCTCAATTTCCGCTCAGATGTAATGACGCTGGTAGCACCGCGTCACTAGGGTCCTTCCCAACCGAGGAGGACGGAGCAAGAAGCCGATGAGCGGAGTTTCAGTGACCAAGGGCGCCGAGGACGCCGCGCCTGCGGCGAACGACCTTGTCGTACTGAGCAACGTCAACAAGCACTTCGGCGCGCTGCATGTGCTCCAGGACATCGACCTGACGATCGCCCGTGGCGAGGTCGTGGTCGTCATCGGACCCTCCGGGTCCGGGAAGTCCACGCTGTGCCGCACGATCAACCGCTTGGAGACGATCGACTCGGGTGCCATCTCGATCGACGGCAAGCCACTGCCCCAGGAGGGCAGGGAGCTGGCCAGGCTGCGCGCCGATGTCGGCATGGTCTTCCAGTCGTTCAATCTCTTCGCGCACAAGACGGTGCTCGAGAACGTGATGCTGGGCCAGATCAAGGTCCGCAGGACGGACAAGAAGACCGCGGAGGACAAGGCCCGTTCGCTGCTCGACCGGGTGGGTGTGGCGACGCAGGCCGACAAGTACCCCGCCCAGCTCTCCGGCGGTCAGCAGCAACGCGTGGCCATCGCACGGGCGTTGGCGATGGACCCGAAGGTGATCCTTTTCGACGAGCCGACATCGGCGCTCGACCCGGAGATGATCAACGAGGTGCTGGAGGTCATGCAGCAGCTCGCCCGGGACGGCATGACGATGGTCGTCGTCACCCATGAGATGGGCTTCGCGCGCTCGGCCGCGAACCGGGTCGTCTTCATGGCCGACGGAAAGATCGTCGAAGAGGCCACGCCCGACCAGTTCTTCAGCAACCCGCGCAGCGACCGGGCCAAGGACTTCCTGTCGAAGATCCTTCACCACTGACGACAACGACCTACGGCATAAGGAAAGTTCCCATGAAACTCCGCAAGTCAGCCGCCGTCGCGGCCATCGCCGTGCTCGCCCTGACAGCGACCGCCTGTGGCGGCAAGGAGGGCTCGGCCGGTGACAAGCCGTCCGGGACCAAGCCCGGCGCCTCGGGCGCCCCCGAGCTGCCGAAGTACACCGTCGCAACAGGCGTCGACCTGGACTCGCCGACCTTCAAGGCGGCGAAGAAGCGCGGCAAGCTGATCATCGGCGCCAAGGCCGACCAGCCCTATCTCGGTTTCGAGGACCAGTCGACGAAGGAGCGCTCCGGATTCGATATCGAGATCGCCACGATGATCGCCGCCGATCTGGGCTTCTCGAAGGACCAGATCGAGTGGAAGACCGTGGACTCGGGCATCCGTGAGACCGCGATCTCCAAGGGCCAGGTCGACTACTTCGTCGGCACGTACACCATCAACGACGAGCGCAAGAAGCAGGTCGGTTTCGCCGGCCCGTACTACAAGGCAGGTGCTGACCTGCTCGTACGCAAGGACGACACGTCCATCACCGGCAAGGACGCCGTGAAGGGCAAGAAGGTCTGCTCCATCGTCGGCTCCACGCCGCTCCAGGAGATCAAGAAGCCCGAGTACGGCGCGAATGTCGTCGAACTGGCCAAGTACTCCGACTGTGTACAGCAGTTGCTGACCAAGCAGGTCGACGCGGTCACCACCGACGACTCGATCCTGAAGGGTTACGCGGCGCAGAACAACGGCAAGCTCCGCGTCGTCGGCAAGCCGTTCACGGAGGAGCCCTACGGCGTGGGCCTCAACAAGGACGACAAGGTGCTGCGCGACGCCATCGACGACTCGCTGGAGAAGCACGTCCAGGACGGCACGTACCAGAAGATCTACGAGGCGACCCTGGGTCTGTCCGGCTCGAAGTACACCGCTCCGCCGGCTGTCGAACGTTACTGACGCCGCCAGTTGACCGAAGTGTCCCGTACGCGTCTCCGCCTCCCCGTGCGCGTACGGGGCACCCCCCTCTCCCCTGCCCCGATGCCGCTGCCTGCCGACGCGGAGACCTCATGAATGTACTGCTCGACAATTTTCCAGAGTTTCGCGACGGCTTCATAGGAACCGTGTCGATCACCGCTGTCAGCTCGGTCATCGCACTGGTCCTCGGCGTCCTTGTCGCCGGACTCAGGGTCTCGCCGGTGCCGCCGCTGCGGATCTTCGGCACCGCGTGGGTGACGCTGCTGCGCAACACCCCTCTGACTCTCCTCTTCCTGGTCTCCTTCTTCGTCGTACCGGAGATCTTCTTCCCTGGCATGAGCCCGTTCCTGCTCGGCTCGCTGGCACTCGGCTTCTACACCTCGTCGTTCGTGTGCGAAGCAGTCCGCTCAGGCATCAACACCGTTCCGCTGGGGCAGGCCGAGGCTGCCCGCTCCATTGGTATGACGTTCTCCCAGACGCTGAGGATCGTGGTGCTGCCGCAGGCCACACGAACCGTCATTCCCCCGCTGAGCAGCATTTTCATCGCACTCACCAAGAACTCGGCGATCGCCGGCGCATTCAGTGTCACGGAGCTGTTCGGCTGGCAGAAGCTCATGAGTGACCGCGGTTACGCCATCGCTCCTGTCTTCATCTGGGTGGCCCTCGGCTATCTGGTCGTCACCTTTGCCATCAGCGGTCTGTTCTGGCTGGTCGAACGTCGTATGGAGGTCGCCCGATGAGTGCCAGCGTTCTCTACGACACACCGGGCCCGAAGGCCACCGTACGCAATCGGCTCTACGCCGTCGTCGGGTCCCTGGCCATCCTGGCTCTGCTCGTCCTCAGCTTCGTGAGGCTGTCCGACAAGGGGCATCTGGCCCCCGAGATGTGGGACATCTTCAACTACGCCGGCATCCGGCAGAACATCGCCGACGCCGTAATCGCCACTCTGAAGGCCTTCGGCCTGGCCGCGATCGGCTCGCTGATCCTCGGTGTGATCCTTGCGATGGGCCGCCTCTCGGACCACAAGCCGGTCCGCTGGCTGGCCACCGCGTTCATCGAGTTGTTCCGCTCGATCCCCCTGCTGATCACCATCTACGCGATCTGGGTCGGCTTCCTCACCGACTACTCGATGTGGGCGCTGGCACTCGGCCTGTCGGTCTACAACGGCTGCGTCCAGGCCGAGGTGTTGCGCGCGGGCATCAACTCCGTGCCCAAGGGACAGGGCGAAGCGGCATACGCCCTGGGTATGAGCAAGACCCAGGTGATGGTCAGCGTGCTGATCCCGCAGGCGGTACGAGCCATGCTGCCCACGATCATCAGCCAGCTCGTGGTCACCCTCAAGGACACCTCTCTGGGCTTCATCATCCTGTACCCGGAGCTGCTTCAGACCGCCCGTCTGATCGCCTCCAACACGCAGGTGAACGGGCAGTACCCGTACGTCTCGACCATCATCGTCATCGGCGCCATCTACGTCGGCATGTGCCTTCTGCTCTCGGCGCTCGCCACCTGGATCGAGAAGCGCGGACGACGGACTAGCAAGGGCTCGGGCCCCGGGGATGCGCCGGAAACCATCGGTGCGCCGTCGCGCCTACGCGACAATGGAAGCGCCGTCTGACAGCTCGTCGACAGAAATTCCCGAGGGGCGGGGTGCAACTTTCCCCGCCCTTCGCCGCGTTCCGGTGCAAATCGGCCCAGCTCCGCCAGCTTCTCATTTTGCTAACGGTTAGCAGAGAATCAACATGGTGATTTGATCTCCGCTGACCGGCATGATCGACCTGGCCGACCACCCGGACGGCACCCGGGCCATCGTCCGGCGCGAGCGGGTGCACCCCGGTTCCCATGACCAAGGACGCGGCCCCGGACGCAACAGGTCAGGTGATCGTGGACCTGGACGGGGTGCCGATGCTGGCCCATTCCAAGCAGCAGGATGCCACCGCGACCTGGAAGAAGACCTTCAGTCACCATCCGCTGATGACCTTCGTCGACCACGGAAGCGACGGTAGCGGAGAGCCGGTGGCCGGCCTGCTCAGGCTGGGCAACGCAGGCAGCAAGACCGCCGCCGATCACATCATCACGGCCCGACTCGCTCTTGCCCAGCTGCCGAAGAAGTACCAACGCGGACGCCGAACACTGTTGCGTACCGACTCCGGCGACGACACCCATGAGTTCGTCACCTGGCTCGCCCAACAAGACAGGTGGCTGTCGTACTTGGTCGGCATGACAATCACCGAGCAGATCCACCAGGCCGTCCTCAAGGTCCCGCCCGCCGCCTGGACGGCGACCGTCGAACCGCAAGGCGAGATCCGCGGCGGCGCCTGGATCGCCGAACTCGACGGCGATGTCCTCAAGGGCTGGCCCAAGGGCATGCGGCTGGTCGTCCGCAAAGAACGCCCTCCCCCCGGAGCACAGTTGCGGTTCACCGATGCCGAGGAACTGCGGCTCACCGCGTTCGCCACCAACGCCCCGATCGCCGCCCTTGAACTGCGACACCGTCAACGCGCGCGGGCCGAGGACCGCATCCGAAACGCCCGCGCGACCGGCCTGCGCAACCTGCCCCTGCACAAGGCGGCGCAGAACCAGATCTGGCTGGAGATCATGCCGATCGCCCTGGACCTGCTGGCCTGGATGCCCATGCTCGCCCTGACCGGCGAAACCCGCAGGCGGGAACCCCGCTGCCTGAGGCTCCGCCTCTTCTTCGCCGCCGCCCAGCTCGTCACGACCGCCCGCCGCCGACACCTAAAATTCGCACACCACTGGCCCTGGACCGACGTCATCACAAGCGCGATCGAGCGACTCGACGCCCTCCCGAACCCCGGCTGACCAGCAGATTCACCTGCCCCTACGAGAAGAAGGCCCAACCCGGAGCAGTGGAACCCGGCGTCCACCCGAGACGACACCCCGGCCCTCGGCTTGCCCAGCCACAGTCACCGACAAAGAAATGGGCCGCCGACAAGTCGACGGCCCATCACGTAGGGTCGGGGGCTGGCGCGGTGGCGTAGTACGTACGCTCCGTTTCCAGCCCCCGCCGCATCGAACCGTGCGTGCGGTTCTCCCGCACACGGCTCACCGACGCCGTTCACCACCGGCATTCGGACTGCCCCGCCAGTCCCGGAAGGGTCTGGGTGCAACAACGGTTCCGTGCAGGGCGATCAGCCCCAGAGAGTCCTGGGCGGCGAAGGCAACCACCGCCCAGCCGAACTTCCTGGTGCGCCGGTGCTTCTTGGCGAGAAACCCGCCGATCCGCATCCGCGCATACGAGCCGATCTGGTCAAAGACATGGGCCGAATTCCCGAACCGGAAATACGCAGCCCAGCCGCGCAGGAACGCGTTCACGTCCTCCACGATCACCTTGACCGGCCGCAACAGCCTGCGCCTGTCCGTGAGTTCACGGATCCGGTCGCGGGCGTGCTGCATCGCCCTTGCCGAGGGCCAGCGGGCGAGGAAGGCAACCGGGCGCCGATTGCCGCGCTGCCGGGACGTGACCCACCGATGGTGGAAGCCGAGGAAATCGAACCCCTCGCCACCCACCTGCAGGTGCACGATCCTGGTCTTGGCCGCCTTCGGCTCAAGGCCGAGTTCGGCCAGCAGGCCCTTCAGCCGCTGCAGGGCGGCTTCGGCCTGCTCGCGGCTGGCGCACATCACCACCGCATCGTCGGCATAGCGCACCAGCACCCCGTGATCCCGTGTCGACCATGCCCGGTCCAGCCGGTGCAGATAGACATTGGCCAGCAGCGGGGAGACCACCCCGCCCTGCGGAGTGCCGGACACCGGCCGACGGACCTGACCGTCCTCCATGACCCCGGCCCGCAACATCGCGCGCAGGAGCTTGAGGACCGACCGATCCACGACACGTTCCTCGACCGCCTGCATCAACTTCTCATGGGGAATCGCCTCAAAGCAGTTGGCGATATCCGTCTCCACCACCCAATGCCTGCCCCGCCACGCCTCATCCACGAGAACCTGGAGAGCATCGTGTGCTCCGCGCCTGGGCCGGAACCCGAACGAGCACGGGAGCATGTCGGCCTCGAAGACCGGCTCGAGCACGATCTTCAACGCGGCCTGCACGATCCGGTCGCGAACCGAAGGAATCGACAACGGCCTCTGCTCCGCTACGCCAGGCTTTGGAATGAACACCCGGCGCGCGGGCAACGGCCGCCAGCGGCCTTCCCGCAATTCTGCGGCCACCTCGCCGAGGAGACGGTCAACGCCGTACTCCTCAACTTCAGCCAGAGTGATGGCGTCAATGCCCGGCGCGCCATTGTTTCGACGCACCATCACCCACGCGCGCCTCAGTACGTCCCTGCGGTGGACCTTGTCCCCCAGCGCGTGAAACCGTCGTCCGGGGTCGGCCTTGGCCGCCCGGTAGAGCGCATGCTGCAAGGCTCGGACCGGATCCAGCTTCAGGGATCCCGACGTGGCGGAATTAGCCGAAACGGCACTCACCAAGCCCCTCCAGACAACCTGCACATCGACGAAGCAGCGGCCCTTCCCTGGCTGGCGGTTGTGTTGTCCGCCGGCTCATCGCGGTACTACGGCCGCCTCCGACGCCCACCCGGCTCGCGCCCACTTCCCGGGGATCACCCGGTTATAGGACGCGCAGCTTCCGGCAGCACCTGTCCGCAGGCCGCCGGGCCGGGGAGGGCCTCCCCAGTTCCCGCTGTCACCGTCGCAACGTTCCATGCCCCATACGCCGGGGAGTCCCTCACGGCTGCATCTCCAGGATCTTCGCCGCTTCCATGGCCTTCGCCCTGATTTCGGGGGCTCGGCACTCCCTGTCCCCGCCCCGAGAGGCGGGCCTCTAACGACGCCGCAGACTTCGCGTGATGCTACGGACCGCTGCTTTGCTCCCCCTTGCAGGGCTTTCGACACTGGGCTTCGACGCCGGGCGTTTCCCCCCGACGCCGCCAGTCTGCTACCGGGCCTCCTGGCAGCTACCCGGACCGGACTTCCACCGGCAGGCGACAACGAGCTTACGACTCAAGATCAGCTACAACACGAAGACCTCCGAGTCTGCTGGGCGCGCGAAAGATCGAGGTTAACTATCCGGCGGGCACCCTACTCACTCTTCTTCAAAAGGGTGAAGCGAGCACAAACCCCAAACGTTGACTATTCGCCACCGCCTGGCCGCCGATTGAGATTCAGCAACCCTTATTGACGCCCTCGAAATTATCGAGCAGACCCATGCTGAACTTCTTCTTACCTGATGCGCCCGCCGGCGTACTGCCAGCGCACTCGGTCCTCCTCACCTGATCTTTTGTGTTGAAGATAACTACGCTCCACTTCACGCTGTGAGAACAGTGGTTGTTGTAGTAAACCGTGGTGGAAAGGCTTCCTGGGTTGTACGAAGTGTTGAACCGATTCTTGGTCGGATTGGTGTCGCACCCCCAAGAGGTCTGCCCAGCCCCGGCTGTACCTACTGATTCACCGGACTGCGATATTGATGCCGGAGCCGCCTGAGCGGTACTCGCGAACATCGGAATTGCCAGCATGGTCACCGCCACCACCCCGGCACCAAAGCGAATCTTTGCCATTTTCAAAGCGCCTTTCAACTTGGTTTTAATTTCGCCGTAAAACCTTCTGAGCTTAGAGTCTCACACGAGAGGCACCTCCCGAAAATACTTTTGAGCCAAAGTTGAGGCACCTCAGAGGAAGGGTGTCCAGATATCCCATAAGTGAACTGATTTTGAATGGCGGGATTTTCTCGATTTGGGGGTTGGAGCTGTTTTGGATCCGAAACGGTTCGGTTTCTGGGGTGTTGTTGGGGTGTGACCCGCCGCGAAACCGGCGTCGGGATGCCGGCTGCGCATGGCCCCGGCCGCCGGCGCAGCGCCTCCGGGAGGCGGCCGTTGTCACGGCCCGCCTCGCTCAGCCCCGGGTCGTAGGCGGGGCGTTCAACCCGCACGGCGTCCTGCCAGGGCTCCGGCCAGTCGGTGAAGCTGTACGGCAGGGCGTCGTTCCAGCTCAGTGCGGCGGCCGCCGCACTGACGGACGACCACCCGTGGGGCGACCCGCACGGCCCCGGCAGTCTGCTCGCCCGGCTGGTCGCCCTGGACGGCCGGGTGCTTATGCTGGGCGCACCACTTGAGACCCTGGCCCTCCTGCATCACTTCTGCATCCGCAAAGCCCGTCCGGGCTCGCGACCACTTCCCCAACGAGGCCGCCGCCCTCATGTAACGCTGCATGGCGCTGATGAGCCTCCGCCCGACGAGGAAAGGCCACAAGCGATAGACCATGCTCTGGCATGGCGCCCCTGAGCACCTGCCAGATCGCCTTCGAGGGTTGCCTGGCCCCGACCAACGGCTGGCCACTCAACAACCAGGATCAGCGCTAAATTGACACACCCTATGAAGACGAATGCCTCCAAAAGGGAGGGAAGATTACAGAACTGCCTAATTCTGTCACTTGACGCGAGCACCGCTGCTTAGTTGCATACGTTCTGTGACCGCGCTCCGAGCACCCTCCGCCACATCCCCTCTGTTGCCTTTGCCAACCCCAAGGGCCGTCCTGGCCTCCTCACTCCTCCCGCACGCCTCCTCGCGTCCGGCCGCACACGTTCCTGGAGCCGCCCCGTGGACCCGGTGATCGTCGTCGGCGCCGGGCCCGTCGGTCTGGCGCTGTCGCTCGCCCTGGCGGCACAAGGCGTTCCCTCCGTCCTGCTCGACGAGGACCCCGGCAAGGACGAGACACGCCCCGCCCGGACCGTGGTGCTGCGCGAGGACACCGCGGCCCTGGCGGAGCGGCTGGGCTGCAAGGCGCTCCGGCACGAGGGGCTGCAGTGGTCCGGGTGGCGGTCGATGCGGCGCAGGCAGCTGGTGCGTGAACTGCCGCTCGGCGAGGACTCCCCCGAGGGCGATCCGTCGCCGGCCCCCGTCCATCTGCCGCAGCACGCCCTGACCCGCGCGCTGCGGGACGCGGTGTCCGCACACGAGCTGGTGCGGGTGGCCCCGTCCAGCCGGATCGACACGCTGGAGCAGGACCCCACCGGCGTCACCGTGCACACCAGGGAGCCGAACGCGACCTGGTGGCGCGGGAGTTACCTGGTGGGCTGCGACGGCGCCAGGTCCACCGTGCGCAAGCTGCTCGACATCCGGTTCCCCGGTCGCACGGCGGTCGAGCGGCATGCCGTCGCGGCGCTGCGCGCCGAGCTTCCCTGGCCCGGCCAGGCCGTGCTGCACCGGCTGCCGCCGTGGCGCACCGGCGGCGCCGAGGTGACGGCACGTCCGCTGCCGGACGGTGTCTGGCGACTGGACTGGCTGCTGCCGCCACGCGGCGAGCTGGTCACCCCGGACGCCCTGATCACCCGGGTCCGGGACACCCTGGCGGGCTGGTGCGGCGAGACACCGCCGTACGAGCTGCTGGACACGGGCGTGTACACGCTGCACCACCGGCTCGCCCTGCGCTGGCGGGTCGACCGGGCGTTCCTGGCCGGGGACGCCGCGCATCTGCTGGGCGCGCTCGGCACCCAGGGCCTCGACGAGGGGCTGCGGGACGTCGAGAACCTGGCCTGGAAGCTGGCCCAGGACTGGCACCACGGCGCCTCCGACGTACTGCTCGACAGCTACCAGGCAGAGCGCCGGGCCGCGGTCGCCTCGCGGCTGCGCGCCGCGGACCAGTCGCTGCCGATATTGCGTGGCGGCGGCGGGCTGCGGACCCTGGTCCCGGGGAGCGCACGGGGGCACGATGCTCTGCTCACCGACGGACATTTGGGCTGTGGCCCCCTCGGTGCGCCCCCCTCCTACTCGCATTCGCCCCTTGCGCCCCCACGCGCCGAGGCGCACACCTCTGTGGGTACGCCCCCCGGTGCGCCGGTGGCCGATGTGCGGGTGACGGCACCCGACGGCACGGCCGTGCGGCTCCGGGAGCGGCTGGGGCAGGGACATCTGCTGGTGGTTCTGGTGGCACCCGGCACGGGGGTGTGGGACCGGCGTCACTGGAAGACCGCCGGCGTCATGCCCCGCCTGGCCGCAGCTGTCGACGCACTTCCGGTGAAGGGTGAGCTGCTGGTGACCGAGAGCTACCCGGGGGCGTCGGCCCACACCGTGTTGCTGATCAGGCCGGACGGGCATCTGGTGGCGTCGTTCGGCGGGGTGCGGCCCCGGGAGCTCTTCGCGGCGGCGGACGCGGTGCGGGGCGGGGCGGTGCGCGCCGCCTTGCGTTCCGACCAGACTGCGGGCATCAATTGACCGCTGCGGAGGTACATGGTGTACTCCGGACCGTGATCGACACCGATGTGCGCCTGTGGCGGAGGGTCCATATGGACCTCGTCCGCTATGCGGGCTGCGTGTGTCGGCCGTCCTGCTGAATCGCCCTTCCCTGTGCCGCCGTGCCCTGTCGCACGGGCGGGCATCCGCGCGAACCCTCAGGACGGTCTCCGTGTCCACCCCTGCCCCACTCCCCGTACCCACGCCTGCGCCCGAGTCCGCAAACACGTCCCCCTCCGCCGCTGGTTCCGGTCCGACGGCTGCGGAACTGCTCGATTTCGTCCGCCGTGTCGCCGCCGACGCCGAGATCGTCGCCTCCCTCCCCCTCGACCCCGAGGGCCGCACCTGGATCCAGCTCGAAGGCCCCGGCGGCAGCGAGGCCTGGCTGATCGGCTGGCCGCCGGGAACCGGCACCGGCTGGCACGACCACGCCGACTCGATCGGCGCCTTCATCACCGCGGCCGGCACCCTCAAGGAGCTGTCGCTGGCCGCCCGGCTGCCCACCGACGGCTGGAAGACCCTCGAACTCACCGAAGGCATCGACCGTTCCCGGGAGTTGGCCACCGGCCAGGGCCGGGCGTTCGGCCGTCACCATGTCCACGAGGTGCTGAACGAGTCCGTCACGGAGCACGCCGTGTCCGTCCACGCGTACCACCCGCCGCTGCCACGGATCCGGCGCTACAGCCGCAGCGGCGACCTGCTCCGCCTCGAACAGGTCGAGCGGCCGGAGGACTGGCGGTGAGTGCCGGCGGTCGGGGCGGTACGGAGCCGGTCGGGATCGACGAGCTGCTGGAGCAGGTCCGGGCGGGGTTCGTCAGGGTCGGTCCGCGGGAGGCGGTGGCCGCCGCTGCGGACGGTGCGCTGCTCGTGGACATCCGGTACGCGGAGCTGCGCGAGCGGGACGGGCTGATTCCGGGGGCGCTGGTCGTGGAGCGCAATGAACTGGAGTGGCGGCTCGATCCACGGGGAAGCCACCGGGTCCCTCAGGCCGTGAGCCACGATCTCAGGATCGTGGTGGTCTGCGACGAGGGGTACGCGTCGAGCCTCGCGGTCGCGTCCCTGCGGCAGTTGGGGCTGCACCGGGCGACGGATCTGATCGGCGGGTTCCAGGCATGGCGGGCCGCGGGGCTGCCGGTCGAGGCGTGACCGGACGGGAACCGGGGCGACGGGCCGGGTCCGCGGCGACGGAACCCGGGTCCGGAGCCCTTCGAAAGGGCCCGGACCCGGGTTCCGTCGGAGGCGGTCACTGCCTGGACATCGCCGCCTCCACCGGCCGGATCCTGAGTGCGAGCCGGCCGGGCAGCGCCGTGGCGGCCAGTGCCAGCAGTGCGGCGGCGCCCACCACCGTCGCGTACAGCAGCGGCAGAACGGTGGGCGCCGCGCTGCCGGTCATGCCGATGCTGAAGGCGGTCAGCACGGCCAGCGCGATTCCGCTGCCGAGAGCCGCGGCGATCAGCAGCACCGACAGGGCCTCCACGCGGAGCATCCTCAGGACCTGACGCCGGGTCGCGCCGGCCAGCCTGAGCATGGCGAACTCCCGGAAGCGCTCGGACACGGACATGGCGAGGGTGTTGACGACGGCGATGGCGGTGAAGGCCAGGATCAGGCCCATGGCGAGGTAGTTGACGGCCGCGTTCTCCTGCTGCCGGTCCGCCTGGAGCCGGTCGGCGGTCTCCGGTGAGACGACGGAGACGCCGGGGAACCGCTTGAGCGCGGCGGTGAGTTCGTCCTGGCCGCCATGCCCGGCGACCAGGACGGTGGCGGCGAGCGGGTTGTCCATGTGGCGGGCGAGCAGGTCGTGAGGGAGCGTCAGGTCGCCGAAGCCCAGACCGCGACGGTAGACGGCTGTGACGGTGAGAGTCGCGGGGGTGCCGTCGCCGAGGTGGAGCCTCAGCACGCTGCCGGGGCGCAGGCCGAGCCGGTCGGCGGCGAGTTCGCTGACCGCGGCGGTGTCCCGGCCGCCGCTGAAGTCGATGAGCGATCCGCTCGTGACGTCCGGGTCCCAGGTGCGGGTGAGGCCGGCCTGGGTGACGCCCTGGGCCTGGTACTTGTCGAGGCCGACGCGCACGGTGGTCCGCACGACCTCCGTGGCGGCCGTGACGCCCGGAGTCCCGCGGACCGCCGCCGTGGCCGCGGACGGCACCCCCGGCCCCTGCGCGGCCAGCACCCAGGTGGCGCGGACGCCGTCGCGGGCCTGGGCGCGGGCGGCTTCCCCGAGGGTCGGCTGGACGAAAAGGACCGTGCAGGTCATCCCGATGAGCAGGGTCAGCGGGGTGACGACGGAGGCCATCCGGGCCAAGTTCCCGCGGATGTTCGCGGTCGCGAGGGATCCCCCCGCCCCTGTCGGTCGCAGCAACCCCGCGAGCAGCACGGAGGCGAACCTCACCAGGTACGGCCCCAGCAGTGACACGGCGGTGGTCGATATGACGACGGCGAGGAAGGTGACAGGCGTCGCGGCGGCCTCGGTGCGCAGCACGCTCAGTACACCGACGAGAGCGGCTCCGCCCGCGAGCAGTACCAGGCCCGCCACGGTCCGGCCCCGGGCCGGACCGCGTTCGACGGTGGACTCGGCCATGGCCTCGGCGGGCCGGATGCGGGCGATACGGCGGCCGGAGATCCTGGCCGCCGCCCAGGCGCCGACGAGAGTGACGACGAGCGCCGCGCAGGCCGGGAAGATGCCCGCGGTGCGTTCCAGGGTGACCGGAATTGCACCCATGTCGATGAATCGGCCGTGCAGCCAGTCGGCGAGGGGCAGACCGGCGAGCGCGCCGAGAACACCGGCCGCGGCTCCGACGGCCAGGGCCTCACGGCCGAGGAGACGGCGGACCTGGGGCGGGGTGGCGGCGATGGCGCGGAGCAGGGCCAGTTCGCGGTGGCGCTGCTGGATGGAGAGGGCGAAGGTGCCGACCACGACGAGGATCGCGACGAGGAGGGACGTGCCGCCCATGGCGCCTCCCATGGAGACCAGCTTGATACGGGCTCCCGCCGCGTCCAGGAATTCGACCGGCCCCCGGGCCTCGCCGGTGGCGACCTGGGCGGTGGTGCCCTCGAGCGCCTGCTCGACCCGCTGCTTCAGCTGCGCGAGGTCGGTGCCGGGCGCGGGTATCACGCCGAGAGCGGTGATCCGGCCGGGGCGGGCGGCGAGGCGCTCCGCCTCGGCGGAGGAGAAGAAGAGCGCGGTCTGCTGCCTCAGGCCGCTCCGCCCGGCCGGGGCCGCGACGCCGCTGATGCGGTACGGGCGGGGAGCGCCGGTGGACTGGACGACGAGCCGCTCCCCGGGCTTCAGGCCGTGCTCTTCGGCAAGGGCCCGGTCGATCACCATGTCGTCATCGGCCAAGGGGGCACGGCCCGCGACGAGACGGAAGGGAGTTAGCGGGGCGGAGGCCCAGGAGTGGCCGTACGAGGGGCGGGAGACGGGCCGGTCCACGGGCCGGGCCAGGAAGGTCAGTTCGGGTACGACCTTGCCCACGCCTTCCAGGCCACTGATCCGGTCGGCGACGGTGGCGGTGAGCCAGGCACGCTCGGCGACCGGCTTCGCCTTGTGCTTGACCTTCGTCTTTCCCTTGCCCTTGTGCTTGACCGTGGTGCGGTGGACGTTCTGGTCGGCGGAGACCACGAGCGGCGCGGCAGCGTAACGCTCGGTGGCGATGCTTCCGCGCAGGCCGGTCTCCAGCAGCGTGCCGCAGGCGGTGATCAGGGCGGCGGCACACAGGAGGGCCAGGAAGGCGCCGAGGAACCCGCCTTTGCGGTCCCGGATCGTCTGCAAGGCATAGCGCAGCATCATCGTGCGTCCGTCTCTCTTCTGTGGTCGCGCTCCGGGCTCACGGTCGGGGGCGGCGAAGCCGGAGCCCCGGCCGGAACTGGGGCCGAAACCCGGCCGGGGCCGGGGTGTGCGGCTTCTCCGCCATGCGTCCCACAGTGCTCCGTGCATGGATGGCCGCGCACTGGAGCGTGCCTGTGTCTTCGTACGGGGGGCTACCCCCCGTATTGCCGTCGGCCGTCCCCCGAATCCGCGCCGACACACCCGAACGCCACGCTCCGGTGGAGCGATCCCCGGAGCCGACGGACATTCACCTCAACGCCAAGGACCGACGTGACGGAGACCTCGCCCCATGCCGACCCCCACCCTCACCCCCGACCAACTGGACGCCCAGGCCGCTCGCCTCCATGACACCGAGGCGTGGCAGCAGATCATCACCGGCTGGGAAGCCACCGCCCCCGCACGGCCGTCCTTCCCCGCCCCCGTACTGCCTTCCTCCCCCGGCGCCGCGGAACAACTGCCGGACCGCCGGCCGGCCGACTGGCGCGATCTGTTGTCCGTGCCGGTCGATCAGCTCATCGCCGAATCCGTCCGCGCTCTCCCCGCGGCCGCACCGCGCGAACGGCCGCTTCCCGGGCGTCTGGGCGCGGCCCTCCCGGACCGGCTCCACTTCTGGCGACGCATCGGCCAGCCCGAGGTGCGCCCCTCCACGCATCTCGCCTACGCGAGGCAGATCCTGACCGAATGGGGCTGGCAGAACACCCCGTACCGGCTCCGCAACGCCCGCGGCGCACGGTGCATCTGCGGCGCCCTCCTCACCGCACACCGATTGGGCTACGGCTCCCTCGACACCGTGGACCGGGCAGGCGCCTGGCTCGTCGCCGAGCTCCGCTCCCGGGGCTGGACCGGGCTGATCGGGCCATGGAACCGCTGCCCCGGCCGCACCGCCGCGGATGCGCTCGGCCTGATCGAAGCCACCATCATCCGCGCCGCCCGCGCCGGGCAGTGATCACCGCGTCTCCCCCGCAGCCTGCCTGACACCCGGCGGCCGTGCCCCAGGTGCTCCCCCCGCACCACGGCTTCCCTCGTCCTCAACGCCTCGTCGCCCCCTGCCCGGCGCTTCCCCAGGGAGTGCCCCGGCACCCGCCGCCCGGTACGAAGCCGAGTCAGAAGGGCTCGTCCAGTCCCTCGGTGTCCTCGCCCTCTTCCGCCAGTGCCTGCCGCACGACGCGCAGGGCCATGCCCTCCCCGTATCCCTTGCGCGCGAGCATCCCCGCGAGGCGGCGCAACCGCTTGTCGCGGTCCAGGCCGCGAGTGGAGCGCAGCTTGCGCGCGACCAGCTCGCGGGCGGTCGCCTCCTCCTGATCGGAGTCGAGCTGCCCTACGGCCTCGTCGATCAGCGCGGAGTCCACCCCCTTGGTGCGCAGCTCACGGACGAGGGCTCGGCGGGCCAGTCCGCGTCCGTGGTGCCGGGACTCCACCCAGGCGTCCGCGAACGCCGCATCGTCGATCAGCCCGACGTCCTCGAAGCGTGAGAGCACTTCCTCGGCCGCCTCGTCCGGGATATCCCGTTTGCGCAGGGCGTCCGCGAGCTGCTTCCGGGTGCGCGGGGTCCCGGTGAGCAGCCGCAGGCAGATGTTGCGCGCCTGCTCGACCGGGTCTCGCGGCTCCCCCTTCTCGGCCCTCGACGAGGAGGGGGAACCGCTGCTCCTGGTGCGGGAGCGGGCACGACGACCCACCCCCTCGCCGAATCCGGCATCCGATCCCGTGCCGGGACCGGCCTCCGGCTCGTACGCATCCTCGGACTCGGCCATGTGTCCGACGGCGGATCCATGGCCGGGACCGGTGTGATGGTCAGTGGCACCGACCGGCCACTCCGTACGACGCGTCACGGTCTAGCTCTTGGCCGCCGCGGTCTTGGCCGGCTTGGCCTTGCCGGCCGGAGCTGCCGCCGGCTTCGCGCTGTCGGCAGAAGCCGCGGCACCGGCTGCCGCATCCGCCCCGGACTCGGCGGCGCTGTCCTCGGGCCGGACGCCGACCCCCAGCTTCTCGAGGATCTTCTTCTCGATCTCGTTGGCGAGATCGGGGTTGTCCTTGAGGAAGTTGCGGGCGTTCTCCTTGCCCTGGCCGAGCTGGTCGCCCTCGTAGGTGTACCAGGCGCCCGCCTTGCGGACGAAGCCGTGCTCCACACCCATGTCGATCAGGCCGCCCTCGCGGCTGATGCCCTGGCCGTAGAGGATGTCGAACTCGGCCTGCTTGAAGGGCGGCGAGACCTTGTTCTTGACGACCTTGACGCGGGTGCGGTTGCCGACGGCTTCGGTGCCGTCCTTCAGGGTCTCGATCCGGCGGATGTCGAGGCGCACCGACGCGTAGAACTTCAGCGCCCGGCCACCGGTCGTGGTCTCCGGCGAGCCGAACATCACGCCGATCTTCTCGCGGAGCTGGTTGATGAAGATCGCGGTGGTCTTGGACTGGTTGAGCGCGCTGGTGATCTTGCGGAGCGCCTGGCTCATCAGACGGGCCTGCAGACCCACGTGCGAGTCGCCCATCTCGCCCTCGATCTCCGCACGTGGCACGAGCGCCGCGACGGAGTCGATGACGATCAGGTCGAGGGCGCCGGAGCGGACCAGCATGTCCACGATCTCGAGGGCCTGCTCGCCGTTGTCCGGCTGGGACAGGATGAGGCTGTCGATGTCGACGCCGAGCTTCTTCGCGTACTCGGGGTCGAGGGCGTGCTCCGCGTCGATGAAGGCGACCGAGCCGCCGAGCTTCTGCGCGTTCGCCACGGCGTGGAGCGTCAGCGTCGTCTTACCGGAGGACTCCGGTCCGTACACCTCCACCACACGGCCGCGCGGCAGGCCGCCGACTCCGAGGGCCACGTCGAGGGCGGTCGACCCGGTGGGGATCACTTCGATGGGCTCGTTCGGCCGCTCACCGAGGCGCATCACCGCGCCCTTGCCGAATTGCCGTTCAATCTGTGCGAGTGCGGCGTCCAGCGCCTTCTCGCGGTCGGTTCCTGCCATGGGTTCCACCCGATTTGCTTGAGTCGATCGCTTCACGTCAAAGACGCTAACCCCTGCCACTGACAACGGGCCTCGACGTCCTCCCGGCCTGTGGACAACTCCACGGTCGGGCCCGGGAAAACCCGGCCGGAATCCCATGAGAATGGATGTTCGATTTTGGTGTCAAGCGCACCACGCCGGGGCCTGTCCGCCCCCGGACCGGCCCCGGCACTCGGCTTCCAGCAGCCAGAAACAAGCGATGGACACCATGTTAAATTCCTGCGCTGTCGTGACAAAAGCGGCATGGACGCCGGCTCCGGTCACCGGGGCGACACGGGATGCCGGCTGCGGCATCACCGTTCAGCGGTGGACGATCGCAGTGACCGTCCACGTCACCGGACGGACGAGGTCCGGGGCGCGGCGCTCGGAGACGAAGGGGAACCCGAGGGCCCGGCGGGCAGTCCCGAGAAGCCCTGCCGGCGGAACGGGTCAGGCGCGCTCCGGGTCCTCCCGCTGCCCCACGCCGCCCGCTCCGTCCTCGCCCCCGTCGATACCGGAGGCCCGCCAGGAACGGCGCAACCGTGTGAGCCCCGGTTCGCCGCGCCGACGGCTCCGGCCGTGCATCCTCGGGTCGTCCGCCACTTCGTACCGCTTCACGTACGCGCCGAGGAAAGCCTGGAGCGTGGCGACGGCCGGGATCGCGATCAGCGCGCCCACGGCGCCCATCAGGGCCGTACCCGCGATGACCGATCCGAAGGCAACCGCCGGATGGATGTCTACGGTCCTGGAGGTGAGCTTGGGCTGCAGGGCGTAGTTCTCGAACTGCTGGTAGATCACGACGAATCCGAGCACCCACACCGCGTACCACGGGTCGACGGTGAACGCGATCAGCATCGGCAGGGCGCCCGCCAGATACGTACCGATCGTGGGGATGAACTGGGATACCAGCCCCACCCAGACGGCCAGCGCGGGCGCGTACGGAACGCCGAGGATCACCAGCAGGATGTAGTGGGCGATCCCGGAGATCAGGGCCATCAGACCGCGCGAGTAGAGGTAGCCGCCGGTCTTGTCGACCGCGATCTCCCAGGCCCGCAGGACCTCTGCCTGCTTGGTGGGCGGCAGCACGGAGCACAGTCCGCGCCGCAGCCTCGGGCCGTCGGCCGCGAAGTAGAAGGAGAACAGGAAGATCGTCAGCAGCCGGAACAGCCCGCCGAGCACGGTGGTGGAGACGTCGAGCACACCGGTCGCGCTGTTCTGGACGTACCTCTGCAGCCAGTCGGAGTGGAGCAGGCTGTCCTGGACCTCGACCCTGGAGAGGTCGGTGCGGAAGGTCTGGTTGACCCAGTTGATCACCGAATCCAAATACTTCGGGAGTTCCTCGACCATGTCGACGATCTGGCCCGCGAGCATCGAGCCGAGCAGCACGACGAAGCCCACCCCTGCGATCAGCACCCCGAGGAAGACCAGGAAAGTGGCGAGGCCACGGCGCATGCCGCGCGCCGACATCCGGCTCACCGCCGGCTCGATGGCGAGCGCCAGGAAGAACGCGATCAGAATATTGATCAGCAACCCGATGAGCTGGTCGAACGCCCAGCTGCCGAGCCGGTAGCAGGCGTAGAGCGCCAGGGCGAGCACCATGGCGCGCGGCAGCCACGCGGGCATGCGCGCCGACCCGGTGCCGGCGGGCGCGGCGGGTGGCGCGGCCGGCGGGACGGGCGGTGCGGAGGGCGGCTGGGTCTGTGCTGTCTCGTCTGTCGGTGCCACGCTCCCCAGTCTCGCCTACGGCGGTGGAAGCCCACCGCCCGCCCCGGACAACAGCACAGGTCCAGCCCGCTCACGGGGCCGGGGATCGACGCGGGTCCGGCCGTCGGCGGGCCGGGGTCAGCGCTTGTCGGCGGGGATCCCGACGGCCGTGCAGACCCCGCGCCAGACATCCTTGGTCTCCCAGCCCGCGGCCAGTGCCTGATGCACGGTCTGCCCGCCGAGCTCGGCCATCACATGATCGCGCGCGAAGGAGTCGGCGTACCCCTCACCGAAGTGGTCCGCCATCCGTTCCCAGAAAATCGTCAACCGCATGACCTCAGTATCGCGCTCCTGAGAGTGCAGCCGGGCCGCTACGACTTGTCGAGAGCGCTTACCGCCCTACGGTCGGTCCATGGCTGGAACCGGAACAAGTCCCCTCAATCGTGCCGAGCAGTTCATCTGGCTCACGGCCCGTGTCCTGGAGCAGCGGCGGTTCGCTCATCACTTCCTGGAAGGAAGTGCGGACGCCGTGGAAACCGCACTCGCCGCCTATCTGAACGAGGACGGCGGCTACGGGCACGCGCTCGAACCCGATCTGCGCGGCCCCGTCAGTCAGCCACTGCACACCGCGCACGCGCTCAGTGTGCTCGACTCCATCGGGCGCTGCGACGGGCTGCGGGTGGAGCGGATCTGCCGCTTCCTCACCGAGGTGTCGACCAAGGAGGGCGCGCTGCCCGCTCTCCTGCCGACGCAGCGCGGCTATCCCGCCGCGCCGTTCATCCCGATCGTCGACGATCCTCCCGCGGAGCTGCTGACCACCGGCCCTGTCGTCGGGCTCCTGCACCGCAACGCGGTGTGGCACGCGTGGCTCTTCCGGGCCACCGACTTCTGCTGGGCGGCGGTGGACGCCCTGGACCGGTCGCACCCCTACGAGATCGAGGCGGCGATCGCCTTTCTGGACGGCGCTCCGGACCGGGCGCGGGCGGAGGCGGCGGCCGACCGGCTCGGGCGGCTGGTGCGGGACCAGCAGCTCGCGGTACTGGATCCTGAGCGGCGCGCCGAGTATCCCGTCGCGGCCGGGTACGCGCCGGGTGAGCAGCACTTTCCGTACGACTACGCCCGTACGCCCGAGTCGCTCGCCCGTCACTGGTTCACCGACGAGGAGCTGTCCCGCTCGCTCGACCACCTGGCGGCCGAGCAGCAGGCGGACGGCGGCTGGCCGGTCAACTGGCGGCAGTGGGCACCGGGGACGGCGCTGGAAGGACGGCCCATCGTGACGCTCAAGGCGCTTCTGACCCTGCGCGCCCATGGACGCGGCCTCGGCTGAGACATCCGGGCCGGCGCCGAAGGCGGGGGCCGGCCCGGTCAGTGGGCAGCGGGCTCTGCGTCGGGGCCGGCGGCGGTGTCGTCAGCCGAGGGCACGTACTACTGCGGTGACGGCCACGGCGGAGCCCACGACCACGAGGAAGGGCGCGCGCAGCACCAGCGCGAGTGCCGCCGCGGCGAGCCCGGCACCCCTGGCGTCCAGCGCCAGGTGCTGCCCGTCGCCGAAGGTCTGCTGCGCGGTGAGGGCGGCCAGGAGTGCCACGGGCAGGAGCGCGGCGAGACGCCGGGTGAGCGGGCGTTCCAGCACCCCGGCCGGGACCAGCAGTCCGAGCAGTTTGGCGAGGTAGCAGCCGACCGCGGTCAGCGCGATGGCGATCCAGACGTTCACCGGTCCTCCTCCGTGGTGGCCGTCGCCCGGTCCGTGGCCTTGCGCCGTCCGCTCAGGAAGAGAACGGCCGGTGCGGCGAGCGCGGAGAGCAGGACGGGGACGCCCGCGGGCAGCACGGGCAGCAGGCCGAGCGCGAGCAGGACGGCGATCGCGGCGGTGACGCGTTCGGTGGTGCTCTTCAGCATCGGTGCGAGCAGGGCGAGGAAGACCGCGGGTGATGCCGCGTCCAGACCCCAGGTGTCGGTGTCGCCGAGCGCCTCGGCGCCGAGGGCGCCCAGCAGCGTGGTCAGGTTCCACAGCACATAGAGGGTCAGCCCGGTGACGGCGAAGCCGATCCGTGCCGCCCGCCGGGTCGGCTGCGGCAGGGTCACGGCGGTCGTCTCGTCGATGACCCACTGGGCGGCGAAGGGACGCAGCGCCCGCGGCAGCGCCAGCAGCTGCGACAGCCGAAGACCGTAGAACGAGTTGCGCACACCGAGGAAGAAGGCCCCGGCAGCCGCGGTGTACGGGTTGCCGCCCGCGGCGAGGGCCCCGACAAGGGCGAATTGCGAGGCGCCGGTGAAGACGGCGAGGCTGAGCACGCAGGTCTGCAACAGGCTCAGTCCGGAACCGGCCGAGGTCACGCCGAAGGCGAAGCCGGAGAGCCCGACGGCTATGCCGACACCGAGCGCATCGCGTACGACGGCCGAGTCCGGCTTCGTCACGACCGCGGCCGGCCGCGCTCCGGAGGCGGTCGTGTTGTCGTGGGGCGCGTCGGCCGATTCGCCGACGCCCTCTGGGAGTGTTGTCTGTTCTGCCACGACCGGAACGCTACGTGGGCAGATCGGGACCGGTCTTGTACGTTCTTGCACGTTCGCGCTGGTAGGCGCCGGGTGGTACTCCGACGATCCGGGTGAAGTGACGGTTGAGATGCGGCTGGTCGGTGAAACCGACCTCGGCGGCCGCCTGCGCGGGCGCGGTCCCCGCGTCGAGCATCCGGCGCGCCGCCCGCACCCGGGCATCGGTGAGCCAGGCGTGCGGCGGCATCCCGTACTGCTTCTTGAAGGCTCTCAGCAGCGCGAACGGGCTGGTGCCCAACTCCGTCGCCAGAGCCTCCAGGGTGGGCGGCGCCGCCATCCTGCCCTCCAGCACGGCGCGTGCCCGCGCCGCGTCGCGCGCGCCGGCCGAGCGGGGCGCGCGGGCGGGCAGCGCGCTGCCGTACCGGCTGAGCAACCGGGCGACCATGACCCGCAGCACCGAGTCGGCGGCGAGCGCGTTGCCCTCCTCGGCCGCCCGGTGGACCTCGCCGATCAGCCGGGCCGCGTAGGGATCCACTACGCCGGTCTCGCCGAACCCGACCGTGCCGCGCAGGCTCGTCGTATCGGCCGCGATGTCATTGATCACCTGCGCGGACGGGTACAGCGTGGCGTACACCCAGCCCTCCGGCACACCCGCGCGGGCGGTGTGCGGAACCTCCGGGTTGATCATGACCACGGTGCCGGGGCCGGCGTGCACGGTGCCGCCCGGCAGCCCGACGTCCTCCACCCCGCGGCTGATTGTGCCGAAGACATAGCCCTCGTGGCTGTGGCGCGGGAAGGTGTGGCGCACGTACCGGGCGCGCAGCAGATCGAGGTCGGGCAGTTCCGCGTACTGCCAGTGCCTCGCCCACTCCCCCGGTCCCGCATCCGGTATCGCCGCCATGAACGAATTCTCGCAGCTCCGGGGCGGGGCCGCCGAGGGCGGCCGGAGCCCGCCGCAGTGGACGGGGCACGATGTCGGAGCCGTCGCGGGTGGCGGCATGCACGGCGTCGGGGCCGTTGTCAGTGGCGGGGTGCACGATGGGGGACATGGCCGGCTCTGCGCTCGATTCGTTCTCTCCCGCCACCCGCGGCTGGTTCGCGGGTGCCTTCAGCGCGCCCACCGCCGCGCAGGAGGGCGCCTGGCGCGCGATCGGCGAGGGTTCGGACGTGCTGGTCGTCGCGCCGACCGGCTCCGGCAAGACACTCGCCGCGTTTCTCGCCGCGCTGGACGCCCTGGCGTCCGTCCCGCCGCCCGCCGAGGCGAAGAAGCGCTGCCGGGTGCTGTACGTGTCGCCCCTCAAGGCGCTCGCGGTCGATGTCGAGCGCAACCTCCGCTCCCCGCTGACCGGCATCCGCCAGGAGTCGGTGCGCCTGGGGCTGCCCGAGCCCGAGGTCAGGGTGGGAATCCGCTCCGGCGACACCCCGGCCGCCGAGCGCCGCTCGATGGCGACCCGGCCGCCGGACATCCTGATCACCACGCCCGAATCCCTGTTCCTGATGCTGACCTCGTCCGCCCGGGAGGCGTTGTCCGGCGTCGAGACGGTGATCCTCGACGAAGTCCATGCCGTGGCGGGTACGAAGCGGGGCGCCCATCTCGCCGTGTCGCTGGAGCGTCTGGACGAGCTGCTGCCGCGTCCCGCCCGGCGGATCGGCCTGTCGGCGACGGTCCGTCCGGTCGACGAGGTTGCGCGTTTCCTCTCGCCCCGGGGCAAGGTGGAGATCGTCCAGCCGCCGTCCACCAAGCGGTTCGACCTGTCTGTGGTCGTGCCGGTCGAGGATCTGGGTGAGCTCGGCGGCTCTCCCGCCACCGACCCCGACCAGACAGGCCAGGCGGACAAGCCGTCGATCTGGCCCCATGTCGAGGAGCGGATCGTCGACCTGGTCCAGCGGCATCGCTCCACCATCGTCTTCGCCAATTCCCGCCGCCTCGCCGAGCGGCTGTGCAACCGGCTCAACGAGATCGCGTACGAGCGGCTCACCGGCGAGACGATCGCCGAGTCCCACTCCCCCGCCGAGATCATGGCCGAGTCCGGTACGGCGAAGGGTGCTCCCGCGCTGCTCGCCCGCGCACACCACGGTTCGGTCTCCAAGGAACAGCGCGCCCAGGTCGAGGAGGACCTCAAGGCGGGCCGCCTGCCGGCCGTCGTCGCCACCTCCAGCCTGGAACTGGGCATCGACATGGGGGCGGTCGACCTCGTGATCCAGGTGGAGTCGCCGCCCTCGGTCGCCTCCGGCCTGCAACGTGTCGGCCGGGCCGGACACCAGGTCGGCGCGGTCTCCACCGGAGTGGTCTTCCCGAAGTACCGGGGCGATCTGGTGCAGGCGGCCGTGGTCACCGAGCGGATGCGTGAGGGCTCCATCGAGGCGCTCCGGATCCCGTCCAATCCGCTGGACGTCCTGGCCCAGCAGCTGGTCGCCATGGTCGCCCTGGACAGCTGGCAGGTGGACGACCTGCTGGCGGCAGTCCGCCGCGCCGCGCCCTTCGCCTCACTGCCCGAGTCCGCGTTCACCGCCGTGCTGGACATGCTCGCCGGCCGCTACCCCTCCGACGCCTTCGCCGAGCTGCGCCCACGCGTGGTCTGGGACCGGGTGGCCGGTACGGTCACCGGCCGTCCGGGCGCGCAGCGGCTCGCCGTCACCTCCGGGGGAACGATCCCCGACCGGGGGCTCTTCGGCGTCTTCCTCGCGGGCGCCGACCCCAGGAAGGGCGGCGGCCGGGTCGGCGAGCTGGACGAGGAGATGGTGTACGAGTCCCGGGTCGGCGACGTCTTCACACTCGGCACCACGTCCTGGCGGATCGAGGACATCACCCGCGACCGGGTCCTGGTCTCGCCCGCCCCCGGCGTTCCTGGCAGGCTGCCGTTCTGGAAGGGCGACCAGCTGGGCCGCCCGCTGGAGCTGGGGCGCGCGCTCGGGGCGTTCCTGCGCGAGATCGGCGGGCTGTCCCGGGAGGAGGCCCGCGAGCGGCTGCTCGCCGCCGGCCTCGACGCCTGGGCCGCCGACAACACCCTGTCGTACATCGACGAACAGCGCCGCGCCTGCGGTCACGTACCGGACGACCGGACGATCCTCGTCGAACGCTTCCGTGACGAGCTGGGTGACTGGCGGGTCGTGGTCCACTCACCGTTCGGCGCGCAGGTGCACGCACCATGGGCACTGGCGCTGAGCGCCCGCCTCGCCGAGCGGTACGGCATGGACGCCCAGGTGATGCATGCCGACGACGGCATCGTGCTGCGGCTGCCCGACGCCGATCTGATGGGCCTGGATCTTCTGGACTTCGATCCCGTGCAGGACCTCTCCGAGGGTCCGGCGCCGGATCCGGCGCCGCTGCCGGGCCCCTCTTACGACAGCGGACAACCGCCCGTCGGCGCGGCGGATGTGACGTTCGACCAGGGCGAGATCGGCCAGATCGTCACCGACCAGGTCGGCGGTTCGGCGCTGTTCGCCTCCCGGTTCCGCGAGTGTGCCGCCCGCGCCCTGCTGCTGCCGCGCCGCAGCCCCGGCAAACGCACCCCGCTGTGGCAGCAGCGCCAGCGCGCCGCGCAACTGCTCCAGGTTGCTTCGGAGTTCGGCTCCTTCCCGATCGTCCTGGAGGCGGTCCGCGAATGCCTCCAGGACGTCTTCGACGTTCCCGGGCTCACGGAACTCATGGGCGACCTCGAAGCACGCCGCGTCCGGCTGGTCGAGGTGACCACCCCGGAGCCCTCGCCCTTCGCGCGCTCGCTCCTGTTCGGCTATGTCGCCCAGTTCCTGTACGAGGGCGACTCGCCCCTGGCCGAACGGCGAGCCGCCGCCCTCTCCCTCGACTCCCGTCTGCTGGCGGAGCTCCTCGGCCAGGCGGAGCTGCGCGAGCTGCTCGACTCGGATGTCCTGACCGAGCTGGAGCAGGAGCTCCAGTGGCTGACCGAGGACCGCCGGATCAAGGACGTCGAGGGCGTCGCCGACCTGCTCCGAGTCCTCGGCCCGCTCACCGACGAGGAGTTGACGGAGCGCGGGGCCGACCCGTCATGGGCTCCCGAGCTGTCCGCGGCCCGCCGGGCCATCCGGGTCCGGATCGGCGGGGCCGCTCACTGGGCCGCGATCGAGGACGCGGGCCGCCTGCGGGACGCGCTGGGTACCGCCCTCCCGGTCGGCGTCCCCGAGGCGTTCACCGAACCGGTGAAGGACCCCCTAGGCGATCTCCTCGGCCGATACGCCCGTACGCACGGCCCGTTCACCTCCACCGGGGCCGCCGCCCGCTTCGCCCTCGGCACCGCCGTCACGGACGGGGCGCTGCAAAGGCTCGCCGCGTCCGGCCGGATCGTCCAGGGCGAGTTCCATCCCGCCGGTATCGGCCAGGAGTGGTGCGACGCCACCGTGCTGCGCCGTCTGCGCCGCCGCTCGCTCGCTGCGCTCCGCCACGAGCTGGAGCCGGTCCCGCCCGCCGCACTCGCCGGCTTCCTTCCGCAGTGGCAGCACCTGGGCGGCAACGGCCTGCGCGGAATCGACGGACTGGCCCGCGCCGTCGAGCAGTTGCAGGGGGCGCCCGTCCCGGCGTCGGCGCTGGAGAAGCTGATCCTGCCGGGCCGGGTCACGGACTACACCCCCGCCCTGCTCGACGAGCTGACCACCACCGGCGAGGTCGTCTGGGCCGGCGCGGGCGCCCTCCCCGGCAAGGACGGCTGGCTGTCCCTCTACCTCGCCGACAGCGCGCCCCTGCTCCTCCCGCTCCCGCACCCGCTGGAGCTCAGCGCGTTGCACGAATCCGTCCTGACCGCCCTGAGCGGCGGATACGGTCTGTTCTTCCGGCAGATCGCCGATCAGGTCCGGGCCACCACCCATCCGGACTGCACCGATCCGCAATTGGCCGACGCCGTCTGGGAGCTGGCCTGGTCGGGCCGGCTCACCAACGACACACTCGCCCCGCTGCGCTCGCTGCTCGGCTCCGGTCGCACGGCGGGGTCGACCGCCCACCGCGCCAGACGCAGTGTCCCGCGCGGGCGTTACGGCTCGCTCACCGGCGCTGCCCGGCCCGCGTCCCGCACCGGCCCGCCCACCGTCTCCGGGCGCTGGTCCCTGCTGCCCGCCGTCGAACGCGACCCCACACACCGTGCCCACGCCCTGGCCCGCACGCTCCTCGACCGCCACGGGGTGGTGACCCGCGGCGCGGTCCAGGCCGAGGGCGTCGAGGGCGGTTTCTCCGCGACGTACCGGATCCTGTCCGCCTTCGAGGACAACGGGCAGGCCCGGCGCGGCTATGTCGTCGAGGGGCTGGGGGCGGCACAGTTCGCGATGGACGGCGCGGTGGACCGGCTGCGCGCCACGTCCACCGCCCGCGACCGCGCGGAGCCGGGCGCCGCGCCCCATGCACTGGTCCTCGCCGCGGCGGACCCGGCCAATGCCTACGGCGCGGCCCTGCCCTGGCCCGAGCCGCCGGACGGTGCCGGGCACAAGCCCGGACGCAAGGCGGGCGCCCTGGTGGTGCTGGTCGACGGCGAGCTGGCGATGTACATGGAGCGCGGCGGCAAGACGCTCCTGGCCTGGCCCACCGAGCCGGACGACCCCGCTCTCCTCGCGGCAGCGGGGGCGCTGGCGGCAGCCGCCCGCGCGGGTGCGCTCGGCACGGTCACGGTCGAGCGCACCAACGGCGCCCCGTCCCTCACCTCCCCGCTCGGCCGCACACTGGAGGCGGCCGGCTTCCTGGCCACCCCGAGGGGGCTCCGCCTGCGCGCCTGACCCACCGGGAGCCCGCTCCCCTCTCCCCGCACGCATCATGGAGACATGCCCGAAGGAGACACCGTCCTGCAGACGGCCGGACGTCTGCGCACCGCACTCGCCGGTCAGGTCCTCACCCGCTTCGACCTGCGCGTGCCCCGGTTCGCCACCGCCGACCTGACCGGCCGGACGGTTCTGGACGTCGTCTCGCGCGGCAAGCACCTCCTCACCCGTATCGAGGGCGGTCTCACCCTCCACAGCCATCTCCGGATGGACGGCGCCTGGCGCGTCTACACCGCGGGCGAGCACTGGCGGGGCGGCCCCGCCCACCAGATCCGCGCCGTCCTCGGCAACACGGAGCACACCGCGGTCGGCTACCGGCTGCCCGTCCTCGAACTCCTCCGTACTCGGGACGAGGAGCAGGCGGTCGGCCATCTCGGTCCCGATCTGCTGGGCCCGGACTGGGACCCCGGCACCGCTCTGCGCAATCTTCTCGCCGACCCCGGCCGTCCCCTCGGCGAAGCCCTGCTGGACCAGCGCAACCTGGCCGGGATCGGCAACATCTACAAGGCCGAGCTCTGCTTCCTGGCCCGCGCCACCCCCTGGCTCGCCGTCGGCAACCTCCCCGCCCCCACCGCCGCCCGCCTGGTCACCACGGCCAAACAGCTCCTCGAAGCCAATCGCGACCGCCCGATGCGCACGACTACGACCACGAGAACGCCCCGTCATGGTCAGGGCCCGAGGGAACGGCTCTGGGTCTACGGCAGGACCGACCGCCCCTGTCTGCGCTGCGGCACCCCCATCCGCACCGCGGACCAGGACGCCCGCCCCACCTACTGGTGCCCGCACTGCCAGTCGGGCCCCACACACTAGTTGACGACCCGTCAGTTCCAGTCGTACCGTCCGGTCATGCCCCTCACCGCGTACGACCTCACGGGCCGCTCCGCGTTCGTCACCGGCGCCGCGGGCGGTATCGGCCGGGCCTGCGCCCTGCTGCTCGCGGCCGCGGGTGCCACCGTGCACTGCGCGGACCTGGACGAGCAGGGCCTGCTGGAGACCCGGGAGCTGATCACCGGGACCGGCGGCTCATCGCAGGTCCACGTCCTCGATGTCACCGACCGCGCTCGCGTCGGCGCCGCGGTGGCCGCTGCGGGCGATGTCGACATCCTGGCCGCCGTCGCCGGGATCATGCACACGAGCAGTGTCCTGGAGACCTCGGACGAGGATCTCGACCGCGTCCTCGCGGTCAACTTCAAGGGCGTGCTGTATGCCTGCCAGGAGGCGGCCCGCAGCATGATCACGCGCGGCGCCCCCGGCTCATTGATCACCATGGCCTCGGGTGCGGTCGACTCCGCCGGTCCGGGGCTGCTCTGCTACAGCGCGGCCAAGGCGGCGGTCGTCCAGTTGACGAAGACACTGGCGACCGAACTGGGGCCGCATGCGATCCGCGTCAACGCCGTCGCCCCGGGCTGGATCCGTACGCCCATGACCGCCCGCCACGACACGGACCGGCAGCACCGGGTGGAGGCGACGATGGCCCGGATCTCCCCGCTCGGGCGGGTGGGCGAGCCCGAGGACGTGGCCCACACCGTGCTCCATCTCGCTTCCGACGCGTCGGCCTTCATGACCGGTCAGATCCTGCGCCCCAACGGCGGCGTAGCCATGCCCTGGTAGCCCGTCCGCCACGCTCCGCCCACCGCACCCCGACACCGAACCAGCGTCCCGCTCCCCCCGGCCCGGCGGTCGCGGCCACATGCACGGGCAGCAGGCTCAACCCCCACCCACCCGCCGCCACCACGCTCTCGACAAGTCCCGCATGGGCCGGCTCCAGCACGAGCCGCAACACGGCCCACCACCACACCCCGCCGAGAACGAGCGCCGGCACCCATCGCCTCACCATGGCTGCCTCCTCCGGCCTGATCCAAACGAAGGACCCTAGTCCGGCGCGCTCGCCCGGCGGGAGGGCGCATCGGCGCACCACCGGCGCTCTGCCGCGCAGCCACAGACCGTTACGCGCTCTCGCCCGGAACCTCCGGGCCTGCCGTGCCGGTGACCTCGCGCCGGCCGGTAACTCCGCGGCACAGAACCGAAGTGCGTGATCACCCGACGATCACCCGGTGTTCCCGTCGGCCGACGTTCCGCTCCTGGCAGTCTCACCCGGCAACACCCGGGCCGCATCCAGAACGAGCGGCGCCACCGAACCCGACCGCCGATTCGTGCAGCACCCGCAGCACCACCGAGCCCCCACCGCTTCGCGTGGGGGCTCGACAGCAAGGTCAGCGCTCGTCGTCGGGGCGCAAAGAGTCCTTCACACCTTGCGCGCGCTTCCCGACGTCGCTCATGGCACCCTTGGCCCTGCCTTTGGCCTGGTCCGCCTTGCCTTCGGCCTCCTTGCGCCGGTCGCCGGTCATCTTGCCCATGGCTTCCTTGGCCTTGCCCTTGATCTTGTCCTTGGCACTGTCGTCAACCACTGCGACTCCTTCGAGTAGGGCGAGCAGAGGGATGTCTACCTCGCTCCGCACCACCCACGATTACACAAATGAAACAAAACGGTCATTTGAGGGACAGTTCTATCCCGCTGTCCCGCCCGTTCCTACCCCGGAGCACGCGAAAGCCCCGGCCATCCCCTCAAGAGGACGACCAGGGCTCCGTGCTTCACACCGGACCACGCGGGTCAGGCGGCGACGACATCCACCGCTTCCGCGGGCGCCTTGATGGTCACCCGTCCCGTCGGCACACCCGCCACCGACGTCACGGAGACGGAATTGAGCATGGGCCGCACCGGCACAGGCACCGGATCGCTGGCTGCTGCCGACTCGGCCAGTTCGGCCAGCGACAGCTCATCGCTCACTTCACGCATGAGCTCGGACATCCGTACGTCAAGCGCGTCGCAAATGGCGGAGAGCAGTTCGGAGGATGCCTCCTTCTGCCCCCGCTCCACCTCGGAGAGATAGCCGAGCGAGACTCGGGCGGACGAGGAGACTTCGCGCAGAGTACGGCCTTGGCGCTGGCGCTGCCGACGCAGCACGTCACCAAGCAGGCGACGGAGCAGAATCATCGGTGGCTCCCTCCTCGGACCGCGTAGCCGCATCCTTCACGCCCCACCGTACCGCCTTGTGCCGCGGCCGTGCGGGGAGCGATGTCGTGTTCACTCAGGGCTGCAAACATCAATTCCCCCCGTTCTGTTCCGTATCCTGTGCCCTTGCATTCTTGCCGAGTTCGGCGGAGAGCAGCTCGAGCACCCTCCGTACGCTCTCTCCACGGATGTCCGCCCGCCGGCCGTTCAATCTCAGCTCGGCCACATTCTCCACCCCGTCCGGCCCGGCCACCGCGACATAGACCGTGCCCACGGCCTTGCCGTCCTGCGGCTCGGGGCCCGCGACACCGGTGGTGGCCATCCCCCAGTCCGCCCCGAGAACGCGGCGCACGCCGGCTGCCATCTGCCGCGCCACTTCCGGGTCGACCGCACCGCGCTCCGCCAGCAGAACGCCGTCCACACCCAGGACATCCCGCTTGAGGGGCGTCGCGTACGCGGTCACGGAGCCCCGGAAGGACTTCGAGGCACCCGGCACGGAAGTCAGCTCCGCCGCGACCAGACCGCCGGTCAGCGACTCGGCGACGGCAAGGGTCTCACCCCGCCCCACGAGCAGCTCCAGCACCCCGGCCGCGACAGTCACCGCTCGGCCTCCGCCGCATCACGGCTTCCCGCAGCCTCCTCGGCCGGTCCCGCGCCCCCTGCAACGGCCCGCTCGGCCGCGAGCCCCTTGCGGCGCAGCACGACGGCCTGGCGCACATAGTCGAGCCCGGTGACGACCGTCAGCACGACGGCCACCGCCATCACCCAGAAGCGCAGGGTGGCCAGGGGGCCGGTCAGCGCCAGGACGTACATCCCGACGGCCGTCCCCTGCGCGAGGGTCTTCATCTTCCCGCCACGACTGGCCGGAATCACCCCGTGCCGTATCACCCAGAAGCGCATCAGCGTGATACCGAGCTCGCGGAAGAGGATCACGCCTGTGACCCACCAGGGCAGATCGCCGAGGTACGAGAGGCAGATCAGCGCCGCGCCCATGATCGCCTTGTCCGCGATCGGGTCGGCGATCTTCCCGAAGTCGGTGACCAGGTTGTACGTGCGCGCCAGATGACCGTCGAACAGATCGGTGATCATGGCTACGGCGAAGGCCGCCCAGGCGAACGCCCGCCAGGCCGGGTCGTACCCGCCGTTGTGCAGCAGCAGGAGCACGAATCCGGGCACCAGCACCAGCCGCAGCATGGTGAGCAGATTGGCGATGTTCCACAGGCTGGCCTGATTGACGGCCGCAGTGCCCAGCTTGCCGCCGCGGACCGGCTTCGCGCCGGAGCCACCTGCCGCGGATGCCGGGACTCCCGTCATCTGGCCGCCTCCATGAGTCCGGAACACTCGGCCACCAGGTCCACTCCCTCGGTGCCCACAACCTTTGCCTCGACCATAAGGCCGGGCACGAGGCCCTCGCGTGTGGTGAAGAGCACCTGGCCGTCCGTTTCGGGAGCCTGGTGCGCCGCACGCCCCACCGCGCCGTCCTCGTCGTCCACGGACTCGACGAGGACCTGGAGCGACTCGCCCAGGCGCTCCTCGGCACGCTGCGAGGTCAGCTCCTCGGCCAGCTGCGAGATGTGTGCGAGCCGCTCGGCGATGACGTCGGCGTCCAGCTTGTTCTCGTAGCCGACGGCTTCGGTGCCCTCCTCGTCGGAGTAGCCGAAGACTCCGATGGCGTCGAGCCGGGCGCCGGTGAGGAAGCGTTCCAGCTCCGCCAGGTCGGCCTCGGTCTCACCGGGGAAGCCCACGATGAAATTGGAACGGGCACCGGCCTGCGGGGCCTTGCTGCGGATGGTGTCCAGCAGTTCCAGGAACCGGTCGGTGTCACCGAAGCGGCGCATCGCCCGCAGCACACCGGGGGCCGAGTGCTGGAAGGACAGGTCGAAGTAGGGCGCGACCTTCGGCGTCGAGGTCAGCACGTCGATCAGGCCGGGGCGCATCTCGGCCGGCTGGAGGTAGCTGACCCGGATCCGCTCGATGCCCTCGACATCGGCGAGCCCCGGCAGCAGCGTCTCCAGCAGCCGGATGTCGCCGAGGTCCTTGCCGTACGAGGTGTTGTTCTCGGAGACCAGCATGACCTCCTTGACGCCCTGCTCGGCCAGCCAGCGGGTCTCCTGGAGCACGTCCGAGGGGCGCCGCGAGATGAAGGATCCGCGGAAGGACGGGATGGCGCAGAAGGAACAGCGCCGGTCGCAGCCGGAGGCGAGCTTCACCGAGGCGACGGGGCTGGTGCCCAGCCGGCGACGCAGGGGCGCCCTCGGCCCGGAGACCGGCGCGACACCCTCGGGGAGGTCCTCGGGGGCGGGCGCGGCCTCCTGGGCGTGCCCAGGCAGGGCCACGGCCGCGTCCTGCCGCTCGGCCGGGCTGATGGGCAGCAGCTTGCGGCGGTCACGCGGGGTGTGCGAGGCGTGGATGCCGCCGTTGAGGATGGTCTGGAGGCGGTCGGAGATGTCGGCGTAGTCGTCGAAGCCCAGGACGCCGTCCGCCTCGGGCAGGGCCTCGGCGAGGTCCTTGCCGTAGCGCTCGGCCATGCAGCCGACGGCGACCACGGCCTGGGTCCTGCCGTGGTCCTTCAGATCATTGGCTTCGAGCAGGGCGTCGACGGAGTCCTTCTTGGCGGCCTCGACGAATCCACAGGTGTTGACGACGGCCACATCGGCGTCGGAGGCGTCCTGGACGAGCTCCCAGCCGTCCGCTGCCAAGCGGCCTGCGAGCTCTTCCGAGTCCACCTCGTTACGGGCGCAGCCAAGAGTGACAAGGGCGACGGTACGGCGTTCGGGCATGGGCTCAAGACTACTTTGTCCCGGCACTCGCCCTGCCGCGCAGGGTTCCACCGTTACACCGAGTAACAAATGCGGCGAGCTCCCGGCAGGGTTGCCGGGCGCTCGCCGTGTCGTCGATGCCGCCCGAGGAGGCGGCCCGCGTACCGATCAGCCGACCGCCGGGTCGCCCTTCGTGTATGAGAGCCGTTCGACCTGGCCGGGCTGGAACTTGTCCTCGACCTTCTTGCCGTTCACGAAGAGCTCGATCGAGCCGGCGTCCCCGAGGACGAGGTCGACCCGCTCCTGGTCCTGGAACGTCTTGGTCTGGCCCTGGAGCAGCAGACCGTCGAAGAGCAGCCGCCCGTTGTGGTCCTTGGCGGAGATCCAGCTCTTGCCCTGACTGGCGTTGAGCCGCACCGTCACCTTGTCCCTGGGGGCCGCGGCGATGGCGCTGTCGGAGGGCGCCGGCTTCGGGTCGACGGGCTTGTCGGTCTTCGGCTTCGGGGTCTTCGTGTTGGATACCGATCCCTCCGCGACCTGGGTGGCCGGGGGGCTGTCGTCACCGCCCTTGAAGGCCGTGAAGCCGACGAAACCGACGACGACGACGATCGCCGCGACCATGGCCGCCGTCCAGTTGGGCCGGCGGGGTTCGGAACGGATTCTCTCGGCCTCGAACAGCGGCGCCGCGGGCGTGGGTGCGGGACGGCCGCCGTGCTCGGCGTCGTACTGCGAAACCAACGGTTCCGGATCGAGATGGACGGCACGCGCCAGCGTACGGATATGGCCGCGCGCGTACACACTGCCGCCGCAGCGGGAGAAGTCGTCCTCTTCGATCGCGTGCACGATGGGGATGCGCACCCGGGTGGACGAACTGATCTCTTCGACCGTGAGACCTGCGGCGATGCGAGCCTGCTGGAGCACTCGACCGATCGAAGGCCGGTCGTCTTCGGGGGAGTTGCCGATGGACACGGGGGCGCCTTTCGAGCGTGAGCCACCTGCTGGGTGTTCAGTCTAGGGGGGGTACGAAAGGGTGGGGCAACCGGGAGGAAGGACTTTGCCCTCCATCGGACTCGAAACTCCGTCCGAATCCCCGGACCGTCCCGGGAAGGACAATTCTGCCGCCCCTCCCCTCAAGTTGACGTACGACCCGACGAAACGGTTGCCCGTAACACCCTTACGAACCGGTTTCCCCGCGAATCAGCGCCAACACCCCGTCCAGCTCGTCGGGTTTCACCATGACGTCGCGGGCCTTGGAACCCTCGCTGGGCCCGACGATGTTCCTGGACTCCATCAGGTCCATCAGCCGGCCGGCCTTGGCGAAGCCGACCCGGAGCTTGCGCTGGAGCATCGAGGTGGACCCGAACTGGGTGGAGACGACCAGTTCGGCGGCCTGGCAGAGCAGATCCAGGTCGTCGCCGATGTCCTCGTCGATCTCCTTCTTCTTGGCCGTGCCGACCACCACGTCCTCGCGGAAGACCGGCGCCATCTGATCCTTGCAGTGCTGGACGACGGCCGCGACCTCGTCCTCGGTGACGAAGGCGCCCTGCATTCGGGTGGGTTTGTTCGCCCCCATCGGCAGGAACAGACCGTCACCCTTTCCGATGAGCTTCTCGGCGCCGGGCTGGTCGAGGATGACCCGGCTGTCGGCCAGCGACGAGGTCGCGAAGGCCAGCCGGGAGGGTACGTTCGCCTTGATCAGACCGGTGACGACATCGACCGAGGGCCGCTGCGTCGCGAGTACCAGGTGGATACCGGCGGCACGGGCCAGTTGGGTGATCCGGACGATGGCGTCCTCGACATCGCGCGGAGCGACCATCATCAGGTCGGCGAGCTCGTCGACGATCACCAGCAGGTACGGATAGGGCGAGAGCTCGCGCTCGCTGCCCTCCGGCGGCTTGACCTTGCCGTTGCGGACGGCCTGGTTGAAGTCGTCGATGTGCCGGTATCCGAAAGCGGCGAGGTCGTCGTAGCGCAGGTCCATCTCCCGCACCACCCACTGGAGCGCCTCGGCCGCACGCTTCGGGTTGGTGATGATCGGTGTGATCAGGTGCGGGATGCCCTCGTACGCGGTCAGCTCGACGCGCTTGGGGTCGACCAGGACCATCCGGACGTCGTCCGGGGTCGCCCGCACCATGACCGAGGTGATCAGGCAGTTGATGCACGACGACTTGCCGGAACCGGTCGCACCGGCCACCAGCACGTGCGGCATCTTCGCCAGGTTGGCCATCACATAGCCGCCCTCGACGTCCTTGCCGAGCGCGACCAGCATCGGGTGGTCGTCCTCCGCCGCGTCCGCGAGGCGCAGCACATCGCCGAGGTTGACCATCTCCCGGTCGGTGTTGGGGATCTCGATGCCCACCGCGGACTTGCCCGGGATCGGGGAGATGATCCGGACATCGGGACTGGCGACGGCGTAGGCGATGTTCTTGGCGAGCGCGGTGATCCGCTCCACCTTCACCGCCGGGCCGAGCTCCACCTCGTACCGTGTGACCGTCGGCCCCCGGGTGAAGCCGGTGACGGCGGCGTCGACCTTGAATTCGGTGAAGACGTTCGTCAGCGCGGCGACGATCGCGTCGTTGGCGGCGCTGCGGGTCTTGCCGGGGCCGCCGCGCTCCAGCAGGTCGAGCGAGGGCAGCGAGTAGGTGATGTCGCCGGAGAGCTGGAGCTGTTCGGCGCGGGCCGGCAGCGGCTGGGACTGCGAGTCGGGCACGGGCTTCGTGAGATCGGGTACGCCGCCTGCGGGTGCCGGTTGCTTGACTCCTCCGGAGGAGGGTTCGCCCTCCCTGGCACCGGGGACGGGTGGGCCCGGACGTTCGCGCTCGACGGAGACGCCCTGGGTGAGGTCGGCGACGATCGGCGAGGGCGGCATGCCGTTGAGCACGGCCCCGTCGAGGGCGGCGGCCGCGGCGGCCGCCACATCCACCGCGTCCATGGTGCGGTTCATCGCGGGCTGCACGGACGGCCGGCGCGTCCGGCGGCGATGGGAGAGCGCTTCGGCCTCGGCCTGCTCGGGGTCGTACTCGCCGGGCACCTCGGAACGGCGCGCCGGGGAGCGGCGGGACCGGGCGGGAAGCTGTTCGCGCCACTGTTCCTCGTAGCGCTCGTCGTCGTTCTCGTCTGCCTCGGGGTCGTACTCGGGGTGGAGAAGGCCCAGCTTGGTGCCGAGCAGCCGGAGCCGCTGCGGGATGGCGTTCACCGGGGTCGCGGTGACGACCAGCAGGCCGAAGACGGTGAGCAGCAACAGCAGGGGTACGGCGAGGACCTCGCCCATGGCGTAGATCAGCGGCTTGGAGGCCGCCCAGCCGATGAGCCCGCCGGCGTTCTGCATCGCCGTGGTGCCGTCCTCCCGGCCGGGCGATCCGCACGCGATGTGGACCTGCCCGAGCACGCCGATGACGAGGGCGGAGAGCCCGATGACGATTCGGCCGTTGGCCTCGGGCTTCTCCGGGTAGCGGATCAGCCGTACGGCGATGGTGCCGAGCAGTATCGGCACGAGCAGATCGAGCCGGCCGAAGGCCCCGGTGACCAGCATCTCCACGAGGTCGCCGACGGGCCCGCGCAGATTCGACCAGGTGCCCGCGGCGACGACCAGCGCGAGCCCGAGCAGCAGCAGCGCCACGCCGTCCTTGCGGTGTGCGGGGTCGAGCCCCTTCGCTCCGCGCCCTACGCCGCGGAACATCGCTCCGACGGCGTGGGCCGTACCGAGCCAGACAGCGCGCGCCAGGCGGTAGACACCGTTGGTGGGCGACGGGGCCGGCTTGGGCGGGGCCGCCTTCTTCGCCGCCGCCTTCTTGGCGGGAGCCTTCTTCGCGGGCACGGTCTTCTTGGCGGCGGTCTTCTTCGCGGGCGCGGCTTTCTTGGCCGGTCCCGCGGTACGGCCGACGCGCTTCGCGGTGCCCGCCGTGCCCTGGGAACCCTTGCCGGACGTACGTGAGGCCATGGTGCCGAGGTTACCGGTGTCTACGGCTGTTAACACGAGCGCGTACCGCTTCACCCGTCCGTGTCGCTGTAGAGGGGCGGCAAACTGACGCGGCCTCACTCCTGGAGACCCGCTCATGGACCGTCGAACGGCGCCGTGCAGGAGGAAGTTGGGCCGGGGCTCCGGGCAACCGCCCGCCCCCGACCGGAAATCGCACCACCGGACCGCCGCCCCTCCCCGCTGCCCGGTCGCGACGGAACGGCCGCGTCGTTACGAGGGAAGGGCGGCCGCGCCGCTTCCGGTGCCGGGCTCCAGGGCGTCCAGCGCGCGGCGCAGCCCGGTCAGCTTGCGCTCCAGGTGGGCGGCAGTGGCCACCGCCGCGGCGTCCGCCGACTCGTCGTCGAGCTGCTTGGAGAGCGCCTCGGCCTGCTCCTCGACGGCCGCGAGCCGCGCCGAGAGCTCGGCCAGCAGCCCGGCGGGCTCCCTCTCGTGGTCCGCGTCGCCGCCGTCGCCCTCGAGCTGGAGCCGCAGCAGCGCCGCCTGCTCACGCAGCTTGCAGTTCTTCATGTACAGCTCGACGAAGACCGAGACCTTGGCCCGCAGCACCCACGGGTCGAACGGCTTCGAGATGTAGTCCACCGCGCCCGCCGCATAACCCCGGAAGGTGTGATGCGGACCGTGATTGATCGCGGTGAGGAAGATGATCGGGATGTCCCGAGTTCGTTCCCGCCGCTTGATGTGCGCGGCGGTTTCGAAACCGTCCATGCCCGGCATCTGGACGTCCAGCAGAATGACCGCGAAGTCGTCCGTGAGCAGCGCTTTGAGCGCTTCCTCCCCTGACGATGCCCGTACCAGCGTCTGATCGAGCGCAGAGAGGATGGCCTCCAGCGCCAGCAGATTCTCCGGCCGGTCATCGACCAGGAGGATCTTGGCCTTCTGCACCATGGCCCGTCCTCCTCGCCCCGGAATTGCACCGGGCGCCGCCCCAGGGGACGACTCCCTTGCGCCGTCCGTCCTTGTGCCGGTCATGGTAGCCGCACCCCGCCCGCCACCACACCCTGTCACCGCGATGTCACTGTGCACACAGCAGAAACGCGGTGGGAGACGAGAAGGTTCCCCGAATAGAGCCTGCCCACACCCCTGCGGCCACAGTCGATCAGCAACTCATCGCGATTCACTCAACTAATGATCACTCTCCGCGCATCCACTGCTCCATTACGGAAAGAAGATGATCAGGATCGACAGGCTTGGTGACGTAGTCGGAAGCGCCGGATTCGATCGCCTTCTCCCGGTCGCCCTTCATCGCCTTCGCGGTCAACGCGACGATCGGCAGCCCGGCGAACTGCGGCATCCTGCGGATCGCCGCCGTCGTGGCATAGCCGTCCATCTCCGGCATCATGATGTCCATCAGCACGACCGCCACATCGTCGTGCTGTTCCAGGACTTCGATGCCCACCCGCCCGTTCTCCGCGTACAGCACCGAAAGACCGTGCTGCTCCAGCACGCTGGTGAGCGCGAAGACATTGCGGATGTCGTCGTCGACGATGAGCACCTTCTCGCCACGGAACCGGAACGTCCTGCGGACCTCGGGTTCCTCCTGCCCGGCCGGCGCCCAGGGCTCCTGCGCGGCCGCCGGCGCGGAGCTCCGGGGCGGCAGCGCCGGCCGCCGCTCCGCACGCTCCAGGCTCTTGCGGCGACGCCGCACCGGACCGGCCGAACCCGGCGCCGCGGCCGCCGCGTCGGCATCCGGACCGCCCTGCGGCAGCAGCCCCTCCTCGGCCGCCGCGTCGTGTGCCTCGATGGGCCCGGGACCGATCTGCGGGTATCCCTGCGGCGGCAACTCGCTCGGGTGCAGCGGCAGATACAGCGTGAACGTCGAGCCGCGGCCGGGCTCGCTCGCCGCGTGGATCTCGCCGCCCAGCAGCCGGGCGATCTCCCGGCTGATGGACAGCCCGAGCCCCGTACCGCCGTACTTGCGACTGGTCGTACCGTCCGCCTGCTTGAACGCCTCGAAGATCACCAGCATCTTGCTGGAAGCGATCCCGATGCCGGTGTCGGTGACCGAGAACGCGATCAGGTCGGCGTCCGCATCACGCAGTGACCCGGCTTCCAGAAGCTGCTCACGGATGGCGTTCGGCACATCCTCGCCGGCGTGCCGGATGACCAGCTCGACCGCCCCGCTGTCGGTGAACTTCACCGCGTTGGACAGGAGGTTGCGCAGCACCTGCAGCAGCCGCTGTTCGTCCGTGTGCAAGGTCGCGGGCAGTTCCGGCGAGACCCTTACGGAGAAGTCGAGTCCCTTTTCCGCGGTGAGCGGGCGGAAGGTCGCCTCCACGTAATCCACCAGCTGAACCAGCGCGATCCGGGTCGGACTGACATCCATCTTGCCCGCCTCGACCTTCGTCAGATCGAGAATGTCGTTGATCAGCTGGAGCAGATCGGAACCGGCCCCGTGGATCGTCTCGGCGAATTCCACCTGCTTCGGCGAGAGATTGCCCTCGGCGTTGTCGGCGAGCAGCTTGGCCAGAATGAGCAGCGAGTTGAGCGGGGTGCGCAACTCGTGCGACATGTTCGCCAGGAACTCGGACTTGTAGCGCATCGAGACCGCGAGCTGCTCGGCACGCTCCTCCAGGACCTGACGGGCCTCTTCGATCTCGGTGTTCTTGACCTCGATGTCGCGGTTCTGCTGCGCCAGCAGTTCGGCCTTCTCCTCCAGTTCGGCGTTGGAGGCCTGGAGCGCCTTCTGACGGTTCTCCAACTCCTGTGAACGGTCCCGCAATTGCTCGGCGAGCTCCTGCGACTGTTCGAGGAGTTTCTCGGTCTTCGTATTGACACTGATGGTGTTGACGCTCGTCGCGATCATTTCGGCGAGCTGGTTGAGGAAGTCCCGCTGGATATGGGTGAACGGCTGGAAGGACGCCAGCTCGATCACGCCGAGAACCTTCCCCTCGAACAGCACCGGCAGCACGATCACATGCGCCGGCGGTGCCTCTCCGAGCCCGGAGGAGATCTTCAGATATCCGGGCGGAACGTTGTCCACCTGAATGGTCCGCTTCTCCTCGGCGGCCGTGCCGATGAGCGTTTCGCCCGGCCGGAAGGACGTCGGCATGGAACCCGCCGAGTATCCGTAGCTGCCCCTCATGCGGAGTTCGTACGAACCCTCCGCGTCACTGTCCGCGCCCACCGCGCCGGTGGCCCCGGTCGGCATGGCCAGGAAGAACGCACCGTGCTGCGCAGACACGACCGGGGTCAGCTCGCTCATGATCAGCGAGGCCACGTCGTCCAGGTCGCGGCGCCCCTGCATCAGGCCGGAGATGCGGGCGAGGTTGCCCTTGAGCCAGTCCTGTTCCTTGTTGGTCGCCGTGGTGTCGCGCAGGTTGGCGATCATGGTGTTGATGTTGTCCTGGAGGGCCTGGATCTCGCCGGCCGCGTCCACATCGATCTTCAGGTTGAGATCGCCGCGGGTCACCGCGGTGGCGACGGCCGCGATGGCCCGCACCTGACGGGTGAGGTTTCCGGCCATCTCGTTCACCGACTCGGTGAGGTCGCGCCAGGTGCCGTCGACGTCCCGGACCCGGGCCTGACCGCCCAACTGCCCCTCCGTGCCCACCTCGCGGGCCACCCGGGTCACCTGCTCGGCGAACGAGGACAGCTGGTCGACCATCGTGTTGATGGTGTTCTTCAGTTGCTGGATCTCGCCGCGCGCGTCGATGTCGATCTTCTTGGTGAGGTCGCCCTTGGCGATGGCGGTGGTGACCGCGGCGATCTGGCGCACCTGACCCGTCAGGTTGGACGCCATCGAGTTCACCGACTCGGTCAGGTCCTTCCAGGTACCGGAGACCCCGGGCACCCTGGCCTGACCGCCCAGCTCGCCTTCCGTGCCCACCTCGCGGGCGACTCGCGTCACCTCGTCGGCGAACGAGGACAGTGTCGTCACCATCGTGTTGACGGTGTCCGCCAGCTCGGCGACCTCGCCGCGCGCCTCCACCGTGACCTTCTTGCGCAGATCGCCGTTGGCGACCGCCGACGAGACACGGGAGATGTTCCGCACCTGACTGGTCAGGTTGTTGGCCATCAGGTTGACGTTGTCGCTGAGGTCCTTCCAGATGCCCGTCGCACCAGGCACCCGGGCCTGGCCGCCGAGAATGCCCTCGGTGCCCACCTCACGGGCGACCCTGGTCACCTCGTCGGCGAAGTTGAGCAGCTGGTCGACCATGGTGTTGACGGTCGTGACCAGTTCGAGGATCTCGCCCCTGGCATCGACGGTGATCTTCTTGGACAGGTCGCCGTTGGCGACCGCGGTGGTGACCTCGGCGATGTTGCGGACCTGCATGGTCAGGTTGTTCGCCATGCGGTTGACGGAATGGGTGAGGTCCTTCCACGTACCGGACACCCCCTGCACCTCGGCCTGACCGCCGAGGATGCCCTCCGTACCGACCTCGCGGGCGACCCTGGTCACCTGCTCCGCGAAGTTCGAGAGCTGGTCCACCATCGTGTTGATGGTGTTCTTCAGCTCCAGGATCTCGCCGCGGGCATCCACGTCGATCTTCTGCGACAGGTCACCCCGCGCCACCGCCGTGGCGACCTGCGCGATGTTACGGACCTGAGCGGTGAGATTGCCCGCCATGCCGTTCACCGAATCGGTCAGATCACGCCACACACCGGCCACGCCGGGCACCTGCGCCTGACCGCCGAGGCGCCCGTCGGTACCGACCTCGCGGGCGACCCGGGTCACCTGCTCGGCGAAGGCGGAGAGCTGGTCCACCATCGTGTTGATGGTGTTCTTCAGCTCCAGGATCTCGCCGCGGGCGTCCACGTCGATCTTCTGCGACAGGTCACCCCGCGCCACCGCCGTGGTCACCTGGGCGATCTGGCGCACCTGCGAAGTCAGGTTCCCTGCCATGAAGTTGACGGAGTCGGTGAGTTCCTTCCAGGTGCCGGAAACGCCGTCCACCCGGGCCTGGCCCCCGAGGCGGCCCTCCGTACCCACGTCACGCGCCATGCCCGTCACCTGGTCGGCGAAGCTGGAGAGCTGCGCCACCATCGTGTTGACGGTGTTCTTCAACTCCAGCATCTCGCCCGCGACATCCACGGTGACCTTCTGCGTCAGGTCGCCGTTGGCCACCGCGGTCGTCACCTGCGCGATGTCGCGCACCTGCCCCGTGAGGTTGCGGAACGCCGCGTTCACCGAGTCGGTGAGGTCCTTCCAGGTCCCCGCCGCACCCGGCACCTCGGCCTGCCCGCCGAGCCGGCCCTCGACGCCGACCTCCCGGGCCACCCGGGTCACCTGCGAACCGAAGGCCTGGAGCTGGCCCACCATCGTGTTGACGGTGTTCTTCAGCTCCAGCATCTCGCCGGCCACGTCCACCGTGACCTTCTGCGACAGGTCACCGTTGGCCACCGCCGTGGTCACCTGCGCGATGTCCCGCACCTGGGTCGTCAGGTTCCGGAAGACCGTGTTCACCGAGTCGGTGAGGTCCTTCCAGGTCCCCGCCGCACCCGGCACCTTCGCCTGCCCGCCCAGCAGACCCTCACCACCGACCTCGCTGGCCACCCGGGTCACTTCGTCCGCGAAGAGCCGCAGCGTGTCGGTCATCTGGTTGATGGTCTCGGCCAGCTGCGCGACCTCGCCGCGGGCGCTCACCGTGACCTTCTGGGACAGGTCGCCGTTGGCGACGGCCGTGGTCACCTCGGCGATCCCGCGCACCTGGGAGGTGAGGTTCCCTGCCATCGTGTTGACGGAGTCGGTGAGGTCTTTCCACACCCCGGCCACGCCCGGCACGGTCGCCTGCCCGCCGAGCTCGCCCTCCGTACCCACCTCACGGGCGACCCGGGTCACCTCGGAGGAGAACGACGACAGCTGGTCGACCATCGTGTTGACGGTGTTCTTCAGCTGGAGCATCTCGCCGGCCACATGGACGGTGACCTTCCGCGACAGATCGCCCTTGGCGACCGCCGTCGTCACCAGCGCGATGTCGCGCACCTGAGCGGTCAGCCGGTACGCCATGGTGTTCACGGAGTCCGTGAGGTCCTTCCAGGACCCGGACATACCACGCACCTGGGCCTGTCCGCCCAGCTTGCCCTCGGTCCCCACCTCGACCGCGACACGCGTCACCTGCTCGGTGAACGCGGACAGCTGGTCGACGAGGCTGTTGACCGTACGGGCGACCTTCAGGAACTCGCCGCGCAGCGGCCGAACGGTCTCGTCGGACGTGTGCGAACGCAGCTCCATCCGCTGTTCGAGATCACCGTCGGCCACCGCCGACAACACCCGCCCGACCTCCGAGACCGGGCGCGCCAGATCGTCGACCAGCTCGTTGGAGGCGTCGATCGCGGCGGCCCAGGAGCCCTCGCAGGCGCCCGTCTCCAGCCGCTCGGTGAGCTTCCCCTCACGTCCGACCACCCGCCGTACCCGGGCCAGCTCACCGGTGAGATGCAGATTGCGGTCGGCGACCTCGTTGAAGACCGCCGCGATCTCCGCCATCACGCCGTCGCCCGAGACGGTCAGACGCCTGCGGAAATTCCCGTCGCGCATCGCCACGAGGCCCGCCAACAGTCTGTTGAGCGCCGCCGCGTCGACATCGATGGTTCCATTGCGCTGTTTCTTCACGGACTGTCCGCCTTTTGTGCGCGTGCTTTTGCCCCGCGCCGCCACGCCAGACTCCACCGTGTCCCTCCCGCAGGGGTTGACCGTATCGCTCGGGCCTTATCTGGGAGCTTGCCCAGTTCTTCTTTGGCTCACCGCCACAGCCCACCGTCGACGGGTGACCATGGGGACGTCAAATCGTTGAAACGTACCAGGCCCGACGCGGCCGGGGTGCAACCTCCAAGGGTTGTTCCACATCCCTCGGTTGAGAAGCCCGGAGTTGTCCGGTCACAGGTCCGTTCCTGGTCGCTCCTGTCCGATGTCGCCCCTCGTGTATCCGGCACCGAGACCGAGCGTCTAGCCTGGCAGGCGAATCGAAGCGGCGAGAAACGGGCACAGGACTCGGGGAAGCGACGAGACACCATGGGGAGTGCTGTGATCACCGCGCGCGCGGCCGCCACCTTCGACCCGGCCGGGCGCTCCGTCGCGACCGCCCGTGCCTTTGTCCGCGACACCCTCCAGGGGTGGGGCTACACCGATGTCGTCGACGACGCGGTCGTTCTCACCAGCGAGCTGGTGACCAATGCCGTCATCCACGCGGGCACCGCCGCCGACGTGCTCTGTCTGCGCACGGAGGACGGCGTCCGGATCGAGGTCTCCGACCACTATCCGGAACGCGAGGTCCCGCTCCAGAGCGCGGTACCGGACTTCGGCAGCCCGGACAGCGAGAACGGCCGCGGGCTGCTGCTCTGCGCGGCACTCGCCACCCGGTGGGGCGTCGAGTACTCCCCCACCCGCAAACATGTCTGGTTCCAGCTCGATCTCCCCGAACGCCCGGTGGGCATCCGCTCGGCGGGACCGCTGCTCCCCGTGGGTCTGCTCCCCGTCGCCGACGAGCGCGTCCGGGTGGCGGTCGTCCAGATCGACAGCACCGGTGCCATCGCGGCCTGGAACGAGGACGCCGCATTCCTTTTCGGCCATACCGCGGATCAGGTCACCGGGAAGCAGCTCACCGACTTCACCGCCTGGCCCCAGACCCCCGGCACCAACACGGGCATCGTCGACGCCCTCCAGCTCTCGCGTTGGGAGGGCAGTTACGGAATCCGGGGCGCCGACGGCCGGATCATCCCCGTCTACGCCTCGCACCTGCGGGTCCGCGACACCCACGGCGAGCCCTCGACCGTCTGCCTGCTCGTCCGCGACTACGAACGCGCCGTACTCCAGTCGCCGGCCCGCACTCCGGTGTCCGACACGAACGCCGAGAGCGGCAAGACGGACCCGTTCGAGATCTTCATCGGCTCCCCCGCCCCCGACGACCTCGACGGCCTGCTCCAGCGCACGGCCGAGCGGGCCCGTGACATGCTCGACGCCGATGCGGCCTTCCTGCTGCTGGCCACGGACGACGAAACGGAACTGGAGGTACGGGCCACCACGGGTCTGCCCTCCGCCCGCCAGCGTTTCGCCCGCGTCCCGGTGGAAGCCGGAACCGGACGGTACGGATCCGCCCGGATGCCCGCCGTCCACGAGGACCTCGACAGCGTGCCGGGCGCCGTCCCGCTGCTCGGCGGCACCGGGATGCGTTCTGTCGTCACGGTCCCGCTGAAGGTCGAAGGACGGCTGACGGGCTCGCTGGGTGTCGCAGCGGAAGCGGCCGGCCGCTACTCGAACGAGGAGGCCCTGCGCCTGCAGTTCGCGGCGGACCGGATCGCACTGGCGGTCGAGTCGGCCCGCCTGGGCGAGCTGGAGCGCCTCCGCCGGGGTTCCCTCTCCTTCCTCGTCGAGGCCTCCGACCTGCTGGCCGGCACCCTCGACCGGGACCAGACCCTGGCGCTGATGGCCCAGATGACGGTCCCCACCCTCGCCACCTGGTGCGCCGTGTACACGATCGCCGACCAGTCGTCCGAGCCGTACCTCTCCTATGTCCTGCACGAGGACGAGGACCGCATCGACGGCCTCAAGGCCCTGCTCTCCAAGATCGCGCCGCCGGACCCCGTGCCGACCCCCGGTGCCCGTGTCTGGACCGCCCCGTCCGAGGCCGCCCACCAGGCAGCACTGCGCAGTTCGATGCGCACGCTCGGTCTCGGTGAAACCGGTCGGCTCGTCGAGCCGGGCAGGATGGGATCCGGCATCCGTACGACGCTCGCCACGGCATCCGCCGTGGGCGGCGAGACGGTGGTCCTGCCGTTGGTGGCGCGTAACCGCGTCATCGGCATGCTGACACTCGGGAAGCCCTCCGACGACCATTTCCGCCAGGAGATCCTGGAGCTGGCCGAGGATCTGTCCCGCCGTGCCGCCCTGGCCCTCGACAACGCCCGCCTCTACTCGGAGCGCATGGCGATCAGCCAGTCCCTGCAGCGCAGTCTGCTGCCGCCGGGACTGCCCGAGGTTCCCAATGTCGAGATCGAGGTCATCTACCGCGCGGCCGGCGAGGGCAACGAGGTCGGCGGTGACTTCTACGACGTCTTCCCGATCCGCGACGGCGCCTACGGCTTCGCCATCGGCGACGTATGCGGTACGGGTCCGGAGGCCGCGGCCGTCACAGGCCTCGCCCGCCACGCCCTGCGCCTCCTCGCCCGCGAGGGCTTCGGCGGCCCCGCGGTCCTGGAGCGCCTCAACGCCGCCATCCTCGACGAGGGCGCCCGCAGTCGCTTCCTGACCCTCCTGTACGGCGAGCTGTGGCCCCAGGAGGACGGCAGCGCCCTTCTGAAGGTGGTCTGCGCAGGGCACCCGCTGCCGCTGCGCCTGCGTCAGGACGGTTCGGTCGAGGCGGCAGCCGAGCCCCAGCCCCTGCTGGGCGTCATCGAGGAACTCGAACTGTACGAGCAGACGGTGACCCTCGCCCCGGGCGATGTCCTGCTGTGCGTCACCGACGGCGTCACGGAACGCCGGGAGGGCACCCGCATGTTGGGCGACGACGGCCTGGCAGACGTCCTGGCGACCTGCACCGGCCTCACGGCGGGCGCCGTGGCGGCTCGCATCCTGCGGGCGGTGGAGCGCTTCGCCGCCGAGCCGGCCTCGGACGACATGGCCATCCTCGCCATGCGCGTGCCCGAGCCTCCCACCGCCTGAGGGTTGTACGGAGTCGCCGACTCCGCCCACCTGACGCCGGACGAACTCGGTGGCACCTTCTGCACGTTGGGGTTCGTCGTCGGGGAAGCGACCGCCCCGACCGTCCCCTTCCTCTTCTTCCTGGAAGTGGCCGGGGCCCGGCACGTTCCAACGGGAAAGGCCCCCGCCGACTGGCGAGGGCCTTTCTCTTCTTCGGAGCCCCAATGCGGAATCGAACCGCAGACCTTCTCCTTACCATGGAGACGCTCTACCGACTGAGCTATTGGGGCCTGCTGCGCTGTGGCAACGAGGTAAAGCATACCCTGAACTCAGGGATGCTCAAAACCATTGACCGCAGAAGACTCTGACGGGTTCTCACAGGACTGCCAGACTCACCGATCCCTCAGCTGCGGGACCTGCCAGTGCAGAGCCCGGCCCCGACGGGCGACTCCATCAGGACCAGACAGCCGGCCCGGCAGAGACCCGTGAACGCGAAAAAGCCCCGTGCCACAAGGGCACGGGGCTTTCCCGTAAAAGGAGTTCGG
>NZ_BMTF01000022.1 GCF_014649535.1 Streptomyces gelaticus
GCTGGGATAAGACGGTGCGGGTGTGGGACCTTGCCACCGGCCGACCCGTCGGCGAGCCCCTCACCGGCCACACCAGTGAGGTGTCGGCGGTGGCCACGACCGTGGTGGAAGGCCGCCCGGTTGCCGTCACCGCCAGCCGGGATGAGACGGTGCGGGTGTGGGACCTTGCCACCGGCCGACCCGTCGGCGAGCCCCTGACCGGCCACACCGACTGGGTTGGGGCCGTGGCGACGACCGTGGTGGAAGGCCGCCCGGTCGCCGTCACCGGCAGCGACGACAAGACAGCAAGGGTGTGGGACCTGACCACCGGCCAGCCCGTCGGCGAGCCCCTCACTGGCCACACCGACCTGGTCGTGGCGGTGGCGACCGGGGTGGTGGAAGGCCGCCCGGTCGCTGTCACCGGCAGCTGGGATGAGACGGTGCGGGTGTGGGACCTGACCACCGGCCGGCCCCTCGGCGAGCCCCTCACCGGCCACACCGACCTGGTACGGGCGGTGGCGACCGGGGTGGTGGAAGGCCGTCCAGTTGCTGTCACCAGCAGCGATGATGGGATGGTGCGGGTGTGGGACCTTGCCACCGGCCGACCCGTCGGCGAGCCCCTGACCGGCCACACCGACTGGGTTGGGGCCGTGGCGACGACCGTGGTGGAGAGCCGCTTGGTCGCCGTCACCGGTAGCTACAACAAGACGGTGCGGGTGTGGGACCTTGCTACTGGCCAGCAGGTCGGACCGGAATTGGTGTTTCCCGCAGGGGTGCACGCCGTGGCCGTCACCTCGGATGGCCGACTGGTGGTGGGGTTCGGCTGGGAGGTGGCAGTCCTGGCCCCCTCCTGACCAGCCCCCACACACGACATACCCCTGGGCACCTGCCACGCGGAGGCCGAAGCCCGGGGGCGTGTCGGCATCAGCTGTTCAAAGGCGGTGGTGGGGTCGGGTGTGCCAGCGGTGCGTGGTCCACACCCGGCGGATAAGGCTGCGGACGGTGATGATCGCATCGGCAAGGTCGAAGAGCGCGTCAATGACCTTTGCACGACGCTCGTGGCAGCGGGCGAGGCGATGGAATGCGTTCTGCCAGGCATGAGTGCGTTCCACATGCCACCGCCCGCCGGCCTGGATCGGCGCCTTCTCACCTTTGCGGGCGATCTGCCCGTGCAGGCGACGTTCGCCGAGCAGGGTGCGAGTGCCGGCACTGTCGTAGCCGGCGTCAAGGTGCACGGTGATCTCCTCGGGCAGCGGTCCGAGGGCGGTCAGCAGGTCCAAGGTCGGGGCGAGCAGGGGTGAGTCGTGGTGGTTAGCCCCGGCCAGGATGCGACCGAGAGGGATGCCGTATCCGTCCACCAGGCCGGAGCGTTTCAGCCCTTGCTTGCCCCGGTCGACCGGCGAGCGCCCCGCGACCTCACCACCCCCGGGCGCCTTGGTGATGCATCCGTCGACGGCGATCTCGCCCAGAACCAGCCCGACCATCCGGTCGTACGCCTCCAGCGCGAGCTGTTTCAGCCGGGCGAACACACCCAACCGGATCCACTCATCCCGGCGGGCCCGGATCGTCGTGGCCGAACAGGTCGCATCCGCTATCGCCTGGTAGGAGCAGCCGAACCGCAGGAGTTGCAGCAGCTTGTCGAAGACGACCCGGTCACCGACACGGCGCCGGTGACAGCCCAGCGGATGCCCCGGATCGAAGACCGGCCGCTTCGGCAGCAACGCAGCGAACTGCTCCCACAACGGCTCACTCAGCCACGAAGGCAGAACAGGCACAAACCCCCCTCAGCGATCACGGAACGTCACCACTCCATGATCATCGAGAGCAGTCCCGGTTCTAGCTACCAGGGATCCCCAACCCGCCTATCCGCGTAGGTTCTAAAAGTCCGCTCCTTGCCTGCGTCGTCCCGGCCTCGGGGGCGGCGGGCCTGGACGAGTGGTCCGGGCCGTGGTCCCGGGCAGGGCTCACCCCTGACGATCGTCAGGGGTGAGCCCTGCCGTTCGGCCCGGGTCCGCGACCCCCGACGCTCCTAGGTTCATGGCCCATGAGTCGAGAAACCGGAAGCAGAAACCGGACCGGGCGGCCCCTGCTCGCCTGCGTCGTCCTGGCCGCGGGGGCGGCGGCCGTCCTGGCGCTCGCCCCGGGCGGGCTGGGCACGGACCGTGCCGTGAAGGTGACGGGCGGCGCCTCGGCCTCCGTCTACCGCTCGGTGAACCGGGCGGTGGCCGACGCACCCTCCTGGACGGGGCCGCTGCTGGAGGCGGCGACCGACGGCACCCTCGTGGTCCTCGGCCTGCTGCTGGTGTGGGCCTGGTGGAGCGCCGTGCGCCGGGGGGACACCCGGATGTCCGCCGGCACCGTGCTCACGGGCATCGGCACCGTGGCGGCGTACGCGGTCAGCGAGGCGGCGAAGCTGGTGGTGGACGAGGAGCGCCCCTGCCGGGCCCTGCGCGGCATCGCGGAGACGGCCGCCGAGTGCCCGCCGCCCGGCGACTGGTCCTTCCCGAGCAACCACGCGACCCTGGCCGTCGGCCTCGCGGTGGGCCTGGCCGTGCTGCGCCCGCGCCTGGCCGCCCTCACCCTGCCGGTGGGTGCGGCGGCGGCCGTGCTGCGGGTCATGGTGGGGGCGCACTACCCGCACGACGTGCTGGCCGGCGCGGTCCTCGGGGCCTCGGTGGTGGCGGCCGTACTGCTCGCGTTCCTGCCGCTCGGCCGGCGTGCGGCGTCAGCGATCGAGCGGCGGCTGCGCGGGCGCGACGATTCCGGCCTCGTGGGCGACGACGGCCGCCGCGGCCCGGTTGTCCACGCCCAGCCGGGCCAGGATGGAGCTCACATGCGCCTTGACCGTCCCTTCCACCAGATGGAGCCGCCGGGCGATCTGTCCGTTGGACAGCCCGCTGCCGAGGAAGGCCAGTACGTCACGTTCCCGGGCGGTGAGAGCGCCGACCCGTTCGCGGGCGGCGGCACGGCGGCCGGCCAGGGTGCCCGCGTCCGTCGCCGAGAGATGGGCGACGACCCGCGCCGCGACCTTCGGTGACAGATAGGCGGCCCCGCCGGCCACCGCGCGGATCCCCGCGATCAGTTCCTCGGGCTCGCCCGACTTGATCAGGAAACCGGCGGCGCCGCCTCCGAGCGCCTGGAGGATGTAGTCGTCCTCACCGAAGGTCGTGAGCATCACGACCCCCGTCTCCGGCACGGTGCGCCGGATCTCGGCCGCCGCCTCGATGCCGTTCGTCCCGGGCATCCGGATGTCGAGCACGGCGACGGCCGGACGGTGGCGGCGCACCAGCTCCACCGCTTCGTGCCCGTCGGCGGCCTCGGCGACGACCTCGATGTCCGGATCGGTGGACAGCACGGAGCGCACCCCCGCGCGGATCATCGCCTCGTCGTCGGCGATCAGTACCCGGATCACCGTCCGCTCACCGTCCCTTCTGCATGGGGCGCGCTCATGGGGTCAGAGCCTCCTTGGACATCAGCCGGCCGTCCCGGAAACAGAGCCGGTAGGCGTCCCCGGACCGGTCGTCGAAGCGGTCCGCCGTCATCGCGTAGTACGCGCATGTGATGCCCTCTCCCGTCGGTTCCCCGGCCACCGGCCGCTGCGTGGTCTCCCGGTCGGGCAGCAGCCGCTCGACCGCCTCCCGATCCTGGCCCACCCGCAGCCGGGCGTAGTCGCCGGGGTCCAGCACGGAGAGCTGGGCCGAGCGGATGTCCCAGGCCATCAGGGCGCCACTCAGCCCCGCCCATGCCACCAGGGGCAGCACCACCGCGAGGGCCAGCGCCCGGCGGGCGCGGCTGCGGGCGTGCCGGTGCTCCGGGGGCAGGGCCGGGGGAGCGGGCCGGGGCGTGGCCCGGAGCGCGGCGGGTGGGCGCCCGGCGGGCGGGGTGTGCGGGATCCGTGCGGTGACCGCGAAGCCGCCCTCGTACGGGCCGTGGGTGAAGGTGCCGCCGGTCAGCCGCACCCGTTCGTCGAGCCCGATCAGTCCCCGCCCGGTACTCGGTACGTCCTCGGCGCGGGCCGGTGCGGGGGCTGGCCCGTTCTCCACCCGTACCGTCGTCTCCTCGGCCGTATGCGTCACCCGCACGTCCACCCGCGCCTGCGGCGCGTGCTTGGCCGCGTTGGTCAGGGCCTCCTGGACCACCCGATGGGCGGCGCGCGCGGCCGGCGGGGGCAGGGCGTCGGCGTCCCCCTCGACCCGCAGGCCGACCGCGAGCCCGGCGGCCGCGGCCTCCTCGACCAGCCGGGGAATGCCGGTGCCGGGCGGCTGCGGCGGCTCGTCGTCCGCCTCCTCGCGCAGCAGGCCGATCACCTCGCCGAGCCGCTCCACGGACGCGGCCGCGCGGGCCCGGATCTCCCCGGCCGCGGCCCGGTGCGCCTCGTCCAGTCCGGGGGCCAGCTTGAGGGCGCCCGCCGACAGGGCGATGAGACTGAGATCGTGCCCGAGCACGTCGTGCATGTCCTGGGCGATCCGGGCCCGTTCACGGGACCGGGCCTGTTCGGCGACGAGCCGCTGCTCGCGCTCCAGCCGGGCGGCCCGCTCCCAGCCCGCCCGGACGAGCTCCTGGTACTGGCGCCAGAAGCGCCCCGCGAACCACGGCAGCATCGCCGCCACCGCCACCACCGCGACGAACCGCCCCGCCATCAGCAGCCAGGAGGGCACCAGGGCCACCGTCACCACCCCGCCGGCCACCACCACCGCGACGAGCACGAGGAGCACGGGCCCGGTCCGCCCCGGCTCCCGGCCCGTGAAGAACGCCGCAGCGGCGGCGGGCAGCGCCCACCACGGGCTGACCGCGCTCAGCCCGACACAGACCGCCGCGCCGACGGCCAGCAGATTCCCGCGTACGACGACGGCCCGCCGGACCGCACCACCGGCCATCGCCCTGTCCACCCTGCTCACCCTGCTCACCCGGACGACCGTACGCAGCCGGGCAGCGGCCCGACACTGCCGAAAGTCACCGTTGCCCATTTCCCTGGCGCCGGGGACGCGGGGTCGGCTAGGGTCTCTGACGAGACGGAGCGTTCCGTCTCGTCAGAGAGAGGAGTGGGTTCTCCGTGCCCCATGCCAGGACGTGGTTCATCACCGGTGCCTCCCGTGGTCTGGGGCGTGCCTTCAGCGAGGCCGCCCTGTCCGCCGGTGACCGGGTCGTGGCGGCCGCCCGCGACGTCGGGCCGCTCGCCGATCTCGCGGAGAAGTACCCGGACGCACTTCTGCGGCTCTCCCTGGACGTCTCCGACCGCCGGGCCGTGTTCGAGACCGTGGACCGGGCGGCGGCGGCCTTCGGTGGCCTGGACGTCGTGGTCAACAACGCCGGCGGTCTGCTGTACGGCATGGTCGAGGAGGCCACCGAGAAGCAGATCCGCGACCACCTCGACGTCAATTTCTTCGGCGCCGTCTGGGTCGCCCAGGCCGTGATCCCCCACCTGCGCGCCCGGGGCGGGCGCCTCCTCCAGATCACGTCGATGGGCAGCGGCGGCGGCATGGCCTCCGTCGGGTTCTACAGCGCCGGGAAGGCGGCGCTCGACTCGGTCAGCGAGGCGCTGGCGATGGAGGTCGAGCAGTTCGGGATCAAGGTCACCAACGTACAGATGGGCGGCTACGCCACGGGCCTGTTCACCTCCGGCACCACGGCGACCGCACCCGACCCCGCCTACGACGAGCTGCGCACCCGCCTGACGGAGATGTGGGGCGACGACGCGGGCCCGGACCCGAGCGAGGCGGCCCCCGCACTCCTGGAACTGGCCGCACTGCCGGACCCGCCGCGCCGCCTGATCCTCGGCGACCGGTCGTTCGACATGGTCCTGGAGATGAACCGCGCCCGCGAGGAGCAGTACCGCGCCTGGGAATCCCTCAGCCGCATGGCCCCGGGGTGAGCGCACCCGACGACCGCACCCCGTCGCGGCCCGCTACTCTGAGTCGTCGGACCGGCTGAGCGGGAGGAGACCCCGAATGACCGGTGCGTCCGACTACGGCCAGGGCATCGATTCCGAACGTGCTCTGAAGTTCGCGGTGCAGCGGATCCGCGGAGGCCGTGCCCAGATCATCGAAGGGATCATCGAGCCCGTAAGGCCGGCCTGGGACCACGAGCGGGCCGCCAGGGTCGTCCGCAGGCAGATCGAGGGGCGGGTGGACGGGACCTGGGCCGACACCGCCTAGATTCCCCGGTACTTCGGCGCCCGCCGCTCCACGAAGCTCGCCACGCCCTCGTTGGCGTCCTGCGTCGTCATGTTGATCTCCTGGGCCATGGCCTCGGCGGCGAAGGCCGTCGACCGGTCGGCGTCCATGGACGCGTTGACGAGCTGCTTGGTGAGGGCGATCGCGCGGGTCGGACCCTCGGCCAGCCGCTGCGCCCACGCCCGCGCCGTCTTGGCCAACTCCACGTCCGGCACGACCCGGTTGACCAGCCCCAGGCGTTCCGCCTCCGCCGCCGGGAGCGAATCGCCGAAGAACATCAGCTCCTTGGCGCGCTGCGGGCCGATCAGCCGCGGCAGCAGATACGCGCCGCCGCCGTCGGGCACAAGACCCCGGCGTACGAACACCTCGATGAACTTCGCCGATTCGGCGGCCAGCACCAGATCGCAGGCGAACGCCAGGTGGGCTCCGATGCCGGCCGCCGTGCCGTTGACGGCCGCGACGACGGGCTTCTCGCAGTCCAGGACCGCGGCGATCAGCCGCTGCGCGCCGATCCGGATCGTACGGGCCACATCGCCCGGCACCCGCTCGCCGGTCGCCGGGGCACCGCGCAGGTCGGCGCCCGCGCAGAAACCGCGGCCGGTGGCGGTGAGGACGACGGCCCGGACCGCCGGGTCGGCGGAGGCCCCGGCGAGCAGGCCGATGACGCGTTCCCGCTGCTCCCAGGTGACGGCGTTCATCGCCTCGGGACGGTTGAGCGTGATCCAGGAGACGCCGTTGTCAGTGGTGTGGAGTACCAATGAATGCAGCGGGTCGGTGGACTCGGCGGACTCGGTGATGTCTTCGGGGGAGGACGGCATGGGGCAGCTCCTGATCAGGTGGGTCGGGCGGTGGTGGGGCCGGTCAGCGGCATACGGCGAGCGCGTCCAGCGCCACCGCACCCTGCCCCCGGCCCAGCACCATCAGCGGGTTGATGTCCAGTTCGGTGAGGTCGTCGCCCAGCTCCAGCGCCATCCGCTGCACCCGCAGCACGACCTCGACGAGCGCGTCCACATCCACCGGCGGACCGCCGCGCACCCCCTCCAGCAGGGCCCGGCCGCGCAGTTCGCCCAGCATCGACCGCGCCTGGTCCTCGCCGAACGGCGGCACCCGCACCGCCGCGTCGTGCAGCACCTCGACCAGTACGCCACCGAGCCCGACCGTCACCGTCGGCCCGAACAGCGCGTCCTGGGTGACGCCGACCATCATCTCGACGCCCCGCTCGACCATCTGGCAGACCAGGATCCCGTCCAGCTCGATGCCCTCGTACCGCGCGATGTCGGTCAGTTCGCGGTAGGCGTCCCGCACCTGGCTCGCGGAGGTGAGCCCGACCTTCACCAGGCCCAGTTCGGTCTTGTGGGCGAGGTGGGCGCCCGACGCCTTCATGACCACCGGGTAGCCGACCAGCCCCGCGGCCCGGACGGACGCCGCGGCACTGGTCACCAACTGCTCGCGCGGTACGCGGATTCCGTACGCCCGCAGCAGCTGCTTCGCCGCGTGCTCGCTCAGCTGATGGCCCGGACGCATCAGCGCCTGCGCCTTGCGGAACGAGGGCGAGGGCGTACGGGGCGCCTCGTCGAAGGGGGAGCGGTAGGAAGCGGCGAACCGGTGGTGGTCCAGGTAGGCCTTCACGGCGGTGATGCAGTTGCCGAAGGTACGGAAGGTGGCGACGCGGGACGAGCCGAGCAGCGTCGTGCGGTACGCCTCCTCCGTCCCCACGGGCGAGCCCCACACCACGCACACCAGCTTGTCCGTGCTCTCCGCCGCGTCCACCAGGTCCTGCGCGAGCTTGTCGCTCATCGGGGGGAAGGGGCCGGTGATCGGACAGATCAGCACGCCGACACCGGGGTCGGCGAGTATCGCGTCGATGATCTTCCGGCCGCGCCAGTCGCCGACCGGATGGCCGCCGTTGTCGACCGGGTTCGCCACGTTCAGATAGTCGGGAATCCACTCGTGCAGCTCGCGCTGCTTCGCCTCGGACAGGGTGGGCAGGCTCAGCCCGGCCCCGGTCGCCAGGTCCGAGAAGTGCGCGCCCGTGCCGCCCGAGATCGAATACACGACGACGCCCTCGGCCTGCGGCTTCCGTGCCCGCGCCAGCAGGGCCGCGGTGTCCTGGAGTTCGTCGAGCCCGTCCACCCGGATCACCCCGAACTGCCGCATCGCCGCGTCCACCACCTGGTCGGCGCCGGTCAGCTTGCCGGTGTGTGACGCGGCCATCCTGGCCCCCGTCTCCGTACGTCCCACCTTGACCGCCACGACCGGAACGCCGGCCCGCGCGGCCCGGTCCGCGGCCAGCAGGAAGGAGCGCCCGTCCTTGAGCCCCTCCACATAACAGGCGATGGCTCCGACCTCGGGGCACTGTGAGAAGTACGAGATGAAGTCGGCGGTCTCCAGATCCGCCTCGTTGCCCGTGGGAGCCCAGTGCGAGAGCCGCACACCCAGCTCCTGAAGGGTGTAGACGGGGCGGCCCTGATGACCGGACTGGGTGATCAGCGCGATGGCCGGCCCGTCCAGATCGTCCCGGAACTTCTCGAAGGCGTTGAGGTTGGTGTTCGGCCCGAGCAGCCGCAGCCCCGACCGTTCCACCGCCGCGGCCAGGCGCGCCTGGGCGGCGGCGCCCTCCTCCCCGGTCTCGGCGAACCCGGAGGCGAAGGCGACGGCGAACCGTACCTTGGCCTGCGCGAGTTCCTCGATCACCGGGAGCGGATCACCGACCAGCAGCACCGCCAGATCCACCTGCTCCGGCAGCTTTGCGACGGAAGGAGAACAGGCACGCCCGAACACGGACTCCCTGGTGGGGTGCACGGGATACAGCCGCGCCCCGACCCGCTCGGCCCAGTCGATCAGCTGCCGGGTGATGCCGGTGTTGGGCCGTCCCTCGGTGTCGGAAGCGCCGACGACGGCCACGGACCCGGGTCGGAAGAACCGGTCCAGGTCCGGTACGGCCGCGTGCAGTGGTCGCCCGCTGACGTCCAGGACGGAGGCCGCGGCGGCGTCGACCGTCATGCTGTGGACGGCGGCGTGCGGCTCTTCGCCGCAGGCCACCACCCTGGCGCGGAAGTCGGTGGTGAGGGTGCCGTGAGTCGATCCAAGCATCGTTCCGCCCACTCCTGCTCTAGGTCCGTCGGGTGATCGTGCCGGGCCAGCAAAAAGCTGACGCTCTGTCAGGTTACTGAACTGACGGCTCGTCAGGAATGGTCGTGCAGGCAAAGGCTGGGCGGGAGCCGGAGCCGGGAGCCCGGCGGGGCGGTGCGGGCGAGGGACGGCCTTCAGGGTTCCGCCGAAGGTCTCCCGGGCAGTGGCCGGGCCTCCCTGACAGTGGTCGACGGCCGCACGCCCCGTCGTACAACCTCCCGGTGATCTTGAGTGTCCAACGAACCGGCCGGACGCACCGGCCGTCGTTCGCCATCCTTGGCCCGTCACTGGGGGAAACATGAAACCCGTCTCCGCCCGGCGCACCGCGCGCCTCGGCGTCCGCGCCGCCGCAGCTGCCGCAGCCGCCGGACTGCTCACCGCCGGACTCGCGGCTCCCGCGTTCGCGCAGGAGCAGACCGACCAGCTCTGGATACAGGCGCCCAACGAGCAGAATCTCCAGCTCGGCGGCGATGCGTCGGAGGGCAGTCCGCTCGACATCGGGCTGTACCACGACAACGACAACTTCGCCGTCACCGACGGCCGGCTCTCCGTCGACATCTCCGGTGTCGCCGGAGTGGCCGATGTGACCTGGCCCGACAACTGCGCCCCGACCGGGACCACGGCCCTGTGCACCGTCCCCGAGGTGCCCGTCATCGGTGACACCTACAGCCCGCAGGTCCACCTCACGCTCCGCGTCGCCGACGGCGCCGCGGTCGGCGCACAGGGCCGGATCACCTACGCCGCCGTCGCCACCGGCGGGCCCGACGGCACGCTGGAAGCCCCGCGCGACTCGTTCGACACCACGGTCACCGTCGGCTCGGGCCCCGACCTCTCCCTCGGGGAGATCGCCCCGGTGAAGGGCCTCCAGCCGGGCGCCGTCCGGACCGTACCGTTCGCCGTGACGAACAAGGGCGGCGAGCGGTCCGAGGGTCTCACCGTCAGCTTCACCGCTTCGTACGGGCTCGACTTCCTCACCAAGTACGCCGAGTGCACGTACGGGACGACCGGCGGCGACTACGCCCCGATGTCCCAGGCCACCTGCTCCTTCGACCAGGTCATCGAGCCCGGTGACTCCTTCGCGCTCCCGACGCCGCTGCAGGTCGCCCTCGCCGCACACGCGTACACCGAGCGGCTCGACATCAGCGTCGAGCCCGGCAACGGAGCCGCCGACCTCTGGGACGAGGACAACTACACCATTGCCTCCTTCCGCGCGGTGAACACGGCGGACTTCGCGGCACAGGGCGCCCAGGTCACGGGCGGTGCCGGGGAGACCGTCACCGCCGAACTCGGCTTCCGCAACAACGGCCCCGCCTGGATCGGCAACCTTGGCTCCGGCGACCCGGTCGCGGCCGTCGACCTCACCGTCCCCGAGGGCGCCACCGTCACCTCCGCCCCCGCCGACTGCGAGCCGCGCACCCTGAGCGGCGGCTACTACCCGCAGCGGACGGGCGCCCCGCGGTACAGCTGTGAGATGCCGTACTGGGCCCTGCCGGACACGACGCGCTCCCTCCCGTTCCAGCTGCGCATCGACCGGGTGGTCCCCGACGCGACGGGCCGGGTCATGCTCACCACCGGCGGCTCCAGCCCCGCGACCTTCCCGTTCGACCCACAGCCGGCCAACAACACGGCCCAGCTCGTGCTGAACGCCACGCCCACGGCCTGACCGACGCCCCCGAAACGCGAGCGCGGGGCGCGACCGGTCCTCCCGGCCGCGCCCCGCGCGGGGCAGTCACCGACGCCCGTCAGTTCGTGGACGCGTAGTTCACGAAGTCCGTCCATGCCATGGGCGTGACGGCGAGCCAGGGGTCGGAAATGTTCTTCGAGTCACGGACGTGGATCGTGCCCGGGGTGGCCGCGACCTCGATGCAGTCATTTCCGTCGCCGCTGCTGCTGTAGCTGCTCTTGAACCACTTCAGCTCGGGAGTGTCCCTGACAGGGGGGTTGCGGATCATGTCTCTCCCAGTAGGTGCTCGATGAAGGCCAGCGACTTCCGTGGCGTAAGAGCCTGGGCCCGGATCATCCCATAGCGCAACTCAAGGATCCTGAGCTGCTTGGGGTCGGAGACCGGGCGACCGCTGAATGCTCCTTCGGAACGCCCCACAGCGGTGCCATCGGGGAACTTCAGCACCTCGATCAGCCCGCCTGTCCCGGGGTGTTCCTCGCACTGAGTCGGCATCACCTGGATAGCCACGTTTCGCAACCGCTCCACTTCCAGGAGATGTTCGAGCTGTCGGCGCCAGACCATTGTGCCCCCAACCGGGCGGCGGAGCGTCACCTCCTCCTGTACGAAACTGATCGAAGGAAGAGGCTCCCGCTCAAAGATGGATTGGCGATTCAGACGCGCAGCCACTACACGGTCCGTCTCGTCCAGTGTGTAGGCGGGGAGCCATGATGCGAACAAGGCCCGCATGTGTTCCTCGGTCTGCAGAAGACCATTGATGTTGTGGTTGTGGTAGGCCTCCAGCTCAACAGCCTTCGCCTCCATCCTCGCCAGGTCCCGAATCTTCTTCGGGTACCGGACCTCCGCCACGTCCTCCTTCATCGCGGAGAGCTTTCCGCTCGCGCCCAGTACCTTGTCCGCTCTGTCCAGGTACTCGGGCCGGGGGATACGGCGGCCGCCCTCCACCTTGTAGACCTGGTCCTCCCCGTACCCGATCGCCGTGCCGAACTCGCAGGCCCGCATGCCCGCCGACTCCCGCCATGCCTTGATCTGGCGGCCCACCGCGGCGAGCACCGCCAGGCCCGACTCGTCGTCGGGGTCGACGTCCCAGCCGGACTCGTCCGCTCCGCCGTCAGTGTGTTCCGTACCGGCCCCATCCACGCTCATCCGTGCCCCATTTCTGCTGTGCGTGCCTTTTCTCCCCAACCCCCTCTGTCCCCGGCCCGTCACCCCGGACAGCCAGGACAGCACTGGACAAGCCCGGGACAGTTACCGTACGTAAGGGCTTTGTCGCTGTTCACGGTATGCAGACCCGACCACGCTGAGTGATGTGAATCGAGAAATCACTCAACCTCAACTTGCCGCCCCCACCCGTGCGTTCACCGTTCTGCTCTCGTCCACGCGCCGGGGTGCCCGGCTCGCCCGACTGCTGGCCACGGCGCATCTGGGGGACTGGGGAATCGCCTGTGAGCCGGCCGCGCACATCGTCGCCGAACTGGCCGCGAATGCCGCGGTCCACGGCCGAGTGGCGGGCCGGGACTTCCGGTTGGGCCTCGCGGTGCACGGTGACGCGCTGTTGCGGATCGAGGTGAGCGACGCCCGGGGCGAGTTTCTTCCGCCCGGCCCAGGTACGAGTACGACACCCGCCGACGACGCCGAGCACGGGCGCGGTCTGCTCATCGTCGGGGCGCTCGCGGACCGTTGGGGCATCGTCCCCGGCCCGTTCCCGCGCAAGACGGTCTGGGCCGAACTCGACCTCGTACGGTGACCGGCTCCACCGGATCGCGGCAGCCGCGACCCGGTGAACGGCGACTCGGTGAACCACGACGTGGGGGGCCGCGACGCGGTCGTGCGCGACGTCAAAGATCCAAGAACCGGGGAGAAAACCTTCCCAACCCGACCCCACCCCGCCCCGTCACCCACACGGGTGAGCTTCCCCAACTCGACTGGAGATGAGGCCGGTTGGCTGGCATATGCTCGCCACACAACCCCAGACGTGCGACGGCCCCCGCCAGGACGGCAATCCTGAACGAGGGCCTGACCAACGAGGAAGAATCGAGCTTCCTGATGGATACCCCGCAGATTAGCGCGCCCTCGCGCGCCCCGTCATCCGGTGTCGTACACAGCAACACCCGGCACACCAGTCGCTTCACGGTCGTGGGCAATCACCTCACCCAGCACGGCGAGCTGTCCCTCACCGCGATCGGGCTCGCCGCCCACATCCAGTCGCTGCCCGTCGGGGCGAGGATCGGCATCAAGTTCCTCGCCGACCGCTTCCCGGAGAGCGAGGCCCGGATCGCCGCCGCGCTGCGCGAGCTGGAGGACCACGGCTACCTGAAGCGCACTCGGGAACGCCTGCCCAGCGGGCGGGTCGTCACCCGTACGGTCTCCTACAACCAGCCCGTCGGCGACGCGTGCCCCGCCGCAGCGCCGAAGCCGCGCCCCCGGCCGGTACGCCTGACCCCCGAGCCTCCGGCTCCGTCACAGCCTCCGGCACCGGCTCCGGCACCGGCTCCGGCACCGGCTCCGGCACCGGTTTCCGCCCCCGCCCCCGCCCCCGCGCCTGCCACTTCGGCCCCCGCGTCCCGGCCGGAGACCGGTGAGCCCGCCCCCGTACCGCCGCGCCCTCCGCTTCCCCGCCCGCAGGCCCACGACCTCGACCGCCACCGTGCGGCCACCGGACTCCTCGCGGACCTGCGCCGCCACGAACCCCGGCTGCTGCTGGGCGAGGACGACATTCGCCGACTGGCCCCCGCCGTCGCCGCCTGGCTCGAACGCGACGCCCACCCCGACGCCGTACGCCGCACCCTCGTCGCGGACCTGCCCGAACCGCTGACCCGCCCGGCGGGCCTCCTCGCCCACCGCCTCACCGCGCTCCTGCCACCACGCCTGCCCACCGCGCCGGCCGAAGAGGCCGCGCCACGCCGAGACCCCCTGCAGAACTGCGACGGCTGCGACCGGGCCTTCCGCGCGCCCGAGCCGGGCCACTGCCGTGAGTGCCGAACCGACCAGAAGGAGGCCGCCTAGCATGAACGTGACGACCCTTGCCCCCAGGCGCAGACGAGGAGCGCACGCCATGGCCGACGCCCCGGACCACGCACAGCGGGATTCGCTCCACTACCGGGCCATGCGCGACATCGTCCAGCAGATGCAGGACGACGTTCCCGGAAAGTTCGAGATCACCGAAGAAGGAATCGTCCACGACATGACGGCGCCCGCCGGACTACACGAACTGACAGCACTCCGCGTGCGGAAGCGCCTGGAGAAGGTGATGCCGGAAGAGCTGGTGGCCCACACCGGGACTCCCGACGTGGAGAACGAGGCTCAGGGCATCATGCGTCACCCCGACATCATGGTGATCGCCGAGGCCGACATGGAGATCGACTGTTCCTTCGACGCCCGCACGCTCATCGCCGCCATCGAGGTCGTCTCCCGGTCCAACCCGGACAACGACTGGGTCAGCAAGATGCGGGACTACCCACTGCTCGGTGTCCCTGTCTACGCGGTCTTCGATCCCCGCACGGGCACGGGTGCCGTTCTCTCCGAGATCCACACGACGCCGGAAGGCCCTCGGTACGCGATCCGCAAGGACTTCGTGTACGGCGAGGACGTCACCATCGGCGAGTGGACGATCTCGACCGACGGGCTGCCGCGCTACGCCTGACGCCCACAGGCAGAACCGCCCGGCCCGACCTCAGCCCCGCGCCCGGCCTCAGCCCCGCGCCCGGCCTCAGCCCCGCGCCCGGCCTCAGCCCCGCGCCCGGCCTCAGCCCCACGCCCGGCCTCAGCCCCGGCGCGCCACCCGCTTCGCGATCTTCCTTGCGTCCAGGGCGAGTTCGCGCAGCATCCCGCTGATCGGGTTGGTGAAGCCGGTGAAGTACAGGCCGGGCGCCTGCTTGGGGGTGCGGGAGCCGTGGACCACCGGCCGGCCCCGGGCGTCCAGCACGTCCAGATGGCCGACCAGCCCCTCCAGGCCCCGCCGGTAGCCGGTCGCCGCGATCACCGCGTCCGGGGTGATCCGCTCGCCGTCGGCCAGCACCACCGCGTCCCCGTCGAACGACTCGACCGCTGCCACCGGCACCACCCGGCCGCACTTCACCGCGTTGATCAGGCCCACGTCCTGCACCGGAATGGCGCCGTCCTTGACTCGTGAGTACAGGCCCGTGTCCGGGCGCGGCAACCCCTGCGCGGCGAGGTCGGGCACGGCGACCCTGGCCATCAGAGCCGCGGCCCGGTCCACCAGCCTCACCGGCAGCCTGCGCACCAGGACGGCGGTCGACTGGGCGGGCCAGCCCGCGGTCGAGCGGCGCACGATGTGCGGCACGGTGCGCACGGCGATCCGTACCCGGGACGCCCCGCCCTCGACCAGGTCGACGGCGATCTCCGCACCCGTGTTGCCGATGCCGACGACCAGGACGTCCTTGCCCGCGTACGGGGCGGGGTTGCGGTACTCGGAGGCGTGGACCAGATCGCCGGTGAAGGAGTCGAGGCCGGACCAGTCGGGGATGCGCGGGGTGTGGTTGAAGCCGGTGGCGACGACGACGGCCCGGCCGGTCAGCACCCGGCCACCGGTCGCGGTCAGCTGCCAGCTCCTGCCGTCCGGGGCGCGGTCGACCCGGTTCACCTCGACGCCCGTCACCACCTCCAGCTCATGGTGCTCGGCGTACTTGTCCAGGTAGCGCACCACGTCGTCCCGGGACACCCAGCGTCCGAACCGGCGCGGCATCGCGAGCCCCGGCAGCGCCGACCGGCGCCGGGTCGTGTGGAGGTGCAGCCGGTCGTAGTGGCGGCGCCAGGAGGCGCCCACGTTCCCGGACTTCTCCAGCACGACGGCCCGTACGCCCAGTTCGCGCAGGGCCGCCGCGGCGGCGAGACCGCCCGGACCGCCACCGATGACGTATACGGGCCGGTCCTCGGTGAGACCGGGCTGGGCCGATAGGGAGCCACCGGCGGTACGTGCGCTGTCGGGCATGGTTCGGAGCGTAATCGCGCGCCCGGTTGATGGGTCTCGGTCAAGACCGGAATCGATTGCGAATTGATCACGCGTGTAAACCCTTTGTTGAACCGTGCCCACTTCTTGCGCAGTTCCTGGACGCTCCCTGCACACCTCTTGCGCGAGCCGCTCGCCATCGGGTGAACTGACGTACCGTCAGATTCAGTGAACGGAAGGCCATGGGAGGCCCCATGCAGACGATCTGGCTGGGCGGAGCCGAGTGGCTCGCCGTTCTCCGGATAGGCCTCGGCCTGTGGTGGCTGGAGAGCTGGCGGCACAAGGACAAGAAGGGCTGGTTCGAGCGCGGTACGGGCATCGCCTGGGCCGCGGACGTCGCGGGCAAGCACCGCTGGGCGGCCGTACGCACCGGCTTCCGGCGGATCGTCGCCCCGCGCCCCAAGGTCATGGCCTACCTGGTCGTGTACGCCGAACTCGCCCTGGGGCTCGGCCTGGTCACCGGCTTCCTCACCCCCGTCGCGCTGGTCGCGGGGCTCCTCCTCAACCTTCTCTATCTGGTGCTGATGATCCACGACTGGGCCGAGCAGGGGCAGAACGCGATGATGGCGCTCATCTCGCTCGTCGCGCTGTTCGCGATGGCCTGGCAGACCTGGTCCCTCGACGAAGCGATCGGACTCTTCCTGTGACCGCGGCCGCCGTACGTTTCGATCTTCCCGAGCCCGACGCCTTCAGTCGCCCGTACTGGGAGGCAGCCGCCCGGGGGCAGTTGCTGCTGCGCCGCTGCCGCGCCTGCGCACGGGCACACCACTACCCGCGCGAGTTCTGCCCGCACTGCTGGAGCGAGGACGTCGGCTGGGAGCCGGCGAGCGGGGACGCCACGCTCTACACCTGGTCCGTCGTCCACCGCAACGACCTGCCGCCGTTCGGTGCCCGTGTCCCGTACGTCGCCGCCGTGGTCGATCTCGCCGAGGGGCCGCGGATGATGACGGAGATCGTGGGGTGCGAGGAGTCGCGTCTCGCCATCGGCATGGCGCTGCGGGTGGCCTTCCGGCGGGAGGAGGGGGAGGAGACCATTCCGGTCTTCCGTCCCGGCGACTGCTGAGCGCGTCCCGCCGGACACGAGCCGGGGTCCGGCCCGGGACATGTGCCGCGCCGGCGGTCCGCGTTCACCGGTGCTCCCGCAGCAGCGCAAGCCGTCGTTTGTACTCGTCGTCGTCGATCTCCCCGCGGGCGTACCGCTCGGCGAGCAGGTCCTCGGCCCGCTTGCTTCCCCATCCCGGCTCACCGGAGGAGGGGGGCCGTCCGGACTGGCGGTCTTGGCGGGCACCGGTGAGGTAGCGGACGAGCGCGACGATCCCGGCGATCACCAGCGCCCAGAACAGCACCATGAACGTGGCCATGAAGAACCAGCCGCCCCAGCCCCAGCCGCCGTGATACCAGATCATGACGATCACCTTCCGGGAGTATGTCCCTCCCCGTTTCCAGCATGCGTCGGGGGTGGCTTCGATGCGCAGGGGGATCCCGGTGCACCTTTGAGGGCCGAACGGCCCCCGTGTCCTCCTGGCAGTCGGCCCGCACCGTCGACCGCGTCGCCCCCTGCCCTTCATGGTCGGTGCAGGCGATGGCCGGCGCATGTTCAAGCATTTCCGGGAACATCGGGCGCATCCGTGGCCCGGGGCGTGGCCGGCGGTCGAGCCGGTTCACGTATCGTCTCCCGATATCGGAGTGCGTAACGTCTGCGGCTGCGCCGCCGAAGGAGTGGGCCATGAGCAAGCCGTCGACCGCCGCCGGGAGGCCGGACGAACTGCACCGTCGGCTCGGGGTGTCCGACGCCGTGCTGATCGGACTGGGGTCGATGATCGGCGCGGGGATCTTCGCCGCCCTCGCTCCCGCCGCGCGGTCGGCCGGATCCGGGCTGTTGATCGGCCTGGCGATCGCCGCCGCGGTCGCGTACTGCAACGCCACCTCTTCCGCCCGGCTCGCGGCCTGCTACCCGGCGTCGGGCGGCACCTACGTCTACGGCCGTGAACGGCTCGGAGACTTCTGGGGCTACCTGGCCGGGTGGGCCTTCGTGGTCGGCAAGACCGCCTCCTGCGCGGCCATGGCGCTCACCGTCGGCTCCTACGTGTGGCCGGATCAGGCCCATGCCGTGGCGGTGGCCGCGGTGGTGGCGGTGACCGCGGTGAACTACGCCGGGGTGCACAAGTCCGCGCTGCTCACCCGCGTCATCGTGGCCGTGGTCCTGGCGGTGCTCGCCGCCGTGGTGGTCGCCACCCTCACCTCCGGTGCTTCGGAGGCGGCCCGGCTGGACATCGGGTCGGACGCCACCGTCGGCGGGGTGCTCCAGGCGGCGGGCCTGCTGTTCTTCGCGTTCGCCGGGTACGCCCGTATCGCCACGCTCGGCGAGGAGGTCCGCGATCCGGCCCGCACCATTCCCCGGGCCATCCCGCTCGCCCTCGGTATCACTCTGGTCGTCTACGCCGTCGTCGCGGTTGCCGCCCTGACCGTCCTCGGCCCGAAGGGGCTGGCGGAGGCCGCGGCGCCGCTGTCGGAGGCGGTCCGGGCGGCGGGTGCCGGCCGGCTAACCCCGGTCGTGCGCGTCGGCGCCGCCGTGGCCGCGCTCGGCTCGCTGCTCGCGCTGGTCCTCGGTGTCTCCCGCACCACCCTGGCCATGGCGCGGGACCGCCACCTGCCGCACGCCCTGGCCGCCGTCCACCCGAGGTTCAAGGTGCCGCACCGGGCCGAGCTGATGGTGGGCGCCACGGTGGCGGTGCTGGCAGCGACGGCGGACGTGCGCGGGGCGATCGGTTTCTCGTCCTTCGGGGTGCTCGCCTACTACGCCGTCGCCAATGCCTCCGCCTGGACGCTGGCCGAGGACGAGGGACGGCCCAACCGGCTGATCCCCGCCGTCGGGCTGGCCGGCTGCCTGGTGCTGGCCTTCGCCCTGCCCCTCTCCTCGGTCGTCTCGGGGGCCGCGGTGCTGGCCTTCGGCGCCGCCGTCCACGGGGTCCGCCGCGCGGTGACCGCCCGCACCCCGTAACGCTCGACGGTGCCCGGCTGCTGCCGGGGCACCGGACCGTCGGCGAGCTACAGGGCCTCGTCGCCGAGGACTTCGCGGGCCAGCTCCCTCAGCGCCTTGCGGTCCTCGGCGAGGGCCTGTTTCCCGGCCTCGGTCGCCCGGTAGACGCGCCGGACCCGGCCGTCGACCACACGCTGCTCGGAGACCAGCAGCCCGTCCGTCTCCAGGCGGTGCAGCGTCGGGTACAGGGTGCCGGGGCTGATCCGGTAGCCGTGGCGGGCCAGTTCCCCGGTCATCCACGCGCCGTGGATCTCCTCCTCGGCCGCGTGGTGCAGGATGTGCAGCCGCACTGCGGCTCGCTGGAACTCCCGCACTCTGGCCCACCTCCGGCAGTGACGAAACCGATATCGGCACCCGATCCTAGCCGGGCATCGGACCTCGCCGTCGACAGCCGGCCGCGCCGGAACCGGTCGTGGGCAGAGCGCCGGTCCGTACCGGGCGAGCCGGTCGCGGATCGGTGCGGCTCAGGACTCGATGGCGCGCAGCTTGCGCCGTTCGCGGAAGTTCGGGTGGCGTACGACCACACCGCCCATGCCGCAGGAGCCGGTCAGCCGGAGGAGCGGGGCACCGGGGGTCCGCTCCTCGGTGGTCTTGTCCTTCAGGCCGCCGAGTCCCTGGTCCAGGCTGTCGGTGTGCGCGGTCCAGCCCTCCGGGATCACGATCTTCACCCCGCCCATCTCGCCGCGCACTTCCAGCGCGATCTCGCGCAGCCGGCACTCGGCGCGGGTGAAGTCGATCCGGACGCCGCCGATGCCGCCCTGGGCACGCATCACCGGGGGGACCTTCCAGACGCCCGAACGCGTCGCGCCGTGTATGCCGCCCTTGAGGACCAGCGGCTCACCGGTGGCCACCTCGATGGGGACCAGGTCCTCGGTGAGGGGGGCCAGTTCGGCATAGGTCTTGGCGGAGAGCGCCTGCCCGAGCCGGGTGTCCAGCTCGTCCATGTCGATACGGCCCTCGGCGGCCGCCTCGCGCAACTGCTCGACCACCGCCTCGCGATCGGCATCCGAAGCGCGCATACGGGCGGCGGAACGGGCGGGCTCAGCAGTCATGGAAGCGATGATACGGGCGGGGGAGTTCAGGGTCCCAGGGGTGGAGCCCCGACGGTGCGCACGAGGGATGCCGCCGCCGTCACAGCCCCGGCGCCCCCCACACCGGGAACCATCGGGCCAGGTCCTTCTCCATTCGCAGGTCGTCCCCGAGTACGGCCCTGATCTGCAGCTCCAGTTGGTTGTCCCGCCTCTCGCCGCCGCCGGACAGCGGGGCGAAGGGGTAGAACGTGCCGCGCTTGTAGAGGTAGACGATGGCCAGCGGACGGTTCCGCTCGTCCCGGAAGCCGACCAGTGAGCAGAGCAGGTGCGGGCCGAACCCGCCGTCCTGGAGCAGGGTGTTGACCGCGTGCAGGTCGTTGACCAGGGTGGCGGTGTCGTCGGCCGGGCGGCGGGAGAGCAGCCAGGTGTAGCCGTACGCGTCCTGGCTGAACTCCACCGGGAGGCCGCCGCGGCCGGTGTCGGCGTCGAGCAGTTCGCGCACGTCCTGCTGGAGTCGCGCGAAGGCGCCGCCCTCGACGCCCGCGAAACAGACCGAGCCGAGACCGGTCGGCGTGAAGCCCGCGCCCGCCTGGAGGGTGAGGGCGGCGGAGGGTATGGCGAAGAGCTCGTCGAGGTCGGGACGGACCGGCTTGCTGCGGCCGAGGATGGTGTCGAGAAGACCCATGGGCGTTCCTTCGGGCTTTCCTTGCGGACGGGCGGACGTTCCTGTGGGCGTCCCTGCGGCGTTCCTCACGGACGGGCGAGTTCGGCGGAGATGCGGGCCAGCTGGTCCAGGCGCTTTTCGAGGGTCGGGTGGGAGGAGAGCAGCCGGCTCAGGCTCTCCTTGGAGGAGAACGCGGGGACGAAGTAGAAGGCGTTGTACGGCTCCGCCTTGCGCAGGTCCTCGGTCGGGATGCGGGCCATCTGGCCGGTCACCTTGGTCAGGGCGGAGGCGAGCGCGGAGGGGCGGCCGGTGAGCAGGGCGGCGGCGCGGTCGGCGGAGAGCTCACGGTAGCGGGAGAGCAGCCGGGTCAGCAGGAAGCTCAGCGCGTACACGACCGCGCTGACCAGCGGGATCAGCATGATCGCGATGCCCACCGGGTCGTTGGCGCGGCTGTTGCGGGAGAGCCCGCCCCACAGGGCGACCCGGGTGATGATGCCGGCGAGCACGCCGAGGAACGAGGCGATCGTCATGACGGCGACGTCGCGGTGCGCGACATGCGACATCTCGTGCGCGAGCACCCCCTCCAGCTCCGAGGGCTCCAGCCTGCGCAGGAGTCCGGTGGTGGCGCAGACGAGAGAGGTCTTCTCGCTGCGGCCGGTCGCGAAGGCGTTCGGCACATCGCTCCGGGCGATGGCCACGCGCGGTTTCGGCATATCGGCAAGAGCGCAGATCCGGTCGATGGCGCCGTGCAGTTCCGGTGCCTCCTCCGGAGTGACCTCACGGGCTCCCATGCTGAACGCCGCGATGCGGTCGCTGAACCAGAACTGTGCGATGAACATGCCGCCCACGAAGATCAGAATGATCGGCCAGGCGCCGCGCAGCACGGCGAGCAGTACGCCGACCAGGACCACGTAGAGCAGGCCGATCAGGAACATGGTGCCGACCATGCGTGTGGTCAGTCCGCTGTCCGTGGCGTAACGGGAACGGGAACGCGCGCCGGCGCGGGTGCGGGAACGGGTTCGGCTCATTTTCGCCTCCAGTCACCCTGATGCTTTCCATCTTGCCCCTTTCACAAGGAACGCGGAGGCAACCGGGTGGCTCGAAATGCCCGCCCGGCCCGGCGGGCGGAAAATGGATCTTCCCGAGGAGATTTGGCCGAACAACACCTGGACCCATTAGGTGCCCGAGGCATCTAGTGGGCGGAGATCGGTAGGACTCCCCCATCTCTTTGCGAGGTCCGCCATGGCAGACGCCGAGACCGTCTCCTTTCCGCAGAACCGCACCTGTCCCTACCACCCCCCGACGGGATATCGCGAGCACCGGGGGCAGCGGCCCGTGTCTCCCGCCGAGCTCTTCGACGGCCGCACGGTGTGGCTGGTGACCGGGCACGCCGAGGCGCGTTCGCTCCTGGTGGACCAGCGGCTCTCGTCCGACCGGGAGAACCCCGCGTTCCCGTTCATCGCCGAGCGGCTGGCCGCGAGCAGCCTGCGCCGCGTCGAACTGCTCGGTGTCGACGACCCGGAGCACAACGCCCAGCGCCGGATGCTGATCCCCAGCTTCACGGTCAAGCGGACGACCGCGCTCCGGCCGCAGATCCACAAAACCGTGGACCGGCTGCTCGACGCGATGGCCGAGCAGGGCCCGCCGGCCGATCTGGTCGGCGCCTTCGCCCTGCCCGTACCGTCCATGGTCATCTGCGTCCTGCTCGGGGTGCCCTACGAGGACCACGAGTTCTTCGAGGCGCAGTCGCGCAAGCTGCTCCGCGGTCCGGCGGCCGCGGATGTCGAGGCGGCGCGGGACGAGCTGGACGACTACTTCCGCGTGCTGATCGAGCAGAAGCGGGCCGCCCCGGGCGAAGGGCTGCTGGACGAGCTCATCGTTAAGCAGCTGGAGACCGGGGGAGTGGACCACGACGAGCTGGTGCGGCTGGCCCAGATCCTGCTCGTCGCCGGGCACGAGACGACCGCGAACATGATCTCGCTCGGTACGTTCACACTGCTCCAGCATCCCGGTCAGCTGGCCCGGATGCGTGAGTCCGAGGGCCTGATGGGCTCGGCGGTCGAGGAACTGCTCCGCTTCCTGTCCATCGCCGACGGAATCTCCCGGGTGGCCGTCGAGGACATCGAAGTGGGCGGGGTGACCATCCGTGCGGGGGACGGCGTCATCCTGACCACGTCGGTGATCAACCGGGACGAGACCGTATATCCGTCACCGGACGAGCTGGACCTCGGCCGGAATGCGCGCAATCACGTCGCTTTCGGGTTCGGAATTCATCAGTGCCTGGGCCAGAACCTGGCCCGGGCCGAACTGGAGATCGCGCTGCCGGCGCTTTTCGACCGCTTTCCCGGTCTGCGGCTCGCGATACCCGCCGAAGAAGTCCCGTTCAAACCCGGTGACACCATCCAGGGGCTGCTCGAACTCCCCGTGACCTGGTGATCGGAACATGGTGATCGGAATGCGACCGGAAGGCTCTGCCGGAATGCGGATCGGTATCGACAAGGAGCGGTGCATCGGCGCGGGCCAGTGCGCGCTCACCGCGCCGAAGGTGTTCATGCAGGACGACGACGGGTTCAGCGAACTGCTGCCCGGCTACGAGGAGGCGCTCGACGGCGCCACGGTGAAGGAGGCCGTCCGGGTCTGCCCGGTGCAGGCGATCACCGTCGGCTGACGGGCCGTCCCGGGCCGTGCCCGTACGGCGGGTGCCGTGCGGGCACGGGCGGGCGTGGCCGCGGGCCGGGCGGCTGCGTCGGGGCCGGAGGCCTGCGGCCGGCTCCACGGCCAGAGGAGTCACGGCCAGAGGAGTTCCCGCGACCAGGCCGCGTCCTGCCTGCGGTAGCGCAGCCGTACGTGTCTGCGCGCCGCGTCGCCCTGGAAGAACTCGACCTCCCGCGCCTCGACCACGTACCGGGTCCAGCTCGCGACCTCCGCGTCCGGTTCGTTCCGCGCCCGTTCCCAGGCGGCGTCGGCGGTGCGGACCAGTTCCTCCCGGGAGCCCAGCACCTCGCTCTGCGAGCCGGTCAGCGCCGAGGCGAGCGCGCCGGTCGAGCGGGCGTGCAGATCGGCCAGGCTCTCCTCGGGTGCGCACGCGGTCACCGGACCCCGCACCCGCACCTGCCTGCCCTGCGCAGGCCAGTAGAAGCCGAGCGCCGCGTACGGCCGGGCGGCGAGCTGGCGGCCCTTCGTGCTGGTGCGGTGGGTGGCGAAGTGCCAGCCGCGCTCGTCCGCGTCGTGCAGCATCAGCGTCCGTACATCGGGGTGCCCCTCGGCGTCCGCGGTGGCCAGCGACATGGTGTGCGGTTCCGCCTGCCCGGCGGCCACCGCCTCGGCGAACCAGCGGTGGAAGAGGGCGAGCGGGGCCGGCGGCGCGGCGGCCGGATCGAAGCCGGGAAGCTCCACGTCCCAGACACGCTGGGCGTGGAGCAGGTCCAGGAAGCTCTGGTGTGCGTCGGTCATGCCCCCATTGCAGCGCATGCCCGGCACGGGGCGGGCGAGGCGATCGCTGCAGCGCAGCGGGACACACAGGGCCCCACGCGCAACGCGGCCGGCTTCAAGGGGCTGGCGGGGGCTCTCACCGTCGTCCCGGCCGGTTCACGGAGCCCGCCCCTCACCCCCGCCCCAGCACCACTGTGCCCGACGAGCAGAACCAGCCGCCCGTCCCCGATGCCACCGCCAGTTCCGGGAGCCGGCCGCCGGCCTTGCGCACCTGGCGTTCGCCTGCCTCGCCGCGCAGTTGGCGTACCGCCTCCACCAGCAGGAACAGCCCGCGCATCCCGGGGTGGCAGGCGGACAGACCGCCGCCGTCGGTGTTCACCGGCAGCTCCCCGGTGAGCCCGGTCCGGCCCTTCTCCACGAACGCGCCGCCCTCGCCCTTCGCGCAGAATCCCAGGTCCTCCAGCGTCACCAGCGTCATGTAGGTGAACGCGTCGTAGAGCTCGGCGAGATCGATGTCGGCGGGCCGCACCCCGGCCCGCTCGAACGCCAGCCGGCCCGAGACCGCCGCGGGGGAGACCGTGAAGTCGTCCCACTCGGACATGGTGGAGTGCGAGACGTGCTCGCCCGTGCCGAGGATCCACACCGGTGCCTTCGCCGTGTCCGCCACGCACTCCTCGGCGGCCAGCAGCACCGCGCAGCCGCCGTCGCTGCGGATGCAGCAGTGCAGTTTGGTGAACGGGTCCGCGATCATCGGCCCCGACAGCACCTCGTCCACCGTGACCGGGTTCCGGAACATCGCGTCCGGGTTGGCCGCCGCGTTCGCCCGCGCCTGGACCGCGACCTCGGCGAGCTGCTCCAGGGTCGTCCCGTACTCGTGCATGTGGCGGCGGGCGGCCATCGCGTACTTGGCGATCAGCGAGTGCCCGTACGGCACCTCGAACTGGAGCGGGCCGCGCGCCCCGAAGGAGAGGTTGGAGGTCCGGCGGCCCGCCTTGATGTCCGCGCGCGCCGTCGACCCGTACACCAGCAGCACGGCATTGGCGTGCCCCGCCGCGATGGCGTCCGCCGCGTGGGCCGCCATCACCTCCCAGGTGGAACCGCCGACCGCGGTGGAGTCCACCCAGGCCGGCTTCAGGCCCAGGTACTCGGCGACCTCGACCGGGGCGAGCGTGCCGAGTCCGGCGGAGGCGAAACCGTCGACGACGGACCGGTCCAGCCCCGAGTCGGCCAGCGCCCGACGGGCGGCCTGGGCGTGCAGGGCGTACGGCGTGGCCGTCTCGACGCGTCCGCAGTCGGCGAGGGATATGCCGACGACAGCGACCTTGCGGTGGGAAGAAGGCATGAATCTGACGGTACATCAGATAGGTGGGCGGGGGGACCGTCGGTGAGGCAGGGATCTTCCGGACCCCTTCCGTGCGCGGCTCTGGGCATCCCGGGGATTCGGCCCTAACATGACGCACCGTCAGATCAGGGGCTTCCGGCCCCTGAGGGGAAGGAGTCCGACGATGGATGCCGCCTTCACCGCGGAACAGGACGAGATCCGCCGCACCTTGCGCGAACTGCTGGCCGCGTGCTGCGCACCCGACGACGTCCGGAGCGCCGTGCGCACCGCCGGCGGGTACGACCCTGAGCTGTGGCGGCGCCTCGCCCAGGACCTCGGGCTGCCCGGACTCGCCCTCCCGCAGGAGTACGGAGGCGTCGGCTGCGGCCTCACCGAGCTCGCCGTCGCCTGCGAGGAGACCGGCCGCGCCCTGCTGCCCTCGCCCCTGATCGCCACCGCCGCGCTCGCCTCGCCCCTGATCGCCGCGCTCGGCACCGACGCCCAGCGCACCGCCCTGCTGCCGCGCATCGCGGCCGGGGGGCTGACCGCGACCCTGGCCGTCCCCGGCGGCGCGCTCGCCACCGCCCTGGGCCTCACCGCCGACCCCGCCGACGGCGCCTGGGCGGGCGGCGGCCGGGCGGGCGGCATGCAGGCCAGGCCGGTCACCGGGGCGGCGGGGTGGCGGCTGTACGGGGAGGCCGCGCAGGTCCTCGACGGGCACAGCGCCGGACTCCTCCTGGTCGCGGCCCACGCCGGGGGCTTCCCGCGCAGCCGTACGCTCCTCTTCCTGGTCCGTCCGGACACGGCGGCCGGAGTCGTCCGCGCCCGGCGCACCTCGCTGGACGAGACCCGCCCGCTGGCACGGATCGAACTCCGCGACACCGAGGCCGAACTCCTCGGCGCGGACGACGCCGCGGACGTCACCGGCGCACTCGCGGCAGCCGGGCCCCCGGCTGCCGCGCTGCTCGCTGCCCAGGCGGTGGGGGCGGCGGCGAGCGTGCTGGAGCGGACGGTCGAATACGTCGGCACGCGCGAGCAGTTCGGCCGGCCGATCGGCTCCTTCCAGGCCGTGAAGCACCGCCTGGCGGATCTGTACGTACAGGTGCAGGCGGCCCGCTCCGCGGCGTACTACGCGGCCTGGGACCCGGCCACCGCCGGGGGACTCGCCCTCGCCCAGGCCCTGGAGGCGCTCCGGACCACCACCGCCGAGGCCGTCCAGCTGCACGGCGGGCTCGGCTTCACCTGGGAGCACGAGGCGCATCTGTACTTCAAGCGGGCCGCGGCGGACGAACTGCTCTTCGGCCCCGTCCACCGGCTCCGCGACCACGCGGCACAGCGGGCCGGGCTGTTCGCCAGGCCGGCGACGGGGCCGGCCGCGCCGGGATCGGCCGAACGGGTGGCGGTCTGATGGCGCCCGGTGTCCGGCTGATGCAGAAGGTCTCCTCCACCCGCGCGTTCGCGAGGATCGCCCCGCATCTGGTCCCCGCCATGGACCGTACGGTGCACCGGCTCACGCGCGGCAAGGTGCTGCTCAGCGCCCGGATGCTGCCGGGGCTGATCCTGACGGTGCCGGGGGCGAGGAGCGGGCAGCTCAGAACCACTCCGCTGGCCTGCATGCCGGAGGAGGGGGCGGAGCGGAGCTGGGTACTGGTCGGCAGCAACTTCGGCCGTACGGGGCACCCGGCCTGGACCGCGAATCTGCTCGCCGGTCCCGACAAGGCGGTCGTCAACTGGCGGGGCCGGGACATTCCGGTGCACGCCACGCTGCTGGAGGGTGCCGAGCGGGACGAGGTGTGGCGGGCGGCGCTGAAGTTCTGGCCGCCGTACGCGACTTACCAGGAGCGGGTCGACCGGGAGATCCGGCTCTTCAGACTGCGTGGACGCGGTGGCTCCTGAACGCGGGGATTCCTGTGCGTGGCGGTTCCTGAACGGGCGGCGCCTGTATGCGGCGGCGTCTGCGCCTGCCGGTTCCTGTACGCGGTGGCGCCTGTGGGTGGCGGGCCCTGACACGGTCCGGGTGCACCGACGGCGGACCACATGCGTGGCCCGCCGTCGGTGAGACAGGACCTGGGGCGCCCGGGACGGCCACGCGATACCCGTGGGGGAGGGGCCGTCGGCGCCGGTGCTATCTCGTCGGCTTCCTGCCGGTGATGCCCAGATGCACCAACAGGGCGAGGTTCGGCTTGAGTTCGGCCTGTTTCACGCCCCAGGTCGTAAAGCCCTTCTGGTGCGAGGCGACGGCGGCCAGCATCGCGACCAGCGAGCCCGCCATGGCCGCGGCGCTCACCTCCTTGTCGACCTTGCCCTTGGCCTGGAGCTCCTTCACCGAATCGGTGAGGGAGTTGGTGACCGAGTTCAGGATCTTCATGCGGATCTTGTAGAACCGCTTGTCGCCCTCGGCCGCGCCGAGGTCGACCACGCGCAGGATCGCGTCGTGGTGCCGCCAGAAGTCGAGGAATCCCTCGACGAGTTCTTCGGCCGTCTGCCAGCCGGCCTTGCCGACCCAGGAGCGGCCGGCGACCAGTTCGGTCAACCCGGCGCCCTCCTTGGCCATTTCCTCGGCGATTTCGAGGACGGCGCCCTCGACGTCGGGGAAGTACTGGTAGAAGGTCGCGGGTGAAGTCCCCGCCTTCCGGGCGACGTCGATGACTTTGACGTCCCGGTACGGTGAGGAGCTGAGCATCTCGCTGAGGCAGTCGAGCAGCTTCTGCCGCGTCGCCTGTCCGCGTCGACCGGCCACGCGGCCGTCGACGGTGCGCACTTGTCCTGTCATGCCGTCAGCTTACCGAGGGGTGATCGGAGCGCGATTCGGCCGACTGCAAATGGGGATCAGCGCAGACGCGGTGGGGGGAGTGGCCGGATTTCGCCGTATGCACACCGGGATCGAACCACGGAGCGATAAGTCTTATCAACAGCCTGTGGATAACTTCCGTGGATAACTTTCCGTGATGCCGTGAGCATGGAAGTCTTCCGTCGGAGTCTGTCGAAAATTCGTTCGATGTGGAGGGGTCGGGGCGCAATGTACGCGACCCGCGGTTACGTTTGCTGTGACGAGCGTCACTGCCACGCATCGCGAGCGACGCGTGATCACGGAAGGACCCGGGCCCATGGCCGCATTCGCGCGATCCGCGCCGTGCTGGGTGGATGCGCAGCTTCCCGACCTGGAAGCGGGCAAGCGCTTCTACGGTGAGCTGTTCGGCTGGACCTTCCGGGCCGGTGAGGGGCCGTACGCGGACGCCTGCAGCGGCGGGAAGCTCGTCGCCGCGCTCGCCGCCAAGCAGGACGGCCGGATGCCCACCGCATGGGGGATCTACTTCGCCACCGACGACATCGTCGCGACCGTCGCCCGGATCAGGGAGGCGGGCGGCCAGGTGATCACCGAACCGGTGCGGGCCGGCCGGGCCGGAGCCCTCGCCCAGGTGGCCGACCCCGGAGGAGCGGTCTTCGGGCTCTGGCAGGCCGGTGACCGCGAGGGCTTCCAGAAGCAGAACGAACCCGGCTCCTTCTGCTGGACCGAGGTCCACACCCGCGAGAAGGACCGGGTGGACGCCTTCTACGAGCAGGTCTTCGGCTTCCAGGCCACCGATCTCTCCCCGGACACCGAACAGGACACCGATGCCGACGACTCCGCTGCGGCCGGGTCCGCTCCCGCCTACCGGATGTGGTCCCCGGCGGGCACCGAGCCCGGACCGGACACCGCGGTCTGCGGCCGCAGCGTCATCACCGACGCCTTCCCGGCGGAGATGCCCAGCCATTTCCTCAGCTACTTCGCCGTCGAGGACTGCAACAGCGCGGCAGGGAACGCGGTACGCCTCGGCGGCCGGATCTCCGCGCCGCCCTTCGACATGCCGTACGGGCGGATCGCGGTCCTCCAGGACGATCAGGGCGCCGTCTTCGCCGTACTTCAGCCCCCTGTGTCCGAGAAGGGGGCAGAGTGAGCTGTGACACCCCGATCCGCCCCCGGGTTCGCAACCAGGGCCTCAGCCAGGAAGAATCGGGGTGCGCACCGCCGGGTGGTGCCCAGTGGTGAGACGCCGCACAGGGCGGGTTTTCGCGGGCTTCTGTTCCTGAGGCCCGTACGGGGAGGTGGCAGGGCAAGTGGTGGAGCAGCTGACGCAGCACGACCCGAGGCGGATCGGCCCGTTCGAGGTGCTGGGACGGCTCGGTGCCGGCGGCATGGGGCTGGTCTATCTCGCCCGCTCGGCTTCGGGCCGGCGCGTGGCGATCAAGACGGTCCGTACGGAGCTCGCCGAGGACCAGCTGTTCCGGGTCCGCTTCACGCGCGAGGTGGAGGCCGCCCGCGCCGTCAGCGGCTTCTACACGGCCGCGGTGGTGGACGCCGACCCGCGCGCCGCCGTGCCGTGGCTGGCCACCGCCTATGTGCCGGCCCCCTCGCTGGAAGAGATAGTGAGTGAGTGCGGGCCCATGCCGGTGCAGGCGGTGCGCTGGCTGGCCGCCGGTATCGCCGAGGCGCTCCAGTCGATCCACGGAGCGGGGCTCGTCCACCGCGACATGAAGCCGTCGAACGTGCTCGTCGTCGAGGACGGCCCCCGGGTGATCGACTTCGGGATCGCGTCCGGGGTCTCCAACACCCGGCTGACCATGACGAACGTCGCCGTGGGCACACCCGCCTACATGTCGCCCGAACAGGCCAGGGACTCGCGCAGCGTCACCGGTGCCAGCGACATCTTCTCGCTCGGCTCCACCCTCGTCTTCGCCGCCACCGGCCATGCGCCCTTCCACGGCGCCAACCCTGTCGAGACGGTCTTCATGCTGCTGCGCGAGGGCCCCGACCTGGAGGGTCTGCCCGGCGAACTGCGGCCGCTGATCGAGTCCTGCATGCAGATGGACGCCGGTCTGCGGCCCACCCCCGCCGACCTCCAGGCCCAGCTCGCCCCGCACCTCTTCGCCTCCGGCGGCGACGACAGCGGTACGGCCTCCGCGTGGCTGCCGACCTCCGCCACCGCGATGATCGAGCAGCGCCGCGGCGGCCGGAAGACCTCCGCGCCCGCCCCGGTGCCGCCGCCGCCCCCGCAGCCGCCGGGCGCCGACCGGGACACCGCCTGGCGCAGCGGCGGCGATCTGCGCTCCTCGGCCGCCGGCCCGCAGTCCGGCTCGGCTCATGCGCCCGACGCGGGCGGTCCGGTGCGGCTGCCCGGCGCGAAGGTGCCGATCGGCCCCGGCCCGCGCGCCCAGGACGTACGGGCCACCGCCACGGCCATGGCGGACGCCGGACCCGCGACCGGCTGGGTGCGCCCGCCCGCCGGGGTGAACGGCTCCGCCACGGCCGCCCCCGCGCCCGTACCCGCCCCCGCGCATCCGCCGGAGCCCCCGCCGCCCGGCCCGGACCGCTGGCGGCCCTGGCGGTTCCGGATGTCCAACGACGTCTGGGGGACGCCCGTGGTCGCCGGGGACCTCCTCTACGTCACGTCGTTCGAGGTGCACGCCCTGGACGTCGGCAACGGGCGCCGCCAGTTCAAGACCCGGGACGTGGCCTGGGTGATGGCCGTCGAGGGCGGCCGTATCCACGCCTCCGACGGGCCGTCCCTGTACGCCCTGGACGCGGCGACCGGCGCAGAGCGGTGGCGGCTCCAGACGGACGCCTGGGTCTACTCCCTCAAGACCGACCGCGGCACCGTCGTCACCGGCACCCGGGGCGGCGGCGTCCAGGCCTGGGAGGCGTCCACGGGCGAGAAGCTGTGGGAGAGCGGCGGCGTACAGACCGACTTCGAGACGGCGGAGGCCGGACCCGCGATCCACGACGGCACGGTCTACCTCTGGCAGGACGCCCGGCTGCGCGCCCTCGACGCCCGTACCGGCATCGAGCGCTGGTCGTACCCCATCGGCGACGCGGCCTCCTGCGGCGGTGTGCCGGTCCGGGTGACCCCGGCCCCGGACGGCTTCGTCTACGTCGGCGCCGGGGCCCGGGTCCTGGCGGTGGACAACGTGTCCGGCCATGTGCGCTGGCACTTCGAGTCGCCCGCCGTCTTCCTCTCCCCGCCCGCGTTCGTGCCCGGCCCCGCCGTCACGGGCGGCGGTGTGTACCTCGCCGACTACCTCGGCACGGTGTACGCGATCGACGCCTCGACCGGCAAGGACCGCTGGCGCATCGCCACGGAGGCCCGCCAGTCGATCGAACCGGTCCTGGTGACGGGCGGGAACGTCCATGTCGGCAGCGGCAGCGCGCTGTACACGCTGGACGCGGTCACCGGCACCCCGAAGTGGCGGTTCGCGGCGGGCGGCGAGGTGGTGGGCGCACCGGTGGTCGCCGACGGCCGGGTCCACTTCGGCTCCGCCGACCATGTTCTGTACACCCTGGACGCGGCGGGCGGCCAGCTCCGCTGGAAGCTGGCGACGGGCGGCGAGATCACGGGGTCGCCGGTGGCGCAGGGCGGTGTCGTGTACGCGTGCAGCAAGGACCGCTGCGTGTACGCGCTGGACGCGCTGAAGGGCACGGGCACGGGCGGCCGGGCCAGGGCGTAGGCCGGTCGGGCCGTCCGGGGCGACGCCGAGCCCGTCCCGCGCCCCGGGGCAGAACCCCCGGCGCGGAGGGCCTCAGCGGTGCGGGCGCCCGTCCGCGTCCGGGCCCTCGTCCGGCACGACGGGGAGCTGGGCCGTCTCCTGGTCGTCCGGGTTCGAGCCCGCCGCGGGGTGCGGCGCGGGGTGCGGTGCGGCCCCTGACCCCGACTCCCGCCCCGGCCCCGACGCCGCGTCCGGGGGGCGGGCCGCCGGATCCGGCCCCGTGTACAGCTCCGGCTCGGGCTCCGGCAGCGTGCTCGTCTGCACGGACGGCCCCGGCTCCTGCGTGGGCGGCCAGGTGTCCGGGTGCTCCGAGCCGGGAGCCGCGTACGGCCGATCGCGCGCCCCGCGAGCGGCCCGCCGCCCGGACATCACCGCCGCACCCATCAGCAGCAGCACGCCGCCCGCGGCCGCCTCGGCCACTCCCCACCGCAGCCCGGAACCATCGCCCGCGACCGTCAGACTCCCCGTCGCCTGCCCCTGGCGCACCATCCACAGCACGGTGAACCCGAGCACCACCACACCCGCGGCCGCCACCAGCAGCCGCGACCGCAGCACCACACCGACCACCGTCAGCAGGGCGGCGAAGAGGAACGCGAGCAGGATCGAATCCAGCAGACCGGGCCGGCCGACGGTGATGCCGGTGAACAGCTCCTCGATCCGGTAGTGGCGCCCGAGACGACCGTCGTACCAGTCACGGAAGGGGCTCAGCACGGCGGCCGCCGCTCCGGCGAGAGCGAGCACCGAGCCCAGGACGTTGCGGATCATCATCGGCCTCCTGCGCGTGCGCGGACCGGCGTCACAGCTCTGCACCGCTCTCGGCTCGACGCTACGCCCGGCCCCTGGCGCCCGCACCTTGCGCTAGCGTGACGCACGGTCGTTCGACAACTGCAGAAACGGACAACAACACAAGGGGGGCTGCATCGATGATGCGGCAGCACATAAAGCTTTCCGCGGTACTGGTCGTGGTGGTACTCGCCCTCACCGGCTTCTCCACCTCCAGCCACGGCGGCCGCAGTGGCAAGAGCAAGGGGTCGGGCAGCAGCGGCGGCGGCTGCTCCAACTCCAAGAAGAGCAACGGCAGTTACCACGGCAGCGACTACGACGACGATGACTACGACTACGACTCGTCGGGCAGCTCCTCCGACGGCACCGTCTACGGCACGCCGACCCCGACCCTGACCGACACCGCGTCCGACGAGCCCGAGGCGTATGTCTCCCGCTGCGTCCAGCCCCGCAAGGGCAAGCGCAAGGCCGTCACCACCTCCACCGTCAGGCTCACCGCCGCCCCCGGTGCCACCGGCTCCCACACCTACAAGGTCGACGTGGCCTTCCTCGACGCGTTCGGCCACACCGTCGACACCGGTGACGCGACCGTGGACGCCGAGGGCGGCGAGACCAAGACCGTCTCCGTGCGGATGGACAACCCGCGCAAGGTCTCCAAGGTGAAGAACTGCCGTGTGGACGCCGAGCTGAGCGACTGAGCCACCGGCCGGCCCGTCAGCGCGTCCGGAACCCGCCCGCGCCCCGCCCCCGGAACAGCCCGGCCTGCCGCTCCGGCGGCAGATTGCCGAGTGCGATCAGGTGCGGGGCGTGGGCCATGGCCTGCGCCCTGGCCGCCTCCCGCGCGGACCACACCGCCCGCACCGTCCCCTGCACCGCCTCCGTCGGGTACGAGGCGATCACGCCCGCCGCCCGCAGCGCGGCGTCCACCGCGCCGCCCGGCGCCGTCACCTCGCTGACCAGCCCGGTCTCGTACGCGCGGCGGGCCGAGACCCGCTCGGCCGTCCCCATCAGCGACATCCGGGCCACCTCGCCGAACGGCATCCGCTGCGCCATGGCGATCGCCTCGTACGCGCTGACCATGCCGTACGTCGTGTGCGGATCGAAGAACGTCGCCTCCTCGGACGCGATCACGAACTCCGCCTCGCCCAGCAGATAGAACGCCCCGCCGCAGGCCATCCCCTCCACGGCCGCGATCACCGGCTTCCACAGGTCGTTCGCCTTCGGCCCGATCGCGAGCAGCGGATCGTCGATCGTGTACGGGGACGAGGGCTGCGGCACATCCGCGCCCCGGTCGATCCCGGTGCAGAAGGCCCGGCCGCCCGCACCGGTGAGGACCACGGCCCGCACCCCGTCGTCGAAGCGGAACGCCCGCCAGGCGGCGGCCAGTTCCGCGGCCGTGGCCAGATCGATCGCGTTGAGCTTCCCGGGCCGGTCCAGGGTGACGAGCGCGACCCCGGTCTCCTTGTCCGTCTCCGTGCGCAGCGCCATCGCCCTCACCGCTCCAGCAGCCAGCGCACCAGGGTCACGCCCGGACCGGCCGGACAGAACACCGCCCGCACCGGCGCACCGATCCGCAGCCGCCCGGGATCGACCGAGTCCAGCGGGGCGTTTGGACCGCTCACCACATTCCCCACCAGCCGGATCTGCGGCGCGTCCGCGAGCTCGACCACGACGGCGTTGTACGGGGCCTGCGCGGCGTACGCGGGCAGCAGCGGCGGATGCGGCCGTACGTAGGACCAGATGCGGCCGCGTCCGCTCATCGGCCGCCACTCGCTCTCGAAGGACTGGCAGTGCGGGCAGCACGGCCGGGGCGGGAAGCGGAGCCGCCCGCACTCCCGGGCGGCGCACGCCTGGACGCGGAGTTCGCCGCGGGCCGCGTACTGCCAGAAGGGGGCGCCGTCCTCGTCCACGACGGGCAGCAGCAGGGCATCCATCCCGGTCAACTCCCTCAACCCCTCAGCAGTACGGCGGATGTGGGAACGCCCTCGCCGGCGGTGACCAGGCACGTCCCGGCGTCCGGGACCTGGGCGGTGGAGACACCGCGCAGCTGCTTGACGCCCTCGTTGATCAGGTTGAAGCCGTGCACGTACGCCTCGCTGAGCCCGCCGCCCCCGGTGTTGATGGGCAGCCGCCCGCCGCTCTCCAGCGCCCCGCCCTCGGTGAACGCGGCGCCCTCGCCGCGCCCGCAGAAGCCGTAGCCCTCCAGGGAGAGCGGGATGAGGGGGGTGAACGCGTCGTAGATCTGGGCCACATCGACATCGTCCGGGCCGAAGTCGGCCTGCTTCCACAGCTGCCGGGCGGCCGTCCAGGCGGGGCCGCTGAGCGGGTCGTCGTTCCAGTAGTTGACCATCCCGTGGTGCTGGGCGGGCAGCCCCTGGGCGACGGAGTGGATGTAGACGGGCTTCTGCCGGCAGTCCCGGGCCCGCTCGGCGGAGACGACGACGCAGGCCAGCGCCCCGTCCGTCTCCAGGCAGTTGTCGAAGAGGCAGAGCGGCTCGCTGATCCAGCGCGAGGTCATATACATGTCGCGGGTCAGCGGCCGTTCGTACATCACCGCGTCCGGGTTCTGGTTGGCGCGGTTGCGGCAGGCGAGGGCGACGTTGAAGAGGTGGTCGCGGGTCGCGCCGTACTCGTGCATGTACCGCCGGGCCAGCATCCCGATCTCGTCGGCCGGCCGCAGCAGCCCGTAGGGGCGGGTCCACTGGGCGGGGGTGGGCAGCTGCACGGCGGTGTTCTTCCAGGGCCGGGGCCCCGACCCCCGCTTCCGCGACCGCCAGGCGACCCCGACGCTCGCCTGCCCGGTCGCCACGGCGGCGGCCAGATGCGCGATCGTCGCACAGGAGCCGCCGCCGCCGTACCCCACCTTGCTGAAGAAGGTGACATCGCCCGCCCCGACGGCCTTGGCGACCTCGACCTCGTCGGTCTCCTCCATCGTGTACGAGGCGAACGCGTCCACCTCCGACGCGGCGATGCCCGCGTCGTCGAGCGCCGCGACGATGGCCCGGCAGGCCAAGGTCTTCTCGGACTCCGGCAGTTGTTTCGCGAAGGCCGTCTGCCCTATGCCGGCTATCGCCGTCGCGTCCTTGAGCGCCGTCACCGCCACCTCCCAGGCCGTCATGACTGCTGACAGCGGCTGAGGCTACAGCTAATCTGACGGATAGTCAGCTACTGCGTCAGGGAGGCGAACGATGCGCGGCGACGAGGAGTGGGGCAGCATCCCGAAGCTGGTCCGGGCGGCGGCGCGGCGGTACGGGGACCGGGAGGCGGTCGTCGAGGGCCGCACCCGGATCTCGTACGCCGAACTCGGCGACCGTGTGGAGCGGGCCGCCGCCGCGTGCATGGCCTCGGGCGTCGAGCCGGGGGACCGGGTCGCGGTCTGGGCCCCGAACACCCTGGACTGGATCGTCTCCGCGCTGGGGGCGGTCACGGCCGGCGCGGTCCTCGTCCCCCTCAACACCCGCTTCAAGGGCACCGAAGCGGCGTACATCCTGCAACGCAGCCGGGCGAAACTCCTCTTCGTCACAGGCACCTTCCTCGGCGCCTCGTACGTGGCGTCGCTGCGCCGGGCGCAGGCCGAACTCCCCTGCCTGGAGCAGGTGGTGGTGCTGGCGGACACCGCCCCCGACGACTACGTCACCTGGAAGGACTTCCTGGCGGCGGGGGAGGGGGTGCCCGGCGAGGCGGTACGGTCCCGGGCCGACGCGATCGCCCCCTCGGCCCCCTCCGACATCATCTACACCTCGGGCACCACGGGTCGGCCCAAGGGCGCGGTCATCACCCACGCCCAGACCCTGCGCTGCTACGCGATCTGGAGCGAGCTGGCGGATCTGCGCGAGGGCGACCGCTATCTGATCGTGAACCCGTTCTTCCACACCTTCGGCTACAAGGCGGGCATCATCGCCTGCCTGATGCGGGGCGCGACGATGGTCCCGCAACCGGTCTTCAACGTGGACACGGTCCTGGCCAACATCGCGGCCGAACGCATCTCGGTGCTGCCCGGCCCGCCCACCCTCCACCAGTCCCTCCTGGACCACCCGGCGCGCTCCGCCCACGACCTGTCCGCCCTCCGCCTGGTGGTGACGGGTGCGGCGGTGGTCCCGCTGAAACTGGTGGAACGCCTGCGCACCGAGCTCCACATCGTCACCGTCCTCACCGCGTACGGCCTCTCCGAGGCGAGCGGCATCGTCACGATGTGCCGCCGCGGCGACCCCGCCGAGACGGTCGCCTCGACGTCCGGCCGGGCGATCCCGGACACCGAGATCCGCGTCCTGGCCGACCCCGGCATGCCCGGCGAGATCCTGGTCCGCGGCTTCCACGTGATGCAGGGCTACTTCGAGGACCCGGAGACCACGGCCGCCGCGATCGATCCCGAAGGCTGGCTCCGCACCGGCGACGTGGGCGTCCTCGACGAGGCGGGCAACCTGCGGATCACCGACCGGATCAAGGACATGTTCATCGTCGGCGGCTTCAACGCGTACCCCGCCGAGATAGAGCAGCTCCTGGGCCTGCACCCGGACGTGGCCGACGTCGCGGTGATCGGCATCCCCGACACCCGCCTCGGCGAGGTGGGCAAGGCGTACGCGGTGCGCCGGCCGGGCGCGACGGTGACGGCCGACGACCTGATCGCCTGGTCCCGCCGCGAGATGGCCAACTACAAGGTCCCCAGGGCGGTGGAGTTCGTGACCGAACTGCCGCGCAACGCGAGCGGCAAGGTGGTCAAGGGGGAGCTGCGGGGGCGGGCGGGGCTTGACGGCTCACGGTGAGCCGGGGCTCCGGACCGGCAACCCCAGGCCCTGCGCGGATTCGACGAGGCGCTTGTCGTACGCCACGAACGCGGTGAGCGCCTGCCCCAGCCCCTGTGCTGCGGCCAGGTGCAGGGCATCCAGGGAACGGAGCCGGTTGCCGGGGGACAGGCTGCCGGCGCGGTCGAAGAGCAGCGGCGGCATGCGGATGAGGGCGCTCTCGTCGAGCCAGCCTTCGGCCTCGGCGGCTACGTCGGGGTCCGCGCCGACAGCGTGCAACGCACGCCGCACCTCGGTCCGCGTGAGGTCGCAGGTCAGGGTGATGGGGGATCCCTGGGTGGACAGCCATGCCTTGAGTGCCTCGGTTTCGGCCTCCGCCTTGAAGAGCTTGAGCGCCGCAGAGGTGTCGAGATAGATGAATCGCATCAGCGGCCTTCCTCCTCGTCCTCCCGGAGCCTGTCCAGAGCCTGGCTGAGGGGGGTGTCGCCGGGAGCGGTGGGCGCCGTCCGGATGCGTGCCGTCTGCGCGGCCGTCCGCGCGCGCGCAAGCTCCGGAAGGTCGATCAGTCCGTCGGCCACAGCCTGATTGACCGCCTCCTCGACGGGGTCCGGGGGCACTATCCGGGCGACGGTCCGGCCGTGCCGGGTCACGGTGAAGGTTTCCCCGTGCTCCAGCCGCACGAGGACGGCAGCGGCGTTCCGCTGAAGATCGCGGACGGTGATTCTGGTGTCGTGGTGCTCCTCGCTGTCCATGTCGTACATGGTACGAGGGTGTGCGACATCGCGCCATCACGTGCGTCAATGCCGAGGCTGCCGAGGCGCCCAGCGGGGTGGACGCGGAGAGGGGCACGAGCCGATGGCTCGTGCCCCTCTCGCATGCGGTGCGGCTCAGCCGGCGTGGTTCTCGTCCTGCGGGGTTACCACGGTGGCGTGGGTGTCCTGGGTGGTAACCGGGGTGTCGCCGGCGTGGTTCTCAGCAAGGGCCGGGGTAGCCGCGCCGAGGCCGAGGGCCACAGCGAATGCGGCGGCGACGAACGTCTTCTTCGTGCGGGTCATTCCAACTCCTGTGATGGGAGTAAGCATCTGGACGTGAAGTGACGCTAGTGACAGTGGAGTGAGGGCGGTACCCCTCTGACGAAAAGTATTCGAACGTTGGCGCGATTATGTTGACTGTGTCCACGCAGACATGCAGCGGCCGCGACGGCTCCCCCTCCGCGCCGCCGCGGCCGCTCCCCGTGCGGGTTAGGTCTATCGAACCGGCTTGAACGGTTCCGACGTGGCGTGCTGGTCCAGAGTGGTTACCTCTTCGCCCGTCGCGTGCTGGTCCTGCGTGGTGACCGGAGTCTGCGGCTCACCGGTCGCGTGCTGGTCAGCCGGCTTGGTGATCGGGTCCTGCTTCTTCGCGCTGGCCATGGTGGTCAACTCTCCATCTCTGGGTGCTGTGTGCAGCGGTTGGGGAGGCCCGCCCGGCTGTTCCCCCGTGGACTGTCGGACGGGCCTCTCGGGCCGCTCACCTTAGTGGCGAGGCCCCCTGTCGCCCCCGTCTGCCCCCCGACGCGACGGATCGACTGGTACGAGAATGGCGGACTGCGATAAACGAACGATGAACGTGCCGTTCGTCAGGTTGCAGCCGGAGCCAGCAGCGAGCGGACGTCCTGGGCCTCGGGGGAGCCGAGTTCCTCATAGATACCGAGAGCTTCCCGCCAGCAGACTTGGGCGCGCCCGGTCTGCCCTATGCCGTCAAGCGCCCGTCCGAGGACGGTCAGTACGTTTCCACGCCGCCAGTCGCCTCCGATTCCGCGGAGGACGGTGAGTGCTGACTCGGAGTACTGGGCCGCCTGGGCGTGGCGGCCGGAGGCGATCTCCACCTCAGCCAGTCGGAACAGCGCCATTCCTTCCCACAGCCGCTGCCGACTGTCGCGGAAGGCCTCCAAGGCGTGGTTCAACTGGCTCGTGGCGTCCGAGAGTTTCATGCTCTGAGTGAACGCGAGGCCCAGGGCATACCGGCCGTTCGCGCCGCGTAGCGCGTGCCTCAGGGAGTCATAGATCTCAATGCCCGACTGAGCCAGAGTGATCGCACTCTCTGTTCGGCCTGTGGCGAGATGGATACGGGACAGGTTGCACAGGGCGCTGGCCTCACCCGGACGGTTTTCGTCACTTCTGAACGCTTCGATGGCCTGTGTCAGGAACGCCTCGCCGTCGGCGTGACGGTTCTGGTAGAGGGCGATGATGCCTCGGGCGTTCGAGGCCCAGCAGGCGGGCAGGAGATCCTGAACCGTGTCGGCCAGCCGCATGGCTTCCTGGGCCTCGCGGTCGGCGTGATCGAACCGCCCTGCCAGTTGGTGCACATTGGCCAGGGACATGACGGCCCGGCCCTCTGCCCTGGCGTCGCCGCAGTCCCTCGTGGCTTCTCGAACCGTGACCGCTGCTGCCTCGTACTGCTTGGAGTTCGCTCCCGACTCGCCCAGATCGAGGGCGGCGTACAAGAGATCGACCGCGCGGCGCAGAGTACGAGGATGCGATGACTGGCATACACAGGAAAGGAGGTTGGTCGCCTCTGCATAGAGCCAGTCCAGAGCGGCGTGCCGGTTCTTGAACGACAACCCCGCGCACTCCGTCGGCTCCAGGTGGTCCACCAGCCGATCCCCCGGCCGCTCCAGCGCGTACACCCCCGCCGCCGTCGCCAGATAGAAGTCCAGCAGCCGCGACAGCGCCGACTCCCGCTCCTCCAGCGGCTCTTCGCCGCGCTCCGCGCACGAACGTGCGTAGAGGCGTACGAGGTCGTGATAGCGGTAGCGGCCGGGGGCGGCCGACTCCAGGAGGCTGGTGTCCACCAGGGCTTCCAGGAGGTCCTCCGCCGCATGGGCCTCCAGGTTGAGCAGGGCCGCTGCCGCGGCGAGGGAGATGTCGGGGCCGTCGGCCAGGCCGAGGAGACGGAAGGCGCGGGCCTGGGCCGGTTCCAGCTGGCCGTAGCCGAGTTCGAAGGTGGCCTTCACCGCGAGGTCGCCCGCCTGGAGCTCGTCCAGGCGGCGGCGTTCGTCGGCGAGCTTGGCGGCCAGGACGGAGACCGTCCAGGTGCGGCGGGCGGCCAGGCGGGAGGCGGCGATGCGGATGGCCAGGGGGAGGAAGCCGCAGGCGGCGACCACGTCCAGGGCGGCCTCGCGCTCGGAGCTGATCCGTTCCTCGCCCACGATGCGGGTGAAGAGCTGGAGCGCCTCCTCGGGAGACATCACGTCCAGGTCGACCAGATGGGAACCGGCCAGGTCGACCATCCGGACGCGGCTGGTGATCAGTGCCGCGCAGCCCGCGGTGCCGGGGAGCAGGGGGCGGACCTGCGCCGCGTCGTGGGCGTTGTCGAGGAGGACCAGGATGCGGCGGCCGTCGAGTGTGGAGCGGTACAGGGCGGCGCGTTCGTCCAGGGAGTCGGGGATCGCCGATTCCGCGGTGCCCAGGGCGCGCAGGAACGCGCCGAGGACCGTCTCCGGCTCTGCCGTCCGTGCTCCCGCGCCCTGGAGGTCCACGTACAGCTGGCCGTCCGGGAAGTGCTGGCGTGCCTGGTGGGCGACGTGCACGGCGAGAGTGGTCTTGCCGACGCCGCCGATGCCCGCCAGTGCCGAGACGGCCATCACCGAACCCTCGGCTGTCACCAGCCGGTCGCTCAGCTCGCGTACGAAGGACGCGCGGCCGGTGAAGTCCGGGACGGTGGCCGGGAGCTGGGCGGGGCGCACCGGCGCGGGGGCCGGGGCCGGTTCGTCCGCGGGGCGGGCGAGTTCCTCGTCGGCCCGCAGGATGCGCTGCTGGAGCTGGGCCAGCTCGGGGCGAGGGTCGACGCCCAGCTCGTCGGCGAGCAGCCGGCGGGTGTCGGCGTAGACGGCCAGCGCCTCGGCCTGACGGCCGCTGCGGTACAGGGCGATCATCAGGAGTTCGCGCAGCCGTTCCCGCAGGGGGTGCGCGGCGGTGAGCGCGGTCAGCTCGGAGACCGCCTCCGCGTGGCAGCCGACCTCCAGATCCAGGTCCAGGCGGGACTCGGTGAGCTGGAGCCGCCATTCCTCCAGCCGGGTGCGCTGGTTCTCGGCGTACGGTCCGGGCACGGAGGCCAGGGCCTCGCCGTCCCACAGCCCGAGCGCCTTGCCGAGCAGGGTCCGGGCCTGGCCGCGGTCGCCGGACGCGCGGGCCTTCTCCGCGTCGGCCGCCAGCTCCTGGGCCACCGTCACGTCGAGTGCGTCGTGGCCGGCCCGGATCGCGTATCCGCCGGCGTCGCTGACCAGCGTCTGCGGGTCGAGGACCTTGCGGAGCCGGGAGGCGTACGTGCGTATGGTGGCGAGTGCCTGCGAGGGCGGTTCGTCGCCCCAGATGGCGTCGATGAGTTCGGCGGCGGTGGCCGTGCGGCCGCCGCGCAGCAGCAGCGCCGCCAGCAGGGCCCGCTGCTGCGGTGAACCGGACGGCAGCGGTTCGCCGTCCCGCCATGCCCGTACCGGACCGAGCACGGAAAAACGCAGATCGACGCCGCTCGCCGACCGCTGTTGCGGAGCGCGCTGCTCCGGAACACGCACGTGTGGCCCGTTGTCACGGTCCATTGCCGCCCCCTGCCCTGCTCGCCCCGCCGGTGTCGCCCATCGTGCTGTCGCTGCCCGTCTGGATTTGCCCGCCCATGCGCCGGTCCGGGGCGGGTGGATCCGGATTGCTCCGTACCGCTGGTATCGCGCTCAACAGTCTGCCTTGTCTTGGGCGGGCTCGTCAGCAGTGGGTGACGCTCTGCACAAGCCCTCGACAACGATTACGGAACGGGGCCCGGTCCAGATTACTGACGGTTCGTCAGATCGGCGCTACCGTGGAGAACATGGAGACCTTCCCGAAGATCATCTCGGTGGACGACCACACGGTGGAGCCCGCTCATGTCTGGCGGGACCGGCTCCCGTCCAAGTACCTCGACCGCGGCCCGCGGATCGTCCGCGCCCCGCTCAAGGAAATGACCTTCATGGGCGGGAAGTTCGCGCCCGTGATGGGTGCGAAAGGTGACGACGGGCCGATCGGCGACTGGTGGGTGTACGAGGATCTGCACCGCCCGCTCACCCGGCTCGACACCGCGGTCGGCTACGACCGGGACGAGATCAAGCTGGAGATCATCACGTACGAGCAGATGCGTCCGGGTTCGTTCTCGGTGCCCGAACGGCTCGCGGACATGGACGTCAACCACGTCCAGTCCGCCCTCTGCTTCCCCACCTTTCCGCGCTTCTGCGGCCAGACCTTCACCGAAGCGAAGGACCGTGAGCTGGGGCTGCTCGGGGTGCGCGCGTACAACGACTGGATGGTCGAGGAGTGGTGCGGGCCCGAGGCGCACGGCCGGCTCATACCGCTCACCCTGATCCCGCTCTGGGACGCGGAGCTGGCAGCCGAGGAGGTCCGGCGCAACGCGGCGCGCGGGGTGCGCGCGGTGGCGTTCTCAGAGATACCCCCGCACCTCGGACTGCCGTCGATTCACACGGACGAGTGGGATCCCTTCCTGCGGGCCTGTGACGAGACGGGGACGGTGGTCGCGATGCACATCGGCTCCTCCTCGAAGATGCCGTCCACCTCGGCCGATGCCCCGCCCGCCGTCGGATCCACCATCACCTTCGCCAACTGCTGCTTCTCGATGGTCGACTGGCTGATGAGCGGCAAGTTCGAACGGTTCCCCAACCTCCGGATCATGTACGCGGAGGGCCAGATCGGCTGGATCCCGTACATCCTCGAACGCGCCGACGTGGTCTGGGAGGAGAACCGGGCCTGGGGCGGAGTCGCCGACAAGGTCCACCGCCCGCCGTCGGAGCTGTTCGCCGAGCACGTCTACGGCTGCTTCTTCGACGATGCCTTCGGGCTGAAGAACCTGGACTCGATCGGCGTCGGGAACGTCCTGTACGAGACGGACTACCCGCACTCCGACTCCACCTGGCCCGAGTCGCGCGAGGTCGGCGAGGCGCAGATGGGGCATCTCGACGCCGATGTGGTGGACCGGATCGTGCGCCGCAACGCGATCGATCTCCTGGGCCTGACGGACGACGGGCTGTGGGCGGGGCCCGGCGGAGGGCGTTAGAGGGTGGAAAGAACGTGACACTCCGGGCGTCGGGTGTCACGTTCTCCTTCCGTCCACGGGTGTCAGGAGCGGGTCAGACCTTGATGACCGGCTCCTGGAGCTCCGTCACCCACTTGTCCCGGTCCTCGGGGCACTCCAGGCTGATCTCACGGGCGTATCCCGCGGACCGGTAGCCGTTGGCGTCGATCCAGCGGGCCAGGGCCTGGGACGTCGGCAGCACGCCGTCCATCGAACCCCGGTGGACGATGGTCGCCGCCTCGAACGGAGGCAGCTCGACCACCGTGATCCCGGTGTCGCCCAGCGGGCCCACCGGGGCGGACACCGTGACCCCCGCGTGGACGACGACCGCGCCGCCGCCTCCCGGGGCATCCTCGTAGTACGCGATCCCGGGACCGCTCGGGGCGACGCCCGCCCCGTCCAGCAACGGGAACAGCCGGTCGTACAGCGGGCCGATCACCGGAGTGATGTCCTCCGGTTCGTAGCCCGCCGCGGTGCCGGCCAGCTCGGCGACCCGTACCGCGGCAACATTCTTGACGACGACATCGTTCGTGGACATGCGTCCCTCGCTCTCGATCGACCGGAGCCTCGCCTCGACCTGCGCCAGCCGTGCGGCCGCCGCCCGCATGGCCTCCTCCAGCTCCGCCCGGCGCAGCCGCAGCATCCCGCGCAGCTCCTCCGTCCCCACCTGCTCGTCGAGGATGGCCTGCACCTGCTGGAGCGTGAAGCCGAGATCCTTGAGCGCGATGATGCGGTTGAGACGGGCGAGCTGGGCGGCGCCGTAGAAGCGGTAGCCGGTGGCGGGGTCGGTGCGGTCGGGGTGCAGCAGCCCGATGGCGTCGTAATGGCGCAGCATCCGGGCCGACACCCGCCCGTACCTGGCGAAGTCTCCGATGGTGAACATGATGTCTCCCAGCGCACCGCTTCACACGGTGTCAAGGTCAAGCGCCGCCGCACTGCGGCCGGGCATCGGAGATGAAGAGGGGTGTCGGAAGAGGGGCGTCAAAAAGGGGCGGCGCCGCGAGAGAGGGGCGCCGGACGGAAATGGGGAACGGAAAAGGCAGGAGCCCCGTTCCCCGCCGAGGCGGAGGAGCGGGGCTCCTTGGGTACTACTAGCCGGCCGCGATCGGCCGACCCGGGCAACTAGGCCGGGGTGACGTTCTCAGCCTGCGGACCCTTGGGGCCCTGAGTGACGTCGAAGTTCACGACCTGGTTCTCCTCGAGAGAGCGGAACCCGGACGCGTTGATCGCGGAGTAGTGGACGAAGACATCCGGGCCGCCGCCGTCCTGGGCGATGAAGCCGAAGCCCTTTTCAGCGTTGAACCACTTGACGGTTCCGGTAGCCATAAGCCCTCCTTGGGCCAAAGGGTTGCCCTGCTCCAGAACCTGCATAGAAGTCTGAAAACTACAAAAGCCTGCGGGTTACATGCTCCGCAGGCTCTGTACTGCAAGGGAAACCAAACTGCAACTTGCGTCGAGCCTAGCACGCAGCGTGTATCGAACGGTAGAGGGAAAGATCACTTCACTCGGATGTTTGATTGCTGTGCTCATCAGCTGACGAAGTAGGCGTACCGGAGGGTGTCGCGGAGGCGACTTCGAGGCGTACAAGAGGATGCCTTCGGGTGCTCCGGAATCGGCTCCGGGCGGGCCGGGGCGGCATCCGCGTATCCGTACGGTGGGACCCGGACTCCCGGGAGGGGGGGGCCGGGTGCGCCCCGCGCCCCGGTGCCGTACGGATCGCGCCACGGGTCTAGCCTCGCGATGTGGACAATTCAACCGTCTCAACCGTCGCAGGCGACGACCGTCGCAGCCGGCCGCGCGTCGGCCACATCCAGTTCCTGAACTGCCTTCCCCTGTACTGGGGCCTGGCGCGCACCGGGACCCTGCTCGACCTGGAGCTCTCGAAGGACACCCCGGAGAAGCTCAGCGAGCAGCTGATCAGGGGCGATCTGGACATCGGCCCCGTCACGCTGGTGGAGTTCCTGCGCAACGCCGACGACCTGGTCGCCTTCCCCGACATCGCGGTGGGCTGCGACGGGCCCGTCATGTCGTGCGTGATCGTGTCGCAGGTGCCGCTCGACCAGCTGGACCGGGCCCGGGTGGCGCTCGGCTCGACCTCGCGCACCTCCGTACGCCTGGCCCAGCTGCTGCTCGCCGAGCGGTACGGAGTCAGCCCGGACTACTACACCTGCCCGCCGGACCTCGGCCTGATGATGCAGGAGGCGGACGCCGCCGTGCTGATCGGCGACGCCGCGCTGCGCGCCAACCTGCACGACGCGCCGCGCCTCGGCCTCCAGGTCCACGACCTGGGCCTGATGTGGAAGGAGTGGACCGGGCTGCCGTTCGTCTTCGCGGTCTGGGCGGCTCGCAAGGACTACCTGGCGCACATGCCCGACCAGGTGGGGAAGGTCCACGAGGCGTTCCTGGCCTCGCGGGACCTCTCCCTGGAGGAGGTCGCCAAGGTCGCGGAGCAGGCGGCGCGCTGGGAGGCCTTCGACTCCGAGGTGCTGGAGCGGTACTTCACGACCCTGGACTTCCGCTTCGGGCCGGACCAGCTGGCGGGTGTGCAGGAGTTCGCGCGCCGGGTCGGTCCGACGACCGGCTTCCCGGCGGACGTGAAGGTCGAGCTGCTCGGCGGCTGACCGTGAGGCGGGGCGGGGGTGTCCCGGGATATACGGGATATGGGTGATTCCTGCACTTCTCCGGTCCGGCTTCTCCGGTCTTCTCCGGTCCGGCTTCTCCGGTCTTCTCCGGTCCGGCTTCTCCGGTCGGGCTTCTTCGGGCTCATATCCCTCCCCGCACTTCTCCCGGCTTCTCCCGTTCCTTCTCCCGGTTTCCGCCGGTCCGGTCTCGATTCGGGTTATTACGCATCGAATAGCCGATTCCCGGATGGTGTCCGCGGCGGGCCCCGGCCGGTCCCCGGAATCGCTCGGGTGAACGACGCATTCACGCCTTTCGTTGTGTCGAAAGTTGTTGTTCGTTCCCATAGGGGCGAAATAGGCGGATGGTTTCCTCTGTGACCTGATGACCTTCGCCCCCTAGGCTTCGGTCGGAGGTCGGGCCGGTCCACAGGGGGAGTCCATATGCAGCCGCTGGAAGCCGGCGAACCGCAGACCATCGGTCCCTACCGATTGCTCGGCAGGCTCGGTGCGGGCGGCATGGGGCGGGTCTATCTGGGGCGCAGCGCAGGCGGACGCACCGTCGCGGTCAAGGTCGTGCATCCGCATTTCGCTCTCGACGAGCAGTTCCGTGCGCGCTTCCGGCGCGAAGTGGACGCGGCACGGCGGATCGGCGCGCAGTGGACCGCCCCCGTTCTGGACGCAGACCCGGATGCGCCCATTCCGTGGGTCGCCACCGGCTATGTGGCAGGCCCCCCGCTCTCCGCCGCGGTCGACGAGCACGGGCCGCTGCCCGAGAACGCGGTACGCACGCTGGGCGCCGGCCTCGGCGAGGCGCTGGCGGCGGTGCACGAGCAGGGCGTCATCCACCGCGATGTGAAGCCGTCCAACGTACTGCTGGCCCTGGACGGCCCCCGGCTGATCGACTTCGGCATCGCGCACGCCATGGGCGCCACCGCCTCGCTCACCTCCACCGGGGTCTCGGTCGGCTCGCCCGGCTACATGGCGCCGGAGCAGATCCGGGGCACCGACATCTCGGGCGCGGCCGATGTGTTCTCGCTCGGCGCGGTGCTCGCGTACGCGGCGACCGGCACCGCTCCCTTCCTCGGCGACTCCTCGGCCGTACTCCTCTACAAGGTGGTGCACGAGGAACCCGAGCTGGGCGAGCTGGAGGGGGAGCTGCTGGAGGTCGTCGCCGGGTGTCTGGAGAAGGAGCCCGAGGACCGGCCCACGCCCCTGGAACTGGCCCGGCGGCTGGCGCCGGGCGGGGCCGCCGGGCTGGTGGCGGCCGGCTGGCTGCCCGGACCGCTGGTGCGGGAGGTCAGCCGGGCGGCGGTCGCGCTGCTGGACCTGGAGCCGCAGGACGCGCCGGTGCAGTCGGGGCCGGTGCCGTTCAGCGGTGCGGCGTGGGGCGCGGGCGGCGCCGACGGAACCGGGGGTGTGGGCGGCGGGTTCGGGACACCGGCCGAGCCCTTCCCCACGCACGACCCGACGCGGCTGTCGCATCCGGGCGTACTGCCCTCGTGGCCCGCGACCGCGGGCGCGGGCCGGCCGGCCGGGGGACAGGGGGCCTCCGGGCCGTCGTCGCGGAACGACGCGTCCGGGCTGCCCGGACAACGCGCGTCCGATCCCCACTTCTCCGTCACCGTCAGCGCGGACTCCGGCCCGGCCGGGCCGGATGCGAACCGGGGCCGGAGACTGAGCTGCACCGTCGCCCTCGCGGTGGCGGGTGCGCTCGCCGCGGTCACCGTGGGCAGTGCGTTCCTCTTCGACCTGATGCCGGGCGGCGGAGGCCGGAACGACGCCGAACACGGCAACGTCGGCAGCACCCCGCCCGACGCCACGGTGTCCGGCCGGCCGTCGCAGCCCACGGACCCGGGCGCGGGGAGCCCGGAGCAGATCACCGAGCTCCCGAAGGAGTTCATCGGCACCTGGAAGGGCCCGGTCACCGAGAAGACCACCGGGCAGCCGCACGGCACGCTCACCGCCGTCTTCACCGCGGGCAAGAAGGGCGCGGACGTGGTCCGGATGAACACCGAGATCACCGGCCTCGGGGTCACCGTCAGCTGCAACAGCGTCGCCAGCCTCACCTCCGGCACCGCCGAGGAACTGACGCTCCACGAACGCGTCGACCCCGACCGGCCCAGCACCCCGGCCCTGTGCAGCTCCACCACCACCGACGTCCACTTCACCCGGGCCGCCGACGGCACCCTGAGCTTCCGGTCCGAGGAGCGCGGCGCGGGCCTGCCGTACGGCACGCTGAGCCGGTCCGGCGGCTGACCCCGAAAGGGGCTGGCGTACGCTGAGCCGGTCCGTAGATCCGTTGAAAAACCGCCGAAAGGTGACAGCCCGGTGACCGAGAAGGCCGACCTCCAGCCCATCCTCGACCGAGCCGCCGAAGGCGGTCGGATCTCTCCCGAGGAAGCGCTCGACCTCTACCGCTCGGCGCCGCTGCACGCACTGGGGGCGGCCGCCGACGCCGTACGCCGCCGCCGTTACGCCGGTACGGAGCACATCGCGACGTACATCATCGAGCGCAACATCAACTACACGAACGTCTGTGTCACGGCCTGCAAGTTCTGCGCCTTCTACGCCGCGCCGAAGGACACCGCCAAGGGCTGGTCCCGCGACCTCGACGACATCCTGCGGCGCTGTGCGGAGACCGTCGAACTCGGCGGTACGCAGATCATGTTCCAGGGCGGGCACCACCCGGACTACGGCGTCGAGTACTACGAGCAGCACTTCTCCGCGATCAAGAAGGCGTTCCCGCAGCTGGTCATCCACTCGCTGGGCGCCTCCGAGGTCGAGCACATGGCCCGGATCTCCAAGGTCTCCGTCGAGGAGGCCGTCCAGCGCATCCACGCCGCCGGTCTCGACTCCTTCGCGGGAGCCGGCGCCGAGCTGCTGCCGGCCCGGCCGCGCACCGCGATCGCCCCGCTCAAGGAGTCCGGCGAGCGCTGGCTGGAGATCATGGAGATCGCCCACCGGCTCGGCGTCGAGTCCACCTCCACCATGCTGATGGGCACCGGCGAGACCAACGCCGAGCGCATCGAGCACCTGCGGATGATCCGCGACGTGCAGGACCGCACCGGCGGCTTCCGCGCCTTCATCCCGTACACGTACCAGCCCGAGAACAACAAGCTGAAGGGCCGCACGCAGGCCACGCTCTTCGAGTACCTGCGGATGATCGCCATCGCCCGGATCTTCCTCGACAACGTCGCCCACATCCAGGGCTCCTGGCTGACCACCGGCAAGGAGGTCGGGCAGCTGTCGCTGCACTACGGCGCCGACGACCTCGGCTCGATCATGCTGGAGGAGAACGTCGTCTCCTCGGCCGGTGCCAAGCACCGCTCCAACCGCCTGGAGATCATCGACCTGATCCGCAAGGCGGACCGGGTGCCGGCCCAGCGCGCCACCACGTACGAGCACCTCGTCGTGCACGACGACCCGGCGAACGACCCGGTCGACGAGCGCGTGGTCTCGCACATCTCGTCCACCGCGATCGAGGGCGGCACCGCACACCCGGAGCTGAAGCTCCTCGACGCCAACTGAGGCAGCCGTGCTGACGGTTCACGCGGCGCCGCTCGTTCTCCCGGTCGGTGCGGCGCCCGTCGCGCAGGGTGCGGTCGCCGTGGAGGGCGACCGGATCGTCGCCCTCGGGCCGTACGACGAGGTCGTCGCCGCCCACCCGGCGGCCCGGGTCCGCACCTGGCCGGGCGTCATCACGCCGGGACTGCGGCAGTGGCACGGACTGTGGCTGCTCACCCGCTGCTACCACCCCGACCCGCGCGAGGCGGACGCGCTCGGCGACCAGCCGCTGTGGGGCGAGGCGTTCGAGCGGCTGTCCGGTGAGATGGACGCGACACGGTGGGCGGGCAGCGTACGGCGCGGGCTCCAGCAGATGCTGCGCTACGGCACGACGCACCTCGCGGGCCGCTTCAACGACCCGGCCGTCCGTACCGCCGTGGCCCGCTCGGGTCTGACGGAGGTCCCGGTCGTCGGCGCCCCCGGCATCCTGCTCGGCGAACCCGGCCTGGACCCGTTCATGGAGGGGTACGACCTGCCCGGTTCCGTGCACGGCCCGCTCACCGTCGGCTCCCGCGCCGACCTCGCCGTCTTCGACGTCCCGGACGAGGAGGCGCTGAACGCGTCGGGGGCCGAACCGTGCGTCGCCACGGTGCTGGGCGGGCGGCTGGTGTACCGGCGCCGATAGGAACCGTCCCGCACGAGTGGTCCTGGGCGCCGTCCCGGAGCCGGACGGTCCCGGAACCGGGCGCCCGTGCGGGTCAGGGCACGGACGGGCCGCGTATGTATGCGCCCGCGTCCGTGTACGGCCACGCGTTGGCGACGCACCCCTTCAGCCCGTCGATCTGCTGCATCATCGCGGGTGCGCGGCGCCCGGGTCCCGGGCAGGTCTCATGGCCGTGCCCCAGCCAGTGGCCGACCTCGTGATTGATGATCAGCGCCCGGTACTCGGCCAGGGGGCCGTCGAACTGCGGCGACCCCCGCATCCACCGCTTCAGGTTCACCACGACCGTGGTGCCGACGCGGCAGTTGACCTCGCCGTGTGTGTTCAGCCCGTACGCCCCGCAGAGCCGGTCGACGGTGTCCGGTGTCGCGATCCGGATCACCAGGCCCGCCTGGCCCGAGTCGACCTGTTGGAACGCGTCGTGTCCGGTGCGGGTCCAGCCGCGCCGGTCGCCGAACACCTCGGAGATCGCGGCCGCGGCGGGGCCCGTGGCCAGATTGGTGCCCCGCTCCACCTCGACGCGATAGCGGTGGACGGTGCCGGTGCCCTGGCTGCCGGTGCGCGCGGGGGCGGCGGTGACGAACGTACCGGAGCCATGTACGGGTACGGACCCGCGCGCGGCCCGGGACGTGTCCGTCCGCTTCCCCGGCTCGGAGCTCTTGCCCGCCTTGCGTTCCTTCCCGGCGTCGGAGGCGGAGCGGGGCGGACGGCCGGGCCCGGAGCGGGAGTCGGACCCGGGGGTCGAGTCCGGGGACGGCGACACCGTCACCCGGTCCGACGAGCTGTCTGTCGCCGCCCCTTCGCCGCCGCCCCACGGGCTCCACGCCAGCGCCCCGCAGAGCAGCGCGCCCGGCACCAGCACGGCGCTCATCACCCGTATCCGGGTTTTCCGGCGGCGGGCCCGCCGGACCGCCCCACGACCACGACCCCGCGCCCGGCGGCCCCGCTCCTCACCCACCATGGACGGACTCCCGGCCCGGCTCCATCGGGAACGCTTCCGCGTACCGCACGAGGCGCAGGAAGCGCTGGTCCCGGGCGACGTGGAGCAGCTGGTCGACGGTGACCGGCGCCGAGACCACGGCGGAGTCGTCGCCGTCGGCCGAGAGGACGACCGTGCTGTCCTTGAAGGTGAAGCGGACACTGACGCCGACGATGCTCTTCCCGCCCTTCGAACTTCCGACCGCGGTGACGGTGCGGGCCGTGATGCCGCCCGGGAGCGCCGCCTTCTCGCACCGGTACGTCTTCTCCGGGCCGTACCAGCACGGTTCCTGTGTCGGGCTGCCGGGCTCGTCGCCGGTGGGCCGTACGGAGAAGACGACGGGGAAGACCCGCCCCCCGGACCCGCCCTGGTACCGGCTGACGGCCAGGTCGACCGGGCGTACCGTGCCGAACGCCGCAGGAAGCAACTCGTCCAGCACGACCGCCGCCTTCTGCTGGAACTCCTCCTGCCGCGCGCGCTCGGCCGCGGGCAGGTCGGCCATGGACGACTCGCCCGTAGTGGGTTCGACGTGGACGGGCTTACGGGGCGGCTCGGTGAACGAGGGGGGTGGCGGGAAGCCGGTCGCGGGCGTGGTGAGCGTGGGGGACGGGGTCCCGTGCCCCATGCTCGGTACGGCGGACGCCCCGACCTGCGCGGCGCCCCCGCCGGTACCGGTGCCCGTGCCCCAGGACGGCAGCGTCGCGCCGAGCACCCCGAGCACCACCACTCCCGCCGCCGTGCCGCCGATCGCCGCACGCGCCCTGGTGCGGCGCCTGCGGCCCTCGGCCAGGGCGACCGGCACCAGGTCCGGCAGCGGAGGCGCCCCCTCGGCCGCCTCCGCCATGGCCTCCCTGACCAGCCGGGCCCCGCTCTCCTGCGGCGCACCCTCCGGAAAGATGTCCATGACGTTCTCCTCAGCTGTGGGTGGTGTAGAGGTGCCGGTCGCCCAGCCGTGCCCGAAGCGCGGCGAGCGAGCGTGAGCACTGGCTCTTGACGGTGGACTCGCTGCAGCGCAGCAACTCGGCGACCGTCTGCACACCCAGGTCCTCCCAGTAGCGCAGAACGACCATCGCCCGGGCACGGGGCGGCAGTTCGGAGAGTGCGGTCAGCAGCGTCACCGTCAGCTCGGGGCCCACCACGGAGGGCGGGGCGTCGACATGGCTGTGGGCCAGGAAGTCGCGGAGCCGACGTCGGCGCTCGGCGAGATACGTCCGGGTGAGGACGGTGCGCGCATAGGCGGCGGGATCGTCGGCTCTGCTCGCCCGGTGCCAGTACTGGAAGAGCTTGGCCAGCGTCGTCTGGGTCAGATCCCGGGCGCTCTCCGCGTCGCCGCACAGCAGATATGCGGTCCGGTACAGACGCCGTTGGTTCACCCGGGCGAACTCCTCGAATCCGGTGGAGTCCCGACTGCCGTCCGCGGTCATCTGTCCCCCTCTCCGGGGTCTCGGTGGTCTCTCACCCCTGTACGAGTCGTGTCGCGGCCAAAAGGTTGAAGTCGAGTTCCGAACCGTTCCGGTGCCGACGCACGACCGGCGCGGGGCGCCGCGGACCGGGCTGCTTGAATGGACGGGTGACCCGAGCCTCTCTGGACAAGCAGCCGCACGAAGTCGCCACGATGTTCGACGACGTAGCGGCGAACTACGACCTCACCAACGACGTGCTGTCACTCGGCCAGGCCCGGCTGTGGCGCAAAGAGGTCGCGAAGGCGGTGCACGCCCGGCCTGCGGAGAAGATCCTCGACCTGGCCGCGGGCACGGCGACGTCCTCGCTGCCCTTCGCCGCGACCGGCGCGTACGTCGTGCCGTGCGACTTCTCCCTCGGCATGCTCCAGGAGGGCAAGAAGCGCAACTCCTGGCTGCCCTTCACCGCGGGCGACGCCACCCGGCTGCCGTTCCGCGACGAGACCTTCGACGCGGTGACGATCTCCTTCGGGCTGCGCAACGTCCAGGACACGGACGCGGCGCTGCGCGAGCTGTACCGGGTGACCAGGCCGGGCGGCCGGGTGGTGATCTGCGAGTTCTCGCAGCCGACGTGGGCGCCGTTCCGCACGGTCTACACCGAGTACCTGATGCGGGCGCTGCCGCCGGTCGCGCGCGCGGTGTCGTCCAACCCCGACGCGTACGTCTACCTCGCCGAGTCCATCCGCGACTGGCCCGACCAGCCCGGACTCGCGGCCGCGCTCCAGCGGGCCGGCTGGTCGAAGGTCGCCTGGCGCAATCTCACCGGCGGTGTGGTGGCGCTGCACCGGGGCGTGCGTCCCTGAGACAACGGTTCGGCGACTTCGGCCGACGGGAACCGGGCGGCGGGGAAGATGTGTCCGTTGAAGCGCACATGTCTTCCCCGACATCGTCGTCCCCCTCCCCGTTGCTGCCGCCGGAGTCCGTATGCCGTTGTACTGCCCCTTCTGTGGAACACAGGCCCCGGAAGGGGCGCGCTTCTGTATGAAGTGCGGGCGCGAACGCCCGACCGTGGAGACCGCGCCGGAGGCCGGGACGCCGCGGCTCGCCCCGCCGCCCCCCGTTCCGCCCATGGCCCCGCCGCCGCTGCCGCACACCGTGCCGCCGCTGCCCGGTCCGGTCGCCCCGTCGCCCCTCGGCGCGTTCTTCGGCCGGACCTTCCGCGGCGACTGGGCGGGTTCGGTGAAGGCGGCCGCATGGCCCACCGCACTGATCCTGGCTCTCGCGGTGGCGCTCGCGATTCCCTCGTACGGGCAGGGCGACGACGTGGTCGTCGGCTGGGGCGACCGGCTGCGGATCGCGCTGGCGGCGCTGCTCCAGGCGTTCGGAGGCGGTTTCGAGCTGGCGTCCACCGGCCTGGGCGGCGGCCGGAACGGCAGTGACTTCGAGGGCGGCTGGTACGACTCCGCAGCAGGCATGTCGCAGGGCAGCGCCTCGCTCTCCGTGGTCCCGCTGACCGTCACCGTGCTGTGGGTGGGCGCGCTGGTCCTGGGCGCCCGCAACGTCCGGGCGCAGGGCGGCGGGCTGGAGGCGGCGGTACGGATCAGCCTGGTGGCGTCCGCCGCGGTCCTGGTCCTCGGGCTGTTCGCCCAGCCCGATGTCGCGGATGTGTCGGTCTCGTCCGCGCCACTGCTCGCCACGCTGGGGGCGCTGGTCATCTCGCTGCTCGTCACGGGCGGTGTACTCCAGCGCGACGCCGCGGCACAGTGGCTGGCCGCGCGTCCGGTGGCGCTCACCACGGTCCGGGCGACGGGCACGGCGGTACAGGCGCTCGGCACCGTGCTGGTGCTCTGCAGCCTGGTCGGGTTCACCGCGTACGCCAATGCCGACGACGTGGACGGCGAGGCCATGCTGATCGCCCTGCCGCTGCTGCCGAACATCGGTCTGGCGGTGCTCGGGCTGAGCTGGGGAGCCCCGGTCGAGTACGACATCCGCGGGCAGGTGAGCTTCTTCGGCTCGGGCATGGAGCACGGCAGCGTCGGGCTGTCCGAACTGGGCGAGGCAGTGAACGGCTGGGCGGTGACCGGTGCGCTGGCCCTCGGTGCCGTCTGTGCGCTGACCGTGGGCATCTGGGCCGCGCGACGTTCGGCGGACCGGCGTGAACAGGCCACCGCGGGCGGGCTGTTCCTGGCGCTGTTCCTGGTGCTGAGTGGCATCGGCGGGGTGTCCGCGGAACTGACGGGCGGCTTCGGGGACACGGGCGGCCAGGGCACGGGGGAGCTGGCGACGAGCGTGTCGGACGCCCTGCTGTTCGGGCTGTTGTGGGTGGGCGGCGCGGTGCTCGTGGCGCCGCACCTGCTGCGGATGACGGGGCGGGTCGCGCCGGTCGCGCCGCAGACGCCGCCGCTGCCCGTTACGGCCCCGGCGTTCCCGGACCCGTACGCCCCGGCAGCCCCGGCGTTCCCGTCCCAGGCCCCGTACGCCCCGGCAGCCCCGGCCCAGGCCCCGTACGGCCCGGCAGCCCCGGCCCAGGCCCCGTACGGCCCGGCAGCCCCGTCCCAGGCCCCGTACGCCCCGGCAGCCCCGGCCCAGGCCCCGTACGACCCGGCGGCCCCGGCTCCCACCGCGGCCGTCCCGGCGCCGACGGCCACTCCGCCGACGCCACCGACCGGGACGCCGTCCCCGTCCCCGACCCAGACGCCGTCCCCGTCCCCGACCCAGACGCCGTCCCCGTCCCCGACCCAGATGCCGTCCCCGACCCCGTCCCCGTACGACGCGGCCCCCTACGACCCGCAGACCGTCGCACTGACCACCGGACCTGCGGCCCCCGCCGTCTCCCCGGCCGTCCCGGCCGACGGCCGCAGGCGCACCGCCCTCGTCTGGACCGGCACCCTCGTCGCGGCGCTGCTCGTCGGCGGCGGCGCGACCGCGGGGGTCCTGGCCCTGGTGGACGGCCGGAGCGGCGACGGAGCGGTCACGGACGGCAAGCCCACAACCGACGCCAGGAGCGGCCGGGCGCCGTCCGGCGAACCGACCTCGTCCCCGCCCATGTCCACCCGCCCGACCCCCACCGCCTCCGCGGTCTCCACCGCCCCGTCCGCCCCCACGGTCCCCGAGGGCTTCCGGCTCGTCTCCGACACCGCCGGCTTCTCCTTCGCGGTGCCCACGGTCTGGGACCGGCAGAGCGAGGAGAACCACCAGATCACCTACGCGGGTTCCACCGGCCGGGCCGCACTCAAGGTCGGCGTCATCCGCAACGCCCCGTACTCCTCGTACGAGAACTTCGTGACGCTGGAGCGGACCGCCGACGCCAACCAGAAGAACTACCGACGGCTGGAGCTGACGGCCAACACCTTCCAGGGGCGGCCGGGCGCGATCTGGGAGTACACCTACGAGGACCGGGAGAGCGGCGAGACGATCCACGCGATCGACCAGAGCTACATCGCGGACGACGGCACCGAATACGCCATCTACACCACCGAACGCGACACCGAATGGCCGGGCGCCCGCCGGATCTTCGACACCGCTCTGTCCACCTGGATGCTCAACGACATCGACTGACGCACGCGTTCACGGCGCCAGGGCCAGCCGGAAGCAGACCGCTTCCCGCCCCGTCAGCGGCGCCGTGAAACTCTCCGCCCGCTCCATCCCCAGCCGCTCGGCCACGGCGATCGACCGCTCGTTCCCCGCGTCGATCGCCGCCACCACCCGCTCCACCCCGGCCGCGCGCAGCCGCTCCAGCGTGAGGCGCGCGGCGGTGGTGGCGTAACCCCGGCCCCAGGCCAGGCGGGCCAGCCGCCAGCCGATCTCGATCTCGCCCACCGGCCCGAAATCGGTCCGCGGCCAGGGCTGGGCACCCGTGAAACCGGCCACCTCGCCGTCCTCGCCCAGCACCGTCCACAGGCAGTAGCCGAGTTCGGCGTCGAATCTGCGCTGCCGGGCGGTCCACTCCTCGTACATCGAGAGCTCCTCCGAGGCACCGCCGAAGAACTCCATCACCTCGGGATCGTCGAAGGCCCGGTGCCAGGTGAGCGCGTCCTCGTCGGTGGGGACGCGCAGCTGTACGGAGGGAGCACCGGGAAGCACGGTCGACATCTGGGAGCCCTTCGAAAGTTGATCGGCGAACCCCCCTAGACTGCATGGGACAGGTGCCGCGCGGCACGCGATTTCGAGTCTTCGGGAGATCCGACCGTGACCGAGCAGCCCCTCTCCGAACACAGCGCGGATGTGATCGTCGTCGGGGCAGGCCCGGCCGGCTCCACGACGGCGTACTACCTCGCCAAGGCCGGACTGGACGTTCTGCTCCTGGAGAAGACGGCCTTCCCCCGCGAGAAGGTCTGCGGCGACGGCCTCACCCCGCGCGCCACCAAGCAGCTCGTCTCCATGGGCATCGACATCTCCGAAGAGGCCGGCTGGCTGCGCAACAAGGGCCTGCGCATCATCGGCGGCGGCGTCCGCCTCCAGCTGGACTGGCCCGATCTCGCCTCGTACCCGGACTACGGACTGGTCCGCAAGCGCGACGACTTCGACGAGCAGCTGGCCCGCCAGGCGCAGAAGGCGGGCGCGCGGCTGTACGAGCGCTGCAATGTCGGCGCCCCGATCGTGGACGACCGCACCGGCCGCATCACCGGCGTCAACGCGAAGCTCGGCGAGGAGAAGACCCCGGTCGCCTTCCACGCCCCGCTCGTCGTCGCCGCCGACGGCAACTCCACCCGGCTGTCGCTCGCCATGGGCCTGCACCGCCGAGAGGACCGCCCGATGGGCGTGGCCGTGCGTACGTACTTCACCTCGCCCCGCCACGACGACGACTACCTGGAGTCCTGGCTGGAACTGTGGGACCGGCGCGGCCCCCAGGACCGGCTGCTGCCCGGCTACGGCTGGATCTTCGGCATGGGCGACGGCACGTCCAACGTCGGCCTCGGCATCCTCAACTCCTCCTCCGCGTTCAAGGAGCTGGACTGGCGCGAGGTCCTCAAGGCGTGGTGCGCCTCGATGCCGGAGGACTGGGGCTACACCCCGGAGAACATGACGGCGCCGATCCGCGGCGCCGCCCTCCCGATGGCCTTCAACCGCCAGCCGCACTACACCAAGGGCCTGCTGCTCGTCGGTGACGCGGGCGGCATGGTCAACCCGTTCAACGGCGAAGGCATCGCGTACGCCATGGAGTCGGGCCAGATCGCCGCGGACGTCATCGTCCAGGCCCACGCCCGCGCGACCCCGGCCCAGCGCGAACTGGCGCTGAACAACTACCCGAAGGTGCTCAAGGAGACCTACGGCGGCTACTACTCGATGGGCCGCGCCTTCGTGAAGCTGATCGGCAACCCCAAGGTCATGAAGGTCGCCACGCAGCGCGGCCTGACGCACCCCCTGCTGATGAAGTTCACCCTGAAGATGCTCGCCAACCTCACCGACCCCACGGGCGGCGACGCGATGGACCGCATCATCAACGGCCTGTCCAAGGTGGCCCCGAAGGCCTGATTTGCCCACCCCGGACCGGCCACTGCCGCACTCGGACGATGAGTACGGCCGTGGCCGGTTCTTTTGATGTACGTATGCCCGCGGAGGAGCGGGGACCGGTCGCCGTGGTGAGGCGGCGCCGACGTCGGCGTAACGCCCATCCACCAACTGCACCACTGGCGTCCGGCCAACTTCCGTACATCGAAGTCGCCTTCATCCCGCGGGTGCCGCCAGGACCTGCCGGCCCGCACGGCACCGGCGCGCATGGCGCACGGTGGCCGCTTCGAGCCACGTGCCCGAGCGGCCGGCGAGCCGGCCCCGATGACGGTGCGCGTGGGTTCGGATACTCAGGGCCGGTTTGAGTGATCGTGCGGACATGGCTCAATGCACCCTGTGCGTAATGTCTGTGTCGGCAAGCTCAGAGATCACAACAGACGTAACCGGGTCGCTCACCCGGGCGGGTGCCCGGGGCATGGGGGAGGGCACGCGCATGGCGTGGGACGAGTGGGAACGGCTCAAGGCGCAGGTGGCCGAGCGGCACGCCACTCATATGCAGATCAACGGTCTTCAGGGAGAAGGCAGCCACGCCAACGCGGCCGGTGGCGGGGGCGGTACCGGCACGCTCAAGCACAAGGGCGGCCCGTGGACGAAGGCGGCCGGCACGGCGGATGATCTCCAGACCGGCCTGATCACAGCAAAGGCCGACCTGCGTAGAGCTCACGACGGCGCTGCCGACGGGCTGGCCGGGCTGTCCAGCCTCGGAGCACTCAAGTCCGTGCTCACCTCGTGGGACGAACGCCTCGGTCGTGTCCGTGAGGAATGCAGTTCTCTGGAGCCGAAACTGCGACAGGTGGCTGTGGACGTCGCCGAAGTGGATGCCGAGGTGGGGAACAGGGCGAAGGCGGTCGCGGTGCCGGGTACGAGGAGAGGCGAGTAGACCATGACCACAGCACCCGGGCTGACGTGGCAGCGGCTCCGCGACCTCAGACTGTCAGAACTGACCGACGCCGCCGACGGCTGGCGCGCCGCTTCCGCGTTCGCCGATGCTGCCCGCGAACGCGTCGACGGCGACATGAGCGGCAAACTCGCCAAGACCCAGGACAGCGAGTCCGCCCGAGCAGCCGTCAAGCGATTGCAGCGACTGAGCGAGAACTACCACTACATCCACACCGAGGCCGGCCTCGTCCGAGGCGCCCTCGACGGGCTCGCCAGTGAACTCGGCGCCCCACAACGCCGGTTGCGCGAGGCCCTCGACGACGCCGCTTCTCTCGGATACACCGTCAACGACAACGGCAGCATCGACTACCCGGCCGGCGGTAAGAACGAGCTGACCGGCGACACGATCCCCGGCGGCTCCGTGGTGGGCAACAACGGTCTCATCGGTGCCGGGAACCCTGGGCTGTACCGCGATGCCAACGGCATGTTGAACCCCGCTCCGGGCCCGGGTGCTCCCGCGCTGAAGAGCCCCAATCCGCACCGTGCCAAGGCCCAGGACGTCGCCGACCGCCTTGCTCATGCCATGCGGGAAGCACACGAGATCGATGAGCGGTACAGCTCGGCACTCAACAAGCTCAAGGCGGCCCCGGGCCTCACGGTCGACACCAAGACATGGGCGGACGTGGGCTCGGACGTCGATGCGGTGAGCCAAGCCGCCAGCAACTACCTGGAGAAACACCTCCCGCTCGACAAGTCGCCCGCGGAACGCAAGGAGTGGTGGGACCACCTCGGCAAGGAGCAGCGCGAGGAGTACATGTCCGCGTTTCCGGGGGTGGTCGGGAACTTGGACGGGATTCCGGCGCTGGCACGCGATGAGGCGAACCGCGAAAACCTTCGGCTGCTCATCGGGCAACTCGATGTGAAGAACGATGACGCTTCCCGAGACATGCTGGGTGGCCTGAAGGGGATCCAGGAGAAGCTTGAGAAGGGCAGCGAGCCGCCGATGTACTTGCTGGGCATCGGCGATGAGGGAAACGGCCGCGCGATCATCGCCTATGGCAACCCGGATACCGCCGACAATGTCTCGGCGTACGTCCCTGGGCTCGGCACCAAGCTGGACGCAGAGTTCGCCGGTGGAACGGTCAACCGGGCGATGCAAACCGCCCTCGGCGCGAGTGAAGCCGACCCGTCCAGCAGAACCTCGTCGATCGTGTGGCTCGGATACGATGCGCCACAGGCCACCCCGGGCGATCTGGCCAGCGGTAACAGCGTGATGTTCACGAACGACGCCAAGGCGGGAGCGCCTGGCTACAACGCGTTCATGGAGGGGATCTCCGCAACGCACGAGGGCGGCAACCCGCATGTCACCGCCATTGGGCACTCGTACGGCTCTCTCACGGTCGGGCTCGCAGCTCAGGAGAAAGGGGGCATCCCCGGCGCCGATGACATCATCCTGGTCGGAAGCCCCGGTACCGGCGCGGACAACGCTCAGGACCTCAATGTGGGTAAGGACCACGTGTATGTGGGCGCAGCCGACAACGACATCGTCACCAAACTCCCGAGCCATGAGGAAGCATCTGGCATGACCTCCGGCGCGGTCGGCGGAGGGTCGACCGGATTTGTTCTGGGAGCCGGCATGGCCGGCCCGCCGGGAGCGCTTATCGGTGGTGGTGCCGGGGCCCTGGTCGGAGGTATTGCCGGCTACACGGCCCAAGACGCACAAACCGACCCCAGCGAGCGTTGGTTCGGCACCGACCCTGCAAGTGAGCGTTTCGGAGCCACACGTTTCATGGTGGACGACGGCGCAACCATCATCGAAGACCATGGACAGATGACGGCGCATTCGAATTATTTCGACCCGGCGAAAGATCAGGACTCGGCCGACAATATTGCCAGAATTGTGGTTGGGAAGTCTGAAGAGATCAAGTTGGAGGCGCCTCGATGAGGGTTTTGAGGACCGTGGTGCTGATGGCTGGAGCGCTGGTCCTGGCAGGGTGTGGCGTATCAGGTGATCCGGCTGAACGGGAGGTAAAGATGAATATGCAGGAGGCGGCGGTGCGTGCGGACGAAATCCTCGACGGGACATTCGCCGCCATCAAGCCACCAGTGAACTGGACCCACGGGCAGTCGACTGAGGGTAATTGTGACGTGCAGAGGCGCCGGGCGGTCATGACGATTATCTCGAAGGAACGCCGGGGGAGCTTTCTGGGGGTGATCGAGCGCTACTGGGAGAGTCAGGGATATAAGCAGCTCTCAGTGAACGACTCGGATATTCCGGCCATGTACTACAGGACGCCCGACGAATTCAATGTGCGCGTTCTTGTCGGCAGCAATGGGCAAGCATTTTTTGAAGTCGCGACGCCTTGTGTGAACGTCTCTAAAGTGTCTCCGCCGAAGGCGGAGACAGTCGGCCCGAACTACGCCGGAAAGAGGATTCCTTTTCCTGACGTCAAGTCGGACTTCTGGTCCGCGAAGAGCTCCCCCACTTCCCGTACGTAACCCGGCGAACCCACGCCCCGCCCCCGTCCGCCAGCCTGTCTCCGGCCAGCATCACGACGGGTCGTCAGGGACGGCGGACAGGAGGTCGTGCAGGATCGGGCCGGCCGAACCACCGCCCGTGACGCCCTGCTCGACGACGCATGCCACGGCGACATTGCCGCGCCGGGCGACGAGCCAGCCGTTGTTGGGTTCGTCCTCGGAGACCTCCGCGGTGCCGGTCTTCGCGCCTATGTCACCGGGCAGATCGGCGAGCGCGTGCGCCGTTCCGTCGGTGACGGTGGCCCGCATCATCGTGCGCAGTTGGGTCACCACGGACGACGGGAGCGGCTTCGTCGAGGTGGTGTCCTTGCCGCCGGGAACGATGGTCGGCTGGTGGAACCGGCCGGACGCCGCGGTCGCCGTGACGGACGCCATGATCAGCGGGTTCGCCTGGATCCGGCCCTGCCCGATCATCGAAGCGGCCTTCTCCGTCTCGTCCTTGGGCTCCGGCACCGAGCCGTCGTACGTCGGGATGCCCACATGCCACTCCTGCCCGACCCCGAAGTACTCGCGTGCCACATCGCCGAGTTCGGTGTCGCCGAGCTTGCCGCGCAGGCTGATGAAGGCGGTGTTGCAGGACTCCATGAAGTCCTGCCGGAAGGTGGCACCCGGGAACTCGGACGTCTCGACGTTGTGGAACTCCTTGCCGACGGTGAGGTACTTGGGGCAGTCCACGACATCGTCGGGCGCGACGGCATTCTTGAGCAGCAGCGCGCTGCTCGTCACGATCTTCCAGGTGGAGCCGGGCGCGTACGTACCGGAGACCGCCCGGTTGAAACCGGTGGCGGGGGAGTTGGCCATGGCGAGGACCTCGCCGTTGTCGACCCGCAGGGCGACGAGCGAGGCGTTCTTGCCGTCGGCCTTCTCGGCCAGGGCCTTGTCCGCCGCCGCCTGCCAGGTGGCGTCGAGCGTCGTGGCCACGGCCTCGTCGGACGGCTGCTCGTCCTTCTTCCCGAAGGTGGTCTCCGTGCCCTCGACTTCACCGGTGACCCGGTCGACGAGCCGGATCGCCCCGCGCGGCCCGGAGCCGCCCCCCGCGAACTGGTTCAGCACCGGCTGCAACGACGGATGGGCATCGCCCGTCAGGGACATCCCGTTCCGGTCGGTGATTTCCGGCTCAGTGGTGTCCTCCCGCTCCAGACGGAACTTGGCGGTGTCGCTGAGATGCGGATGGACGAGTGACAGGGACCAGTCGACCTTCCAGGCCCCGTTCTTCTGCTCCCGTACGGGGAGATGGGACCGGTAGGTCCAGGTGCCCAGCCCGGTGACGGGCATCTTCGCCGTGAAGGCGACCCGGACCGTGCCGTCGTCCCCCTTCGTGGCCCGCGCCGGGGTGAGCTCCGGCTTGCTGATGTCGAGACCCGAGGTGAAGTTGCTCAGCACCTCCTGAGCCCGCGCGGGATTCGTGGTGCGGGAGCCCGCGCTGTCGAGCCGGCCGCCCGCCCAGTCCGCGAGGAACGCACGGGCCTGGGCGGTCGCCGCGGGGTCGGGGCCGTCGTCGTCGCGCTCGAAGGGGCCGAGCCCGGCGGCGTACGCGCCGCCCGCGGCGACGGCCGTCACGACGGTCACGGCGATGGCCACCCGGAGGCCGCGGCGGCGGCTCCGGTGGCGGTGGGTGGCGGTGTGCCCAAAGTCCGCGTCGGGAGCTGAGAAAGGGTGCGTCATGCCGTGAGGAGAGCAATCGGCCCCGCTCCCTGTCCAAGTCCGATATCGATGGGATATCGATCAAAATTGGATATGATTGCTGGTCGTGGACCTGATTCGGCACCTGGAGTGCTTTGTGGCTGTTGCAGAAGAGTCACACTTCGGGCGTGCAGCGACCCGCCTCGGAATGGCCCAGCCACCCCTGTCGCAGCGCATCCAGCGGCTGGAGCGGGAGCTGGAGGTGCGGCTCTTCGACCGGACCAGCCGCCAGGTGGCCCTCACCAAGGCGGGCCGGCTGCTGCTTCCCGAGGCGCGCGAGCTGCTCGCGCGGTCCGAGTCGCTGCGGGCGGCCGCGCGTCGGATCAGGGACGGCGAGAGCGGACTGCTGCGGGCCGGGCTGCCGCCCGACATCGCCGGCGACACCGTCGCCGCGCTCCTCACGGGGTTCCAGGACCGGCGGTCCGGCGTGGAGCTGGAGCTGCACGAACTGTCCACCACGGATCAGCTCGCCCGCTTCGCCGCACACGAACTCGACGTCGGACTCATCCATCACCCCTGCGACGTGACCGGCCTCGAACTCGGCCCGGTCCTCCGGCGCGAGCTCGGCGTACTGCTGCCGCGCGACGCCGAGGCGGCCGGACTCACCGAGGTGCCGCTCGCCGCGCTCGCCGGATCCGACCTGATCCTCTTCCCGCGGGCCGGTGCCCCCGTGCTCTACGACGATCTGCTCACCACCTGCGCCCGCGGCGGATACACCCCGCCCGCGGTCCGGCACGGCCAGGGCGCAAGCTTTGTGCGCGGCCTCGTGCTCTCCGTCGGTGCCGTCGCCTTCAGCCCGCGCGACGCACGGGCCGTCGAACCCGACGCCGACCTGGTGTGGCGCCCGCTCGCGGGCGCCCCGCTGGCCTGGCGGCACTCCGTCGCCTGGCCGCGCGGGCACGGCGACACCGCCGTACGAGCCTTCGCCGACGCGGCCACGCACGCGCTGCGCACCACCGCCGACGCCCGTCCCGACACCCCCACCCGCCCGATGCGCCTGCGCCCGGCATCGGAGTACTGGCTGTGACCCGAACCGTGAACGTGCCCGACGCCGCCGACCGCATCCGCGCGGCCTTCGCCGATGCCGGAGTCACCGGGCGGCTGCACGCCCTCGACATCGATTCCGGCACCCAACTCGGCGTCGATGCCGACCAGTTGGTCTGCACGGCGAGTGTGCACAAACTGTGCCTGCTGGTCGCGCTGCACGACCGGGCCGCGGCCGGCGACCTCGATCTCACGGAGCAGGCCGAATGCCCGCCGGACGGCCGCACCCCGGGGCCCACCGGGCTCGCCGCGATGCTGGACGTCGCCCGGATGTCGCTGCGCGACCTCGCGTACCTGATGATGGCCGTCAGCGACAACGCCGCGGCGGATCTGCTGCTGGCCCGGGTCGGTCTCGACGCGGTCAACCGCACGACGGCCCGCCTCGGCCTCGACGCGACGCGGGCCGTGCACACCTTCGGCGCCATGCTCGCCTCGGTCAAGGAGGACGCGGGACCGGCCGGTGCCCAGGCGCTGGCCGACCCGCACGTCGTCGCGCGGCTGCGCGCCCTCGACCCGGCCCGTGCCAATCGCAGCACCCCGCGGGACATGACCCGGCTGCTGCGCGCCGTCTGGCGCGACGAGGCGTGCCTGCCCGAACACGGCGCCGCCATCCGGCGGGTGATGGGTCTCCAGGTATGGCCGCACCGCCTGGCCTCCGGATTCCCGTTCGACGACGTGCTCGTCGCGGGGAAGACCGGGTCGCTGCCGACACTGCGCAACGAGGTGGGCGTCGTCGAGTACCCCGACGGCGGCCGTTACGCCGTCGCCGTCTTCACCCGCACCGCCCACACCGCGGCCACGCTCCCCGCGGCCGACGCCGTCATCGGTACGGCCGCCCGCATCGCCGTGGACGCGCTGCGCAGCCGTCAGCGCGACGTACCGGCAGCGCCGACCCGCGTCAGCGACGACCTGCCCGCCCGTAGCACCGCGCCAGGGCGTGGTGCAGGTCGTCCCTGATGGCACGGAGATCCGCGCGCATACGGGCGGTGCTCCACGCGGTACCGGGGGTCTCACCCGCGCCGATCGTGTAGCAGACCCCTGGTAAGGCGGCCCGTGGCGTACCCGTACGAACACGCCGCCCGCCCCACGCCATATGTGAGGGACTCCACACTCGAAACCTGCACAACCCCCCGCCCTTCTCGAAGGTCTGGGTCGGCGGTGGGACGACGGTGTCGTCCCACCGCCGACTTAGAACGAAGGAAGGTATGACCCGAGCCACTCGTGCGTCCGCCCTCGCCGCGACCACCGTCCTCGCGACGACCGGAGCCCTGCTCACGTGCACGTCCGCCGCCGGTGCCGCCACGGCGACCGTGACCTGTAAGTCGCCCGTCTTCAAACGGCAGTTCTACGCGAACACGACCTTCTCCGGTACGCCGAAGAAGACGGACTGCGATTCGAAGATCGATCAGAACTGGGGCACCGGCGCCCCCGCCGCCGGGCTGCCCAGCAACTACTTCGGCGTGCGCTGGACGGTCACCCGGGACTTCGGCTCCGGCGGCCCGTTCTCGATCCCCGTCGCGACCCGCGACGGCCTGCGCGTCTACCTCGACGGCACGCGCAAGGTCGACATCTGGAAGAACCTCTCGACGACCCAGACGAAGACCGTCAACATCACCGTCCCGTCCGGGACGCACACCCTCCGCTTCGACTTCGTCAACTGGACGGGCGCCGCGAACGTCAAGGCGGACTACCTGCCCCGCACGTCCGCCACCGTCGACAAGGTCAAGCCCCTCGTGCCCACCGGCACCTCCCTCACGTACGACTCCTCGTACCGGGCCGACTTCAGCTGGGCGGCCAACAAGGAGATGGACCTCGCGGGCTACCGCGTGTACCGCCGGCTCCAGGGCACCTCGTACGGCACCAAGCCGCTGGCCACGACGGCCTCCACCTCGTACAGGGACACCACGCTGCCGAAGAACGGCGCGGTCTATTACTACGAGGTCCGCGCCTACGACAAGGCGGGCAACGAGTCCGCGGGTACGGCGGACAAGTCCGTCACCACCGTCGACAAGAGTGCTCCCGCGGCGCCGAAGGGGGTCGAGGACGCCTGGAAACCCGACTACTCCGAGAAGGTAAGCCTCTCCTGGTACGGGAACACCGAGGCGGACCTCGCCGGGTACCACGTGTACCGCTCCACCACCGGCGGGCCGGTCGCGCTCACCGCGGCGAACCGCCTGAACGGCGACAAGCCGCTCAGCAACTCCTGGTACGAGCAGCCACTGCCACAGACCGGGGACACGTACTACTACGTCGTCACGGCGGTCGACACGCACGGCAACGAGTCGGCGGCTTCCGGCACGGCGGAGTTCTACACGCGGGACAAGACGGGTCCTGTGAACACCGCGTACAACGCTACGGCGGTCGAGGACGAGCGCGGGGTCACGCTGACCTGGGACAAGTCGGAGGCCACCAGCGAGGACTTCGTCGGGTACACGGTCCTGCGCTACAACAAGCCGCGCACGGAGAGCGGGCGTACGGTCGTGGAGGTCGCCAAGGGCATCCAGGGCACGTCCTTCACGGACGCGGCCCCGCCGCCGGGCGCCACGTACTACTACTTGGTCGTGGCTGCGGACGGCGCGGGGAACTGGGGCATCCCCTCGGTCGAGATGCCGGTCGCCGTCGCGGGTAACAGCACCCCGCCGCCCCCGGTGACGGGCATGACCGTCACCGCCCGGGAGAACGGCGTCTCACTGAGCTGGGATGCCAGTGACGACCCCGGTCTCGACCACTACCGCATCATGCGGGGCACCCTCGTCGACGGCGAGTGGGTCTACAAGCCTCTCATCGACTCCTGGACCCTCAGGCCCCAGGAGTTCACGCAGACCCACCACCTCGACCGAACGGTCGCCGATGGCGAGCAGATCCGCTACAGCGTCGTCGCCATCGACCAGTACGGCAACCAGCTCACCCCCGAGACCGGCGCCCCCGTCCAGGACGTCACCGAGCTCGACCTGCGCCCCGACGTCGACGCCGGCCCGGCCGTGGGCGACAACCCGCTCGGCCATCTCAACGGCGACGTGTACGGCTCGGTCCACTGGTGGCTGAGCAGCGACACGGGCGCCAACGGCAGCAGGGTGACCGGCTTCGCCGTCTACCGCTGGAACCGGTCGACCCACGTCTTCGACAAGGTTGACGTCCAGAAGCGCGGTGAGAGCACCAGCTGGTCGTATGTGGACACCACCATGCCCAAGGGCACGACCACGTACTACCGCGTGACCGCCACCCTTGCCGACGGCACGGAGACGGCCGCCCGCGAGACGGCGATCGCCTCGGTGGACTAGCTCCCGCCAGGGAAAGCAGTGGAGGCGCCCGGCCCGGAGTTCCTGGCCGGGCGCCTCCCTGTTGTGTGCCGCTGTATGTCGGAAGTGCCTTGCCGATTGTGCGTGCTGGAAGCTTGAAGAACTCCCATCGTTGCAGGTCACAAGGCAATTCCTCGTTTCCTGAAACGTTGCCTACAAGTAATCGGCCGGTGGATCGAGGCTTAGGTTGCCGCGCGGACTGTGCGGGCGGGCGCGGGCTCAGTATGCGCTGGAATCGGGCCCGAGGCCCCGAGTCGCCGCCCGGTGTTCGTCGCTGCCCTCTCGCTGCCCGTCAGTCGTCCCGGTGGCCGGCGTCCACGCGTGTGCGGTGGTCGTCGCCCTCGGTGCGCCGCCCGCCGGAGGCGACCACGCGGCCTCTGGACCGGCGCCGCAACAGCCGTCGGGTGAGGCCGGATGCGTAGCGGGGCTGGAGCAGCAGGATCAGGCCCACCGCGCAGACGAACGCGACCCCGAAGAGCATCCAGGACTTGGCGCCCCGGGCCGAGTAGCCCACGATCCCGAACGAGAACAGCGCCGACCAGAAGTACATGAGCAGCACGGCCCTGCGGTGCGAGTGGCCGAGCTGGAGCAGGCGGTGGTGGAGGTGGCCCTTGTCGGCGGCGAAGGGGGACATCCCGTTCCACGTACGCCTGATGACGGCGAGCACCAGGTCCGCGAGGGGCAGCGCGATGACGGACAGCGGCAGCAGCAGCGGAATGTAGACCGGCACCATCGCGGCCGAACCGGACGTGCCGTCCATCGACTGGTTGAGGAGGCTCGGGTCGACCTCGCCCGTCACGGAGACCGCGCATCCGGCGATCAGCAGACCGAGCAGCATCGAGCCCGAGTCACCCATGAAGATCCGGGCCGGGTGGGAGTTGTGGATCAGGAACCCGAGGCACATGCCCGCCAGGATCGCGGAGAGCAGTGTGGTGGACGCGGCGGCCTCGATCCCGTAGCCGTACCAGAGCCGGTACGCGTACAGGAAGAACGCCGACGCCGCGATGCCCACCGTGCCGGCGGCCAGCCCGTCGAGCCCGTCGACGAAGTTGACCGCGTTGATGGAGACGACGATCAGCCCCACGGTCAGGAGCGTGCCCTGCCAGTCGGCGAGGTAGATCCCGTCGGTGCCCGGCACCGGCAGCCAGAGGATGGTGAGCCCCTGGAAGACCATCACTCCGGCGGCGAGCACCTGGCCACCCAGCTTGACCAGCGCGTCGACACCCCATTTGTCGTCGAGTACGCCGAGCAGGCAGATCAGTGCCGCGCCGGACAGCAGCGCCCGTGGGGTCGAGCTCTGGGTGAAGATCTCTTCCAGGTGCGGCAGGTGGGAGGCGACCAGCAGCCCGGCGAGCAGCCCGCCGAACATGGCCATGCCGCCCAGGCGCGGAGTGGGCTCGCGGTGGACGTCGCGTGCCCGGACCTCGGGGACCACCCCGATGGAGATCGCGAACTTTCTTACGGGGCCGGTCAGGATGTGGGTCACCGCCGCCGTGACGAACAGCATCAGCAAGTAGTCCCGCACGGGCGGCCTCACATCCTGGCCCAACAGGCCGGTACCTGAACAGCTCTTTCCGGTGTTTCCGGGGCTGCTGGTCAGGGTTGGACGAGGCCGGTGGCGCGTCCGATCCGGTGGCACGGGTGGCCCGGACCCTGTTCGAGGCCCCTCACTGCACCCCGGCGAGCCTAGCTCATGCGGATTTCTGCGCGGTGGGGAGCGGTGCGGGGCGGCCCGGACGGGGGTGGGCGCCGAGCGATACGTACGTCAACGGGCGGACGTGCCACTCGATGTGCCGGCCGCCGCGCAGCATGAGTGTGAACCCGCAGGGCTCGCCGCGATGGAGCGCCGCCAGGGCCTGCACCCAGCCGCCCTGGTCGGACCAGTGGAGGGCGCGGGTGAGTTCGCGCGGCGTGAGGCCGAAGAGGTGATTCGCCCGGAGCTGGATCCGGATGGCGCGGATGGCCTCTTGGGGTGTGTCCGTGATGCGCAGGACGATCGGCTCGGGGACGAAGCCGGTGGCGGGGCCGTAGCGCAGGGCCTCGAACCGGTAGCCGTGCTCGACGACCGGGCGTAAGGGGGTGAGGGGGGTACGCATCGTCGACCGTCCGATCAGTGTTGTGGAGTGCGCGCTCCAAATGGGCGGCGTGCAGGGGGAGGTGTGCGTGGTGCCACGCGGTGGGAAGCGAGCGCTCCATTGTCGCGGCGACATGGAGTGACGGTAGCGTTACGCAAACGGTGGCGCAACTATGCCCCGGGGCATAGTTGTCACCGATGCAGGAGAGCCTCCGCCCGGACCGGGCGGAGGCTCTCCTGAGGAAGACTGCAAGGCGCTACTGCACGAAGTGGTCGAACTCGCCTGCCTTGACACCCTGGATGAACGCGGCGAAATTGCTGCGGCTCGTCCTGGCCACCACGCGCGGGTCGTCGCTCTCGCGCATCAGGATCTCCTCGGCGTGCCGTGCCACCTCGACGCACTGCTCTCCGCCGCCGCCGGAGAACGACGACTTCTGCCACTCGATGTCTGCGCTCATGCTGCGGATTATCACAGGTCTCGTGCGATGTGGTGAATGAAGCTCCGCGACTCCTCAGGGGCGAGGCTGACCCGCTGGGCGAAGTCGAGTTGCATGCGATAGCGGTTCAGATCGGCTACCGAGTCCAGCTGAACGCCCCCGAACGGGGCGTCGATGTGGACGGTGTCCAACTGGGGCGCGACCCCGCCCGCGTACAGCACGGTCTGCGTCACCTCGACGAACTTCTCGCTGGCGAACGGGATCACGCGCACGGACACGTCCGGCCTGTCGGCTGCCTCCAGGAGGCGCACCAACTGGCCGCGCGCGACCTCGCGGCCGCCGACCCGCATGCGGAGACCGGCCTCATGGACGATGACATCGAACTTCGGTGGCTTCTCGCGGTCGAGCACCGCCTGCCTGCGCATGCGGTGCTCGACTCTGGCCTCCACCTCGTCCTCGGGCAGCCTGGGCAGCACTCCCTCGAACAGTGCCCGCGCGTACTGCGGTGTCTGGATCAGCCCCGGCAGCGTCACGGACTGGAGACAGCGCATATGGCTGGCGTGGTGTTCCAGCTCCGCGATGTTCAGGAAACCCGGTGCGAGGACGCCTCGGTATTCGTCCCACCAGAACTGGCCCCGATGCTCCCGCGATATGGCGCACAGCGCCTCGATCAACGTGGTGTCGTCGCAGGCGTAGAAGCTGGCCAGGCGGCGGATCCGCTCCTCGCTGATGCCGATGCGGCCCGCTTCCATGTGGCTGATCTTCGCCTGATCGGTCGAGATGAGTCCGGCGGCCTCGCGAGCGGTCCGGCCGGCCTGCTCGCGCAGCTTCCTCAGTTCGCAGCCAAGGCGTGCCTGGCGTGCGGTCGGGTTGTCCCTCGGTGGCATGTCACCATCCTTCGCTCCGGCGCAGTCTTGCGTGGTGCGGCCGTTCCGGTCCACCCGATCGCGTGAAGTGCCAGGGGCAACCTTGCTACGGCGCTTTCTTGCCCCCTATGGTCCCACTGGGTGGAAGCCTCAGGGTTTCGCCGTCCGAAGTGCAGCCCCTTGCAAGCGAGTTGACTGCTTGACGGGACGGGCCAATGCCACGGACCACGCCCACCGCACGACGCCCCGGAGACCGCATCACGCAGGGAGATCGCGCCATGCCCCCCGTAACCGCTCCTCCAGTACCTGCCCCCTACCTCCCCCAACGCGGCGAGCGCTACCGGCTCGTCGCGCCGAACACTCCCACCGCTCCCAAGATCGTGCGGGACTTCGTGGCGACGGTGCTGTGGGTCGCCGGGCACCCCCGCCTCGTCGACGACGCCCGGCTCTGCGTGAGTGAGGTCGTCTCCAACGCGTACTGCCACACGGGCTCGCCGCAGGTCCGGGTGGAGGTCACCGTCAGCCAGCGGCAGGTGACGGTGTACGTGACGGACGACGAACCCGGCCGCCTCCCCGCACCGCCGCCCCCGCGCGCCCCCTCGCCGGAGGCCGGTGCGGACGAGAGCGGCCGGGGGCTTCTGCTCGTGGACGCTCTCGCCGCACGGTGGGGGACCACCGCGTACGGGGACCGCTCGCCGCACTCGAAGACGGTGTGGTTCACCCTCGCCGCCACCGGACGCTGAGGCCTACAGGCCTACAGGCCTACAGGCCTACAGGCCTACAGGCCTGCATGCGCTGAGGAGCGTCGGCTGCATCCGCCTTGTCTGCAACACGGCCTTGGAAGAGTGCACTCGGTGTCTGGTACCGCGAGCAGCGTCGCGTCTCCTGCGTAGAGAGGACCGGGCTTCCTCGCCGAGGTGTCCTCCGTGACGCTCCAGCAGGCTCAGCGGCTGAGCGCCACCCGGCGGCGGGTGGCGCTCAGCTTTCCTGCAGTTCGTAGACCGCCGTTGTGCGGGGTCGTAGCTCAGCACTCCTTCGGGGGGATGAAGGGCGACTCGAAGTGCCCGGCCCACGCCCACTGCTGCGGTGTGTGGTTGTAGAGCCTGTACCACAGCCTCCCCGAGGGGGTTTTGGTGGTTTGGCACGCAATGGACAGCGTCGTGCCCGCCCGGACCGTGCGGATCTTCGACGAGGACGAGCTGGGCCCCGCGTAGATGGGAGTGGTTTCCAGCGCGGTCAATTTGATGTAGGCCGGTGCGGCGGCGACTTGCGTCTGAGCGGACGCGGATGTCGCAGTGAATCCGGTGAAGGCGATGCCGACTGCCGCGAGCATGGCAGCCTTCGTCAGAACCCTGTTGAGGATGGTCATGTGACTCCAATCTCAGGTGATATCGATGGATCGCAGAGCATTTGAGGCGGACATGCTCCGCACCATGCCGTTCTGCGTCGACTGGAGGCGGCCGAGGCCGCTGCCGAGCCGGCTGGTCCGGTGGGATTCGCCCGGATGCCGGGCCTGACCGGTCTCGACCCGCGGCCCCCTGCGCAAGGTGGTCACGACAGTGATCCGCTGGTCATCACGGCCTGCCCCGTCACCGTGACAGCAGGGTGTGGATCTGGCGGGGCTTGACCTCGCGCTCGTCGAAGCCGACGGCCGCCGGGCACTCCCGGGCCACAGCGGCGAACGCTGCCTGGAATGCCTGCTGGGACTCGAACGCTCCGGTGGTGACGACGGCGTCGCCCTCGGGAGTGACCCAGGGCTCGGCGCGCAGGAATCCCGGCTGCGAGGACAGCACCTCGCGGACCTGGCGGCAGCGGTCGACGAACTCCTCGACATGCTCGGGGCTCGGGTAGTGAAAAGCGACGAAGCCGAACGACATGACGATCCCCTCTTTGGGATATACGCTTACGTATAACGAGAGGTTAGACCTGTTGTACGGCCCCGTACAACAGGCGGAGGAGTGAGGCGGGTCACACCATGGGTTCGTTGCGTACACCGCGCGAAAGTTGGGTCGAGGAGGGCCTGCGGGCGCTGGCGTCAGGCGGTGTGGACGCCGTGCGCGTCGAGGCCCTGGCCAAGGCCCTCGGCGTGACCAAGGGCGGGTTCTACGGCTACTTCGCCGACCGTGACGCGCTGCTGGAGGAAATGCTGGACACCTGGGAACGGGAGGCCACCGACGACGTCTTCGACCGGATCGAGCGCGAAGGGGGAGACGTCATGGACAAGGCCTACTTGGCCGGGCGGCTCACCTTCTCCGACCGCCTGCACCCCATCGATCTGGCCGTCCGCGACTGGGCCCGCCGTGACCAGGCTGTCGCCGAGCGCCTGCGCCGCGTGGACAACGTGCGCATGGGCCTGCTGCGCGAGGCGTTCGGCACCGTCTGCGCCGACCCGGACGAGATCGAGGCCCGCAGCGTACTGGCGTTCTGTGCGGCCATCGGCAGCCACTTCCTTGCTGCCGACCACCCCGGCAGCACCCGCGCCCAGGTTCTCGCTCGCGCCGGCGACCTCATCCTCAACCGCCCGCCCGGCAACCCCGCCCAGTGATCACTCCCTGATCCCCGTAACGGCTCCTCCGGCGCCCGCCCCCTGCCTCCCCCGATGCGGCGAGCGGTACCTGCTCGTCGCGCCGCCGCCGGGTGCTGAGGCGTCCGGCGTGCGTGCCGGAGCGGCGCGACCCGTGAGCGCGACTCACCTCTCCGTTGATTTGGACGACCGTCCAGGACTATCGTCCAAACAGAAAGGCGGCCGACTCCCGCACGTAGACGTGCACGTACACGTATCGGAGAGCGTGATGAATCAATCCTTGTTGGCGACCGTGACTGCGGCACTCCTGGTCTGGGAGGCGCTTCTGCTGATTCCCATGGTCCCGGGGAAGCTGATCGACACGAGGGACTTCTCCCCGCTTCCCCGGTGGCAGTACAACAGCTTCAACGTGTATCTGACCTCCCTCGGGCTCGCCAGCTTCGTGGTGGCCGGGTTCGCCATGGCCGGGCAGCACTGGGCGTTCGTGGCGGCACTGGTGCTGAGCCTCGGCTACATCGCGGTTTTCGCGGCCGACCTCGGCGCGGTCTTCCCCGTCGTGCCCGACCCCCTGCCGGTGCAGTTGCTCGTCCTCGAAGCGATCGCGCTGGCCTCGGCCGGCGTGATCGCCGTGATCGCGATCCAGGGGATGCGGCTGTGAGCAACGAGTCCACGAGTCCCTCGCGCGGGACGGATACGCGCGAGAAGATCATCGAAGCCGCTGCTTCTCTCATTCCCGAGCTGGGCTGGGGCGATGTGAGCAGCCGGCGGGTCGCGGAGCGCGCGGGTGTGAACACCGGAGTGATCCACTACCACGTGGGGAGCATCGGCGAACTCCGGCGCATCGCCGCAGTGCGGAAGATCCGGACGTTCTTCCTCGACCGGATCGGCGGAGCCCTGGCGCAGGCGGACCCGGCCGTGGCCGTGGAAACCATGCTCCGGGCGTTGTCCGCCAACGATCCGCGTGATCCGGAACTGCTGCTGTTGTACGAGTCCCTCGTCGCGGCGAGCCGGGACGACGAGCTGCGTGCCGAAATCGCCGCCATGCTGGCCGAGTTGCGGCAGCGGCTGTGCGACTGGTTCGGGGCCCGGGGCGTCGCGCGTCCGCTCACCGTCGCAGTTACCCTCACGGCGGCGATCGACGGCTACCTGCTCCAGCGGTCGCTCGACCCGTCCGTCGAGCCCGGCCCCCTCATCGACGGCCTGGTCGGTCTGGTCCGGCAACAGCTCGCAGCCGACGGATCATGAGGTGCAGAAGCGCGGGAACCGCACGGTGGGGGACCACCGTGCGGTTCCCGCACTCGTAGCGGCCCTCATACGCTGCCCTGCCGGGAGAGAACCCGGACATCTTCACGGCGCACCATCAGCTGAACGGGCACGGTGCGAGAGCTCTGCCCGGCAACAGCCTTCGGGGCGGTCCGCTCCCGTACGACGAGCAGCCCCGCCAGCACCAGCGCCACCCAGAGCACCGGACCGAGCGGGTTTCCGGGGGAAATGAAACCTTGCGCGGCAAGTCCGAGAAGGCCGCCGGCGGAAAGCACGGCCGCGAGAACGATCTTGCCCAGGTTCATTTCCGATGCCGTACCGGAACGGCGGCGGAATTCGAACCGGCCGAAAATTCTGGTGAAGCACACCAGGAAGAATCCCGAAACGCCGACCCACAGCGGAGCCACCATGAACCACATCGGGCTGCCGGGCTTCGGTGTCGCGAAGCCGAGTCCGACCATGGCGATTCCCGCCGTCATCACGAGCGCGGGCATGTGCCAGAGATACAGGGTCATGAAGCGGGTTCCGCACCACTGCAGGAAGGCGGTGGCCGTGGGACGTTCGGCGAAGCGCGTCAGGGCCGGCTTGAGCGTCAGCCAGAGTCCGAGCTGGCCGATCGTCAGCGACATCATCAGCGCGGTCGGAGGGCTCATGTTGGAGACCGGGGCCCCGGGCATTCCGATCATGGAGGCCGGGTAGGGCCCGAAGAACACGGCGGCCGCGGTGAGCCCGAAGCCGGCCGCGGCCAGACCCAGCGATGCCCGCGCGTTCTGCATGCGCAGGCCGCCGTCGGCGTAGTGGAAGCCGAACTGGTGGGCAGCCAGCCAGACGAACAGGGCGTTCACGAAACCGATCGCGGGGCTGACCTCGAAGCGCAGCACATCGACGGCCAGGGCGCAGGCGGCGAGTACGCCGATGACCCGCCATCCGTACCGTCGATACCACGTGAACATCACCGGCGTGAGCGCGACCACGAGCACATAGACGGCGAGGAACCAGAGCAGCTGCCCGGCTGTTTTGCCCGCCATCAGCACCGGTTGCCGAGGCACCCCCGCGCCGGTCAACACGTGGGGCAGCAGCAGCCACACGGCTGCCAGGGGTACGACCGGCACCAGAAGACGCGCGATTCTGCTCCGGAGCCAGGTGTGCACCGATTTCGCCGATCGGAACGAGAAGAAATTGGCGGCTCCGCCGGCGAAGAACACCATGGGCATGACCTGCGTCAGCCATGTGACAATCCACCAGCCGGGACTTGCGAGTGCGTTCCCGGCGCTCAATTTCCCATCCTCATAGGCCAGTACGGGCATGAGCCAGTGCTGGGAAATCACGGCCAGCACGCACAGTGCTCTGATGACGTCTATGAATGAATCGCGACCGCGACCGGGTGAATGAGCCTGCGTCTGCTGCATGCAATCATCGTGCGGTCAGCGGGCGTTACGGGCAGTAAAGCGGCCCCCCGAATTCATTGGGGGGCCAGCACCGCGCGCCGTGGTGGGGTTCTCCCCACCACGGCCCCGATCGTGTTCATGGGGAACGGACGGCTCCGAATCCTGTCGACCGGGGCACGTGCGGCCCGGAGATCCACAGGAGTTCCGAGCGAGGCCGGGCGGGCCGAGGCCGGTGTCGTGTTCTCCATGCCCGGGGCGGCCGACGGCCCTACGCCGGTCCGGTCCGACCGGGCAAATCCGTCAAATGGAGGATCATATGCGCGCACGCCTCGCCGCCGTCGTCGGAACGGTCCTCCTGGGCGCCGGCATGCTGGTCAACGTACCCGCCGCCCACGCGGCCGACCCTGTCAGCGAGTTCGACGTGACTGTCGGGAACACCTACACCAGAGGCACGATCACCTGGCACAACCGATCGGTCACCGTGGCCGGCGAACAGAAGTCGGTCTCCTCGTCGAGCTGCCGGGGAACCACCGCATTCACCCTCGATGCCTCCAACAAGCAGTTGGGCCTCAACTACACCTCCCGAACGTGCGGGGCCAGTGAGACGTTCACCCCGTTCACCATGCCGGCGGACGTCTCCGGCGGAGCCGCAGTCGTACGGATCTGCCTCGACGACGGCGCGCTCCCGGCGACCTACTACAGCTGCAAGCGCTACGGGCGCCCGTCGAGCTGACCCGGGTCCTTAAGAACCGGGCTTGAGGGGGCCGCCCGACCGACTGTTGGGCTGCTTCACCCCGTCCGGGCGCCCCTCGGGAGTCATCTCAACCGGTGAGCCCCTGCGACGCCGAGGCGCCCGGAGCGTGCCCCGTCACGATCGCCACGACCACCGCGAGGGCCGCGACCGCGCCGCCGAGCAGCATGACCGCCGACACGGACACATGGTCGAGTACGGCTCCGCCCGCCATGGCGCCGAGGGCGAAGGTCGCCTGGAAGGACGCGGTGAACAGGACGGACGCCGCTTCGGGGGCGTCGGGCGCGGCCCTGGCGAACGAGGTCTGCGAGCAGACCGGCACCGCACCGTAGGCGACACCCCAGACGACCAGCAGTGCGACGGCTCCGGCCTCCCACCTGCCCAGGACCGGGAGCAGCGCGGTCGCGGCGGCGATCAGTCCCGCGGCGAGGGATACCGCGGCGCGCGGGCGGCGCGTCACGAGTGCGCCACCGACGAAGTTGCCGAGGATCCCGGCGGTTCCGTAGACCAGCAGCAACCCTGTGATCAGGGCCGGACCGGCGTGCGTGACCTGTTCCAGGAAGGGGGTGACATAGGTGTACGTCGCGAAGTGCGACAGAACGACGAGGAAGGTGAGGAGCACGGCGAAGCGGGTGCCGGGCCGCTTGAGCACGGTGCGCAGCAGGCTCGCGCGGGTGACCTGTGCCGGCGGCAGGGCCGGAACCACCAGGAGCATCAGGGCCAGTACGCCCATGCTCAGCACCCCCATGACCACGAAAGCCGTCCGCCAGCCGGCCAGATCGCCGATGAACGTACCGGCGGGGACGCCGAGCACGGAGCCCAGCGGGACGGCCGAGAAGATCACCGCTGTCGCCCGGCCGGCCGACGCCGGGCGGACCAGTCGGCCGGCCAGTCCGGCCGCGATGGACCAGAAGCCGCCGATGGTGACCCCGACCATCACCCGGGAGACCAGGACGAGGCGGTAGTCGGTCGCGGCGGCGATGAGGAAGTCGGCCAGGGCCAGCAGGAGCACGAAGGCGCAGAGCATCAGGCGCCGGTCGACCCGTGCCGTCGCCATCGTGACCAACGGCGCGGAGAGAGCCGCGAGGAGACCGGGCATGGTCATCATCAGGCCCGCCGTGCCGTCCGAGACGGCGAAGTCGGACCCGATCGATGTGAGCAGGCCGATGGGCAGGATCTCGGTGGTGACGATCGAGAAGATGCCCAGCATCACGGAGACGACGGCGAGCCGGCCGCGCAAGGGAGTGCGGGGAGGGGAGGCGGTGCCTTCGGAGGGGGCGGTGGCTGCGGTCGTGGTCATGGCGGACGCCGTCCTGTGCTCGGTGACGCGAGGGCTGTTCACCCCAGTTCACAAGCGCCGGTGGACGGTGTCCGGCAGGTTCGCGACGTCGACGTCGCCGGCCGGGGTTGATGTCGCGTTTTCGCCGGAGGACCGGATACGGCGAAGGGCCGTCGCTCCCGAGCGGGGGAGTGACAGCCCTTCACCACGTGCCGCGAAGGCACTTGTGAATCCGTGAACCCGGAGGTCGCGCCGAATCAGAGAACGCGGACCGCGCCCGACGGCGGGTCGTAGGACAGCGGGCGCTGCACCACACCGGTGCTGGAGTTCTGCGCACCGACGAACTGGCCGTTGCCCACGTAGATCCCGACGTGGTACGCGCTGCCCGCGCCGCCCCAGTACAGGATGTCGCCCGGCTGGAGGTTGCTCAGCGAGACCTGGGTGCCGGCGGTGGACTGGGCCTGGGAGACGCGCGGCAGGTCGATGTTGACCGAACGGAACGCGGCCTGGACGAGGCCGGAACAGTCCCACGAGTTGGGGCCGGTGCCACCGGAGACGTACGCGTCGCCGACCTGGGCCTGCGCGAAGGCGATGACGGCCGCTGCGGAGCCGGTCGCGCTCGACGAGGAGGAAGAGGAGGCCGTGGAGACGGCCGTGCCGGCGCTGGAGCCGGAGGTCGCGCTGAGCGTCGTACGGGCCGTGGTGCGGGAAGCGCGCTCGGCGGCCTCCGCCTTGGCCTTGGCGGCCGCTTCCGCCTTCTTCTTGGCCTCCGCCTTGCGGACCGCCTCGGCCTTGGCCTTCTTGGCGGTCTTGGCCGCGGTGGCGGCTGCGGCGTCCTCCTGGGCCTGCGTCTGCAGGTCCTGGGCGACCTGCTGCGTGGCCTGGGCGGACGCGGCGACGGCGGTGGAGAGCCCGGAGGTGATGGTGGGCATCTCGATGGTCTGGGTCACCGGCTCGGCCTGGGCCGGACCGGCAGCGCCTGCGACCGCGATGGTGCTGAGGACGCCACCGGCAACTCCGGCCCGCAGTGCCGTCTTCGAGGCGCTTCGGCGGGGCTTCCGGTGGCTGGGTATGTGAGCGGTGTGGGACATGAGTACTAGCGCTATCAGGGCCTCGGGGCTCCCATCAAGAAACGTGTGTTGCGACACAGTTACGTCCGGAATCTGTGAATCCGCTTTCCGGAGGCCCTTATTGACGCCGTAACGGGCAAAACGGGCGCACCTGATCACCGCTGTGATCACGGACTTTCGGCAATACGCCCGAATTGCCCGCCACCTACCATCCGTTCGCACCGATGGCCAAGCCCGCTTTTATTGGCACCCGTGCGGAGTGACGCAGGTCACAGCGTGATCGCGCCATGGTGGCGCCGCAGTCGCCATGTGGCTGCGGCGTGCCGGATGTGGGTGCGCCCGGCGTCCGGGGTCTCGCCGGTTTCCGGCCGACGGCCGATTCGCCCCGCCGTTCGTCCCGCCCATTCCCCCCTGCTCGCTCGTCCCGAAGATCGTGAATGTGTGCACACGTCCACTTCGCTCCTCGGGACCCCTCGTCGGAGTGAGCCCAGAGTGGGACGGATCCCCATATCACGCTCAGGGTGTCCATTGCCAATTTGCTTCTTCGGGTATCTGATTGTTAGAGGAAAAAGCCTCTTGACCAGCGCGGACGGCATCGATTGTCACGTCTCGTGATCACTCGGCCGCTTTGCGTACGAAGATCACCGCTGAGGCGGCTTCGTTGCCCTTCGCCGGGTGGTGGAGATCACAAACTCGTTGTTGTAACCCGTGTCGCAGATCACAGGACGGCGGGCATAGGATGCGGGGCAGTCGGGCTTGTGAACTGCCTCACATGTGCACGATCTTGGTGGGGTGGTGAGCCGAATCGCCCGATGCGGTCCAACGGTCAAGGACGACTGGAAGGAGCGAGGAGCGTGAATGCCTACGCGCCCATCCTCGTGCTCGGCGCCCTCGGGGCAGGGTTTGCGATCTTCTCCGTGGTCATGGCCACGCTTATCGGCCCGAAGCGGTACAACCGAGCAAAGCTCGAAGCGTACGAGTGCGGTATCGAACCCACCCCCACTCCGGCCGGAGGCGGCCGCTTCCCCATCAAGTACTACCTGACGGCGATGCTCTTCATCGTCTTCGACATCGAGATCGTCTTCCTCTATCCCTGGGCGGTCACCTTCGACGCCCTGGGGATCTTCGGGCTCGTGGAGATGCTGCTCTTCGTGCTCACCGTCTTCGTCGCCTACGCGTATGTATGGCGTCGCGGCGGCCTGGAATGGGACTGAGGGGCTGAGGGGCACACCATGGGACTCGAAGAGAAGCTGCCCAGCGGCTTCGTGCTGACCACTGTCGAGCAGGCCGCCGGCTGGGTACGGAAGTCCTCCGTCTTCCCCGCCACCTTCGGCCTCGCCTGCTGCGCCATCGAGATGATGACGACCGGGGCCGGTCGCTACGACCTGGCCCGTTTCGGGATGGAGGTCTTCCGCGGATCGCCGCGGCAAGCGGATCTGATGATCGTGGCAGGACGGGTCAGCCAGAAGATGGCTCCCGTCCTGCGGCAGGTCTACGACCAGATGCCCAACCCCAAGTGGGTGATCTCCATGGGGGTTTGCGCATCGTCGGGCGGAATGTTCAACAATTACGCCATTGTTCAGGGTGTTGATCATATTGTGCCGGTTGACATCTATTTGCCCGGCTGTCCGCCGCGGCCCGAGATGCTGATGGACGCGATCCTCAAGCTCCACCAGAAGATCCAGACCTCCAAGCTCGGGGTCAATGCGGAGGAGGCCGCCCGCGAGGCGGAGGACGCGGCACTCAAGGCGCTGCCCCTGATCGAGATGAAGGGGCTGCTGCGGTGAGCGAGAGCCAGAGCCACGACGAGAAGAACCACAACGGAGTGCCCGCCCCGCGCGAGGACGCCGGGATCATCGGCGTACGCAAGGGCATGTTCGGCGCCGACAACGGCGGCGACACCTCCGGCTACGGCGGCCTCGTCCGCACCGTGACCCTGCCGGGCGCCACGTTCCGTCCGTACGGCGGCTGGTTCGACGAGGTCGCCGACGAGCTCGAAGGGGCCCTGGAGGAGCAGGACCTGCTTCCCGGGAACGCCATCGAGAAGACCGTCGTCGACCGCGGCGAGCTCACCTTCCACATCGCCCGCGAGCACCTTGTCCAGGTCGCCCGGACCCTGCGTGACGACCCGGCGCTGCGCTTCGAGCTCTGCACGGGGGTGAGCGGTGTCCACTTCCTCGGCGACAAGGGCCGCGAGCTGCACGCCGTCTACCATCTGCGTTCGCTCACGCACGGCCGGTTGATCCGCCTGGAGGTGTCGGTCCCGGACAGTGATCCGCACATCCCGTCCCTCGTCGAGGTCTATCCGACCAACGACTGGCACGAGCGTGAGGCATACGACTTCTTCGGGCTCGTCTTCGACGGGCACCCCGCCCTCACCCGGATCATGATGCCGGACGACTGGCAGGGCTTCCCGCAGCGCAAGGACTATCCGCTCGGCGGCATCGCCGTCGAGTACAAGGGCGCCCAGATCCCGGCTCCGGACCAGCGGAGGTCGTACTCCTGATGTCTACTCCCCATGCAACACCTCGGGCGACGACCGAGGGGACTGTATATACAGTCACCGGCGGCGACTGGGACGAGGTCGTCGAGTCGGCGGTCAAGTCCGACGACGAGCGCATCATCGTCAACATGGGCCCTCAGCACCCGTCCACGCACGGGGTGCTGCGGCTGATCCTGGAGATCGACGGCGAGACCGTCACCGAGGCCCGCTGCGGCATCGGCTACCTCCACACCGGCATCGAGAAGAACCTCGAATTCCGGAACTGGACCCAGGGCACCACCTTCGTGACGCGTATGGATTACCTGACGCCGTTCTTCAACGAGGCGGCGTACTGCCTGGGCGTCGAGAAACTCCTCGGCATCGAGGACCAGATCCCCGACCGGGCCACCGTCCTGCGCGTGCTCCTGATGGAGCTCAACCGGATCTCCTCGCACCTGGTGTGCATCGCCACCGGCGGCATGGAGCTCGGCGCCACCACGATCATGATCTACGGCTTCCGCGATCGTGAACTCGTTCTCGACCTCTTCGAGCTGATCACCGGCCTGCGCATGAACCACGCGTTCATCCGCCCCGGCGGACTCGCCCAGGACCTGCCGCCCGGCGCGATCGACCAGCTGCGCGAGTTCGTGAAGACCATGAGGAAGAACCTGCCGGAGTACGACAAGCTCGCCACCGGCAACCCCATCTTCAAGGCCCGTATGCAGGACGTCGGCTACCTCGACCTGACCGGCTGCATGGCCCTCGGCGCCACCGGCCCGATCCTGCGCTCCGCCGGACTCCCGCACGACCTGCGCAAGACCGACCCGTACTGCGGGTACGAGAACTACGAGTTCGACGTCCCCACCGCCGACACCTGCGACGCCTACGGCCGCTTCCTCGTCCGCCTGGAGGAGATGCGCCAGTCGCTGCGGATCGTCGAGCAGTGCATCGACCGGCTCGCCCCCGGGCCCGTGATGGTCGCAGACAAGAAGATCGCCTGGCCCGCCCAGCTCGCGCTCGGCCCGGACGGCCTCGGGAACTCGCTCGACCACATCAAGAAGATCATGGGCACCTCCATGGAGGCCCTGATCCATCACTTCAAGCTGGTGACCGAGGGCTTCCGCGTCCCTGCCGGGCAGACGTACACCGCAGTCGAGTCGCCCAAGGGCGAACTCGGCGTGCACGTCGTCTCGGACGGCGGCACCCGCCCCTACCGGGTCCACTTCCGCGACCCGTCCTTCACCAACCTTCAGGCCATGGCGGCGATGTGCGAGGGCGGCCAGGTCGCCGACGTCATCGTCGCCGTCGCGTCCATCGACCCCGTGATGGGAGGCGTCGACCGGTGACCGAAGCACGTCAGGAAGTCAGTCTGGGGATGCCGCAGCTCCCCGCCCCCGCCTACCCGGCCGAGGTGCGCGCCAGGCTCGAAGCGGACGCGAAGGAGGTGATCGCCCGCTACCCCGGCAGCCGCTCCGCCCTGCTGCCGCTGCTGCACCTGGTGCAGTCCGAGGAGGGATACGTCTCCCGCACGGGCATGGCGTTCTGCGCCGAGCTGCTCGGCCTCACCACCGCCGAGGTCACCGCGGTCGCCACCTTCTACACGATGTACCGGCGCAGGCCGAGCGGTGACTACCAGGTCGGTGTCTGCACCAACACCCTGTGCGCGGTGATGGGCGGCGACGCCATCTTCGACCGGCTCAAGGAGCACCTCGGCGTCGGCAACGACGAGACGACCGAGGACGGGAAGATCACCCTCGAACACATCGAGTGCAACGCGGCCTGCGACTTCGCCCCCGTCGTGATGGTCAACTGGGAGTTCTTCGACAACCAGACGCCCGAGAGCGCGACCCGCCTGGTCGACGACCTGATCGCCGGGCGCACCGTCGAACCCACCCGCGGCGCCCCGCTCTGCTCGTACAAGGAGACCGCCCGGATCCTGGCCGGCTTCCCCGACGAGCGCCCCGGTGCCGTCGAAGCCTCCGGCGGCGCGGGCCCCGCCTCGCTGATCGGTCTCCGGCTCGCCAGGGGCGAGGAGCCGCCCCCACGCGTCGTCGCGCCGCGCGGCGAGCGTCCCACCGGCGCCCAGCCTCACGACCCGTCGCCGTCCGAGCACCTCGGCTCGCACGACGCACCGCAGCAGACCTCGGCCTCCGACCCGGACCACCCGGCCGGCCCGACCGCCGAGGAGGGGGAGTGATGACGTTGACGACCGAGATCAACGACAACGGAGGCGGCGGCGGGGGCAGCCCCGAGAAACTGCTCGCCCCCGTCCTCTCCGCCTTCTGGGACGAGCCGGAATCCTGGACCCTGGAGACCTACCGGCGCCACGAGGGATACGAGGGGCTGCGCAAGGCCCTCGCCATGGCACCGGACGACCTCATCGCCTACGTCAAGGACTCGGGTCTGCGCGGCCGCGGCGGCGCGGGCTTCCCCACCGGGATGAAGTGGCAGTTCATCCCGCAGGGCGACGGCAAACCGCACTATCTCGTTGTCAACGCCGACGAATCGGAACCGGGCACCTGCAAGGACATCCCGCTCCTGTTCGCCAACCCGCACAGCCTCATCGAGGGCATCGTGATCGCCTGTTACGCGATCCGTTCGTCGCACGCGTTCATCTACTTGCGCGGTGAGGTCGTCCCCGTGCTGCGACGCCTGCACGAGGCCGTACGAGAGGCGTACGAGGCGGGTTATCTGGGGACGAACATCCTGGGCTCAGGGCTCGATCTGGAACTCACGGTGCACGCCGGTGCCGGTGCGTACATCTGTGGTGAGGAAACCGCGCTGCTCGACTCTCTCGAAGGACGGCGTGGCCAGCCCCGGCTGCGACCTCCCTTCCCCGCGGTCGCCGGTCTGTACGCCTGCCCCACTGTGGTGAACAACGTCGAGTCCATCGCCTCGGTTCCCGCGATCCTGAACCGGGGCAAGGACTGGTTCAAGTCGATGGGCAGCGAGAAGTCCCCCGGCTTCACGCTGTACTCGCTCAGCGGGCACGTCGCGGGCCCCGGCCAGTACGAGGCACCGCTCGGCATCACGCTTCGCCAGCTGCTCGACATGAGCGGCGGCATGCGCCCCGGCCACCGGCTGAAGTTCTGGACCCCGGGCGGCTCGTCGACCCCGATGTTCACCGACGAGCACCTCGACGTACCGCTCGACTACGAGGGCGTCGGCGCCGCCGGTTCCATGCTCGGAACCAAGGCGCTCCAGTGCTTCGACGAGACGACCTGCGTCGTGCGGGCCGTCACCCGCTGGACCGAGTTCTACGCCCACGAGTCCTGCGGCAAGTGCACGCCCTGCCGCGAAGGCACCTACTGGCTGGTCCAGTTGCTCCGCGACATCGAGGCCGGCAAGGGACAGATGGCCGACCTCGACAAGCTGAACGACATCGCCGACAACATCAACGGCAAGTCCTTCTGCGCCCTCGGTGACGGCGCCGCCTCGCCGATCTTCTCCTCGCTGAAGTACTTCCGCGAGGAGTACGAGCAGCACATCACGGGCCAGGGCTGCCCCTTCGATCCCGCCAGGTCGACCGCCTGGGCCGACGACAAGAACGCTCACCAGGGGGTGAACGCATGACAGTCACCACGAGTGCGCCCTCCGGGGGCGGCGAGGCGGCCATCCCGCCCGAGGACCTGGTCACGCTGACCATCGACGGCATCGAGATCAGCGTGCCCAAGGGCACCCTGGTCATCCGCGCCGCCGAACTCCTCGGCATCGAGATCCCGCGCTTCTGCGACCACCCGCTCCTCGACCCGGCCGGCGCCTGCCGCCAGTGCATCGTCGAGGTCGAGGGGCAGCGCAAGCCGATGGCGTCCTGCACCATCACCTGCACCGACGGCATGGTGGTGAAGTCGCAGCTCACCTCGCCGGTCGCCGAGAAGGCCCAGAAGGGTGTGATGGAGCTGCTGCTCATCAACCACCCGCTGGACTGCCCGGTCTGCGACAAGGGCGGCGAGTGCCCGCTGCAGAACCAGGCGATGTCGCACGGCGACGCGGACTCCCGCTTCGACGGCAAGAAGCGCACGTACGAGAAGCCCGTCCCGATCTCCACCCAGGTGCTGCTGGACCGTGAGCGGTGCGTGCTCTGCGCGCGCTGCACCCGGTTCTCCAACCAGGTGGCGGGCGACCCGATGATCGAGCTGATCGAGCGCGGCGCGCTGCAGCAGGTCGGCATCGGCGAGGGCGACCCGTTCGAGTCGTACTTCTCCGGGAACACCATCCAGATCTGCCCGGTCGGGGCACTGACCTCGGCGGCGTACCGGTTCCGCTCCCGCCCCTTCGACCTCGTGTCCTCGCCGTCGGTCTGCGAGCACTGCGCGGGCGGCTGCGCGACCCGCACCGACCACCGGCGCGGCAAGGTCATGCGGCGGCTCGCCGCCAACGACCCCGAGGTCAACGAGGAGTGGGTCTGCGACAAGGGCCGCTTCGGCTTCCGCTACGCGCAGCAGCGGGACCGGCTCACCACTCCGCTGGTACGCAACGCGGACGGCGCCCTGGAACCGGCGAGCTGGCCCGAGGCGCTCGCCGCCGCGGCCGCCGGTCTGTCCGCCGCGCGCGGCCGGGCCGGTGTGCTCACCGGCGGCCGGCTGACCGTCGAGGACGCCTACGCGTACGGCAAGTTCGCCCGGGTCGTGCTGGACACCAACGACATCGACTTCCGGGCCCGGGTCCACAGCGGCGAGGAGGCCGACTTCCTGGCCGCCCGCGTTGCCGGCCGCGGCCGGGATCTGGACGGCGCGGGGGTCACGTACACCTCGTTGGAGAAGGCCCCGACGGTGCTGCTGGTCGGCTTCGAGTCGGAGGAGGAGGCACCCGGCGTCTTCCTGCGGCTGCGCAAGGCCAACCGCAAGCACGGACAGCGCACCTACGCCATCGCCTCGCACGCCACCCGCGGCCTGGAGAAGGCGGGCGGCACGCTGCTGCCCACCGCTCCCGGCACCGAGACCGAGTGGCTGGACGCGATCGCGGGCGGCGTCGGACTCGACGGCGACGGAGCCGCGGCGGCCGAGGCGCTGCGCGGCGAGGGCGCCGTGATCGTGCTCGGTGAGCGGCTGGCCGCGGTGCCGGGCGGGTTCACCGCCGCGGTACGGACGGCCACCGCGACCGGGGCCGAGCTGGTGTGGATCCCGCGCCGGGCCGGCGAGCGCGGCGCGGTGGAGGCGGGCGCGCTTCCGTCGCTGCTGCCCGGCGGCCGCCCGGCGACCGACCCGCGGGCCAGGGACGAGGTGGCGGCCGCCTGGGGCGTCGCCGAACTCCCGTCCCGCTTCGGCCGCGACACCGGCCAGATCGTCGAGGCCGCGGCCACCGGTGAGCTGGGCGCGCTGGTCGTCGCCGGGGTCGAGACGGTGGACCTGCCGGACCCGGCGCGGGCCCTTCAGGCCCTGGACCGGGTCGGCTTCCTGGTCTCGCTGGAGCTGCGGCCGAGCGAGGTCACCGAGCGCGCCGATGTGGTCTTCCCGGTCGCCGCGGTGGCCGAGAAGTCCGGCACCTTCCTCAACTGGGAGGGCAGGGCGCGGATGTTCGAGGCGGCGCTGAAGCCCGAGCAGATGACGCGCACGCTCGCGCCGGGCGATGCCCGGGTGCTGCACATGCTGGCCGACGCGATGGCCGGTGCCCGGGGCGCCGATGAAACCGGCCGCTTCGCGCTGCCGGACCTGAAGTCCGTACGCCGCGAGCTGGACCGGCTCGGCGGCTGGAGCGGGGCGCGCGCCACCGAACCGAACGAGCCGGCGCAGCCGATGCCCAGGCCCGGCGACGGCGAGGCGGTCCTCGCGGGCCACCGGATGCTGCTCGACCTGGGCCGGCTCCAGGAGGGCGACGAGGCGCTGGCCGGCACCCGGCACGCCTCGGTCGCCCGGCTGTCCGCGGCCACCGCGGCCGAGACGGGTGTGAAGGACGGCGATCTGCTGGCCGTCACCGGACCGGCGGGCAGCGTCGCATTCCCGTTGAAGGTCACCGACATGCCGGACCGGGTGGTCTGGGTGCCGCTGAACTCCGTCGGGCGGGGCGTCCCGGCCGACACCGGCGCCCGGCCCGGCGGTCTGGTCCGGATCGGCCCCGCCGCACCGGGTACTCCCGACGTCACACCGGAGGTGGGGGCGTGAGTGCCTTCGCTCAACTGGCCGCGGCACCGCACAGCGCCGTGCTCGCCGCCGAGGACCTGTCGATGTTCGGCACCGACCCGTGGTGGCTCGTCGTCGTCAAGGCGGTGTTCTGCTTCGCGTTCCTGATGGTGACCGTGCTCTTCTCCATCGTGTGGGAGCGCAAGGTCGTCGCCTGGATGCAGCTGCGCATCGGCCCCAACCGGCACGGCCCCTGGGGCATGCTCCAGTCGCTCGCCGACGGCATCAAGCTGATGCTGAAGGAGGACGTGGTCGTCAGGCGGGCCGACAAGGTCGTGTACGTGCTCGCCCCGATCGTCGCCGCCATCCCGGCGTTCATGGCGATCGCGGTGATCCCGTTCGGCCCGTCCGGCAACGAGGTCTCGATCTTCGGGCACCGCACCACGATGCAGCTGACCGACCTGCCGATCGCGATGCTCTACATCCTCGCGGTCGCCTCGGTCGGGATCTACGGCATCGTGCTGGCCGGCTGGTCGTCCGGATCGACGTACCCGCTCCTCGGCGGTCTGCGCTCCTGCGCGCAGATGATCAGCTACGAGATCGCGATGGGTGCTGCATTCGCCTCGGTCTTCCTCTACTCCGGGTCGATGTCGACCTCGAAGATCGTGGAGGCGCAGCAGGACCGCTGGTTCATCATCCTGCTGCCGGTCTCCTTCATCATCTACATCGTCACGATGGTCGGCGAGACCAACCGCGCCCCGTTCGACATGCCGGAGTCCGAGGGCGACCTGGTCGGCGGCTTCAACACCGAGTACTCGTCGATCAAGTTCGCGATGTTCATGCTCGCCGAGTACGTCAACATGGTCACCGTCTCCGCGGTCTCCACGACCCTGTTCCTGGGCGGCTGGCGGGCCCCGTGGCCGATCAGCACCTTCTGGGAGGGCGCGAACCACGGCTGGTGGCCGATGCTCTGGTTCGTCCTCAAGGTCCAGCTGCTGCTGTTCTTCTTCATCTGGCTGCGCGGCACGCTGCCCCGGGTCCGCTACGACCAGCTGATGAAGCTCGGCTGGAAGGTCCTGATCCCGGTCTCCGTGGTCTGGCTGATGCTGGTCGCGACGGTGCGGGCGCTGCGCAACGAGGGCTACGACTTCACAAAGATCGTGCTGTACGTGGCCGGGGCCGTGATCGCGATCCTGCTGATCTCCTTCGTCGCCGACATCTTCCGCGACAAGAAGCGCCGGGCCGCCGAGGCGGAGGCCGGACCGGAGCCGGCGTTCGACCCGATGGCGGGCGGGTTCCCGGTGCCGCCGCTGCCCGGACAGACCCTGCCACCGGTGCCGCGCCGCAGGCCGCGGGGCGAGCGGAAGCTCGTTGTCAGTGGCGGATCGGATACTCAGAGTGACGAACATTCGAGTGACGGAAAGGAGGCCGACGGTGTCTGAGTCACCAGAGTCCTCGGGGACTTCGGGAGCCTCGGGTTCCTCGGGGTCCTCGGAGGAGAAGTTCCAGAACCCCGTCGCCGGCTTCGGCGTGACCTTCAAGGCCATGTTCAAGAAGCGGCTGACCGAGCAGTATCCGGAAACGCCGAAGGTGACGGCGCCGCGCTTCCACGGCCGGCACCAACTCAACCGTCACCCGGACGGCCTGGAGAAGTGCGTCGGCTGCGAGCTGTGCGCCTGGGCCTGCCCGGCGGACGCGATCTACGTCGAGGGCGCGGACAACACCGACGAGGAGCGCTACTCCCCGGGTGAGCGCTACGGCCGCGTCTACCAGATCAATTACGCGCGCTGCATCCTGTGCGGACTGTGCATCGAGGCCTGCCCGACCCGGGCGCTGACGATGACCAATGACTTCGAGCTCGCCAACACCACCCGCGAGAGCCTCATCTACACCAAGGACGAGCTGCTCGCGGGCCTGGAGGAGGGCATGGTCGACACCCCGCACGCGATCTTCCCGGGGATGGACGAACAGGACTACTACCGGGGCCTGGTCACCGAGGCCGCCCCCGGTACGGAGCGCCAGACCGCCGTCTCCAAGGGCGAGAAGCCGGACGACACGCACCGCGGGAACAACGGCTCGGCGCAGGAGGTGGGCACATGACCGCCCTGGCCGCTGCGGCCTCCCAGACCTCGACCGGTGAGGCCGTCCAGTTCTGGGTGCTCGGGATCGTCGCCGTGATCGGCGCGCTGTCCACCGTACTGATGAAGAAGGCCGTGCACAGCGCGCTGAGCCTCGCCGGGACCATGATCGTCCTTGCGGTGTTCTACCTCGCCAACGGCGCCTACTTCCTGGGCATCGTCCAGATCGTCGTCTACACCGGCGCGATCATGATGCTGTTCCTCTTCGTGGTCATGCTCGTCGGTGTCACCGCGGCCGACTCGCTGAAGGAGACCCTGAAGGGGCAGCGCTGGCTGGCCGCGGGCTGCGGGCTCGGCTTCGGCGTCCTGCTCATCGCCGGCATCGGCAACGCCTCGCTGAACAGCTTCAACGGACTCGGCACCGCCAACACCGAGCACGGCGGGAACGTCGAGGGGCTGGCCAGCCTCATCTTCACCAAGTACGTCTTCGCCTTCGAGATCACCGGCGCCCTGCTGATCACGGCGACGGTCGGCGCGATGGTGCTCACCCACCGGGAGCGCACCGAACGGGCCAGGACCCAGCGGGAGATGTCCGAGCAGCGCGTACGCGGAAAGCAGCTGCCGCCGCTGCCCGCCCCCGGTGTCTACGCCCGGCACAACGCCGTGGACATCCCGGGTCTGCTCCCGGACGGTACGCCCGCCGGGCTCACCGTGATGCAGACGCTGCGCAACCGCGGCCAGATCCGCGATGTGTCGAACGAGTCGCTGGACCGGCTCAAGGCGCTGGAGCAGCGCTCCGAGGAGCGGCTCGGCCGTGGCAACGACGAAGAGGAGGTCGCCAAGTGAATCCGGTCTACTACCTCTACCTCGCAGCCCTGCTGTTCACCATCGGTGCGGCCGGGGTGCTGATCAGGCGGAACGCGATCGTGCTGTTCATGTGCGTGGAGCTGATGCTCAACGCCTGCAACCTCGCGCTCGTGACCTTCTCCCGGATGCACGGCAATCTCGACGGCCAGATCATCGCGTTCTTCACGATGGTCGTCGCCGCTGCGGAGGTCGTGGTCGGGCTCGCGATCATCGTGTCGGTGTTCCGTTCCCGCCACTCGGCCTCGGTCGACGACGCCAGCCTGATGAAGCTGTAAGGGGACGTTGAATCGTGGAGAACCTGATCGCGCTGCTCGTCGCGGCGCCTCTGCTCGGAGCGGCGGTCCTGCTCTGCGGCGGCCGGCGGCTGGACCGGGCCGGCCACTGGCTCGGCACCCTGCTCGCCGCCGTGTCGTTCGTCATCGGTGTGGTGCTCTTCCTCGACATGCTGGGGAAGGGCGCGGAGGACCGGACGCTGCACCAGAAGCTGTTCAGCTGGATTCCGGTCGAGGGCTTCCAGGCCGATGTGGCCTTCCAGCTCGACCAGTTGTCGATGACGTTCGTGCTGCTGATCACCGGTGTGGGCACCCTGATCCACATCTACTCGATCGGCTACATGGAGCACGACGAGCGGCGGCGCCGCTTCTTCGGCTATCTGAACCTGTTCCTCGCGGCGATGCTGATTCTGGTCGTCGCCGACAACTACCTGCTGCTGTACGTCGGGTGGGAGGGCGTCGGCCTGGCGTCGTACCTGCTCATCGGCTTCTGGCAGCACAAGCCCAGCGCCGCCACGGCCGCCAAGAAGGCCTTCCTGGTCAACCGGGTCGGTGACATGGGCCTGTCGATCGCGATCATGCTGATGTTCACCACCTTCGGCACCTTCGCCTTCGGCCCCGTGCTGGCGGCGACCGGGGAGACGAGCGAGGGCAAGCTGACGGCGATCGGCCTGATGCTGCTGCTCGCGGCCTGCGGCAAGTCGGCCCAGGTGCCGCTGCAGTCCTGGCTCGGTGACGCGATGGAGGGCCCGACCCCGGTCTCGGCCCTTATCCACGCCGCGACCATGGTGACCGCGGGTGTGTACCTCATCGTCCGGTCCGGCGCGATCTTCAACGCCGCGCCGGACGCACAGCTGGCCGTCGTGGTCGTCGGAGCGGTCACGCTGCTCTTCGGTGCGATCGTCGGTTGCGCGAAGGACGACATCAAGAAGGCCCTCGCCGGCTCGACGATGTCGCAGATCGGCTACATGATCCTGGCCGCCGGGCTCGGCCCGATCGGCTATGTCTTCGCGATCATGCACCTGGTGACGCACGGCTTCTTCAAGGCCGGGCTCTTCCTCGGTGCCGGTTCGGTCATGCACGGCATGAACGACGAGGTCGACATGCGGAAGTTCGGCGGCCTGCGGAAGTACATGCCGGTCACCTTCATCACCTTCGGCCTCGGCTATCTGGCGATCATCGGCTTCCCCGGTCTGTCCGGCTTCTTCTCCAAGGACAAGATCATCGAGGCGGCCTTCGCCAAGGGCGGCACCGAGGGCTGGATCCTCGGCTCGGTGGCCCTGCTGGGCGCCGCGATCACCGCGTTCTACATGACGCGCGTGATGCTGCTGACGTTCTTCGGCGAGAAGCGCTGGCAGCCCGACGCGGAAGGCCACCAGCCGCATCCGCACGAGTCCCCGAAGTCGATGACCATCCCCATGATCGTCCTGGCGTTCGGTTCGGTCTTCGCCGGAGGCTTCTTCTCCATCGGCGACCGCTTCCTGAACTGGCTGGAGCCGGTCACCGGCCACAGCCACGGACACGCCCCGATCGGTGCCGCGACGGTCACCGCCGCCACCATGGTGGTGCTCGTCATCGGCGTCGCCATCGCCTGGGCGATGTACGGACGCAAGCCCGTGCCGGTCGTCGCCCCGCGCGGCTCGCTGCTCACCCGGGCCGCCCGCCGCGATCTCCTCCAGGACGACTTCAACCACGTGGTCCTGGTCCGCGGCGGCGAGCACCTCACCCGCTCCCTGGTGTACGTCGACCACACCCTGGTCGACGGCGTCGTCAACGGCACGGCGGCCTCGATGGGCGGGCTCTCCGGCCGGCTGCGCAAGCTGCAGAACGGCTACGCCCGCTCCTACGCGGTCTCGATGTTCGGCGGTACGGCGGTTCTCATCGCCGCGACCCTGCTGATGAGGGCGGTCTGATCACCATGTCCTTTCCCCTCCTGACAGCGACGGCTGCGCTCCCGGCGATCGGCGCGGTTGCCACCGCCGCCGTCCCGGCCGCCCGGCGCACCGCCGCCAAATGGCTGGCGCTGGTCTTCTCGCTGGCCACACTCGTGCTGGCGGGCATCGCGCTGGCCCGCTTCGAGCCCGGCGGCGAGCGCTACCAGCTCACCGAATCGCATGCCTGGATCAAGGACTTCGGCGTCCGGTACGAACTGGGCGTGGACGGCATCGGGGTGGTGCTCATGGCGCTCACCGCCCTGCTGATCCCCTTCGTCATCCTGGCCGGCTGGCACGACGCCGACCCCCTGGAGACGAAGTCCTCGCGCTGGCGTCCGACGCAGGGCTTCTTCGCCCTGATCCTGATGGTCGAAGCGATGGTGATCCTCTCCTTCGAGGCCACCGACGTCTTCCTCTTCTACATCCTCTTCGAAGCCATGCTCATCCCGATGTACTTCCTCATCGGCGGCTTCGGGGACCGGGCACACACGGGCAGCGACGAGAACGCGGCGGCGCAACGCTCGTACGCCGCGGTCAAGTTCCTCCTCTACAACCTGGTCGGCGGGCTCATCATGCTGGCCGCCGTCATCGGGCTGTACGTCGTCGCGGGAACGTTCTCGCTCTCCGAGATCGCCGAGGCCCGAGCGAACGGCTCGCTCTCCATGGCGACCAGCACGGAGCGCTGGCTCTTCCTCGGGTTCTTCTTCGCCTTCGCGGTGAAGGCCCCGCTGTGGCCGCTGCACACCTGGCTGCCCAACGCGATGGGCGAGGCGACCTCCCCGGTCGCCGTCCTGATCACCGCGGTCGTCGACAAGGTCGGCACCTTCGCGATGCTCCGCTTCTGCCTCCAGCTCTTCCCGGAGGCCAGCAAGTGGGCGACGCCGGTGATCGTCGTCCTGGCGCTGATCAGCATCGTGTACGGGGCGCTGCTCGCCGTCGGCCAGCGCGACATCAAGCGCCTGATCGCCTACGCGTCGATCTCGCACTTCGGCTTCATCATCCTGGGCATCTTCGCGATGACCAGCCAGGGCCAGTCCGGTGCCACGCTCTACATGGTCAACCACGGCATCTCGACCGCCGCGCTGATGCTGGTGGCGGGCTTCCTGATCACCCGGCGCGGTTCGCGGCTCATCGCCGACTACGGCGGGGTGCAGAAGGTGGCGCCCGTCCTGGCCGGCACCTTCCTGATCGGCGGTCTGGCCACCCTGTCGCTGCCCGGGCTCGCCCCGTTCGTCAGCGAGTTCCTGGTCCTGGTCGGCACGTTCAGCGCGTATCCGGCGGCGGGCGTCATCGCCACGACCGGCATCGTGCTCGCCGCGCTCTACGTCCTCGTCCTCTACCAGCGGACGATGACGGGCCCGGTGAAGGCCGAGGTCCAGGGCATGGCGGACCTCAAGGTCCGGGAGCTGGTGGTGGTCCTTCCGCTGATCGCGCTGCTGCTCTTCCTGGGTGTCTATCCGAAGCCGCTGACGGAGATCGTCAACCCGGCGGTGCAGCACACCATGTCGGACGTCCAGAAGAAGGACCCCCAGCCTGAGGTGGAGGCCGCCAAGTGAGCGCAACAGCTGTCCACAGCTTGTGGACAATGGCGGGCGGGGTGACGTCGACCGCCCCGGTCGAGAAGTTCAAGGCACCGGTCATCGAGTACACCCAGCTGGCCCCGGTCCTCATCGTGATCGGTGTCGCCGTGGTGGGCGTGCTCGTCGAGGCCTTCGTGCCGCGCCGGGCCCGCTACTACACGCAGGTCTTCCTCACGGTCGTCGCCCTCGCCGCAGCGTTCGCCGCGGTCGTCGGACTGGCGGCCGGGGGATACGGCACGACGAAGGCGCACATCGCCGCGATGGGCGCCATCGCGATCGACGGTCCGACGCTGTTCCTGCAGGGCACCATCCTGCTGACCTCGCTGGTCGCCGTCTTCACCTTCGCCGAACGGCGGCTCGACCCCGCCGCGCACGGCAAGCATGTCGTCGACTCCTTCGCCGCCCAGGCCGCCTCGGTCCCCGGCAGCGACAGCGAGAAGGCGGCGGTCAGGGCCGGATTCACCACCACCGAGGTCTTCCCGCTGGTCCTCTTCTCGGTGGCGGGCATGCTGGTCTTCCCCGCGGCCAACGACTTGCTGACGCTCTTCGTGGCCCTGGAGGTCTTCTCCCTCCCGCTCTACCTCCTGTGCGCCGTCGCCCGCCGCAAGCGGCTGATGTCGCAGGAGGCCGCGGTGAAGTACTTCCTGCTCGGCGCCTTCTCCTCGGCGTTCCTGCTCTTCGGGATCGCCCTGCTCTACGGGTACGCGGGCTCCGTCTCGTACGCGACGATCGCGAACGTGGTCAACGGCTCCGTCACCCAGATCGACCCGGCACTCGCCGACACCATGGGCAATGACGCGCTGCTGCTGATCGGCGGCGCGATGATCCTGACCGGCCTGCTCTTCAAGGTCGGCGCCGTCCCGTTCCACATGTGGACCCCGGACGTCTACCAGGGCGCCCCGACCCCGGTCACCGGCTTCATGGCCGCGGCCACCAAGGTCGCCGCGTTCGGTGCGCTGCTGCGCCTGCTGTACGTGGTGCTGCCGGGCCTCGCCTGGGACTGGCGCCCGGTCATGTGGGCCGTCGCGATCATCACGATGCTGGGCGGTGCGATCGTCGCCATCACCCAGACCGACATCAAGCGGCTGCTGGCCTACTCCTCGATCGCCCACGCCGGATTCATCCTCGCCGGTGTGATCGCGACGACCCCGGACGGCATCTCGTCGGTCCTCTTCTACCTGGGCGCGTACTCCTTCGTGACGGTCGGGGCGTTCGCCGTCGTCACCCTGGTGCGCGACGCGGGCGGCGAGGCCACGCACCTGTCGAAGTGGGCCGGGCTCGGCCGGCGCTCGCCGCTGGTCGCCGCGGTCTTCGCGGTGTTCCTGCTGGCCTTCGCCGGTATCCCGCTGACCTCCGGCTTCTCCGGGAAGTTCGCCGTGTTCAAGGCCGCGGCCGACGGCGGCGCGGGCGGACTGGTCGTGGTCGGTGTGATCTCCTCGGCGATCGCCGCGTTCTTCTACATCCGGGTCATCGTGCTGATGTTCTTCAGCGAGCCGAAGGCGGACGGCCCCACGGTCGCCGTCCCGTCCCCGCTGACGATGACGACGATCGCGGTCGGTGTCGCGGTCACGCTGGTGCTGGGCCTGGCCCCGCAGTACTTCCTGGACCTGGCGAGCCAGGCGGGAGTGTTCGTGAGGTAGCGCACTCCTGCACAGCAACGACCGTCGCCGGACGGGCTTGATGAGTCAAGCCCGTCCGGCGTTGTCGTAGGCGGCGCCTATCGTGGCAGGGGACGGCGGCAGCACGGACGAAAAAGCGGGACGGACCCGGGGGACAGAGCGATGAGCACGACGGGCGGGACCATGGAAGAGACCGAGAGCGACGCACGGCGGACGCTGCACAAGGTATTCGGGTACGAGGCGTTCCGCGGCGAGCAGGAAGCGATCGTCGACCATGTGGTGGCCGGCGGGGACGCCGTCGTGCTCATGCCGACCGGTGGCGGCAAATCCCTCTGCTACCAGATCCCGTCCCTGGTCAGAGCGGGTACAGGCATCGTCATCTCCCCCCTGATCGCCCTGATGCAGGACCAGGTGGACGCGCTGCGCGCGCTCGGGGTGCGGGCCGGCTTCATCAACTCCACGCAGGATTTCGACGAGCGCCGTTCGATGGAGGCCCAGTTCGTCGCCGGTGAGCTCGACCTGCTCTACCTGGCCCCGGAGCGGCTCCGGCTCGATTCCACTCTCGCGCTGCTCTCGCGCGGCGAGATCTCCGTCTTCGCGATCGACGAGGCGCACTGCGTGGCCCAGTGGGGTCACGACTTCCGGCCGGACTATCTGGCCCTCTCCGTCCTCGGCGAGCGCTGGCCCGACGTACCGCGCATCGCCCTGACGGCGACCGCGACCGACGCCACGCACCAGGAGATCACCCATCGTCTGGGCATGCCCGACGCCAAGCATTTCGTCGCCAGTTTCGACCGGCCCAACATCCAGTACCGGATCGTGCCGAAGGCCGACCCGAAGAAGCAGCTGCTCTCCTTCCTCAAGGACGAGCACGCCGGGGACGCGGGCATCGTCTACTGCCTCTCGCGCAATTCGACGGAGAAGACCGCCGAGTACCTCTGCCGCAACGGCATCGAGGCCGTCCCGTACCACGCGGGGCTCGACGCGGGCACGCGCGCCGTCCACCAGTCCCGGTTCCTGCGCGAGGAGGGCCTGGTCGTCGTCGCGACCATCGCCTTCGGCATGGGCATCGACAAGCCGGACGTACGCTTCGTCGCCCACCTCGACCTGCCGAAATCGGTCGAGGGCTACTACCAGGAGACCGGCCGCGCCGGCCGTGACGGACTGCCGTCCACGGCCTGGATGGCGTACGGCCTCCAGGACGTCGTCCAGCAGCGCAAGCTCATCCAGGGCGGCGAGGGCGACGAGGCGTTCCGCCGCCGCGCGGCCTCCCACCTCGACTCGATGCTGGCCCTGTGCGAGACGGTCCGGTGCCGCCGCGCCCAACTGCTGACGTACTTCGGCCAGGAGCCCACCGCGGCGGACTGCGGCAACTGCGACACCTGCCTCACCCCGCCCGAGAGCTGGGACGGCACGGTGGCCGCACAGAAGCTGCTGTCGACCGTGGTGCGGCTGAAGCGGGAGCGCGGGCAGAAGTTCGGCGGGGGCCAGATCATCGACATCCTGCTCGGCCGCAGGACCGCCAAGGTCATCCAGTTCGACCACGACCAGCTCTCGGTCTTCGGCATCGGCGACGAGCTGTCCGAGGCCGAATGGCGCGGCACCGTACGGCAGTTGCTCGCCCAGGGGCTGCTCGCCGTCGAGGGCGAGTACGGCACGCTGGTGCTCACTCAGGAGAGCGGCTCGGTGCTCGGGCGGCAGCGTGAGGTGCTGCTGCGCAAGGAGGCGCCGAAGCCCGCGTCGCGCTCCACGAAGGCCGAACGCAAGCCGAAGTCGCAGGCGGCCGCCGCCGAGCTGGCCCCCGAGGCCGTCCCGGTCTTCGAGGCGCTGCGGGCCTGGCGGGGCGCCCGGGCGAAGGAGCAGGGCGTCCCGGCGTACGTCATCTTCCACGACGCAACCCTGCGCGAGATCGCCACGGTGCGGCCGGACTCGGTGTCCGCGCTGAGCGGGATCAGCGGCCTGGGCGAGAAGAAGCTGGCGACGTACGGGGAGGGGGTGCTGGAGGTGCTTGCGACGTTCGGGGCGGCGACCCCTGCGGAGGCTCCGGCCCGCGAAGCCACCCCCGCACCGGCCCCGTCGGCTCCCGAATCGGACCCCGAGTTCGGCTGGGACGAGGAGCCGCCCGAGTACGAGTGAGGGCGGTACACGAGGGGCGGCGGCCCGGTTACTCCGGGGCCGCCGCCCGGCGGCGTGCGGTGATCTCGGTGAGGTCGAGATCGACAGGGAAGGGAACGGAGACCTTCATCCGGTCGTGGAAGATGCCGGTGGAGGTGTAAGCCCCGGTCGACGGCTCCAGCTCGAAGACGTAGACCACCGCCCGGTCGTCGTGATTCTCCACCCGCCAGTAGTGCGGGATCTTCGCCCGCGCGTACTTCATGGGCTTGGTCTCCCGGTCCCGGGTCAGGGATTCCGGGGAGACGACCTCGATGGCCAGCTGTACGGACTCGGCGGGGAAGCGGGTCTGGCTCGGATCCTGGATGATCTCGCCGTCCACGACGATCACATCGGGTTCGGGCCGGTTGTAGCGGTCGATGTCGATGGTGAAATCGCGTACGACTTCGAATTCGTGCGGTGCCAGCGACTGCAACTGCCAATTGAAGAAGTCGACCGCTCGCATGTGGAAGAGGGTCTGCGGACTCACGAAAACAAGGCTCCCGTCGATCAGCTCCGTGTGCGGAGGCAGATTCGGGAGTGTGTCCAGGTCATCGGCGGTCCAGCCGCCTACGGGCGGAACCGCCCACCGCGGCTCGGGGGCCTCGGGTTCGACGCTCATCAGTGCTCCCATGACGCAGAGTCTTGTGGGACTTTTCAGCGTATCCGTCGGAAACGGGAGAGGGCTCCCCCGAACGTGTGAACGCCCGTGCGAAGCTGACGCGCGGGCGCCCCGCGCCCGCCGTCCCCGTCAGTCGTCGCCGAAGCCGCCTTGGCTGCCGTGCCTTCTGCTGCCGTTCCGGTTCGCCCTGTCCTCGCGTACGTTCCGGTACACCGCGTCCGCGGTCCACTCCTCGTCCACCAGGTCGCGCATCGCCCACTGCTTCCGCAGGCCGCCCCGGGTCACCGTGCCCGAAAGGCCGACCGCCGAGACCAGCGCGGCCAGGGTCCGGCTGCGCGGGTCCGGCCGGCCTGTCCGGTGACCCGGCCCTGGAGCTCCAGCTCCCTCAGGACCGCGCCCGCCGTCCCGTACTTCAGGAAACGGCCGGAGCACTGCGGCTTGCCGCGCTGCGGGTCCGGTGCGAGCAGCAGCAGTTCCTCGGGGAGCGTGAGCTCCGGGCGGGCGGCATCATGACGCGGGAACGATCCGGCCCGTGACCTCGCCGAGTCCCACCCGCGTGCCGTCCGGGCCCGGGGCCCAGGCGGTCATCGTCACCGTGTCGCCGTCCTCCAGGAAGGTGCGCTTGCCGTCCGGGAGGTCCAGCGGGTCGCGGCCGTTCCAGGTCAGCTCCAGGAGGGAGCCGCGCTGACCGGGCTCGGCGCCGCTGACCGTGCCGGAGCCGTACAGGTCGCCGGTGCGCAGCGAGGCGCCGTTCACCGTCATCTGGGCCAGCATCTGGGCCGCCGTCCAGTACATCGTGGCGAACGGCGGCTCGGCGACCACCTGTCCGTTGATCGCGACGGAGATCCGCAGGTCCAGGCCGCCGGCCTCCTCCTCGCCGGCGTCCTCCAGATAGGGGAGCAGCGGGAAGTCGCGGGCCGGGGGAGCGATGCGGGCCGACTCCAGGGCCTCCAGGGGTGTCACCCAGGCCGATACGGAGGTGGCGAAGGACTTGCCGAGGAACGGGCCGAGCGGGACGTACTCCCAGGCCTGGATGTCGCGTGCCGACCAGTCGTTGAGCAGGCAGAGACCGAAGACGTGGTCGCGGAAGTCGCCGAGCGGGACCGGGCGGCCCTGCTCGGAGCCGACGCCGACGACGAAACCGACCTCGGCCTCGATGTCCAGCTTGACGGAGGGTCCGAAGACCGGGGCCGCGTCGGTCGGCGCCTTGCGCTGGCCGGACGGGCGCACCACGTCCGTGCCCGAGACGACGACGGTGCCGGACCGGCCGTGGTAGCCGATCGGGAGGTGCTTCCAGTTGGGCGTCAGCGCCTCGGCGTCGGGCCGGAAGATCTTGCCGACGTTGGTGGCGTGGTTCTCGCTCGCGTAGAAGTCGACGTAGTCCGCGACCGCGTACGGCAGATGGAGCGTCACGGAATCGACCGGGTGCAGCAGCGGTTCGATGTCCGCGCGGTGCGCCGGGACCGTCACCCACGCGGTCAGCGCCCGCCGGACGTCCCGCCAGGCGGTGCGGCCCGCCGAGAGCAGCGCGGTCAGGTCCGGCTGCGCGAGGAGCTGCGCGTAGGGCGAGCCGAGCGCGTGCGCCGCGGCTCCGGCGTCCAGTACGTGGTTGCCGATGCGGACGCCGACCCGGCGGTCCTCGGGGTGGTCGGGGGTGGAGAACACTCCGTAGGGAAGGTTGTGCGGACCGAAGGGGTCGCCCTCGGCCAGATCGAGCGGGCTGCTCTGCTCGGGCATGTGGTGCTGCCTCGCTTTCCAGGTCGCTTGGGGGACACGTTACGTCGGCGCCACCCTCTCGCGGGAGTGTCCCAACCGCCCCTGATGCCCGGAAAGTTCCGCCGTGCCCCGGGTGTCCGGGGCACGGCGGTGGGTCCGGTTCAGCCCGCCGTACGCGGGATCCGCTTCTCCCAGGTGCGGTGGAAGACGACCTCGTCGCCCTCCTTGCAGACCACTTCGTCGGAGGTGATGAAGTCGCTGTCGTCCGCAGCGATCTCGGAGCGCGTCTCGATCCGTACGTCCCACGCCAGCTCCGGCCGGTGCAGCCGGATCGCCCAGTCGGAGCGGGTGCGTGCGGAGAGCGGGTCGTTCTCCTGGATCGTGTACGTCTCCAGGGCGTCCTCGGTGAATTCCAGGCCGTCCGGGTAGACGCGGGTGCCGCCGTAGCGCGGGTCGACCTCCAGCCGCCATTCGCCCTTGGCGACGTCGCGGACCACCAGCCGCTCCGGGCGCTGTTCGTCGAGCGTCACCGGGTACACGACGCCGAGCGGCTCCGACTGCTCCGGCTCCTCGAACCCGATTGCGGGTTCCTCGACGGCCCGGCGCACCGGCAGTTCGACGAGGCTGCCGTCCGCGTCCAGGGTGAAGCCGACCGACCCGGCCTGCGGCCAGATCCACGGCCAGTACGAGGAGGAGACCGCGAGCCTGATCCGGTGGCCGGGCGGGAAGGTGTGCCCGATGCCGTTCAGCTCGAAGGTCACGTCCTCGGTGCCGCCCACCGGCCAGTCGTCCGCGCGGTCGCGGCCACCCCGGGCGGAGAGGTTGAGCGCGCCCCGGGTGACCAGGGTCGAGGAGCCGTCCGGCGCGATGTCGCAGAGCCGGGCGATCGCCTGGCCGCGCGGCACGTCCATCCGGATGCGCAGCTTCACCCGGGGACGGCCGAGGATCTCGATCGGGGCGCCCTCGACCGGGAACTCGAAACAGACCGACTTGGCGTCCTCGTCGCGCTGGTCGGGCGGCAGGTCGGCGTCGTTGCCGAACGGGAAGAAGCGCCCGGCGTCCAGCCCCGTCTGCTGCGGCGAGTCGACGATCTGCGGGCCGCCACCGAGGGCGTACGCGACCGGCTCGATGTTCGGGGACGGCCAGCTGTTCTCGCCGGCCCAGCGGCCCGGCAGCGTCTCGTACACCGTGGCGGGGCGGTGCGAATCGCTGATCCAGGCCCGCAGCAGCGGCTCGGACATGACGCCGGTGTCCTTGTCCTTCAGGTGCTGGTCCCACCAGCGCAGCGTCTCCTGGAGGAAGCCGATCGACGGGCCCGGCGGCAGCCCGCGGTCCGGGTACTGGTGCGACCACGGCCCGATCAGCCCGCGGACCCGGTCCGGGGCGAGGTGCTCGACGAGCCGCAGGACGGTGTCGCGGTACGGGTCGTGCCAGCCGCCCACCGCGAGGACCTTCGCGCGGATCGCGGAGTAGTCCTCGCAGACGCTGCCGTGCTTCCAGTAGCCGTCGCGGGTCTGGTGCGCCAGCCAGGTGTGGATGAAGGGGTCGACGGCCTCCAGCCGCTTCAGCCACATGTCCTTCCAGCCCTCGCCGACCTGCGCCGGGTCCGGCGGCCGGGAGACGAAGGCCAGCATGGTGGCCGCCCAGGCGTGCATGTCGACGGCGAGGACCGAGCCGCCCATGTAGTGGACGTCGTTGTCGTAGCGGTCGTCGGTCGAGCAGACGGTGACGACCGCCTTCAGCGGTTCGGGCGCCAGCGCGGCGATCTGGAGCGAGTTGAAGCCGCCCCAGGAGATGCCGAACATGCCGACCCGGCCGGAACACCACTCCTGCTGGGCCAGCCAGTGGATGACAGCGACGCCGTCGGCCAGCTCCGTCGCGTGGTACTCGTCGCCCGGCAGGCCCTCGCTGTTGCCGTGCCCGCGTACGTCCACCCGGACGGAGGCGTAGCCGTGGCCCGCGTACCAGGGGTGGCGCTGCCAGTCCCGCGGTGCCGTCCAGTCGCTCAGCCGGTAGGGCAGGTACTCCAGCAGCGCGGGTACCGGTTCGTCGGTGACGGGCCGCCAGATCCGGGCGTACAGCCGGGTGCCGTCCGGCAGCGGGATGCGGACGTCCTCACGGGTGGTCTCGTACGGGAACGTGGTGCGGATGTGCATGGCGGTACCTCAGTGGACGGGGTGCATGGTGCGCTTGAGCCAGGGTGCGGCGGCCATCACGGCCACACCGGCCACCACCGCGATCGCGCCATTGACACCGAAGTAGGCGGGGTTGGAGACCTCGCCGTACAGCTTCACGACTTGGGCCTGGATGCCGTTGGCGAGGGCCAGCGAGAGGAACCAGAGCGCCATCGTCTGGCTGGCGAACGCCTTGGGGGCGAGCTTGGTGGTCGCGGACATGCCGGAGGTCTCCAGCAGGACGTCGCCGAGTCCGAGCAGCAGGTACGAGCCGACGATCCACCAGGCGGCCATCTTGAAGGTGTCGCCGGAGTGCCCGGAGGTCGGCAGCACCATCAGCAGGAAGGACAGCCCGCCGAGGATCACCCCGATCGCGATCTTGTTGGAGGCGTGCGGCTGGCGCGGACCCATCCGGGCCCAGACGGTGGCGACCACCGGGGCGAGCGCGACCTCGAAGGCGCCGAGCGCGGAGGCGTACCAGCTCGCCGGGAAGTGGAAGCCGAGGATCTCGGTACGGGCGTTGGTCGACGCGAGCAGCATCATCGTCGAGTACGCCTGGAACAGGATGAAGTTGAAGACGACGGAGGCCAGGAAGAGCACCACGTACGGGCGCAGCCTGCCGCGTTCCTCGCCGGTGACCCGGGGGCTGCGGAACATCACCACGAAGTAGACGACCGGCGCGATCACCGAGATCAGGGTGAGCAGGTCGACGAAGCGGTCCATGGTCAGCCAGCCGGCCAGGGCGAGCGCGGTGGCGACGGCGGCGACGACGACGGCGCCGGCCACGATCAGTCGAACGGCGCGGCGCATGGGTGCCGGTGCCAGCGCGAATTCGGCGCCGTGCGTTCGCCCGGACAGGTGACGCCGGCCCAGCACGTACTGGATCAGGCCGAGGGTCATGCCGAAGGCTGCGGCCGAGAAGCCCCAGTGCCAGCTCGCGTGGTCCCCGAGCCAGCCGGTGACCAGCGGGCCGAGGAACGCCCCGATGTTGATGGCCATGTAGTAGAGGGCGAAGCCGGCGTCGCGGCGCTCGTCGGCGGTGCGGTAGAGCTTGCCGACCATGGTCGCCACATTGGGCTTGAGCAGACCGGTCCCGGCGCTGATCAGACCGAGGCCGACCCACGTCATGGTGTCGGTGGGCACCGCCATGGCGTAATGGCCGCAGGCGATGAGGATTCCGCCGTACAGGACGGCGCGGTACGAGCCGAGGATCCGGTCCGCCAGCCAGCCGCCGGCGACGGAGACCAGGTAGACGAGGGTGCCGTAGGCGGCCGAGACCGAAGCCGCGGTGCCCGCCTCCATGCCCATCCCGCCGCGGGCGACGGTGTCGGCGAAGTAGAGGACCAGGATCGCCTGCATGCCCAGGAACGAGAAGCGTTCCCAGACCTCCAGACCGGACAGGGTCATCAGCCCTCGTGGCTGGCCGAAAAATGCGTGGTCGTCTTCGGGCGGCGGCTGACTCGGGTCGGTGGCGGTGGCCGTGTGGGACAAAGGGAGAACTCCTGATCGTATGAGCTGATCCCGAACATACCGGCGGTGGCGGGAAGGCGCCCACGGTGATCCAAAGGGGACCGGATACGCTGACTTGAGTGATGACAGCGACACATCGACATTCCGTGTGATCGTCAGCAGACAGGAGATCCCCTCGTGACCGTCGTCGGGCCGTTCGGGCTGAGCGTGCGGGACCAGGCACTTGAGGCCGATGTCCAGGCCGGGTTGGCTGCTGTCGAGTCCGGGCTGCTCGATGCCACCAAGAGCGGCGTGCCCTTCATCACGGAGGCCGCGCAGCATCTCGTACGCGCCGGGGGCAAGCGCTTCCGGCCGCTGCTGGCGATGCTGGCCGCCCAGTTCGGCGACCCGGACGCGCCGGGCGTGGTGCCCGCGGCCGTCGTCGTCGAGCTGACGCACCTCGCGACGCTCTACCACGACGACGTGATGGACGAGGCGGACGTGCGCCGCGGTGTCCCCAGCGCCAACAGCCGCTGGGACAATTCGGTGGCCGTGCTGACCGGCGACTTCCTCTTCGCCCGCGCCTCGCACATACTGGCCGACCTCGGCCCGGAGGCCGTACGCATTCAGGCGGAGGCGTTCGAGCGGCTGGTCACCGGCCAGATCCTGGAGACCGCGGGGCCGGGCGACGGCCGCGACCCGGTCGAGCACTACCTGGAAGTGATGCAGGGCAAGACCGGCTCGCTGATCGCGGTGGCCTGCCGGTTCGGCGCGATGATGGCCGGCGCGGACGAGTCCGCGGTCGACATCCTGACCCAGTACGGGGAGCGGCTCGGCGTCGCCTTCCAGCTCGCCGACGACGTGCTCGACATCGCCTCCGACTCCCACGAGTCCGGCAAGACCCCGGGCACCGACCTGCGCGAGGGCATCCCGACACTTCCGGTGCTCCACCTGCGGGCGCAGGCGGAGGCCGACGGGAAGCCGGAGGACCTGGAGCTCGTCGAGCTGCTCGACGGCGACCTCAGCGACGACGCCCGGCACGCCGAGGCGCTGCGCAGGCTGCGCGCCCACCCGGCACTGGAGCAGGCCAGGCGCGACACCGTCCGGTACGCGGAGGAGGCGCGCGCGACGCTGGCGCCGCTGCCCGAGGGCTATGCGAAGGCCGCGCTGCGGGAGCTGTGCGACGCGGTGGTGCACCGCGCGGGTTGAGCGGCTGTCCGGGCGTCCCCTACTGGACGGGGGAGCGAGTGCCGTGCGGTGTCATACCGAAGAGGTACGCGGAGTTGCTCCCGGGGGCTGACGCTTCCGTGCCGCCGGTTTGGTCAGATGGAGAACAACCACTCCTGACCAAACCGGGTGAGAATGGCGGCGCGGAGTGGACGAGTGCAACCGGACGGAAGCCGCCGACCACGGAGGTAGGGCACACATGGCACCGAACGACAGCGCAGGGACCGACGGTGGGACCAGGGGCACCGCCGCGGGCCGCCGCAAGGCGGCGCGCTACATCGTCCCGGTCGCGGTGGCGGGAGTCGCGGCCGCGACGATCGGGCTCGTCCCGGCGCTCGCGAGCTCCGGCGACCCCGATCTGCCGAAGATCAGCGCACAGGAACTCATCGAGAAGATCGCCGCTTCGGACACCGAGCAGCTCTCCGGCACGGTGAAGATCAGCACGGACTTCGGCCTTCCGTCGCTCGGCGGTCTGGCGGAATCCTTCGCCCCGGGCGGCGCGGGCGGCAAGGGCGGTTCGAGCGCCGACCCGCAGGAGCGGATGACGGAGCTGGCCTCCGGCACGCACACCCTCCGGGTGGCGGCCGACGGCCCCGACAAGCAGCGGCTGTCGATCCTGGACAACGCCTCCGAGTACAGCCTGATCCGCAACGGCGATCAGGTCTGGGCGTACGACAGCAAGTCCGACCAGGCGTACCACGCCACCGAGGACCGGGCCGGGAAGGACGCCGGGAAGAAGTCGGCGCACCAGGTCCCCGAGGGCGTGCCCACCACCCCGAAGGCACTCGCCGAGCAGGTGCTGAAGGCCGCCGGTCCCACCACCTCGGTGACGGTCGACGGCACCGCGCAGGTCGCCGGACGCGACGCGTACCAGTTGGTCGTCAAGCCGAAGCAGAGCGGCTCCACGATCGGTTCGGTCACGGTCGCGGTCGACGCGAAGAACGGCGTGCCGCTGAAGTTCACGCTGCTTCCGGCCGACGGCGGCAAGGCCGTCGTCGACGCCGGCTTCACCAAGGTCGACTTCTCGAAGCCGGACGCCTCCTCGTTCACCTTCACCCCGCCCAAGGGCACCGAGGTGACCGAGGCCGACGAAGCGAAGGCGCCGCACAAGGCCGACAAGGGCCTCGACGGCCTGATCCCGGGCGCCGAGCAGCTGGGCTCCGGCGACCAGGGCGCCAAGGACACCAAGGTCATCGGCGAGGGCTGGAACGCCATCGCCGAGATCACCACCCCGGGCGGCACCGGCCTCCCGCCGAAGGCGTCGGGCGACGTCCCGGCCGAGGCCCAGCAGTTCCTGGACGCGCTGGGCGACAAGGTCTCCGGCAAGTTCGGCTCGGGCACGGTCTTCAAGACCCGCCTGATCAACGCCCTGATGACGGACGACGGCAAGGTGTACGTCGGCGCGGTCACCAAGGACGCGCTGGTCCAGGCGGCGAACAACGCCTCCTGACACCGGGGCGCGCCGCGCTTCCCGCACCGCTCACCCGCCCCGCCGTACGCTCCGTACGGCGGGGCGGTCCGCCGCAGGGCCTGTGGCAGTTCGACGACAGACCCTGGCCCGTCCGGCGGACGGGCCCTGCCCGACCCATGGGGAGTACGCATGACAGAATCCGGCACCGTCATCGAACCGACAGCGGTCACCGAACCGGGAGCCGTGATCGAGACCCGGGGCCTCACCAAGCGCTACCGCGGCGGCCAACTCGCTGTCGACGGCCTCGACCTCAGCGTCCCCGGCGGCAGCATCTTCGGATTCCTCGGCCCCAACGGCTCGGGCAAGACCACCACCATCCGGATGCTGATGGGCCTCATCGAGGCGACTTCCGGCTCCGCGCAGCTGCTGGGCCATCCCGTGCCGGGCGCCGCCCGCACCGTGCTCCCGCAAGTCGGGGCGCTGATCGAAGGGCCCGCGCTGTACGGCTTCCTGAGCGGCCGGGACAATCTGCTGCGCTACGACTCCGCCGACCCGACCGCCGATCCGCGTACCCGCCGGGCCCGGGTGGGGCAGGCCCTGGACCGGGTCGGGCTGGCAGCGGCGGCCGGGAAGAAGGCCAGGGCGTACTCGCTCGGCATGAAGCAGCGCCTGGGCCTCGCCGCGGCCCTGCTCCAACCGCGCCGGCTGCTCGTCCTCGACGAGCCGACCAACGGCCTGGACCCGCAGGGCATGCGGGAGATCCGCGCCCTGGTCAGGGAACTGGCGGCGGACGGCACCACCGTCTTCCTCTCCTCGCACCTCCTCGACGAGATCGAGCAGGTCTGCACACACGCCGCGGTGATGGCCAGGGGCCGGCTCATCACCCAGGGCCCGGTCGCGGAACTGGCCGCGGGCGCCCGAGGCCGACTGGCCGTCACCACCCCCGACCCGGGCGAGGCCGTCCGGGTCCTGGCGGAACTGGGCATCACCGGGATCACGGTCGACGGCGACCGGGTGAGCGCCGAGGCCCCGCCGGGCGACGTGGAACTCGCCGACCTCAGCGCGGCGCTGGTGCACGCCGGCGTACGTCTGAGGTCCTTCGGCGTCCAGCGGGCCTCGCTGGAGGACGCCTTCGTCGCACTGACCGGAGAGGGTTTCGATGTTGCAGGCTGAAGCCGCAGTCGCCGGATCGGGAAGGGCGCCGAGCCCGCTGTGGACCTTCGGGATCCTCCGCTCCGAACTGACCACCACACTCCGCCGCTGGCGCACCCTCGCGCTGCTCGGGGTGCTGGCCGCCGTGCCCGTGCTGATCGGCATCGCGGTGCGGATCGAGACGAACGACGGCTCCTCGCCCGGACAGGGCGGTGGCGAGGGAGGCCCGGCGTTCCTCTCCCAGGTCACCAACAACGGACTCTTCCTGGTCTTCGCCGCCCTCGCCGTGACGCTCCCGGTCTTCCTGCCGATGGCCGTCGGGGTCGTAGCGGGCGACTCGGTCGCGGGCGAGGCGAGCGCGGGAACGCTGCGCTATCTGCTGGTCGCCCCGGCCGGCCGCACCAGGCTGCTGCTGACGAAGTACGCCTCGGTGCTGGTGTTCTGCCTGGTCGCGACCCTGGTCGTGGCCCTTTCCGCGCTCGCCGTGGGCGCGCTGCTCTTCCCCGTCGGTGAGGTCACCACCATCTCGGGGACGCGGATCGGCTTCGGTGAGGGGCTGTTGCGGGCCGGGCTGATCGCGGTGGTGGTCGCGGCGTCGCTGACCGGGTTCGCTGCGGTCGGCCTGTTCGTCTCGACCCTCACCGGCAGCGGAATCGCGGCCATGGCCGCCACCGTCGGGCTGCTGATCACCGTCCAGATCGTGGACGGCATCCCGCAGTTGAGCGCGCTGCACCCGTATCTCTTCCCGCACTACTGGATGTCGTACGCGGATCTGCTGCGCGCCCCCGTCTACTGGGACGAAGTGGTCAAGAACCTGGGCCTTCAGGGCTTGTACGCGGTGGTGTTCGGCTCGGCGGCCTGGGCCCGTTTCACGGCGAAGGACATCACCGCCTGACGCACGGGGTGCAACGCCCCACTCGCGCCGTCGGCCGGGCGAGCCGTCCCCCGATCGGCTCGTCGCGGCACGAACGGTGCGAACGGTGCGAATTGCGGGACGGCGCGACACGGCACGTTCCGTTTCCGCCTGGATATTGTTCGACCTCTGGCGACGGGCTGTCAACAAGGGCCGATTCAAACGCGCTTATGCTCACCGAATGATCACATCGCCGAGTTCGCAGCGCCGCAGCGAGAGATCACGGAGAGCGATCCTGGAGGCCGCTCTCGAACTGTGCACGGAGAAGGGGTACGGCCGCGTCACGGTCGAGGCCATCGCGGCCAGAGCGGGCGTCAGCAAGAAGACGATCTACCGCTGGTGGCCCTCGAAGAGTGCGGTGATCCTGGAGGCCTTCACCGACGCACTGGTCGGCACGACACCGTTCGCCGACACCGGCGACATCGCCGCCGATCTGCGGGCCAATCTGGCGGGCGGGGTGAAGCTCATCTCCACGCCGCCCTTCGGGCCCGCGTACGCCGGGATCCTCTCCGAGATGCACCACGACGACGAACTCGCGCGGACCGTCCGGGCGAAGCTGGTCGATCCCCGCTTCGATGAGGCGGTCGCCCGCCTGCGCCGGGCCCAGGAGCAGGGCCAGATCCCACCGGACGCCGATCTTCCGCTGGCCGTGGAGATGCTGTACGGCCCGATGTACTACCGCCATGTCCTGCGCAAGCCGATACAGGACGAGGAGGAGATCGCGGCCCTGGTCGCCCATGTGCTGCGGGCGATCGGGGTGCCGCCGGAGCCGTGAGGCCGGGGCGGCTGTCAGACGGGCGTGTGAGCATGCGGCGCATGGGAAATCTGTACGACTACTTCAGCGCACCGGACGACGCGACGGCACTGGCCGCCTTCGACCAGGGGATCGAGGCGACCGGTCTCCCGCTGCTCCCGGTCAAGGAGATCGACCCGTACGTGCAGTTGGGACAGGCCGAGGGCATGCTCACCGGCACGCCGTACGACGACGTCACCTCGCTCCCGCGCTTCAACCGGCTGCTCAGCTCCCCGGAGGACGACTCCCGCTGGCTGGTCACGCTCACGGACGAGCTGCGCGACGCCCTCGTGGCCGCGAGACCCGGCGCCTTCGCCGCGGTGGCCGAAACCTGGTCGAACATCGAGGAGTTCGGGGGCTGCTTCCCGCCCGGGGAACTGGCCGACGTCCTCATCGGGCTGTCGGACCTGGCCGAGGCGGCACGGACCCGGCCCGAGCCGCACCGGCTCTACTGCCTGATGTCGCTCTGACACCCCGCCGGCCGGCACGGACGGCTCAGCCGAACACCCGCTCAAGCACCTCCGCGACCCCGTCGCCCTCATTGGACGACGTGACCTCGTCCGCGGCGGCCCGCAGTTGCGGATGGGCATTGGCCATGGCCACGCCGTACCCGGCCGTCCGGAACATCGGCAGGTCGTTGGGCATGTCCCCGAAGGCGATCGCGGAGTCGGCGGCCACGCCGAGGTATTCGGCGGCCAGCGCGAGCCCGGTCCCCTTGTCGATGCCGTACGGCTGGAGTTCGACCGTGCCGGGGCCGGAGTGCGTGACAGTGGCGAGATCGCCGACGGCATCGCGGGCCGCCTCGGTCAGCGCGTCGTCCGTGAGCTCCGGGTGCCGGATGAGCACCTTCACCACGGGCGTGGACCACAACTCGTGGCGGTGCCGGGTTCGTTGGGCGGGCAGCGCCGGATGGGGCATCGCATACCCCGGTTCGATCAGGGTCCGCCCCTCGGTCCCGTCCTGGTCCACGGCCGCGAAGACCGGACCCACCTGGGCCTCGATCTTGCCGAGTGCGGTGTCGGCGGCCTCCCGGTCGAGGGTGAGCGCACGCACCAGCCGCCCGGACCCGGCGTCGTACAACTGGGTCCCCTGACCGCACACCGCCGGTCCCCGGTAGCCCAGCCCGTCGAGCAGCCCGCGTATCCCGGGCACCGGCCGCCCCGTGACCACGAGATGCCGGGCCCCGGCGCGGGCGGCCAGCGCGAGCGCGGCGCGGGTGCGGGGGCTCACGGTGCCGTCGCGGCGCAGCAGCGTGCCGTCCAGGTCGGTGGCGACGAGGGCGTATGCGGGTGTGGGCATGGCACCACCCTAAGACCGACCGGCAATTGGGGGGCGGCGTCGCGGGGCTGGGCACGCGCGTCTGCGGCGTTGTCGTCAATCACCATGGCTCCGCCATGCCTCAATCCTCCGCCTTGCAGCCGCATGCACCCAGCCCCGCTCCTTCTCCCACCCCCCAATTGCCGGTCGGTCCAAGAGCGGCCGGAGCGCGGACCGGCGCGCGTTGACAGGGCCCTGCCGGGATGCGTGTAATGAACCCGGTGTCGCGTGACGCCGGCCAAAGAGCAGTGGGCCGGCCGGTGCTCGGGCGAACACCCTTCACCGAGGGGCCCGTCATGAGTTCGTACTCCGCGCCCTGTATCTGACGCACCTGTATCCGACGTAGCGGCGACCGACCGCTCGTCGCACTCTCCCGTCCCGCATGCCCCGGCACCGTGCACCGCCACGGGCCGCGCATCGCGCTCACCCGTTCCTCAGGTCACCGCGGCCCCGGCCGCGCCCTGACCTGCGCCCCTGGAGGCACAGAACGCATGCCCACATCTTTCGATCAATCCGTCATCGAGGAGTTCCGCGCCAACGGCGGGAAGGTCGGTGGTCCCTTCGAAGGCGGGGACCTGCTCCTGCTGACCACCACCGGCGCCAGGTCGGGGAAGGAGACCACCACGCCCCTCGGCTACGTCCGCCACGGCGACGCGCTGCTGGTCGTCGCCTCCAACCTCGGCGCACCACGCCACCCCGACTGGTACCGCAACCTGCTCGCGCATCCTGTGGTCCAGGTGGAACTCGGCGCCCGTACGTTCGAGGCCCTCGCGGTCCCCACGGAGGGGGCCCGGCGCGAGGAACTGTTCGCGCACGCCGTGAGGGCGGCGCCCGGATACGCCGACTACCAGGCCCGGACCACCCGGCGCCTCCCGGTCGTGGTGCTGGAGCGCGCCGAGCCAGAGGGCTGGGAGCCGCCCCGCGAGGTCACCACCCTCGCTGCCAAGCTCATGGAGGTCCACACCTGGCTGCGGGCCCAGTTGTGCCAGGTGAAGACGGAGGTGGACGCCCACTTCGTCGCACGGGCCGCCCACCGGGGCCCGGGTGCGCCCCCGGCTCCGGGCCTCGGGCTCCAGATCAGGCAGCGCTGCCTGGCGTTCTGCCAGTCGCTGGAGTTCCACCACACCAGCGAGGACCAGCACCTGTTCCCCGGCATCGCCCGCCACCACCCGCACCTGACGGACACCTTCGCCCGGCTCGCCGGCGAACACCGCACGGTCGCCCGTATCCAGAGGGGGCTGGTGGCCCTGCTGACGGACATCGGCATCGCCGATCCCGAGCGCTTCCACGCCGAGCTGGACCGGATGTCCACGGAGCTGAACGCACACCTCGACTACGAGGAGGAGCAGATCCTGCCGCTGCTGGCCGATGTCCCGTGGCCTCCCGCACCGCCTCCCGGCCCTTCGTCGTGAGTCACTTTGCGCAATCGTCGACCACGCATGGTAATCGTGGCGCGAGGGTGCACCGGGCGCCCTCGTGACGGCCGGGAGAACCCTCATGCGTCGCGCTCTCACCGCGTTCGGCACCCTCGCCGCCGTGGCCGTGCTCTCCGTATCGGTCACCCAGTCGGCAAGTGCCGCCACTGGAGACCTGATCATCAACGGGCAGGTTCACACCAGCCCCTCCGGGTGCTTCAACTCCGACCGCTGGCCGCTCTCCGTCGGGAACAGGACCGATGAACTGGCGCTGATCTTCACGGAGCCGGACTGCTCCGGCCTGCTCATCGGGATCGTCCTGCCGGGGGACTCTCAGGTGTCGGAGTTCGGCGCGAGCGTCTTCGTCCACTGACCCTGCCGGGCACTCTTCCCCTCGTGGGCCCCGGTGGTCCTCGTGACCGCCGGGGCTCATGACGATAGTGTCGATAGTTCATAGTTTCCTGAATTCACGAATCAATGTACTGTCGTCATGTGCTGACACTCGCCGCTGACATCGAAGTGCTCGCGCGGTTCGGCCGCGCCCTCGCCGACCCCATCCGCTGCCGCATCCTGCTCGCGCTGCGCCGAGCGCCGGCCTACCCGGCCGACCTCGCCGACACTGGAGATCTCCCGCACCAGGCTGTCGAACCACCTGGCCTGCCTGCGTGACTGCGGCCTGGTCGTCACCGTGCCCCACGGACGGCGCACCCGCTACGAGCTCGCCGACGAACGCCTCGGCCACGCACTGGACGACCTGAGGGCGGCCGTGGTCGCCGTCGAGGCCGACAAGACCTGCCCGGATGCCGACGAGAAGGGCTGCTGCTGAATGTCCGCGATATCCCTCGGCCCCGGCCCGGCCCGCCGTGACGTACTCACCCGGCGCATACGCCTGCTCGTCGCTGCGACCATCACCTACAACGTCATCGAGGCAGTGGTCGCGATCGCCGCGGGCACCATGGCCTCGTCCACCGCACTGATCGGCTTCGGGCTCGACTCTGTCATCGAAGTCTCCTCCGCAGCTGCCGTCGCCTGGCAGTTCTCCGCCCGCGACCACGCCGTCCGCGAAGCCCGTGAGCAGCGCACCCTGCGGATCATCGCCGTCTCCTTCTTCGCCCTCGCCCTGTACGTCGCCGTCGACTCCGTCCGCGCGCTGGCCGGAACCGGGGAGGCCGGCCACTCCGTCCCCGGGATCGTTCTCGCCGCGCTCTCGCTGGCGATCATGCCGTTCCTCTCCGCCGCCCAGCGCAGGGCCGGCCGGGAACTCGGCTCCGCCACCGCCGTCGCCGACTCCAAGCAGACCCTGCTCTGCACCTACCTCTCCGCCGTGCTCCTGGCCGGCCTGCTGGTCAACCTGCTGTTCGGCTGGTCCTGGGCCGACCCGATCGCCGCCCTCGTCATCGCCGCCATCGCCGCCAAGGAAGGCCGCGACGCCTGGCAGGGCAAGGGCTGCTGCGCGCCCAACGCAAGCGCCGCGACGCCGACCGAGGTCGAGGGAGCCGACCTCTGCGGATGCCGTCCCGGCTGCGACTGCTGCACCTGAGCCGCCGCGACGCCCGGTGTCGACCGGCCCGCTTCCCGGTCGGCACGACGCCGCCGGGTCCCGGGGGAGGGAGCCGTGACGGGGCCCTGGCCAGCACGTTCTACGCTGTTCTGCAGATCCGGCATGGGGAGCGAGCAGACATGAGCGACGACGCGCGGGAGCTGGCCGAGGTACAGCGCCGGCACTGGCAGAGCACCTACACCGCCCATCCGGGCATGTACGGCGACGCTCCCTCGGCCCCCGCCGCCCACGCCGCCCGGGTCTTCCGCGCGGCCGGGGCGGTCGACGTACTGGAGATGGGCGCCGGCCATGGCAGGGACGCCCTGTACTTCGCCCGTGAGGGCTTCACCGTCCGGGCGACCGACTTCAGCCCCGTGGGCCTGGACCAGCTCCGGCGCGCGGCGCAGGATCAGGGCGTCGCCGAACGGGTGACCACCACGGTCCATGACGTACGCGAGCCGCTGCCGCTGCCGGACGCCTCCGCCGAAGCGGTCTTCGCGCACATGCTGCTGTGCATGGCCCTCTCGACCGAGGAGATCCACGCCCTGGTCGGCGAAGTCGGCCGCGTCCTGAAGCCGGGCGGGACCTTCGTCTACACGGTCCGTCACACCGGCGACGCCCACTACGGCTCAGGCACTGCCCACGGCGACGACATCTACGAACACGGCGGTTTCGCCGTGCACTTCTTCCCCCGCCGGCTGGTCGACTCCCTCGCCGACGGCTGGACCCTCGACGAGGTCCACGCGTTCGAGGAGGGCGACCTGCCCCGCCGCCTGTGGCGCATCACCCAGACCCTCCCGCGGTGAACGCCCACCCGGTACCGGCCGCCGACATCACCGTCGACGGCACCGGCCTGCTGTGCGTCACACTCCTGCTGCGCCTGCGCAAGCAGATCGACGCCGCACCACCCGGAACCGTGGTGCACGTCGTCGCGACCGACCCGGCCGCACCCCTGGACCTGCCTGCCTGGTGCCACATGACCGGTCACGACTACCTCGGACCGGTGCCCGGCGAACGCCCGGTGTACGCAATCCGGCTGACCGCCGACGCGCGCCCCACCCGCCCCGACGCACCCTGGCACATCGAACCGACGGACTGACACAACGACCGGGGCGGCCCGGCATTCGCGGGTCAGGGGTAGTTTTGACGGCTCCTTGAACCGAACCGAAGTGAATCGACCGACCGAGCCGCTTCCGAGCGGTTGAAAGGCTGTGCCGTGCGAGTGAGAGTGAAGGACTTCGACCACCTGGTGCTCAACGTGCAGGACGTCGAACGATCCCTGGAGTTCTACTGCGGCCCCCTCGGCCTGGAGCCGATCAAGGTGGACGAATGGCGGGCGGGGGAGTTCCCGTTCCCGTCGGTGCGGGTCAGCCCGACGATGATCATCGATCTGCTGGGCCGTCCGCGTCATGAGTCGAACGTCGACCACATCTGCCTGGTCGTCGAGCCGCTGGACTGGCAGGAGGTCATCGACGCGGGCACCTTCACCGTGCTGGAGGGCCCGGTCTCCCGCTCCGGAGCCCGGGGCGAGGCGCAGTCGGTGTACGTCCGGGACCCGGACGGCAACACCGTCGAGCTGCGCTGGTATCCGCAGGATGCGGTGGGGGACTGACCGGGCGGGCGCACCGCCGGGCCGCCCACCGCGGACGCACGAAGCGCCCCGGTTTTACTTGCGGCCCAGCGCGGCGCGTATGGCCTCGCCGTCCGGGCTCTTGGGTTCGGCGAGGTTGACCGCCTGATCGACGAGCCACGTGCCGCGTTCGCCGGGGACGAGCCGCAGCGCGGTGTTCACGGTCATGCCATCGCCGACGTCGACGGTCACCCGCAGTCCGATTCCCGCCGGGTGCGGACCGAACTCCTCGACGTCGACCGCACCACCAGTGCTCACCCGTGCGTCCGAGCGGTCGCGGAGCCGGGGCGTACTGGTGATTTCGATGCACTCGGCGACGGTGTCCGCCCCCCAACTCCGCCGCAGGCGTTCGGTCCGGGCTTCGCAGGCGGCCTTCCAGTCCTGATCCACCGAGGCCTGCTGATAGGCCCGTGCGGCCTCGATCGCAGCCGCCGTGGACTCCTTGCTTTTACCGCCGCCGGTGTCGTCGTCACCGTCGCAACCGGCCAGTGGCAGGGTCACCGCCATCACGAGCACCCCAGCGGCACGGCCCATCCGAACAGCCATGCCCTGTCCCCCTCACCCCTCGGCAGCCGTCTCCCCAGCGCCGTTCGGAGGATTACAGCACAGAGCCGGAGCTCGGCTGCCCGGACGAACCGGCCCAGCGGTCAGATGGTGTCGAACTCCCCGGCCTTGACGCCTGCCACGAACGAGGCGAACGCGTTGCTATGGATCGCCAGCACCGGGCCCTGCGGGTCCTTCGAGTCGCGTACGGGAACTATGCCGGTGGCGGACACCCTTGCCGGGGCCCACTCGACGCAGGAACCGCCGCTGCCGCTGTAAGAGGACTTGAACCAGAAGGGGGAGGGAGAGTCGGTCATCACGGGGTGCCCTTTCGTGCCTCGTCGATCATGGCCACGGATGCCGCCTGGGAGAGCGCCGCGGCTTGAAGCTGATGGTAGGACCTCACCAGAGGCAGTACGGAGGTGATCTCCCTGTCCAGATGCCCATTGGTCTCGGACTCCACGTAGGACATCACGGAACGGTCGGGCAGGGTCAGTAGATTCACCAGCCGGTTGAACGGGCGATGCTCGCCCATGGCGTAGGGGGCCAACTGAAGCATGGTGTTCGGCTGTTCGGCGAACTCCACCAGGTGGGCCAACTGACGCTCCATGACCTCGCCCCCTCCGATCGCACGACGGATGCAGCTCTCGTCCAGGACCACGATCACCATGGGTGGGACGCGGCGCGCCAGGGCCGCTTGCCGTTCCACCAGGGACTCGACCCGCTCCGAGGCCTGTTCGGGGGTGAGTGTGCCCCGCTTCACGTGTCCCTCTTCGATGGCTGTCGCGTACTCCGGCGTCTGGAGCGGCCCGGGAATCACCCCTACGTCAAACATCCGGATCTCCGCCGCGCGGGCCTCCTGCCCCAGGTACTCCGGGAAGCCCTCCAGCAGGCTGCCGTGCCGGATCTCCCCCCATGCGCGCTCGAACGACTCTGTGGTTCCTGTGAATCCGAAGACGGTATCCAGGCTGCGTGAGAAACGGAGTGTTGGCGGTTTGCGGCCAGTTTCGACTGCGGAGATGTGTCTGCCCGAGTAGCCCGCTAGTCCGGCAAGCTCGTCCTGCTTCCAGCTGCGAGCCTCGCGTGCACTGCGAAGGCGTGCCCCGAAGGCCGCCTCCGGGCTTGCTTCAGGGTTTAACTCCTTGCGGTTTACCAACGTGCCCTCCATATCTGGAACGTTGAAGACTCCTTCGACCCTAAGCCACGCTGATCCCCCTTGGTAGCGGAACCGTTACGGAGAGGAGTGGCCTGTGTCTGTGGGAGACGGTCCCCCGAGCGAGCAGAAGCCCTCACAAGTCCCCGCCACCGGCTCGCTGTTGGTGGACACCAGTCGTAGTGACCAGGTCGGGGAGTTCCGGGGGACGGCGGGCCCGTACTGGTCGTTGCGGCCGGTCGGTGGTGGTACGGAGTGGGAGGCGGAACCCGCAAGTCTGCGGGCGCCGAGTCCCATGGAGCGGTTGCGGGCCGAGATCGCGCGGTGCAATGCCCGGAGCGAGGGGCGGATTCTGTGACGTGCGAAGTGAACGTGCGGCCCGACCGGACGAGTTACCGGTGCGAGGCGCTCGCCGAAGGGTTCGTGTGCGGCAGCGACGAAATGGCGCGGTACGTACTGGGTGTCTTCTGGACGATTTCGCCCGTCCTCGCGCTGCGGTGGCTCGGCGGCCGGGCGCTGTGGATCGCGGACCGGCTCGACCCTGATCCGCAACGGTCGGCGTGGGTGCGGCCGTTCATGCTTCTGCCGGTCGCCGCCCTCGCCGTCGACCGCCCTGCGGAACTCCGCACCTGGTACGAGGACCGCGAGAGCCAACGTGCCGCCCACGCGCACATCAAGAGCGGCAACCCCCTGCTCGTCGTCGTCCCCGACGTTGACTGCGCGTACACGCTCTCCGTGCGCCCCGTATGAGCCGTTCGCCGGGCGTACGGCTCTGACTCGGGCCGGTCGAGGGGGACGGACTGCCCACGGGCAAGGGCGTCCGGGTCCGGCCGGGGACCCGGTCGCTCACCGAGCCCCCGAACCGCCGCCGGTCGGGCGGTCACGCCGTCCCGGCCAGGCCGTCGAGGTAGTCGCCGATCGCCCCGCTCTCCGGGGCCGGGGCGATCAGGGCCACGTGGTTGTCGGGGCGGACCAGGACGAGGAGGGCGGTGCCCGGCTCGACTCCGTATGCCGTGCGGGCGTGGGCCGCGTCGTCGGTCAGGTCGCGCGGGGCACTCGCGTCCACCCCGTACGCCCGCACCGTGTCGCCGTACGCCGCTTCCGTCGCCCGCAGCGCCTCGGCCGTGTCCGGGCCGAAGCCCAGCAGGGTGAAGTGCGGGCCCGCGAACGCCTCGAACAGGCGGGCCGGCGCGCCCGTCGCGGTGTCGCGGCAGGGGGCGTCGGGGGCGCGGTCGCCCGCCCGCAGGCGGGGGGTGGAGCCGGGGGCGGAGAGGGAGCTCCAGGGGTAGCCGAGACCCAGGCCGGTCGTGTTCCCGGAGATCGCCGAGTCCAGGCCGCCGCCCGGCTGTCGGATCGCTTCGAGGGTCGCCCGCAGCCGCTCGGCGGTGATGTCCAGTGTCCAGGAGGCCACGGGCAGCCGCTCCTCCTCGTAGGTGTCCAGCAGCCGTGCGTCCGACCGGCCCTCGACGACCCGGGCGAGCTTCCAGCCCAGGTTGTACGCGTCCTGGATGCCGGTGTTCATGCCCAGCCCGCCGGCGACGGAGTGCACATGCGCGGCGTCCCCGGCCAGCAGCACGCGGCCCACCCGGTAGCGGTCGGCCATGCGCTCGTTGACCCGGTACGTGGACAGGAGGGTGGCCTGCGACAGGCGGTCCGCCGGGAGCCGCGTGTGCTTGGCGAACAGGCGCCGGAAGCTCTCCAGGGAGGGCGGCACGGGGGCTCCCGCCGCGTCCCGCTCCGGACCGGCCTGGAACCACCAGCCCGTGCGCGTACCCGGGATCGGGCACAGCATCACGGCGCCGTCCTCGTCGAACCACTGGTGCCAGACACCGCGGTCGAGGCCGTCCGCCTCCACGTCCCCGCAGACCATCGCCTGCTCCTCGGTCGTCTTCCCCTCGAAGGGGACGCCGAGCATCTTGCGTACGGGGCTGTGGCCGCCGTCGCAGCCCACCACGTACCGCGCCTCGATGTTCCGGCCGTCGGCCAGGGCGACGGTCACCGAATCGGGCCCCTGCGACAGGCCGGACGCCTCGGAGCCGAGCTCCACGTGCACGCCGTACTCCGCCAGGCGGTCCCGCAGGATCTCCTCCAGCTGCCACTGGGCGATGAGCGCGCCCCGGCCGTACGGCACGTCCGGCGTCGGGTGCGAGGACTCGAACGGGTCGGTGTCGGCGACCGGCAGTCCGTCGCGGTACTTGCGCATCCGCAGCGGTGCCGATCCCGCGGCCAGGACCCGGTCGGCGACGCCCAGGTCCTCCAGCACCTCCAGGGAGCGGGGGTTGGGGCCCTTGGCCCGTGAGCTGCGCGGGAATTCGGGGGACTTGTCGATGATCCGCACACCGACCGAGCGCCGCGCCAGGTCGCAGGCGAGGGTCAGGCCGGTCGGACCCGAGCCGACGATCAGTACGGGGGTGGTGTGCGTGGGGGGAGTGGGTGCGGTTGCGGGCATGAGGGCTCCTCGGTCGCGGTTCCGTGGACACCCAGGGAAACGCAACCGAGTTAAAAAAGCAACCGGGTAACTAAATTTGTGCGTGCGGGGCGGGCTCACCGGCCGGCGGATTCGGGCGCGGCGCCTGTCGCTGTGCCGCCTCCCGGGCCTCGCGCACCTGGATCCTCGTCCGCCGTGCCGTCCGGAACGCGTCCCAGGTCAGCAGGGTGAGCGCCAGCCACACCAGGGCGAATCCGGCCCACCGCTCCGGCGGCATCGCCTCGTGGAAGTAGAGGATGCCGAGCATGAACTGGAAGACCGGCGCCAGGTACTGCAACAGGCCCAGCGTGGAGAGCGGCACCCGGATCGCCGCCGCGCCGAACAGGACGAGCGGGACGGCCGTGACGAGGCCGGCCGAGGCCAGCAGCGCCGCGTGGCCGACGCCGTCGGAGGTGAAAGTCGACTCGCCCCGGGCGCCCAGCCACAGCAGATAGCCAAGCGCGGGCACGAACATCACGGCGGTCTCGGCGGTGAGCGACTCCAGGCCGCCCATGTCGACCTTCTTCTTCATCAGCCCGTAGGTCGCGAAGGAGAACGCCAGGACCAGCGAGATCCACGGAGGCCGCCCGTACCCGATCGCCAGCACGAGCACCGCCGCGAAACCGGTGCCGACCGCCACCCACTGCACGGGGCGCAGCCGTTCGCCGAGGATCAGGACGCCCATGGCTATGGTGACCAGCGGGTTGATGAAGTAGCCGAGCGAGGCCTCGACGACATGGCCGTTGTTCACGGACCAGATGTACAGGCCCCAGTTGACCGTGATCGTGGCCGCGGCCACCGAGATCAGGCCGAGCTTTCTCGGCTGCCGGACCAGTTCGCCGATCCAGGACCAGCGGCGCAGCACCAGCAGCGCGACGGCGACGAAGCCCAGGGACCAGACCATGCGGTGGGCGAGGATCTCGATCGCACCGGCGGGCTTCAGCAGCGGCCAGAAGAGCGGGACGAGCCCCCACAGGCCGTAGGCGCCGATGCCGGACAGGAGCCCCGCCCGCTGTTCATTGATCCCCTTCACGGGCCCTCCAGACGTTTCTGCGTCAACTGCATGACGGTAGCGCCGGGGAGGGCTCCATGTCATACCCGTATCGGGATACGGTCATGACATGGGGCCCCTGAGATGTGGGTGAACGGGTGTTACGCGGCGGCCACCGCGGCGGCCACCGTGCTTGCGAGCGGCGTCGTCGGGCGGCCGATGAGGCGGGCCAGGTCGCCGCTGGTGGCGGCGAGCAGGCCGCGCTTGATCGCCTCGTCGACGTCCACCAGGATCTCCGCGAAGAACTCGGGCACACCGGCGCCGACCAGGATCTCCTGGTGGGCGGCGGCGGGCACGTTCCGGTACGCGATCTCCTTGCCGGTGGCCTTCGAGATCTCCGCCGCGTACTCCGCCAGTGACCAGGCGACATCGCCGCTCAGCTCGTAGGCCGCGCCGATGTGGCCCTCGCCGGTCAGTACGGCGGCGGCCGCTGCGGCGTAGTCGGCGCGGGTGGCGGAGGCGACCCGGCCGTCGCCCGCGTTGGCGACGACGGCGCCGTGCGCCAGGACCGGGGCGAGGTTGGCCGTGTAGTTCTCCGTGTACCAGCCGTTGCGCAGGAAGGTGTGGGGCAGTCCGGAGTCGAGGATCAGCTGCTCGGTGGCCTTGTGTTCGGCGGCCAGCCGGAAGTCGGCGTCGGGGCCTCCCAGGATGCCGGTGTACGCGAGCTGGGCGACGCCCGCCGCCTCGGCCGCGTCGATGACCGCGGTGTGCTGCGGCACGCGCCTGCCGACCTCGCTCCCGGAGATGAGCAGGACCCGGTCGCCGGCCCGGAAGACGTCCTGGAGGGACTCCGGCCGGTCGTAGTCCGCGACGCGGAGCTCGACGTCCCGGGCGGCGAGCGGGGCGGCCTTCTCCTCGTTGCGCACGACGGCGGCGATCTCGCTCGCGGGCACGGTGGTCAGCAGTTGCTCGACGACGAGACGGCCGAGCTCTCCGGTGGCTCCGGTGACGACGATGCTCATGGGGGGTTTCTCCTCTTGGGTGGCGCTTGTCCTTGTTCGGGCTCGCAACTCACCGTAAGGGGTGCACTTACCGATCGAAAGTACCCACTTTGAAGTAAGGTACTGGTGTGAACGTAAGTGACCAGGGCCGGTGGCCCGGTGCGAAGGGGCAGATGTGCCCCTCCCGGCTGGTGCTGGAACATGTCACCAGCCGCTGGGGCGTCCTGATCCTGGTAGCGCTGCTGGAGCGCTCGTACCGCTTCAGCGAACTGCGCCGCGAGGTGGGCGGCGTCAGCGAGAAGATGCTGGCCCAGACCCTCCAGACGCTGGAGCGCGACGGCTTCGTGCACCGGGACGCGAAGCCGGTGATCCCGCCGCGGGTCGACTACTCGCTCACCGGCCTGGGCCGGGAGGCCGCCGAGCAGGTGTCCGCGCTGGGCCGCTGGACCGAAAGCCGCCTGAGCGCGGTGCAGGCGGCGCGCGAGGCGTACGACGAGCAGAAGGCGCACGCCCCGCAGGGCCCGCGTGGTCACTCCGGCTGAGGCGCGCGTCCCTCCTCCAGCGCGCGCGCCGCACGCGACACGTCGAACGGCAGGATCGTCACCGCCACGTGCGGCAGCTGCGACAGCGTCTTCGCCATCTGCTCGCCCGTGCCCCGGTGCAGCAGCTTCCCGAGCACATTGGTGTACATCCGCCGGGGCACCAGCACCGTCAGCGAGGTCCGGCCGTCCTGCGTGGTGCGGGTGGCGAGCTCCTTCATCGCGTGGCGCAGCCGACGGTCCGGGCATTCCACCAGCTCCAGGGAGACGGACGTGGCGGCCGTCGCCTCCCACCGGGCGGCCAGCCTTCTGCCGTGCGCCTCGTCGATCGCGAAGTGCACGGCCCGGATCTCGTCCGGGCGCAGTTCGTGCGCGTACCGCAGCGCCTTGATCGTCGCCAGGTCCAGCGTCTCGACGAGGACGAAGACCAGATGGCGCAGGTCACGGGGCCGGTCGGCGCCCGGCGGCTGGAGACTCTGGAGCGCCGCGGCCTCGCGCCGGTACTCGCGGTTGATCCGCGTCAGCGCCCACACACCGAGCGGGAAGACCACCACCACCAGCCAGGCGCCCTCGGTGAACTTGGTGATCGCGAAGATCAGCACGACGGCGGCCGAGATGGCCGCGGCGAGCGCGTTGACCGCGATCTTGAGCCGGCGGTACCGCTCCCGGCGCCGCAGGTGGTAGGCGGTGAGACCGGCCCCGGCCATGGTGAAGGCGGTGAACACGCCGATCGCGTAGAGCGCCACCAGCCTGTCCACGCTGGCGCCGGTGACCAGCAGCAGGGCCAGTGAGACGACGGTCAGCGCGATGATGCCGTTGGAGAAGGCGAGCCGGTGCCCGCGCCGGGTCAGCTGCCGGGGCAGGAACCGGTCCTCGGCGACGAAACTGGCGAGGAACGGGAAGCCCGTGAACGGTGTGTTGGCGCCGGTGTAGAGGACCAGCGCGGTCGCCAGCTGTACGAAGACCAGCCCGGCCGTCCCGAGCGGCCCGCCGCCGAAGGCGAGATGGGCTTCCTGCGCGATGACCGTCGGAGTGCCGTCGGTGTAGGGGACGGCGTGGGTGAAGTGCGCCAGCGTGGAGACGCCGAGGACCAGCACGCCGAGCACGCAGCTCATCGCGATCAGGGTGCGGCGGGCGTTGCGGCCCTGCGGTTCGCGGAACGCGGAGATGCCGTTGGAGATCGCTTCGAGCCCGGTGAGGGACGAGCCGCCGTTGGCGAACGAGCGCAGCACGATGAAGAGCGAGGCGCCGTAGAGCCAGCCCTCGGCCGGTGTGCCGAGCGGTACGACCCCGACGGCGTGCAGGTCGGCGTGCGGTAGCTCGCCGGTGAGCCCGCGCACCGTGGCGGCGACGAGGACGAGCCCGACGGCGGCCATGAAGAGATAGGCGGGCAGCGCGAAGGTGCGGCCCGCCTCGCGGATCCCGCGCAGATTCCCGTACGCGAGCAGCGCGATGACGCCGACGGAGACCGGGAGCTGGAGGTGGTCGAGGCCGGTGAAGTTGCCGCCGACCAGATGGGCGAGCGAGATCAGGGCGTTGGTGCCCGCCGAGACCTGGACGGCGACGGTGACGATGTAGTCGACGAGCAGGGCCACGGCGGCGATCTGCGCGACGTTCGGCCCGAAGTTCTCCCGTGCGACGACATAGGACCCGCCCGCCCGGGTGTAGATCATGACGACATCGCTGTAACAGAGCGTCAGAAGCAGCAGCACCAGCAGGATCGCACCGGTCACCGGCATCAGAAGAGTGAAGGCGGCGGCCCCGACGACGGGCACGAGGACCCGGAGCATCTCCTCGGAGCCGTACGCGGACGAACTGATGCAGTCGGAGGCGAGCACCCCGAGCGCCGTCCGGTTGTTCAGCTTCTCCTCGCTGATGCGCTCGGTGGTGAGCGGTTTGCCGAGCAGACGCCGCTTGATGCGGTACACGGGACGGTCCAGGGTCATGTCCACATCGTGCGCGCCGGCCGGCCGCACCCCCGGTACGCAATCGCCGGACGGGCCGAAATTCAGCCCGTCCGGCGACGGCGGGAACCGTACGGAAGGCTCAGCCGGCGACGGTCCAGTTGTCGTTGCCGGCGAGGAGTGCCGCGAGGTCGCCCTTGCCCTTCTGTTCGACGGCGGTGTCGAGCTGATCCGCCATGAGGGTGTCGTAGACGGGGCGGTCGACGTCGCGCAGGACGCCGATGGGGGTCTGGTGGAGGGTGTCGGGGTCGGCGAGGCGGGAGAGGGCGAAGGCGGTGGTCGGGGACGGGCTGTGCGCGTCGTGGACGAGGATCTCGGACGCGTTCTCCTCGGTGACCGTCACGACCCGGAGGTCGCCGGTGGCCGGGTCGCGGACGACGCCCTTGTCGTTGTCCGCGCCGAAGCGGATGGGCTGTCCGTGTTCCAGGCGGATGACCGCGTCCTGTGCCCGGTCCTTGTCCTTGAGGGCCTCGAAGGCGCCGTCGTTGAAGATGTTGCAGTTCTGGTAGATCTCCACCAGCGCCGTGCCCGGGTGGTCGGCCGCGGCGCGCAGCACGCTGGTGAGGTGTTTGCGGTCGGAGTCGATGGTGCGGGCGACGAAGGTGGCTTCGGCTCCGATGGCCAGGGAGACGGGGTTGAAGGGGGCGTCGAGGGAGCCCATCGGGGTGGATTTGGTGATCTTGCCGATTTCGGAGGTGGGGGAGTACTGGCCCTTGGTGAGGCCGTAGATCCGGTTGTTGAACAGGAGGATCTTGAGGTTCACGTTGCGGCGCAGGGCGTGGATGAGGTGGTTGCCGCCGATGGACAGGGCGTCGCCGTCGCCGGTGACGACCCAGACGGACAGGTCGCGGCGGGAGGAGGCGAGCCCGGTCGCGATGGCGGGGGCGCGGCCGTGGATGGAGTGCATCCCGTAGGTGTTCATGTAGTACGGGAAGCGGGAGGAGCAGCCGATGCCGGAGACGAAGACGATGTTCTCCTTGGCGAGGCCGAGTTCGGGCATGAAGCTCTGGACGGCGGCGAGGACGGCGTAGTCGCCGCAGCCGGGGCACCAGCGGACTTCCTGGTCGGACTTGAAGTCCTTCATGGACTGTTTGGCCTCGGCCTTGGGCACCAGGTGCAGGAGCTGGTTGGTGTCAGGCATCGATGGCCTCCTTGAGTGCCGTTGCGAGCTGTTCGGCCTTGAACGGCATGCCGTTGACCTGGTTGTGGCTGTGGGCGTCGACGAGGTACTTGGCCCGGATGAGGGTGGCGAGCTGGCCGAGGTTCATCTCGGGGACGATGACCTTGTCGTAGCGTCCCAGGGCTTCGCCGAGGTTCTTCGGGAAGGGGTTCAGGTTGCGCAGATGGGCCTGGGCGATGGGCTGTCCGGCGGCGCGGAGGCGGCGGACGGCGGCGGTGATGGGGCCGTAGGTGGAGCCCCAGCCCAGTACGAGGGTGCGTGCCTGGTCGGGGTCGTCGACCTGGAGGTCGGGGACCTCGATGCCGTCGATCTTGGCCTGGCGGGTGCGGACCATGAGGTCGTGGTTGGCGGGGTCGTAGGAGATGTTGCCGCTGCCGTCCTGCTTCTCGATGCCGCCGATGCGGTGTTCGAGACCGGGGGTGCCGGGCACCGCCCACGGCCGGGCCAGGGTGTGCGGGTCGCGTTTGTAGGGCCAGAACACGGCGGTGCCGTCGGCCAGTTGGTGATTGGGGCCGCTGGCGAGGCGGACCCGCAGATCGGGCAGCTCGTCGGTCTCGGGGATCTTCCACGGCTCGGAGCCGTTGGCGAGGTAGCCGTCGGAGAGCAGGAAGACGGGGGTGCGGTAGGTCAGGGCGATCCGGGCGGCGTCGAGGGCGGCGTCGAAGCAGTCCGCCGGGGTTCTGGGGGCCACGATCGGGACCGGGGCCTCGCCGTTGCGCCCGTACATTGCCTGGAGCAGGTCGGCCTGCTCGGTCTTGGTGGGCAGCCCGGTGGACGGGCCGCCGCGCTGGATGTCGATCACGATCAGCGGCAGCTCCAGGGAGACGGCGAGGCCGATCGTCTCCGACTTCAGTGCCACTCCGGGCCCCGATGTCGTCGTCACCGCGAGGGAGCCGCCGAAGGCCGCGCCCAGCGCCGCCCCGATTCCCGCGATCTCGTCCTCGGCCTGGAAGGTGCGTACGCCGAAGTTCTTGTGCCGGCTCAGCTCGTGCAGGATGTCGGAGGCCGGGGTGATGGGGTACGAGCCCAGATACAGCGGCAGGTCCGCCTGGCGGGACGCGGCGATCAGCCCGTACGACAGGGCCAGGTTCCCCGAGATGTTGCGGTACGTACCGGCCGGGAAGGCCTGTGAGGCGGGCGCCACCTCGTAGGAGACGGCGAAGTCCTCGGTGGTCTCCCCGAAGTTCCACCCGGCGCGGAACGCGGTCACGTTCGCCTCGGCGATCTGCGGCTTCTTCGCGAACTTGGCGCGCAGGAACGCCTCGGTCCCCTCGGTCGGCCGGTGGTACATCCAGGAGAGCAGCCCGAGCGCGAACATGTTCTTCGAGCGTTCGGCCTCCTTGCGGGAGAGACCGAACTCCTTCAGCGCCTCGATCGTGAGGGTGGTCAGCGGCACCGGATGGACGTTGTAGCCGTCCAGGGAGCCGTCCTCCAGCGGACTGGTCTCGTAGCCGACCTTCGCCATCGGCCGCTTGGTGAACTCATCGGTGTTCACGATGATTTCCGCACCGCGCGGCACATCGCCGATGTTCGCCTTCAGCGCGGCCGGATTCATCGCGACCAGCACGTTCGGCGCGTCACCCGGCGTGAGGATGTCGTGGTCCGCGAAGTGCAGTTGGAACGAAGAAACCCCCGGCAGGGTCCCTGCGGGGGCGCGGATCTCGGCGGGGAAGTTCGGCAGCGTCGAAAGATCGTTCCCGAACGACGCGGTCTCCGAAGTGAAGCGGTCACCGGTGAGCTGCATACCGTCCCCGGAATCACCCGCGAAGCGGATGATCACCCGGTCGAGGCGGCGGATCTCCTTCTCGCCGGCGCCCGCGTGATCGGAGCGGGGGGCGCGCTGGCCCCCGACGAGCGCCTCACTGGCCTCATCGGCCTGTCCGGCTGGGCTACTGACCTGGCTGGTCACTGAACTGGACCTCCCTCGGGGCGGCGGCTCGGGACCCGCCGGCCCACCGGCGGTCCCCCTGCCCACCCTACGTCGGTAAGGGTCGCCTTCCCTGGACCGATCACATGGTGGACGTCGTTTTGGGACGCGATTTGATACCGGTTTGTCACGTTTCGTAAGCCCCCCAGACGTTCGGTGAAGACGCTGTGCACTCATTCTTTGGTGCTAGGACTCCAGGTGACGTGCCCCGGCGCCGGCACCCCCGCTCCGGTCACCGCGAGGGCCGTGACCGGCCGCCCGTGGTGACCGTCATCCGGCATCTGACAGGGTGTCAGGTCATCAGGAGTTCAGGTAGGTCAGAACGGCCAGTACCCGGCGGTGATCCCCGTCACTGGGGGACAGGCCCAGCTTCAGGAAGATGTTGCTGACGTGCTTCTCCACGGCTCCGTCGCTCACCACGAGCTGTCTGGCCACCGCGGAGTTCGTCCGCCCCTCGGCCATCAGACCGAGTACCTCGCGCTCGCGCGGCGTCAGCCCGGCCAGTACGTCCTGTTTACGACTCCGGCCCAGCAGCTGCGCCACTACTTCAGGGTCCAGCGCCGTCCCGCCCTGCGCCACCCGGACCACCGCGTCCACGAATTCCCTGACCTCGGCGACCCGGTCCTTGAGCAGATAGCCCACGCCCCGGCTGGACCCGGCCAGCAGCTCGGTCGCGTACTGCTCCTCGACGTACTGCGAGAGGACCAGCACCCCGATCCCCGGATAGTCCTTCCGCAGCCGCACCGCGGCCCGCACGCCCTCGTCGGTGTGGGTCGGGGGCATCCGCACGTCGGCGACCACCACATCGGGCAGCGCGTTCTGCCCCGCCAGGTCGCCCACCGTCTTGATCAGCGCCTCGGCGTCCCCGACTCCGGCGACGACGTCATGCCCCAGATCGGTCAGCAGCCGGGTCAGACCCTCCCGGAGCAGCACCGAATCCTCGGCGATGACTACTCGCACCCTGTCCTCCACCATGAAGCCGTATCCCCCACTGTTCGCTGGTTCCGCGTGTACGGTTCCAGCATCCCAGCATCGGCGGGGTGGTGTCCTCGGCCGCCGGGTGGAGTTCGTTCGTCGCCGGGGCGGGGTTCCTCCGCCGCCGGGTGGAGTTCCGCCGTGTTCAGCCGCGCCACGGCAGCTCGGCCGTGATCCGGGTCGGGCCGCCCTGCGGTGAGTCCACGACCAGGACGCCGTCCACCGCGTCCAGTCGCTCGGCCAGCCCGGCGAGCCCGCTGCCCGACGACGCGTCGGCGCCGCCCCGTCCGTCGTCGGTGACCTGGAGCAGCAGCCGGTCCGCCGCCCGCCACACGTCGACCGAGGCGTGGGTCGCCCGTGCGTGCTTGCTCACGTTCTGCAGCAGCTCGGAGACGGTGAAGTACGCGATGCCCTCGATCGCCTGGGCCGGCCGGGAGGCCAGGTCCACCTCGACCGTGACGGGGACGGTGCAGCGGGAGGCGATGGCGGAGAGTGCGGCGTCGAGTCCGCGGTCGGTGAGGACGGCGGG
>NZ_BMTF01000023.1:0-24615 GCF_014649535.1 Streptomyces gelaticus
CGGCGGCTCCAACCTTACCAGACTCTTTTTCGTTCCGTTTCCGGTTCGAATTTGAATTCCGGTGACCGCTGGAGTGGTCTTTACCTTTCGACTGATTCGACTTTACCAGAAACATTCGGCCGGAAAATCAGCTTCGTGATTCAAAGTGAAGGAATCAATGGCTCTGCGGGAATTTGATTCCCGTTGAGAGCGAGCTAGACGCTAACTGGTCGACCTCAACTTGTCCAGTCCGAGGCAACCGTTAAAATCTACCTCCCCATGTCGGCCATGTCAACAGCCTTTGGGGCAAGGAGGAGACTAGCAGGTCAGCGGGGCCGTACGCACATCAGGCTGCCACCGGGAGTTCGGCACTGCGTTCGGCGGGGTCGATGTCGCCGCCGTCACCGGCCCGCGCCGCTCGGCCGCCCAGGATGTAGACGTAGGCGAGGAAGGCCAGCTCGGCCACGATGCCGATGGTGATGCGCCCCCAGGTCGGGAGGTCGGAGGGAGTGACGAAGCCTTCGATGACGCCGGAGACGAACAGAACCAGCGCGAGGCCGATGGCCATGCCGATCGCGGCCCGGCCCTGCTGTGCGAGGGCGGTACGGCGGCTGTACGGGCCCGGGTCGATGACCGTCCAGCCGAGGCGCAGGCCCGTACCCGCGGCGACGAAGACGGCGGTGAGTTCGAGCAGGCCGTGCGGGAGGATCAGCCCCAGGAAGGTATCGAGCCGGCCGGCCGAGGACATCAGGCCGATGCCGACCGCGAGGTTGAGCACGTTGATGAACAGGATCCAGATCACCGGGATGCAGAGGAACGCTCCCAGGACCAGGCACATGGCGGCGGCCTGGGCGTTGTTCGTCCACACCTGGGCGGCGAACGAAGCGGCCGGGTGGCTGGAGTAGTAGGTCTCGTACTCCCCGCCCGGGCTGGTCATGCGGCGGAGGTCCTCCGGAGCCGCGATGGCGGACTGGACTTCCGGATGCGTACCGATCCACCAGCCGATCACTGCCGCCAGCACCGTGGAGAGAACCGCTGTGGGTATCCACCAATGCCTGGACCGGTAGACGGCGGCGGGGAAACCTGCGGTGAGGAAGCGCGTGGCGTCGCGCCAGGAGGCTCGGCGGGTGCCGGTGACCGCGGCTCGGGCACGGGCCACGAGCTGGGTGAGGCGTGCCGTGAGCATCGGGTCCGGGGCGCTGGACTGGAGGAGCGAGAGATGGGTGGCTGTGCGCTGGTAGAGATCGACCAGTTCGTCCGCTTCCGTGCCGGTGAGCCGTCGCCCGCGGTGCAGGAGATGGTCCAGACGGTCCCACTCGGTGCGGTGGGCGGTCACGAAGACATCGAGGTCCATGATCGGCTGCTGCTCCAGGCATGGGTGCGTACGGGTGCGTACTACGGCGGCGCGCTGCGGGTCAGCTTGGCAGACTGAGGCCCCGAGGGGCAGGGATGACCGGCGAAGGGTGGGGCGGCGATGAGTGAACTCGTGACCGGGGACGCGGTGGTGCTGGGGCTGCGGCCGGCGAAGCTGCCGAGCCGGGCGCTGGCGCTGGCCATTGATCTTGTCGTGGTGGGGGCAGCTTTCGTCCTGGTGTCGATCGGGCTGGCCATCGCGACGGCGACGCTGGACGACGCGGCACTCGCGGCGGTGTCCGTGGCGGCCTTCCTGCTGGTGCTGGTGGGCGGGCCGATCGCGGTGGAGACGCTCAGCCACGGGCGTTCGCTGGGAAAGCTGGCGTGCGGGCTGCGGGTGGTCCGGGACGACGGAGGGCCGATCCGGTTCCGGCATGCGCTGGTGCGGGGAGCCATGGGGGTCGTCGAGATTCTGATGACGCTCGGAGTCGTCGCGTGCATCGCCTCGCTGGTGTCGGAGCGGGGGCGGCGTCTCGGGGATGTGTTCGCGGGGACGCTCGTCGTGCGGGAGCGGGTGCCCGCGGGACGGGCGGCTGCCGTGCCGCCCCCGCCGCCGTGGCTGGTCGGGCGGTTCGCGGGGCTGGATCTGTCGGCGGTGCCGGAATCTCTGTGGCTGGCCGTACGGCAGTACCTGACCCGTATGCATCAGCTCGATGCGCAGGTGGGCTGGTCGATGGCGGAGCGGCTGGCCGGGGAGCTGGCGGCGCGGACCGGGGTGCCGGTGCCGGAGGGGGTGCCGGCCGGGGCGTATCTGGCAGCGGTGGTGAACGAGCGGCAGGCGCGGGATGCCCGGAAGGTGCTCGTTGCCGCTCAGGACGGGGCTGCTCGCGGTGGTTCCGAGGGGCAGGCCGGACCGCCGGTGAGTGGGACTGCTGCCGTCCGGGCGCCGGTCGGGGTTGTGCCTTCCGCGGGGACTGCCGAGGCGGGTGCGCCTGTGCCGGCTCCGGGGGCGGAGGGTGGGCGGGTGCCGCCTGCCGCCACGGGGTTCGCGCCGCCTGCCTAGAACGGTGAGGGCGGGGACTCCAGGTCTTCGAGCTCGATGCCCGGGGCCGCGAGTACCACGTCGCCGGCGATGTGAACGGTGTGCTGCTCGCCCGTGTCCAGGGCGATGACCCGGTACTCGTCCACGGTCAGGGGGCCGTTGTCAGTGGCGTGCGCTTCACTGTTCACCAGGGCCCAGGACTGGTCGACGGTGCGAGGTGCGAGGACCGGGTCGGTGAAGGCGACCAGGCGGACGCGCGTCGCGGGGGAATCGGGGGTGAGGCGCAGCAGTCGTGCGGTCGCTACGAGAAATGCGGGGGATGTGCCGGTGAAGGCGTGGGCGCGGACATTGCCTTCGGTGGCATGAGTGCCGGTCGGATCGGTACGGACCCAGGTGACGCCTTCCAGGGCGGCGCCGCGGACCTGCCAGCTCGCGGCATGGAGTTCGAGGCGGATGGGGCGGCCGAGTTCGTCGAGGGTCAGGTCGACGGAGCCGAGGTGGTCACCGGAGGGGGTGGTGGTCCGGGAGAGATAGCGCCAGCCGGAGAGTCCGGGTGCGCACTGGAAATGTTCTTCGCCGAGGGGGGTGTGATCGTGGAGATCGTGGAGCGAATATCGGCCGCGGGGCATGGGGTCCTTCGGGGTTCCTCGGGCTGAGCCGACGCGGTACGGGGCAGGCCCCCGACACGGGGGTGCGGGGGCCTGCGCTCGTACTGCTGCTGAGGCTGTTCCTGCTGTCAGCGGCCGGTCGTCACTGACCGGTGGTGAACCGGTGGTGGTGACGTGCGCGGTCGCTGACGGGCGGGATCAGTAGCGGTAGTGGTCGGGCTTGTACGGGCCCTCGACCTCGACACCGATGTACGCGGCCTGCTCGGGGCGGAGCTTCGTGAGCTTCACGCCGAGCGCGTCGAGGTGGAGACGGGCGACCTTCTCGTCCAGGTGCTTGGGCAGCACGTAGACATCGGTCGGGTACTCCTCGGGCTTGGTGAACAGCTCGATCTGGGCCAGGGTCTGGTCCGCGAACGAGTTGGACATGACGAACGAGGGGTGGCCGGTGGCGTTGCCCAGGTTCAGCAGACGGCCCTCGGACAGCACGATGAGGACCTTGCCGTCGGGGAACGTCCAGGTGTGGACCTGCGGCTTGACCTCGTCCTTGACGATGCCTTCGATCTGCGCCAGGCCGGCCATGTCGATCTCGTTGTCGAAGTGGCCGATGTTCCCGACGATGGCCTGGTGCTTCATCTTGGCCATGTCGGCGGCCATGATGATGTCCTTGTTGCCCGTCGTGGTGACAAAGATGTCGGCCTGGCCGACGACGTCGTCGAGGGTGGCGACCTGGTAGCCGTCCATCGCCGCCTGCAGGGCGCAGATCGGGTCGATCTCCGTGACGATCACCCGGGCGCCCTGGCCGCGCAGGGACTCCGCGCAGCCCTTGCCCACGTCGCCGTAGCCGCAGACGACGGCGGTCTTGCCGCCGATCAGGACGTCCGTGGCGCGGTTGATGCCGTCGATCAGCGAGTGGCGGCAGCCGTACTTGTTGTCGAACTTGGACTTGGTGACGGCGTCGTTGACGTTGATCGCCGGGAAGAGGAGGGTGCCGTCGCGGTGCATCTCGTACAGCCGGTGCACACCGGTGGTGGTCTCTTCGGTGACGCCGCGGATCTCGGACGCCAGCTGGGTCCACTTCTGCGGGGACTCGCCGAGGGTGCGGTTCAGCAGGGTGAGGATGTGTGCGTACTCCTCGCTGTCCGCGGTCGACGGGTCCGGGGCAGCACCGGCCTTCTCGAACTCGACGCCCTTGTGGACGAGGAGGGTGGCGTCACCACCGTCGTCGAGGATCATGTTCGGACCGCCGGTGGGGGTGTTCGGCCAGGTCAGGGCCTGCTCCGTGCACCACCAGTATTCCTCCAGTGTCTCGCCCTTCCAGGCGAAGACCGGGACGCCCGCCGGGGCTTCCGGGGTGCCGTTCGGGCCGACGGCGATGGCGGCGGCGGCGTGGTCCTGGGTGGAGAAGATGTTGCAGGAGGCCCAGCGGACCTCGGCGCCCAGGGCGACCAGGGTCTCGATCAGCACGGCCGTCTGCACGGTCATGTGCAGCGAGCCGGTGATGCGGGCGCCGGCCAGCGGCTGCGCTGCGGCGTACTCCTTGCGGATCGACATCAGGCCGGGCATCTCGTGCTCGGCGAGGGTGATCTCCTTGCGGCCGAACGCTGCGAGGGAGAGGTCGGCGACCTTGAAGTCCTGTCGATTGGCGACCGTCGTCATAACGGGCTGCTCCTCGTAATGGGGTCGAGGTGGGGCACGGATGGCTCTGCGGCGGCGGGCACACGAATGCCCGGACGCTCGCAGCGCAGTCCGTCGGAGGCCCTCTCTCCCTCGGCCGGTCCGCGCATACGGACCGATCGACCGCCATCAGCAGCGACGTCTGACACTGCCATCGAATCTACACCGATCGGCCCAGCCGCTCCCAGTCCGCCCCGGGGCGGGACGTGGCGGGGAAGCGGTGGGGAAACGGTCGGGATGACGTATCGGGAGCGGGAGGGAGGGTGGACGGAGAGAGCGGTCAGTGGCCGGATTCCGTCGGGGTGTCCGGGGCCTTCGGGGTGTCGCCGGGGGCTCCGCCCGGGGCCTTGCCCGGGTTGATGCCGGCTGCGGCAGCGGCCTCGCTGTAGATGTCCGGTTCCAGATAGATGACCCGGGCGATCGGGACCGCAGCGCGGATCCGGCTCTCGGCGGCGTTGATGGCGTCGGCGACCTCGGTGGCCGTGTTGTCGTGCTGCACCGCGATCTTGGCAGCGACGAGGAGTTCCTCCGGGCCGAGGTGAAGCGTGCGCATGTGGATGACGCCGGTGACGGTGTCGCCGTCGACGGCCGCGGCCTTGATCTTCTCGACCTGGTCGGCGCCGGCCGCCTCGCCGAGCAGGAGGGACTTCGTCTCGGAGGCGAGCACGATCGCAATGATGATCAGCAGGGTGCCGATGCAGAGGGTGCCGATGCCGTCCCAGACGCCGTCACCGGTCGCGAGGGCCAGGCCGACACCCGCGAGGGCGAGCACCAGACCGATCAGCGCGCCGAGGTCCTCCAGCAGGACGACCGGGAGCTCGGGGGCCTTCGCCCGGCGGATGAACTCCCTCCAGGACAGCGCCCCGCGGGTCTGGTTGGACTCCTTGATGGCCGTACGGAAGGAGAAGCCCTCGGCGATGATCGCGAAGACGAGCACCCCGACCGGCCAGTACCAGGCCTCGATCTCGTGCGGGTGCTTGATCTTCTCGTAGCCCTCGTACACCGCGAACATGCCACCGACCGAGAAGAGCACGATGGAGACGAGGAACGCGTAGATGTAGCGCTCTCGGCCGTAGCCGAAGGGGTGCTGCGGGGTGGCCTCGCGCCGGGCCTTCTTGCCGCCGAGCAGCAGCAGGCCCTGGTTGCCCGAGTCGGCGACCGAGTGGACGCTCTCCGCGAGCATCGACGACGAGCCACTGAACAGGAACGCCACGAATTTGGCCACTGCGATCGCGAGGTTGGCGCCGAGTGCCGCCACGATCGCCTTGGTTCCGCCTGACGCACTCATGGGTGCCTGGTGTCCCTTCTTCGATGCTGCGGCCCTGGCGCCGCGGTACGGCCGGACATTGTTGCAGTCGCTGGTACGGACGGTACGTTCAGGCCACCACTGTGGCTCGGAACAGGGTTCCCGTACCAGACACCTCAACCTTTTCGCCGGAGGGCACGAACACCGACGCGCCGGGAGCGAGATCGAGTTCGCCCGTCTTCGGGGCTCCCCCGGTGCAGAGCAGGATCTGCGGGGTGTCCCTGGTCAGGTCGACGGGGGCGGCGCCGGGCGAGAGGTCGAAGCGCGAGAGCCGGAATTCGTCCACGGGCGTCTCGTACAGCTCTTCGCCGGACGGTGAGGCCTCGGGGCGCAGGACAGCGGGCCCGGTCGGCTCGAAGCGGACGACGCGCAGCAGTTCGGGTACGTCGATGTGCTTGGGCGTGAGTCCGCAGCGCAGCACGTTGTCCGAGTTGGCCATGATCTCGACGCCGAGGCCGTCGAGGTAGGCGTGCGGGACGCCCGCGCCGAGGAACAGGGCCTCTCCGGGCTGGAGTTCCACGTAGTTCAGCAGCATCGCCGCGATGACACCGGGATCGCCGGGGAAGTGGTGGGCGATCCGGGCGTACGGGGCGTGGGCGCCGCCGAGGCGCTCGGCGGCGGCCGCGGCCAGGTGCACCGTTTCGGTCATCTCCGCGGGGTCGGCGCCGAGGATCGCGGTGAGGACCTCGCGCAGGGCGGCCTCTTCGGGGTGGGCGCCGAGCAGGTCGACGTACGGCTTGAGGGAGTCGACACCGAGTGCCGCCATCGCCTCGGCCGCCTCGGTGGGCGGGCGGAAGCCGCACAGGCCGGCGAAGGGGGTGAGCGCGCAGATCAGCTCGGGCTTGTGGTTGGCGTCCTTGTACGTGCGGTGGGGCGCGTCGATCGGGACGGACCGGCGCTCCTCGTCCTCGTAACCCCGCTCGGCCTGTGCGAGATCGGGGTGGACCTGGAGGGAGAGGGGGGCGCCCGCGGCGAGCAGTTTGAGGAGGAAGGGGAGGCGGGGGCCGAACTTCTCGACGGTGGCCCGGCCCAGTTCGCGCTCGGGGTCGGCGGCGATGACATCGGTGAGGGGCTGTTCGCGGCCGGCCTCTCCGGTGGCGGATATACGGGTGAGGAGGGAGGGGGCGCCGGGGTGGGCGCCCATCCACATCTCGGCCTGGGGCTCGCCGGTGGGGGCGACGCCGAGCAGTTCGGGGATGGCGGTGGTGGAGCCCCAGGCGTAAGGGCGCACGGTGTTGGAGAGCCGGTCCATGGTGTTCGTCCTTGTGAGGTGCGTGGATCGGGGGGTGCTGTGCTCTGTGCTCTGGTGTGTGGGGCGCTGGTGCGGTCGGCAGGGGTGGCTTGTGGGGTCAGGCGCCGGATGCGGAGGCGAGTGCCAGGTAGACGGCGGCGAAGTCGGTGACCGCGAGCAGTTCGGCGAGGGCTTCGAGCTCGGTGCCCTCGTCGGGTTCGAGCTCGCTGATCGCGGTGTCGTGGCCGAGGGCCAGTTCGCGGGCGGCGGGCGCCGCGCTCAGGCCGCCGGTGGGACGGTCACGGAGCAGTACGACGCGGGCGTGCAGCGGCTCCGGCTCGTCGACCCGGTCGCGGAAGAAGTCGTCGGGGTCGGCCCCGGCGGCGAAGGTGCCCGCCAGCAGTGTGCCGTGGGCGGGGAGTGCCTCGGGCAGTTCGGCGGCGAGGGCGGGGCGGCCGGACAGTTCGGCCAGGACGGCGGCGAATCTGCGGCCTACCGGGGCGGCGGCGTCGCCCTCCGTCCAGATGAGGGGCAGGCTCTCGGCGAGTTCGGCCGCGAGCGTCTTGGCGGGGTTGCTGTACGTGGCGATCGCCGGGCCACAGCGTTCCGCGGTGCGGTCCAGGCGGTCGGCGACGCTCTGCAGCGCCTCGGGGGGCGCGGCCAGCAGGCCGACCCGGTCCAGCAGCGCGAGCAGCGGGGTGAACAGGGCCCAGAGCGTGCCGGGGCCCGCGGCCGAGGTCTCGGCGTCGTACTCGCCGTGCGGGGCGGAGGCCATCGGTACGACGAGGCCGTGCGCCCCGTCGATCGCCTCGCGCAGCGGGGACTGGCGTGGGGTGACGGCGACGACGCTGCAGCCGCGGCGGTGCGCCTGTTGGGCGAGGAGGGAGAGGCCCGGCTCGGAGCCGTCGGCCGTGACGATCAGCAGCAGGTCCACGGAGCCGGCCCAGCCGGGCAGCGTCCAGCGCATCGCGCCCGGTGCGGGGGCGACCCCGGTGGGGTGGATGCAGGTGACGGGCGCTGAGGCACCTGCCAGAGCGGTGATCAGGTCGGCGACGCCGGATGCGGCGGTGCCGGAGCCCGCGACCAGTACGGCGCGGGGGCGGCCCTCCGGGTTCAGCTCGGCGATCCCCGCCTCGGCGGCGTGCCGGGCGGCGGTACGGACCCGGGCCCCGGCCTCGGCTGCGCCGCGGAGCAGGCCGCGGCGGTCGGCTCGGCCCAGGGCCTCCGGGGCGTCGAGCAGCGACTCGTCGAGCATGGGGACGGTCCTCCGATCACATGCTGATCACCGTGCGGGCTGCGGGGGCGGGGCCGTTGCGGGCCCCGGCGCCGTCAGGCGGGGCGGCGGGCCTCGTCGACGAGGAGGACGGGAATGCCGTCCCGCACCGGGTAGGCCAGTCCGCAGTCCTGGCCGGTGCAGATCAGCTCGGGGCTGTCGGCCGCCGACCGGTCGTCGAGCGGGGAGTGGCACGCCGGGCAGGCGAGGATCTCCAGGAGGCCGGCTTCGAGCGGCATGGGGTGGGTCCCTTCGGGCAACGGATCAGGCGACGTCAGCCTACCGCTGGGGGCGGCGGGGTGCGGGGCGGGCCGGGGGCCCGCGGGCGGGGGGTGCGGGGCGGGGCAGTGCGGGGTGCGGCGTGGAGTGCGGTGCGGGGTGGAGTGCGGTGCGGGGTGGAGTGCGGTGCGGGGTGGAGTGCGGAGGGTGGTGCGTCTGCGGCGGGCCTGGTCCCCTACCCGCCCCTTCCCGTAACCGGGGGCTCCGCCCCCGGGCCCCCGCTCCTCAAACGCCGGAGGGGCTGGGATGGTCACCGGCGGGGCTGGGGGCGGAGGACGGGGTGGGGCTAGAGGGGGTGCAGCCGGAGAGGTGGTCACCGGCGGGGCTGGGGAGGAGGACGGGGTGGGGCTAGAGGGGTGGGGTGGTCACCAGAGGGGCCTGCGTACGGACGGGGTGGGGCCGGAGGGGCTGGGGTGGGCACCAGAGGGCCCGGGGGCGGACGGGTGAGGCCGGAGCGAGGCTGGATCAGTCGCCGGAAGGGCTGGGAGTACCGGGGGAATCCGCGGTTCGGACCAGTGCCAGGACCTCGTCCCGTACAGCTGCCATCGTGCGCTCGTCGCGGGCCTCCACGTTCAGGCGCAGCAGGGGCTCCGTGTTGGAGGCACGGAGGTTGAACCACCAGTCCGGGGACGTGACCGTCAGGCCGTCCAGGTCGTCGGTCGTGACGCCGTCGCGGGAGGCGAAGGCGGCGCGTACCGCTGCCGTACGACCCGGCTGGTCGGCGACCGTGGAGTTGATCTCGCCGGAACCGGCGTAGCGGTCGTAGCGGGCGACCAGTTCGGACAGGGGGCCCGGCTGACCGCCCAGCGCGGCCAGGACGTGGAGCGCGGCGAGCATGCCCGTGTCGGCGTTCCAGAAGTCGCGGAAGTAGTAGTGCGCGGAGTGTTCGCCGCCGAAGATCGCGCTGTGCTCGGCCATCTCCGCCTTGATGAAGGAGTGGCCCACGCGGGTACGGACCGGGGTGCCGCCGTTCTCGCGGACGACCTCGGGGACCGAGAGGGACGTGATCAGGTTGTGGATGACGGTGCCCTTGCCGCCGTTGCGGGCGAGCTCCCGTGCCGCGACCAGGGCGGTGATCGCCGAGGGCGAGATGCCCTCGCCCCGCTCGTCGACGACGAAGCAGCGGTCCGCGTCGCCGTCGAAGGCGAGGCCGAGGTCGGCGCCCTCGGCCACGACCCGGGCCTGGAGGTCGACGAGGTTCTTCGGGTCGAGGGGGTTGGCCTCGTGGTTGGGGAACGTGCCGTCGAGTTCGAAGTACATCGGTACGAGGTCGACGGGCAGGCCCGCGAAGACGGTGGGGACGGTGTGGCCGCCCATGCCGTTGCCCGCGTCGACGACGACCTTCAGCGGCCGGACGGACCTCAGGTCGACCAGGGACAGCAGATGGGCCGCGTAGTCGGCGAGTGTGTCGCGCTCGGTGACGGTGCCGGGTGCGGCGACCGGCCCCGGGGCGCCCGTCTCCGACCACTTCTCGACCAGGGTGCGGATCTCCAGGAGCCCGGTGTCCTGCCCCACGGGTGCGGCGCCCGCCCGGCAGAGCTTGATTCCGTTGTACTGCGCCGGGTTGTGCGAGGCGGTGAACATCGCGCCGGGGAGGCCCAGGCTGCCCGAGGCGAAGTACAGCTGATCGGTCGAACAGAGGCCGATGAGTGTGACGTCCGCGCCACGGGCCGCTGCTCCCCGTGCGAAGGCTCCGGAGAGGCCGGGCGACGAGGGCCGCATGTCGTGGCCGATCACGATCGCGTCCGCGTCCGTCACCTCGACGAACGCGGCCCCGAGTTGCTCGGCCAGTGCTTCGTCCCACTGATCGGGCACCACTCCGCGCACGTCGTACGCCTTCACGATCTGCGACAGATCAGCAGCCACGGGCCGGTCCTCCTGAGATTCCTGCGGACCGCCCAAACTACCCGGAGGGGTCGTAGGCCGAGCTCAGGAGTCCGGTGAGCGCAGCACTCTGAGGTGGCCGCGGCGCGCGACCTCCCTCGGATCGGCGGCGTGCGGGCCGCCGCCCCTCCCGTCGGCGCCGCGGTCCTGCGGCCGCGCGGCTTCCCGTACGGCATTGGCGAGCGCTTCGAGGTCGTCGCCGCTGGGGCGGGTGGGGGCGGAGGGGTCGGAGAGCCGGACGACTTCCCAGCCGCGTGGTGCCGTCAGCCGCTCACTGTGCTCGGCACAGAGGTCGTAGCAGTGGGGCTCGGCATAGGTGGCGAGCGGGCCGAGGACCGCAGTCGAGTCGGCATAGACGTACGTCAGTGTCGCGACGGCAGGGCGGCCGCACGCGGTGCGCGAACAGCGACGTACAGGGCTCACGATGTTGGACGGTACCGCACTCTTGAGCGGGCTGCGACGACTCTCCCTCAGGTCACCCCACCGTGTCGCCCTGTGAACTCCGGCACAATCGCCTTCCGGACAGACGTTCTGACCTGCGCAGGAACGGATAAGTACCGGCACTACCGGCAACGATTCCCGTCACCAAGCGGCACAAAATCTGTCATACGGCAAGAGATCAGCGGTCAGGAGCAGGGCCTGAATCGGGCCCCTGATTGGCCGGATTGTTCAGTATTGGACAGGCGGGACGCTCTGTCCCTGATATGCGGATGCGCTGTCACGGAAACGGCGACGCGCTGTCAGGGAGCGGCGTTCCACTTGCACCGTGGAGAGTTACGCTGCGTCAGTGATGGACAGTCCCGTACCGCCGCACCCGTCCGAGCCGCGCCCGCGCCGTCGTGACCGCCATGGCCGCGGCATGCGGGGGCCCGTCGCCCCGCCCCAGGTGCCGCTCTCGGTCAGCAGGGCGGAGAACTTCCGCGATCTCGTGCAGGACTCGGTGGAACGGCTGGAGCGGCGCTGGCCGCAGCTGACCGATGTGGACTTCATGGTGCTCGATGTGCCGTCGACGCAGGAGGAGACCGTGCCGCTGGGGCGCGCGATCTCCGCCGAGAAGGGCCGGCCGGCGCAGATCGTGATCTACCGGCGGCCCGTCGAGATCCGTACCAAGAACCGCGACGAACGCGCCCTGCTGGTGCACGAGGTCGTGGTGGAACAGGTCGCGGAGCTGCTCGGTCTCGCACCGGAGTCGGTGGATCCGCGGTACGGGCAGGAGTAGCGGGAGCCCGGCGGCCTGCTCCGCCCCTGCCCGTACCGTCCGGTCAGTCGCCGAGAACCGACAGGTCCTGCTCGGCGGCGGGCACCTCCACCGTTCCGCGGTCGTCCGGCAGGGTCTGCACGGTGAACATCTGGATGCCGTCCTGCGTGACGGTGAGCGTGCGCGCGGCGTGGACCGGGCCGCCCGTCTCCGTCTCGACCGTCAGGGCGTAGCCGCCCTTGAGGCCGGACGGTACGGGCGGGGTGACCGCCAGTGTCGTACCGCCCTTGACCGTGTACTTCTTGACGGCCTGTTCGCCGCCCTCGCTGCCCGCCGACGCGGTGACCTTGACGGTGGCGGTGGCCCCCGGCGCGGTGAGCGAGAGGACCGATCCCTTGTCCCGGTTGTCGGCCACGGTCGCCCGCGCGCCCACCGGGCCGGTCGCCGGGATGTAGCCGACCTCCTGCTTTTCGCCGGTGCCGCGGACCACGCGCAGTGCGGCGACCACGGGGGCGTTCTTCTTCCCCTGGGCCGGGGTCAGCAGCAGGGAGCCGGCCTCGCCCTTGGTGATGTCCTTCAGGTCGACGCCCGCGGTCATCCGGGACTTGACGTGGAGACTCTCGTTGCCGACCGGGGAGATCGCGCCGGTCTTGCCAACCAGTTTCACCTTCAGATCGGCGTCGTCGTCTCCCGTCGCGAAGGCCACGAGGCGGACCGAGGTGGCGTCCGCGGGGATGCCGGGGAGCACCAGGGTGCCCGTCGGGTCGCTGGAGGCGGCCAGCCAGTCGCTGCCGGTCTCCTCGTCCGCGGTCCTGACGACCGCGCCGACACGTCCGGTACGAGTGGTGACGTGGACGGTCACATCCTCGGTGACCTCGCTCGTCAGCGTGGAGATCAGCACCGGCACGCTGGAGCGGGCGGGCACCGTGATGCCTTCGCCGACATCGGACTTGAGGGAGCCGTCCGGACCGTACAGCTCGATGTCGGCGACGGCCGCGGTGTCGTCCGGGTTGGTCAGGTGGACGTAGTCCTCGCGGGACTTCGCGGTGCTCGCGGCCGGGAACCAGAAGTCCGTGTCGGGCCCGGTGCAGCTGACGCCGAGCAGGCCCCGGCCGCCGCCCGCCTCGACCATGGTGGTCTGCTGGGCGGTCCAGCCGGAGGCCAGACGGCCGGTGGCGGTGCCGACCAGCGCGGGGGTGTCGGCGCCCGATGCCTCGGCGGTGGCCGGTTTGCCGGGTTCCTTGAGCGAGACGACCGGCTTTCCGGGATCCGCCTTCTTCTTGTCCTTCTTCTCGTCCTTCTTGCCGTCGCCGGACGTGGTGGCGGACATCCGCAGCTCGGCCGCGCCGGCCTCGCCGCCGCTGCTGCCCGCCGGGGTGAAGGAGGTGTAGGTCGTCTCCGCCAGGTCCGAGAGGCCGGGAGCCGGGCAGACCAGGCTGGACCGTTCCACCGGCAGCCGGGCGGCGGTCTTCGCCGGCGCGGTGTCCCCGTCGCCGGGCGCGTTGAGCGCGGCGAATCCGGTGACGGCGGCGAGGGCGACGGTGCCCGCGATGAGGGACAGGCTGCTGCTGGACTTCACTCGGACTCGCCTCGCGATGCGTTACCGGTCGGCCACGGGTTCTGGCCCGGGGCGGGGTTCTCGTCGGGGTTCTGCGGGTCGTACTGGCCCTGCTGTGCACCCTGCTGCCCGTAGTGGGCGTGGGGGTCGTACGCGGCGTGGGGGTCGTACGGGGCCTGGGGGTCGTACGGGACCTGGGCCTGCGGGTCGTACTGCTGCTGGGCGGCGTAGCCGTACGGGTCGTAGGCGTTCTGCTGGTACGGGCCGGCGGCGAGGTGGTTGTGCTGGGTGCCGTACTGACCGTCCTGCTGCGGGGCGTACTGGCCGTCCTGCTGCGGGGCGTACTGGCCGTCCCCGTACTGCTCGCCCTGGTACTGCTGGTAGCCGGCGTCCTGGTACTGCTGGCCGTCCCATGCGCCGTACTGCTGCTGCGGCACCGCGGCGTACTGGCCTTCTTCGGCCGGGGCGAAGGTGTCCTGCTCCTCGCTCCCGTGGGGTTGCGGCTCGGCGGCCGGCTCGGCGGGAGGGTACTCCCCTGCCTGCTGGGCCGGGATGTGCTGTCCCGTCTCCTCGGCCGGCTCGGCCTCCGCCTCCGCCTGGGCGGCCGCGCGCAGCCTGCGGGCCCGGCGTCCCTCGCCGGCGACCGGCTCCGCGGGGACCGCCACGGCCTCCTCGGGCAGGTCGTCGTCGATCTCCCGGCGGCGGCCGGGCAGCGCGAGGACCAGCAGGACGACAGCCAGCGCGGACTGGATCCAGATCCAGGCGGTGTGGGTGAGGGGCGTGTCGTACGTGAGGTCCAGCGTGCCGCCCTCGGCGGGGAGCTCGAAGCCCTGGGCCCAGCCGTCGACGGTCTTCGGGGTCAGCGCCCGGCCGTCGAGCGTGGCCTGCCAGCCGGGGTCGGCGGCGTCCGCGATCCGCAGCACGCGGCCGGAGCCGCCCGCCGGGATCTTGGTGTGCGCCTCGACGGGCAGCGAGCCGACGGGCAGCGGTTCCTCGTCGGCGCCGGACGGGATGATCATGACTCGGGCGACCTGGCGGTCGACCCGCCACAGCGCGCTGCCGTCCAGCTGGCTCAGCCGACTGAGCCCCGGGGTCGCATCGAGGACCCGGCTCATCGCCTCCGGGGAGCCGTCGCGGACCAGTACGTAACGGATCGCGAAACCGCTGAGCTGACGGCCCTGGTCGGCGCCGGAGCCCGCGACCAGGTTGGCGACGACCTTGTCGAGATGGCTGTTGCTGCCGCCCGCCTCGACCAGTTCGGCATCACCGAGCCGCGCGCCGGAGCCGCGTACCAGGGTGTACGAGACGGTGGCGGGCGAGGTGCCGCCGAGGACCAGGGTGCGCGGCTGGTCGCGGGTGGTGCTCTCCTCGGCCACGAACGCGGGCACCTGCACCGGGTCGCGGCGCTCCAGCGGACCCGCCGCGCCACCGATCATCCAGCCCGCGGCGGCCAGCACCGGGGCGAGTGCCGCGGCGAGGGCGATCAGTACGGCGACCGGCTGCCGCCAGCCGAAGCTGAGCTCGGCGACGCGTACCCGGGCACCGTCCGCGCCGACCAGTGCGGCGGCGATCAGCGCGGTGCCGTAGACGAGGGTGGCGGGGCCGGCCCAGCCCGAGCCGTTGGCCAGCGCGGCGAAGACCAGCGCCACGAGTGCGACGGCCCACGCGGTGCGTACCGCGAACTGCCGCTCCCCGCGCAGCAGCGCGGCCAGCGCGGCGAGCACGATGCCGAGCAGCAGCACGCCGCCCGCGGCCTTGGGGCCGCCGGGGCTGATGCCGAGCAGGTCGAGCGCGGAGGCCGTGCCCGTACCGATGTCCAGGCCCGCCTCCTTCAGGAAGCCGGACGGGCTGGTGAGGAGCGAGAGCGACCAGGGCGCGAGAACGAGCAGCGGGGTGCCGATCGCGGCGAGGAAGCGGAGCCCGTACGCGGTGATGTCGCTGCGGCGCAGTACGAGCACACCGACGCCGAGGACCACGGCGATCGGCCAGACGATCGGCGTGAACGCCATGACGAGGGTGAGGAGCAGGGTGTACGCCCAGGTGGCGCGCCAGCTGCCGCGGGCGTCGCCGCCGGCTCGCATGCCGTGCGCGGAGACGGCGGCGCGGGCGATCAGCGGGAGCAGGACGGCGAGTACGGCGGTGCCGAGGCGGCCGGTCGCCAGGGCGCCGGTGGCGGCGGGCAGGAAGGCGTACGCGACGCTCGCCCAGGCCCGCAGCAGCCTCGATTCGAGCAGCGGCCGGGAGGCGAAGTACGCGGTGAGTCCGGCGAGGGGGACCGAGCAGACCAGCAGGAGCGTGAGCGCGAAGCCGGTCGAGCCGAGGAACAGCGCGGACAGTGCGGAGAGCACGGCGAGGTAGGGCGGCGCGGTCTGCGTGCCGCCGGTGCCGACCGGGTGCCAGCCGTCCGCGTACGTGTTCCACAGGTCGGAGACGTCGCCGGGGGCGGGCAGCAGCGCGCCGCCGGTCAGCGCGCCGCCGCCGAGAAGGCCGCGGCAGGCGACGAGCGAGACCAGGAGCAGGAGGGCGAAGAGCACCGGGCCCGGCTTGCGCCCGATCCGCTTGAGCCGTGCGAACTGCTCGATCTCCAGGAAGTCGGCGTCGTCACCGCCGGGGCCGGATTCCACGGCGCCGTGCCGGGAGCCGCCCGAGTCGGCGTCGGAGCCGCTGCCGAAGTTCCCGGCGATCTGGTCCACGGTGGCGCGGACGGTGGCACCGGGTGGCGGGAAGAGGCCACGCAGCTCGGCCTGGTCGACGGCGCCCTTGCCGCGGCTGCGCCGGGCCGCGAGGATCCGTCCGGGGCGCAGCAGGGTGCCGAAGAGCCCGGCGACCTCGTCGAGGGCCTGGCCGGGCACCTTGCCGACGAGATAGGCGAGGGTCCGCAGCAGGGTGCCGACGACGAGCCTGAGCAGCACCCAGGGCAGCACCTTGGTGCGGGCGTTGACCAGCATCGTGTAGACGGCGCCGGCCTTGTCGACGCGGTGCGGGGAGGCGACCGAGCGGCCCGCGCAGTCGATCGGGCGGCGCTCGCGGGCGGATGCCTCGGCGTGCCTGAGGACGGCGTCGGGGGCGACGAGCACCCGGTGTCCCGCGGCGTGCGCGCGCCAGCACAGGTCGACGTCGTCGCGCATCAGGGGCAGTCCGCGGTCGAACCCGCCGAGCTCCTCCCAGACGTCACGGCGGATCAGCATGCCGGCGGTGGAGACGGAGAGCACGGTACGGACCTGGTCGTGCTGGCCCTGGTCCTGCTCGCGGCGGTCGAGCCCGGTCCAGCGGCGTCCGCTGTTGGCGATGGAGACACCGACCTCCAGCAGCTGCTTGCGGTCGTACCAGCCGCGGAGCTTGGGGCCGACGATCGCGGCGTGCGGGTCGGTGTCGACGACGCGCAGCATCTCGGTGAGCGCGTCGGGTGCGGGTGCGCAGTCGTCGTGGAGCAGCCAGAGCCACTGCACCGGTTCGCCGTGCGGCAGTTCGGGCAGGTCGTAGGCGTCGTCGCGCCAGGTCCTGCTGGCGGGGTCCCAGCTGCTGGGGCGCTTGAGGTACGGCAGGTCCTCGAGGGTGAGGACGCCGGCCGTGCGGGTCGCCTCGTCGACGGCGGTGCCGAAGCTCGTACGGCGCGCGAGGTGCAGGACGCGTTCGGCGCCGAGCGCCTCGGTGACCAGCCGCGCGGAGTCGTCGGCGCTGCCGGTGTCGGCGGCGACGGCGTTCTGTACGGGGCGTTCCTGCCCGAGCAGCCCGGCGAGCGCGTCGGGCAGCCAGCGTGCGCCGTCGTGGGAGACGAGCACGGCGGTGACGACATGCCGGGGGAACTCTGGGGCGGTGGCGGCCGCGTACGGCGCCGCCGATTGGCTGTGCACGGACATCGAGGTACGGGCCCTCCGGCCGGGTCCGGGGGGCGTCACCCCGGGGGCTGCATCGGTGTACACGCGCGCCCCGTCGGGGCGTTGGCGTGTCTCGGACGGGGCCCCACACTAACGGTACGGATCACCCGGATGGCGCCGAGCGCCCGAACGGGGCTGCGGCCTGGTGGTGGAGTCGCGGTGGGTACGGCGATGGCCCGTCGTCTGCGGGGAGGGCGCAGGCGGCGGGCCATGGTCGTTCGCGGTCCGGGTCTTCGGTTGTCGGAATGCTCGGTCGCCGGGGTGTCCGGCGGTGAGGCGTTTTTCGTTGCCGCGGTGTACCGCGGCCGGTTCCCGCGGTGTTCCGCGGTCAGATGGCGGCCTTCTTCAGGCGGCGCCGTTCACGTTCCGACAGACCGCCCCAGATTCCGAAGCGTTCGTCATTGGACAGGGCATATTCAAGGCATTCGGACCGGACTTCACAGGCGAGACAGACCTTCTTGGCCTCGCGGGTGGATCCGCCCTTCTCGGGGAAGAAGGACTCGGGATCGGTCTGGGCGCACAGTGCGCGCTCCTGCCAGCCGAGTTCCTCGTCCGCGTCCTCGACCAGCAGTTGCTGGAACAGCTCGGTCATGTGCGCCCCTCGTCTGTCTCTTGCGTCCCCGTGATGCAGCCGTTACTGATTGCGGCCGAACGACACGAGTGAAATTACAAGTGTGTAGCTCCGGGCCAGTCAAGCGAAGATCTGCTATCGGCCCAGGTATTCACTCTGCGGAACCAAGCCTACGCGGAAAGTGTGCAAATCACCAAAAACCTGACATATGCCATGGGCTCTCTCACGCCCACGCTTCTCATCGAGTGAGACGAGCGGCATCAACCGGGCGTTTCGATTCGATCATTGAAGCGATCAAGATCACAGTCGGGTCACGGTGCGTCAACGGTGTTTGAGGACGCGGTCGATGCGCCACATCTCCGACGCGATGGCCACATAAACCTTTGTTCGCGCCCGGTAACCGGATGGGGTGAAACATTGCCACCGAATCGGGCATCAGGTTGACAGCGGCGGATTCAGCCGGTCTCCTTTGATGCATGCCAGCGACTGCCGCGATGTACGCCACCCACGCCCGTGGGTTCCGTACCGCTGCCCAGGCCCGCTGTTGCTGTTCCAGCTGTCACAGCTGTTGATGCCCCCAGGGCACCGGCTCTGATCCAGCTCCTCTCGCAGAGGCTCTCCGCAGCACTTCCGCTTCCCCGGAACATCCTCATCCGATGTCCCCCGCAGCCGAGGTTCTCCGGTCTCCGCGACACCCCGCGCACGCACCTCACATGCCGAGGAACCACCTCCCCCATGAACAGCAACAGCGACCTCCAGATCGCCGGCGACATCCTCGAGGTCCAGCACCTCCTCCAGCCGGCCCGCGAGCACCCCTCCACCGTCTCCGAGTTCGTCGGACTCGCCCGTGGCATCGCCGCCGACCGCGCCCAGTGGGCGCCGCTCGTCCGGTACGACGCCACCACCCGCTGGTACCACCGGCTGCGCACCGTTCCCCAAGCTCTCGGCTCCCCACTCGGCTACGAGGTCTGGCTGCTCAGCTGGGTGCCCGGCCAGGGCAGCGGGCTCCACGACCACGGCCGGTCCTCCGGCGTACTGACCGTCCTGGAAGGCCGGCTGACCGAGCACACCCAGCGCGCCACCCGCGCCCTGGACCCGGGTGCGCAGCGGGTCTTCGCGCCCGGCTACGCGCACGAAGTGGTCAACGACTCCCTCGAACCGGCCGTCAGTCTGCACATCTACTACCCGGGTCTGACCGAGATGCCGATGCACGCGGCGCAATGCGCCCCGGCAGCCATGGATGCCGTACGCGCCTGACAGCCCACCCGTCACCCGTCACCACCCCGGCAAGGAACAGACCCCGCCTGACAGACTGTCTGCATGCGCATTGTGGTTCTGGCCGGCGGTATCGGTGGTGCTCGTTTTCTGCGTGGCCTCAAGCAGGCCGCACCCGACGCGGACATCACGGTGATCGGCAACACCGGTGACGACATCCATCTGTTCGGGCTGAAGGTCTGCCCCGACCTCGACACCGTGATGTACACCCTCGGCGGTGGCATCAACGAGGAGCAGGGCTGGGGGCGTACGGACGAGAGCTTCCAGGTCAAGGAGGAGCTCGCGGCGTACGGCGTGGGGCCGGAGTGGTTCGGGCTCGGCGACCGCGACTTCGCGACACACATCGTCCGCACGCAGATGCTGGGCGCCGGCTATCCGCTGAGCGCCGTCACCGAGGCCCTCTGTGCGCGCTGGAAGCCGGGGGTCCGGTTGCTGCCGATGTCCGACGACCGGGTCGAGACCCATGTCGCGGTCGACGTGGACGGCGAGCGCAGAGCGATCCACTTCCAGGAGTACTGGGTGAAGCTGCGCGCCTCGGTCGAGGCACAGGCGATCGTGCCGGTCGGCGCCGAGCAGGCTGAGCCGGCTCCGGGAGTGCTGGAGGCCATCGCCGGGGCCGATGTGATCCTCTTCCCGCCGTCCAACCCCGTCGTGTCGGTGGGGACGATCCTCGCCGTGCCCGGAATCCGGGAGGCCATCGCCGAGGCCGGGGTGCCGGTCGTCGGCCTCTCCCCCATCGTCGGGGACGCGCCGGTGCGCGGCATGGCGGACAAGGTGCTCGCCGCGGTGGGCGTCGAGTCGACGGCGTCGGCCGTGGCCACCCACTACGGCTCCGGGCTGCTCGACGGCTGGCTCGTCGACACCGTGGACGCCGGGGCGGTCGGCGAGGTGGAGGCCGCGGGCATCCGCTGCCGTTCCGTGCCGCTGATGATGACCGATGTCGACGCGACGGCGGAGATGGCCCGGCAGGCACTGGCGCTGGCCGAGGAGGTACGGGCGTGAGCGCCGGTGCCGCCTCCGGTGCGGCACCCTCGTACCGGGTCTGGGCGCTGCCCGGGATGCCCGAGGTGTGCGCCGGGGACGACCTGGCGAAGCTGATCGCCGCGACCGGGCCGGGCCTGGTCGACGGCGATGTCCTGCTGGTCACCTCGAAGATCGTCTCCAAGGCGGAGGGCCGGATCGTCGAGGCCTCCGACCGCGAGGCGGCGATCGACGCCGAGACGGTACGGGTGGTGGCGCGGCGCGGCACGCTGCGGATCGTGGAGAACCGGCAGGGTCTGGTCATGGCCGCGGCCGGGGTCGACGCCTCGAACACCCCCGCCGGGACGGTGCTGCTGCTCCCCGAGGACCCGGACGCCTCGGCGCGGGCGATCCGTGACGGGTTGCGGGACACGCTCGGCGTCGAGATCGGGGTCGTCGTCACGGACACCTTCGGGCGCCCGTGGCGCAGCGGGCTGACCGATGTGGCGATCGGGGCTGCCGGGGTCCGGGTGCTGGACGATCTGCGCGGCGGCACGGACGCGTACGGCAATCCGCTGAGCGCCACCGTGGTCGCCACCGCCGACGAGCTGGCCGCGGCCGGGGATCTGGTCAAGGGCAAGGCGGACGGGCTGCCCGTCGCGGTGGTGCGGGGGCTCGGTCACGTGGTGGACCCGGCCGATGCCGGTGGTGCCCGGGCGATGGTGCGGGGCGCGGCCGACGACATGTTCCGGCTCGGTACGTCGGAGGCGGTGCGGGAGGCGGTGACCCTGCGGCGTACGGTGCGCGAGTTCACCGACGATCCGGTGGACCCGGGGGCGGTGCGGCGGGCCGTGGCCGCGGCGGTGACGGCGCCCGCGCCCCATCACACGACGCCGTGGCGGTTCGTCCTGCTGGAGTCCGAGGAGTCGCGGACCCGGCTGCTCGACGCGATGCGGGACGCGTGGATCGCGGATCTGCGGCGCGACGGCAGGAGCGAGGAGTCGATCGCCAAGCGGGTGCGGCGGGGCGATGTGCTGCGCCGGGCGCCGTATCTGGTGGTGCCGTGTCTGGTGATGGACGGCTCCCACACGTACGGGGACGAGCGGCGGGACACGGCGGAGCGCGAGATGTTCGTGGTCGCGGCGGGGGCCGGCATCCAGAACTTCCTGGTGGCACTGGCCGGCGAGCGGCTGGGCTCGGCGTGGGTCTCGTCGACGATGTTCTGCCGCCCCGTGGTGCGCGAGGTGCTGGAGCTGCCGGAGACCTGGGATCCGCTGGGGGCGGTGGCGGTGGGCCGCGCGGCGGCCGAACCCGCGGCGCGGCCGGGGCGGGACGCGGAGGGGTTCATCGAGGTGCGCTGAGGCCGGGCGCGAGGAGAGCGGCGCGGGCTCTACAGGCGGGCGATGTCGCCGCGGGTCATGCGCGGGGCGCGGCGGGCCGGGGTGTGGCCCGAGAGCAGGATGAGGCGGGTAGCCCGGTGGCGCTGGCCCTCGTACGGGGCCAGGAGGGCCAGCATCTCCTCGTCGTCGGCGTCCCGGTTGCCCGCCAGGGCGTGGCCGACGATGCCGGGGAGGTGGAGGTCGCCGACGGTGACCGCGTCCGGGGCGCCGTTCGAGCGCTGGAGCGTCTCGGCCGAGGTCCAGGGTCCGATACCGGGGATCAGTTGCAGCCGGGCCATGGCCTGAGGGAGCTCCATGGCCGCCGCCTCCTCCAGACGGCGGGCCACGCGTACCGCGCGCAGGATGGTGCCCGAGCGTTTGGCGTCGACACCCGCACGGTGCCATTCCCAGGACGGGATCAGGGACCAGGTGCGGGCGTCCGGCATGACGTGCAGGCCCAGCGCGCTGAACGCCGCGTGGTCCGTGGGGCCGGGCGCCGGGGTGCCGTGCCCCCGGACCAGGAGGCGCCAGGCGCGGTAGGCCTCGTCCGTGGTGACCTTCTGTTCCAGGATCGACGGGATCAGCGACTCCATGACCAGGCCGGTGCGCAGCAGCCGCAGGCCGGGGCGGCGGTGCCGGGTCAGGGCGAGCAGCCGGTGGCGCGGGCGGAAGGCGTCCGGGTCGTCCGTCGCACCGAGCAGCGTCGGGAGCCGGTCCAGCAGCCACGGTGCGCCGGGGCCCCAGGCCGCCGCCTCGATCCGGCCGCCCCGGGCGGTGAGGCGCAGGGTGCCGGGGCCCGCCGGTGTGCGGCTGGCCCGCCAGGCCGTGCCGTCCGCGGTCATCCGGTACGTGGGGTCGGCAGGGCCGCGGCGCAGTGGGCCGACGACCAGGCGCAGGTCGAAGGGGCCGGGCGGGGTCCACTCACGGGTCAGCACGTCCGCCGCCGGAGCCGCCGCCTGGTGCGGGACGGCCGCGCGGGGAGCGCTGCGGGGGGCGAATCGTCCTGCCACGGTGAGGTCCTCGGTCGTCGGGGTGCCAGTCGAGGGTAAGCGCTGCGGACGGTACCCGGCGGTTCACCGGGCCACGTCCGGCCGTCCGGCCGTTCGTCTGTCCGTCTGTTCGTCGAAGGAGAAGCGGACCGCTATTCGTCGGAGGAGAAGCGCACCGCCGCGTCCGGGAGGACCGCCCCGCACCAGACGCGGACGCCGTCGCGCAGTTCGTTGTCGGCGCCGACCCGGGCCCCGTCCCCGACGACCGCGCCGGTGAGCACCGTACGGCTGCCGATCCGGGCACCGGCGCCGACCAGCGAGTCCTTGATCACGGCTCCGGGTCCGACGACCGCGCCGGCCAGTATCGCGGAGCCGTCGATCCGGGCCCCTTCGCCGACCAGGGCGCCCTCTCCGACCACCGTACCGCCGCTGATCTTGGCGTCGGGGGCGACGGAGGCCGTGGGCAGCACGAGTCCGTCGCCGCATCGGCCGGGAACCGCCGGGGACGGGGCGCGGCCCAGGACCAGGTCGGCGGAGCCGCGTACGAAGGCCTGCGGGGTACCGAGGTCCAGCCAGTAGGTGGAGTCGACCATGCCCTGGAGATGCGCTCCGGAGGCGAGCAGCCCGGGGAAGGTCTCGCGCTCGACGGAGACGGGGCGCCCGGCCGGGATGGTGTCGATGACCGAGCGCCGGAAGATGTACGCCCCGGCGTTGATCTGGTCGGTGACGATCTCCTCGGGCGTCTCGGGCTTCTCCAGGAACGCGGTGACCCTGCCGCTGTCGTCCGTCGGTACCAGGCCGAAGGCGCGCGGGTCCTCGACCCGGGTGAGGTGGAGGGAGACATCCGCGCCGGAGCTCGTGTGCGAGGCGGCCAGCGCCCGGATGTCCAGGCCGGTGAGGATGTCGCCGTTGAAGATGAGCACCGGGTCGTCCGGGCCCGAGGCCAGCCGGGACGCGACATTGCGTATCGCGCCGCCGGTGCCGAGCGGTTCGCGTTCGGTGACGTACTCGATGTGGAGGCCGAGCGAGGAGCCGTCTCCGAAGTACGGCTCGAAGACCTCCGCCAGGTACGAAGTCGCGAGCACGATGTGCTCGACCCCGGCGGCCCGGGCGCGCGCCAGCTGGTGAGTGAGGAACGGAACGCCCGCTGCCGGAACCATGGGCTTGGGCGTGTGCACCGTGAGCGGGCGCAGCCGGGTTCCCTTTCCGCCGACCAGGAGGATCGCTTCTTTTGCCTCTGTCACAGCACTGACTCTGCTTCCTGCTGGGGCCTGGCCTGGTTTCGGCTGGCCAGTGTATGCAGACCGGTTCGGTCGTCCCCGGTCAGCGGCCCGCGGCGGTCTCCCGTTCCGTTTAGCGGCCCTGGAGCTTGGCGGAGCTGGAACGGGCCGAGCCGAGCTTCTTGTAGAGACGTGCTCCGGGGCATTCGGTTGCGAAGCCGTCCCGGTGGCCGGAGATGACGTTGAGTTTGGCCTTCTTGCCCTTCTTGTACTTGTTCCCGCCGCCCGAGACGAGCGTGACCTTGCCGCGCGGGTCGGCGCCGAACAGGCCGAGCTTCCAGGCGGTGAGCTTCGCGACGGCGTTCACCGCGGCGGCGGGCGGGTTGGACGTGGTGAAGGTGCCGAGCACCGCGATGCCCATGCTGTTGGCGTTGAAGCCGAGCGTGTGCGCTCCCAGGACGGCCTTCGTCACGCCTCCGGCCCGCCCTTCGTAGATGTTTCCGCACTTGTCGACGGCGAAGTTGTAGCCGATGTCGCGCCAGCCGCTGCTCTTGACGTGGTAGCGGTAGATGCCGCGCAGGACCGAGGCCGCCTGGGAGCACTTGTAGTTGTTGCCGGTGGCGCTGTGATGGATGAAGGCGGCCTTGACGCTGCTGGTGTAGACGAACTTGCTCTCCCTGAGCTTCTCGTCGGCGCCCCAGCCCTTGCGGGTGACGATGCTCGGACGGGGGCCGATGTACGGCTGGGCGCCGGGTACGAGGCCGGCCTCGGCCTCGTACTGCGCCTCGGACTCCGCCTTGCCCAGAGCGGGGAGCACGTCCGGGGCGCGGGATGTGGTGCGCCCGTCCCCGGCGGCCTGGGCCCCTGCCGCAGCGGCCACGCCGTCGTCCGGCGCGGCTCCGTCGTCCGGCGCGGCTCCGTCGTCCGGCGCGGCTCCGTCGTCCGGCGCGGCTCCGTC
>NZ_BMTF01000023.1:24668-124031 GCF_014649535.1 Streptomyces gelaticus
TTCGGTCGTCCGGCGCGGGGAGCTGCTGCGGGTCCTTGCCGGGGTCGACGAGTTCGAGGCGCAGCCCGCCGGGCAGTGGTACGGCGGAGGTGGTCCGGTGCTCCGGGTCCGGGGCCTCGGGGCGTACCCGGACCGCGACGCCGTCCGAGTCGCCGACCCAGAGCGGGGCGGTGGAGCCCCGGACGGTGCCGGATTCGCTCTCGGCGGTGCCGGGGTCGGCGCCGTGCTCCGCGTTGTGGGTCTCCAGGTCCTGCCAGTCGGACCACTCCCCGGTGCCGGAGGCGCGGGTGCGGACCTGGACGGTGCCGCGGAGTTCGGTGTCCGCGTCGTCCCAGACGACGCCGACCAGGGAGAAGGGGCGGACCTCGCGTTCGGGCAGCCCCTGTTCGGGGGCTGCCGCGGACCGGGTGGGTTCGCCGGTGGACCGGCCGGAGGGCGCGGACAGGGTCCGCATCGGCAGGGACTGCGTCGAGCCCGGCACATCGACGGGCTCGGCCTGCTCGGCCGACTCGGCGGGAACGGTGCGGGTGTCGGGGGCGGCGCCCGCAGGCACGGCCGACGGCAGCACGAGAACGGCCGCGCAGGTGACACCGATCGAGGATGCAAGGAAGGCACGCATGCGAATAATCCTGGGCATACTCAGGCAACTCCGGCCACCGGGTGTGCCCCGGCGCAATTGACGGTCCGTCTGCCCAAGCGGTGTACCCGGCCCCCTTTCTTTCCTCCGGACCGGTGGCCGCCGCGTACTCTTGCGCGGATGAACGCCACCGACCGCACCCCTGCCGACCTGCTGCGTTCCGCCCTCACAGCGGACCCGGCCCGCCCCTTGGTCACTTTCTACGACGACGCCACCGGAGAGCGCGTCGAACTGTCGGTGGCCACCTTCGCCAATTGGGTGGCCAAGACCGCCAATCTCCTCCAGGGCGACCTGGCCGCCGAGCCCGGCGACCGGCTCGCGCTCCTGCTGCCCGCGCACTGGCAGTCCGCGGTCTGGCTGCTCGCCTGTTCCTCGGTCGGCGTGATCGTCGATGTGCAGGGCGACCCGGCCGCGGCCGACCTCGTCGTCACCGGGCCGGACACCCTGGAGACCGCGCGCGCCTGCCGGGGCGAGCGGGTCGCCCTCGCGCTGCGCCCGCTGGGCGGCAGGTTCCCGCAGGCACCCGAGGGCTTCGCGGACTACGCGGTCGAGGTGCCGAGCCAGGGTGACCGGTTCGCGCCGTTCGCCCCTGTGGACCCGGACGCCCCCGCGCTGGCGGTGGACGGCGTCGAGCTGACGTCGGCGCAACTGGTGGCGCGGGCCCGCGACGATGCCGCCGCGCTCGGCCTGACCGTCGGATCGCGGCTGCTCACGGGACGTACGTACGGCAGCTGGGAGGGGCTGAGCGCGGGGCTGTTCGCGCCGCTGGCCGCCGGGGGGTCCGTGGTCCTCTGCCGTCACCTGGGGCAGCTGGGCGAGGAGGGGCTGGCGAAGCGCATGGAGAGCGAGCGGGTCACCAACAGCGCGGTATGACAAGCACGCTGAGGACCACTCTTCCGGCCGACACCGCGTCGAGTCCTCGGGGGCTGCGCCCCAACTCCGGTACATGATCGGCGTTAAGGACCACCGAGGACACAACCAAGCGTGAGGTTCAGCCGTCTACTCCTGCAACCGGCGGCCCGACGCGCCGCCGAACGTGAAGGATGGACGCAGACGTGAGCGAAAGCGCCGGCCCGCCGGACGACCCGGCGGCGGGCGGGGACAGGCCGCCGTCCGGGAGCGGATCCGGCGCCACCCCGGTCACCGGAGCCGGACACCGGCGCCACTGGCTGCGCTGGACCGCGCTCGGCGCCTCTTTCGTCGTCCTGGTCGCGGCGGGCGTCGGCGCGTGGCTGTACCGCAAGCTCGACGGCAACATCAGGACCGACACGTCCACCGCCGCCGAGCTCAAGGTGTACGAGCGGGAGCGGCCCGCCTCCGTGGTGCACGACGCGGAGAACATCCTGCTCATCGGCTCGGACAGCCGGGCCGGCGACAACCGCAAGTACGGCCGTGACGACGGCGGCAGCCAGCGCTCGGACACCACGATCCTGCTCCACCTCGCCGCGGACCGGAAGAGCGTCACCGCGATGTCCCTGCCGCGCGACCTGATGGTGGAGATCCCGGTCTGCCACGGGGCGGACGGAGCGGCCACGAAGAAGCAATTCGCCCAGTTCAACTGGGCCTTCGAGCTCGGCGGCACCGCCTGCACGATCCGTACGGTCGAGAAGATGACCGGCATCCGGATCGACCACCACATGGTCGTCGACTTCGACGGCTTCAAGGACATGGTCGACGCCGTGGACGGGGTCGAGGTCTGCCTCAAAAAGCCGGTCGACGACGCCGACGCCCATCTGAAGCTTCCCGCCGGCCGCCAGAAGCTCGACGGCGAGCAGGCGCTGGGGTACGTACGGGCCCGCAAGTCGATCGGCAACGGCAGCGACACCGAACGGATGGACCGCCAGCAGCAGTTCCTGGGCGCGCTGGTGAACAAGGTCCAGAGCGACGGCGTACTGCTCAATCCGACCCGCCTCTACCCGGTGCTGGACGCGGCCACCAAGGCGCTGACCACCGACCCGGGGCTGGACAGCCTCAAGGACCTGTACGAGCTGGTGCGCGGCTTGCGCAACGTACCGACCGACAAGGTGCAGTTCCTGACCGTGCCCCGGCAGCCCTACGCCGCCAACGCGAATCGGGACGAACTCGTACAGCCCGACGCGGACCGGCTCTTCAAGCGGCTGCGCAAGGACGATCCGGTCGCCGTGGTCCCGGCGGACGAGCTCAAACGTGACGACGAGAAGAACAACGGGAAAAACAATGCCGCGACCGATACCCCGGATGCTTCGGGCCCCAGTCCCACGCCCACTTATTCGGGCAACAACGCGGCGGCGGACCTGTGCAAGCAGTAAAGCAATTCCCAAACAGAAGCCGGTGATCGGCGTGTAATGAGCAGTATGACCAGTTGTAAGGACCGTGGAATTTGTCACGCACGTCGCTCGACGCCGAACCGGGCCGATAGTGTGACGCGATCCGGTGCTGCCGGCCTCCTGGCCGCGCACTTCTGGAGCGAAAGATCGAGCGCCTGATCGGGGGAGGCGCCTCGCGTGGCACCGACGGAGGACTCAAGCAACCGTGGATGCGCAAAGCCGTGGGCGGGCGGACGGAATCGACCCCGCAGACCAGTGGGTACTCAACCCGCAAACCGGCGATTACGAACTGCGACTGAATCATTCCGGAGGGGATTCGGACGCCCCTTCCCGTACTTCAGGCGCGCGTGTTCCCCAGAGCAGAGAACCGGTGCGGGAAAGCTCCGGCGGACGCAGGGGCGACCGCCGGAATACGGCACGCGAGGGTCAGGAGTCCGGTCCGGACCGCGAGGTCCCCGGTCAGCGCGGCCGCCGTTCGGCCAACGGCGCGCGCGGCCAGGAGAGTTCCGGCCCGGCAAGCCGCCGCAGCCGCAAGGCCCCCAAGGCCCGTCGCAAGAAGGCGCTGCTGTGGACGGGCGGCACGATGGCGTTCGTGCTCGTCGGCCTGTCGGTGGGCGGGTACGCGCTGTACCAGCACTTCAACGGCAACCTGAACTCGGTCGACGTCGGCGGGTCCGGCAACAAGAACGTCTTCGACACCGACGCCCCCATCAACATCCTGATCATCGGGACCGACAAGCGCACCGGAAAGGGCAACGAGGGCTACGGCGACAAGGGCAGCGAAGGCCACGCCGACACCAACATCCTCTTTCACGTCTCCGAGGACCGCACCAACGCGACGGCGCTGAGCATCCCCCGCGACCTGATCACCGACATCCCGGACTGCAAGGTCAGGCAGCCGGACGGCTCGGACAAGGTCGTCTCGGGCACGCAGAACGTCCGCTTCAACGAGAGCCTCGGCCAGAAGGGCCGTAACGCCGGCTGCACCATGGACACGGTCAAGGAGATCACCGGCCTGAAGGTCGACCACTTCATGATGGTCGACTTCAATGCGGTGAAGGAGCTTTCCACGGCGGTCGGCGGGGTCGAGATCTGCCTGGCCAAGCCGGTCAACGACCCGGACTCGCACCTGGACCTGTCAGCCGGTGAGCACCGCATCCAGGGCGAGGACGCCCTGGCGTTCGTGCGGACCCGGCACAGCTTCGGCAACCATGGCGACCTGGACCGGATCAAGGTCCAGCAGCAGTTCATCGCGTCGATGATCCGGCAGATGCAGTCGGACGACACCCTGACCAGCCCGACCAAGCTGTACAAGCTGGCGGACGCCGCGACCAAGGCGCTCACCGTCGACACCGGCATCGGCACGGGGAAGAAGCTGGCCTCGCTGGCCCAGGAGCTCAGCAAGGTCAACACCAAGAACATCACCTTCACCACGGTGCCGGTGCTCGACAACCCGGCGGAGAAGGTCAAGGCCACCGTCGTACTGAACGAGGCCAAGGCCGAACCGCTGTTCGCCATGATGCGCGACGACACCTCGCTGACCGAGGTGAAGTCGAAGAAGAAGGCCGAGAAGAGCAAGCAGGACGCGCTCCTCAAGGGCCCCAAGGCCGCCGCCGCCGACGTACGCGTCGATGTGTTCAACGGGGGCAAGGTCCCCGGCGCCGCGCAGACGACGGTCACCTGGCTCCAGAACGAGCAGGGCGTGCTCAAGTCCACCAACAAGGCCAACGCCCCGGCGAAGGCCGCGAAGACGACGCTGGAGTACGCGCCGAACCAGGCGGACCAGGCCCGCGCACTGGCCGCCATGATGGGCCTGCCCGGCTCGGCCATGAAGCAGGGCACCACGGACGCCGAAGGGCTCCAGGCGATGGTGCTGACGCTGGGGGACGACTTCAAGGGCGCGGGCACTCCCATCGCCGGGCCGGTGAAGGTGCCGGCCGATATTCAGCAAGCAAACGCCGACAAGGCAGAGTGCGCCAAGTGACACCGGGTCACTGCGCGGAACCACGAGTCTGAGCAGCAGGGGGGTCCTGGTGGCACGAAGCAGTACGCCCGGAGAGGGGACGCGACCACGCGTCCGGCACGCCGGCCAACTCGGCTGGGACGACGGGCTGTACGAGGAGGGGCCGGAGAAGAGCGAGGACTCCGGCGCCGGGGAGCGGCGGACCGCTTCCGGGGAGAGCGGTCACCGGCGCGGTGGCCCGAAGCGGCGCGGCAAGACGGGCAAACGCCGCGTCCTGCGCTGGGGTGCGTCGGTTCTCGCGCTGCTCATAGTCGGCGGCGCAGGCGCCGGTTACCTCTACTACGAGCACCTCAACAGCAATCTCAAGAAGGCCGATCTGACGCTCGGCGACAGGAAGATGGCCGACCACAAGGCCAACGCCGCCGGTCAGACCCCGATGAACATCCTGCTCATAGGCTCGGACGCGCGGGACTCCAAGGAGAACCAGAAGCTCGGCGGGGCCAAGGAGACCTTCGGGGCGCCGCCCCTGGCCGACGTACAGATGCTGCTCCACCTCTCCGCGGACCGCAGCAACATGTCGGTGATCAGCATGCCGCGCGACACCATGCTGAAGATCCCGAAGTGCACCGACCCGGAGACGAAGAAGGTCTACCCCGCGACCACCGGCCTGGAGATGACCAACGAGACGCTCGGCCGCGGCGGTCCCGGTTGTTCCGTGGCCACCTGGTACGAGCTCACCGGCATCACCATCGACCACTTCATGATGATCGACTTCTCCGGTGTGATCTCGATGGCCGACGCGATCGGCGGCGTCCCGGTCTGTGTCAAGGGCAATGTCTACTCGCACACCAGCGAGGGCAAGGGCTCCGGGCTGAAGCTGGAGAAGGGCACCACGAAGATCAAGGGCAAGCAGGCCCTCCAGTGGCTGCGCACCCGCTACGGCTTCGAGGACGGCACCGACCTCGGCCGCACCCACGCCCAGCACATGTACATGAACTCGATGGTCCGTGAACTGCGCAAGGGCACCAAGCTCACCGACCCGGGCAAGCTGATGAACCTCGCCGAGGCGGCGACGGACGCGCTGACGGTCGACAAGGGCGACAACGGCCTCGGCTCGATCGACAAGCTCTACGACCTCGCGGAGGAGCTCAAGAAGGTGCCCACCAAGCGCATCACCATGACGACGATGCCGAACGTCTACGGGACGGGCACGCTCAAGGAGCGGGTGCTCCCCAAGCCCGGCGAAGCCGACCAGCTCTTCCAGATGGTCCGCGACGACATCCCGCTCGACGGCAAGGCGTCCAAGCGCAAGGCACCGGCCGCCGCCAAGAAGCCCACGGCCTCCCCGGCCGAGATCCCGGTGGCCGTCCGCAACGGAACGCGTACCGACACCGAGTACCCGGCCAAGGGCCGCGCCTCGGCGGTCAAGGAACTGCTGGCCGGTAAGGGCTTCACCCAGGCCACCGTCGACGCGCAGAACACCGAGGCGGCGAAGCGGACCGGGATCCTCTTCCCCACCGTGGACATGGAGGGCAACGCCCAGGCGGTCGCCAAGGCGCTCGGCATCCCGCTGTCGGCGGTGAAGAAGTCGACCGACGTCTCGGGCATCACGCTGACCGTGGGGGCCGACTGGCGCGAGGACGGCGACTATCACGCACCCTCGGCCAAGGAGAAGACCCCGGAGAGCGCACGGGCGCTCAACGGCGACGACGAGACGGCCTGCATGGACATCCAGCCGGGCTTCGGCTGGTAGGCGTTGGGACACGACGCACCGCGGGGGCCCTCCGGCACATCGGAGGGCCCCGCGGTGGTTGTGGTGCTCAGAGCCGGTCGGGAGGCCGGCCGACAGGCGCTCAGACGGTCATGGCCGGGCGGCGGCTGGCGATGACCTTCTTCGCGAGCGAGCGCGGGCTGGTCAGGAAGCCGTACCCCCAGGACATGTGCATGGTCGCGAGGGCCACCGGGATCTGCGCCCGCGCCTTCAACGACAGGCCCTTGCCCGCCGGTACGGACCCGGCGACGATCGCCGCCGCGTACCCGGCCGGGACGACGAAGGCCCACGGGGTGACGGCCGCCCCGACCACGATGCCCGCCGCGATCGCGCAGACGGCGGTGGGCGGCGCCAGGTAGCGCAGGTTGATCGAGCCGGAGTGGTAGCGGGCGACGACGTGCCGCCAGCGTCCGTAGTCCTTGTACTGCTTGGCCAGCGCCCGCACGGAGGGGCGCGGCCGGTACTGCACCTTCAGCTCGGGCGAGAACCAGATCAGGCCGCCGGCCTCGCGGATGCGGTAGTTCAGCTCCCAGTCCTGGGCCCGGATGAACTCCACGTTGTAGCCGTCCGCCTTCTCCAGCGCCTCGCGGCGGAAGACGCCGAGGTAGACGGTCTCCGCCGGGCCCGCCTGGCCGCCGGTGTGGAAGGCCGCGTTGCCCACGCCGATCTTCGACGTCATGGCGGCGGCGACGGCGTCCTCCCAGGCGTTCTCGCCCTCGGCGTGCATGATGCCGCCCACGTTCTGCGCACCGGTCTCCTCCAGGAGGCGGACCGCGGTCGCGATGTAGTTCGGCGAGAGCATGCCGTGGCCGTCGACCCGCACGACTATCGGGTGGCGGGAGGCCTTGATCGCGGCGTTGAGGGCGGCCGGGGTGCGGCCGGTCGGATTCGGGACGGTGTGGACCCGGGGGTCCTCGCGCACCAGCTCCGCAGCGATCTCGTCCGTACGGTCCGTGGAGGGGCCCAGCGCGATGACCACCTCCATCTCGCCTGCGTACTCCTGCTCCAGGATGTGCCGGACGGAGTTCCTGAGGTGACGTTCCTCATTGAGCACCGGCATGATCACGGAGACGGCGGGGTGCTGCGCGGCAGACATGGTGGTCCTCGGGTGGTCCTCGGGAGCGCCGGGGGTTCGGGGGTCCGCACCCCACCAGGCGGCATGATTCGGCCGCCACGTTACCGCGAACGGGGGACACGGGCGCGCCCCGCCGGGTCGCGAACCGGGCCATAGATCATATGGCCCTACTGTGCGAACGGTCCCCTCGCACAGCGGAGGTCTCCCTCGTGCCCACACCGCACCGCTCCCCCCACTCGCCGCGTTCCCGTGCGGTTCCGCCGCAGCGCAGGTCCAGAAAGCAGGACGAGCGACCACGCTGGAGCATGCGGTTGGTCACCGGTCTCTCCGTGCTCGTGCTGGGAGCGGGCGGGATCGGCCACGCCGTGGTGACCAATCTGGAGACCGGGATCGAACGGATCGATCCGTTCAAGGACATGAAGAACCGGCCACGCGCGGGCACCGGCACGAATCTGCTGCTCGTGGGCACCGACGGCCGCGACCGGATCACCGCGCAGGAGAAGCAGAAGTACCGGCTGGGCGGTACGCCCTGCCACTGCACCGACACGGTCATGCTGGTGCATCTGTCGGCGGACAAGGAGCGCGCGAGCATCGTCTCGCTCCCCCGCGACAGCTACGCCGAGGTCCCCGAGCACACCGACCGGAACACCGGTGAGCAGCACTCCGCGCACCCGGTGAAACTGAACGCGGCCTATGCCGAAGGCGGGCCGAATCTGACCGTGCGGACCGTCGAGCACATGACGGGCGTCAAGGTCGACCACTATCTGGAGGTCGACTTCACCAGCTTCATGAAGACGGTGGACACCCTGGGCAGGGTGAAGATCTGCACCACCCGGCCGCTGAAGGACTCGTACACCGGTCTCGACCTCCCCGCGGGCCCCCATGAGCTGAACGGCGGACAGGCCCTTCAGTACGTGCGCTCCCGCCACATCGACGGGGCCGCCGACCTGGGCCGGATGCAGCGCCAGCAGAAGTTCCTCGCCTCGCTGATCGAGCAGGCGACCAGCAGTGGCGTGCTGCTGAACCCGGTGAAGTTCCGGGACGTCGCCTCGACGATGCTGAGCTCGGTCCGGGCGGACAAGGGGTTCGGTACGGAGCAGATGCTGGAGCTCGGCCAGGCGATGCGCGGCTTCTCCCCCGCCTCGTCCGAGTTCACCTCCGTACCGATGGAGAACGTCTCCTACCCGGTCAAGGGCATCGGTTCGACGGTCAAATGGGACGAGGCGAAGTCGCAGAAGCTCTTCCGGGCCCTGCGCGAGGACAAGCCGCTCGCCCCCGCGCGGCCCAAGCAGCCGAAGGCGGTGGAGGTCGCTGTCGCCCCCGGGCAGATCCGGGTCCAGGTCTACAACGGGACCCCGAGGGACGGACTCGGCAGGACGGTCGACGACGCGCTGCGCACCACCGGCTTCGACACCACGCGCGCCCCGCTCAACGGGGAGCTGCGCGACCTCAAGCGCACCCTGGTCACCTACGACCCGCGCTGGGACCGGTCCGCGAAGTCGCTGGCCGCCGCGTTGCCCGGGGCCGAGCTGCGGGCCGTGCGGGGTCAGGGCGCCACGATGCGGGTGACGGCGGGCACGGACTTCGAGAAGGTGCAGCGGGTACGGGCCGAGGAGACGGACAGCGGTGAGTTCGGCACGGTCACGGGCGACCAGGTGGCCTGCCCGTGACCGCGGGGGCGCCGCCCTCGGGTGTTCAGTCCTCGATGCCTTCCGCCGCGCGCTTCTCGCGCAGCTCCCTGATCGCACGGCGGCGGGCGAGGCGGTGGGTGCGCCGGATCTGCGCCTCCTGATAGCGCCGCTTGTCGCGCTCCGTCTCCGGGATCACCGGCGGTACGGGGCGCGGCTTGCCGTCCGCGTCGACCGCGGCGAACACCAGATAGGCGCTGCCGACCTGCTGGGCAGGGGTGGATTCGTTCCAGCGCTCGGCCATGACCCGGACGCCGACCTCCATCGAGGAGCGGCCGGTCCAGTTCACCTGGGCGCGGACATGCACGAGGTCGCCGACGCGGACCGGCTCCAGGAAGACCATCTCGTCCATCGAGGCCGTCACGGCGGGACCGCCGGAGTGCCGGCCGGCCACGGCGCCCGCCGCGTCGTCGACCAGCTTCATGATCACGCCGCCGTGCACCGTGCCCAGCAGGTTGGTGTCGCTGCCGGTCATGATGTGGCTGAGGGTGGTCCGGGAAGCGGCGGTCGGCTTGCCCGGAATGTCGCCCTCCGGGTGCGGGGCCTGATCTGTCATACCGTCCACCTTATGCGGCGGCTTCCGCCCGGCGGCAATGCATCAGCTTCGCAACAGCCCTGATGCGATTTCCCGCACCCCCTGTAATACCAGTACACCTGGCCTGCACACTGGACCGCATGAACGATTGGCCCGAGGGATGGTCCGACGACAACCGCGGCGGCAACCGCTACGGGCAGGGCAGCGCCGGCGAGCAGCCCGAGGGCGCCCGCGTCATGCGGCACGTCCAGCGCCCTCCCGCCCCGCCCCAGCACCGCCCGGCCCCGCCCCGGCAGCGCCGGCCCCAGCAGCACCCCGGTGAGTACGACAACGCGGGGTACGACAGCGGCTACAACACGGGCCAGGTCTACGGCGGCGGCCGGGGCAGCGGCCACGGTGGCGGCCAGGACGACGGCCGGGGCGGCTACGCCCCGGGGCGCCCGGCGCCCGACTGGCGCCGCCGGATCAAGATAGGCGCGCTGACCCTGGTGGTCGTGGTCCTCGGGGTCTCCATAGGCACGTACTTCTGGGCCGACTCCAAGCTCAAGCGCGAGGTGGACCTCTCCAAGGTCATCGAGCGGCCGGAGGGCGGTGACGGCACCAACTACCTGATCGTCGGTTCCGACAGCCGCGCAGGCATGACGGCCGAGGACAAGAAGAAGCTCCACACGGGCTCCGCGGCGGGCAAGCGGACCGACTCGATGATGATCCTGCACGACGGATCCAACGGGCCGACGCTGATCTCCCTGCCGCGCGACTCGAACGTCGAGATCCCCTCGTTCAAGGGCTCCGACTCCGGCAAGCTCTACCCGGGCCGCGGCCGCTTCACCAAGCTGAACGCCGCGTACGCCATGGACGGTCCCGAACTTCTCGTCCGTACCGTCGAGTTCAACACCGGACTGCACATCGACCACTACGTCGAGATCGGCTTCGGCGGCTTCGCGAAGATCGTGGACGCGATCGGCGGCGTGGAGCTGGACATCCCCAAGGCCTTCAAGGACAAGAAGTCCGGCGCCGACTTCCAGGCGGGCAAGCAGACGCTGAACGGCGAGCAGTCACTGGCCTTCGTCCGCACCCGGTACGCCTTCGCCGAGGCGGACCTGGCCCGTACGAAGAACCAGCAGAAGTTCCTCGCGGCGCTGGCGAGCCAGACGGCGACGCCCTCCACGATCCTCAACCCGTTCAAGCTGTACCCGACGATGGGGGCCGGCCTGGACACCCTGATCGTGGACAAGGACATGTCGCTCTGGTCCCTGAGCCAGATGTTCTTCGCCATGAAGGACGTCACGGGCGGCGAGGGCAAGTCGATGAACATGCCGATCTCGGGTTTCTCGGGCGGCAACGTGGTCTGGGACAAGGCCAAGGTCAAGCAACTGGTGGAGCAGCTCAAGAACGACGAGAAGGTCACCGTCACCGAGAACTGACGACATCGGGCAGCAGGCCCGGACGGTTCGCCGTCCGGGCCTTTTGCCTGTCCCGGGTTCCGGCCTGGTCGGGAATATGCGGGAAGGAGGGCGCCAAGCCTTGTCAGTGGCGGCGCCTACAGTCGCACGCATGCCCCAGGAGCCACAGCCCCCGAACCTCGTGCTCGACCTCGACGCACTCGCCGCGGCCGTCGGCGAGCGGCCCGACAGACAGGCGGCATGGCGTTTCATCCACGCCTTCGCCCGCGACTGGAGCCAACGCCCGCTCACTGGGGCCGACGGCTACACCCCCGCCGAACTCGACGCGGCCCAGGCCCGGATCGGCCTGCCCCTGCCCGCGGCGCTGCGCGAGGCCTACCAACTGCTCGGGCAGCGCATCGACCTGACCGACAATCAAGACATGCTGCTCGCCCCGCAGGACCTCCGCATCGACGAGGACCGCGGTGTACTGATCTTCCGCGTCGAGAACCAGTCCTGCGCCTACTGGGGGATACGCGTCACGGACCTCGACAAGGACGACCCACCCGTCGTGGTCCGCGCCGACCTCGTCCGGCCCACCGCCGACGACTGGGACGCGTGGCTGGGCCGGGTCAGCGTCGCGTTCGTCGAGATCGTCCTGTCCGAGGCCCTGTGCGCCGATGAGGACCTGATGGGATGGGTGACCCCCGACAGAGACACGGGCCTGCCCGAGGACATCACCGCCACCTTCCAGCGGCTGCCGTTCCCGGAGTACCCGATCAGCCAACAGCCGGGCTCACTCTGGTACGCGCACGACGAGATCATCCTCCGCGACGATCGCGGGACCGCGATGTTCCGCGCCCGCACGGAGGCGGCCTTCGACCGCTTCGACGGGGAGGACGAGGAGTTCGAGGAGGACTGACGGGAGTCGCCCCGTCCGGACCGACGGCCGACCAGGATCAGTGCTCGGCCGCGTACAGGATCAACGCTCGGCCGCGTAGGAGACGAAGCCTGCCCAGGCGCTGGGGCCGAAGGCGAGGCGAGGGCCTTGGGCGTTCTTGGAGTCCCGGACGTGAACCGTGCCGGGGGCAGCGGCGACCTCGACACAGTCGGCCTCGCTGCTGTTGCTGCTGTAGCTGCTCTTGCGCCACTCCAGCTCGTGGCCGCCCCTGGCGGAGAGCTCGCTGATCATGTTTCTCCCAGAAGTTGCTCGATGAAGGCCAACGACTCACGCGGAGTAAGCGCCTGGGCCCGGATCATGCCACACCGCAGCTCAAGGATTCGGAGCTGCTTCGGATCGGAGACCGCCCGACCATTGAACGCTCCTTCCGACCGCCCCATGGCCGTACCGTCCTTGAACTTCAGCACCTGCGTCTCCCCTTGCATTCCGGCGTGCTCCTCTCGGGCAGTTGGCATGACCTGGATCGCCACATATCGTCGAACTCGCCGCACAGGGCCTGGGCAACCGCCCGGCCGGACAACAGTGGAGGAACCTGGTGGCCGTGGACCTCTCTTTCTACAAGTCACCGCTCTCGGAGGAAATCCGGGACGAAGGCCGAGCCGAAGGCCGTGCTGAAGGCCGCGCCGAAGGACTCCTGCTCATCCTCGACGTGCGCGGTATCGCCATTACCGACGAGACCCGCGAGAAGATCACCAGCTGCAACGACCCCCAGCTCCTGCATCAGTGGCTCAACCGCGCCGCCACCGCCGCCACCGCCGAGGAAGTCTTCGCGGAGGAGTAGCCCCGCCCCGGCGAGGCAGTGCGGGTGGCCTCGTCCGGCACCACGACCACCACCGCCGTCGCCCGCCCCGTCCCCCGCTCGTCCTCCTCTTACTGATAAGCAGGTTCGTCTTGCTGTGCCGGTTCGCCGGTGGGCGCGGTGGCCTGGTTCGATGCCGAGCGGAGGAGGACGGCCACGAGCACGGCTGCGACGGCCATGGCCGCGCCGCCGCAGCGCAGTGCCAGATGGAGCCCCTCGATGAAGGCGGTGTTCACGGCGTCATGGACCGGTGCGGGCAGGATCTGGGTTCCGTCTGCTCCCGTGCCGGCGACCGAGTCTGCGATGCCCTGGCGGGTTTCGGAGGGAACGCCGAGCCGATCGAGCGATCCGGTCAACGTGGCGGCCAGGCGGCTGGTGAGGACGGCTCCCAGCACGGCGACGCCGACGACGCCGCCGATCTCGCGCAGCATGTTGAGGGTCGCAGAGGCCATACCGGCCTGGGCGAGAGGGACACGCTTCATGACTGTGACGGACACCGGCGTGAAGGTCATCCCCATGCCGATTCCCATGGCGAGCAACACCCACAGATACTCCGGGTAATGGGCGTGCCGACCGTACAACGAGAGGCCGCCGAGAGCCGCCGCGCACAGGGTCAGGCCGGTCACCAGAGGGATCCGGGGGCCGCAGCGCGCGGTGAGTGTGCCGGACAGCGGCGCGGCGACGACGATCATCGCGGTCATGGGCAGCCCTGCCAGGCCCGCACTCGACGGCGCCCAGCCCATCACGTCCTGCATGAGCAACGGCAGGAAGAACGAGGCCCCGAACATGCCGAAGCTGATCATGAATCCGGTCACCGCGGCTCCGCTGAGCACCGGGTCCCGGAAGAAGTGCAGGTCGAGCATGGGGTCGGTGGTGCGGAGTTCGACCGCGACGAAGGCCGGCAGGGCTACAGCCGCCACCGCTGCGAGGGTCAGAACACGGGTATCGGTCCAGCCGCGGGCCGGTCCTTCGATGAGTGCGTAGACCAGGGCGCCGAAGCCGAGCACCGAGAGCAACTGGCCCGGAAGGTCCACGCGCTTGGCCCGGCCTGCGAACTCCGGGAGTGCTCGGGCGGCGAGCAGCAGCCCTGCCGCTCCGATCGGGACGTTGATCCAGAACACACTGGCCCATCCGAACGTGTCCACCATCGGCCCGCCCAGGACCGGGCCGATGGCCAGGCCCAGGGCGGAGACACCGGACCAGAGCCCGACAGCCCGGGCCCGCTCCTTTTCGTCGGTGAAGACGTGCCGCAGAATCGACAGGCTTCCCGGCGTGAGCAGCGCCGCGCCGAGTCCTTGCAGCATCCGTGCGGCGATCAGCAGGCCGATCGACCCGGACAGTGCTGCCGCCGCTGATCCTGCCGTGAACAGCGCCAGTCCGGTGAGGAAGATCCGTTTGCGGCCGTACCGGTCGCCGAGTGTGCCGCCGGTGAGCAGGAGTGCGGCGTAGACGAGGCTGTAGCCCTCGACCACCCACTGCAGTCCGCTGACACCGGCGTGCAGCTGCTGCCCGATGCGGGGCAGGGCGTTGTTGACGATGACGTTGTCGAGCATCGCCATGAACATCGTGGCGCACAAGGCGGCAAGCACCAGCCTCTTGCGCCGGGGGGTGAACTCCTCCATCACATTCCCTAACAGTGTTAGTCGGCCATTCGGAGCCGAAAGCCTGCCCCTAACAGTGTTAGATTGCAAACCGGTTTTCTTTCGACGGAGGTGGCCGATGGCACGGGACAGCGCAGCCGAGGGCGCTGCACAGCCAGGACTGACCCGCCAGATGCTCGTGGCGGCGGGCCTGCGAGTGCTGGAACGTGAAGGCATCAGCGGGCTGTCGATGCGCAAGGTCGCCGCCGAACTGGGAGTGAAGGCAGCCTCCCTGTACTGGCACGTCCGCAACAAGGAACAGCTACTGGACCTGCTCACCGACGGGCTCATGGCTGACGCCGAGCCGCCGCCCAGGCAGGGCGACTGGCGGGAGCAGCTCCGCGAGTACTCGCTGCGCTACCGGCGGCACCTGCTGGCCAAACGCGACTCCGCCAAGGTCGTCGCAGGGCGGCTCACACTCGGCCCGAACCTGCTGCGTCTCATGGAGGAGCAATTGGACCGGCTGCGTGAAGCGGGATTCTCCGACGCCGACGCCGCCCTGGCCAACTACCTTCTCGGTGCCTTCGTCCAGGGCTTCGTGCTCCAGGAACAGTCACCCATCTCCGCGTCCGAGACCGAGGGCGCCAGCCGTTCCGAAGTCGCCCGGGCGGCGGCCGACCGACTGCGCGGACTGCCGGAAACGGCCTTCCCGAACCTCGTCGCCCTGGCCGGCGACCTCACCGCCCCGTCCATGGACGACCGCTTCGCCTTCGGCCTCGAACGTCTCCTCGACGGACTGGCGGCCCTGCTCACCGAGAACCACGCACATCCGACACCCGAACCCGCCCCCCTCGAAGGGAAGCCCTCGCCCCATGAGTGACCGTACCTACCGCGTCATTGTCCGCGGCACGTTCGCCGACCTCGACGAAGCCCAGCGTGCCGCACTCATCGAGAACGCCGCCGAACACGACCTCCTCAACGCCACGTTGACCGACGAGGGAACCCTCACGTACGAACTGCCGCCACGTGCTTTCACCTTCCGCTGCGTCGTCCGGCAACCTGCCGACGCCGATGACGACGCCGCGGTCCAACGGGCCTGCGACAGGGCAGCTGCCGACCTGGCCAACCGCGGAATCCGCCACAGCGCGCTGCGTGGCACGGCCACCAGCCTCGACGACATGAAGATCCGGCGCCCCCGACGCTGACCGACAGCGACCTGAGGGGCCACACGAACGGCCCCCGGCATCAAGCCGGGGGCCGTGGTGTTGACGCAGGTCAGGAGGGGCGCTTTACGGCAGGTTCCTGGCCATCACGATCCGCTGGACCTGGTTCGTGCCCTCATAAATCTGGGTGATCTTCGCGTCGCGCATCATCCGCTCCACCGGGTAGTCCCGTGTGTAGCCGTAGCCGCCGAGCAGCTGGACCGCGTCCGTGGTGATCTCCATCGCGACGTCGGAGGCGAAGCACTTGGCCGCGGCGCCGAAGAAGGTGAGGTCGCCGTCGAGGCGCTCGGACCTGGCGGCGGCCGAGTAGGTGAGCTGGCGGGCGGCCTCCAGCTTCATGGCCATGTCGGCGAGCATGAACTGGATGCCCTGGAAGTCGGCGATCGGCTTGCCGAACTGCTTGCGCTCCTGGACGTAGCCCTTGGCGTAGTCGAGGGCGCCCTGGGCGATGCCGAGGGCCTGGGCCGCGATGGTGATCCGGGTGTGGTCCAGGGTCTTCATCGCGGTGGCGAAGCCGGTGCCCTCCTCGCCGATCATGCGGTCGGCGGGGATGCGGACGTTGTCGAAGTAGACCTCGCGGGTCGGGGAGCCCTTGATGCCGAGCTTCTTCTCCGGGGCGCCGAAGGAGACGCCCTCGTCCGACTTCTCGACGACGAAGGCCGAGATGCCCTTGGAGCGCTTGGTCGGGTCGGTGACGGCCATGACCGTGTAGTACTCGGAGACGCCCGCGTTGGTGATCCAACGCTTGACGCCGTTGAGCACCCAGAAGTCGCCGTCGCGCACGGCCCGGGTCTTCATGCCGGCCGCGTCGGAACCGGCGTCGGGCTCGGAGAGGCAGTACGAGAACATGCCGTCGCCCTTGGCGAGGGGGCCCAGGTACTTCTTCTTCAGGTCCTCGGAGCCGGAGAGGATCACCGGGAGGGAGCCGAGCTTGTTCACGGCGGGGATGAGGGAGGAGGAGGCGCAGACACGGGCCACCTCCTCGATCACGATGACCGTGGCGAGGGCGTCGGCACCCGCGCCGCCGTACTCCTCGGGTACGTGCACCGCGTGCAGGTCCGCCGCGGTCAGGGCGTCCAGCGCCTCCTGCGGGAAGCGCGCCTCCTCGTCGACCGCCGCCGCGTGCGGGGCGATCTTCGCCTCGGCGAGCGCGCGCACGGTCTCCCGGAGCATCTCGTGCTCCTCGGCCGGACGGTACAGGTCGAAATCGGTCGAACCCGCCAAGACGCTCACTCCCCATAGACGCTAACTACCGTTAAGTAACCCAATTTTAGAGCGCGGCTCCCACGCTGGCCTATGCAAAGCCCGCGTGAGCTTCACGACAGGGGTGGGCAAAGGGTGCGGAAAGGGGTGCGGGCAGGGGGCGGACCTGGGCTTCAGGGCCACGACTATGCTCGTTCACCGCACGTCTGCCCGCATCTCACAGGAGCACTTCATGGCCCTCAGGATCACTGTGATCGGCACCGGCTACCTCGGCGCCACCCACGCCGCGGCCATGGCCGAGCTGGGCTTCGAGGTGCTCGGCCTCGATGTCGTGCCCGAGAAGGTCGAGATGCTCGGTGCCGGCCGGGTCCCGATGTACGAACCGGGCCTGGAGGAGCTGCTGCGCAAGCACGTCGAGGGCATCGAGGGATCCACGGGACGGCTGCGGTTCACCACCTCCCCGGAGGAAGTGGCGGCCTTCGGCGATGTGCACTTCGTCTGTGTGAACACTCCGCAGAAGCACGGCGAGTACGCCTGCGACATGAGCTACGTGGACGCCGCGTTCGAGTCGCTGGCGCCGCATCTGACCCGGCCCACCCTGGTCGTCGGGAAGTCGACCGTCCCGGTGGGCTCGGCGGCCCGGCTCGCGGCGCGGCTGGCGGAGCTGGCGCCTGCGGGCGCCGACGCGGAGCTGGCCTGGAACCCGGAGTTCCTGCGCGAGGGCTTCGCCGTGAACGACACCCTGCACCCGGACCGGATCGTCGTCGGGGTGGCGAGCGAGCGGGCCGAGAAGCTGCTGCGCGAGGTGTACGCGGTGCCGGTCGCCGAGGGGTCGCCGTTCGTGGTGACGGACTTCCCGACCGCCGAGCTGGTGAAGACCGCGGCCAACTCCTTCCTGGCCACGAAGATCTCGTTCATCAACGCCATGGCGGAGGTCTGCGAGGCCGCCGACGGCGACGTGAAGAAGCTGGCCGAGGCGATCGGGCACGACGAGCGGATCGGCTCGAAGTTCCTGCGGGCCGGCATCGGCTTCGGCGGCGGCTGCCTGCCGAAGGACATCCGGGCCTTCATGGCGCGCGCCGGTGAACTGGGCGCGGACCAGGCGCTGACCTTCCTGCGCGAGGTCGACTCGATCAACATGCGGCGCCGCGGCCACATGGTGGAACTGGCCCGGGAGGCCGTGGGCGGCGATTCCTTCCTGGGCAAGCGGGTGGCGGTGCTGGGCGCGACGTTCAAGCCGGACTCGGACGACGTACGGGACTCGCCGGCGCTGAACGTGGCCGGCCAGATACACCTGCAGGGCGGCCAGGTCACGGTCTTCGACCCGAAGGGCATGGAGAACGCCCGGCAGCTCTTCCCGACCCTCGGTTACGCGGACACGGCACTGGACGCGGTGCGCGGCGCCGATGTCGTGCTGCATCTGACGGAGTGGCGCGAGTTCCGCGAGCTGGACCCGACGGCGCTCGGCGAGGTCGTCTCCCGCCGGATCATCCTGGACGGCCGCAACGCACTCGACAGCGAGCTGTGGCGCGGGGCCGGCTGGACGTACCGGGCGATGGGCCGTCCGCGGGCCTGAGCCGGACAGAAGTTCTTCAGCCGCGCTTCGCGCGGTAGGTACGCATTTTGGCGCGGGCGCCGCACACCGACATGGAGCACCAGCGGCGGCGTCCCGCCGGGCTGCGGTCGTAGTAGGCCCAGCGGCAGTCCTCCGCCTCGCAGGCCTTGAGCCGGGACCATGTGCCCTCGGCCGCCGCGGTGGCGATGGCCGAGGCGACGCGTGCGGTCAGCCCGGCCGGCTCGGTGGCGGGGCGCAGTGCGGCGGCGCCCGCCGCGTCCACGGTGACGCGCAGGGGTGCCCCGGCGAGGAGCCGGTCGAGCGTGGACGCGGCGTCGTCCGCCGGGCGGTGGCCGGCGTGGGCGAGGCAGGCGGTACGGAGCGCCTCGCGCAGCTCGCGCGCGTCCGGGACCTCCGGTTCGGTGAGACCGAGGGCGGCGCGTCCGTCCGCCGTGTCGAGGGTGTCCGCGCCCGTCTCGATGTCCAGTGTGTTGACCAGTGCCTCGATCAGCGCGAGTGCACCGGGCGCGGATTCCTTCTCACCCATGCCGCGGCCTCATCGTGTGACCTCATGTTCCGACTTCATGGTTGCGACGTTACTTCCTTTGCGGCAGCATGCAGTAACGGTTACCTGTTAAACGCGTTTAGAGGTAACCATCTCTATCGAATCCGTCCGAGGAGGAATCGTCATGGCTGTCGCCACCCTGGGATCCATCGTTCTGGACTGCCCCGACCCGGCAGCGCTCGCCCGTTTCTACGCGGGGCTGCTCGGCGGAGAGATCGTGCCCGACGGGGAGAACTGGATGGATCTGACCGGCATCGGGGGCACGCTCCTCGCGTTCCAGGCCGCGCCCGGCTTCGTACCGCCCCGGTGGCCGAGTGCGGACGGATCGCAGCAGTCCCATCTGGATCTGACCGTGCCGGATCTGGATGCGGCGGAGAAGGAGGCGCTCGCGCTGGGCGCCACCGTGCTGGACGCGGCGGACCGGGAGCGGAGTTTCCGGGTGTACGCGGACCCCGCGGGGCACCCGTTCTGCCTCTGCGCGGGGTAGTGGACGACGTGTGGGGGCGCCCCGCAGGGCGCCCCCACACGTGTCGACAGGCTCTCAGACGGTCGCGTCGTCCAGCTGCTCGATGGTGGCGTGCGACGGGCCGCGGCGGGTGCGCAGCTCGCGCGCCACGTCCTCGGCGTCGCGCAGCACCCGTACGGCGTTCTGCCAGGTGAGCTTGGCGAGATCGGCGGTGGACCAGCCGCGGCCGAGCAGCTCCGCGATCAGGTTCGGGTAGCCGGCGACGTCCTGGAGGCCCTGCGGGAGGAAGGCCGTTCCGTCGTAGTCGCCGCCGATGCCGATGTGGTCGATGCCGGCGACCTCGCGCATGTGGTCGAGGTGGTCGGCGATGGTCGCCACGGTGGCCATCGGGCGCGGGTTGGCCGCTTCGAAGGCGGCGTGGATCTCCATGGCCCGCGCGGTGGTGTCGAGGTGGTGCAGTCCGTGCGCGCGCATGTTCTCGTCCGCGGCCCCGGTCCAGGCGACGGCCTCCGGCAGGACGAACTTCGGTACGAAGGTCGCCATGGCGATGCCCCCGTTGGCCGGGAGCCGGCCGAGGACGTCGTCCGGGATGTTGCGCGGGTGGTCGCAGATCGCCCGCGACGAGGAGTGCGAGAAGATCACCGGCGCCGTGGAGGTGTCGAGCGCGTCGCGCATCGTGGTGGCCGCCACGTGGGAGAGGTCGACCAGCATGCCGGTGCGGTTCATCTCCCGTACGACCTCGTGGCCGAACGGCGAGAGACCGCCGACGCCGGGTTCGTCGGTCGCCGAGTCCGCCCAGGCGATGTTGTCGTTGTGCGTGAGCGTCATGTAGCGGACGCCCAGGGCGTGCAGGGCGCGCAGGGTGCCCAGCGAGTTGTTGATGGAGTGGCCGCCCTCGGCGCCCATCAGGGAGGCGATGCGGCCCTCGGCGCGGGCCGCCTCCATGTCGTCGGCGGTCAGGGCGCGCCGCAGGTCGGCGGGGTAGCGGCCGATCAACTCGGCGACCACGTCGATCTGTTCCAGGGTGGCGCTGACGGCTTCGTCGCCCGCCATGTCGGTCCGCACGTAGACGGACCAGAACTGGGCGCCGACGCCGCCCGCGCGCAGCCGGGGGATGTCGGTGTGCAGATGGCCGGACTGGTCGGTGGCGATGTCGCGGGCGTCGAGGTCGTAGCCGACCTGTTCGCGCAGCGCCCACGGCAGGTCGTTGTGCCCGTCGACGACGGGGTACTCGGCGAGGAGCTCCCTCGCCCGCTCCAGCTGCTCCACCGTCGCCTACTTCCCGAAGCCGAAGGAGTCGGCGCCCTGGACCTTGCTGCGCAGCCGCTTGCCCTTCTCCGTCGCCTGGTCGTTCAGCTCCTGCTGGAACTCCCGCATCCGGGCCAGCAGTTCGTCGTCGTGGGCGGCGAGGATGCGGGCGGCGAGCAGGCCCGCGTTGCGCGCGCCGCCGACCGAGACGGTGGCGACCGGCACGCCGGCGGGCATCTGGACGATGGAGAGCAGGCTGTCCATGCCGTCGAGGTACTTCAGCGGGACCGGTACGCCGATGACGGGCAGCGGGGTGACGGAGGCGAGCATGCCGGGCAGGTGGGCGGCGCCGCCCGCGCCCGCGATGATCGCCTTGAGGCCGCGGTCCGCCGCCTGCTCGCCGTACGCGATCATCTCGCGCGGCATGCGGTGGGCGGAGACGACATCGATCTCGTAGGGGATCTCGAACTCGTCGAGGGCCTTGGCCGCCGCTTCCATGACGGGCCAGTCGGAGTCCGAGCCCATGACGATGCCGACGAGCGGCGCGGCGGTGCCGGGGGAAGTCATTCGGTGATCGTTCCTCGCAGGTAGTCGGCCGCGTGCCGGGCGCGCTCCCGCACGTCCGCCAGGTCGTCGCCGTAGGTGTTGACGTGTCCGACCTTGCGGCCGGGCTTCACGTCCTTTCCGTACATGTGGATCTTGAGCTGCGGGTCGCGGGCCATGCAGTGCAGGTACGCCTGGTACATGTCCGGGAAGTCGCCGCCGAGGACGTTGGACATGACCGTCCAGGTGGCGCGCGGGCGCGGGTCGCCGAGCGGCAGGTCGAGCACGGCGCGGACGTGGTTGGCGAACTGCGAGGTGATCGCGCCGTCCTGCGTCCAGTGGCCGGAGTTGTGCGGGCGCATGGCCAGCTCGTTGACCAGGATGCGTCCGTCACGGGTCTCGAAGAGCTCGACCGCCAGGTGGCCGACGACACCGAGTTCGGAGGCGACCTTGAGCGCGAGCTGCTGGGCCTCGCCGGCGAGCCGCTCGTCCAGCTCGGGGGCCGGGGCGATCACCGTGTCGCAGACCCCGTCGACCTGGATCGACTCGACGACCGGGTAGGCGACGGCCTGGCCGTGCGGCGAGCGGACGATGTTGGCCGCCAGCTCCCGTACGAAGTCGACCTTCTCCTCGGCCAGGACCGCGACCCCGGCCCGGAAGGGCTCCGCCGCTTCCGCCTCGGAGCGGACCACCCAGACGCCCTTGCCGTCGTAACCGCCGCGGACCGTCTTGAGGACGACGGGAAAGCCCCCGGTCTCCTCGGCGAAGGCGGCGACATCGGCCGGGTCCTTCACGATGCGGTGGCGGGGGCAGGGCGCGCCGATCTCGGTGAGCTTCGCGCGCATCACCCCCTTGTCCTGGGCGTGCACCAGGGCGTCGGGGCCCGGGCGCACCGGAATGCCGTCCGCCTCCAGGGCCCGCAGGTGCTCGGTCGGTACGTGCTCGTGATCGAAGGTGATCACGTCGCAGCCGCGCGCGAAGGCACGCAGCGTGTCCAGGTCGCGATAGTCGCCGACGACGACTTCGCTCACCACCTGGGCCGCCGAGTCCTGGGGGGTGTCACTGAGGAGCTTGAACTTGATGCCGAGGGGGATACCCGCCTCGTGGGTCATTCGGGCGAGCTGACCGCCACCGACCATGCCGACTACCGGGAACGTCACTCCTCCAGGGTATCCGCCGCCCCGGGGAGCTCCCGACGACGCCCTCCGGCCTCCTGGCCGGCGGCCGTGTCACAGCCTCGCCACATCACTCCCGGCATCCCCGGGCGCCCCGAGGACGCGCTGGTTAGCATGACCGGGTTGACGTAACCGACGGACGGGCTGAGCGATCACCATGAGCGAACGGGGCGCACTGCGGGCGCGGCTGGAGCTGCTGGCCCGGGAAGTCGCCAAGTTCGGCGCGGTCGGCGCGGTCGGCCTGGTGGTCAACATCGGAGTGTCCAACCTGCTCTGGCGCTACACGAACATCCCGACGGTACGGGCCGGTCTGCTGGCCACCGTCGTCGCCGTCCTCGGCAATTACCTGGGCTTTCGCTACTGGACGTACCGGGACCGCGACAAGAGCGGACGGACCCGCGAGCTGACGCTGTTCCTGCTGTTCAGCGCGGTGGGAGCGGTCATCGAGACCGGTGTGCTGTACGTGGCGACGTACGGCTTCGGCTGGGACAGCCCGGTCCAGAGCAACGTCTTCAAGATCCTCGGGATCGGCCTCGCGACGCTCTTCCGCTTCTGGTCCTACCGGACATGGGTGTTCAAGGCGCTGCCCGTCGAGAAGCCCGAGCCGCCCGCCGAAAAGCCCGAGCCGCCCGTCGAGAAGCCCGGGGCCCGTGGGGCCGAGGGGTTTCTGAAGCAGGGGCGCACGGAGCCGGTGCCGCGGTTCGGGGTGGATTCCGTACGGCGATAGCGGGCGTTCCCCGTGCCGCTCACCGCACCGGGCGTTCCGGTTCCTGTCGCTTCCGGGCCACCCGGCTGAGGAACAGGGCGAAGACCGCGGGCTGCTGCTGGAGCAGTTCGAGGCGGCCGCCGTCCGCCTCCGCGAGGTCCCTGGCCACCGCGAGGCCGATGCCGGTGGAATTGCGGCCGCTGATCGTCCGCTCGAAGATCCGGGCACCCAGATCGGGCGGAACCCCGGGGCCCTCGTCCGTGACCTCGATGACCGCCTGGTTGCCGGTGACCCGGGTGCGCAGCGCGACCGTACCGCCGCCGTGCATCAGTGAGTTCTCGATCAGCGCGGCCAGCACCTGGGCGACCGCGCCCGGCGTACCGATGGCCCGCAGCCCCTGCTTGCCGGAGTGGACGATGGCGCGGCCCGCGCTCCGATAGGCGGGACGCCACTCCTCGACCTGCTGCTTGACGACCTCGTCGAGGTCGAAGACGACGGCGGAGCCGGTACGCGGGTCACGGGCGTTGGTCAGCAGCCGCTCCACCACGTCGGTGAGCCGCTCGACCTGGGTGAGGGCGATGTTCGCCTCCTCCTTCACCGTGTCGGGGTCGTCGGTGACCGAGATCTCCTCGATCCGCATGGAGAGCGCGGTGAGCGGCGTACGGAGCTGGTGGGAGGCGTCGGCGGCCAGCCGGCGTTCCGCGGTCAGCATCCGGGCGATCCGTTCGGCGGAGGCGTCCAGGACGTCGGCGACCCGGTCCAGCTCCGGCACCCCGTAGCGCTTGTGGCGCGGGCGCGGGTCGCCGGAACCCAGGCGTTCGGCGGTCTCGGCCAGGTCGGTCAGCGGGGAGGTCAGTTTGTTGGCCTGGCGTACGGCCAGCAGCACGGCGGAGATGATGGCCAGCAGCGCCACCGCGCCGATGATCATCAGGGTGCGGCCGACCTCGCGGGTGACCGCGGATCTGGACTCCTTGACGGTGACCCGCTCGCCGCGCTCCCCCTCGACCGTGCTGCTGATCACACTGCCGGTGGGGCGCTTGCCGATTTCGATCGGGGACCGGCCGGGGATCTCGACCAGGGCGTAGCGCTTGCTCTCGATCTGCTGGGAGAGCAGCACCGAGGTGATCCGCTCGTCCTCCAGCAGCCGGCTCTCGACGACGCTTATCAGCCGCAGTGCCTCGGAGTCGACGCTCTCCTGGGCACTGTTGCCGATGGTGCGGGTCTCGACGATGACGAGGGAGACACCGAAGACGGCGATCACCACGAGCACCACGGCGAGCGTGGAGTTGATCAGTCTGCGACGCATGGATGCCTGTTCTCAGCTCTTCTCGGAACGTCGGCCCCCCTCGGAACGAGCGTCAGCTCTTCTCGAAGCGGAATCCGACGCCCCGTACGGTCGCGATGTAGCGGGGGTTGGCGGCGTCGTCGCCGAGCTTCTTGCGGAGCCAGGAGATGTGCATGTCGAGGGTCTTCGTCGACGACCACCAGGTGGTGTCCCAGACCTCGCGCATCAGCTGGTCGCGGGTGACGACCCGGCCGGCGTCGCGGACCAGGACCCGCAGCAGGTCGAACTCCTTGGCGGTGAGCTGGAGTTCCTCCTCGCCCATCCAGGCGCGGTGCGACTCGACGTCGATCCGGACGCCGTGCGTCGCGGGCTGGGGCGCGGGCTCGGTGGCGCCGCGGCGCAGCAGGGCCCGGACCCGGGCGAGCAGCTCGGCGAGGCGGAAGGGCTTGGTGACGTAGTCGTCGGCACCCGCGTCGAGGCCGACGACGGTGTCCACCTCGTCGGCGCGGGCGGTCAGCACCAGGATCGGCACGGCGTGACCCTCGGCGCGGAGCCTGCGAGCAACTTCGAGGCCGTCCATCCCGGGCAGACCCAGGTCGAGCACGACCAGGTCGATTCCGCCCTGGAGGCCGGCGTCGAGTGCGGTCGGACCGTCTTCGCGGACCTCGACCTCGTAACCCTCCCGACGCAGGGCACGGGCCAGCGGCTCCGAGATGGATGCATCGTCCTCGGCGAGCAGTACACGGGTCATGGAGTGATGGTAGTCCGCGTGGAGCGGATGCCGGGAGGTGCTCCAAAGGCCCTGCGGGTCTGCGAAATAAACGGGTAGACACCTTCGAATATGGGAGCGCGGTTCCACCAAAACCTGTGATCCATCTCTCAAGTCCATTCATATCGGGTGCTGTCGTGGCGTATGGTGGCTCGACGCCTGTTGCACTACTCAAGGACCCTTGGGCAGCTTTTAGCGCCAAGGGTCTCTTTTGTGGGCCGGCTGGTACCTGCCAGTCGGGGCTCAGTGAATGACCTGTGGCCGGGCCCGGAGCGCGTGGATGCGCACCGGGCGTGGATCCCGACACGGTCGGTCCCCGTTCCCTTCAGCCGGCTCCTCGCTGAGTCCGGTGACCGGGACGAATCCCCTCCCGGGCGTGAGGGGTGGGGCACGCCCGTGCCGGTGCCGGCCTCCCCCCACCGGGCGCACCACGCTCACAAGGCGTCGCGTCCCGAGCACACAAGGATCGACCATGGCGTCCAGCCTGACGAAGGACCCGGCCAGTACTTCTGGATCCGCGAAGACCTTCTTCGGCCACCCCCGCGGCCTGGCCACTCTCTTCATGACCGAGATGTGGGAGCGTTTCAGCTTCTACGGCATGCGGGCTCTGCTTCCGCTGTACCTGGTCTCCGGTTCCGGCCTGCACATGAACGCGGCCACGGCCACCGCGATCTACTCCATCTACATGGCGATGGTGTACCTGCTCGCCATGCCCGGCGGCTGGTTCGGAGACCGCGTCTGGGGGCCGCGCAAGACGGTCACCATCTCGGCCGTGGTCATCATGCTGGGCCACCTGACGCTCGCGCTGCCGGGCTCCGGCACCTTCTTCGCCGGTCTGGCGCTGGTCGCGCTCGGATCCGGTCTGCTGAAGGCCAACATCTCCACGATGGTCGGCCACCTCTACAACGGCCCGGACGACCCGCGTCGCGACGGTGGATTCACCGTCTTCTACATGGGCATCAACCTCGGTGCCTTCGCCGCGCCGCTGATCATCGGCACCGTCGGCGAGAAGGTGAACTGGCACCTCGGCTTCGCCATCGCCGCGGCCGGCATGGGGCTGGGTCTGGCCCAGTTCCTCATCGGTACGCGCCACCTCAGCGCGCGCAGCAGCGTCGTCCCGAAGCCGCTTTCGGCCGAGGAGCGCCGTTCGACCCTGCGCAAGGGTCTGCTGTGGCTGGTCGTGGCCGTCGTCTTCTACGGCGTCCTCGTCGCCACCGACGTCTACACGCTGAACTGGGCGCTCGTCCCGATCACCGTCGCCGGTCTGCTCATCCCCGTCGCGGTGCTGGTGCGGATCAAGCGGGACCGGGACCTCTCGAAGGCCGAGCAGTCGAAGATGTCCGGCTACATCTGGTTCTTCGTCGCCGCGGCGGTGTTCTGGATGATCTACGACCAGGGCGGCTCCACGCTGTCGCTCTTCGGTGAGTCCTCCACGACCAACAGCCTGCTCGGCATGCACTTCCCGACTTCCTGGTACCAGTCGATCAACCCGGTCTTCATCATGGCGCTGGCCCCGGTCGTCGCCTGGATATGGCTGGCGCTGAACCGGCGCGGCAAGGAGCCGAGCACGGTCGTCAAGTTCGGCTCGGGCATCTTCCTGGTCGGCGTCTCCTTCCTCGTCTTCATGCTGCCGCTGACCATGACGACGGACGGCGACAAGGTCAGCCCGATGTGGCTGGTGTCGATCTACTTCCTGCAGACCGTCGGTGAGCTCTGCCTCTCCCCGGTCGGCCTGTCGGTCACCACGAAGATGGCGCCCGCGAAGTACGGCAGCCAGATGATGGGTGTCTGGTTCCTCGCGGTCACCGCGGGCGACTGCACCACCAGCCTGCTGTCGCTGGCCGGTGTCGACCTGAACAAGACCGGGATGGTGGGTCTGGAGGCGGCGCTCGCGATCGTGGCGGCGTTCTCGATCTGGATGTACCGCAAGAAGGTCAGCCTGCTGATGGGCGATGTGCGCTGATGCGCTGACCGCGTACCGCACGCACACAGGGGCCGCCGCACCGGGCTGGTGCGGCGGCCCCTGTGCCGTTCTCACGGCTGTCGCGGCCCTTGTGCCGTTGTCACGGGAGCCGGCTCACCTGGTGCCGCGCAGCCTGCGCCACGGGGTGAAGGTGAACACGGCGCCGCCGAGCAGGATCGCCGTGCCCGCGACCAGGCCGAGGGCGCGCAGGGTGCCGGTGTCCTCGGCCCCGGTGTCGGCCAGTCCGCCGCCGGAGGCCGTGCCGCCGGCCGCGGAGCCCGCGCCCGTGGAGCCCGTGGTGGCGGAGCCGGAGGCGCCGCCCTCCTGGGCTGTGGTGTCGAGCTCCAGCGACGGGGTCACCGAGCCCTTGACCTTGCACGGGATGTTGATCTTCGAGGCGCCCAGGGTGACATCGATCGTCAGGGTGCCGGGGCTGAGCGTGGACTTGCCGGAGGCGCCGGGCTTGTAGGTGCCGGTCATGTCGGACAGGTCGACCGGCTTGCCCTGCTCCAGCGGTTCGGCGTTGGCCGGGCCGGTGACCTTCACCGAGCCCTTGTCCGCGCCGCCGATGGTGATGTCCATGGACGGCTTGAGCGCACCGGCCGGCAGTGCGGCCGGGCTGTTCATCACACCCTTGGCCGTCTTGACCGTGAGGGCGTAGCTGCCGCCGCTCTTCCTGGCGTTGATCGTCACCTTGGAGGAGATGTCGGCCGGCCCCGGAGACGTACAGGTGAAGTGGACCGCGACCTCCTTGCCGGGGAAGTCGGTCTGTCCGCTGCCGCCGCCGGAGCCCGAGGTGGTGGAGCCGGAGGCGCCGCCCGTGGTCGTACCGCCCGCCGTGGTGCCACCCGCGGTCGTGGAGCCGGAGGTCGTACCTCCGGCGGTGGTGGAGCCGGAGGTCGTACCGCCCGCGGTGGTCGAGCCGCTCGTCGTACCGCCCGTGGTGGTGGATCCGCCGCCGTCCGTGACCTTGATGGTCGCGCCCGGCTGCACGGTCTCCTTCGGGGTGCACTTGGTGTCCGTGGAGATCGGCTTGGAGACGTTGATGCTGTACGCGTCCGGCGTCAGCGTGATCTCGCCGGCCTTCTCCAGTTTCAGCGTGCCCTTCATGTCGGACAGCACCATGGCGCTGTTCTTGGGGATCGGCGGGTTCTGCCGCGGCCCTTCCATCTGCACGGTGCCCGTGGCGGCGCCGCCCACCTTGAGGGTGCCGGTCGGCTTGACCGTGTCCTTGTCCAGATCGAGCACATCGGGGTTCTTGGAAGCGGCCTCGACCGTCTTCCACACCACCTCGACGGTGTCCCCGACCTTCGCCTCGGCGGGCGCGGTCAGCTGCACCTTGGTGGTGCCCTGCACGGCCGGCAGCCCCGAGATGGGCGGGGGAATGCACTCTGTCCTGTACGAGACGTCGGCGGCCTGGGCCGGACTCGCGGCCAGCAGCAAGCCCGCGCCGCCGAGCATCATCGCGACTCCCGCCGCGACCGTCCTGCGTTGCGTACTCACGAATGTCCCTTCGTCGTCGGTCTGTTCCCTGACGGTGCGGAATCGGGTGTGAACCACGGCAGCGCGGCCGTGGTGGTGGGCAAAGGCCCGGTGGGCGCGGCCCCGGTTCCGGCTGCGGGTTCCCGGGCGCTGCGGCGCTTCGGGGTCTTCGCGGTGGCGTCGGCCGCCGGCGGGCGGCGGCGTCCGGTGCGGCCGGGGGTGCGCGAGGGGCGGGGCCGCACCTTGTCGACGATCGCCATGCCGATCCGGAACACGGCGGCCGGCACGACGAGGCACAGCAGGATCCAGAAGAGCGTGACGCCCCAGGGGCGGCCGACCCCCCACGGCTGTTCGGCCAGCACCTTTCCGCCGTACTTGAGCGAGACCTGGTAGTCGCCGTGGGCACCCGCCGTCAGTTCGACCGGGAGCCTGATCTGCGCCTTGCGGCCGGAGGCGATGGTGCCGCGCCACTGCCGCTCCTCCCATTGCGGGGCGAAGACGCCATGCGCGGTGCCGATCTCGAAGACCGGGTCCTTGACGGGGTCGGAGCCGAGGTTGCCCACGGTGAAGACCAGGTGCCGGGCGGGCGGGGCGCCGAACCAGGTGAGGATCCCGCTGTCGCCCTCCAGCCTGGTGGTGGCGAGCACCGCGAGCCGGCCGCCCCCGGTCTCCTTCGGCAGCGCGGCGAGCGGGTGGCCCGCGACGACGAACACGGCGTCGGCGGCGGCCTGTTCGCCGGTGACGGTGGCGACGTGCACCACGCAGGGGCAGGGCACGGGCGGTTCGGCGACCGGCAGCTTCTTGCGGAAGGCGCCCTCGGCGTCGGTCGTGACGGCCCGGCCCTCGGCGTTGACGCAGGAGTTCGTACCGCCGATCACGCCGCGTTCCGGGGTGGCCCGCCCGCAGATCAGCATCATCAGCAGGGCCTTGGGGCGCCACCCGCTGCCCTTCACGGTGATCTCACCGCCCTTGCCCGCCTGCTGCTTGGAGAGGGTGACCCCGGGCTTCGCGTCCACGGTCCTCGTGACCGCTGCAGCCCCGGTCGCGCGGAGCGCCGGCGGGGCGGACAGCAGTGCTGCGAGCAGCGCGACGAACAGCGCGGCGGCCCACCGGTGGCGGGCGCTGCGGGGTGCTGCCGGTCCGGCCTGTCCAGTCACGATTCCGCTCCCGCCTTCGCCAAGTGCCTGTTCCCGGAGTGCTGTCGGTCGCCCGGTGACCGTCCGGGCGGCCGTTCGTCGTCGTCCGGCCGCCGCTCGCCCGTCCGCCTGCGCCGCAGGGCGTACCCGCCCGCGCCGGCGGCGGCCAGGACCGGCAGCGCACCGGCGGTCAGCGGTGCCCAAGGGACGAAGACCGCGCGGGCCGTCGCCTCGCCGCGCGCGCCGCCCGCCGCCGTGACGCGCAGCCGTACGGTCGCCGCGTCGAGCGCGGGGACGTCCCGCCACGACTCGGTGAGCCTGACCCGCTCTCCCGGCCGCACCCGCACCGGCAGGGTGCGGGCCTCGCGCCGCAGCAGCGTCCCGAACACCCCGTCGGCGCGGACGGCGATCCGCGGCGCGAGGGCCGTGTTGCCCCGGTTGACCAGCGTGTAGCGGATGGCCCGCCCGGACACGGTGACGTCCTCGACGGTGAGCGCGGCCAGCGTCGGCCCGCCGACCCGCAGCCTGACCCGTACGTCCACCGAGCGGTCGCCGCCGCGTACGACGATCGCGCCGGAATGGTCGCCGGGTGTCGCACCGGCCGGCACCGTGAGCGTGAACGGCACATCGGCCCGGGTGCGGGCCGGGACGGTCACCTCGGTGGCGGCGGTCCGCAGCCAGCGCCCGGTCCCGTTGGTGCCCTTGCCCCCGGCGCCGTCCGCGCCGCTCAGCCGTACGGTGAGCGGGGACCGGCCCGGGTTGGTGACGGAGAGCCGGTCCTGCAGGACGGTGCCGGGCGGGCCTTCCAGATAGAAGTACGGTCTGCCGCCCGTCCCGGAACCGCCCGCCGCGGGCCGCGCCGTCCACGCGGCGCCACCCGGGTGCGACGCGGGCCCCGTCACGGCAGCGGCCACCGGTGTCGTGGCGAGGGCGCACAGCAGTACGGCAAGGACGAGTCGGGCGGCGTGACCGGTCGGCGACGGCATGGGCGGCTCCCTGGTGCGTGACGGCTGCGGCTGGGTCCGGCAACGCCCTATCGGCCCACGGGCCCCTGCCCGCGCCTGGTCAGCCAGAGCACCCCGGCCGCACCGGCCAGCAGCACCGTGCCGCCCAGCGTGCCGAGCGCCACGGCCGAGTCGAGCGGGCCGGTCTTCGGCAGCTGCCCGCCGACGTCGTCCGGGGTGCTCTGCGCGTTGCCCGCGGCCGTCACATCGAGCCGGAGCGAGGGTCCCGGGTTGTTGGAGGGAGTGCAGGTCGTGGTGGTACCGAGCGCCTTGATGGTGAGCACCCCGGCGGTGAAGTCGACCTTGCCGCTCTTCTTCGGGGTGTACGTACCCGACAGGTCACTGATCCTGATGGGGGTGTTGGCGGGTATCGCGGCGGAGTTCGGCGGGCCGGAGACCTGGACCTGGCCCGGGTCGGCGCCGCCCACCTTGATGACCGCGCTGGGGTTCATCGCCCCCTTGCCCAGTTCGACGGGGCTGGAGGAGACCCCCTTCTGGAAGGACATCGTGAGCCGGTATCCGCCGCCGCTCCTGACGCTCTTGATGTCGATCGGAGACACGGCGCTCTTGTCGCCGATCGGGGTCTTGCACTTGTAGTCGACATCCACGACCGTGGCGTGGGCGGCGGGCGCGGCCATCAGCACCACCGTGCCCGCCAGCGCGGACGCCAGCGCGAGAGCTGTTCGCTTCTGGTAGGACACCTGAGTTCCCCTCATGCCGGAAGTCGCCGCACGCCGGTGCTGACCGACGCAAGTTACTGACGACATATCAGATCGGGCGCTCAAGGTACGCCCGGCGCCTTGTGGAGGGAAGACAAAGAGCGCGCCGATCCGGCGCGCTCTTCGGTGGTGCGAACGACGGGGCGGTGCACCCCCGCGGTCGTGCCCGCGGCCTACGCGGGTGCGGCCAGCTCCGCCCAGACGGTCTTCCCGGACCGGCCGGGCACCCGCAGGACGCCCCAGTCCAGACAGAGCCGCTGCACGATGAACATGCCGTGCCCGCCGGGCCGCCCGGCCCGGTGCGGGGTGCGCGGCGCGGGCTGTCCCGCCCCCGCGTCGACGACCTCCACCCGCAGCACCTTCGCCGTACAGGCGATGCGCATCTCCTCGGGGCCCTCGGCGTGCAGGCAGGCGTTGGTGACCAGTTCGGAGACGACCAGCAGGACGTCCTCGGCGGCGGCCCGGCCGTCGGCGCTCGTCGCGGGGAGCCAGCCCCACTCGTGAAGCGCCTGGCGGGCGAAGTCGCGGGCGGTCGGCACGATGCCGGCGACACCCCGCAGCGACAGGGTGCGCCACTGCCGCTCGGCGGGCTCGGGGGAGGCCGCGCCGGTGCCGGCGTCAGCGTCCACGCCGGCGCCCTGCGGCTCCCGGCCGAGGTCGCCCGGCGGATGCTGCCGGGTGGTGCTCATCAGCGCTTCACCTCACCGATTCACCATGTCGCCATCGAAAAATCGACAGTTGCAGTTACAGATACAGAATGTGCGGGTCGCCCGTGGCTCCGCCGGATGTCTTCTGCCCGGCCGAATCGTGACAACACCCACTTCGTCCACGCGGATCGCGTGACACGGGCAACACTTGGGGCGCCGGGGTCGCGATACGCGACGCGGTCACTCGTCCAGGGCCGCTTCGAGGGAGTCATGGACGGTGAAGACCGCCTCGGCCCCGGTGATCTCGAAGACCCTCGCCACCACCGGCAGCATCCCGGCCAAATGGACCCCTCCCCCGGCCGCTTCCGCCTTCAGGCGGGCACCGAGCAGCACGTTGAGCCCGGTGGAATCACAGAATTCGAGGCCCGAGCAGTCGACCACCAGGCGCACCCGCCCCTGCTCGACCGCACGCTCCAGAGGCTCTCGCAACAGATCCGCCGTGTGGTGGTCCAGCTCACCCACCGGCTTCACGACCTCGCTGCGCCCTTCGGTGCGGACCTCGACCTGAAGCCGACCCCGGTTCGCACTGCCGACCGTCCCGCGGTCCATGCCCGTCCCTCTTCGCCGTTCGTCACTGCCTGCGCCTTCGCGTGCGCAGACGCGTATGTGCTGTCTCTGACGCTCTTGAAACAGTACGCGGTCTGTGCGCCACGCGATACCCGAAGACCACAACAAACCAGACATACGACATCAATTGGCGCTTGTAACTGCCTGTCCGGAGCGGGTAAGGGTAGGGGGACACCCAAAACCACGACCGGCCTCGGAGGCGCCGCTTCACCGCAGGAACACGTATGGGCATCGGCAGCCATATGCCGAGAACGATGGAGGAGACCATGTCGCCCCGGCTCGACGGACCGCGTCCCCACAACGCGACGTCAGCATGTCCTCAGGGACTGACCCCCTCAGACTCCGCTGCCGCGACCGCCGAAGACGGCACCCGCAGCAGCACCGGTACCACCAGCAGCATCAGCACCACCCGCACCAGTGACACCGGCCACATCGGTGGCTACGACCGCGTCGGCGCCGACGGCCACGGCCACGGCACGAGTGACGGTCTCGAAGGACTTCCCGAGATACCGCCCTTCGACGAGGTGGGTCCGCTGGACGCCAGGGCGTTGTCGAAGACGCTCTTCGAACGGCTCGAATCCCTCGAAGAGGGCACCCACGAGTACGCGTACGTCCGCAATACGCTCGTCGAACTGAACCTGGCGCTGGTCAGGTTCGCCGCCTCCCGGTTCCGCTCCCGCAGCGAGCCGATGGAGGACATCGTCCAGGTCGGCACCATCGGCCTGATCAAGGCGATCGACCGTTTCGAGCTCAGCCGGGGCGTCGAGTTCCCGACGTTCGCGATGCCGACCATCGTCGGCGAGATAAAGCGCTTCTTCCGCGACACCAGCTGGTCCGTACGCGTCCCGCGCCGGCTGCAGGAGCTGCGGCTCGACCTGGCCAAGGCGGGCGACGAGCTCGCCCAGCGACTGGACCGATCGCCCACCGTGGGCGAGCTCGCCGACCGCCTCGGCATCACCCACGACGAGGTCGTCGAGGGCATGGCCGCGAGCAACGCGTACACCGCGAGCTCGCTGGACGCCAAGCCCGAGGAGGACGAGGGCGAGGGCGCGCTGGCGGACCGCATCGGCTACGAGGACCACGGACTCGAAGGCGTCGAGTACGTCGAGTCCCTGAAACCGCTGATCGCCTCGTTGCCACGTCGCGACCGCACGATCCTCTCGCTCCGGTTCGTCGCCAACATGACGCAGTCGGAGATCGGTGAGGAGCTGGGCATCTCCCAGATGCATGTGTCGCGACTGCTCTCCCGAACGCTGATCAAGCTGCGCAAGGGCCTGACGCTGGAGGAGTGAACGGCCGGACACCGGAACGACAAGGAAGGACCCGCCCCGGCAACAGGGCGGGTCCTTCCGTTGCTTGACGCCGCGTCACGGGCCGGGGCGACGCCGGGCGGACGCAGTGGCGCTCAGGAGACGCGTTCGCCGCGCCGCCAGACCGCGTGGACCAGCGGAACGCCCGGCCGGTAGGCGAGGTGGACATGGCTGGGCGCGTCGAGGAGCACCAGGTCGGCACGGGCACCGGGGGCGATGCGGCCGACGTCCGTACGGCGCAGGGCAGCGGCGCCGCCCGCGGTGGCCGACCAGAGGGCCTCGTCCGGAGTCATGCCCATGTCGCGTACGGCGAGGGCGATGCAGAAGGGCATGGAGGAGGTGAACGACGAGCCCGGGTTGCAGTCGGTCGAGAGCGCGACGGTGGCACCCGCATCGAGGATGCGGCGGGCGTCGGGCCAGGTGGCGCGGGTGGAGAACTCGGCACCGGGGAGCAGCGTGGCGACGGTGCTGCCCTGGGCCAGGGCGTCGACGTCGGCGTCGGTGAGATGGGTGCAGTGGTCGGCGGACGCGGCGCCGAGTTCGACGGCGAGCTGGACACCGGGGCCGTGGCCGAGCTGGTTGGCGTGGACGCGGGGGTGCAGGCCCTTCGCCATGCCCGCGGTCAGGATCGCGCGGGCCTGGTCGCCGTCGAAGGCGCCCTTCTCGCAGAAGACGTCGATCCAACGGGCGTACGGGGCACAGGCGTCGAGCATCGGCCCGGTGACCAGGTCGACGTAGCCGGCCGGGTCGTCGGCGTAGTCCGGGGAGACGATGTGGGCGCCGAGATAGGTGACCTCCTCGGTGTGCCGGGCGGCGATGCGCAGGGCGCGGGCCTCGTCCTCGACGGTGAGGCCGTAGCCGGACTTGGTCTCGAAGGTGGTGGTGCCCTGGCGCAGCGCCTCGGCGAGGTAGCGGGCGACGTTGGCGGCGAGCTGCTCGTCGGTGGCGGCGCGGGTGGCGGCCACGGTGGTCCTGATGCCGCCCGCGCTGTAGGCACGGCCGGACATGCGGGCGTTGAACTCCTCGGTGCGGTCGCCCGCGAACACCAGGTGGGAGTGGGAGTCGACGAAGCCGGGGATCATCGCCCGGCCGCCCGCGTCGACGGCGTTGTCGGTGGCGGGTGCTTTGCTTGATTCACCGGTCCAGACGACCCGGTCGCCCTCGATGACGACGGCCGCGTCCTGGATGGGTCCCAGGGGGGAATCCGCGCACAGGGAGGGGTCGTTGGTGACCAGACTGGCGATGTTGGTGATGGCGGTCGTCGTCATCGGGGTGCTGCTCTCCTTGTGGGAATCCGGCCTCAGCCGTGCAGGGCGGCGATGGCCGAAGCGAGTGCTGCGGGTACGTCCTCGACGCGTGCGTGCCGCCCGTCACGGACGATGTGCCGTCCTGCCACGACCGTGTGCCGCACATCCGCCGCGGAGGCGGCGAATACGACCGCTTCGGCAGCGAGTCTGGGCACCGGCCCCGCTGTTCTGACGGAGTCCAGGGCGACGGTCGCCAGGTCGGCGGGCGCACCGGGTTCGATGATGCCCGCCTCCGGGCGGCCGAGCGCCGCGTGTCCGTCGACGGTCGCGGCGCGCAGCAGGGCGGCCGCCGTCCAGTGACCGCGCGCCCGGGTGCGCAGGCGCTCGTCGAGCTCCATCGCGCGGGCCTCCTCGAAGAGGTCGATCACGGCGTGGCTGTCGCTGCCGAGGGAGAGCGGCGAGCCGGCGCGCTGGAGGGCGACGGCCGGGCCGATCCCGTCGGCGAGGTCGCGTTCGGTGGTGGGGCACATGCAGGTGCCCGTCGCCGAGGAGCCGAGGAGCGCGATGTCCTCGGCGGTGAGGTGGGTGTTGTGGATGCCGGTGGTGCGCGGGCCGAGGACCCCGTGGTCGGCGAGGAGCCGGGTGGGGGTGCAGCCGTGGGCGGCGAGGCAGGCGTCGTTCTCCGCGGTCTGCTCGGAGAGGTGGACATGGAGCGGGGCCTGCCGCTCCTCGGCCCAGGCGGCCACGGTGGCCAGCTGCGCGGCGGGCACGGCGCGCACGGAGTGGACGGCCGCGCCGATCAGCGCGTGGTCACCGCCCTTGAGGAGGGAGGCGCGCTCGGCCCAGGCTTCCGCCGTGGTGTCGGAGAAGCGCAGCTGGTGCCGGTCGGGCTGCTGGTACTGGGTGGGGCGCTTGCCGAAGCCCGCGGAGAGGTAGGCGGTGTCCAGCAGCGTGATCCGGATGCCGGCCTCGCCCGCCGCCGCGATCAGGGCCTCGCCCATCGCGTTCGGGTTGGCGTACGGGGTGCCGCCCGGCGCGTGGTGCAGATAGTGGAATTCGCCGACCGCGGTGATACCGGCCAGTGCCATCTCGGCGTACACGGCACGGGCGAGGTCGTAGTACGAGTCGGGGGTGAGCCGCGCGGCGACCTGATACATGATCTCGCGCCAGGTCCAGAAGGTGCCGGAGCCGACCTGGACGGTGGAGCGCAGGGCGCGGTGGAAGGCGTGCGAATGGGTGTTGGCGAGCCCGGGAAGGGTGAGCCCGCGCAGCACGATGGCGCCCGGCGGCGGGGTGGCGACGCCGGTGCGGACGCCCGCGATCAGCCCGCCGGAGACGTCCAGGACGACGCCCGGCTCGACATGGGTGCCGAGCCAGGCGTGGGACAGCCAGTACGTCACGGCGGTGGGCCTGGGGCCGTTCGTCGGTTGCGTTGTCAGCTGCACGCGAGACCTTCCAGTACGTCGGCGAGTGCGATCACCCCGGCCACGCAGTCGTCCTCGCCCGCGTGCTCGGCCGGCGAGTGCGAGATCCCGGTGGGGTTCCGTACGAACAGCATGGCGGTGGGGACCGAAGCGGACAAAATACCCGCGTCGTGTCCGGCGCCGGTGCCCAGGACGGGTACGGCCCGATCGGCGCCGTCCCGGCCCGCGAGGATCCTGCCGAGCTCGTCGCGCAGGGCGTGCTCGAACTCGACGACGGGCGTGAAGGACTCCCGTACGACATCGAGGTCGATCCCGGCGCGCTCGGCGTGTTCCCTGGCGGCCCGTTCGACACCGCTGACCACGGCGTCGAGAGCCGCCTGGTCGGCGGCGCGGGAGTCGAGCCAGCCGCGGACGAGCGAGGGGATGGCGTTGACCCCGTTCGGCTCGACGGAGATCTTGCCGAAGGTGGCGAGGGCGCCGGCGAGTTCCGCCTCGCGGCGGGCGGCCAGCACGGTCTCGGCGTAGGTGAGCATCGGGTCGCGCCGGTCGGCGAGACGGGTGGTGCCCGCGTGGTTGGCCTCGCCCCGGAAGTCGAACCTCCAGCGCCCGTGCGGCCAGATCGCGGAGGCGATGCCGACCGGGTCACCGGTGAGGTCGAGGGCCCGCCCCTGCTCGACGTGGAGCTCGACGAACGCGCCGATACGGGCGAGCCGTTCGGGGTCCGGGCCGATGGCGTCGGGGTCGTATCCGGCCGCCTCCATGGCCTGCGGCAGCGTGATGCCGTCGCCGTCGCGGAGCCGGTGGGCGGCCTCCACGGTCAGCTGTCCGGCGGCGAGCCGGGAGCCCACACAGGCGAGCCCGAAGCGGGCCCCCTCCTCGTCGCCGAAGTTGCCGATGGCCAGCGGCCGGGTGAATTCCGCTCCCCTGCGGCGGAGTTCGTCGAGCGCGGCGAAGGAGGAGACCACGCCGAGCGGTCCGTCGAAGGCGCCGCCGTCCGGTACGGAGTCGAGATGCGATCCGGCGACGACGGCGTCCCCGGCGAGGGGGTCGCCGAGCCAGGCCCACTGGTTGCCGTTGCGGTCGACCTCGTAGCTGAGCCCGCGGGCCTCGGCCTGCGCCCGGAACCAGGCGCGGCAGTCGGCGTCGGCCCCGGTCCAGGCGTAGCGGCGGTAACCCCCGCTGTCCTGGTGCCGGCCGACCGGCAGGAGCTCCCGCCACATGTCCTGGAACGACGCCGAGCCGCCTTGGGCCCGGCCCTCGGCAGCGGTCCTGCCCTCGGTCGCGGTCCCGCTCGCGGCCCGGTCCTCGGCCCCAACCCCGTTCACGGCCCCGTTCGCGTTCGCAGGCGGAAGGCTCACTGTCCGTCCTCTGTCATCGGCACGCGCACGCCCTTGTCCGCGGCGACCGACTCCGCGATGTCGTACCCGGCGTCGACGTGCCGGATGACGCCCATGCCCGGGTCGTTGGTGAGCACCCGGCGGATCTTCTCGCCCGCCAGCTTCGTACCGTCGGCGACCGTCACCTGCCCGGCATGGATGGAGCGCCCCATGCCGACGCCGCCGCCGTGGTGGATGGACACCCAGGAGGCCCCGGAAGCCACGTTGACCATGGCGTTCAGCAGCGGCCAGTCGGCGATCGCGTCGGACCCGTCGAGCATGGCCTCGGTCTCCCGGTACGGGGAGGCCACGGAACCGCAGTCCAGGTGGTCGCGCCCGATGGCCAGCGGCGCGGCCAGCTCGCCACTCGCCACCATGTCGTTGAACCGCTCACCGGCCCGGTCGCGCTCGCCGTAACCGAGCCAGCAGATCCGGGCGGGCAGCCCCTGGAAGTGGACGCGTTCGCCGGCCATCCTGATCCACCGGTGCAGCGACTCGTTCTCGGGGAAGAGTTCGAGCATCGCCTTGTCGGTCCTGTGGATGTCCGACGCCTCACCGGAGAGCGCGGCCCAGCGGAACGGGCCCTTGCCCTCGCAGAAGAGCGGCCGGATGTAGGCGGGCACGAAGCCCGGGAATGCGAAGGCCCGCTCGTAGCCCGCGAGCTGGGCCTCACCGCGGATGGAGTTCCCGTAGTCGAAGACCTCGGCCCCGGCGTCCATGAAGCCGACCATCGCCTCGACGTGCTCGGCCATCGACTCCCGCGCGCGCCGCGTGAAGTCGGCCGGCTTCTCGGTGGCGTACGCGGCCATGTCGTCGAAGTCGACCCCGAGCGGGAGGTACGACAGCGGGTCGTGGGCGCTGGTCTGGTCCGTGACGATGTCGATCGGGGCGCCCTCGGCGAGCATCCGGGGCAGCAGCTCCGCCGCGTTGCCCAGCAGGCCGATGGAGAGCGGCCTGCGGGCGTCCCGCGCCTCGGTGGCCAGCTGGAGCGCGTGCTCCAGGGAGTCGGCGCGCACGTCCAGGTAGCGGTGCTCGATCCGGCGCTCGATGGCGCGCGGGTCGCAGTCGATACAGATCGCGACGCCGTCGTTCATGGTCACGGCGAGCGGCTGGGCGCCGCCCATGCCGCCGAGTCCGGCGGTCAGGGTGATCGTGCCGGCCAGCGTCCCGCCGAACTTCTTCGCCGCGACGGCGGCGAAGGTCTCGTAGGTGCCCTGCAGGATGCCCTGCGTGCCGATGTAGATCCACGAACCGGCGGTCATCTGGCCGTACATGGTGAGCCCGAGCGCCTCCAGGCGGCGGAACTCCTCCCAGTTCGCCCAGTCGCCGACCAGGTTGGAGTTGGCGATCAGGACGCGCGGCGCCCACTCGTGCGTCTGCATGACGCCGACCGGGCGACCGGACTGGACGAGCATCGTCTCGTCCTGCTTGAGCGTCCGCAGCGTGCGCACCATCGCGTCGAAGGAACGCCAGTCGCGGGCGGCCTTACCGGTGCCGCCGTAGACGACGAGCTTGTCGGGGTGCTCGGCGACCTCGGGGTCGAGGTTGTTCTGCAGCATGCGCAGGGCGGCCTCCTGCTGCCATCCCAGGGCGCTCAGTTCCGTACCGCGCGGTGCCCGTACGGGGCGGGGTCCTGACATGGCGGTGCCTCCTCGCGACTGTAAGTCTTCTATTCACATCCTGATGTCCTGAATACTCGTAGTCAACAGCCCTGCGCCGTCGCACGGGGGCAATGACGCGCGCCCACCCGCGCACAACGTCACGCGAGCACTCCTGCCGCGCGCCCTCCGCGCACCTCCGTACGCTCCGGCATGTGCCGACGGAAAGTGCCCGAACTCCTTCCGGGAGCAGGTGCGTTGCATAGCCTCGTGGACACACCGAACACCGCACGCCCAGCAGAGCCGGGCCGGGCCGGGAGGGGCGTCCGCGCACCCTCGACCGCTCCGCCCGACCGGCTCGCCCACACATCGGGAGGCTCCTGTGATCCGAGCACTCAGACTGCGCGCCGGGACGAAACAGCCGATGGCGCCCCAGGCCCGAGCCGGGGACGTCCTGGCCGAACTCCAGCGATTACGGACAGGGACCCCGCTCCTGTCCGGCGCCCTGGTCGCCGGTACCGACGGACTCCTCCTGGCCCATGACACCCCGGACGTGGAGCCCGAGCAGGTCGCGGCGCTGACCGCGACGGCCCTCGGCGTCGCGGCCCTGATGACGGAGGCGACCGGCCGGGGCGGCTTCGGTGAACTCCTCGTGCAGGGCGAGTCCGGCCACATCGCCTCGTACGCCGCCGGCCACTCGGCCGTTCTCACCCTGCTCGCCGACGACCGGATCGGCATCGACACCCTGCGCTCCGAGGGCCGCCGCGCCGCCGCCCGCATCGGCGAGCTGCTCGACACCGCGCCCCGCCATGCGGTCGACACCGCACCCCGCCATGCGGCCTGTCCGGCGCCCTCGGTCCCCTCCCCCGGGCATCAGCCCCCGCGGCCCGGCCCGCTGCCGCCCCGCCCCTGACGGCCGGAGGCAGACGGGCGGACTCAGCGCCTGCGCCGCGCCCCGCCGGGCGCGGCGTCACCGGCCATCGGACCGGTCGTCCGGTATCCCCCGACCCGCTTGCCCGCGGGCCGGCCGCGCTCCACCCAGTCGGTCCGCACCCAGTACAGGGCGTCGTCCCGCTCCTCGCGCCGCCCGATCCGGACGGCCTTGATCCAGAGCCCGGCGCCCGCCCCGGCGAGCACCATCCCGCCTGCCCCGGGCAGCAGGAACGCACTCGCCACCGCCACGAGGAACGCCCCCAACAGCCACCACCGGTGCGCCCGCCGCCAGTTGCGTACGGTCACGGCGCGGTCCTGGAGGAAGTCGGACCGCCCGGCACGCGTGGCGCCCCCGGCCAGCTCCGCGTACCTCCGGCTCCGGACGAGCGCCACGACAGCCGCGGTGATCAGGAACAGCGCGGCTCCGGACAGCAGGCCGATCCGGCGCCCGGTGAGCCCCGGCACCAGCGCGCCGATCGCGGCGGCCAGCAGCCCCGGCCACCACAGCGGAGCGGCTCCGGCCCGTACGATCACGGCCACTCTGGCCAACGACTGCGCTCCGCGCCCCACGTCCGTACCCCTCTCCGCAGCTCCTCGTGAGTCTTTCCGGCCCGGAGATTAGTAGCCGCAGATGAGTGATGCCTGAGAATCGGCGAAGTCCGGGCAGCAGCGCCGCCCGAGAACCGCCGGGGCCCGCCGGGCACGGTCCGCCTGCCTCACTCCACGAACAGGCCCCGCGCCGCCGCCCTCGCGTCGAACTCCTCCAGCCGCGCCTGCGCGTCGGGCAGGTCGTCGCACATCGCCTCCAGCAGCACCCGGCCCAGCAGCATGGGCGCGCACGCCGTGTCGAAGGCGAGCCCGGTGCCGACGGCGGCCGGGATGAGCAGATCGCTGTACTTGGCGACGGGCGCGAACGCGGAGTCCGCCACCGACACCACGGCCAGCCCCTGCTCCTGCGCGTACGCGAGCGCGTCCACGACCTCCTTCGGGTGCCGGGGCAGCGCGAAGCAGATCAGTGCGGAGGCACCCGCCCGCCGTGCGGCGTCGATCCGGTCGCGCAGCATGCTGCCGCCCTCGTCGAGCACCCGGACATCGGGGTGGACCTTGGCCGCGAAGTACCCGAAGCCGCGCGCCTGCGAGGAGGCGGCCCGCAGCCCGAGCACCGGCAGCGGCCGCGAGGCCGCCAGCAGCCTGCCCGCCCGCTCGACCGGCCCGGGGTCGGCGAGCAGCTCCGCCAGGTGCCGCAGATTCTCGATCTCGCCGAGCACCGCCTGCTGGTACTCGTTGTACGCGTCGCCCCCGCCCGTCGGCCCGGCCTCGGCGGGAGCGACCTCCCGCAGGTGCTTGCGGAGCGCCGGATAGCCGTCGAAGCCGAGCGCCACGGCGAAGCGGGTGACGGACGGCTGGCTGACCCCGGCGAGCTCGGCCAGCTCCACGCTCGACAGGAACGGGACGTCCCCCGCCCTGCGCACCATCGAGTGCGCGATGCGCCGCTGGGTGGGTGTGAGCCGGCGCCCCTCGAAGAGCTGCTGCAACCGCGCGGCCGGGCTGCTCCCGCTCATGCTGTCCCCTCGGTAGATCCGGCGCACCATGATCCGGCGCCGACAAATCCATTCAGCCAGCAAGGCGTCTGCATGTCCATATGCAGCCGGGGCAGGCAGCCGGGCCGGCGGGCGGCTGCGGCCGGTGGTCCCACCCGCGCCGCCGCCCATGCCGCCCCGTCCCAAAGAGGGGGGTTAGCCCCACTGCTCGCGGCGGCCGCGATTCGTACGGTGAAGGATATGAAAACCCGTGACCCCGAGCTCAGGAACGAGCTCGATGCCGCCCTGCATGCCCGTAGCGAGCTGGGTTCGGAGTACGAGCCCGCGCTCGTCGAGTCTTTTCTGGAGAAGGTCGAGCAGCGCCTCGACAGCACGCTCGACCGTCGCGTCCGGCGCCATCTGGCCGAACAGCAGGTGAGCGTCGCCCGGGGTGCGCACCCGACGCAGCAGCTCGGGAACTTCGGCGAGCGCTACGGCTTCGGGATCATCTCGCTCATCCTGGCCATCCCGCTGTCGGCGATCGGCGCCTCGACCGCGCACACCGGGGGCCTGGTCGTCGCCTGGCTCGGGATCATCGCGGTCAACGCCGTGCACGCCGCCCGGCCGTGGCTCTCGCGCCGCCCCGGGCACGGGGACTCCGACTGGGAGGACTGAGCCCGGCCCCGGGGCGCACGGCACCACGGCCGGCGGGCGGGCAGCACGACCGGCCGGCGGAGATTGATGCGGCGGGCCCGTACACCGCGTAGTCGGGGACCGGACAGCCGCACCGTCGGCGCCGGCCGGCTGAGACCTCCGCGGGCGCCGGACCGCGGGCCCCGGACACGGAGGTGTCGCGGGAACCGCCGCTCCCCCGGTCGACCGGGGGGCGGGACGACGGCGGTCCCCGCGAGGGACACGGTCCGGGCCAGGGCCGGTCACCGCGTCCTGGCGACGATGGAGGTCCGGGAGCCGCTCCGTTGTCCGTGTCGCCGTATCGGGTGTCGGCGCGTCTCCTTGCCGACACCCCCCAATCTGCCGGACCCGTGTTAAGCCGGTGCTGCGTGAACGTGTCGCGCTCGTACCGTTTTCGCGAAGCCGGACCCGCGGGGCGCCGGGCGCTACGCCTTGCCGGTCGTCGCGTCCTTGGCGAGGAACGCCAGCAGGTCCTGGCGGCTGACCACACCCTTCGGCTTGCCCTCCACCAGCACGATCGCCGCGTCCGCCGCGTTCGTGCCGCCGAGCACCGCCATCAGGTCCTCGACCGGCTCGCCGGAGCCGACCTGCGGCAGCGGGGGCGACATGTGCTTCTCCAGCGGGTCGGAGAGCGAGGCGCGCTGGGCGAACAGCGCGTTCAGCAGCTCCCGCTCCACCACCGAACCGATGACCTCGGCGGCCATCACGTCCGGGTGGCCGGCGCCCGGCTTCACGATCGGCATCTGCGAGACGCCGTACTCGCGCAGGACGTCGATCGCCTCGCCGACGGTCTCCTCGGGGTGCATGTGGACGAGCGTCGGGATCGGGCCGTCCTTGTGGCCGAGGACGTCACCGACGCGCGCGGACGGGCCGGTGTCCTCCAGGAAGCCGTAGTCGGCCATCCACTCGTCGTTGAAGATCTTGCTCAGGTAGCCGCGCCCGCTGTCGGGCAGCAGGACGACGACCACGTCGTCCGGGCCCAGGCGCTTGGCGACCTCCAGGGCGCCGACCACCGCCATGCCGCAGGAGCCGCCGACCAGCAGGCCCTCCTCCTTGGCGAGGCGGCGGGTCATCTGGAAGGAGTCCTTGTCGGACACGGCGACGATCTCGTCCGTGACCGTACGGTCGTAGGCACTCGGCCAGAAGTCCTCGCCGACGCCCTCCACGAGGTACGGGCGCCCGGAGCCTCCGGAGTAGACCGAGCCCTCCGGGTCGGCCCCGATCACCTTCACCGAGCCGCCGCTGACCTCCTTCAGATAGCGGCCGGTGCCGCTGATCGTGCCGCCGGTGCCGACGCCCGCGACGAAGTGGGTGATCTTCCCGTCCGTCTGCTCCCACAGCTCGGGACCGGTGGTCTCGTAGTGGGAACGCGGGTTGTTGGGGTTGGAGTACTGATCGGGCTTCCAGGCCCCGGGGGTCTCGCGGACCAGGCGGTCGGAGACGTTGTAGTACGAGTCGGGGTGTTCGGGGTCGACGGCCGTCGGGCAGACGACGACCTCGGCACCGTAGGCGCGCAACACATTGATCTTGTCCGTGGACACCTTGTCCGGACAGACGAAGATGCACTTGTACCCCTTCTGCTGGGCGACGATCGCCAGGCCGACACCGGTGTTGCCACTGGTCGGCTCGACGATGGTGCCGCCGGGTTCGAGTTCGCCGCTCTGTTCGGCGGCCTCGATCATCCGCAGCGCGATCCGGTCCTTGACCGAACCGCCGGGGTTGAAGTACTCGACCTTGGCCAGGACCGTCGCCTGGATGCCGGCCGTCACATTGCGCAGCCTCACCAGCGGGGTATTGCCTACGAGACTGATCATCGAATCGTGGAATTGCACCGTGTACTCCGGGGTCTCCGAGATGGTGCGGCAAGGGTATGCGTACGGGCACGGGATTGGGCGAAGCGATTGAGCGACGGCCACTGCGGGGCAGTTAGCTGTATGTACGGCGGTACGGCAACGAGGAGGTGGACCGGACTGTGTCAAGAGCAAGGGTGGCACGGCGGATCGCAGCGGGCGCGGCCTACGGCGGAGGCAGCGTCGGATTGCTCGGCGCTGCGGCGGTAGGCGTACTGCTGGCGGAGGTCCAGCTGGCGAAACGGCAGGTGGGCGGCGGAACCGCACCGGTTCCACCGAGCGCGGACGGGCGGTACGGGGTGGCGTTCACCGGCCCCGCGGAGCCGTTGCGGCTGGGGTTGCTGGGCGACTCGACGGCGGCCGGGCAGGGGGTGCACAGGGCCGGGCAGACCCCGGGGGCGCTGCTGGCCTCGGGGCTCGCGGCGGTCTCCGAGCGGCCGGTGGATCTGCGCAATGTGGCGCAGCCGGGTGCCCGGTCGGACGATCTGGAGCGGCAGGTCTCGCTGCTGCTCGCCGACACCTCCCGTACGCCCGACGTCTGCGTGATCATGATCGGCGCGAACGATGTGACGCACCGGATCCCGGCCACCCAGTCGGTGCGCTGTCTGGCCACCGCCGTACGCAGGCTGCGTACGGCGGGCGCGGAGGTCGTGGTCGGCACCTGCCCGGACCTGGGCACGATCGAGCCGGTCTACCAGCCGTTGCGCTGGCTGGCCCGGCGGGTGAGCCGGCAGCTGGCGGCGGCCCAGACGATCGGCTCGGTGGAGCAGGGCGGGCGCACGGTGTCGCTGGGCGATCTGCTCGGGCCGGAGTTCGAGGCGAACCCGCGGGAGCTGTTCGGGCCGGACAACTACCACCCGTCGGCGGAGGGGTACGCCACGGCGGCGATGGCGGTACTGCCCACGCTCTGCGCGGTGCTGGGGCTGTGGCCGGAGTCCGACCGGCTGGACGGGGCCCGGCGCGAGGACATGCTGCCGGTGGCCAAGGCGGCCTCCCAGGCGGCCAGGGAGGCCGGTACGGAGGTCACGGCTGCTCGGGCACCCTGGGCGCTCCTCAAGCACCGCAGGCGGCGGCGCCTGCCCGCGACCACCGAGCCCCACCCGCAGCCGGAGCTGCACGAGGAGGAGACCGGCGAGGCAGGAGAGACAAGGGGGGCCGGGAGAGCAGCAGAGACGGGAGAGACAGGGGAGTCGCACGGGGAGCCGCGCAATCTCCCGGCCAATTGATCCACTGAGCGGTCGCTTAGAAAAGAGGTCGGCGTCACATGCACTGCCCGGTGACCCGGCGCCTACGTACAGGTAACTTCCAATTCAGCACCTGCCAGAACCCGCCTTCCAGCCCTCATGGAGCCGCGTGATGCCCGAAGCCGTGATCGTCTCTGCAGCCCGTTCCCCCATCGGCCGGGCCTTCAAGGGTTCGCTGAAGGACCTGCGCGCGGACGACCTGACCGCCACGATCGTCCGGACCGCGCTGGCGAAGGTGCCCGAGCTGGACCCGAAGGACATCGACGACCTGATGCTCGGCTGCGGCCTCCCCGGGGGCGAGCAGGGCAACAACCTGGGCCGCATCGTCGCCGTGCAGATGGGAATGGACCACCTCCCCGGCTGCACGATCACCCGCTACTGCTCCTCCTCCCTGCAGACCAGCCGGATGGCGCTGCACGCCATCAAGGCCGGCGAGGGCGACGTCTTCGTCTCGGCCGGTGTCGAGATGGTGTCCCGCTTCTCGAAGGGCAACTCCGACAACTGGCCGGACACGCACAACCCGCTGTTCGCCGACGCCGAGGCCCGCACCGCGGCCCGCGCCGAGCAGGGCGGCGACGGCTGGCACGACCCGCGCGAGGACGGCCTGGTCCCGGACGCGTACATCGCGATGGGGCAGACCGCGGAGAACCTGGCCCGGCTCAAGGGCGTCACCCGCCAGGACATGGACGAGTTCGGTGTCCGCTCGCAGAACCTCGCCGAGGAAGCCCTCAAGAACGGCTTCTGGGAGCGCGAGATCACCCCGGTCACCACCCCCGACGGCACGGTCGTCACCAAGGACGACGGCCCGCGCGCGGGCGTCACCCTGGAGGGCGTCCAGGGCCTGAAGCCGGTGTTCCGCCCCGACGGCCTGGTCACCGCGGGCAACTGCTGCCCGCTCAACGACGGTGCCGCCGCGCTCGTGATCATGTCCGACACCAAGGCCCGCGAGCTGGGCCTGACCCCGCTGGCCCGGATCGTCTCCACCGGCGTCTCCGCCCTCTCCCCCGAGATCATGGGGTACGGGCCGGTGGAGGCCAGCAAGCAGGCACTGAAGCGGGCCGGGCTGACCATCGACGACATCGACCTGGCCGAGATCAACGAGGCCTTCGCCGCCCAGGTGATCCCCTCCTACCGCGACCTCGGCCTGCCGCTGGAGAAGGTCAACGTCAACGGCGGGGCGATCGCCGTCGGCCACCCCTTCGGCATGACGGGCGCCCGGATCACCGGCACGCTGATCAACAGCCTGCAGTTCCACGACAAGCAGTTCGGCCTGGAGACCATGTGCGTGGGCGGCGGCCAGGGCATGGCGATGGTCATCGAGCGGCTGAGCTGAGCTGCAGCGGAGGGCAGGGGCCGGCTGAGGCACGAAGGCGGCACCTGCCCGCAGCGGAAGCGAAGCGGACGCGACCACGAGCCCGAGCGGCTGAGCTGAGCACACCCGGCGCGGTGGCCGGTTCCGAGCCCCGACCGTGACCGAATCTCCCCCAGGATGTGACCTATCTCCTGGGGGAGAGTCATTCTCGCAGGTCACACCCACATCAGGGTTAAACCCCAGGCCCAAAGACCTGTCCAATTCGTGACGTAATGCACTGACACGGAGCACAGGTAGGAGACAAGCTGATGTAGGAAGTCGGGGGATCGATTGAAACCGGGAGTATGTCAGTGAGCGCCATGTCTCTTGCCCTGTTGCTGACCACCGCCGCCGCCACGGCCGTGGGCGCTGCTGCTCTGCACGCTGCTCACGGGCTGCGCAAGCAGGTCACGGCCCTTCGTACCGAGCTCGCCGAGGCCCATGCGCGCGGCGTCGCCGTGCCCCCGCAGAGCCGCGGCACCGTCACCCCCGTCGCCGAGATACGCGCGGCCGTCGCCGAGGCGCTCGCCGAGGAGCGCGAGCGCGAGCTCGCCGAGGCCCGTGCCTTCTGGGCGACGCAGGAGGCACGCGATGCCACCGACGCCCCGTCCCTGCTGGGCGGCCTGACCGGTGCGGGCGAGGACGCCCCGCTCTTCATGCCCCGCCAGGCCGACTTCGTGGGCCTGGACGCGATGGACCTCGACGCCGGCGAAGCCCTCGACGAGCTGGCGGAGCTGGCCGACGTGACCGAGCTGCCCGGGACGGTGGAGTTCGCCGAGGACTCCCCCGAGCTGGCCGCCGCCCGCCGCCGGCACCCCTCGCACCCCGACTTCGTACCGGTGCAGACCCCGGTCGTCACCGACCACGAGCGCACCGTGAGCCGTCTCGAAGAGCTCGCCGACAGCCGTACGGAACTCGCCGATGTGCGCCCCGGCCCGCTCGGCACGCTCGACGTCTATGTCTTCGCCGACGGCACCACGCTCTGCATGACCCCCGGCCACCGCGAGACGGCCGAGCGTCTGGCCGACTCGCTGCGCGCCGGTGAGCACCCGGTGCTGCTGGGCGGCTCCGGTGTCTCCGGCGCGTACGCCCTGACCTTCTCCTGCGGCTTGGAGAACGTCTACATCCTCGCCGACCGCGTCATCGCCTCGTTCTGACACCGCGGCATCCGGGCACAGCGGCTCTCGCCGGCCGCCGCCCCCGGGCCGGTCCGCCGCACGGCCGGCCGCCGCTACGCGAAGGCGCGCGCGGCTGCCTCGTCCACGAATTGCACGGCCTCGTCGAGCTCCTTCGACGGGGCCGTTTCCAGTGCCACCGCCAGATCGCGCCCCGCCACGGTCAGTTGGTCACCGATCGAGAAGATCCCGGCGTCCGGCATGAGACGCGGCTCCCGGCCCGGCTCCTCGATCCGCTGGGCGCGCAGCGCGAGTTCCCGCGCCGTGGCGAGTCCTTCGGCGGCGGCACCGCGCTGGAGACGGCTCTGCGGGGCGGCGCGCAGCCGGTCGGCGAATCGGTCCACGGCGGTGATCAGCGGGGTCGTATCGAGCACTCCGCGACCCTACGCGCCCCGCCGGGACGGTTTCCAACGGGCCGGCGCCCTGCCGCGGTGCCGGCCCGTCAGGGGCCGGAAACGCGCACCCGCACGGAGGCACTTGTCGGCGAGTACGGCTCCGGGAGGGCCGCCCGCAAGCAGCCGCTGCGGCGACGGGCGTGAAAACGGGGAACGGCCCGCAGGCGGTGCCTGCGGGCCGTTCCCGTCGTGCGGGTGCGGGCTGATCAGTCGTCGCCGCTGAGGATGGAGAGCAGACGCAGCATCTCCAGGTAGATCCACACCAGGGTCATGGTGAGGCCGAAGGCCGCCAGCCAGGACTCCTCGCGGGGGGCGCCGAAGGAGATGCCGTCCTCGACCTGCTTGAAGTCCAGGGCCAGGAAGCACGCGCCGAGGACGATCCCGATGACGCCGAAGAGGATGCCGAGGCCGCCGCTGCGGAAGCCCAGGCCGTCACCGCCGCCGAAGACGGCGAACAGCAGGTTGACCACCATCAGGAGCATGAAGCCGATGGCGGCGGCCATCACGAAGCCGTAGAAGCGGCGGGTGACACGGATCCAGCGCATCTTGTACGCGAGCAGCACACCGGCGAAGACACACATGGTGCCCATCACCGCCTGCATCACGACGCCCGGTCCGATGTACGTGCTGACCGCGCTGGAGATGACTCCGAGGAAGACGCCCTCGAAGGCCGCGTACGCGACGATCAGCGCCGGCACCGGCTTGCGCTTGAAGGACTGGACGAGCGACAGGACGAACGCCACCAGGGCGGCGCCGATCGCGATGCCGTACGACTTGCCGAGGTTCGCCTCGTCGACCGGCAGCAGCGCCCAGGCGAGCACGGCGCCGAGCACCACGGTGCCCAGCGTGATCGCCGTGCGCGCGACGACGTCGTCGATCGTCATCGCGCCGGTGCGCGCGGGTGCCTGCGGGGCGCCGTACTGGGCGTCCGGCTGGGCGTAGGGGTTGGTGGCGTACGGGTTGGCGGCGGTGCCCTGCGCGTACGGGTTGGCGGCCGCTGCGGGGGCCCCGGCCTGCGGCGCCGCGTTGAAGCCCGCGTATCCGTTGTCGCGGCTGAAGCCCCGTCGCGAGAAGACCGGGTTGCTGCTCCTCATCTCACTCCTCCATGGCCACCCTGCGTGGCCTTCCCACAAGAGTAATGGGTAGGCAAAAGAATCAGACTAGTGCTTGGGGAGGATCTTTGCGGAAGCCTCTCCTCCCGCGACACCCGCCCGTCGGCCACTCGGCCGACCGGCCCGGCACGGAAAACCCGCTCGCCCCATACCGTCCGGGCCCGCGTTCCAGTAACGTGCCGACCGACCGGTACGCCGACATCGCGCTCGGACGACGGGAGGGACCGCTGAGGTGATGGGGCATACGCCGCGAGCGGCCCGCCGCGCCGGTGACGGCCGCGGTCCGGGGCGCTTCGCCGGCCCGGCCGCCAAGTGAGTAGTGGTGCCTGGAACCGGACTCGAACCGGTACGCCCCCGAGGGGCAGCGAGGTTTAAGCTCGCCGTGTCTGCATTCCACCATCCAGGCCGTGCGCGCGGCTCCGCGTTGGCACATGACCCTATCCGGGGACTTCCCCCGAACAGCGGATCAGTAGCGCGATGTTGTCTTATTTTATTGACCGCTTGAGGGGTCGTCAGCACTCGCGCGAGGGCATCGTCACATGCCTGGGCGGGGTATGGGGTCACGGCGGCCGGTAATCCGGATTGACGTAAAGTCGCCGCACTCGGACGGCGCATTCACCAGGCGCGCGCAGGCGGACGCCGCGGGGCGCCGGCGGACCGCGGGCAGGGGCCGCACAGCACCCGGCCGGACGGTGGCCTCCGGACGGACGTCTCAGGGTCGGTGTCATACCGAAGGAGGACGTGGGGCCCTCCCGGTGCGACTCAAGACTGTCCCAGGAACGGGCACGCGGACTGACGACCGGCGGCGCAACGGCGGTGAGGATTGAAGGGTTCCGAACAACACCCGGACGAGCCCTCGGCCGGAGCCCCGAAACAGGAGAATCCCGTGACCACCACTTCCACCGCACCCAGCGTCACCACGGTGGCCGCCCGCGCCACGGATCTGTCGAAGGTCTACGGAGAGGGCGAGACCAGGGTGACCGCCCTGGACCGGGTCACCGTGGACTTCCCCCGGGGCGAGTTCACCGCGATCATGGGCCCGTCCGGCTCCGGCAAGTCCACGCTGATGCACTGCGTGGCCGGCCTCGACAGCTTCAGCAGCGGTTCGGTACGGATCGGCGACACGGAGCTGGGCTCCCTCAAGGACAAGCAGCTCACCCAGCTCCGCCGGGACAAGATCGGCTTCATCTTCCAGGCGTTCAACCTGCTCCCGACGCTGACGGCGCAGGAGAACATCACGCTCCCCATGGACATCGCGGGCCGCAAGCCCGACGCCGAGTGGGTGCGCCGGGTCATCGACATGGTCGGCCTCGCCGACCGGCTGAACCACCGGCCGACCGAGCTCTCCGGCGGCCAGCAGCAGCGCGTCGCGGTGGCCCGCGCCCTGGCCTCGCAGCCGGAGATCATCTTCGGTGACGAGCCGACCGGGAACCTGGACTCGCGCTCGGGCGCGGAGGTCCTCGGCTTCCTGCGCAACTCGGTGCGCGAGCTGGGCCAGACCGTGGTGATGGTGACTCACGACCCGGCGGCCGCCTCCTACGCGGACCGGGTGATCTTCCTCGCGGACGGCCGGATCGTAGACCAGATGCTGGACCCGACCGCGGACGGGGTCCTCGACCGGATGAAGGCGTTCGACGCCAAGGGCCGCACCAGCTGAAGCCCGCCCTTCCCCGCGCCCCTTCCCGGAACCCCTCCCCATCCCAGGACTGACAGACATGTTCCGTACCGCCCTGCGCAATGTGCTCGCGCACAAGGCCAGGCTGCTGATGACCGTCCTCGCCGTGATGCTCGGCGTGGCCTTCGTCTCCGGCACGCTGGTCTTCACCGACACCCTCGGCAACGCCCTGCGCAACCAGTCGGCGAAGAGCTACGACGACGTCGCCGTCGCCGTCACCACCTACGCCGACCAGCGCGACGAGAAGACGCCCGGCATCACCGCCGCCACCCTGAAGAAGATCCAGGGCCTGGACGGCGTCGACACCGCCACCGGCCGGGTCTCCGGCTTCGCCGGGGTCGCCGACCCCGACGGCAAGCTGATCGGCAACGGCTGGTCGAACACCGGCGGGAACTATTCCCCCGGCAAGAACGGCAAGGACTCCGCGTACACCTTCGTCGACGGTACGGGCCCGGTCGCGGCCGACCGGATCGCGCTCGACAAGGAGACCGCGAAGCGGGGCGAGTACCAGGTCGGCGACCGGGTCCGGGTCGCCACGAACGGGCCGGTGAAGGAGTACACCCTCTCCGGTGTCTTCACCACCGAGGACGGCGCGGTCAACGCGGGCGGCAGCCTGGTCCTCTTCGACGCCGAGGTCGCCCAGAAGCTCTACCTCCGGCCCGGTGTGTTCCAGGACGCCAATGTGTCCGCCGCGCCCGGTGTCTCCGCCGAGAAGCTGCTGGCCGAAGTGAAGCCGCTGCTGCCCAAGGGCGCCGATGCCAAGACCGGCCAGGCGCTCGCGGACGAGCAGGCCGAGCAGATCGAGTCCGGTCTGAGCGGTCTCAGCACGATGCTGCTCGCCTTCGCCGGCATCGCCCTGTTCGTCGGTGTCTTCCTGATCGCCAACACCTTCACCATGCTGGTGGCCCAGCGCACCAAGGAGCTGGCACTGATGCGCGCCGTCGGCGCCTCCCGCCGCCAGGTCAAGCGCTCGGTGCTCATCGAAGCGGCCGTCGTCGGTCTGATCGCCTCGGTCGTCGGCTTCGCCATCGGTCTCGGTCTCGCCGTCGGACTGCGCTCCGCGATGAGCCTGCTCGGCGGGAAGATCCCGGCCGGACCGCTGGTCGTCTCGCCCACCGCGGTCGTCGCCGCGTTCGCCGTCGGCGTCCTGATCACCGTGCTGGCCGCCTGGCTGCCCGCCCGCCGGGCCGCCAAGATCCCGCCGGTCGCGGCGATGAGCAGCGTGCACGCGACGGCCACCGTCAAGTCCCTGGTGCTGCGCAACTCGATCGGCGCGGTGCTCACCCTGCTGGGCGCGGCGGGCATCGTGGCGGGCGCGTCCCGGGGCGGATCGTCCGGCCGGACCGTCATCGCCGCGGGTGCCTTCCTCGCGCTGGTCGGTGTCATCGTGCTGATCCCGCTGCTGTCGCGGCCGGTGATCGCACTGGTCCGCCCGCTGCTGAAGCGGCTGTTCGGGGTCTCCGGCAAGCTGGCCGCGCAGAACGCGGTCCGCAACCCGCGCCGTACCGGCGCCACCGCCTCCGCACTGGCGATCGGCCTCACCCTGGTCACCGGCATCTCGGTCCTCGGCGTCACCCTCGGCCAGGCGGTCGACCGGATGACCACGGACAACATCAAGGCCGACTACATGGTGACGATGGCGAGCGGCGACCCGCTCGACAAGTCGGCGCTCGCCGCCCTGGAGAAGGCCGACGGGGTCTCGGCGGTCTCGCCCCAGCAGGCCACCTCGCTGCGGGTCAAGGACGAGTACCACTCCGCGTCCGCCGTCACCCCCGGCGAGGTGCAGAAGATCTTCGCGATCACGACCCTCTCCGGCTCGCTCGACTCGCTCGGCAAGGGCGAGATCGCCGTCGCCGAGAAGACGGCGAAGTCCAACGGCTGGAAGACCGGCGACACCCTCCGGGTGCAGTTCGACGACGACAAGAACGGCGAACTGAAGGTCGGAGCGGTCTTCGAGGACAACGAGTTCCTCTCATCGGTCCTCATGCCGAAGAACATCGCCGATCAGCACGGAAGCCTGGCGGACATCCGGGAGGTCTGGCTGAAGATGGACGGCGGCGCGACCAAGGCCAACGAGCAGGCCCTGGTGGATGCGCTGGGCGACAACCCGGCGATGAGCATCATGGACCGTCAGGACATCCGTGACATGTTCGGCGGCTCGGTCAACCTCGCGATGAACATCATGTACGGGCTGCTGGCGATGGCTCTGATCATCGCGGTGCTCGGGGTCGTCAACACCCTGGCGATGTCGGTCTTCGAGCGCCAGCAGGAGATCGGCATGCTGCGGGCGATCGGCCTGGACCGGCGCCGGGTGAAGCGCATGATCCGGCTGGAGGCCGTGGTCATCTCGCTCTTCGGCGCGGTGGTCGGTGTCGCACTCGGCATGTTCCTCGGCTGGGCGATCGGGCAGACCCTGTCGTCGGAGATCCCGAACTACGTACTGGTCATCCCGTGGGACCGGATCGCGGTCTTCCTGGTGCTGGCGGGGATCGTGGGTGTGCTGGCCGCGCTCTGGCCGGCCCGCAGCGCCGCGAAGCTGAACATGCTGACGGCGATCAAGACCGAATAGCGGACCCGGCGGGACCCCGGGTCCCGCCGGACACGCCCGAGGGCCGGTGCACGCAGCCGACGAGCTGCGCGTACCGGCCCTCGTTCCGTATTCCTGTCAGCCGGTCGCGGACGCCGTCCAGTTACGGGTCCGCAGCGGCATGCGGGAAGCCCCGCCCTCCGCCGGACGCACCACGAGGATCTGGTTGACGCCGATCTTGTTGTGCTCGAAGGAGAGCGCGGAGGCGGCCATGTAGAGCCGCCAGACCCTGGCCCGTCCGGCCGAGGTCATCCGGACCGCGCGGTCCCACTGCTTCTCCAGGTTGGCGACCCAGCGGCGCAGCGTCAGCGCGTAGTGCTCGCGGATCGATTCGACGTCGCGGGCCTCGAAGCCGGCCTCTTCGAGGGTGGCCATGGTCCGGCCCACCGGGGCCAGTTCACCGTCCGGGAAGACGTAGGCATCGATGAAGTCGTCCACGTGGTACGCGGACTCGTCCTTCTCGGGGCGGCGGGCGATCTGGTGGTTGAGCAGCCGGCCGCCGGGCCTGAGGAGCGCGTAGAGGTCGTCGGCGTACTCGCGGAAGCGGGCCGAGCCGACGTGTTCCGCCATCCCGATGGACGAGATGGCGTCGTACGGGCCGTCCCTGACGTCCCGGTAGTCCTGGACCCGGACATCGATCCGGTCGGCCAGGCCCTCCTGTGCGATGCGTTTCCGGGCGAAGGCGGCCTGTTCGACGGAGAGGGTGACTCCGGTGACCCGGGCGCCGTACTCGCGGGCGGCGTGGATGGCCATGGAGCCCCAGCCGCAGCCGACGTCGAGGAGGCGGTCGCCCTCCTTCAGCGCGAGCTTGCGGCAGACCAGGTCGAGCTTGTCGCGCTGGGCTTCCTCAAGGCTTCCGCCGTCCTCCCAGTAGGCGCAGGAGTAGACCATGGACGGGCCGAGGACCAGTTCGTAGAAGTCGTTGCCCACGTCGTAGTGGTGGCTGATGGCCTCCTTGTCGCGGCGCTTGGTGTGGAGGGTGCCGGAGCGGCGGCGTACCTCCTCGGGCGGCGCGGGGGGCGGGGGCCAGGGGCCGGCCAGTCGCAGCAGCCCCTTGGCGAAGGCCCGCACCCTGGGGTCGCGGACCGGGTGGACGCCGCCCTCGGCGACGGCCCCGCGCTCCCAGATCAGCCCGGCCATCAGGTCCAGGGCCTCGTAGAGATCGCCCTCGATGTCGAGCTCGCCCGCCACCCAGGCACGGGCCAGGCCCAGTTCTCCCGGCTTCCAGAGCAGCCGGCGCAACGCGCGACGGTTCCGGATCACGAGTACGGGGGCACCGGGCGGTCCGGATTCGCTGCCGTCCCAGGCCCGGATACGGACCGGCAGCTTTTCTCCCAGCAACTCCTCGGCGAGACAGGTCAGCCGCGACGCGGCGTCAGCCATGGCGCACACCTCCGTGATGGTGTTCCCAATGTGCCCAAACATGGTCGGACAGGACTGCAACCACGCCGGGCACCCGTGCGCCGCGACGAGGTACGTACCCGTCAACAGTCTGCGCAGCGCCCGCCATCCCGCTACAGCGCAATGGAAGGGCAAAACAGTTGCACACCACACGCATCCGCCGCCGCGGCGGCCCGCGGCACGCCGTACGACACCCCGTCGGGCGAGGCCGGGTACGCCGAAGGGGCCGCCCGCACCACGGATGGCGGACGACCCCTTCGGGCGTTGTGCGTGTACCGCGCGGGCGAGTGGGCCCGCGGTCGGACTAGGAGGCGTTGGCCTTCTCGCCCTCGGCCTTGGCGGCGGCCGGCGCCGGCTTGGCGGCCTCGTAGAACTCCTCGCGCGGCGTCTCCATGGCGCCGAGCGAGACGACCTCGCGCTTGAGGAACATGGCAAGGGTCCAGTCGGCGAAGATCCGGATCTTGCGGTTCCAGGTCGGCATCGCCATGCCGTGGTAGCCACGGTGCATGTACCAGGCGAGGCGCCCCTTGAGCTTGATCTTCATCTTGCCCATGACGATCATCGCGACGCCCTTGTGCAGCCCCAGACCGGCGACGGCACCCTTGTTGGCGTGGCTGTACTCCTTCTGCGGGAAGCCCCGCATCCCGGAGATGACGTTGTCGCCGAGGACCTTCGCCTGTCGCAGCGCGTGCTGGGCGTTGGGCGGGCACCAGGCGTTCGGGTTGCCGGCCCTGCGGCCGACCATGTCCGGAACCTGGGCGTTGTCGCCCGCGGCCCAGATGTAGTCGGTGCCCTGCACCTGGAGCTTCTCGGAGGTGTCCACGTGACCGCGCGGACCGAGCGGCAGGCCGAAGCGGGCCAGCGCCGGGTTCGGCTTCACGCCAGCCGTCCACACAATGGTGTTGGAGTCGACCTCAAGACCGTTCTTCAGGACGACATGACCGTCGACGCAGGAGTCCATGGAGGTCGAGAGGAAGACCTCGACACCACGGGACTCCAGGTGCTCCCGGCCCCAGGTGCCCAGCTTCGGGCCGACCTCGGGAAGGATCTTGTCGGCGGCGTCGACGAGGATGAAGCGCATGTCCTCGCGCTTCACGCTCGTGTAGTACTTCGCCGCGTCGCGGGCCATGTCCTCGACCTCGCCGATGGTCTCCGCACCGGCGAAGCCGCCGCCCACGAAGACGAACGTCAGCGCCTTGCGGCGGACGTCCTCGTCGGTCGTCGAGTCGGCCTTGTCCAGCTGCTCGAGAACGTGGTTGCGCAGGCCGATGGCCTCCTCGATCCCCTTCATGCCGATGCCCTGCTCGGCGAGGCCGGGGATCGGGAAGGTGCGGGAGACCGCGCCCATCGCGATGACCAGGTAGTCGAAGGGCAGCTCGTAGGCCTCGCCGACCAGCGGCGCGACCGTGGCGACCTTGCGGTCCTGATCGATGGTGGTGACACGGCCGGTGAGCACCTCGGCCTTCGGCAGTACGCGTCGCAGCGGGACGACGACATGCCGAGGCGAGATGCTGCCGGCAGCAGCTTCGGGGAGGAAGGGCTGGTACGTCATGTACGAGCGCGGGTCGACGACCGTGACGGTCGCTTCGCCGTAGCGCATCTTCTTGAGAATGCGTCGAGCTGCGTACAGGCCTACGTACCCACCGCCTACTACGAGGATCCTGGGACGCTCCGTGGTGCTCATGCCATCGAGTATCCACCCCCCTCCGAGGGCATGCTCGTGAGCCCCTTCACAAGGTATGAACGACCTTCTGCTACACTTCGCCGCCCACGTGACCGAGGTCATGGTGGCGCAGGGGAACCACACTGTGACGGCGAACGTTGTTCACCGCTTGTGAGCTGGCCGTTGGCCCTCCTGACAGCGCGGACCACCGCTCCGGTTCACCCACCGGCAACACGTCCGGAACACTCCCGCACGAACACACGACGGCCCCGCGAGCGGCTCCGGACGCCCATACGGACCAGAACCGCCCTCTGCGGGGCCGAATTCCTTGTGAAGAAGTTCACGAACTTCGTTGCCACACGTCCCGCGAACCACCCCCCGGACGGCCCGCGGAGGCTCAAAGGTGCAGGCCAAGGTCCGTACGAGCGACACGTCCTAGGCGATCGACCAGCCGATTCCATCGAGGATGTCGTGCTCGCTGACCACGACCTCCCGGGCCCCGGTCCGCTCCATCAGGGCGAGCAGGATCAGCGCCCCGGACGTGATCACATCGACCCGCCCCGGGTGCATCGCGCCGATCGCGGCCCGCTCGGCGTGGGTGGAGCCGAGGAGCCGTCCGGTGATCTCCCGCACCTGCTCGACGGAGATCCGGGAGTGGTGGATCGCCTCGGAGTCGTACGCGTCGAGCCCCAGGGCGATCGCGGCGACCGTGGTGACCGTCCCGGCGAGGCCGACGAGGGTGGCGGCCCCGGCGAGCGGGACGGTCTGCTCGGCGAGGTCCAGGGCGGCGTCGATGTCGGCGCGGATCGCGGCGATCCGGTCGGGCGTCGGCGGGTCGGTCACGACGCCGTCGCGCACCAGGTGCCGCTCGGTCATCCGTACACAGCCGATGTCCACGGAACGCGCGGCCCGCACATGGTCGTCGCCGACGACGAACTCGGTGGAGCCGCCGCCGATGTCCACGACAAGGTACGGCTTGGCGAGGTGGTCGCGGCCCGCGAGCTCCTTGGTGGCTCCGGTGAAGGAGAACTCCGCCTCCTGGTCGCCGCTGATCACCTCGGGCTCGACGCCCAGGATCTCCAGCACCCCGCGGACGAACTCGTCCCGGTTCTCCGCGTCGCGGGAGGCGGAGGTGGCGACGAAGCGGAGCTTCTGCGCCCCGTGCTCCTTGATCACCTCCGCGTACCGGCGGCAGGCGGCGAACGTCCGCTCCAGGGCCTCGGGGGCGAGCCGGCCGGTCCGGTCGACGCCCTGCCCGAGGCGGACGATCTCCATCCGCCGGTCGAGCTCGACGAGCTCACCGGTGGACGGGTCCGCGTCGGCGACGAGCAGGCGGATGGAGTTGGTACCGCAGTCGATGGCGGCCACGCGGGTCATCAAGTACTCCCAGCTCAAGCAGTCCGAGCCCCTCGGGCGATCGAGGAGCCGGGTCGGGGCAGGGCCCCGGAACCATGCCCCTCCGGCGATCGAGGAGCGGGGGCCCGGGGGCGGAGCCCCCGGGGGACGAACGGTCAGTCCTCGTCCGGCGCGCCGCACGGCGAAACGCACGGCCCCTTGCGCCACCACTCCGGCAGCATCGCGATCGCCTCGTCACCCAGCGGGTTCACCCCCGGCCCCGCGGCCAGCGAGTGCCCCACCAGGACGTGCAGGCACTTCACCCGGTCCGGCATGCCACCCGCGCTCGGGAAGCCCTCCAGCACCTCGATCGCGTCGCGCCGGGCGATGTAGTCCTCGTGCGCGGCCCGGTACGCGGCGGCCAGCTCGGGATCCGTACCGAGGCGCTCGGTCATCTCCTTCATGACCCCGTTCGCCTCCAGCGTGCCGATCGCGGACGCGGCACGCGGGCACGTCAGGTAGTACGTCGTCGGGAACGGCGTACCGTCCTCCAGCCGGGGCTGCGTCTCGACCACGTCCGGGTTGCCGCACGGGCAGCGGTGCGCGATCGCGCGCAGGCCGCGCGGCGGGCGGCCCAGCTGCTGCTGGAACGCGGCGATGTCCGCCTCGGTGGGCGCGGTGGGCTCGGTCTGCGGAGGGGGGGTTTCCATGCCTGCCTAGGTTCTGATCGGGCTGCTCGAACTGCGGTTCTGCAGATGGATGGAGAGAGTCAGTTGCGGTCGGCGCTGTCCACGCCGTCCCAGAGGTTGGAGTGCCACGGCCGGCCGGACTCGTCCGTCCTGCCCTCGCGCTCCTTGACCGCGTCGGGGTCGATCACCGTGTAACCGGTCTCCCCGGGAAGAAGGTAATGCAGGTGCGTGCGGGCCAGCTGCCTGATGTACGCATCGTCCTGGAGGCGCGCCTTCTCGTCGCGCAGCTCCTCGGTACGGGCCTTGGCCTCCTGCGCCAAGCGCTCCTGGTCGGCGATCTCGTCCCGCTGCGAGACGTACTGCCGCATCGGGTACGCGAGCGCGACCACCAGCGAGCAGACGATGAGCGCGAGGAAGGCCGCCCGGCCGGTGAGCCGTGAGCGGCGGGCCTGACGGCGGTTCTGGGACCGGTAGACGCGGGCGGCGGTCTGCTCGCCGAGCAGCCGCAGCCGGGTTGCGGTGGAGAACCGGTCCCGGTCCTTCGCGGCCATGTCTCCGCCTCCCCACTACGCACGTCCGTCCCCGCACACGGTACGGGACCGAGTGCGGGGACGGACGGATGCCATGGCCTTCGGCCCCTGACGGGCCGAAGGGATGCTCAGCCCTTGCTGCGCTGATCAGTTCGCGATGCGCTGTGCTGATCAGTTCGCGATGCGCTGTGCTGATCAGTTCGCGGAGCGCTGTGCTGATCAGTTCGCGGAGCGAAACCGCGGGAACGCCGAGCGGCCCGCGTACACCGCGGCGTCGTCGAGGATCTCCTCGATGCGCAGCAGCTGGTTGTACTTGGCGACGCGGTCCGAGCGGGCGGGGGCGCCGGTCTTGATCTGGCCGCAGTTCACGGCGACCGCGAGGTCGGCGATGGTGACGTCCTCGGTCTCGCCGGAGCGGTGGGACATCATGCACTTGAAGCCGTTGCGCTGGGCCAGCTCGACGGCGTCCAGGGTCTCGGTGAGCGAGCCGATCTGGTTGACCTTGACGAGCAGGGCGTTGGCGGAGCCCTCCTCGATGCCGCGCGCCAGGCGCTCCGGGTTGGTGACGAAGAGGTCGTCGCCGACGATCTGCACCTTGGCGCCGAGCTTGTCGGTGATGACCTTCCAGCCGGCCCAGTCGTCCTCGTACAGCGGGTCCTCGATGGAGACCAGCGGGTACGCGGAGACGAGCTCCTCGTAGTACTCGGTCATCTCGGCGGCCGAGCGGGACTTGCCCTCGAACTCGTACTTGCCGTCCTTGTAGAACTCGGACGCGGCGACGTCGAGCGCGAGCGCGATGTCCTTGCCCGGGGCGTAGCCGGCCTCCTTGATGGCCTCGATGATGAGGTCGAGGGCGGCGCGGTTCGACTCCAGGTTGGGCGCGAAGCCGCCCTCGTCGCCGAGACCGGTCGACAGGCCCTTGGTCTTCAGGACCTTCTTCAGCGTGTGGTAGACCTCGGCACCCCAGCGCAGCGCCTCGGAGAAGGACTCGGCGCCGATCGGCGCGATCATGAACTCCTGGATGTCCACGTTGGAGTCGGCGTGCGAACCACCGTTGAGGATGTTCATCATCGGAACGGGCAGCAGGTGCGCGTTCGGGCCGCCGAGGTAGCGGAACAGCGGGAGGTCCGAGGCCTCGGAGGCGGCGTGCGCGACGGCCAGCGAGACGCCGAGGATGGCGTTGGCACCGAGCGAGCCCTTGTTCTCGGTGGCGTCCAGGTCGAACATCGCCTGGTCGATCAGGCGCTGTTCGGTGGCGTCGTAGCCGACGAGCTCCGGACCGATCTGCTCGATCACGGCGAGGACGGCCTTCTCGACGCCCTTGCCCTGGTAACGGTTGGGGTCGCCGTCACGAAGCTCGATGGCCTCGAACGCACCCGTGGAGGCGCCGGACGGCACGGCAGCACGGCCCGTGCTGCCGTCGTCGAGGCCGACCTCTACCTCGACCGTGGGGTTTCCGCGGGAGTCGAGGATTTCCCGGGCTACGACGACGTCGATGGACGGCACGAGGCATCTCCTTCTGGGATATGACGCTGGCTGTGCAGGGTCGCTTTGGCCTTGCGACAAGAGCCTAACCGGCCCGGCCGCTCAGCCCGACGACCGCCCGGCCCCTGGGACGAAAAAGGACCCGAGGGCGCACATAGCCGGGCAAACGGCCAGAAATTTACTGACCGGTAACTACAACAGACGAACGGTCCTGCGCTCTCCGGAGCACGGACGGCGGAACCCCGGCCCGGCGCGCACGGGGGAATGCGCGCCGGGCCGGGGCGCTCAGGGAGGAGAGAACCGCGACTACTTCGTCAGGTGCAGCTGCTGACCCGGGTAGATCAGGTCGGCGTCCTTGACGATGTCCTTGTTCAGCTCGAACAGCTGCTGCCAGCCGCCCTCGACCTGGTGGTCGGCGGCGATCTTGCTCAGGGAGTCACCGGAGACGACCTTGTACTCGCCGTCGCCCTTCTTGACCTTCTCGCCGGTCGGGGTGGTGACGGTCTTCTTCGACTCGGCCTGCGGGGCGGCGGAGCGCTCGGAGCGGGAGGCGGCGGGGGCCTCGGTGCGCTCCGTCTGCTTCGGCTGCGCCTGCTGCTTCGGGGCGCTCTGCTGCTCGGAGGCGCCGGAGCTCGCGGTGGAGTTGGAGGAGGAGCCGGTGTCGACACCCGGGTCGACGCCGTCGTTGGTCAGGCCGCCGGCGCCGGCGCAGCCCCAGGCACCCGGGCCCTGCATGTCGAGAAGCCGCTCGGCGGTGGCGATCTGCTGGGCCTTGGTGGCCAGGTCGGCGCGGGGGGCGTACTGCGTACCGCCGGCGGCGGCCCAGCTGGACTGCGAGAACTGCAGACCGCCGTAGTAGCCGTTGCCGGTGTTGATGGACCAGTTGCCGCCGGACTCGCACTGGGCGACGGCGTCCCAGGTGGCGACGGAGGCGGCGGAGGCGCCGGTCGCACCCATCAGGGGCACGGCGACGGCGGCACCGGCGACACCGGCGAGCGTGGCGATACGGACGGCCTTGGACGGGCGGCGGTGCTTGCCCTTGCTGGAAAGCAGCATGGAACTTCTCCTCACCGACGCCTGCGAGGTGAGCTGTCGGGTTCGGGCCTAGTGAGTTGCCCGGTCGCACGTCCTAGCACGCGACTTCACCCCAAGCCGGTCCTGATGCGTCTTTCGACGATCGGGCCCGGCGCTTACCTGGGTCCCCCGCTCCTGCCTACGGCGCTTTACGCGTCTGTTCCCTTCGACCGACGGCAGGATTCGGCGTGACGGTCGACGGGGCCCGCGGTGCGAGCGGTTCCGACCGTAAACATACGCAACCCTCACATTCAAAGATGGACACATCGGACAATCAGCCCGCACTTGCATCTGAAGAACCGTCGTTTCCGCAGGTGGGAGGTGATGCGGAAGGGCACCCGGGGCGCGACACGCCAGTTGACCCAAAGAGACCCATGTCTCACTTACGCATAAGTGGACATAGGTCCCTGAACTGCCCCGGTTTTCGCGGCGCTTTTAGTCGATTATCAGACCGCCTTCACTGGCCCTTCACATCGAGATCGAGGCTCTGGCCAGGGAGGATGAGGTCCGGATCGGGGCCGACGGCACCCTTGTTGGCCTCGTAGAGCGCGGTCCAGCCACCGGGAACCTTCTGTGCATCAGCAATCGACCAGAGATTGTCGCCGGACCGGACGGTGTACGTGCCGTCAGCCGCCGGCTCGGCCGTGTCGCGCGCGTCGCTGCCACCGCGGGAGGCGTGCCTGCCCGACTCGCGGTTGCCGCCGCGCGCGCCACGGTCCCCCTCGGCGGCCGGCGCGCCTCGGTGCTTGCCGCCCGCGGCATGGGACAAGTCGGGTGAACCGGACGCATCGCGGGGTGTGCTGGAGGGCGCATTCGAGGGCGCATCGGGCGACGGGGTGGTCGGGGCCGAGGGCTTCGGGGACTCCGAGGTCTTCCGCGACGGCTCGCCTGGCCCCTTCGAGCCGTCCGAGCCGTCCGCACCGTCCACGGCGTCCGAGCCGTCCGAGGCGCTTCCGGACGGCGTGGTGTCGCCGGACGGGTCCGTCGACGATCCGTCAGCCGGCTTCGCACTCCCGGTCGCGTCGTCGGCGGACACGGAGCCCGGGTCGACCCCCGGAAGCGTCCCGTCCACCGTGAGGCCGGAGATGACGGCGCAGCTGGGCCAGGCCTTCGGGCCCCGGTCCTCCAGAACCTTCTGGGCCACGGCGATCTGCTGCGACCGGCTGGCGAGGTCGGCGCGCTCCGCGTACGCCTCACCGCCGTACGCCTTCCAGGTCTCCGCCGAGAACTGCAGGCCGCCGTAGTAGCCGTTCCCGAAGTCGGCGCTCCATGCGCCGCCGCTCTCGCACTCGGCCACCTGGTCCCAGGTCGTGGCGTCGGCCGCGTGGGCACCGGACGCGCCGAGCAGCGGGATGGCGATGGCCGATCCGGTCACGCCCGCGGCGACGACGATGGCGGGTGCCTGACGGGGGCGACGGTGTCTGCCGTTCGCGGAGCCCATGGGGTTGCCTTCCGTGTGACTGACGTGTGACGGGTGAGTCGAACGGTGAACCTAGCGGGACTCGAACGCGCGTCACAAGTCGATGCAGCGCAGATCACGCGAAAGTCACAGAATTGACGGAGCGTCACTTTCTGCATGGCGGGGCCCCGGCGTGAACTCCACGGGGAGGGTGCGCAGTCCACGCATGATGAGCCCTCCACGCCACCGCAAATCGGTAGGTTCCACCGCAAGTCGCAGGTCCGGAAGGCGAGTCAGCAGCGTGGCGAGCGCGGTCTGTCCCTCCAGCCGGGCGAGCGGCGCTCCCAGGCAGTAGTGGATGCCGTGCCCGTATCCGAGGTGCTGATTGTCACGCCGTGCGAGGTCGAGCGTGTCGGGGTCCTCGAACCGCTGCGGGTCGCGGTCGGCCGCGGCGAGCACCACGAGCACGGGGTCCCCGGCCGCGATGTCCTGTCCGCCGAGTGTCAGCGGCTCGGTGGCGAACCGCCAGGTGGCCAGCTCCACCGGACCGTCGTACCGCAGCAGCTCCTCGATCCCGGTCTCCAGCAGCCCGCTCTCCCCCGAGTCGAGGGATAGCTGGAGCCGTTCGCGCTGGCCGGGGGTGCGCAGCAGGGCGTGGACCCCGTTGCCGATGAGATTGACGGTGGTCTCGAATCCGGCGAACAGCAGGATGAAGGCCATGGCCGCGGCCTCGTTCTCGGTGAGGTGCTCGCCGTGGTCGCTGGCCCGGATCAGCCCGGAGATCAGGTCGTCCCCGGGGTTCTCCCGCTTGCGGTGGATCAGTTCGGCGAGATAGCCGCGCATCTTCTTCACCGACCGGGCCACCCCGCCGCGCGGGCCGCCGCCGTGGCGGATCATCATGCCCGCCCAGTCCCGGAAGTCGTCCTGGTCCTCGCGCGGGACGCCGAGCAGATCGCAGATCGCGTAGATGGGGAGCGGAAAGGCGAAGTCATGGATGAGGTCCGCCTTCCCCTCGGCGACGAAGCCGTCGATGAGCCGGTCCGTCAGTTCCTGTACGCGCGGGGCGAACTCGGCGACCCGGCGCGGGGTGAACGCCTTGGAGACGAGGCGGCGCAGCCGGGTGTGGTCCGGGGGGTCGATGTTCAGCAGGTGCGTCATCAGCTCCGCCTTGCGCTCCCCCGGGATGCCCGTCTTCCCCTTGGCGTGCGCGGGCTCGGCGTGGTGCGCGGGGTTCTTGGAGAGCCGGGAGTCGGCGAGCGCCTGCCGCGCGTCCGCGTACCGGGTCACCAGCCAGGCCTCGACGCCGCTCGGCAGTGCGGTCCGGTGCACGGGGCTGTGCTCGCGCAGCCAGGCGTACGCCGGGTACGGATCGGTGGCGAACTCCCAGGTGAAGAGTTCGGGGGCGCCGACGGGGCAGGCGGCGGGCTGATCGGCGGGGCGGTCGGCGGGGCTGTGGTTCACCCCCCGACGTTATCCGCTGCCCCCGGACGCCATCCGGCGCCCTCGCCCCTGCCCGCCGGACAGACCTCTCAGGCGTTGCCCTCCGCCGCCCTGATGGCGTCCCGGTAGGCGCGGCCCGCGGCCCGCAGTGCGGCCTCGGGGTCGATGCCGTCCTGCTCGGCCCGTACGGCAAGGGCGAGGAGCTCGTAGCCGATGCCGTCGCCGGTGGGGAGCGGCACGTCGAGCCCCGCGGTACGGACCCGGCCGGCCAGCTTCGCCGCCAGCGCCAGGCCGGGCTGGCCGAGCGGGACTCCGTCGGTGACCGAGTCGCGCTGCTTCTCGACGGCCTTGGTGCGCAGCCAGTGCTCGTGGACGTCCTCCGGGGTCTCGGCGCTCTCGTCGCCGAAGACGTGCGGGTGGCGGTGGATCAGCTTCTCGACGAGGGTCGCGGCCACGTCGTCGACGGAGAACGGCTCCTGCTCGTCCTCCTCGGCGATCCTGGCGTGGAAGACGACCTGGAGGAGTACGTCGCCGAGCTCCTCGCGCAGTTCTTCGCGGTCGCCGTCCTCGATCGCCTCGACGAGCTCGTACGCCTCCTCGATGGCGTACTTGGCGAGGCCCTTGTGGGTCTTCTGCGAGGTCCACGGGCATTCGATCCTGATCCGGTCCATGACCTGGACCAGATCCAGGAGCCGGGCGCCCGGCAGGTCGTACGAACCGGGCAGCAGCTCCAGGTCCGGCATCCGCACCCGGCCCGAACCGGCGAGCCGGGCCAGACCGTCGGTCAGCGGCTGATCGCCCTCACCGCCCGCGAGGACGACGACGGACCGGCCGCCCGCACAGGCATCGACGAGCTCCTGCGCGGTGGGCGCGGCTTCCTCGACGGCGACGCCCGCCTCACGCAGATACGGCAGCTGAGGGTGGTCCTGCCCGGCGCAGAGCACCCGGTCGGCGGCGTGCAGCGCCTGCCAGGCGGGCCAGGACAGGAGTCCGGGCGCGACGCGGTGGCTGGCGGTGAGCAGAACGATACGGCCGGGGTCTTCAGCGTTCACCGTTCGAATCTACCCCGGCCGCCCCCGCCGCCCGTGCCGCGGCCGGTCAGGCCCCGGCCTCGGTGTTCGCGCCGGCGGGCTCGGTGACCCGGTTGATCCAGGGAGCCTTGTAGTCGGCGAGCTGGGTCTGCTTGTCGTCCCAGGCGCCGTAGCGCGGATTGACGTCGACGCGCAGTGCCTTCGACGCCTTGCTGAGCGCCTCGCCGACGGCCTGCTGGCCGGCGGGCTGCTGCAGGTCGGCGCCGAGCGCCTGGGCCAGCTTCGTCAGCTGGACCTGCTCGCGCAGGACGGCGTCGATCTGGTCGGGGGCGACCCAGCTCTGCTGGAGCATCGCCGCCCGCAGCCCCGCCTCACCGCCGGACTGCATCGCGGCGGCCTTGCGCATCTGCTGGATCTCGTTGCGGCTGACTCTCACGCCCGCGTCCTGTGCCGCCCGGTCCAGGACCCGGTCGAAGATCATGCCGTGCAGCTTGGCCCGGCCGAGCTGCCCGGACTTGTCGATGAGCTGGGGGGCGTCCTTCGAATCGCGCTGGGCCGCGCGGACGGCCGCCACCTGGCTCTGCAGCGCGGAGACCTCGATCCGGTCCCCGCCGACGACGGCCGCGGCGCCCGGGTGGGCCTCGCTGCCGCAGGCGGTCAGGAGTGGGGCGCCGACGAGCAGGGCGGCGGAGACGGTGAGCGCGGTGCGACGGCGGCGGTGCAAAGGAACCTCCCGGGGAGACTTTGTGCATCAGTGCACAAGACCTTGCGGTGATCGATGTTAGGCAGTGGACGTGGCCGGGGCCACCGATTCGACCAACGATTCGGGAGGAGTTGGGGATGTGGGCCCGGTCCGGGCCGCTCAGGGCACGCGTTCGGGCGCCGGGGCCGGGGTGTCCGGCCGCAGCATGATCGTGCGGGAGACGACGAAGGTGATCGGGATGGCCGCGGCGGCCGCGGCCAGCGGCGCGTACCGGCTGCTGAACCCGGCGAGGTCGACCAGCAGGTAGACACCGCCGGTCGTGATGACGAAGTTGGCGGCGTTGGTGAGGGGGAAGAGCAGGAACTTCCGCCAGGTGGGACGGGTCCGGTAGGTGAACCAGCAGTTCAGGAAGAAGGATCCGGTCATGCTCAGCGCAAAGGCGATCACATGGGCGGCGATGTAGGGCAGCCATGCCAGCAGGACGAGGTAGCAGCCGTAGTACGTGCCGGTGTTCACCACTCCCACGAGGGCGAACCGGGCCATCTGTGCCGTGACCGTCATCGGCGTACGAACTCCTGGGGCTCCCGTATCCGCTGCGGCGCCTCGGTGTTCGTGGCCTTCACCAGGAAGTGCGGGCGCCTCTTCACCTCGTAGTAGATACGGCCGACGTACTCGCCGACCACCCCGACCATCACCATCTGGACCCCGGCGAGCGCGGTGACCACGACGATGAGAGTGACGTAACCGGGGGTTTCCACACCCTGCACCAGGGCGACGCCCACGATCCACGCCGCATAGGCGCAGGCCACGGAGAGCAGCAGCATGCCCAGGTAGAGCGCGGCGCGCAGCGGTTTGTTGTTGAAGGACAGCAGCCCGTCGAGACCGTAATTGAGCAGCTTCCCGAAGGTCCAGGCGGAACTGCCCTGCTCGCGGACGGCATTCTCGTAGCTGAAGGTCGTCGTACGGAATCCCACCCAGGCGAAAAGGCCCTTGGAGAACCGGTTGTATTCGGTGAGTTCCAGTACGGCGTCGACGGTGCGGCGGGACAGCAGCCGGAAGTCCCCGACGCCGTCGACCAGTTCCACGTCCACCAGCCGGTTGATCAGCCAGTAGTAGGCACGGGCGCTGAGGGTGCGGGTGACCCGGTCGCCCTTGCGGGTGCGGCGGGCGATCACCTGGTCGTAACCCTGTGCGTGCTCCTGGAGCATCCGGCCCACGAGCTCGGGCGGGTGCTGGAGATCGGCGTCCATGATGACCACGGCGTCGCCCTCGGCGTGCCGGAGACCGGCCAGCATGGCGGCCTCCTTGCCGAAGTTGCGGCTGAAGGAGACATAGCGGACCCGCGGGTCGGCCGCGGCCAGCTCCTGGAGGATCACCAGGGTCCGGTCCGCGCTGCCGTCGTCGACGAACACCAGCTGGAATTCATGACCGAGCCCGGTCAATTCTTCCGTGACGCGTTCATGGAAGCGTTCGAGGATCTCTTCCTCGTTGAAACAAGGCACCACCAGAGAGATCAGCACGGATGTACATCAGCGCGGCCAGATGTCGGAATCCGATGCAGCACGTGACCGATGGGCGTCCATCACGTGAACTGCCCCAATTCCACAGGGGTTTGAGCGTTCGAAGCTGGCATATTCCTGCGTATGCCGACTTCCTGCCCCCGCCTGTGCGCGGGCTCGCTCGCCGCGCTGCTCACCGTCGCCGCGGTCTGCGCGGGTGACGCCCTGGCGGGCGTCTTCCCGTTCGGGCCGCGCACGCGCAGCGTCAACGACCTGGGCAATCAGTTCGTGCCGTTCCACGCCCGGCTGTGGGACCTGCTGCACGGGAACGCCGACGGCGGGCTGCTGCTCAACTGGTCCTCCGGGTACGGGACGAGCTTCCTGCCGGATCTCGGCACCTATCTGACCAGTCCGTTCGCCCTGCTCGTGGGGGTCTTCCCGCGTGACCGGATCGATCTCGCGGTCTATGTGGTGACGGTCCTGAAAATGGCGTCGGCGGCGGCGCTGATGACCCTGTTCCTGCTGACGCTGCGCGGCGGGCGGTGGTGGGTGGCCGGGACGCTCGGCGCCTCGTACGCACTGTGCGGCTGGTCGGTCGCCGAGGCCTCGTACAACCCGATGTGGCTGGACGGGCTGGTCGCCCTGCCGCTGCTCTGTCTGGTCGCCGAGTGGGCCCGTACGGGACGGCACCGGATCGCCGGGCCGCTGCTCGTCGCGGTGGTGTGGGCGGCCAACTTCTACACGGCGTACATGGCGACGCTCGGTGCCGCCCTGGTGCTGGCCGTCCGGCTCTTCACCGAGCGGGACGAGCGGCGCGCGGTGGTGCGGGGGCTGGTGCGGGCCGTCTGCACGGTCGGGGTGGGCATCGGGCTCTCGGCGCCCGTCCTGCTCCCCGTCTACCTGGGCACCAAGCACGCCTATCCGGGCTGGGACCGCACGTTCGCGCCGGCCGCCTGGACCGATGTGCTCGCCCGGCTGCTGCCCGCCACGTACAGTTTCTTCACCCCGGCCCTCTTCCTCGGTACCGGCACCCTGCTGCTGGCCGGTGCGCTGGCCTTCCAGCGGTCCGTGCCGGGGCGCGAGCGGTGGGCGTGGGCGGGGCTGGTGGCGGGGGTCGCGCTGTCGATGCAGTGGGGGCCCACGCATCTGCTCTGGCACGCCTTCGCCACGCCCAACGGCAGCCCGTACCGGCAGACCTTCGTACTCGCCGGGCTGGTGGTGATCGCCGCCTGGGTCTCGGTCTCGTACGGCCCGCCGGAGCGGCGGGCGCTGCTCGGCGGGGCCGCGGTCCTGGTACTGCTCGCGGCCGGGGCCGGCTTCAGCGACCTGGTCACCGGGTGGACGTATCCGCTGTTCGTGGTGGGCCTGGTGGCCGCGTCCTGCGCTCTGGTGCTGGTCGGGCGGGGCCGGAGGCTCGTGGCGCTGGCCGCCGTGCTGCTGATCGGCGCACAGGCCGGGCAGGCCGCCGCGAGCACCGCGTACTTCGACCGGCAGCGGCTGAACCGGCTCGACGACTACGCGCCCTGGGGCGAACGGCAGCGGACCTGGGCGGCCGCGGTCGCGGGCGCCGACGCCTGGCCGCGCTATCGCACGGACCCCGGCCGGGAGCAGACCACCGCGAACGATCCGCTGCTGGTGGGCGGCCAGGGCGGCGCGTACTACAGCAGCCACACCCCCGCCGTGCTGACCCGCACGATGCGTGCGCTGGGCGGCGGGTGGACGTCGAACGGCCGGGCCGTGCAGAGCCTCGACAACCCGGTCACCGACGCGGTCTTCTCGGTCGGCGCGCGGGTGCGCGGGCCGCGCGATCCGCACCAGGGCGCGAACGCCCCGGACGGCCGGCCGGTGACGGTGAGCCGGGCCGAGGCGCCGCCACTGGTGACGGTGCGGCGGGCGGGCGGGCCGGTGGCGTACGGCCGTTCGCCGTTCCGGAACCAGGAGCAGCTGCTCGGCTCGCGGGTCTACACGGTCCCGGCGACGACGCTGCGGACGGCGGGCGGCGGCGCGGTGACCGACAAGGGGACGTACGACTACCGGGTGGGTCGCGGCACGTACACCCTGACCGCGAGCTGCCCGGCGGGCACCGAAGCGTATCTGTGGGCGCCCGACATGTTCGGCCGGGCACGGCTCGGCGACGGCCCGGAGGTCGAGTTCAAGGGGCAGCTGCCGGCCAGGCGTGCCGCGATGCAGCACCTGGGCACGGTCGGCGGGGGCGGGAGCGTGCGGGTCACGCTGGCCCCGGTGCGCGCCGGGACCGTGCCGCATCGGGCGATCGGCTGCCTGGACCGGGCCCGGCTGGCCTCGTCGGTCGCCGGGCTGAAGCGCACCGGTGCGACCGCCGTCCATGTCACCGACCACGGTGTCCGGGCCGAACTGCCGCGCGGCACCACCGGAACGGTCGTGATCGCCGCGCCCCGGATCGCGGGCTGGAGCTGCCAGGGCCGCCCCGCGGACAGCTATCTGGGCCTGGTCGCCACCCCGGCACCGGCCGGGGGCGGGGCCGTCGACTGCACGTTCCGGCCCCCGGGCCTGCGGGCGGGCGCGTCGGCCGGGGCGGGTGCGCTGGCCGTCCTCGTGATCGGCGGGCTGGTCCTCGCATGCCGGCGGCGGCGGTCGGAGGCCGGGCGGCCCGGGACCGACCGGCCGCGACAGCGCGCCGGGGCTCCGGAGCCCGTGGAGGTCTGAACCCGTGGAGGTCCGACCGGGACCGGGCCGGTCGTCAGCCGCCCCGTACCTCCACCTGGCGGTCGAGCCGACGGCGCAGCTCCACCGGCAGCGGGTGGTGGGGTCCGTAGGCCCGCTCGGCGTCGTACAACAGCGCCTGGAGCTGTACCCGCGCCGTGACATGGTCTCCGAGGGCGAGCAGCAGGTGCGCGATGCGGTTTCGGATCTCGAAGGAGCGGGCGGGGTCGCCGCCCGTGCCGCGGTGGTTCTCGTAGTACGGGAGGACCGCGCGGTACTCCGCGAGCGCGGCGGCCGGTTCGCCGAGCTGCTCCAGGCACTGGGCCGCGTCGTAGCGGAACTGGAGCGTCTGCGCGTCGGCCGGGCCGGCCTCCGCCGCGCGGTCGTCGGCGAGGCGGCGGAGCTCCGGCAGGGCGCGGCGGTACTGGCCGTCGTCCATCAGCGTCGCCGCGTACTGCTTGCGCAGGATGCGGACCACGGCGGAGTCCTCGCCGTGCTGTTCGGCGGCGGCCGGGAGGATCGAGCCGAGGATGTCCACGGCCTGGGTGATCCGGCCCTCGCCGAGCAGCTTCTTGACGTCGTCGACGGCGGCGGCCACATCGGGCCGGGCCGCCGCGGGGGCGGGCGGCGCCGGCGGCGGGGGCGGGGTGGCGGCCCGGTCGGGCCACGGGGCGTGCGGGCGCAGGAACGGGCGGGTCGGGTCGAGCGGTCCGGCACAGAGCCCGGTGCCCGGCGAGGGGAGCAGCGGGGCGAGGTGCTCGTACACCTCCTGGGCGCCGGACGGGCGGTGCTGCGGGTCCTTGGCCAGCAGCCGCAGCACCAGCGCTTCGAGGGGCTCGGGGATGTCGGGCCTGATCCGGCGGACCGGGACCGGGGGCTCGTAGAGGTGGCGGTGCAGCACTCCGAGCGCGGTGGACCCGGCGAACGGCACGTCACCGCTGAGCAGTTCGTGCAGGAGCACGCCGAGGGCGTACAGATCGGTGTATGGGCCGACGGCGCCGCCCATCGCCTGCTCGGGGGCCATGTAGGCCGGGGAGCCGATCGGTGAACCGGTGTGGGTGAGCCGGGTGGTGTCGGTGTCCAGGACGGAGGCGACGCCCAGGTCGAGGACGGTGACGGTGCCGTCCGGGCGCACCATCACATTGCGGGGCTTGAGGTCGCGGTGGACGATCGGCACCGCGTGCACGGCGCACAGGACGGCGCAGAGCTGGGCGGCGACCGCGACGGACCACTGCCAGGGGTACGGGTCGTGCTCGGCGAGATGGTCGGCGAGGTCGGCGCCCTCGACGTACTGCATGACGAGGAACAGGTCGTCGCCGTCGCTGCCCGCGTCGTGGACGGTGACCAGGCCCGGGTGGTCGACCTGGGCGGTGACCCGGCACTCGCGGACGAAGCGGCGGCGCAGCTCCTCCGCCGCCTCGCTGCCGATGGGGCCGGTGACCCGGTCGGGGCGGAGCAGCTTCACCGCGACGCGGCGGTCCAGGCGCTGGTCGTAGGCCGTCCAGACCTGGCCCATGCCACCCTGGCCGAGGATGGTCGCCAGTTGGTACCGCCCGCCGATGAGTCGTCCGCTCACCGGCCCTCCTCCTTGCGGAGGTAGTCGCTCAACTCGTCCAGCTCGGCGCGGACCTGGTCGATGCGGTGGGGCTGGGGGCGGGGTTGGGGGTTCGGCTGAGGCTGGGGGTGCGGCTGGGGCGCGGGTGAATGCTGCGGCTGCGTCGCGGGGGAAGGCTGGGGCTGCTGTGCTGCTTGTATCGGCGGCGCGGGCGCGGGAGCGGGCATGGGAGTCGGCGTGGGCGTGGGCGTGGGGGCGGGCGTCCACACCGGCACCGTGGGCGCGTACCCGTACCCATAGCCGTATCCCTGGCCGTACCCCGGCACCGGGGCCCCGTAGCCGCCCGTCCGGTGCTGCTTCGCGAGCCGTTCGTAGTGGCGGACGTCCCCCACCAGGTAGTAAGCGATCGAGCCGCACATCACCACCAGCAGCAGCGGGATGAGGACGTTGTCGATGCCGGTCGGCTCGTCGCTGCCGTCCCGGCCGAGGATCGGCAGGAGCACGCAGACGAAGACGAACCCGGCCCCGGTCAGCCACCAGTCGGACGCCCGGCGGCGCACGATCGCGAGCCGGAGCAGCGGACTCCACAGCAGCATCCCGAGCGAGCCCAGCGCGAGCACGACGAAGAGCACGCGCATCGAGACGATCCAGGCCCGGCCGGGAACCCGGCGCGGCGGCGTCGGCGGATGACCCGGGGCGTACATGGCTGCTCCTGGAGACCTGGGCGTTGAACATCCGCGCACACGCTCCGTGCACGCAGATCCGAGCTTAAAGGGCGACAACGACAACCGGCCCCGGGTTGTACGGATCTGCTGTGGTTCAGCTCACCCCGGCGCGACCGTGCCGTCCGTCAGCCCGTCGTACATCCCCTGGACGAGCTGTCCGCCGAGCCGGCCGGCCAGCCTCAGGGCGTCCTCGAACTCGGCCAGGGCACGGAACCGTTGCCCGTAACGCTGCTGCTCCGTGAGCGGCAGCCGCGGCAGTTGGAGGCGGCGGGCGTCCAGCCGGGTGGCGGTGGAGGCGTAGCTGCTGGCCTGGCGGTTGTTGGCGGTGCCGCGCAGGAAACCGGCCAGGAACCAGGGGTCGAGCGCGGCCGGATCGGGGCGCAGCAGCTGGAGGTTGCGGCCCAGCGCGGCGCCCGCGGTGGCGTCGTCGACGACGCGGGCGACGGAGCCGCCGCCGAGCACGGGCACGACGACGTCGCCCGGTTCGACGAGGACCGGCTCCTCGGTGGGACCGTCGGCGGGCAGGCTTCCCGAAGGGGCGGTGGAGCCGAGGACGTCGTGCTCGGTGAGGACGGGCCCCGGGCCGGTGCCGGAGCCGCCGGTGCGGAGCTGGAGTGCGCCGGCGCGGGCGAGTTCGCCGACGGTGGTGAGTGGCCAGTGGGCCGGTTCGCAGGGGGTCACGGCCGGGGGGGTGAGGGTGCCGGTGATGCCGAGCGTCTCGGTGAGCCGTTCCCGTACGCGGATCAGCTCGGCGGGTCCGTCCGCGGCGGTGGGCGGCGGCAGATGGCGGGCGGGGGCCAGGTCCACGTCGTCGTCGAGGAGTTCGATGACGGGTACGGCGCGGCCGGCGCCGGGGCGGGCCGCGGCCGGGTGGCCGGCGCCCTCGAAGGACTGCCAGGCGTCGAGCACGGTGCTGTGCACCGCCTGCCAGTCGAGCCGGTCGCGCCCACCGGCCGCGGGAGCCGGGCCCGCCGAAGACGGTTCGGCCGGTTCGGCGGTGTCGACGAGCAGAAGTTCGGGCGAGGGATGCAGGCCGCTGCCGGGCTTGCGGAGCACCCAGAGGTGGAGCGGGATGCCGTACGGGGGTGCCGCGCCGGCCGGGAGCGCGATGACGGCGCGCAGGGCGCCGCGGCGCAGCAGATCGGCGCGGATCCGGCGGCCGGAGCGGCGCGAGGCGGCGGCCGGGGGCATCAGCAGCACGGCGGTGCCGCCCTCGCGCAGATGGGCCAGGGCGTGCTGGACCCAGGCGAGTTCGGACTCGGTGCGGGCCGGGAAGCCGTACTCCCAGCGCGGGTCGTAGGCGAGCTCGTCGTGGCCCCAATTGCGTTCGTTGAACGGCGGGTGGCAGAGCACGGCGTCGGCGGCGAGCTGCGGAAAGGCGTCGGCGCGCAGGGTGTCGGCGGTCCGTGCCGCCAGGGCGCAGCCCGTGTCGGTGTGCAGGGCGAGTCGCAGCGCGGTGAGCGCGGCGAGGTCGGGGTCGTTCTCCTGGGCATACAGGGCGGCCGGGCTGCCGACGGCGCGGAGCAGGGCGCCGGTGCCTGCGGCCGGGTCGAGGACCGTGCGGGCGGGCCGCTCGCCCGCCTCCACCAGGGCGGCCATCAGTCCGGCGAGTCCGGGCGGGGTGAGTGTGTACTGGCGCGGGTTGGCGTCCAGCTGACGGCCGAGCAGGAACTCGAAGGTCTCCCGGGCCCCGGTTCCGGCGGCGAGTTCGGCGGCGGCGCGGAGCAGCGGGACGGACGGGAGCAGTTCGGCGGGGCTCGGGGCGTGAACGGCCCGCCCGGCCTCCGCCGCCGGTCCGAAGCGGGCGGTGAGCACCTTGTCGACGGCGAGGGAGAGCACGCCGGCCATGCCTTCGTCCGAGACGGCGGTGATCTCCGGCCAGGTGTTGGGGGCGGTCCGCAGGAGCAGCAGGGCGCAGCCCGTGTGGACCATGGCGGGGACCGCGCCTGCCGGGTGCCCGGCGAGCTGCTGCCAGACCCGTTCGCGCAGCGGGACCTCGGCGAGTTTCCCCTGGTCGCGGAGCCATTGCTCGACCTCGGACAGGGCGAAGGAAGGGCTCGTCTCGGTGCCGCCGACGGGCTTGGGGAAGTCGGCGTGTCGGCGGCGCCAGTTGCTGACCGCGGCACGCCCCACCCCCGCCAGCCGTGCGATCCCGGCCGCGGTCACCTCTGTCGAGTTCTCCGGCACTGACTGTCTCCCTGGTCCTGGCGCTCGTCCCGGTACTGGCTTGTCGGCGAGCATACCGACCCGGTTCACACGACATCGATTCACAGCGTGCACCAACCTATTCATCATGAATCGCGTTGACTCGGTTCACAAGCTCTGCTCTTATTGACTCGTCGCTACAAGACAGCGATGCACGGATCCGCTCACCACCCATCTCTGCTTTTGCCGGAGGGCACAGCCATGTCCCAGTTCACGCAGCCGCCGCAGTCCCCGCAGCCGCAGCCCCAGCAGCCGTACGCGCCCGCCCAGATGCCGGGCGTGCGCCCGGCCCGCAACGGACTGGGCATCGCCGCCCTCGTCCTCGGTGTCATCGGCGCCGTGTCCGGTCTGATCCCGTTCCTGTTCTGGATGGCGGGCGTCCTCGGCCTCATCGCCCTGGTCCTGGGTCTGGCCGGCCGGGGCCGCGCGAAGCGCGGCGAGGCCACCAACAAGGGGGTGACCACCTTCGGCGCCGTGCTCGGCCTGATCTCACTGATCCTCGCGGTGGTGGGCGCGGTGATCACGTTCAAGGCCGTGGACGACGCCGTGAACGACCTCAACAAGGCGGTCTCGGACACCACCGCCTCCGCCGAGCCGAAGCCCGGCGGCGACTCCGCCAAGGGCGGGGGCACGGACAAGGGCGGCGCGGACAAGAAGGACACCGGCAAGGCTCTTGGGGCCGGCGACTCGGCCGTGTACGACGACGATCTGACGGTCACGGTCGGCGACGCCACCTCGTACACCCCGGACGCCTACGCCGCCGGACACACCAAGGGCAAGAAGGCCTACCGGGTCGCCGTCGTCATCGAGAACGCCGGCAAGGAGAAGTTCGACTCCGCGCTCGTCAGCGTCTCGGCGCGGGCCGGCCAGGACGGCGTGGACGCCGAGCAGATCTTCGACAACAAGGTCGGCGCGGGCTTCAGCGGCACGGTCCTGCCGGGCAAGAAGGTCACGGTCCAGTTCGCCTTCGACGCTCCGGCTGATGCCAAGAACCTCACCGTCGAGGTCAACCCCGGCTTTACGTACGACGCCTCGCAGTGGGACCTGAAGCTCTGACCGTCCCCTCCGGGACCGGACAGAACGAACCGGACAGAGCGGAGCCGACCACCATGCATCTTCCCGCCCGCGCCTCGGCAGCCGCCCTGAATGCCGCGACCGCCCTCGTCCTCGCGACGGCCTGCAGCATGCTCCCGGACGACGCGCCCGACGCCACCGAGCCCTACGCCGGGCTGACCGCCCCCGAGGTCGTCAACAAGGCCCTCGCGGCGACCCGCGCAGCCAAGTCGGTACGCATGACGGTGGAGACGACCTCCCCGGAGGGCCCGGTCGAGGCGTACGTGGCCACGGACATCAGGGGCGAGTGCACGGTCACGCTCTCCATGGGCGCGGCGGGCACCATGGAGCTGGTACGGACGGGCGGCACGGTCTACGCCCGGTCGGACGCCGCGATGCTGCGATCCGCCTCCGCCGCCGACGTCGAGCGGCTCACGGGCCGCTGGGTGAAGCCGGCCACCGACGACCGGCACGCGAAGCCGGCCGAACGCTACTGCGACCGGGAGACCTTCCTCGGCCCCCTCGCAGCGAACAGCGGAACGGCCCGCAAAAGATGGGCGACCGTACCCGGCTCCGGCACCCCCGCCCTGACCGTCAGCGGCGAGACGGACAACGGGAAGTGGACGGCCGACATCGCCATCGACGGCAGACCCTTCCTGCTGAAGCTGCACCTCCCGCCCGGCGGCGCGGGACACGGCACCGGCCACGCCGCCCCCGTGACGGTCGAGTTCTCCGGGTTCGACAAGCCGTTCACGGCGAAGAAACCGAAAACCTGAAACACCCGCACCGCCGCATCGCCGGAACCCGCCCCCACCCCGGGGCGGGTTCCGTCCGTGCGAGGCGGGCCCGGCTTCCCGGCCTGACGCCCATCGCCCCGGTCAGCTCACCGACCGAGGTCGCCCCGTAGCCACGCTCCCGGCCCTCACCCACTCACCCGCCGCACTGCTCCAGCATCGCCTGCTTGTCGGCGGCGGTGACCGGCAGTTCGTACTTCAGGGACACCTGCGCGAACCGCACCGCGTACGAGCAGCGGACCGGCTTGTACGGCGGCAGCCAGGAGGCCGGCCCCGAGTCGCGCTTGGCGTTGTTGGCCGGCCCGTCCACCGGGATGAGGTTGAGCGGGTCGTTGGCGATCTGCTGCCGCTCGGCCTCGTTCCAGCGCGAGGCGCCCATCTGCCAGTCGTACGACAGCGGCATGACGTGGTCGATCTGGACCTTGGTGGCCTGCTGCTTGCGCCAGTCGATGGTCGACCCGGTGTACGGGTCCTTGAGGGTCATCGAGACGACCACGCAGTCCGAACCGGACCGGAACTTCACGTCCTTGCCGTCCCTGGCGAGGAGGTCGTTACGGGTGTCGCAGCCGTTCCTCGCGAGCGGAATCCCGTCGACCGAGTCCTTCCACGCGTAGCCGAACTTGTCCCGCGCGTAACCCGTCTTCGGCCCCCGTCCCTTCGTCGCCACCTTCTCGATGACCTTCCGCCCCGCCGCCCGGTCCGCCTCGGACGTGAGCGGCGCGAGCCCCGGTTTCGTACCGTCGGCGTTGTCGAGCGGACTGGCCCCGAATCCGGTGACGGCCTGCCCGCCACCGTCCGACCCTCCCCCCTGCCTCCCGGCCCCGGAGGAGGCGCTCTCGGGGTCACAGCCGGCCAGGGCCAGCACGGCCGCCACGCTGAGGGCGGGCAGCATCGTTCGGTAAGCGCGGGGAGATATCACTCGAAACCGTCCTGACGGGGAGAAAGCCGAACCCGGGAATCCTACGGACGCCTTCTCCTCGCAGGCATGCACATGCCGACGTGCCGGGCGATTGCGGCGTGAATCACACCGGCCGATGTCCTGTGACAGCCAACCTTGACCGATTGCCACTGAAGTTTGACGACTGCGCGGTTCGCGCCATCGAAGGTGGAGAGGGTTGTCCCTTGACGTGCTCCCTGGCCTGAAGTCCAGGGAGCACGTCAAGCCTCGTGAACGAGCTCGCCGACGGCTTCGGCGTCGATGACCACGTCGTCGGCAAGACCGTGTGGCTCACGTTCAAGATGCCCGCCGCCCACCTCACGCCGTGAAAAATACCCGGCCCCGCCGCACTCGCGACGGGGCCGGGACAGGAAGCATTCCGGGAGCTACGACCCCAGGATCGTCGTCAGGAACTCCCCCGTCCAAGCCAGCAGTTCACGCCCCACGACCGGCTTGCCGCCGACCCTGGCGGTGGTGGGGCGGGGGACCAGGATCTGGTGGACGGCCGGCTTGATGACCGTCTTCGGGTAGAGGCGCTTGAGGCGGAGCTCCTGCGATTCGCGCAGCTCCACCGGGGCGAACCGGATGTTCGGGCCCTGGAGGACGATCTCGCCGACGCCGCAGGCGCGGGCCAGCATGCGCAGGCCGGCGACCAGGAGGAGGTTCTCGACCGGCTCGGGAAGCTTGCCGTAGCGGTCGGTGAGTTCCTCGCGGACGGCCCTGACGTCGTCCTCCGTACTGGCGGAGGCGATGGCGCGGTACGCCTGGAGGCGCAGCCGCTCGCCGGGGGCGTAGTCGTGCGGGACGTGGGCGTCGACCGGGAGCTCGATCTTGACCTCCAGCGGCGGCTCCTCCTCCACGCCGCCTTCCAGGGAGGCCCGGTAGTCGGCGACCGCCTCGCCCACCATGCGTACGTAGAGGTCGAAGCCGACGCCCGCGATGTGGCCGGACTGCTCGCCGCCCAGGAGGTTTCCGGCGCCGCGGATCTCCAGGTCCTTCATCGCCACGTACATGCCCGCGCCCATCTCGGTGTGCTGGGCGATCGTGGCCAGGCGCTCGTGGGCGGTCTCGGTGAGCGGCTTCTCCGGGGGGTAGAGGAAGTAGGCGTAGCCGCGCTCGCGGCCCCGGCCGACGCGGCCGCGCAGCTGGTGGAGCTGGGAGAGGCCGAAGTTGTCACCGCGCTCCACGATCAGGGTGTTGGCGTTGGAGATGTCGATGCCGGACTCGACGATCGTCGTCGAGACCAGGACGTCGAACTTCTTCTCCCAGAAGTCCACCACCACCTGTTCCAGGGCCTGTTCGGACATCTGGCCGTGGGCGGTGGCGATCCTCGCCTCGGGGACGATCTCGCGCAGCCGGGCGGCGGCGCGGTCGATCGACTCGACGCGGTTGTGGATGTAGAACGCCTGGCCCTCGCGGAGCAGTTCGCGGCGGATGGCCGCGCCGATCTGCTTCTCCTCGTACGGGCCGACGAAGGTGAGGACCGGGTGGCGCTCCTCGGGGGGCGTGGTGATCGTCGACATCTCGCGGATGCCGGTCACGGCCATTTCGAGCGTACGGGGGATCGGCGTCGCGGACATGGTGAGGACGTCCACGTTGGCGCGGAGCTTCTTCAGCTGCTCCTTGTGTTCGACGCCGAAGCGCTGCTCCTCGTCGACGATGACCAGGCCCAGGTCCTTGAACTTCGTCTCGGAGGAGAAGAGGCGGTGGGTGCCGATGACCAGGTCGACGGAGCCCTCGCGGAGTCCTTCGAGCGTTGATTTGGACTCGGCCTCGGACTGGAAGCGGCTGAGTGCCCGTACGTTGACCGGGAACTGGGAGTAGCGCTCGGTGAACGTGCCGTGGTGCTGCTGGACCAGCAGGGTGGTGGGTACGAGGACGGCGACCTGCTTGCCGTCCTGGACCGCCTTGAACGCCGCCCGCACCGCGATCTCCGTCTTGCCGTAGCCGACGTCGCCGCAGATCAGCCGGTCCATCGGGACGGACTTCTCCATGTCCTCCTTGACCTCGGCGATGGTGGAGAGCTGGTCGGGCGTCTCGGCGTACGGGAAGGCGTCCTCCAATTCGCGCTGCCAGGGGGTGTCGGGGCCGAAGGTGTGGCCGGGGGCCGCCATCCGGGCCGAGTAGAGCTTGATCAGGTCGGCGGCGATCTCCTTGACGGCCTTCTTGGCGCGCGCCTTGGTCTTCGTCCAGTCGGCGCCGCCGAGCCGGTGCAGGGTGGGCGCCTCGCCGCCGACGTACTTGGTGACCTGCTCCAGCTGGTCGGTCGGGATGTACAGGCGGTCGCCGGGCTGGCCGCGCTTGGCGGGGGCGTACTCGACGAGGAGGTACTCGCGGGTGGCGCCCTGCACGGTGCGCTGCACCATCTCGATGTAGCGGCCCACGCCGTGCTGTTCGTGGACGATGTAGTCGCCGGTCTCCAGCGTCAGGGGGTCGATCGTCTTGCGGCGGCGGGCCGGCATCCGGCCCAGGTCCTTGGTGGCGGTGCGCTGGCCGGTGAGGTCGGTCTCGGTGAGGACGGCGAGCTTCAGCGCCGGGTCGACGAAGCCGTGGTCGATCGCTCCGCAGGAGACATGGACGACGGACGGGGAAATCTCCGCCAGGTCCGGGTCGAGACGGGCGGCGATGCCCTCGCCGCTCAGCACCTCGACGGTGCGGGAGGCCAGGCCCTGGCCCTCGGTGACGTACACCGTGCGCCAGCCGTCGGCGAGCCGGCCCTTGGTGTCGGCGAAGGCGCGGGCGGTGTCGCCGCGGTACGCCTCCGGGGCGTGCATGCCGAGCTTGAGCGTGTCGTCGTCCTGCTCGGCGTCGTCCGCGGCGAACGGGGAGACCGACCACCACATCATCTCCAGCTCGCGGGCCCGGTCCCGGACGTCCGCGATGCCCCACAGCGAGGCCGCGCCGACGTCGATCGGGGCCTGGCCGCCGCCCGCGGTGGCCGCCCAGGACGCCTGGAGGAACTCCTGGCTGGTGGCGACCAGGTCGGCGGCCCTGGTGCGGACCCGCTCCGGGTCGCAGACCAGCGCCATCGAGCCCTTCGGCAGCACGTCGAGCAGCAGCTCCATGTCGTCGACGAGGGCCGGTGCGAGGGACTCCATGCCCTCCACCGCGATCCCCTCGGCGATCTTGCCGAGCAGCTCGCCCAGCTCCGGGTGCTGTTCGGCGAGCGCGGCGGCCCGCTCCCGCACCTCGTCGGTGAGCAGCAGCTCGCGGCAGGGCGGCGCCCACAGCCCGTGCTCGGCGATCTCCAGCGACCGCTGGTCGGCGATCTTGAAGTAGCGGATCTCCTCGACGTCGTCGCCCCAGAATTCCACCCGAAGGGGGTGCTCCTCGGTCGGCGGGAAGACGTCCAGGATGCCGCCGCGCACGGCGAACTCGCCTCGCTTCTCGACCAGTTCGACCCGGGCGTACGCGGCCGCCGCGAGTGCGTCGACGGTCTTGCCGAGATCGGCGCTCTGCCCGATGCGCAGCGCCACGGGTTCCAGGTCGCCGAGCCCCTTGACCTGCGGCTGGAGCACGGAGCGGATCGGCGCGACGATGACCGAGACCGGCCCGGTCTCCGGGTCGTCCGCCCTCGGGTGCGCCAGGCGCCGCAGCACGGCGAGGCGGCGGCCCACGGTGTCCGAGCGGGGCGAGAGCCGCTCGTGCGGCAGGGTCTCCCAGGACGGGAACTCGGCGATCGTGTCCGGTGGCAGCAGGGTGCGCAGCGCGGCCGCCAGGTCCTCGGCCTCCCGGCCGGTCGCGGTGACGGCGAGCACGGTACGCCCGGTCTCGCGGGCCAGCGCGGCGACGGCGAAGGGGCGGGCGGCGGGCGGGCCGACGAGGTCGACATGCATCCGGTGGCCGTCGCCGGCGGCCTTCACCGCTTCGGAGAGTGCCGGGTCACGTACGACGACATCCAGCAGACCGTGCAGGCTCATGAAGGGCTTCCGTCCGGTAACGAAGGGCAGGTCCCGACAGCCGGCTGCTGCCAGGGGCGGGCAACGCGAAGGGCCCGACACGTATCACGGGCCGGGGTTTATCCAGCGTACGACGCCGGTACGACAGCCGCGCCCGTGATCTTCCCGGGGCGGGAACGCGGGCGGGTCGGGGACCGGCGCGGGCGCATCGGGCAGCGGTGCGGGACGCCGGTGCGTCGGGAACCGGCGCGCGGCTCGGCAAGTGGCCGGAATCCCCACCGCCGAGCACGATCTGCCGCGAAGACGGAGCACAGTGTGACCGAAGCCTTTTACAGTCTGTGCTCCCACCATCCCGTTTCGCGCAGCCTGCGGTGCCGGGAGCGCGGCTCGCGGCACCAGAAAGGGACTGAGACACGTTGACGGTTCCCGCCCAGCCGGTTCCTCCCGGAGTGCCACCGCCGTCGCCCCACAGCGCGCGCTCCTGTTCCGACGTCACCCGGCTGCTCTGCGCGGGCGTCTATGTTCGGTCGCGTTTCCGGCGCCGCGTCGTGAAGGAGCTGGTCGGGCGCGACGAGCGGGCGGTGGCGCCGTCGGCCGGTGTCGATGTGGTGACGGTGCTGGCCCACGCGTTACGCGCCGGCAGGCTCGAAAACCTGGCCGGCTGCTGGATCGTGTTCCTGTGGGTGCTCTTCTGGGCGGTGGACGGGACGGGTAACGGTTTCGGCTGGATGACCGAATGGAGCCTGTCCGAGGCCTACGGTCTGCGCCTCACGCGCGAGAGCCTTCACCTTCCGGGGACGGTGATGGGCCTTCTGGGCATCACGGCTCTGCCCTTCGGCAAGCCCGGGCCCGGCTCCGGCACCTGGGTGTTGAACTACGCCGTCGTGAGTGCGCTGCTGTGGCTGGTACGGGGTCTTTCCGGCCATGCTGCCGGTGTGTACTCCGTGGGCGGCCCGGCGCCCGGGAAGCGGGGTGCGCTCGCGCGGGGACTTCTCACGCCCGGGATCCTGCTGGCCGTGTACTGGGCGACGGCGCTCGCCGCCGTGTGGAACAACTCCGCGAACTGGGTGGCGGTGGTCTTCCCGCTGCTGCTGTCCGTCCCCGTGTGGGTCCATCGCCGCGCCGTCGAAAAGGTGATGTGCGACCGGCTCAGCGACCATGCCATCGAGCGGCAGCCCCGGGAGGAGGTGACCGGGCCCGCGTGGCTGCGGAGGATCGGCCGGGTCATCGACCGGGAGCAGCGTTCGAGGATCGTCCTGTACGACCCGGACCTGCCGTTCGCCGGCCTGGGGCAGCCCGTGGACCCGTGGTCGGTCGTGATGGACCTGGAACGCAAGCCGGGCGTCGGCCTCGCACCCGTCACCGCCGCCGAGGTGCTGGACAGCGTGAGGGAGAAGCTGACCGGCCTCACCCGGGTCCCGGGTGAGATGGTGAGCCGGGACCGCCTCAGGAACGTGGAGATCGATGAGGTGGTCTATCTGCCGGCGGGGCCGCCGAGGCACGAAGTCGATCACGGGGAGGCCGCGACAGCCGCGCATCTGAGCACGTCGCGCGGAGAGGGGGGCGAGGCAAGGCGGCATTTCCTGCGGGTCCAGGTCAGCGCGTGGGATTCCCAGATGGTGGTCTCCGTCCTGGTCCGCGTGCATACGCAGGGCGAGCTGCTGGCACTGGAGATCGTCCCCCATGTGCTGAACCCGCTGAGACCGGAGTTCGGCCTTCTTGACGGCATTGCCGAACGGGGCCGGGCGTTCCCGCTGTCCGCGGCTGCACAGACCCTGCTGACCGCTCCGGCGGCCGGAGCGACCGCGGTCCTCTCCGTCGTGGGTTCGGCGTACGGCTCGGCCGCCGGGGCGAAGCGGCAATTCGAGCGCCGGAACGCGCGGGGAGAGGTCCCGTCCGAGGGAGCCAGGGAATCGGTACGCGAGATGGCCGCGCAGCAGGGGCAGTCGGTGTTCCAGGGGATGGACGCCAGCCGCTATCTCAGGACGCTTCAGGAGCGTATCGGCACGGGGGTGCTCCAGGTGCTGGACGAGAAGGGATACGACACGAAGGAGCTGAAACAGCAGGTGATCCAAGTGAACCGCGGCGGGATCCACATCACGTCCATGCACGGGGGTGCGGTGGCGAGCGGGCAGGGCGCCATCGCGGGGGGCGCCCGCCGCCCGCCCCGTGCGCAGCGACGGATGCCGACGGCCCAGCAGCGGGGCCGGTGACATTCCCGCGCCTTCCACAAGCGGAACGACAGACGGGAGACCAGGATGAGTATCGGGACGGGTGAAGACGAAGACAGGGGTCCTGACGCCGACGAGGCCCGGGCGCCCGCGGAGCCGCCGGGCGGCATCGTCATCGGTGAGTTCGCGGGAGGCGCCGTCGCCGCAGGGGAGCGGGCGACGGCCGAGGATTCCAGCAGAACGCTCGGCGCACGCGGCGCCGACGCCTTCCCGCCCCCGGTGGTGGCGCCGCTTCCCGGCGGCATCGCCATCGGCCGGATGACCGGTGGCGCGGCGGCTTCGGGTCCTGGCGCGCAGGCCACCAGCCATTCGGAGCAGTTCATCGAGGCGACACCTCAACTGATCGAGGCACTGGCGCTGTTGCGCGACGAAACGGGTGAGCTGCGCGCGGAGGCCGCCCTGGCCGAACGGGAGATCCGGGCCAACGGCGGGGTGGAGCAGGGGCTGTTGCGGAGACTCGCCGCACTCGCGGGCCGGGCCGCCGGGTCCGTGGGCGGGCAGACGGCGGCCGCGGTGGCCGCCGAAACGATCACCGGAATGCTGACGTGATCAGGTGGGACGCGGAGCGTCAGCAGTGGGACCCCGCGCCTGCCCGGCAGCTCCGCCTTGCCCGTGCCGGTGTCCTTGAGCGGAGGTTGCGTACTGCGGCCGTCGTGCTGGCGATGACCGTTCTCGGGGCGGTGGCCGCCGGGGGCGCGCTGCTGGCGGCCCAGCACGGATGACGGCGGCGGTACGGGTCACGGCGGCCTGCCGACGCGGAAGCGAAGAACTGAACACCTTGTCCCCTTCGACGGTGGCGTCCTGCCGGAGGCGTCCCGGCAGGACGACGATGCCGGCGAGCAGGGCGCGGCAGCAGGGGCGGTCGTGTCAGTTTGCTGCACGGGCCGCGGCAGCTTCGTGCAACCGGGCGGCCGTGCCAGGAGGATGTCCGGTGCGGCGCGGGAGCGGGCATACAGGGGACGTCCGGTGCGGGCGGGGCACGCTCACGACAACGGCCCCGGGGTGTTTGGAGGAACACCCCGGGGCCGGTTCGGGTCATCCTACGTCGGCCGTCGCCCGCGCTAATCGGTGGCGATCGCGTTCAGGACGTTCATCCTGCCCGCCCGGAAAGCCGGGACCAGTGCGGCGAACAGGCCCACGAAGGCCGAGGCGACGAAGACCGTGAGGATCGTCGGCCACGGGATCTCCAGGACGCCGAGGCCCTCCAGGGCCAGCAGCTTCTGGGCCGCGGTGCCCCAGCCCATGCCCAGGCCGAGGCCGAGCAGGGCGCCGAAGACCGCGATGACCACCGACTCCAGGCGGATCATCCGGCGCAGCTGGCGGCGGGAGAGGCCGATGGCGCGCATCAGACCGATCTCCCGGGTCCGCTCGACCACCGACAGGGCGAGGGTGTTCACCACGCCGAGCACGGCGACGATGATCGCGAGCGCCAGCAGGCCGTAGACGATGTTCAGGAGCTGGCCGATCTGGTCCTGGAGCTGCTCCTTGAAGTCGGCCTGGTTCTTCACCTCGTACTGCGGGTACTTGGCCAGGGCGCTCTTGAGGGCGGCGTACGCCTCCTTCTCCTTGCCGTCCGCGGCCTTCGCGAACATGATCATGTTCTGCGGCAGGGCGTCGGCCGGGACGTACTGCGCGGCGGTCGTGAGGTTGACGTACATCGCACCCTTGTCGATGTTCACGTCGTCCGAGGTGATCGCGGCGACCTTCAGCTTCGCGGTCTCGCCGCCCTTGAAGGCGACGGTGATCCGGTCACCGACCTTGACGCGGTGCTTGGTGGCGTACGTCTCGCCGACCGACATGGCGTCCTTGCCGTACGCGGCGGCCAGTTCGCCGGAGACCGTCTCGCGGCGGACGTCGTCCTTGTACGAGGGGTTGGCGGCGACCAGGCCCTCGCTCCCGGTGCTGCCGTCGGGGGCGGTCACGCGGGCGCCCACGACCTTGTACTCGGTGAAGTGCTCGATGTCCGGCACGGTCTTCAGGGCCTTGGCCGCCTGGTCGACGATGAGCCCTCCGCCACCGCCGGCCGGCTGGACGATGAAGTCCGCGCCGACGGACTTGTCGAGCTCCTCGGTGGCCGAGGCGACCATGGAGGAGCCGACGACCGAGAGGCAGGCGACCAGGGCGAGGCCGACCATCAGGGCGGCGCCGGTCGCTCCGGTGCGGCGCGGGTTGCGCAGCGCGTTGCGTTCGGCGAGCCGTCCCACGGGGCCGAACATCCGCAGCATGACCGTGCTCAGCACCCGGACCACGAAGCCGGCCAGCAGCGGGCCGATCACGATGAAGCCGATGAGGGTGAGGAGCACGCCCGCACCGAGGAGGGGCGCGCCCTCGCTCGACTTGTCGGCCCTGGTCGCGGCGAGGAGCGCGGCGCCGCCGGCGAGCGTGAGGACCAGGCCGATCGCGGCCCGGACCCGGCCCGCGCGGCCGTCCGCCGGGGTTCCGGCGTCGCGCAGGGCGGCCATCGGGGAGACCTTTCCGGCCCGGCGGGCCGGGAAGTACGCGGCGACGACGGTGACGACGATGCCGAGCACGAGGCCGATCACGGGGGTCGTCCAGGCGACGGTGAGGTCCTCGGTGGAGAGCTCCATGCCCATGGCGCCCATGAGCTTCATCAGGCCGACGGCGAGGCCGACGCCCGCGCCCACGCCGAGGAGCGAGCCGACGACACCGAGGAACAGCGCCTCGATCAGCACGGACCGGTTGACCTGCTTGCGGCTGGAACCGATGGCCCGCATCAGGCCGATCTCGCGGGTGCGCTGGGCGACCAGCATCGAGAAGGTGTTGACGATCAGGAAGATGCCGACGAGGAGGGCGATCCCGGCGAAGCCGAGCATCGCGTACTTCATGACGTCGAGGAAGGAGCCCATCGAGTCCTTGCTGTTCTCCGTCGACTCCTTCTGCGTCCGGAGCTCGTACGCGGAGGTGTCGCCCAGGGCCGTGGCGACGTTCTTCTTCACCTGTTCGTCGGCCACGCCCGCTTCGGCGGTGACGGAAATCGCGCTGAAGACATCGGGCCTGCCGAGCAGCTTGGTCTGTGCCGTGGCGACATCGAAGTAGATGACGGCGGCACCGGGGTTGGTGACCTTGAAGGTGGCGATGCCACTGATCCGCGCCTCGATGTCGCCGTTGGCGGTGATGGTGCGCAGTTCGTCGCCGAGCTTCAGGTGGTGCTTCTCGGCGGTGTCGGCGTCGACCATCACCTCGGTCGGGCCGCGCGGTGCGTGACCGGAGGTGATCTCCATCGAACGCAGCGCGTTCCCGGTCCAGTTGCCCGCGATCGTCGGGCCGCCCGAGGTCGAGCCCATGTTCTTGTCGTGGCGGTCGACGACGGTGACGGATGTGCTGGAGACGACGCCCTCGGCCGTCTTCACGCCGGTGGCCTTCGCGGCCTGCTCGACGGCGGACGCGGGGACCGTTTCGGGCTTGCCGTTGCCCGGGAGCCGGTTGTCCTTCTCGGGCGCCTTCGGGACGACGGTGACATCGGCCGCTGTCGCGGCGAAGAGCTTGTCGAACGTGGTGTTCATGGTGTCGGTGAAGACGAGCGTGCCGCACACGAACGCCACCGACAGCAGGACCGCGACGGCGGAGAGCGCCATGCGTCCCTTGTGGGCGAAGAAATTCCGCCTCGATGTCTTCCAGACGGTCATGACGTCCGCCCGCGCGAGTCGAAGTCCTTCATCCGGTCGAGGACCTGGTCGGCCGTCGGGCTCAGCATCTCGTCGACGATGCGTCCGTCGGCGAGGTACAGCACCCGGTCCGCATAGGAGGCGGCCACCGGGTCGTGGGTGACCATGACGATGGTCTGGCCCAGCTCGTCGACCGACCTGCGCAGGAAGCTCAGCACCTCGGCGCCGGCCCGCGAGTCCAGGTTCCCGGTGGGCTCGTCACCGAAGATGATCTCCGGCCGGGCGGCGAGCGCACGCGCCACCGCGACACGCTGCTGCTGGCCGCCGGAGAGCTCGGTGGGCCGGTGCTTCAGCCGCTCGGCGAGACCGACGGTCTCCACGACCTGTCTCAGCCAGGCGGCGTCGGGTCTGCGGCCCGCGATGTCCATCGGCAGCGTGATGTTCTCCAGCGCGTTGAGCGTGGGGAGCAGGTTGAACGCCTGGAAGATGAAGCCGATCCGGTCCCGGCGCAGCTGGGTGAGCTTCTTGTCCTTGAGGCCGGTGATCTCGGTCTCGTCGAGGAAGATCTGCCCCGAGCTGACGGTGTCCAGGCCGGCCAGGCAGTGCATCAGGGTCGACTTGCCGGAGCCGGACGGGCCCATGATCGCCGTGAACTGCCCGCGGGCGATGTCCACGTCGACATGGTCGAGCGCGACGACCCGGGTCTCACCGGCTCCGTACGCCTTGACGACCTGCCGCGCTCGCGCAGCCACGGCCGTACGCCCTCCAGTACCCCCGTGCCTGGGAATGGTCACAGCCGTTGTCACGGTTTTTCTCCTATGTCGGTCAGCATTTGGAATGTGCCGGAGCACGGACAGAAGTCTGGTGTCGGGAGCGGATCCTGCGCACTGGTGCCCGGCGCAGTTCTCAGGTGGGGTTTCCCCCACCCCCGCTCCTGCGCCCCGCCGCGTCCGCGGTGGGATTCAGCCGCTTTTCGCGGTGTAGGAACACGCTAAGGAACGGGCCCCCGCGGCCACGTCCTCCGCCGGGAGGAACCACCCCTGGCCAGAAATAAGGAGCTCCCCCTAAGGGGCTCGGCCCCTGGGCGGAGGTCCGTATCAGGGGCTGGACCCAAGGGTGCAGCGGCCGTTGCTTCACGGACATGTCCCGGAGCCCGCTTCACGCCCGGCCGCCGGGTCCCCTTCACGGGACCGCACGCGACTGAGCCATTACCGCCGGCAATTCAGGCCACCCCCTCCCCAACTCCCGTACCCACGAGTAATGTTCGCGCTTCCGACCGCCCCGCACTCCTGCCTTGCCGTCCAGACCAGGACCCGAGCCACGCAAGGAGCAGCACCCCGATGTCGCACGGAAACCCGCCCCCGTCCCCCCAACACCCCGACTATCTGCTCCCCTGGCAGAGCTCGGAACGGACACCGCCCGACCGGCCGCCGAGCCCGGCCGCCCCGCCCGAACCCGCGCCCGGCCGCCACGGCGATCTGCGCCGGCTGCGCACCGCGTACCGGCTGCTGCGGCGCATCGCGGCCCTGACCGCGCTCGGCTACTTCGTGGTCTTCCTGCTGCTCTCCGGATTCGCCAAGGAACTGCTGGACACCCCCCTGTTCGGCGGTCTCAACATCGGCCTGGTGCTGGGGCTCTGCCAGCTCCCCGTGACCGTGCTCGCCCTCGTCGTGTACGAGCGGACCGCGCGGCGCACGGTCGACCCGCTCGCCGCCCGGATCCGAAGAGCGGGAGCGGCGCGGTGAACGGGTTCGACAACTCCGCCCAGTCGATGTCGCTGGTGGCGTTTCTCGCCGTGGGCACGGTGGCGCTGCTGCTCTGTGTGATGACCGGTCCGGACCGCGACGATCTCGACGAGTTCTACACCGGGTCCCGTTCGCTCTCGCCGATGCAGAACGGCCTCGCGCTCGCGGGCGACTACCTCTCCGCGGCCACGGTGCTCGGTACCACCGGCATCATCGCGCTCACCGGCTACGACGGGATGATCCTGGCGCTGAGCATCACGCTCTCGCTCGTCCTGCTGATGTTCCTGCTGGCCGAACCGCTGCGCAACGCGGGCGGGTTCACCATGGGCGACGTGCTCGTGCGCCGGGCCCCCGGCCGCGCGGTCCGCATCACCGCCTGCGCGGCCACCCTCGCCGCGCTCATTCCGATGATGGTCGTCCAGCTCGCCAGCAGCGGCGATCTGCTCGCCTTCATCCTCGGGTTCGACACCTCGGGGTTCCGTACCGGCGCCATCATCGGGCTCGGCACCCTGATGATCGGCTATGCGGCCATCGGCGGGATGAAGGGCACCTCGCTGATCCAGATCGTGAAGACCGTGGTCCTCTTCGTGGCCGCCTTCACCATCGCCGTACTGATCATGAACCGGTTCGGCTGGAACACCGACTCCCTGCTCTCGGCCGCCCGGCAGAGCAGCGGCGCGGGGGCCGCCTATCTGCGCTCGGGGCTCCAGTTCGACGGCAGCGGGCTGGACATGGTCAGCTCCGAACTGACCGTGGTGCTCGGCGCCGCCTGCCTGCCGCATGTCGCGATGCGGATGTCGGGTGCTCGCTCCACACAGGCCGTCCGCCGCTCGATGTCCTGGGCGATCGGCGTGGTCGCCGCGGTCTGCCTGCTGCTCGTCGTGATCGGCTTCGGCGCCGGGGCCCTCGTCGGCCATGACGTCATCACCGCCGCCGGGGCGTCCGGGAACAGCGCGATCCTCCAGATCAGCGGAGAGGTCGCGAACGGTACGCGGATGGGGGCCCTGATCATCACGACGATGACGACGGCGATCTTCCTCACCCTGCTCGCCTCGGTCGCCGGAATGATCCTGTCCTGCGCCAACTCCCTCGCCCACGACCTCTTCGCACACGGTCTGCACGGGGTGCGCGACCCGGACCGCAAGCCGCTGCCGGGCCTGTCCGAGATGCGTACGGCACAGATCTCGGCGATCGTCGTCGGACTGCTCGCCACCGTGCTCGCCGTCGTGGCCAGGCACTGGAACGTACAGGCGCTGGCGACGCTCTCGTTCTGCGTCGGCGCGTCCGCGATCGCCCCGGCACTGGTCTACAGCATGTTCTGGCGGCGCTTCACCCGCACCGGACTGCTCTGCACCCTCATCGTCGGCACCCTCACCACACTGGTGCTGATCACCGGCACCAACCTGGTCTCCGGCTCACCCGCATCGGTCTTCCCCGACCACGACTTCAACTGGTTCCCCTACACCACCACCGGGCTCGTCTCCATCCCAGCCGGATTCCTGGCGGGCTGGCTGGGAACGGTGCTCCCCCGCCACACCGCCCCCGCGGCGCGAAGGCTCTACCAGAGCGAGGAGCCCCGGATCCTGGCGGGCGCCCCACCGGCACACCGCTGAGCCCGGCCCTCGCGCGCTCCACGGCACCCTGTCGGCAGGCAGCACGACGACAGCCCCCGCACACTCCGGATCGAGGGTGCGCGGGGCTGTCGTCGTTGTGCGGGGCTGTCGTCGCCGCAGCGGGGTGCGGTCAAGCCGCGCCGAACTCTCCGTCCTTGACGCCTGCCACGAACGCGGCGAATGCGGTGGGGGAGGTGTTCAGCACAGGGCCGCTCGGGCTCTTCGAGTCACGGACGGGGACGACGCCGAGCGAGCCGACGAGGTTGGCGGCGACCTCTACGCACGCGCCGCCGTTGTTGCTGTAGGAGGACTTGAACCAGCGGGGGGATTCGGTCGTCACGGGGAACCCTTTCGTAACTGGCTGATCATGGCCACAGAGGCCGCTTGGGACAGAGCCCCGGCCTGCAGCTGATGGTAGGCCGTCAACAGGGGGACAACCGAAGCACTTTCCCGGTTGAGAGTACCCAGGTGGGAGGACTCGGCATAGGACATGAGCTGGCGGTCCGGCAGCGTCAGTATGTACAGCGGCAGGTCGAAAGGACGGAGCTCCGCCATGTCGAACGGAGCGATCTGGAGCACGGTGTTCGGCAACTCGGCGAACTCGATCAGCCGCGCCAGCTGCGCGTCCATGACGGCGGGTCCGCCCACGGGTCGGCGGAGGCAGCTTTCGTCCAGCACGACCAGGAACAACGGCGGATGCGTGCGGGCGAGTGCGGCCTGCCGCTCTGCGACGAGCGAGATCCGCTCCTTCGCCTGGTCGTTGGTGATCGCCCCGCGCCGGACGGCGCTCTCCGCGAGCACGGTCGCGTACTCGGGTGTCTGGAGCAGGCCGGGCATGACACCCACTTCGTACAGCCGGATCTCCGCGGCGCGGCTCTCCTGCCCGACGTACTCCGGGAAGCCCTCCAGCAGCGAGCCGTGCCGGATCTCGCGCCATTGGCGCTCGAACGTGTCGGCCGTATCTCCAGTGCCGAAAGCGCGGTCCGCACTGCGCGAGAAACGCAAGGTTGGAACTTTCCGGCCGGTTTCGACCGCCGAGATATGGGTGCTGGAGTACCCCATGCGATCGGACAGGTCCTCCTGCTTCCAGCCGCGTTCCTCGCGCCAGCCGCGGAGGCGTGCACCGAAGGCCGCTTCTGGGGAACTGTCCGGGTTCAACTCCTTGCGGTTCAAAGGGTTGTCACCAACCTTTCGTTCAGGTCCGCCACGTTGATCGGGTTCCGACTCCAGGTCACCCTGAATCCCCATGGTAGTGGGATCGCTACGGAGCGGAGTTGACGTGTCCGAAGAGAACGTTGCCGTGAATCGCCATGAGCCCTCTCAAGTCCCGCCCCCCGGAACACTCATGAGGGACTCCGGTCACAGCAACCGGGTCGGGGAGTTCCGAGGGGTCGTCGGCCCGCACGGGGCGTTGCGGCCGGTCGGCGGCGGTGTCGAGTGGGAGGCCGAGCCGGAGTGGGTTCGCGCGCTCACGCCCGCCGAGCGGCTGAGCGTCGAGAACGCGTTGCGGAACCTCAGGAGCAGTCGGGGCGGGCTGTGAACGCGGCGCCCAACCTGTCGGGCACGGTTCATGGTCGACGTGCGCGCGGGTGATGTCCGGACGAATGCACCCACCTCGGCGGTGCGCTCGCCGGGCACCTCCGCCCTCGTTGCGAACGTGGCACTTTGGTGGGTGTTCGACGCGTTCTGCCGCTCGGCAGGGGGTGCCGCCGCCGCAGCGGGTCAGGCCGGGTCGGGGTCGCGGCAGGGGCGGCAGAGGCCGTCGCGGAACGCTTCGGGCCTGCCCGGGGCGCCGCATTCGGTGCACTCGACCATCAGACGGCGTACGGGAGTTCCCGGCGCGGCCGGGGCTGCGGCGGGCAGGCGGGGCGGGAGCTTGTCGCGGAGACGACGGCGGACGAAGCCGAAGGGCAAGTCGACGGACGCGGGGAGCCCGGCGGTGAGGGCGCGCGTCAGGTAGTCGGCGTCCACGCCGCGCGCGAACCACTCGGCGGCCATCTGTTCCAGTGCCGCGCAGTCCGCCGCCGAGAGGGCCAGGCGGGAATCGGCGCGGCCGAGATGGGCCAGGGCCAGGAAGGCGGGGGAGGGACGGCCCGCAGTCGCCTGCGACACCGACACCGGATCCGGCACCGGCACCGGCTCTGCGGTGCGTTGCTGCGGCACTGTCGTTACGAGCGGCTGCGCCGGTACGGGCAGGGATACGGGTGCTTCGTGCGCGGTGGTCGCTGCGGCTTCTGCGGCCTCCTGCGGTGCGGGGCGGCGCTCCTCGGCGGCCAGGAAGGCGTTCCACCACTCGTTGTCGCGGGCTACACGGGACCAGAAGGTGCGGGTGACCCAGCGGACCTGGTCGCCGCTCTCGCCGCTCAGGCACCGGACATGCCGCAGATGACCGGCCACACCCAGGGCCCGTAAGGCGCTGCCGACGGCCATCTGCCCGTACAGCGGCTGGCTCCGGGCCAGCGACTTGATGTCCATCGCCGCGCCGTCGGGCAGCGCGTCGACGTAACCGGCGATATGCCGCTCGCGCTCGGGCAGCAGCGCGAAATCTCCCTCGTGGGGCGGACGTTGAACCGGGACGGAACGCTTTCCGTAGCCGGGCCTGGCCTTCGGGTGGGCGCGCGAGGATGCGGACGCGCACGGGGCAGGGCTAAGGTCTGAAACAACCACGGGATCGCCTTTCGGGATCTTCGATCTTGGGGCCAGACCCCGGTCAGTGCGCCTAACACTGTGCCGGGGTCGTTTCATTTGGCACCGTAAGCAGCCGCGACTACGCGCCGCAAGTCGGTCACGACTAGTCATACTTGCTGGCCGTGACGGGTCCGGGAGGGTGGGGAGGTTTTCCCAACCCCCTTTTTTTTCCTACCGGTTGTAAGACATCGTTCGAATCCCGACGTCCGGATCCCGGCCCCCGAAGCCCGAAGCTCAAGACCCGGCCCCGGCCCACCGCTCCGTAACCCGAAAGAGTGCACAAGCCCCATCCGAAGCTCAGAACCCGGATCTCGGATCTCGGATCTCGATGCGAGATGTGCACGTCCCTGGCGCACGCGAACGCGGTCATCGAGGTCGTCTGGGGACCCGAGGTCCCGGACGGGCAGCAGGGGCTCCACAGTTTCGACGTGGACAGCGCGCCCGCCCAGGAGCTCCTCGGGCGGTTCCGTGCGGCTGCGGAGAAGCCCGCGTAGCCGGATCGGATCGGTTCGGCGCGGTCACCGGGGCGCGCAGGGGCCCAACCCCTGTGCGCCGGTCAGGAGTTGCGCCACAGCTGGGCCGGCTCCGAGGGGTTGCACGCCACCGCCTGGAAGCCGATGCTGCTGAACATCTGGAGACAGACGCCCTCGGCGACGTTCACCAGGGTGTGACCGCTCGACGTCTTGGTCCCGATCCGCCAGACCTGGGACTCGGAGGAGTTGCAGGTCTCGGCCGACAGCCCTGCGGGACCGTTCAACCTGAGGCAGTTGCCGGTGCCCTGGCCGACGAGCTTGAACCTGCCGCCGGAGGTGGGTTTGTACGTCCACTTGTAGTAGAGCGTGGCCCCGTTGTGCGCCGGCTCGCCGCACACCGAGTTCATGATCATGGAGCCGCCGTACGTGGAGGCGGACTCGCCCAGGCACCGCTTGTTGGACGCGTTCTTGAGGTAGTACTGCCCCGAGGGCGCCGGGACCTGCCCTCCGCCCGAGCCCGAGCTCGAACCGGAACCGCCCGAGGACTGGGAACCGCCGGAACCGGAACCTGAGCCGGAGCCGGAGCCGGAGCCAGAGCCAGAGCCGGAACCGGAGCCGGAACCGGAGCCGGAACCGGAGCCGCCGCTCGAGGGGCCGGACCCACCGTCACCCCCGGCACCACCCCCGCCACCAGCATCATCCGAACCGCCGGAACCGGAACCCCCGCCCCCATCGGACCCGCCCTTCCCGTCCTTCCCACCCTTGGACTTGTCCGGCGAGGCGGAGCCCGATCCGGGCTTGGAACTCGGCGAGTGGGAAGGCGACTTCGCGGGATCCGAGGAACCACCGCCCGCCGCCGATCCGGACGGCCCGACCGTGAACGAGGGCGCCGCGGCATCGGAGTCCGCACCGGACCGGCCGATCTGGAACGGCCCGAGCGCCAGGGTCAGCGTCGTACCCACAGCCACCACGACGGGAATCGCGATGAACAGCACCCGAGGACGGAGCCTGCGCGGCTTCTCGGGGGCGGCGCCGGTCGTCACGACGTCCGGCAGGGCGGGCACCACGGCGGGGACGGGCTCCTGCTCCGGTTCGGGCTCCTCGGGAGGCGGCGGGTTCGCCGCGAACGCCGCCCGCTCGGTGATCCGGTCCGTGACGACCGGCGGCCACGGCGCGGAGACCGCGGCCGGCACCCGTTCGTCGGCGATCTCGAAGAGCTCGGCGGCCGTCGGGCGGTCCGCGGCGTCCTTGGCGAGACAGGACTCGACCACCGCGGCCAGCGCCGGATCGAGGTCCGGCAGCCGGCCGAGGTCGGGTTCGGTGTGCACGATGCGGTAGAACAGGCCCGGCCCCGACCCGTCACCGAAAGGCGGACGGCAGTTCGCCGCGAACAGCAGCAGACCGGCCAGCGCGAACACATCCGCCGCACCGGTCAGATCGCGCTCGGCCATGGCCTGCTCGGGGGCCATGTAGGCAGGTGTCCCGATGACCATCCCGGTCCGGGTCACCCGGCTCTGGTCGGCCGCACGGGCCACCCCGAAGTCGATCAGGGTCACACCGTCGAGCGTCAGCATGACGTTGGAGGGCTTCAGGTCCCGGTGCACCATCCCGGCCGCGTGCACCGCACGCAGACCGCTCGCCCCGTCGCGCAGCAGCCGCCACAGACTGTCCACGGGCAGCGGACCCTCGTTCAGCCGCAGCGCGTCGCTCAGGGTGATGCCGGGGATGTACTCCGTGGCGAACCACGGCGGCTGCGCCGTACGGTCACTGGCCAGCAGCCGGGCGCTGACCCCGGCCGGCAGCTTGGCGAGGTTGTCGAGCTCGTGCCCGAAGTGGGACAGGAAGTCCTTGTCCGCGGCCAGCACCGGCAGCACCTGCTTGACCGCCGCGTACCGCCCCGCCGCTGCGCCGAGATAGACCCGCCCCATCCCGCCGGTGCCGAGAATGCCGAGCAGTCTGAAGGCGCCGATCCGCCGGGGGTCGTCCGGCTCCGTCGGCCTGGCCCCACTGCCCAGTAAAGGTGACTCTTCTTCAGCTCCCCCGCGCATGGCGTCAGGTTAGCCCAGGGCCGAACGGGCGCACGACAGTTCGTCGGCCATGTACGCGGCCGGGACGGGAGACGGCCGGATCAGTCCTCCGCCGGGGTCACCCGCCCGGTGAGCGCCGCGAGCGAATTCCGTACGTGCGCCATGTGCGCCTGCATCTCCTCGCGGACCTCCTCGTGCTCCCGCACGGTCCGCTCCGTCTCCCGGACCACCCGCTCCTCACGGACCCTGGCCTCCGCGATCAGCTCCGCGGCCCGCGCCTCGGCGTCCTCCTGGCCGTGCCGTGCGGCCTCCTCGATCTCCGCCAGCGCCCGCCGCGCCTCGGCCAGGCGGGCCTCGGCCTGCTCGGTCAGCTCGTCGTGGTGCGCCGACTGCGCGGCCTCGGCATCGGCCAGTTCGCGCTCGGCCGTCTGCCACCGCTCGGCGTGTTCCTGCTCCTGGTGGGTGAGGACGCTCTCGGTGCGGCGGGTCGTCTCCACCATCATGGACTCCGCCCGCTCCCGTACCTCCGCGGCCTCCTCGCGGGCCTCGGCGACGGCCGCGTCGGCGGTGCCCCTGGCCGCAAAGAGCGTCTCGTCGGCGCGGCTCACGGCCTCCGCCCGCATGGCCTCGGAGTCCGCCCGCGCCGAAGCCCGGATGCCGCGACCCGCCTCGTCCGCCGCGTCCCGCAGCTCCTGCGCCTCCTCCTGGGCGGCGCCCCGCACGGTCTCCGCCTCGCTCTCGGCGAGCGCCAGGATCTGCTGGGCACGCTCACCCAGGGACTCGTAGTTCTGCGGGGCGAGCGTGGCGACGACCTCGCTCAGCCGGACCGACTCCGCCGACAGTTCCTCCACCAGCGCGGTCAGCCGGGACACCTCGTCCAGCGCCGCGTCCCGCTCCGCCGAGAGGCCGGCCACCGCGCGGTCCACCTGCTCCGGGCGGTAACCACGTCCTCGTACGCCGCCGAAGCCATGTGCGGACACCGGTGCAGAACTCATCCTTGAAGCCTCTTTCCGACTCTCCGACCATCAGCAACAGGTCAAGGATGCGGCAATTGACACAGAAGTCGGAATCGATCAGCTGCTTTCCGGACGGAAGCGACAGGCATCACAGACATCTCAGACGACACATGGCACACAGAACGGCGCCCGGTCCCCTCCAGGGAGCCGGGCGCCGTTCGCGGCAGCCGCCGGGTCAGATCAACCCGTCCCACATCTGTTCGAGCAGTACGGACCACCAGCTCTCCGGCGACGCCAGGGCCGCCGCGTCCAGCGTCACCAGCTGGGCCTGGAAGTCGACCGTCCAGCGGCCCGCCTGCTCCGGGTTGAGCCCGAAGCGCAGCCGCCACATCCGGCCGAGCAGCGCCATCGAACGCTGGAACTCCGGCAGCCCGGTGTTCACGAACTGCGGCGTCACCGACTGACCGCCCGGCCCCGCCTCGACCGGCACGGCCACGATGTGCGCGGTCCCGTACTGGACACAGATCGCCCGTCCGAAGTCGGACCCCATGACGAGGTACGACCCCGCGTCGGGGGCGGCCTGCACCTGGCGCTGCGCGGCGAGCTCGGCCAGCGTCGGCACCACCGGCTGACCGGGCTGCGCCCAGAAGAACGGCCCGAAGTCGGCGGGCAGCCCCGCCCACACCAGCGTGCGCGCCACGGTCTCGGGCACGCCCTGGCGGGAGACGGCACGCTGATCGAAGCGGCAGATGCCCTGCGGGCCGAAGGTGTGCAGCAGTTCGTCCGCGATGGCCTCCGGCGGCGCCTGCGGCGCGGGCGGCATCTGCGGCAGGGGGGCGCGCACCGGCGCCGGACGGGCCGGGCCGTCCGCCACCTGGTGCAGCTCGCCCTGGTGGGTGAGCAGATGCTGCATGCCCTGCTGACGGCTGGCGTGGTCGGTGCCGTACGGGGCGACGCTGGTGATCCGGACCTGCGGCCAGGTCTCCCGGATCATCCGCGCGCAGTAACCACCGGGCAGCTCGCAGGACTCCAGCTCGGTGTGCAGCTCGATGACCTGCTGCGGCGGTACGTTCATCGCCCGCAGCTCATGCAGCATCTGCCACTCGGGGTGCGGGGTGCCGGGCGCCGAGCGCCGGATCAGCTGCTGCTCGCTGCCGTCGGGCGCGCGGTAGCGCAGTACGGCCTGGTAGCCGGGTCCGACGGTCGGCTGACCGGCCGGTGCCTGCGGATAGCCGTACGCCGGGGGCGGTGGGGCGTGCGGGTTCGGCGGTACGGGGCCGGGGGCGCCGCCCTGCGGCATTCCGGGAGGGCCGGGCGGGCCGGGAGGCTGCGGCACACCGGGGCCACCCATGCCCGGGTCGGCCAGCATCGTCGCGGCGTGATGCACCCCACCACCAGGCGG
>NZ_BMTF01000024.1:0-16083 GCF_014649535.1 Streptomyces gelaticus
AAACTCGCCACCGAGGGCCCCGCGGGCGCCGTCAAGGAAATCGAGGCCGAGGCCGGCGACCTCAAGGCCACCATCCTCGAAAAACTCACCAGCTACCTGATCCCCACCGTCATCATCGCCGGCATCACCTGGATCATCTCCCTCCTCAACCCCGCCTCCGCCTTCGTCCGCGCGGTCAAGGGAATCATCGACATCGTCACGTTCATCGTGAACCAGGGCGCCCAGATAGTGGAGTTCGTCAACGCCGTCCTCGACGCCGTCATCGCCATCGCCAACGGCGGCACCGCCGGAGTCCCCAAGATGGTCGAAACCGCCCTCGCCGCCAGCGTCCCGTTATTGATCGGCTTCCTCGCCTCACTCCTCGGCATCGGCAACCTCGCCAACAAAGTCAAATCCGTCTTCCACGCCGTATCCCGCCCCGTCAACCGCGCCATCGACAAAATCGTCAACTTCATCGTCAAAGCCGGAAAGAAGCTCTGGAATACCCTCAGAGGGAAAAATGGCAAGAACCAGAGCAGTCCAAAAGATAAACGGAAGGACGAAGTCGCAGCCATCAAGGACTCCGAAATCCTGTTGAAATCTGGGAATACTAAAAAAGACGTCAGCGACCGTCTTCCTGGTATAGGGAGGCGCCACAATGTTCCGTCATTGCGTCTAGTGACCGAGAGTACGACACCGCAAGGTGACCTTGTTCATGTGCAGACCATGACTTCCAGTTCGCATATGCTTAGCTCGAATGCGTACAACCCGAACTCCAGGAACACCACTCAACTCTGGGAAGATTGCGACCCAAATCATAAATTTACCCCAACAGAAACAGCTGCTGAAGCGGCATCCAGGGTATCTGCTGCGAAATCCCGATTGCTTGTACTATTTCAGAACTTCCAGGCTGCATACTTGGATTCGGTAACTCACCACATGGGGGGCTCCGAGCCTCGCCCCTTTACGTCGGTTACCCAGGAAGATGGTCACGGCGGGCATACCACTGAAAAGCACATCAAGGGCATGCAGCATATGAGTGACGGGAAGCAGTCACTAGCCAAAAGGGCCATAGTCGGCCTTCCTGGAGAGTCCCCTTCGCCTCGATCCAGCTATTACACGGACATCGGTGAAGCCAATGCTGCTGTCGAGCTTGCTTTGAGTAAAAACTGGCCAGACACTCGTCGTCGAATTGCCGCCGCGAAGCAAAAGATAGAAATCAAGATTGAGGCTGGCAATGTTGGGTACACCCTTGAACGCAACCCAGCTGTCAGCGCCTATGCCCTGCCAACATACCTGAACGGCCCCTACCAAGGCCCCATGTACCCCGGAGATGCCAACGCGGCAAATCCCGCGCTACCGCCCCTCACTGTGGAAGTGGACAGTCCGGCGGCATTAATAGTTCTCAAGACCACAACGAGCCCAAGCGCTCTTGGGGGATGGTACGTCCTGACCACATTCCCTTCCATCCCTTAATGATTTGACGCAGTGCATATCGCAGAGGGGAGCGAGGAAGTGAATCCAGAAGAGAGATTTCGTGCCGCACTTGACTCTGCTGGTCATCCAGTCGATCTACCCAGATGTTTCATCGGTTGGCTGCGCACCTATTGGCTGGACAGCAGTGAGTCCGAAGCGTTCTCGCTCTGGGAGGAGACTGTTCGGGAATCCTGGTGGGATGCTGCCGAATATATTCGATGTCTGAATGCAACTCTCCGGAATCCTACCGATGATTTCACCTCCATCATCCGCGAGCACGGCGGAATGTTGCTTCAACATGAATTGCCGGATGGGTATTACGAAGAATATACGAGAGAGGAATATATTGATTGGCTCGGTGGAATGAGGGATAGATTTGCCGAAATTCTCAATACGTCAATTCCGGGGTCTGGGTAGTGGGTCATTTCCGAGCTCTTGGTGGCGTTGGGTCACCCCGAGTCGCGTGATTGGTGAACCGCCTGACGCGCCGCACGGAGACGGGTACACCCGAGCCGAGCCCACACAGCTGGTGAGGAGGGGGCCAGCCGAGGTATGCCCGGAACCGCCCCCCGCCGCCGTCGTTCAGTCCGCCCCGTGGCACTCCCGGTAAGCCCGCCCCGATCCGCACCAGCAGGACGCGCTGCGGGCCGGGGGCCAGGGGATGGCCCGGCCGCGGGCGGCGAGGGTGGTGGCGTACTGGGGGAGGAGGTCCGGGTCGGTCGGGGACGCGGCCTCCGAGGCGGCGAAGGCCTCGTACGACGGGACCGTGCCGGTCACGATGCCGAGGTTCGGGGTGCCGGCCTGGTGGAGGTCGCGGAGGGCGGCCTCCAGGCGGGCCAGGTGCTCGGGGTGGGAGGGGTATTCGGCGCGCAGGTCCGGGTAGGCGGTGAGGAGTTCGGCGAGTTCGGCCTCCGGCCAGTGCAGCACCGCGACCGGGAACGGCCGGGACAGCGCCGTGCGGTACGTGCCCAGCTCGGCGCGGAGGCGGGTGATCTCGGCCTGGAGCTCGCCCGGGTCCGAGGAGCCCAGCGACCACAGGCGCCCCGGGTCGTGGAGCTCGTCCAGCGGGACGGTGGCGGTGTGGAGGGTGTCGGCCAGCTCGTCCCAGGCGTCGTGCCCGACGCCCATCAGCCTGCGTACCCGGTGGCGGCCGAAGAGCAGCGACTGGGTGGCGTACGGGACTTCCTCGCCCGGCGACAGGAGCAGCGTCAGCGCGGTCGAGAAGCAGTCGTGGGCGGCTTCGAGCTCGTCGTGGGCTTCGAGGGTCTCGGCCGCGATCTCCCAGGCCCCGGGGTCGAGCGGGCCCGCGGCACGGATGCCTTCGATGATCGCGCGGGCCTCCGCCTCGTGGCCGTACTCCCACAGGTTGGCCGCGTTCAGGGCCTTGACCAGGTGGGGGTGGTCGAGGTCGGGGGAGCCGAGGAGTTCGTCGTAGAGGGTGGTGGCGCGGGCGCGGTCGCCGGCGAGTTCCAGATGGGCCGCGGCCTGGAGGAGCAGCGGCTCACGGTCCTCGGGGTACCGCGCCGCGGCGCGCAGCAGGCGCTCGGCTTCGGTGGTGTGGTCGGCAGGCGTGTCGGGGCGCATAAGCCACACCGTACTGCTGTACGGCTACGGGACGGAGAGTGTTCCAGGCCTGGAGAGTTACGGGCCGGGGGCCTATCGTGCGGGCCGTGCGGGAGCGGATACCGGTGGTGGTGCAGCGGAATGCGCGGGCGCGCAGGGTCGTCGCGCGCGGGCTCTGGACGGGGGCCGAGCTGGTGGTGACCCTCGGCGTCGTCCTGTTGTTGCTCGTTGTTCATCAGCTGTGGTGGACCAACCGGCAGGCCCGCGCCGGGGCCGAGCACCAGGTGCGGGCCCTCCAGCGGGAGTGGGAGGAGGAGCGCGGGGGAGAGGGAGCGGTGCCCGGGGGTGATGGTGGTTCCGGGGGCGGCTCCCACGAGCCCGGCGGGTCCGGTGGCTCCGGCGGGTCCGATGGCCGGGCGGGGGGCGGTGGTGCGCGCTCCGCGCCCCGCTGGGACCAGGCGTACGCCGTCATCCGCATCCCCCGGCTCGGGCTCGTCGCCCCCGTGGCGCAGGGCGTCGGAAAGAGCGGCGTCCTCGACAAGGGGTACGTCGGGCACTACCCGCGCACCGCGCAGCCCGGCCGGGCCGGGAACTTCGCGCTCGCCGGACACCGCAACACCCACGGCGAGCCCTTCAGGTACATCAACCGGCTGCGGCGCGGGGACCGCATCCACGTCGAGACCCGGGACGCCGTGTACACGTACACCGTCGACCGGACGCTCGCGCGGACGAGCCCCCGCGACAGCGGTGTCATCGCCGCCGTCCCGCGCAGCAATCTGAAGCCGCACGACGGATACACCGAGGCCGGTTCCTATGTGACGCTCACTACCTGCACGCCCGAATTCACCTCCCGTTACCGGCTTGTCGTATGGGGAAAACTCGTGGAGGCCCGGTCGCGCCGGTGACACCGCACTAAGGTTCCCTGACGTGCTCAGACGACGTCCGCAGTTGTTGTGGTTGCTGGTCCCCTACGTGCTGTACCTGGGGGCGCTGCCGCTCGTGAACCGGGTCCACCCGGTGATTCTCGGGCTGCCGTTCCTCTTCGTGTGGCTGCTCGGGGCAACCCTGCTGACCCCCGTCGCCGTATGGCTGACCCGGCGGGGGGACCGCCGGTGAACGCCACGGTCGCGACCTCCGTCTTCGGGGTCTTCATGGTTGCCACCGTCGCCCTCGGGCTGCTCGCCACGCGCGGTCGGCGGAAGGGGAACGGGGAGGGCGGCGGGCTCGCCGAGTGGTCCGTGGGCGGGCGCAGCCTCGGGACCGTCTTCATCTGGGTGCTGATGGCCGGCGAGGGCTACACCAGCTTCAGCTACCTGGGCGCCGCAGGCTGGGGTTACAACTACGGGGCGCCGGTGCTCTACGTGGTGGCGTACATGTCCTGCGGGTACGCCATCGGCTACGTCGTCGGCCCGATGCTCTGGGCGTACGCGCGCAGGCACGGGCTCGTCGGGATCACCGACATGGTGGCCCACCGCTTCGGACGGCCCTGGCTCGGAGCGCTCGTCGCCGTCCTCGCGACCGTCTTCCTGCTCCCGTACATCCAGCTCCAGATCACCGGCATGGGCGTGGTCGTCTCGACCATCTCCTACGGTGCCATCAGCCTGAACCAGGCCTACTTCATAGCCTTCGCCGTCACCACCGGTTTCGTCGTGGTGAGCGGACTGCGGGGCAGCGCGTGGGTGTCCGTGCTCAAGGACGTCCTCGTGATCGCCACGCTCGGCTTCCTCGCCTTCTACGTACCGATGCACTACTTCGACGGCTACGGGCCCTTCCTCGACCGGCTCGTCACCGAGAAGAGTCAGTGGCTGACCTTCCCCGGGCACGGGGACAGCGGGCTCGGACAGGCGTGGTTCATCACCACCTCCTTCCTCAACTCGCTCACCGTGGTGATCTTTCCGACGACCGTCGCGGGCTACCTCGGCGCGAAGAATGCCGATGTGCTGCGCCGCAACGCGATGCTGCTGCCCGCCTACAACGTCCTGCTCTTCGTGCCGATGCTGCTCGGCATGGCGGCCCTCTTCGTCGTGCCGGGGCTCGTCGGCGCCGAGTCCAACCTGGCGCTCTTCCAGCTGGTCGTGGACTCGCTGCCGGCCTGGGCGGTCGGCGTCATCGGTGTCGCGGCGGCGCTCTCCTCGATCGTGCCGATGGCCGTCTTCATGCTGGTCATCGGCACGATGTGGGGGCGCAGCGTGCTCTCGCTCGTGCCGCGCTGGGAGCGGCGGCAGAAGGGTGCGGCACAGGTGGTCGTCGTGGTCGCGGGGAGCCTCGCGCTGCTGCTCACGTACACCGCCCCGAACACCCTGGTGCGGCTCTCCCTCATTTCGTACGAGGGGATGGCGCAGCTGCTCCCCATGGTGCTGCTGGGGCTGATGTGGCGGCGGCTGACCCTGCTCGGGGCGACGAGCGGCCTGGTCGTCGGTGTGGGCGTGGTGTGCGGGTTCGTGTTCACGGAGAACGACCCGGTGTGGGGGGTGAACGCGGGCATCGTGGCGCTCGCCGCCAACCTCGCCGTCGCGCTGGCGGTGACGTACGCCGGGCCGCGCGAGCGCGACGACCGGCCGGACGACGAGGTGCTCGCCCGGGACGAGACCGGGGCGCCAAAGGCCCCGGAGGCCCCGGAACAGGAGGCGGAATCCGGCCGCGCTCCCGCGGGAACGGGTTATTGACCGGCCTCGGGCGGACCGGTGCGCCGGACCCATCGTGTATAACGGCTGGAGAGCATCAGGTGCGCATGTGTGCGAACGGCACGGACGCGCGGGACCGGCCGACCGGCCGCGAAGGGAAAGAGGGGAGGGGCCGATGAACGGCGACACGAGCCGTCTGCGCAGTGGCCTCGCCCGGCTGCTCCGCCCCGCCGGACTGCTCCTCTTCCTCGTCACCGAAATCCTCCTCGCCGAGGGCGGCAGCCTCTCCGCCGCGGTCGCGCTCGCCGCCACCGCCGCCGCCGGATCCGCGCTCGCCGTCGCCTCGGTCATCAGCGCCCGCTGCGCCGCCCCGGTGCCCCGCACCCGGGTCCGCACCGCCATCCGCGACCGGGAGAAACGCACCGCGTTCCTGCCCCAGCGGGATCCCGACGCCAAGGGGCGCAGGCGCCCCCGAGCCCCCGGCCGTGCCCTTCCGACGGCCGCGTAGGGGCTTGTAGCAGCACCATCCACCCCAGTAGGTGCGCCATGGGCGCCCCGCGCGGTTCGTCATGCCGAGTCCGTTTCTTCCTCCCGGCACGACGAGACCCCCGGAGGGCTCACCCATGTCCGTCTTCATGTCCGCGTTCGCCGACCTGGTCGGAGCGCTGGCCGATGTGCTGCACCCGCTCTTCCAGACCGCGTCCACCGCCGCCGCCATCGTGCTGTTCACCGCGCTCGTACGGCTCGCCGTGCACCCCCTGTCGCGGGCCGCGGCGCGCGGGCAGAAGGCCCGCACCAGGCTCCAGCCGCAGATCGCCGAGCTGCGCAAGAAGCACCGCAAGAATCCGGAGCGCATGCAGAAGGCGCTCATGGAACTGCACAAGGAGGAGAAGGTCTCGCCGCTCTCCGGCTGCCTGCCCAGCCTGTTGCAGATGCCCGCCTTCTTCCTGCTCTACCACCTCTTCTCCAGCCAGAAGATCGGCGGCGAACCCAACGAGCTGCTCGGCCACCAGCTCTTCGGGGCCCCGCTCGGCGAGCGCTGGCAGGACGCGCTCGCGCACGGCGGGCCGTTCGGCGCGCAGGGCATGGTCTACCTCGGCCTGTTCGCGATCGTCACCGTCGTAGCCACGTTCAACTACCGGCGTACGAAGCGGATGATGGCCGCCAACCCCGTCACCCCGGCCACCGGCCCCGACGGACAGCCGGTGCCCGGCATGGGCGCGATGAACAAGCTGATGCCGCTGATGTCCTTCGCCACCCTCTTCACCGTGTCCGTCGTACCGCTCGCCGCCGCGCTGTACGTCGTCACGAGCACCACCTGGACCGCGGTCGAGCGGGCCGTCCTCTACCGCGACATGCCGGTCCCCGGGGCCGCCGTGGCCACCGCGGCGTGAGCGGAGCGGGGGCCGTGCCGGTCCAGGGTGTGAACAGGGTCTTGCGGAGTGATCGGAGGTCTTGGACGATCGGACAAGCCTGCGGTGGCCGCCACCCATCCGACGGGCCCGCTCACGACCAAGGGGAGACAGACCGTTGAAGCTGCTGCGTGTGGGTACGGCAGGTGCGGAACGACCGGCGCTGCTGGACGGGGACGGGACCCTGCGCGACCTGTCGGGAGTCGTCGCCGACATCGACAGCGACCTGCTCGCCGACGGGCCGGCGCTCGCCCGGCTGCGTGCCGCCGCGGCCGCGCCCGGCGAGCTGCCCGAGCTCGACGCCGAGGGGCTGCGGGTCGGTCCGCCGCTCGCCCGGATCGGCAAGATCGTGTGCATCGGGCTGAACTACCACGACCACGCCACCGAGACCGGTGCCGCGATACCCACCGAGCCGATCCTGTTCTTCAAGGCGCCGGACACCGTCGTCGGGCCCGACGACACGGTGCTGGTGCCGCGCGGCAGCGTCAAGACCGACTGGGAGGTCGAGCTCGCGGTCGTCATCGGGCGCACCGCCCGCTATCTGGAATCCGCCGAGGAGGGGCTCGCGCACGTCGCCGGATACGCGACCGCGCACGACGTCTCCGAGCGCGAGTTCCAGATCGAGCGCGGGGGCACCTGGGACAAGGGCAAGAACTGCGAGACGTTCAACCCGCTGGGGCCCTGGCTGGTGACGGCGGACGAGATCGCCGACCCGCAGGCGCTGTCACTGAAGCTCTGGGTCAACGGTGAGCTGAAGCAGGACGGCACGACGGCCGACCAGATCTTCCCGGTGGGCGAAGTGGTCCGGTATCTGAGCCACTTCATGACGCTGTACCCGGGCGATGTGATCAACACCGGGACACCCGCCGGGGTCGCCCTGGGGCAGCCCGAGCCCAAGCCGTATCTGCGGGCGGGCGATGTCGTGGAGCTGGAGATCGCCGGGCTGGGGCGGCAGCGGCAGGAGCTCAAGGACGCGTGAGCGGGCCGCGCGCGGGGCGGGGCGGTCGCCGGCTGTGTCCGGTGGCCGCCCCGCCCCGCGCGTCCTTCGTCATGTGTTCATGCGTGCAGCGTCGTCGCGAAGTGCTCCAGTGCCTCGACCACCATGGCGTGGTCCTCCTGCTGAGGCAGGCCCGAGACCGTGACCGAGCCGATCACGCCCGCGCCCTCGACCGCGATGGGGAACGAGCCGCCGTGCGCGGCGTAGTCGCCCGGGTCCAGGCGCGAGGAATCGTCGAAGGTCGTCCCCTTCGCCCGGAAGCGCGTTCCGACCAGGTACGAGCTCTCGCCGAACCGTTCCACGACCTTGCGCTTGCGGTCGATCCAGGCGTCGTTGTCCGCGCTCGATCCCGGCAGCGCGGCATGGAACATCTGCTGTGCGCCGCGGCGGATGTCGATCGCGACCGGGGCGTGCCGTTTCCGGGCCATCGAGACGAGCAGGTCGCCGAGCGCGTACGCGTCTTCGTGGCTGAAGTGCGGCAGCGTCAGCCGGCGCTCCTGGGCGATGAGCTCGGAGATGGTCGGAGCGTTGGGGCTCATACGGGCTGCTCCTTTGTATCGGCGGATGTGTCTGCGGAGCCGGAATCCGGATCGGCGGTGTCGGAGAGTTTCACGGTGACGCCCTCGCGGGCCGAACGGCGGGCCGCTTCCAGGACATCCAGGGCCGCCGCGGCCTGAAGGGCGTTCACCGGATTTTCACCCTTTCCGCGCAGCGCGTCGGCGACCGCCGCGTAGTACGCGGGATAGTCGCCCGGCAGCGTGCGGACCGGGATGCCGCCGCCGGTCAGCGGGGACTCGCCCGAGCCGATCCGGCCCCACAGCTCCTCCGGCTCCTCGCCCCACGGCCGGTCCGCCGCCGGGCGCACGCCCGCGCGCAGCTCGGCCTCCTGCGGATCGAGACCGTACTTCACATAGCCTGCGGTCCGGCCGAGGACCCGGAAGCGCGGGCCGCGCTGGGCCGCCGTGGCACTGACGTACAGGTGCGAGCGCACCCCGTTCACATGGGTGATCGCGACGAACGTGTCGTCGTCGGCGGCGGCCCCGGGACGGCGCACATCGCACTCCGCGTACACCAGCGCCGCCGGCCCGAACAGGGTCAGCGCCTGGTCGACGACATGACTGCCCAGGTCGTACAGCAGCCCGCCGATCTCCTGCGGGTCGCCCGACTCGCGCCAGCCGCCCTTGGGCTGCGGGCGCCACCGCTCGAAACGGGACTCGAAGCGCTGTACGTCGCCCAGCTCACCGTCCGCGAGCAGGCGGACGAGCGTGCGGAAGTCGTTGTCCCAGCGGCGGTTCTGGAAGACCGAGAGCAGCAGCCCGCGCTCCTCGGCCAGGGCCGCGAGCGCCCGCGCCTCGGCCGCCGTACCGGCGATCGGCTTGTCCACCACGACCGGCAGACCGGCCTCCAACGCGGCGGTCGCGATCGGGACATGGGTCTTGTTCGGCGAGGCGATCACGACCAGATCGAGTTCGTCCGCGCGCTCCCACAGCTCCTGCGGCGAGGCGGCGAACCGCACGCCGGGGAACTCGGCGCGCGCCTGCGCCCTCCGCTCCTCGTCCGAGGTGACCACCGTGTCGAGGACGAGGCCGTCGGTCGCCGCGATCAGCGGGGCGTGGAAGACGGACCCCGCCAGGCCGTAGCCGACGAGCCCGACGCGCAGGGGGGTGCCGGAGAGGCCGGGCGTCTCGTGAGTCGCGTTGCCAGTCATGCCTGCCACTTAAGCAACGCTGTTGCCATAGTGCAAGCGACAGCGACAATGGGGTGGTGAACAGGAGCAACAGCGGCGCGAACCTGCCGGCGCTGCGCAGCCACAATGCCGCGCTGGTGCTGGATCTGCTGCGGGTGGCGGGCGGGGCCGGCATCAGCAGGCTCGAACTCGCCGAGCGCACGGGGCTCACTCCGCAGGCCGTCAGCAAGATCACCGCCCGGCTGCGGGCCGAGGGCCTGGCCGCCGAGGCGGGCCACCGGGCATCCACCGGAGGCAAGCCGCGCACCGTGCTGCGGCTGGTCCCGGACGCCGGGTACGCGGTCGGCCTCCATCTGGACCGCGACGAACTGACGGTGGTCCTCGTCGACCTCTCCGGCGCGGTCGCCGTGAGCAGCACCGCCCCGCTGGACTTCGGTGCCCCGGCGGACGAGGTGCTCGCGGCGGCCACGGACGCGGTGACGGCGGTACGGGACGGGGGCGCGGGGACGGGGGACCGGCGGGTGCTCGGGGTCGGCGTCGCGGTGCCGGGCTCGCTCGACCACCGGGGCGGGGTGCTGCACCGCGTCACCGGGTTCCCGCAGTGGGACGGCTATCCGTTGCGGGACGCGCTCGCCGTACGGACCGGGCTGCCCGTCGTCGTCGACAAGGACACCAACGCCGCCGCCCTCGGGCTCGCCCTGCGGGCGGCGGGCGGCGGCGACTTCGCGTATCTGCACCTGGGGACCGGGCTCGGCGCCGGGCTGGTGCTCGGCGGGGCGGTGCACCGCGGGGCCCGTACCGCGGCCGGTGAGTTCGGGCACCAGACCGTTGAGCTGGACGGACCGGTCTGCGGCTGCGGGGGGCGCGGCTGCATCGAGGCGCTCTGCCTGGCCGCGGTCGCCCGGGGGGACGTCGCGGAGGCCGCCCGGGTGCTGGGGACCGGCGCCGCCAATCTTGTCGGGCTTCTCGACATCGACCGGGTGGTGCTCGGCGGCCGCACGGTGGCGGCCGATCCGGAGACCTATGTACGGGGCGTCCGCGCCGTGGTCGACGAGCGCGCCGGGCGGGGTGGTGCCGACGCGCCGGTGCCGGTCGTGGTCGCCGGGGGAGGGGACCGGCCGGTCGCGGAGGGGGCCGCTCAGCTGGTCCTGGCCCCGCTGTTCGGACGGGCCGCCGGAGCGGACGGGGCGTGAGCGAAGGGGCCGCCGGGCGGGGGCCAATCGGTCGGGGCCGGTCGGGCGGATTCCCCCGGCCGACCGGGCGGCATGCCGGGATGTCGGCGCCGGGCGCCTCGCGCGTGCGTGGCAGCGTCGCGGCCCAGAACCGGTGAACTCCGGCGCACGGGGTGAGCCGACCGTCTCGTGAACAGCGAAGGATGATCCCCCGATGCCGCCCGCCCCCGCCCCCGGCCCCACTCCTGCCCCACCCCCTTCCGGCCCGCCTCCCGGCTCCGCTTCACAGCCCGGCCCCGCCATGCCTTCCGGCCCCGTCACGCCGTCCGGCTCCGTGCCGGGCCGCGCTCTCGGTACGATGCCCGGCCGCATCGCCGTCCCCGTCCCCACCGCGATGCCCATGACGGCGTCGACCCCGGCCATGGAGTCCTTCCCCGCCGCCGGCCCCACCTCCGTCCCGGTGATCGTCGCCGCGTCCGTCCCGGTCTTCGCTGACCCCGCGCGTCCTCCCTCGTCCTCGTCCACACCCCCGACGTCCCCCGGGCGGACCCGGCACGGGCTGGCGCTCGGGCTGGCCGCGGCGAGCGTCGTACTCGGCGGCACATCCGTCGCACCCGCCTCCGCCGCGTCCTCGGCCGCCCCGGTCGCGTCGCCCGGCTCCACCACCGCCGACCAGCAGCCCGCCTGCGGTGATCCGGCGGCGACGGACTTCCCGATCAGCACCCGCATTCACGGCGGCCCGGACACCTACGCGTCCGGCGGCGGCTACGGAACCTGGTACCTGGACCTGACCAACACCACCACCGAGCCGTGCGAGGCCATCCATCCGGTGCTCGTGCTCACCGACGAGGACCGCAGGCTGACCTCCGACCAGATCCAGCTGAAGTTCTTCGAGCAGGCCCGCCCCGATACGGAGCACCGCGTCACCTGGGAGACCACCGACCGGGACGAACACATCGGCGTCTTCGACGGCGCGGGCGACGACTCCTTCGACGGTTTCACCGTCCCGGCCGGCCACACCGTCACCATCGAGATCCGGATGGCGTTCACCTCCGACACCCACCCCGGCCGGATCACCGCCAATGCCGTCGTCGTCCAGCGGCAGCGCGTGGCGGACGGCACGGACGGCACGGCAGGCAAGGACGACGGGGCCTGGGTCGGAGAGTCCGACGACTACCCCTTCGCCGTCGTCGACGAGAGCGGTGGCGACGAGACCGCCGACACCGGTGAGACCGATGAGACGGCCGACGCCGATGAGACGGCCGACGCCGATGAGACGGCTGGGACTGATGGGAGGGCCGACGCCGGCGAGACGGCTGGGACCGGTGAGACCACCGGTACCGGCGAGACGGCCGGGACTGGTGAGACGTCTGGGACCGGTGAGGTCGGCGGCACCGACGAGACGGCCGGGACCAGTGAGAGGGCCGACGCCAGCGAGACGGCTGGGACTGATGAGACGGCCAGTACCGGCGAGACGGCTGGAATCGATAAGACGGCCGGGACCGACGAGACCGCCGGGACCGGTGAGGTCGGCGGTACCGGAGACGCTCCGCGCGAGACCCGCCCGGTCGGACCCGGACGGACCCCGGCACCGAGCGATCGCCCTGAGCTGGCCGCATCCGGCTCGGACGGCGTCCCTGCGGCCGGCCTCACCGTCACCGGGCTCCTGATCGGCGGCGGGGCGATGGTGGTCAAGGCCCGGCGGACGCGCCGCGCGCACCCCTGAGCCGCCACGCCCCGCACACCTCGGCCCACACCCGAACCGCGTCCCGGGCCACGCACGCCGAGACACACACCCGGCCCACCCCGAACCGCCCGTCCGCGCCCGGACGTTCACAGACGTCCATGTCCGTCTGCCACCCTCGGGCCGTGGACTACCCGCACGACCAGACACCTGGCGCACCGTCTCGCGCGAGACCTCGTAGCGCTCGGCGAGATCGCGTTCGGTGGGCAGCATGCCGCCCTCGCCCAACTCCTCTACGAGAACGGAGACATGAGCGGTGGGCCGGGTTCGACGTCCAGTTCCTCGACGCGCTGTTCGTACTGCCGGTCGCCGTGCCGTCGGCGGGGAGTTGAACGCGTGCCCCCACGCCTCGACGGAGGACCCGTGACCGCAGGCATGTCCCGCCGCACTCTCCTCATGAGCGCCGCCCTCGCCGCCACAGGGCTGCTCGCCGCGGCCACGACCTGGGTGATCGACGGGGTGACACTCGCGGCGCGGTGATCCGGCCGTTCCGGCACCTCGAACGGACGGCCTAAAATCGGGGGCGTCGGCGCTGCACAACGCGGTGCCGCCGGCGTCCCCGCACACGGCGTACGGCAGGAGTCACCACACATGGCAGAGCGCAAGCCGATCTCGTCCTGGCTCACCGACATGGACGGAGTCCTGATCCACGAGGGGACGCCGATCCCCGGGGCGGATGCCTTCATCAAGCGGTTGCGTGACTCGGGACTGCCCTTCCTGGTCCTCACCAACAACTCCATCTACACCGCCCGCGACCTGCACGCCCGGCTGAAGCGCATGGGCCTGGACGTGCCCGTGGAGAACATCTGGACCTCCGCCCTGGCCACCGCCCAGTTCCTGGACGACCAGCGGCCCGGCGGCACCGCGTACGTCATCGGCGAGGCGGGCCTCACCACCGCCCTGCACGACATCGGCTACGTCCTCACCGACCACGAGCCCGACTACGTGGTTCTCGGCGAGACCCGCACGTACAGCTTCGAGGCGCTCACCAAGGCGATCCGGCTGATCAACGGCGGCGCCCGCTTCATCTGCACCAACCCCGACGAGACCGGCCCCTCCGCCGAGGGCCCGCTGCCCGCCACCGGGTCCGTCGCCGCCCTCATCACCAAGGCCACCGGCAAGGCCCCGTACTTCGCGGGCAAGCCCAACCCGCTGATGATGCGCACCGGGCTCAACGCGATCGGTGCCCACTCCGAGTCCAGCGCCATGATCGGCGACCGGATGGACACCGATGTGCTGGCCGGACTGGAGGCGGGGATGCAGACCTTCCTGGTCCTCACCGGGCTCACCACGGTCGCCGACATCGACAAGTACCCCTTCCGGCCGTCCAAGGTCGTCGACTCGATCGCCGATCTGGTCGATCTCGTCGACGCGGGCTGAGCCCGGCGGGACACGGCCCCCGCGGGGCGGGGGAAGGGGGCCGAGCGGTGCTAAGCGGACCCGTCCCCCGCGCCCCTGCGGATGCGAAAACGCTCCGGAGGCGTGAACCTGCACTGAGGAGGTTCACGATGCGTTCCATGCCCCTCACGTTCTGTGCCGCCGCGGTCGTCGCGGCGACCCTGGTGCCGGCCCCGGCCGCACTGGCCGACTCCGACCCCGGGTCCGCCCAGGGGAAAGGCCGCACCTCCCTGACGATGACCCCGTCCTCCCTCGCACCGGGCGGCGAGGCGGATCTGCGGCTGGAGGGCTGCAAGGGCCGCGAGGCCACCGGTGCGTCCGATGCCTTCGTCTCCGAGGCGCGCTTCTCGCCCGCCGCGGACGGGGGACTCTTCGCCGAGGCCCGGATCAGCTCGGACGCCTCCCCGGGCGATTACGACATCCGGGTCGACTGCAAGGACGGCAAGGGTGCCGGGGCCGCCGGCACGGTCACCGTCGTCGACCGCGGCCGGGCCACCCCGCTCGCCCCGGTCGCAGCGGGCGGTGGCGGCACCGCCCTGTTCGCCGGCCGGGACGCCCGGCAGGAAGGCCCCGGTACCGTGCACGCGGTGATCGGGCTTGCCCTGGCGGCCGTCGCGGCCGTCTCCGTCGCGTTCCGCAGCGCGCGCCGTCGCCGTCGTCCGGCCACGGACTGACATGTCCGCCCCGGACAGGCCCGCGGGGCACGGCAGGCTGCTCGCCGGAGTGGTCTGGGCCGTCCTGCTGCTGGGCCTGTGGCTCTGGGGCCGCGGCATCACCGACGGCTCCGGCGCCGGTTCCGCCCCGACCACCGGCGACGTCGCCGCGGTGGGCCGCCCTCTCGGCGTACCGCTGCCCCCGCCGCACGATCCGATCGAGGGCGCCGTGCCGGAGCGGGTCGAGATCCCGTCGATCGGCGTCGATGCGCCCGTGGTCGCCCGCGGCCTGGACAAGAACCGGGCGATCGAACCGCCGCCGTTCGACACCCCGCAGACCGTCGGCTGGTACAGCGAGGGCGCCGAGCCCGGAGCGAAGGGCCCCGCCCTCCTCGTCGGCCATGTCGACACCGAGACCGGACAGGCCGTCTTCTACGGACTGAGCGCGGCCCGCCCCGGCGCCGAGGTCGAGATCACCCGCGCCGACGGCACCGTCGCCGAATTCACCGTCGACGACGTCCGGGTCTTCACCCGGGCACGCTTCGACGCCCACAAGGCGTACGGTCCCCGCAAGGACGGCCGGGCGGAACTCCGCCTGATCACCTGCGGCGGCACCTTTGACCGGGCGTCGCAGTCGTACGACGCGAATGTGGTCGTCTCCGCCTATCTGACCGGCGAGAAGCCCGCGGGGGACAACGCCTGAGTTGCCCGGCGGGACACCGTACATGCTGGGAAGAGGGCGCAACCCGGCGCCGCGAGGATCCAGTTCAGGGCGGACTTCGGGCAGAAGAGGATCAGCTGCGTGCAGTTGAGGAGTCTGCCCGGCGGGAGAGGTGAGGCACCCGGGCCGGGCGCAGACCTCCCTGACCGCCAGGTCTGCCCCGCCGGGTGCAGTCCCCGGGCGGGGCCCGCTCCGCGTTGCGAACCATCGGAAGTCTCCCCTCCGCCGCCCCAACTGCACGGTCCGTCAGCCTGGTTGGAACTGATGCCCGCTGGACGGGCTGTCCGATCCCGGACCCGGTCGCACAGGCGAAAAGAGCGGGCCACCAGTCGTGCGTACGATTTATGACCTCCTTGTGGAGGGGCGTGCGGAGGCCTATGGGGGCCGTTCATGCGCCGCTGGGTGACGAGGTGGTTACCGCATGACGGCTGTGCGATGACTGTGTGGTGCTTGTGAGGGGAGTGATCAAGGCGACGCCATGGAGGGCGTCGCGGGGCGGGGTCCGGCGCGGAGCTTCGGTGCGGGAGGTGCGCGAACAAGCAAAGCCCCCTCACGCGTAGTGAGGGGGCTTTGACTCTGCGTGCGCCGCCAGGGACTCGAACCCCGGACCCGCTGATTAAGAGTCAGCTGCTCTAACCAACTGAGCTAGCGGCGCCT
>NZ_BMTF01000024.1:16112-31365 GCF_014649535.1 Streptomyces gelaticus
CTGGAGAACTCTACCCGAAGCCGGGGGGTGCTCCTGACCATTTACCGTCCAGCACGGCCTGTCGGATGGTCGTTTTTTCTCGTCTGTCCGTCAAAATGCGATATGTCAGGAGAGTTGAGACACTGGCGCCCGTGCAGATGCGCCCAAAGATCTTGACGAGTGCGGAGGGGAATCGCATGACTGTGCCGGCTTTCGAGGAGTACGTACCTGCCGTCGACTGCACCTGTGCGGGGTGCGTCGCACAGCGGCGGACCGCCGCCAGTGCACTGCCTGTGCGGTACGGAGGCCATCCGGCCGCGCATGGCGCGCGCCGCGCCCTGGTGCTGGCCACCGCGGCCGGAGTGGTGCTGGGCTCCGGTGTCGCCGAGGCGGCGGGCCCGACGGGCGACCGGGCGGCGGAGGCGGCCGGAGCCGCCCGGGCGGACCGGGAAGGGGACAGCCCGCAGGGCGGGCCCGGACCGCTGCGGGGCGCCGGCGCCGCGGGGCCGCCCTCGTCCACGACGACCACGCCCAAGCTGCGCAAGACCAGCCGGGCCGACATCATCAAGCGCGCGAAGAAGTGGGTGTCGGCCGAGGTTCCTTACAGCATGGTCAAGTACTGGTCCGACGGATACCGGCAGGACTGCTCCGGCTTCGTGTCGATGGCCTGGAACCTGCCCGGCAACGAGTGGACCGGCAGCCTCGCCGCGTTCGGGACGCGGATCGCGCGGGCGGATCTCCAGCCCGGCGACATCCTGCTCTTCCACAACCCGGCCGACCCCTCGAAGGGCTCGCACGTCACGATCTTCGGCGGCTGGACCGACTCCACGCACACCCACTACACGGCGTACGAGCAGACGAAGCCGCACACCCGCAAGAAGACGACGCCCATGGCGTACTGGAGCAACTCCGGCAGCTACGTCGCCTACCGCTACAAGGGCCTCAGCAGCGGCAGCGCCGGCAGCGGTTCCTCGGTGCCGGGGTTCCCGGGTACCGGGAAGTTCGGCCCCGGCGCCAGCAACAAGTACGTCACCCAGCTCGGCAGGATGCTCGTGGACCGGGGCGGCCGGCGCTTCTACGAGGTCGGCCCCGGGCCGGGCTGGGGCGACGCCGACCGGCGCGCGACCCGGGCGTTCCAGAAGGCCCAGGGCTGGAAGGGCGAGGAGGCGGACGGCATCCCCGGCCCCGACACCTGGCAGCTGCTGGCCGCCGGAACCGGCCGCGACATCCCCGGAACCGGATCCGGGTCCGGGGGCGGCGGAACGGGAGCCGGCCACGGCGACCCGGGCCCGGATTCGAAGTTTCCCGGGCGGGGTTATTTCCGGCCCGGACAGTCCAACGGCCATGTCGAGCGACTCGGCAAGCAGTTGGTGAAGAAGGGTTTCGGCAAGCACTACACGTCGGGACCCGGGCCCCGGTGGACCGAGGCGGACCGGCGCAATGTCGAGGCCTTCCAGCGGGCCCAGGGCTGGCGGGGCGGAGCGGCCGACGGCTACCCCGGCCCGGAGACCTGGCGGCGACTCTTCGGGTGACAGGACGGACATGACGGAGGCGGGTATGCGATCCACGGTGTGGGACAGCTCCGGAACCCCGGAGAACGGAAGGTCACGGGAGAAGGAGCGGGAGCCGGAGCCGGTCGGGGCGTGCGGCCCGGACCGGGTGGCGCCGCCCGGCCGGGAGGACGGCGGCCCGGACCGGCCCGCCGGTGCGGGGGCCGCGGTCGCCGTCCCGGCACTGGCGCCCGGCCCGGACACCGGCGCGGACGCCGGTTCGGACCCGTCGGCCGATCTCGTGGCGGATCCGGGCCCGGGCGAGGACCGGGACTCCGCGTTCGGCGCGACCCCGGCCCCGGCGTCGGTGCCGGTCCCGGCCGCGGCGTCGGGGGCCGAACCCGCCCCGCCCCCGCCCCGGCGCCGCGCGGCCCCCGACGCCGCCTTCGGCTCCCTCCCCGTCGCCGGGGGCGACGGGTCCGTGCAGCGGTCCGGCGGCACGCTGCGGGGGACCGGGCGCCACCACGCGGTCATCGGCAGCGAGCGGGCCGCGTCCATCCCCGTGCACCTGCTCTTCCGCGAGGACGCCGCGCGTGCCGACGCGGCCGCGCTCCCCGCCGGTGTGGTGCGGCGGGCACCCGACGGCGACCGGCCGCAGACCGGGGTGCGGCGTCCGCCCGCGCCGAGGGGGCCGCAGGTACGGCCCTCGACACGGCCGGCGCCGGTCGCCGACCCCCGGCTCGCCGAGCGGCCGGGCCCCGCGCTCCCCGGCTGGCTCGCGCTGCTCGCCGCACTCGCCGGGGTCGCCGCCGGTGGCGTCGTGCTCTGGTGGATCGGCGCGCTGCCCGCCGCCGCGCTCGCCCGGTTCGGGATCGGCTCGCGCCCGTACCACGGGATCGGGATCGGTGCCTGGTCGGCGCTCGTCGCGCTGGTGTCGGTGGTGCTCTTCGCGCTCGGCGGCCTGAGCCGGGGGCGTGTGGGGTACGCCTGGGTGCTGACGCTCTTCGGTGAGTACCGGGGGAGTGTGCGGCGGACCGGGCTGATGTGGATCAGCCCCCTGCTGCTGCGCCGCCGGGTCGACGTACGCCTGCGGCACTGGCGCAGCGAACCGCTCCCCGCCGTGGACGCCAACGGTACGGCGCTGCGCGTGGTCGTCCTCGTGGTGTGGCGGATCAAGGACACCGTACGGGCGGCGCTCGGGGTCGCCGACCACGAGGCGTATCTGCGCGAGCAGGTCGAGGCGGCGATGGCCCGGGTCCTCTCGCAGCTGCCCGCCGACGCCTTCCACGAGGACGCGCACACCCTGCGCAACGCCGAGGCGGTCGGGGACGCGCTGACCCGGATGCTGAAGGCGGACTGCGAGCCCGTCGGCATCGAGGTGTACTCGGCGCAGCCGACCGGAATCGAGTACGCGCCGGAGGTCTCCGCGGCGATGCAGCGCCGCCGGATCGCGGCCATCGACGCCAAGCACCGCGACAGTGTCCTGACTTCGGTCGTCGACGCGGTCGACGACACGGTCAGCCGGCTGACCGCGCGGGGCCTCGTGGAGCTCGACGACTACGAACGGAAGTCCCTGGTCAAGGACTTGACGGTGGCTTTCTACACCGGACGCAGCGGCGCGGAAGGGGCCTGAGGGGGCCGTGGGGGTGCTGGGCCGACCCAGCGGAATCGGACTCTCATTGGTCTGGACATGTTCATATCCCGTCAATAATCTAAGCCTTGGTCTAGACCGCAGAACGCGCGCGCAGCACGGCTCATGGAACCTCCCCCACGTTCTCGAGGAGCGAAGCAATGCGTAAAAGGGCAAGCGCGGCCGTGGTCGGCCTGGCAATCGCGGGCGTCTCGATGTTCGCGACGAGCACGGCCAACAGCCACGGCTACACCGACAACCCCATCAGCCGTCAGAAGCTCTGTGCCAACGGCACGGTGACGGGCTGCGGCAACATCCAGTGGGAGCCGCAGAGCGTCGAGGGCCCGAAGGGCTTCCCGGCGGCAGGTCCCGCCGACGGCAGGATCTGCTCCGGCGGCCACGGCGAGTTCGCCCAGCTCGACGACCCGCGCGGCGGCAACTGGCCCGCCACCCGGGTCACCGCCGGCCAGGGCTTCAGCTTCCGCTGGCAGTTCACCGCGCGCCACGCCACGACGGACTTCCGCTACTACATCACCAAGGACGGCTGGGACCCCACCAAGCCGCTGACCAGGGCCGACCTGGAGTCCCAGCCCTTCATGACGGTGCCGTACGGCGGCAAGCAGCCCCCGGCGACCCTGACCCAGCAGGGCACCATCCCCACGCAGAAGAGCGGGAAGCACATCATCCTGAGTGTCTGGAACATCGCCGACACGGCCAACGCGTTCTACGCCTGCTCCGATGTTCAGTTCTGACGCTTAGTCAGTTACCGTGCGGCGCCATGAGGAGCGCAGGCACCATAGCGGAGCTCGTACAGTGCCAATGGGGCGACCACCGGCCCGGACTGAGACATCGGGGCACCGTCCTCACTCATCACCAGGTCGCCTCGGGCGCTGCCGCACGGGCCGCGCTCCTGGCGGATCTGCTGTCGGCGGGCAGCGAACCGCACCTCGGGGTGCTGCTGGACAACACCCCTGAATTCCCCCTCTGGTTGAGCGCGGCGGCCCTGGCCGGGGCCGCCGTGGCCGGGATCAACCCCACCCGGCGCGGCGCCGAACTGGCCCGGGACATCCTGCACACCGACTGCCGGGTCCTGGTCACCGAACGCGCCCATCTGCCGCTCCTCGACGGCCTGGACCTCCCGGGCGTCCGGATGCTGGTCACCGACACCGACGCGTACGCCGGACTCCTCGCCCCGTACGCCGGAGCCGAGCCCGGCGACACGGCCCGGCCGGACATCGGCCCCGGAACCCGGATGCTGCTCTACTTCACCTCCGGATCGACGGGCGCGCCCAAGGCCGCGATCTGCACCCAGGGACGGCTGGCGGCGGCCGGGCAGTCGCTCGTCGACCACTTCGGCGTCCGCCGTGAGGACGTCCACTACATCTGCATGCCGATGTTCCACGGCAACGCCGTGATCGCCGACTGGGCGCCCGCGCTGGCCGGCGGGGCCGCCGTCGCGCTGCGCAGCCGCTTCTCGGCCTCCGGATTCCTCGACGACGTACGGGCGTACGGGGCGACGTACTTCACCTACGTCGGCCGCGCCGTGCAGTATCTGCTGGCCACCCCCGAGCGTCCGGACGACCGCGACCATCCGCTCCGGCTCGGCTTCGGCACCGAGGCCGGTGCGGTGGACGCGGCCCGGTTCCGGGAGCGGTTCGGGGTGCGGCTGGTGGAGGGCTACGGCTCCTCCGAGGGCGGCGCGGCGATCCAGCGGACGCCGGACACCCCGGAGCGGGCGATCGGGAGGGCCCCGGCCCGCGACGATCTCGCGGTCGTGGACCCGGAATCCGGCGAGGAACGCGCCACCGCCGTCTTCGACGCGGCGGGCCGGCTGGTCAACGGCGGCGAGGCGATCGGGGAGTTGGTGAACCGGGGGCGCACGCCCTTCGAGGGCTACTGGCGCAACGCGGCGGCGGACGCCGAGCGGACACGCGGCGGCTGGTACTGGACCGGGGACCTCTTCTTCCGCGACGCCGAGGGCTTCCTCTACTTCGCGGGCCGCACCGACGACCGGCTGCGGGTGGACAGCGAGAACCTGGCCGCCGCGATGATCGAGAACATCCTGGCCCGCTGGGAGGACGCGGCGGCCGTGGCGGTGTACGCGGTGCCCGACCCGGTCGCCGGGGACCAGGTGATGGCGGCGCTGGCCATGCGGGAGGGGACCGGTTTCGACCCGTCCGCCTTCGCCGCGTTCCTCGCCGCGCAGTCGGATCTGGGTACGAAGATGGCCCCCGGCTTCGTACGGATCGTCCCGGCGATGCCGGTCACGGCGACGAACAAGGTGCACCGCGTGGCGCTGCGCCGGGAGGGGTTCTGGTCCGGCGGGCCCGTGTGGCGACGAGGGCCGGGCGGCGGGTACGCGCCGCTCGACGGCGAGCAACTGGCGTCCCTGCTGGGCGAGTACGAGGCGCACGGGCCCGGGGTCCAGGCCCGTGCGGCGATCGGGGACACGGCGGCCACGCGGGCCGGCCCGCACTAGTGCCGCGGCCGGCAGGTTTGCCCCGTCGCGGCACTAGCTGGTCAGGGCCGGCATCTTCTGCGCGGCCGCCCCCGCGCCCCTGCGCAGCAGCGTCGCGGCCAGCACCGCCCCCAGCAGCAACAGCGCGGCCCCGGCCACCGAGGCGTACTGCATGCTGTGCACGAAGGCCTCCCGCCCGATCCGGATCAGCGAACCGTCACCGGTGGCCACCGCACCCGCGAGGGTCTTGCGGGCGACCTCCGGGGCGGAGCCCGGCATGTCCGCGGTGTAGATCGCGGTGGCCACCGCGCCCAGCAGGGCCATCCCCGTCGCACCGCCGAACTCCTGGCCGGTCTCCAGCAGCGAGGCGGCCGAACTCGCCTTCTCCGGCGGGGCCGTGGACAGCGCCAGGTCGGATACGAGCGCCATCACGGTGACGATGCCGCAGCTCATCACGGCGCAGCCGCCGAGCAGCAGCCCCAGGGAATCCGTGCCGGTCAGCGCAAGAACGGCGAAGCCGGCGGCGGCGATGACGAACCCGGCGCAGATGACCCGTGCACGGTCGGTCCGCTGGGCGATCGCCGTGGCCGTCGGGGCCGCGGCGCCCACCGCGAGCGAGGGCGCCAGGCTCCACAGCGCGGCCTCCATCGTGCCCATGCCGAGCACCGACTGCAGATACTGCGTGGTGAAGAACGAGGAGCCCATCATCGCGAACGCGGCCAGCGCGTTCAGCCCGATCCCCACCGCGAAGCCGCGGTCGCGGAACAGTTCGCGGCTGATCATCGCGTCAGCGTGGCCGCGCTGACGGCGGACGAAGAACCGGCCGACGAGCAGCCCGGCGGCGATGATCAGCCCGTTGCGCACATCGAGCCCATGGGCGGCGCTCTCCTTGATGCCGTAGATGACCGGCAGCACGGACCCCATGGACAGCGGCACGCTCAGGAAGTCGAACCTGCCGGGGTCCGGGTCCTTGAACTCCGGGACCAGTACCGGGACCAGTACCAGCAGCAGCACCATCGCCGGCACATTGATCAGAAAGACCGAACCCCACCAGAAGTGCTCCAGCATGATCCCGCTGAGCACCGAACCGAGCGCGACCCCGCCCGCCATGGCCCCCGACCAGATCCCCACGGCCCGGCCGCGCTGCCGCTCGTCGCGGAACATGTTCCGCACCAGCCCCATGGTCGACGGCATCAGCGTCGCCCCGCCGATCCCGAGCAGGGCGCGGGCCGCGATCAGCATCCCGGGGCTGTTGGCGTACGCGGCGGCGACGGATGCGGCACTGAAGGCGAACGCGCCCAGGAGCAGCAGCTTGCGGCGGCCTATCCGGTCGCCGAGCGAGCCCATCGTGATGAGCAGGCCGGCCAGGGCGAAGGCGTACACATCAAAGATCCAGAGCTGTTGGGTGGCGCTGGGGGCGAGGTCCCGGTCGATGGACGGGATCGCGAAGAAGAGGACGGAGACGTCCATCGAGACGAGAAGGAGGGGGAGCAGCAGGACCACGAAGGCGGTCCATTCCCGGCGACCGGCGAGGTTGCCGCGCTCGGCGGTGGTGCTCGTAGCGTTCGTCATGCCAGGAAATGTACGAGCGTTTAAAACGCTTGTCTAGTACGACTGTGTAAAACGTTCGTACATCTCGCCGGGCAGCAAAAAACGCACTGGGCGGTCCACGTGTGTACGTGAACCGCCCAGTGCGTTGTCTGTGCGCCGCCAGGGACTCGAACCCCGGACCCGCTGATTAAGAGTCAGCTGCTCTAACCAACTGAGCTAGCGGCGCCTGCTGACTCGAAAATAATACCTGCTTCCGAGGGGTGCTGATGACACCCCCGTCGGGCCGGTCCTAGAGCGCCATCGACAGGAGGACCGGCGCCGCCCGCCGGTTCAGTGTGTCGGCCGCCGAGCGCAGACGGTGCGCGTCCTCGATCGGCAGCGACAGCGCCAGGCAGCCCGCCGACGCCCCCGCCGTCAGCGGCACCGCCGCGCACACCGTGCCGACCGCGTACTCCTGGATGTCGAGCATCGGGACCGTGGCCGGCTGGCTGTCCAGCCTGGAGAGGAGCACCTTCTCGCTGGTGATCGTCCGTGAGGTGAGCCGGGGAGTCTTGTGGCGCGAGATGTGGTCGCGGCGGCCGTTGTGGTCGAGCTGGGACAGCAGGCACTTGCCGACCGCCGAGGCGTGCGCGGCCGAGCGGAAGTCCACCCACTCGTTGACCGCGGGGGTGAGCGGGCCGTCGGCGTACTGCGTGACCCGGATCTCGCCGTCGACGTACCGGCTGATGTAGACCGCCGCGCCGACCGAGTCGCGCAGCTGCGCCAGTGACTGCTGGAGCTTGGTCTCCAGGGCCTGTCTGCGGGCCGGTCCGGAACCGAGGAGCAGGAGCGAGGAGCCGACGACGTACGCGCCGTCGGTGACCTGCTCCACATAGCCCTCGCGGCGCAGTGTCAGCAGCAGGGAGGTGAGGTGGCCGACGGGCAGTCCCGTCTCGCGGGAGATCTGGGTGTCCGTCACGCCGTTGCCGTGCTTGGAGACCGTTTCGAGGACACGAAGGGCGTGCTGCACCGAATGGAACGGTGCGGTCGGTTCGGGCTTCAACGTCACGGTTTCCCCCACCAGGTTGTGACCGCAAGCTCTGCCCTCACGATAGCCGCCAGGACTCCTTTCCGGGGCGGCTGTCGGTGACTGGTCGACGGGCCGCCCCGTCGTGAGCTGGGGTGCATCCGTAAGGCATATGCCAGGGTCGCTTTCGTCCGACGAGTGGCGAGGTCACAGCGCTGCACGGGGGAACGCGCGGGTGCGCCCGCGCCCCGCGTCCGGAAAGATTTTTTCCGGTGAACCGAATTCGCTCGGCCGTTCAATGTCGAACATCGGTTCCCTTGTCGGCCGCGGTTTCACTCGCCCGGTTCCCGGACGGGTACGTAACCGCGCCGCTTGTCCACCACGTTCGGCAGGGGCTCACCGGCCGTCCAGAGCTCGTACATCGCGACGAACTGCTCGCTCAGCCGGTCCCGCCAGCCCGCAGTGTCGCCGCTCATGTGCGGTGACACGATCAGATCCGGTACGTCCCAGAGCGGACTCTGCGGTTCCAGTGGTTCCCGCTCGAACACATCGAGCGCCGCACCCGCGATCCAGCGCCTGCGCAGCGCCTCGGCCAGATCGTCCTCGACGACCATCGGGCCGCGGCCCACATTGATGAAGCGGGCCGACGGCTGCATCAGCCCGAAGAACCGGGCGTCGAACATGCCGCGGGTCGACTCGGTCAGCGGAGCAGCGCAGATCACCCAGTCGGCCAGCGCGGTCAGCCGGTCCAGATCCTCGGCGCCATGGATGGTGCGCCGCGCCCGTCGCCCCACGAGCGCCACCCGGACCCCCAGCGCGATCAGCAGCTTGGTGATCTCCCGCCCGATCGGCCCCGCGCCGACGACCACCGCGCGGCTGCCCGCGAGCCGGGTGCTCTCGCGGTGGCGCCACCGGTGCTGCCGCTGGAGCTCCAGCGTGCCGGGCAGGTCCTTGGCGAACGCCAGCACCAGGCCGGCCACGTACTCGGCGACCGGCCGCTCGAAGATGCCCCGGGCATTGGTCACCACCGTGTCGGAGGCCGTCAGTTCCGGGCAGAGCAGCCGGTCCACGCCCGTGCTCGCCGTGTGCACCCAGGCCGGGCGCGGACCGGCGCCGGGCCAGGCGGCCCGTACCGCGTCGGAGGTGAAGTCCCATACCAGCAGCACATCGGCCGACGGGAGCCGCGCGGCCAGTCCGGCCTCGTCCGTGTACCGGATCCGGGCGCGGCCGGTCAGCCGGCCCAGACGCGGGGACGGGTCGGTGTCCAGGACGAGCAGGGTGGGCTCTGACATGAGAGGCGGTCGCTCCGCTGCGTCTGGGATATGCGGATCGACCCACGCTCGCACCCATGCCCACACCCGTCAACAGGGCACCGGGGGAGTCGCGACATATGGGGGAATACTAGGAGGAAACAGGAACAGGGAGGGCGGACCTGTGGACATGACGACCGTCGGAATTCTCTACCCGGGCCACTTCGCGGAGGACGATTTCCCGCGGATGGAGATCCTGCTCGACGCCGTCAGGCTGGTCGTGAACCGCACCGATGTCGACGACGACGCCTACACGATCGACGCCCTGATGCGGACCGGCTCGCCCGAGCGCCTGGCCGCCGGGGTGGGGGAACTGCAACGCGCCGGTGTGGAGTGCGTCGTGTGGGCGAGCGGCGGCGGCAGCTTCCTGCACGGCTGGGAGGGTGCCCATGAACAGACCGCCGCCCTGGCCCGTGCGGTCGGTGTGTCCGCCTCCAGCACTTCCTTCGGCCTTGCCCACGCGGTACGGGAGCTGGGCGCCGGACCGGTCGCCGTCGCCTCCACCTACTCCGAGCGCGTCACCGGCCTGTTCGCCGACTTCCTGCACGCCGCGGGCATCGAGGTGGCCGGCACCCGCGCCGCCTCGCTCGGATCGGCCGCCGAGGCCGCCGCCTGGGACCTGGACCGGGTGAAGGAGCTCGCCGTCGCCGCCGACCGGCCGGAGGCGGACGTGGTGCTGCTGCCTGACACGGCGCTGCACACCGCCGGCCACGAGGCCGACCTGGAGGAACTCCTCGGCAAACCGGTCCTCACCGGGAACCAGGTCACCGTCCGCGAGGGACTGCGCCTGGCCGGCCGCCGCTCGTGGTCGCCGAGGCTGGGCCGGCTCTTCGCCGCCCGGGAGGCCCCGCCGGCCCCGGTGGCCTCCTGGGGTCAGGGCCGGGAACGCGCACACAGCGGCAGGCGCGACCGGACCGGGCGGTAGCCCAGGCCCCTCCCGGGCGCGCACGGGGAATAAACGGAGACGACCTCCTGTTATCCGCTTCCGGACGTACGAGCCGGACGTACGAGACGTACGAGCCGGACCGAGGCGCATCACCGGAGAGGCCAGGACGTGGACGAGATTCGAGGCGACGAGATCCGTGGCAGAGCGGAGGGAACGGCCCCCGTTCCGCTCTCCGTACTGGACCTGGTGACCGTGGGACAGGGCCGCACCGCCACCCAGGCGCTGCGCACCGGTGTGGACATCGCCCGGCTCGCCGAGCGCCGCGGATTCCACCGCTACTGGGTCGCCGAACACCACTCCATGCCCGGCGTCGCCTCCTCCTCCCCGGCCGTGATCCTGGCCCACCTCGCCGCTCGCACCGAGCGCATCAGGCTCGGCTCCGGCGGCGTGATGCTGCCCAACCACGCACCACTGGTCATCGCGGAGCAGTTCGGCACCCTGGAGGCCATGGCCCCCGGCCGCATCGACCTCGGCCTCGGCCGCGCCCCCGGCACCGACGGCGCGACGGCGGCAGCCCTGCGCCGCACCGACCGGCTGAACGAGGGCGCGGACGACTTCCCGCAGCAGCTCGCCGAGCTGACCCGGTTCCTGGACGACGACTTCCCCGACGGCCACCCCTACGCCCGAATCCACGCGGTCCCCGGCCCCGTCCAGGCCACGGCCGACGGCGGCGTCCAGTCGCCCGCCCGCCCGCCGGTCTGGCTGCTCGGCTCCTCCGGCTTCAGCGCCCGGCTGGCCGGTGTGCTCGGCCTGCCCTTCGCCTTCGCCCACCACTTCTCGGCCCGGAACACGATCCCGGCGCTCGACCTGTACCGGGAGTCCTTCCAGCCCTCCGCGGTGCTGGAGGCCCCGTACGCCCTGATCGGCGTCTCGGCCCTGGCCGCCGACGACGAGCGCGAGGCCCGCCGCCAGGTGCTCTCCGGCGCGCTGTCCATGGTCCGGCTGCGCACCGGCCGCCCCGGTCTGATCCCGACGCCCGAGGAGGCCGAGGCCTACGCCTTCAGCCCGATGGAGCGCGAGTTCGTCGACAGCTGGCTCGCCGACATCGTCCACGGCACCGCGGACCAGGTCCGCACCGGCCTCGACGGCCTGGCCGAGCGCACCGGCGCCGACGAGCTCATGATCACCGCCAACGCCCACAGCGGCGAGGCGAGGCTGCGCAGCTACGAACTGATCGCGGACGCGTACGGAATGCCCACGGCCTGACCCGGCCCCGCCGCGCGGTGGCTCAGACCTGCATCGGACCGGTGCCGATCAGCTCGGCGATCCGCTCCGGGGCCACCGCGCGCGAGTAGAGCCAGCCCTGCCCGGTGTCGCAGCCGATCCGGCGCAGCCGTTCCGCCTGGCCGGCCGTCTCCACGCACTCCGCGGTGACGGTCAGGCCCAGCCGGTGCGCCAGCTGCACCATCGCCTCGACGATCGTCTCGTCGGCCGGGCTCGGGTGGGCGCCGTCGTCGTAACGGAAGCCGCGTACGAAGGAGCCGTCCAGCTTCAGCACCGAGACCGGCAGCCGGCTCAGATAGGCGAGGTTGGAGTAGCCGGTCCCGAAGTCGTCGATGGCGATCCGCACGCCCATCTCGCTGAGCGACTGGAGCGCCTGGATCGGGCGGCCCGCCGAGCCCATCACCGCGGACTCGGTCAGCTCCAGCTGGAGCAGCGAGGGGTCGAGGCCGGTCTCGGCGAGGATCTCCGCGACATCGTTGACCAGATCGGAGTCCCAGACCTGGCGCACGGCGACGTTGACGCTGATGAACAGCGGCGGATCGGTGGGGTGCTCCAGCTGCCAGCGCCGGGCCTGACGGCAGGCGGACTGCAGCACCCACCGGCCGAGCTGGACGATCGAGCCGTCCTCCTCGGCGATCGCGACGAACCGATTCGGCGACAGCATGCCGAACTGGGGATGGTTCCAGCGGACCAGGGCCTCCACCCCGCGCACGACTCCATCGGCCATGCCGACCAGCGGCTGGTACTCGATGGTGAACTCGCCGCGCTCCACGGCGGGCCGCAGATTGGACGAGAGCGTCTGCCGGGTCATCCGATGGGCGTTGCGCTCCGGGTCGAAGACCGTCCAGCGGGCCTTGCCGTCCGCCTTGGCCCAGTACAGCGTGGTGTCGGCGGCCTGCATCAGACCGGTGGCGGAGGTGCCGGCCACGGGCCGTTCCACCACCCCGATCGAGGCCGACACCGAGAGCCGTTGCCCGGCCAGGTCGAAGGGCTGCTGAAGGGCGGCGAGGACGGTACGGGCCAGGTCGGTGAGCTGCTGCGTACCGGCGGAGTCCTCGACCAGGATCGCGAACTCGTCGCCGCCCAGACGCGCCACGAGATGGGCGCCGGAGCGGTGCGGGCCGTCCTGGGCCGCGCAGTCGGTGAGCCGTGCGGCGACGGCGGCCAGCAGCCGGTCGCCGATCCGGTGGCCCATCGTGTCGTTGACGGCCTTGAAGCCGTCCAGGTCCAGGTAACAGAGTCCGACCCGGCCGTGCCCGGAGGTGCTGTCGTCGTACCGCGGGTTCTCCAGGACGGCCGTGAGCCGTTCGAAGAACAGCGTCCGGTTGGGCAGCCGGGTCACCGGGTCGTGCATCTGGAGGTGGCGCAGCCGATTCTGCAGCTCGCGCCGGTCGCTGATGTCCGAGACGGACAGCAGCACCCGACCGCGTTCGGAGCCGGCCCCCGCACCCGCCCCCTGCTCGGGCATCGGTACGACGGTGACCTCGGCCCACAGGGCCCGTCCGTCCGGATGCTTGAGCTGGTGGGTGCAGCGGAACCGGGAGCGCCGCCCGTGCAGCACCTCCCGGTACGCGTGCCAGGTGCGGCCGTCCGCGGCGAGGTCGAGCAGATCGGCTGCGGACTGGTTGGTCAGCGCGGAGGCGGGTCGGCCGAGGAGGCCGCCGAGGGCCTCGTTGGCGGTGACGACCAGGCCCTCGTGACCGACGACGGCCATCGGGAGGGTGGCGGCCAGGAACGCGGCCCGGTAGCCGTGCGGCTCGGAGCACTCGGCTCCGACAGGGGGCCACGGAGTGTGACGTTCCGTGGTCGCCGGTCCTGCGGAATGCCGGGGTGTGCCCGCCGTGGGCCCGGGCCCTTCGGGGGTTCCGCTCACCGTTCGCTCCCGCCGTGCAGTTCTGTCCTGAACAGGTGTGGCCGGACTGGCCCGCCGCGCGGAGCGCCTGGGTCGAAGGCGGGAACCACGCGGGAAAGCCTGGTGAAGCATAGAGGTTGGTACGTCGGCCGTTCCAGCGCCCGACCCTTCCACGCCCCGCGTTCGCCCCGCTGGGCCATTCATACGTGACGCCGATTCACCCGTAACGGATCACTTCTGAGCGCTTGCGTCCTTCTGCAATGCCTCGGCGATCGATTGTGACTGTCTGTGAGGGTGAGGGCCTTGACCGATTGCTGACTCGACTGGGGCAGCTCAACAGGACGAAAGCCCCGGGCCATCACAGGGTGAGTGGGTGACCGCATCTCGCACCCGGAGGTAGATGTGCCGCGTCAGCACAGATCCGGGGGAGTGGAGAGGCCGAGCCTGCGTGCCGTGGGCGCCGCCGTGACCGCTCTTCTGGCTCTCGCTGCCACCTCCCTCGTCGCCGGGCCCGCCGTGGCCGCCACCGGTGAGGCCGGCCCCTGCGCCCTGCCCCGGAGGGAGGCGCACCACTCGCTCGGCGTGAGCGACTGGAACGGCGCCTATCCCCGCCCCGACCACGCCCTCGACGCGGTCATGATCTTCCTCTCCTTCCCGGACCACAACCCCGCCATGACCCCCGGGAAGCTCGCCGCCGACCACTTCCCCGCCACCACCCGGTTCTTCCAGCGCGCCTCGTACGGGAAGTTCACCCTGCGCCCGCACGTGGTGCGGCAGTGGATCCGGATGCCCAAGACGTCCGACAAGTACGACATACGCCGTGACTGGGACAACGACCGGCGCGGCTCCTATCTGCGCGATGCCGTCGCCGCGGCCGATCCGAAGGTCGACTTCTCCCGGTACGACATCGTCTATCTGGTCGCCGACCCGGACGCCCCGGGCGTCGACTCCGACGCCACCAAGGTCGTCAACTTCGACCAGCCGCTGCACGCCGACGGCACGGACATCCGCCGCGTCGTCACCGTCTTCGAACAGCACCCGCCGGACCGCAATGTGCTGGCCCACGAGACCGGGCACGTCTTCGACCTGCCGGACCTCTACCACCGGCCGTCCGACGGCAAGGGCGACTGGGACACCTACGTCGGCGACTGGGACGTGATGGGCAGCCAGTTCGGGCTCGCGCCGGATCTTTTCGGCTGGCACAAGTGGAAGCTGGGCTGGCTGGACCGCCGACAGGTGGTCTGCGTCCAGAAGAGCCGGGACATCACCCTGGAGTCGATGGCCGCCCTGCCCGAGCCCGGGGCCTCCATCGGCACCCGGCTCGCGGTGATCAGGACCGGCGAGGACAGCGCCGTGGCCATCGAGGCCCGCAGCGCCACCGGCAACGACAGCGTGACCTGCGCCGAAGGCGTCCTGCTCTACCGGGTGAGCAACGCAATCCCCTCCGGCGGCGGCCCGGTCGAGGTGCTCGACACCCACCCCCGCACCGACGCCTGCTGGGACCGCTCGGTCTACGCGCCGCTCGCCGACGCCCCGCTGCGGGTCGGCGAGACATACAGCATCCCCGGCGCACACGCCAAGGTCGAGGTCGCCGACCGGACACGGTCGGGCGCCTGGACGGTCCGGATCACCACCGGAACTTAGGGACTGTCCATCGGATCGAGGTCGAACAGTCCCTGAGGCGACTTTGAACACGAAGAAGCCCCCCGCTTCCGCGAGGGGCTTCTTCCGTCTGTGCGCCGCCAGGGACTCGAACCCCGGACCCGCTGATTAAGAGTCAGCTGCTCTAACCAACTGAGCTAGCGGC
>NZ_BMTF01000024.1:31403-120780 GCF_014649535.1 Streptomyces gelaticus
GTCGTAGACATTAGCACCCGGATCGGCGTGAGGAAAAATCGAATTCCGGGCCACCGGCGAGGGCGCCGACCTGGTCACCCGCACACAGGCCCAGAGCAGTACGTCGGGGCCAGGCAGCCAGGGGCTACGGGTGTCGGGGGCGACCAGCCAGCGGGGTCCGGGCGTGGTGGAGGTGCAGGTCAGGGGTGGGACGGTCACCGCGTCCCCGGTGCCGTGACAGATCAGCGGCGGGACCTTGCCGTCGGTGTCCTCGCCGGCGGCCCCCGGGCCCATGGCGGCTCTCGGCCCGGGGCCGCCGCCCCACTCCTCCCAGTCGAGCAGCGAGGGGAGCCGCTGGGCGGTGCCGGGCGAGGCGAACAGCAGCATCCGTCCGCGGTGCGTGGCCACCGGGCCGGATCCGGGGCCGTCGGACCACAGGTGTTCCAGCATCCGACGCCCGAAGAGAGTGGGCACGTTCACCACGTCGAAGGCCGATCCGCACGGCAGGACCCCGGGCAAGGAGGGATGGGCCTCCCACTGGGCCAGCGTGCTGCGCGGATACGCGGCGGCGCCGGCGAGCCAGGCGGCGCCGGCCGCCGTGACGTGCGCCGTCTGGTTCGCGGCCTGGTTCCGCAGAACGGCGAAGAGGCCGGTGTCCTGGCGGACGTCGCCGTGGTGCAGGGTCGATTCGTCTGGCAGCCATGCGGTCATGCCGACATATCTACCGGGAGTGATCGACCGGGTTCCGAGAGTTGCCGGAAACCGGGACAGGGCGGGGTCAGGAGGAGTATCTTGCGCTCGGGCATATGCCAGTGGTTCTGCCCGGAGTGCGGGACCGGCTCTCAGGGAGCGGCACCGCCCAGCAGGCTCCGGCCGAACTCCACCATCTTCTTGGCGTAGTCCTCGGTCCACTGCGCACGCTGCGCGATGTCCGCGGTCGTGAGCCGGTCGAACCGGCGCGGATCGGCGAGCTGGGCGGCCGCGATCGCCTGGAACTCGGCCGCGCGGTCGGTCGCGGCACGGAACGCCAGGGTCAGTTCGGTGGCGCGGGACAGCAGCTCCTTCGGATCTTCCATCGACTCCAGGTCGAAGAAGTGCTCCGGATCGGCGACCGCCTCCGACGGCTCGAAGAGCAGGGGCGCGGGGCGCAGCCGCTGCTGCCCGTTCCGCTCGGGTTGTGCCATGTGGTGTTGCCTCCTTGGGTCGGCCCGATGACCACCCTCCATTGTCCAACGTCGCGCAAGGGGGCCGGGCGCACGGCAGCCGTCACCCCGGCCACCGCACCCGGTGCTCCGCCAGATGCGCCAGCACCGCGTGGTTCGCCTCCCAGCCGTCCGGGAATTTCACCGTGACACCCAACTGCACCGGCTCCGTCGACGGGTGCTCGTCCAGCAGCTCGGTGACGCCCGCCCGGCACACCACGATGCAGGCGTGCCGGTGGCGCGAGGCCAGCACGCAGAGCCGGCCCGTCTCCAGGTGGAAGGCCGTGGCGTCGGGGCGGCCGGAGAGCGGGTGCAGGACCACCGTCACATCGAACTCGCGGCCCTGGAGCCGGTTCGCCGTGTCCACCGCGACGCCCGTCACACCCAGCTCCGCGAGCGCCGCCCGCACCGCCGCGGCCTGGTCGCGATGGGCGGTGCCGACCGCGACGCGGTCCGCCGTCACCGGCACCGGGTCCGGCGAACGCTCGCTGGTCGCCGCGCCGCCGCGGTCCAGCAGCCGACGGACGACCAGGGCCACCGCGCGCACCGCCTCCGGGTCGGTGCGCGGGGTGTGCCGGGCCGGGAGCTCCAGCAGCCCCCAGCCGGAATCCGCGGCCTCGTCCAGCACCCGGTCCGGGGCCGAGCCGTCGGATGCCACACCGAAGGACAGCCGCCGGTCGCCGTGGTCCGTGCCGCTGCGGAACGGGGTGTACGGGTAGAACGCGTCCGAGACCAGCGGCGCGGCGGAGGCGGGCAGCCGCCAGGACACCGGCAGCCGGTGCTGCGGCAGCCGGGGATTGTGCGCGAGCAGCGTGGAGACGGCGCTCGCCGACGGGTCGTACGAGAGCCCCGCCCACTGGTCCGCGCCGACGATCGAGAACGGGTCCAACTGGCCCGGATCGCCGACGAACAGCGCCCGCTCGAAGAGCCCCGCGACGGCCAGCAGCGCGTCCGAACGCATCTGGTACGCCTCGTCGACGATCGCGTGGCCCCACGGCTCGACGTTCTTCACGTGCGCCCACTTCGCGGCCGTCGAGATGACGACGTCGAGCCCGGCGAGATCGGACGCCTTGGCCGACTTCCGTACGTTGGCCAGCCCGTCCAGCACCTTGTCGTACGGGTCGGTGTCGTTGCTGTGCAGCCGGCCGACCGGCAGCCCCGGATCCTTCTCGGCCAGCCGCACCACCAGGTCGTCGACCTGGGCGTTGGTCTGCGCGACCACCATCAGCGGATGCCCGGCCGCCGCGAGTTCGAGCGCGGCGCGCACCACGAGCGTCGACTTGCCCGCGCCCGGCGGGGAGTCCACCACGATGCCGCGCTCCGTACCGCCCAGGGTGTCGGCGAGGATCGCGTCGGTCGCCCGCGCGGCCTGGGCGCCCGGGTCGAATACGGCCGTCACAGAAGGTCCTCCGCGGTCACGGGGTCGGGGCTCTCGGTATGCCCGGCCGCACCCGGCGGGCCGCCGTGCGTCCAGGGCGTCTGCTCCGGGTCCGGCAGCTTCGGGCCGCCGCGCTGATCGTGCTCGAAGAGCGTCCAGACGATCCGGTCGCCCGGCTCCGGCACCGAGCCCGGGGCCGGTTCCTTGCTCCGGCCCATCCGGTCGAGGATCCGCAGCACCAGAAGGGGCGGCCCCCCGTCCTCCGGCTCGGCGTACCCTGCGAACTCGGCGGTCTGCGGCCTGCCCTCCAGCGAGCGGTACACCTTGGTGCGCTCGCCGAGATGCGGGTGCTCGTCCGTGCGGACCGTGACCAGCGGGCGCGGCGAGGGGCGCTTGGACTCGCTGTACGCCATCACCACCTCCGTCACCCCGGCGACGAACGCCTCACCGGCCAGCCGCCGCCCGGCCAGCACCAGCGGATCGTCCAGCGCCTCCTGGGCCTCCAGCTGGGCCTGTGCCGTCTCCCGCGAGGCAAGCTTCTGCGCCGCCGTCACCGCGTCGTCCCGGCGCGGCTGCGGCGGCTCGCCCGAGCGCACCCGGTCCCGATGGCCGGTGAACGACCAGCGGTCCCTGGTCCAGCGGTCCTCGGCCCTGGCACCTTCGGGAAGCTCCCTCAGCAGGTCGAGCCCGCGCCACACCGCGTCCCACGTCGGCCGGGTCACGTCGGCCAGCAGGGCTCTGATCTCCCGCTCGGCCGCAGTCAGTTCGGCGAGCCGGGCGTCGGCCGCCAGGCCGTCCTCGGCGGCCGCGAGCGAGGTGCGCGCCCGGTCGTACTTCTCGATGGCGGGCGCCAGCAGCCGGTTGTCGAACGCCGGGTCCGTGGCCGGACCGGCCGGCGGGCACAGCAGCTGTCCCTCGCCGTCGCGCTCCAGCTCCGCGCGGAGCGCGGCCGAGGCGCCCGACTCGCCCGCCGGGGCGTCGATCCAGGCCAGCAGCGCGCCCAGGTGCTGGTCCTCCAGACTGCTCTGGCCGGTCGCCCAGTGCCGGTTCAGCAGATCGGTCGCGGCGAGCAGCAGCGAGGAGCCGGGCACCCTGGCCCGCTCCCCGTAGTGCGTCAGCCAGCGGCCCAGCAGCGGGACCCGGGCGGGCGCGGGGTACGGGGTGTCGGGGTCCTCCTCGGCCGTGCGGCGGAACCGCATGGAGCGGCCCAGCAGCCGGACGAACTCGATGCCGGCCCGGCTCGGCACGATCAGCTGCGGCGCGTCCGCGCACAGCTCGACCTCGACCCTGGTCCTCTTCCCGGTCTCCGGATCGGTCTCGTTGCGCTCGGCCGGCTCGACGACGTCCTCGTACGCCTCCATGTGCGGCAGCACCGCCTCGGCCAGCTCGGCGAGGAACGCGAACCGCAGGTCCCGGTCGCGCGGCTGGGAGACCGTCAGCAGCCGGGGCGCCTCCCGGTCGGTCCCGACGAGCGCGCCCAGCGGGGCGCCCGCCTCACCGGCCGTGGTCAGCGGAACCAGGACGAGGGGCCGGTCGGTGAGATGGCGGTGCAGGACCGTGGCCGTCGGCCGGGCGCGGCCGCTCTCCACGGCCTCCAGCCGGGCCAGGGTGCTGATCAGCGACATGCCGGACCGCCCGCCAGCGCCTCGGCGCGCAGGGCCGCCGCGCGCCGCAGGGCCGCGACCGTCGGGTCCGCCGGGTCGCCCTCCTTGCCCGCGGCGGCCGCCAGCACCTCGCCCACCGTGGTCAGCCCGCCGAGCTCGCCGCGCACACTGCGCCCCAGCGTCTCCACCGCACCGGCCTCGCGCGCCTTCGCCCGGCAGTGGAAGGCCAGCTCGCAGGCGGCCAGGCACTCCGGGGCGTACGCCGCGCCGACCGATTCGACCGCGGCGTCGAGCTGCTGCCGGGGGCACTGAGGGTCGAAGGTGGTGCCCTCGGGCAGGGCTGCCGCGATCTCCTCGATCCGGGTCAGCCTGGTCAGCTGGCGGCGGGTGACCGCGCGCTGCTTGCGTACGTCGACGACCGAGGCGGTGGGCAGGTTGGAGAAGTCCTTCGGGCAGACCAGCAGCACCCGGTGGCCCACCTCGGCGCCCTCGGTCAGCTCCGCGATCCGTTCCAGCGCCAGTACGTAGACGGCGGACTGCCGGGCCGCCGCGCCGACCTTCGCCGCGTCGGCCGAGCCGTCGACCGTGGGGAAGGACTTGATCTCGACGACCGTCCAGGTGCCGTCGGGGTGCACCGCCACCGCGTCCGGCTCCAGGTAGGCGGGGGAGCCCGCCACCTCCAGGGCCAGCATCGGGTGGTCCAGCAGCGCCCAGCCGCCCGCCTCGGTCGCCTCCCGCAGCGCCAGCGCCGTACGCGCGGCGCGGCCCTCTGGGCCTGCCGCCGTCAGATCGGGCACCGAGACCTCGCGCGGCGCCCCGGCATCGCCGCCGAGGCGCTCGTACAGCAGCCGCATCAGCTCCGTGCCCCCGTCGGCCTTGACCTTGGCCTCGAAGGCGTTGCCCCGGACGAGGGCGAACTGGGACTGGCCGAAGGGGGCCGGTGAACCGAGCGCCGCGGCCAGCGCGGCCTTGTCCACCCCGGCGCCGTCGAGCAGGGCGCGGCGACGGCAGCCGGGGTTGGCGGCGAGGGCGGCCAGCGCGCGGGCGTCCAGCGGGCGGGGCGGGACGGCCGGTCCCCGCAGCTCAGCGAGCCGCTGCCGGAGTGTCGTCCCCCGCGGCTCCCGCTCCTGCGGGGGCGGCGGTGTCGGCCCGGGTTGCGCGACCGGCCGAGGCGTCTGCGTCGGCCGCTGCTGCGGCATCGGTGGAGTCTGCGGAGGTGGTCCGCTGGCCAGGGATTCGCTCACCCGCGGAAGTCTTGCATCCGGCACTGACAATCGGGGACTCCGCGGCCGGGGCGACCCGTGGGAAGCGTGCTCCGACCCGGTCCCTGATCCGGTCCGCCAGCCGCATCACGGGCCGGGTCAGCAGGGCTCCGACACCCATCACGGCGACGCCCGCGACCGCGTCGAGGAAGTAGTGGTTGGCCGTGCCCATCACCACGAAGGTGGTGATCAGGGGGTAGGCGACGCCCGCGGCCCGGATGTACGGGTTCTTGCTGTGGCGCCACAGCAGGATGCCGCACCAGAGTGCCCAGCCGACGTGCAGGCTCGGCATCGCCGCGTACTGGTTGGTCATCCCGCCCATACCGCGCGGGGCGCTGGCCTCCGTGCCCCACCAGCCGTACGAGCTGTACTGCGCCATCGTGTCCACGAAGCCGTATCGGGCCTCAAGCAGCCTGGGCGGGCAGGTCGGCAGCAGCATGAAGCCGATCAGGCCGAGCAGCGTGGAGGTCATCAGCCAGGTGCGGGCCCTGCGGTAGACCTCCTGGCGGCGGCGGAAGAGCCAGACCAGGACGGCCGGGGTGACGAGGTAGTGCAGGGACGCGTATATGAAGTCGGAGGGTATGCCTATCGTGGGGTGCGCGGTGAGCAGCCGGTTGAGCGGATGCTCCAGGTTGATGTGGAGCGTCTTCTCCAGGCTCAGGATGCTCAGGCCGTGGTCGACGGCGGTGGACACGTCGCCGCGCGCCAGCAGGCGGCCCGCCGAATAGGCCCCGTACACGAGGGCCAGCAGCGGCAGCTCGGTCCACCAACGGGGCCGCGGGCGCGGCACGGGCGCGGTGCTGGCATGCTGCATCCGGAAGCTCTCCATCATGTGTTCATGCGACCGACGGCGGGCGTTCAACCGTACGGTGCGGTTCGGTCGCGGTTCCTCCGGGGTCCTTTTCGGAGCCCCGTGCGCGCGCAGATTTCTCCGCTCAGAGTGTTGACGTCGGTCCGGGCCGGGAGGTTGCCTCGCGATCACGTGCGCGATGATGGGAAAACCGGATGATCCATATCGTCTTGATCGCCGGCCTCAGATCTCAGTTCAGGGAGAGCCGTCATGGCACCGCGTATCCTGCTCGCCCGGCACGGCCAGACGGAATGGTCCGTCAAGGGCAATCACACCGGCAGGACGGACATCCCGCTGCTCGACACCGGCCGGGCGGGCGCGAAGCTCCTCGGCGAGCGGCTGCGGCGCGGGCCGTGGGCCGGGCTGCCGCGCCTGGAAGTGCGCACCAGCCCGTTGCAGCGGGCCAGGGAGACCTGCGAGATCGCGGGATTCGCGGACCGGGCCGAGCCGTGGGACGCGCTCATGGAGTGGGACTACGGGGCGTACGAGGGGATGACTCCGGCCGAGATCCAGGCGATCCGGCCCGGCTGGCTCATCTGGCGCGACGGGGTGCCGGAGGGGGAGACCCCGGCCGAGCTGTCCGCCCGCGCCGACGAGATCGTGGCGTGGGCCCGCTCGGCCGACCGCGATGTGCTGGTCTTCGCCCACGGGCACATCCTGCGGGCGCTGGGGGCGCGGTGGCTCGGTGAGGACGTGTCGTTCGCGGCGCGGATCCGGCTCGACCCGACCTCGCTCTCGGTGCTGGGCTGGGCGTACGGAGCCCCCGCGATCGAACGCTGGAACGACACGGGCCACCTGGATCGTTAGGGCCGGACAGGTCCTACGCGGAGGCCGCGGCCTCCGCGTGCCGCTCCAGGAACTCCCGCACCTCCGCAACGCCCCGCCGGGGCGTCAGGACCCCCACCGCCTGCGCCAGCATCGCCCGGATGCGGGTCGACCGGACACGGACCAGCAGGTCGAGCACCTGATGGCCGGCCGCCGCCGCCTCCACGGCCCGGTCCGCGCGGGCGAGGTCCCAGGTCAGCTCGGCCCGGTACAGCGCCTGGTTCCGGGTGAAGTGCGGGTCCTGGAGCCGGGTGGCCCGCAGCGCGTGCCGGGCGGCCCGCGACCAGTCACCCAGCGCCGACCAGCACTGCGCCTCCAGCATCTCCAGCTCCGCCTCCCGGAAGAAGGTCATCCACTCCGGATCGGCGTCGCACGGACCGCGCCCGAACGCGGTGTGCGCCCGGCCGAGGGCCCGCTCGCAGCCCGCACGGTCCCCGAGCCCTGCCCGGCCCCCCGCCTCCCGCAGCGCGAGCAGCGCCAGCAGCCGGGGCGAGCCCAGCGGCTTCGCCGCCCGCTGCGCGGCCTCCGCCGCCCGTACCGACTCGCGGGGCCGCCCGATATCCCGGGCCAGGAACGACGTGTTGCAGAAGGCATGTGCCTCCAGCGCCGGATCAACGGCTACCCGGGCCGTGGCGAGCGCCTCCGCGTAGTGCGAGCGGGCCTCCTCGAACCGGCCCGAGTCATGGGCCAGCCAGCCCACCGAGATGGCCAGTTCGCCCGCCCCGGCATGCAGTCTGTCGGCGGTGGTGCGCTTGGTGGTGGTACCGGAGTCGAGCAGCGCGTACGCCGCCCGCAGCGGCTGGAACGCCTTGCCGTACAGGCCGTCGCCGCCGTGCCGGTCGTCGAGCAGCCGGATCTGCCGCACCGCCTTCTCGACGGCGCTCACCTCGGTCTCGCCGACCCGGCGCGGGTCGGGCGGGGTGGCGGCAGCGGCGGACGCGGAGCCGGGGCCCAGGCCCAGGGCCGCGGCCGCCATCGTGGTGGTGCCGCTCGTCATGAATACGCGACGCAGCACGTCGCTCTCCTCGTCGGGGTTGCTGTGGAGCGTGGGGGACGGTGGGGTTTCGGCGGTGGTCCGTGCCCCCCGGCCGCGTACGGTTTCGCGCGGCGAGAAGCCCAGGTCCGCCAGGGTCGCCCCGGGGAACATGTGCAGGAAGACCCGTTCGTACGCGTAGTTGGGGCAGCGGATCTCCCCCGACTCCACGCGTCCGATGTACCGGGCGTCGCACGCGACCTGCTCGCCGATCTCGCGGGCCGATCTGCGTACCGCGGCAGCGAACTCCCCGGCGGAGCGCCGACCGCGCAGCCGCCGGAAGGTGAGGTTGGGTACTGCCCCTGTCGACACCATGGGCGGGGACCTCTCTTCTGCAGCTCTTCTGCAGCCGGGCTTCCTGCTTCCGGTGTCCCGGCGGAGCAAGAACGTACCCGCTGTGACGAGGTACACACGGAACGTTTAAGAGCAAAGCGGGGCATCTCGCCCGCGATCTGCCATGAACTGCCACCCTTTGCGGCGGCGTGGCACCGTAGCCCTTGACGCCGTCGGCGCGTTGGTCCTTGCGGAGACGGAATCCGGCTCCGCCCGGCGATGAGAGGAGAGGTCCCTTGTTGCACCCCGGCACGGAGACCGAATCGCGGATGACAGCGACGACCCCGGCCGCGACGGGGGCCCCGGCGCCCACCACTGCCGCGGACGACCACGGCGGCGAACCCTGTGAACTGGTGACCGTCCCGGCCCGCCAGGGGCTGGAGGCCGTGGACATCCTGCGCCGGGACGCCGAGCAGGACGTCGGCCCGGTCGTACACGACGGCGCCTGTGACACCCTCGGCTTCCTGGTGCCGCCGGGGACCGCCGAGGCGTGGGACGTACCGGGCAGCGCCTGTACGCAGACCGCCGGCCGCGGACTGCGCATCCCCGCCGAGCCGCCCGGCACCGGCAGTGGCTGGCTGCTGCCGCCCGAGGCCGACGCCCCGGTCACCGACCCGGCGGTGCTGCGGGCCGCACTCGACCAGGCGGCCCGGCTGATCGAGGCGGCCGACAACTGCCGCTGACCGCAGCCTCCTCGCAGGCGCGCCCATAATGGGCAGGTGGGCGGGATTCCCCGGCACGGCCGGTTCCCCACCGGTCCGGAGCGAAGAGCAGTGAGCGGGCACGAGCAGCGGTGGCACGTCGAGGAGGGTCGAGCGGAGGTGCGGGCGCCCGTAAGCGGTCCGACCGCAAGACCGGGAGCAGGGCCGGGAGCACGGCCGAGGACGGGACCGGTGGCAGGGCCGAACGCGGTGCCGGGCGCGGCGGGCGCAGGGCGGAGCGCCTCGCCGAACCGGTGGACGGTTCCGTCGCCGAGCTGGTCCCCGACCGGGAGCGGCCGCGCGCCTGGACGCTGACGCTGGACGGCGCCCCGCAGTCCCATGTGGATCTCGACGACCCCACGTTCCTGTCCTTCGAGTACCAGCGCAGGATCGGTCACATCGCCGATCTCGTCGCACCCCCCGGGCAGCCCCTGCACGTGGTGCACCTGGGCGGCGGCGCCTTCACGCTCGCCCGCTACATCGCCGCTACCCGGCCCCGCTCCACCCAGCAGATCGTGGAGGTGGACGCCGCGCTCGTCCAACTCGTCCGCCGGGAGCTGCCGCTGGACCCGCAGGCCAGGATCCGGGTCAGGGCCACCGACGCCCGCGCCGGGCTGGGGAAGATCCAGGACGGCTGGGCCGATCTCGTCATCGCCGATGTGTTCAGCGGAGCCCGTACCCCCGCGCACCTCACCAGCACCGAGTTCCTCGCCGAGGTCCGCCGGGTCCTGAAGCCCGGCGGGAGTTACGTCGCCAACCTGGCGGACGGGCCGCCGCTGACCCATCTGCGCGGACAGATCGCCACCGCGGCCGCCCTCTTCCCCGAACTGGCCCTCGCCGCCGACCCGGCCGTGTGGCGAGGCCGCCGCTTCGGCAACGCCGTGCTGCTCGCCTCGGACCTGCCGCTGAAGGTCGCGGAGCTGACCCGTCGGATCGCGACCGATCCGCACCCCGGACGCGTCGAACACGGGCGGGCGCTGGCCGACTTCACCGGCGGCGCGGCGCCGGTGAGCGACGCGGACGCCAGGCCGTCCCCGGCGCCGCCCCCCTCGGTCTTCGGGTAGGCGTCGACGGCCGGTACCGGCCTGCGGCGGATGGCCGTTCCGGGCGCGGAGGGCCGACACCGGCGTACCGCCGTCCCCGGCCGTACGAGCCGGCCGATCGAGGAGCTGGGCCGCACAATGGCCCGCGTCCTGCTGAAGGAGATCGCGAGCATCAGGAGCGCCCGCAGATCGTGCTTCCTACCGAACTGGTCGTCCGTGACTCGTCGTGACGACCGTCACACGGCTGCCTGCTGAAGGAGGCTCAGACACGGGAAGGGCCCCGGTCCGAAGACCGGGGCCCTTCCTTCAGGGTGAGTAACGGGACTCGAACCCGCGACATCCTGGACCACAACCAGGTGCTCTACCATCTGAGCTATACCCACCATGCCCGGTCTTTTTCTGACCGGCCGAGAAAAAGTGTACAGGGTCCGAGAGGGTGCTCGCTCCCCTGTTGTTCAGCCGCTGATCCCACCCCCCGAAAGGGCTATGACCAGCGGCTTCACAAGGTCCTACGGTGCGGGCGGCGCGACATGCGCCGCGATGGCCTTCGCGCGCTCCGAGTCCGGGCCGGGCTGCGGCACGAAGACCGCCTCGCGGTAGTAGCGGAGCTCGGTGATCGAGTCGCGGATGTCAGCGAGCGCCCGGTGGTTGCCGTTCTTGGCCGGACTGTTGAAGTACGCCCGCGGGTACCAGCGGCGCGCCAGCTCCTTGATCGAGGAGACATCGACGATCCGGTAGTGGAGGTAGCCCTCCAGGGCCGCCATGTCCCGCGCCAGGAAACCGCGGTCGGTGGAGACGGAGTTCCCGCAGAGCGGGGCCTTGCCGGGCTCCTTCACATGCTCACGGACGTAGTTCAGCACCTGGGCCTCGGCGTCGGCCAGGGTCGTGCCCCCGGCCAGCTCGTCGAGGAGGCCCGAGGCGGTGTGCATCTGCCGCACCACCTCGGGCATGGTCTCCAGGGCCGAGTCCGGCGGGCGGATCACGATGTCCACCCCTTCGCCGAGCACGTTCAGCTCCGAGTCGGTGACCAGCGCGGCCACCTCGATGAGTGCGTCTTCCGTCAACGAGAGCCCGGTCATCTCGCAGTCGATCCACACCATGCGATCGTTCATGGTTCCACCCTACGGGGCACTCCGTTGCCCCGGCAGGGTCGGGCGGCCGGTCGTGTACGCGTCGGGGCCGGGTTTCCCCTGCTCCGACTGGACCGGGCCGGCCGTCGGCGCCGTGATGACATGCGGGCCCGGCGGTGCGGCCGTGGCCGCGGCGCGCCGGATCGCCCCGTTGCCCTGCGCGGGCACCACGGGCTCGGTCACCGCGGTCACGGGCTCCGCGCCACCGCCCTGCGGACGGCGGGCCCGGTAGGCGGCCCGGTACGCGGCGGGGGAGGAGCCCAGCTGACGCCGGAAGTGTCCGCGCAGCGCGACCGGCGAGCGGAAGCCGCAGCGGCCCGCCACCTCGTCGACCGAGTACTCGGACGTCTCCAGCAGCCGCTGCGCCTGCAGTACCCGCTGGGTGATCAGCCACTGGAGCGGTGCGCTGCCGGTGAGCGAGCGGAACCTGCGGTCGAAGGTCCGCCTGCTCATGTAGGCGCGAGCGGCCAGCGTCTCCACGTCGAACTGCTCGTGCAGATGCTCCAGTGCCCAGGCCACGACCTCGGCGAGCGGGTCGGAGCCGATCTCCTCAGGTAAAGACCTGTCGAGATAGCGCTCCTGGCCGCCACTGCGCCGCTGCGGCACGACGAGCCGACGGGCCAGTGCCCCGGCGGCCTCCGTGCCGTGGTCCGTGCGGACGATGTGCAGACAGAGGTCGATGCCTGCCGCTGTCCCGGCGGAGGTGAGCACGTCGCCGTCGTCGACGAAGAGCTCACGCGGATCGACGTGGACCGACGGGTAGCGCTTGGCCAGCGTCGGTGCGTACATCCAGTGCGTGGTCGCCGGTCGGCCGTCCAGCAGGCCGGCGGCGGCGAGCACGAACGCGCCGGTGCACAGACCGACGATGCGGGCGCCCTCCTCGTGGGCGCGGCGCAGCGCCTCCAATGCCTCGGCGGGCGGTGGCGAGGTGATCGAACGCCAGGCGGGCACCACGACGGTGCCGGCCCTGCTGATCGCCTCCAGCCCGTAGGGCGCGGTGAGTTCGAGTCCCCCTGTGGTCCGCAGGGGCCCTTCCTCCCCGCCGCAGACGAGGAGTCGGTAACGCGGAACTCCCGCGTCCTGGCGGTCGATTCCGAACACGGAGAGCGGGATCGAGCTCTCGAAGATGGGGCCGCCGCTGAACAGCAGCACGGCGACGACTTCTCGTCGTCGACGACCGCTGAGCTTCCGTACAGCCTCCGTCACGGCGGCGGAGTCCTGGCTCATGACGCTAAGCCCCCCTCGGTGTTCGCGTCTCCCTGGTCCTTACGGGCCTGTCGCACTGCACTGTTCCCCTCGGTCCTGCACGGGCTCCCCAGACTTCGATGCCCAAGATCGAATCTACTGCGTCCTGTGGTGCCGGCGTGACAAGTTCACCAACCGGCGTTATGTCGACAAGGCAACTTGGCGGGAAGCATTCGATCACGAAGCGTTTCATCCGACAGGCGTGCAGGGAAGTGCGCCTGGCGTTCATGGCCCGTCCCCATTGGGTGGAAGCGTACCGCGCGGTCTCTTCCTGCCTGGCGACAAGGGGGTTGATCGGCCAATTCGGCAAGGAATGGGTAGGGGTATGAAGTTGGCTGAAAATAGATGGTTGTGCATACGTGATTCAGTCATTGAACCGGCGCACAACCCGGGTGATCAACCGCTTCTTTGCGCCCCCTGGGCAGGTCGGACGGCTGATCGTACGGAACGGCGCGTCGGCAACCGGCAGCGACCGGATTCCGCCCGGCGGGCCGGTGTCGGTCCCCTGTCGAAAGGGATCGCCGGGAGCGGGGCGGACGGTCCGGAGCGGGTGTGGTGTGACTCCGGGGACCGGGGGGCCGGGATGCCGGCCCGGCGGTTGGTGACGGGCCGGTGATCCACTCCACGGCCGCCCCGGGGAGCCGGGCCGCGCATGCGGCCCGCAGCGGGACGGATCCGGCTCCGTCCGGTCACCGAGGGCGGCCGTGCGGGCCCGGCGGCGTCGGTGTACGGCACAAGCGGCATTGCCATACGGGTCCGCCTCGGGCATGCTCCGTGAAACGTCGCGTGCGCTTTACGCGGGTCTGGGCAGTGGAGGAGTGGCGCCGTACCCTTGGGGGTAAGGGGTTGGGAAGATGATTCCCGGACACCGCAACACCGCCCGCTGACGCACCTTCCCCAAGTCGCTCTCCTCACGAGGACTCTCTTCGCCGAGACACCGATGGCCGGTCATGAAATCCCCGAACCCGCCGACCGCAAGCAGGTAGCCGATCCCATGTCGGACCCGCAGACGGTCGAAGAAACACGTCACTCCTGCGATCCCGCGTTCCGCCACGGGGTCGTCGTCGGCTTCGACGGCTCGACCTCCAGCGAACGCGCCCTCGCCTATGCCATCGGGATGGCCCGAAGATCGGGTTCCGGCCTGATCATCGTCCATGTCGCCAACCGGCTGCCGACCACGGTCTGGGCAGGCTGCGAGCCGCCCGTCTTCGTGGACGTGCCCGACCACCGGACCGAGGTGCTCGGCCTGGAGCTCGCCTGCGCGGACTACCTCTCCGAGGTGCCCTGGGTCCTCGTCGAGCGGGGCGGGGACATCTGCCACGAGCTGGAGGAGGTCGGCCGGGAGTACTCGGCCGACGCCATTGTCGTCGGCTCCACGCACGGCATCGTCGGCCGCATCTTCGGCTCGGTGGCGGGCCGCCTTGCGCGGCGTGCGCAGCGCCCCGTCGTCGTCATCCCCTGAGAGCCTGTCGGGTGACCCTCGTTCGAAGTGGCGTCAACTCGCCTGCATAAACCGGCAATTGATGCCCTCGGTGGCGGGTTCGGGGCGCCCCGCGCACGCCGGGAAAGCGTTCCGCGCGCAGGGCCGCCCCGTACACGGGCCTACTCGACGGTGACGGACTTCGCCAGGTTGCGCGGCTTGTCGATGTCGCGGCCCATGGCCAGCGCCGTGTGGTAGGCGAAGAGCTGGAGCGGGATGCCCATCAGGATCGGGTCCAGCTCGTTCTCGTTCTTCGGCACGACGATGGTGTGGTCGGCCTTCTCCTGCACCTGGTGGGCGACGGCGAGGATCCGGCCGCTGCGGGCCTTGATCTCCTCCATCGCGGCGCGGTTCTTCTCCAGCAGGTCGTCGTCCGGCACGATCGCGACCGTCGGCATCGCGGGCTCGATCAGCGCCAGCGGCCCGTGCTTCAGCTCGGAGGCCGGGTACGCCTCGGCGTGGATGTACGAGACCTCCTTGAGCTTCAGCGAGGCCTCACGGGCGACGGGATAGCCGCGCACCCGGCCGATGAACATCATCGACTTGGCGTCCGCGTACTCGGCCGCCATCTTCTTGATCTCGTCCTCGTTCGCCAGGATCTCGCTGATCTGGGCGGGCAGCCTGCGCAGCCCCTCGATGATCCGCTTGCCGTCGGCGACCGACAGATCACGGATCCGGCCCAGGTGCAGGGCGAGCAGCGCGAACGCGACGACCGTGTTGGTGAAGCACTTGGTGGAGACGACGCAGACCTCGGGACCGGCGTGGACGTACGTACCGCCGTCCGCCTCCCGGGCGATCGCCGAACCCACCACGTTGACGACACCGAGCACCCGGGCGCCCTTGCGCTTGAGCTCCTGGACGGCGGCCAGCACGTCGTACGTCTCGCCGGACTGGGAGACCGCGACGTACAGCGTGTCCGGGTCGACGACCGGGTTGCGGTAGCGGAACTCGGAGGCGGGCTCGGCGTCCGCGGGAATGCGGGCGAGCTCCTCGATCAGCTGGGCGCCGATCTGGCCCGCGTGGTACGAGGTGCCGCAGCCCAGGATCTTGATCCGGCGGACCCCGCGCGCCTCCCGGGCGTCCAGGTTGAGGCCGCCCAGGTGCACGGTGGCGAAGCGGTCGTCGATCCGGCCGCGCAGCACCCGGTCGACCGCGTCGGCCTGCTCGGAGATCTCCTTGTGCATGTACGTGTCGTGGCCGCCCATGTCGTACGACTCGGCCTCCCACTCCACGGTGGTCGGCGTGGCCGTCGTGGACGAGCCCTCCGTGGTGTACGTACGGAAGTCGTCGGCCTTGAGGGTGGCCATCTCGCCGTCGTCCAGGGTGACGACCTGGCGCGTGTGGGCGACCAGCGCGGCGACGTCCGAGGCGACGAACATCTCCTTCTCGCCGATGCCGAGCACCACCGGGGAACCGTTGCGGGCGACCACGATGCGGTCGTTGAAGTCGGCGTGCATGACGGCGATGCCGTACGTGCCCTCGACCGAGCGCAGCGCCTCGCGGACCTTCTCCTCCAGAGTGTCCGCCTGGGCGCGGGCGATCAGGTGGACCAGCACCTCGGTGTCGGTCTCGGAGAGGAAGACGACACCGTCGGCGACGAGCTTCGCACGGAGCTCGGAGGCGTTGTCGATGATGCCGTTGTGGACGACGGCGACCTTGTTCTCGGCGTCCAGGTGCGGGTGCGCGTTCTCGTCGCTCGGGGCGCCGTGGGTGGCCCAGCGGGTGTGGGCGATACCGGTGGTGCCGGTGAAGCGCTTGGGGACGCGGGCCTCCAGCTCGCGGACCCGGCCCTTCGCCTTGACCATCCGCAGGGTGGCGGGCTTGCCGGCCGATGCCTTGCCGGTGATGACGATGCCCGCGGAGTCGTAACCCCGGTACTCCAGCCGCTGCAGCCCCTCCAGCAGCAGCGGAGCCACATCACGCTTCCCGATGTATCCGACGATTCCGCACATGAGTTCTCTGCCCCTCCATCGACGTACCTGTGGTGCTCGTTGCTCAGCCGTAGACGATGCGGCGCAGCTGGCGGAGCGAGAGCTCCGGCGGCGCGACCGCCCGGTGCGGCAGCTCGGCCGCGATCCGTTCGAAGATCTCCGCGTTGACCAGGCCGCCGGACTGCAGTTCGCGGTGGCGGCGGCGGACGAAGTCGTCGGTCGTCTCGTCGAAGTACGCCAGCACGTCGAGGATCACCCGGGCGGCTTCACCGCGCTGGAGCGCGGTGCTGCGCACCAGGTGTTCGATGAGGTCGTCATGCGACGGGCGGCGTTCGAGCACTCGTTGATATTGCGGTGGTGAGGGCGCTTACGCAACAATTCTGCCCGATATCGGGCAGGCTCGGGTGTGATTGCGGTCTCGGTCGCCTACAGGCGCTTGAGGACGGCCTGCTTGGCGGCGGTGAACTCGTCGTCGGTGAGGACCCCGGACCGGTGCAGTTCGCCGAGCTCGCGCAGTCGGCGCAGCAGTGTGTCGTGATCGTCGCCGGCCGGTGCGGGCGCCGGGGCGGGGGCCGCGATCCCGGCGGGCGCGATGCTCGCGGGGGCCGGGCCCGGTGCGTCGGGCAGCCGCACCAGGACCGCCGCCGCGACCAGGACCGCCGTGTACTCCTTCTTGGACAGCCCCCACAGGTCCAGTGAGTACGGGTCGTGCTCGGCCGCCGGGGTCGGGCCCTTGCCCCGTACGAAGCGCAGGTGCCCGTTCTCCAGACCGATGGAGGGCAGCCACCGCACGTCGGTCACCTCCGACACCGGGAATGCGACCGGACCGCCCGAGATCTTGGCCTCATTGGCCTTCCAGTTCCAGGTGAGGCGGACGGTCTCCCCGTCGAACGAGGCCGTGCCGTCCCCGCCGCCACCGGCGACCGGCACCGCGGGCCCCGGCAGCAGGAAGCCGTCCACCGCGTCGGTGGGCACCTGCTCGACCAGCAGAGCGCCGCGCACCTCGTCGACGAAGTACTCCGCCACCCCGTTCCGGTCCTTCTCCACCACCAGCTGGTAGGGGTCCGAGGCGCCCTTGAGCCGGCCGTCGGCCGCGCGCAGGACCGGGCACGCGCCGTCGCGCAGCCGCAGTCGCAGCCGACCGCCCTTGCGGTCCGGTTCGAAGGAGATGCCCGCCAATGCCCGCAGCGGGACCACGCATTCACCCAGCTCCTGCCGGAGCGGATGGATCCCCTTGCCCCGGCCCGGCACGATCCGCACCGCTTCGCCGTCGAAGGTCCAGGTCCCGTCGCGCTGGATTATTTCTGCCATGCGGCAGATTCTCTCAGCCGCAGAACGGGGGAGTGGTCTACACCTTGACCATCCGTGAGACGCGCGATACGCATGGTGATGGTTCGGTTGCTCAGGAGATCCACAGGTGTGAACCCGTCGAAAGGGACCCGGCTTGTGAGACTGCACAGGACACAGCGCACCGCACTGCCCCGCCTTCTCGGCTCGCTGCTGCTCGTCACGGCGGCCGGGATCTCCGGTGTCGGCGCGGCCCCGGGGGGAGCGGCGGCGAACAGCGGCCCCGCCGCCCCGCCCCGTCCGCTCGGCCGGCTCGTCCCCGCCCCTGCCGAGGCGAAGCCGGGCGGCTCCCCGTACACCATCACCGCGGACACCAGGATCCGCGTCGACGGTTCCCGCGAGGCCCGGAAGGTCGGCGACTACCTCGCGGGCGTGCTGCGCCCGTCCACCGGATACCCGCTGCCCGTCACCGGCGACGCAGGCAACGGCATCCGGCTGCGCCTCGACCCCCGCAACGGCGGACTGGGCGCCGAGGGCTACAGACTGAAGTCGGGCCGGGGCTCCGTCACCATCACCGCGGGCGCCCCCGCGGGACTCTTCCACGGCGTTCAGACGCTCCGTCAGCTGCTCCCGGCCGACGTGGAGAAGAAGAGCCCGCAGAAGGGCCCGTGGACGGTCGCGGGCGGCACGGTCACGGACGCGCCGCGCTACGCGTACCGCAGCGCGATGCTCGATGTCTCCCGGCACTTCTTCTCCGTCGCCGAGGTCAAGCGCTACATCGACCAGCTCGCCCTCTACAAGATGAACAAGCTCCATCTGCATCTCTCCGACGACCAGGGCTGGCGGATCGCCATCGACTCCTGGCCGCGGCTCGCCACGTACGGCGGGCAGACGGAGGTCGGCGGCGGCCCCGGCGGCTACTACACCAAGAGCGACTACAAGGAGATCGTCCGGTACGCGGCCTCCCGCTATCTGGAGGTCGTGCCGGAGATCGACCTGCCCGGCCACACCAACGCGGCACTCGCCTCGTACGCGGAGCTGAACTGCAACGGGGTCGCGCCGCCGCTGTACACCGGCACCGACGTCGGCTTCAGCTCGCTCTGCGTCCCGAAGGCCGTCACGTACGACTTCGTGGACGACGTGGTCCGTGAGCTCGCCGCGCTCACCCCCGGCAAGTACCTCCACATCGGCGGCGACGAGGCGCACTCCACCAGCCACGAGGACTACGTGGCCTTCATGGACAAGGCGCAGGCCGTCGTCGGCAAGTACGGCAAGACCGTGGTGGGCTGGCACCAGCTGACCGGGGGCACCCCGGTGAAGGGCGCCGTCGCCCAGTACTGGGGCTACGACCAAACGGGCGCTGCCGAGCGCCAGCAGGTCGCGGACGCCGCCGCGCACGGCACGAAGCTGGTGCTGTCCCCGGCCGACCGCAGCTACCTCGACATGAAGTACGACAAGGACACCGAGTTGGGCCTGGCCTGGGCCGGTTACGTCCCGGTCCAGCGCTCGTACGACTGGAACCCGGCGACGTACCTGGCCGGCGTCCCGGAGGACTCGGTCCTCGGTGTCGAGGCGCCGCTCTGGTCGGAGACCCTGACCGACAACGACGAGATCGAGCAGATGGCGTTCCCCCGGCTGCCCGGGGTCGCGGAGCTCGGCTGGTCGCCCGCGGCCACGCACGACTGGGACGCGTACAAGGTGCGGCTGGGCGCGCAGGGCCCGAGGCTCTCCGCGCTGGGCGTCAACTACTACCGGGCGCCGCAGGTCCCCTGGGCCGCCGAGTGAACCGACCGGGCCCGTCCCGGCGACCGCGCGCCTCCGGCCGCCGGACGGCCCCGGTGCTCGCGCTCCACCCTGCCCCGGCCGCCGCTCACCAGACCAGGACTCCGCCGCCCACCGATCGGGCCCGCAGCGCGGCACGGGTGATGTTGACGAGCCGGGCCGCCACGTAGTCCTCCCGGTAGCCGCTGTGTGCGGCGAGCTCCGCCGTGTGTCCGCGCAGCAGTTGGCACTCGGCGAGGAAGTCCTCGACGTCCTCCGGCTGTACGTGGAGGTCGGCGGTGGCCAGTTCGGGAAGGAACCGGGCCCCGAGCGTCCGTGCGCACTCCGAGCCCCAGAGCCTGGTCCGGCTGTTCTCGAACCCGGCCATGTCGCTGCCGTCATCGGGGTCGTCGAGAAGCTGCCGATTGCCCTGCTCGTCGTGGACGAAGGTGTGCACGAGCAGGGTCATGCCCCGAACTCCTCCCGGCAGTAGTCGAGTCCCTCGACGGTGACCTCGACGCTCCGGCACTCCTCCCAGCGCGCACGGTCCATCCGCAGCCGTTGCAGGGTGACGGGTGCTCCCCGCACGGCGGCGACCTCGATGCCGTCGGGCAGATAGCCGAGCCGGCGCGAGACGCCCAGCGAGCGCGCGTTGTCGGTCATCGCCGACGACACCGCGGACCGGGCCCCGAGGCCGTCGAAGGCGAGGTGCAGGGCGGCGGCCCGCATCTCGGTGCCGATGCCCCGGCCCTGGTGGGCGAGGCCCAGCCACGACCCGGTGGCGACCTGGCCGGTCACGGCGAAGTCCTTCGCCGTGAGGTCCTGCCGCCCGACCACCCGGCCCTCGTACAGCACGGCGAGGCTCAACGCCCAGTCCTGGACCGACCAGTCGGCGACGGTGGACAGCACGTGCTGGAACACCGCCCTGCCGCGCTCCTCGGGCGGTACGGCGGTCCAGGGGACCGTGAACGGCATCTCGCCCGGCGCGTGCACCCCGTCGGCGGCGACCGACGCGAGGTCGTTCAGCAACTCCAGGTCGGGGAGGCGGAGTTCCAGGCGGGGCGTGCGGAGGCGGAGCCCGTACAGGGGCCAGTGCTGCGGCTTCATGGACGGACTCTGCCGGGCGGTGCGGCGCGCTGTCGAACGGATTCTCCGGTCGGCCGCACCGCGGACGTCGTGGCGCCGCGGTCGTGCCGGCCGGGCACGGGCCAGGTGCCGCGAACGGTCAGGGGCGCGGCCAGGGGCGGCCGCCCAGGCGCTCGATGTCGGTGTTGAAGCGCCTCAGGTAGGCGGCGAAGCCGGAGATGTCCTCGTCCGACCAGTCGGCCATGACCCGTTCCAGGGAGCGGACGAGACCCTCGCGTTCCGCGTCGAGCATGCGGGCGCCCTCGTCGGTGATCCGGAACTTGCGGGCCATGCCGCCTTCGGGGTCCGGGATGCGTTCCACGAGTCCGGCGCGCATGGCCGCCGCGGTCTGCCGGTTGAGGGTGGAGGCGTCGAGCCCGAAGGCGTCGCTGAGCTCACCGATCGACATCGGCCCCTGGGCACGGGGACCGAAGTTCACCCTGGTGTGCGGCATCCTGGTCATCGCGGTCGGCTACGGCCTGGCGCTGGTGCTCATGGGCTCCGCGTGGGGCCTGATGGTGGTCGGCATGGTGACCAGCAGCGGTGTCGGCCTGGCGTACGGTGCGATGCCCGCACTGATCATGGGCTCGGTCCCGCTGTCCGAGACCGCCGCCGCCAACGGCTTCAACACGCTCATGCGCTCCCTCGGCACGTCGATCGGCGCTGCCGTGATCGGCGTGGTCCTCTCACAGATGACCGTCACCATGGGCGACCACACCGTCACCTCCGAGAACGGCTTCCGTACCGGCCTCCTGGCCGGCTGCGGCGTCGCCCTGGTCGCCGCGGTGATCGCCGCCGCCATCCCGGCCGCGCGCCGAGTCGAGGCCGACGCCGACGCCGACGCCACTCAGGAACAGGCCGCGGTCAAAGCCTGACCTGCCGGTCCGCGTGACGCCTTCCCTGCCCGTACCGCCCGCGCGCGGCCCCGTGGCGGCCGACGGGGGACTCAGACGGTGACCCGTGGTTGTGCCGGGCCGAGGTGGTGCACCGCGGTCCGTTCGGCGTGCGGGGCGAGCAGGCCCTGCAACTCCCCGGCCGCGGACGTGAGGAGATGGCCGTCACGGGCGGCGTGGAGGGTTTCGAGGATGAAGGCGACGCGGGTGGAGTCCTCGGTGACGCGGGTGCGGTGGGCGTCGCGGTGGTTCCAGTGGCGGGTCAGGACATCGGTGGTGTCCGCGTAGACGATCTCGCCGGGCTTCGGGTGCTCGGTGGTGTCCGGTTCGCCGAGCGGGGTGAAGGACTCCGTGCCGTCCGCCCGGCGGATGACGACCTCGCCGGTGACCCGGTCCAGGTCGAAGGCCCCGGCGGGCAGGCCGTGCCGGACGGAGACGACGTTGTAGGAGTCGACGGCCGGGTTGATGCGCGGCAGGGCGCCCTTCTTGGCGAGGCGTCGGCCGAGCGCGTCGACGCTGGGGCGGATGCGGCGCGGGTTGGTGCCGAAGGAGCGGTAGGCGGTGTGCCACGCCTCGATCCGGGGGTCGGTCTCGTCGGCGGGCTGCCAGCCCCCGTCGGCGAGCCGCTGCTCCAGGTCGGCCAGCGCGGCCGTGGTGCCGGGCCAGGGTCCGTGGCCGCGCAGGCCGGTGGCGGTGACCAGGACGATGAGGGTGTCGGGGAAGGCTTCGGCGACGGCGGGGGACAGGTGGAAGGCGGGCATGGCGGGTTCCTTGGTGCGGTGCGGTGCGGTGGAAGTGGGTTCGGGTCAGGTCAGGGCGAGGAGGCCGACGGCGACGGCGGCGGTGCCCAGGCCGACGAGCTGGCCGCGGTGGATGCGTTCGGCGAGCACCCCGCGGGCCAGCAGGACCGTGCCCGCGGGGTAGAGGGCGGTGATCACGGCGACGACGGTGAGGTCCCCGCTGCGGACGGCGAGCAGGAACAGCAGGTTCGCCAGGGAGTCCAGCACGCCCGCGGTCGCCGCCATCGCGTACGCGGGCCGCTCGGGGCCCAGCCTGCGGTGCAGCAGCCCCGCCGCGGTCAGGGTGATGGCCGAGGAGATCGCCCGGCCCACGATCAGTGGGGCCACCCCGCTGTCGGACGGCGCCTGGTGCAGGAACACGAGCTGGAGCGCGATGGCGGCGCCCGCGCCGAGGGCCAGCAGCAGCGCGGTGCGGGAGGGGCGTGCCGCCCCGGCGCCGTGCCCGGCGCTGACCAGCACCACCGCCGCCAGTGCGAGCGGCAGCCCCAGCAGTCCGGCGGCGCCCAGGTGCTCGCCCTGCGCCAGCCCCACCACGACCGGCAGCGCGGCGGAGACCAGCGCGGTGACGGGCGAGAGCACGTTCATCGGGCCGATCGCCAGGGTCCGGTAGAGCATGGCGAACGCGGCCGCCGAGGCGACCCCCGACGCGGCCCCCCAGCCGAGGGCGCCGACATCGAACGAGGCGCCGAGGAACGGCCACAGCAGCAGCTCGACCGCCAGGCTGGCCGGCGCCGCGATCATCACGGTACGCAGCACGTGTGCCTTGCGGGCGCCGAGGCCGCCGAGGAAATCGGCGCACCCGTAGGCGAGTGAGCTGCCCAGGGCGAGCAGCAGAGCGAGCACGGTGCATCCCTTACTATTCAATGGAACGACCGCACCGTACAACGGACCGACCGGGTTGTGTCAACCGAACGACCGCACGGTGCATTGAAGTGTTCCACTGGCAAGGATGGTGATCAGGTGGCCGAGACGGCCGCAGCCCTGCGGACGGTTGCGCACAATGTCCGGGCGGCCCGCACCCGCGCCGGTCTGTCGCTGGAGGAGCTCAGCCGGCGCGCCCAGGTGAGCAAGGGCGCTCTGGTGGGGCTGGAGAAGGCCCAGGGCAACCCCAACCTGGCCACCCTGGTCCGGCTCGCCGACACCCTCGGCATCTCGGTGTCCGCCCTGATGCAGGGGCCGCCCGAGGGCCGGGTCCGTGTCGTGAGCGCCGACGCCGTGGCGCCGCTGTGGACCGGAGCGAAGGGCAGCGAGGCCCGGCTCGTACTGACCACCTCCGGCCCGGCACCCGTCGAGCTCTGGCGCTGGCGGCTGCAACCGGGCGAGGAATACCCCAGCCACCCCCACCAGGCCGGGGTGGTGGAAACCGTCAGCGTCACCTCCGGCCGGATGACTCTGGTCGTCGACGGCACCGAGTACCCGCTCGAAGCCGGGCAGACCGCCACCTTCGACGGCGACACCCCGCACGCCTACCGCGGCGCGGGCACCGGGCCCTGCACCCTGATCATGACGGTCCACCTGCCGGCCGGCCCTGCTCCCACGGGCTGACCGGCCGGGCGGGTCAGCGCCCGGACAGCGGCGAGGGCGGGTCCGGGAAAACCGGATCCGCCCTCGCCGTATCTGCCGTGGGTCAGGCCGGGAGGCCCAACTCGCGGGCGATCAGCATCCGCTGGACCTCGCTCGTGCCCTCGCCGATCTCCAGGATCTTGGAGTCGCGCCACATCCTGGCGACCGGGTACTCGTTCATGAAGCCGTAGCCGCCGTGGATCTGGGTCGCCTCGCGGGCGTTGTCCACCGCCACCGTCGACGAGTACAGCTTCGCGATCGCCGCCTCCTTCTTGAACGGCTCGCCCGCCACCATGCGCGAGGCCGCGTCGCGCCAGCCGACCCGGGCCATGTGGGCGCGCATCTCCATGTCCGCGATCTTGAACTGGATCGCCTGGTTCGAGCCGATCGGCCTGCCGAACGCGTGGCGCTCGGCCGCGTACTTCACCGACTCGTCGACGCAGCCCTGCGCCAGGCCCGTGGACAGCGCGGAGATGGCGATCCGGCCCTCGTCCAGGATGCGCAGGAACTGGGCGTAGCCGCGGCCCTCCTCGCCCAGCAGGTTCGCCAGCGGGACGCGGACGTCGGAGAAGGACAGCTCACGGGTGTCCGAGGCGTTCCAGCCGACCTTGGAGTACGGGGCGGCCACCGTGAAACCGGGGGTGCCGGACGGCACGATGATCGAGGAGATGCGCGGGGCGCCGTTCTCCTTGCGGCCGGTCACCGCCGTCACCGTGACCAGCTCTGTGATGTCCGTACCGGAGTTGGTGATGAAGCACTTGGAGCCGTTGATCACCCACTCGCCGGAGGCCTCGTCGCGCACCGCCGTCGTCCGGGTGCCGCCCGCGTCCGAGCCGCCGTCGGGCTCGGTCAGGCCGAACGCACCGAGCGCCTCGCCCGAGCAGAGCTTCGGCAGCCACTGCCGCTTCTGCTCCTCGGTGCCGAAGCGATAGACGGGCATCGCGCCGAGCGAGACCCCGGCCTCCAGCGTGATCGCCACGGAGGAGTCGACCCGGGCCAGCTCCTCCAGGGCGATCCCGAGGGCGAGGTAGTCGCCGCCCATGCCGCCGTACTCCTCCGGGAACGGCAGCCCGAACAGGCCCATCCGCCCCATCTCCCGCACGATCTCGTACGGGAACTCGTGCCGTTCGTAGAAGTCGCCGATCTTCGGCGCGACGACGTCGTGCGCGAACTCCTCGACGGTGCGCCGCAGTTCCTCGTGTTCGGCGGTCAGCCGGTGGTCCAGGGACATGGCAGGGGTCACTCCTTGTGGGACGGTGTCTATCGCACCGAGAGCGCGCGGACGGTACGGGACGGGCTGGGGCGGCCCAGTTGATCGGCGAGCCACACGCTGGTGGCGGTGAGCGTGTCGAGATCGACCCCGGTTTCGATGCCGAGGCCGTCGAGCATCCACACGAGGTCCTCGGTGGCGAGATTCCCGGTCGCGCTCTTGGCGTACGGGCAGCCGCCGAGGCCGCCCGCGGAGGCGTCCACCGTGGTCACCCCGTGCTGGAGCGCGGCCAGGGTGTTGGAGAGGGCCTGCCCGTACGTGTCGTGGAAGTGCACGCCGATGGTGTCGGTGGTCACCCCCTCCTCGTTCAGTTCGGCGAGCAGGGTCTGCACATGGCCGGGCGTGGCGACGCCGATGGTGTCGCCGAGGGAGAGCTCGTCGCAGCCGAGATCCATCAGCGCCTTGGCGACCCGGACGACCTGATGGACGGGGACGGGCCCCTCCCACGGGTCGCCGAAGCACATCGACAGATAGCCGCGGACATGCACCTTGTCGGCCTTGGCGCGGGCCACCACCGGCTCGAACATGGCGAGCGACTCGTCGACGGTGCGGTTGAGATTGCGGGCGGCGAACGTCTCGGTCGCGGAACCGAACACGGCGATCCGGCGGGCACCGAGCGCCAGCGCCCGGTCCAGGCCGCGTTCGTTCGGTACGAGGACCGGCAGGGCGACGCCGTCGATGTCGGCGAGGCGGGGGAACAGGTCCTCGGCGTCGGCCAGTTGGGGCACCCACTTGGGGTGCACGAAGCTGGTCGCCTCGACGGTGGACAGGCCCGAGGCGGCCAGCCGGTGGATGAACTCCGCCTTCACCTCGGTCGGTACGACGGTCTTCTCGTTCTGCAGCCCGTCGCGGGCGCCGACCTCGTGGATGCGCACCTGGGCGGGCAGATCCTGGGCCGGCACGGTCATGGGCAGGGTGCGGGACGTCGTCATGCTTCCTCCCCGGGAGCCTCGACGGGGGCGACCACGGCCAGGATCTGGTCCATGGCGACCGTCGCACCGGCGCTGACGTCCAGTTCGGTCACGGTCCCGGCGTGCGGGGCGGAGATGACGTGTTCCATCTTCATCGCCTCGACGACGAGCAGGCTCTGCCCGGCCACGACCTCGTCCCCGACCGCCACCTTCACCACGGTGACGGTCCCGGGCATGGGCGCGGCGAGCGTGTCCGCACCGGAACGGCCCGCGCCGGCCAGCGAGGCCGCCACCGGGTCGTGGTCCTGTACGTGCCAGCTGTCGCCGTCCCGGCCGAGCCACACCCCGTCCGGGGAGGCGGCATGGGTGAACGTGTGGGTGACACCGGCGAGTTCGAGCGTGAGGCGGTGCGAGGACAGCTCGGTCGGCCTGGCCGTCTCCCTGCCGCCGGGCAGCGGGGCCAGCGGACCGCACGTCCCCGTCACGGGCTCCGGCGGCTGCGGGCCCTCCCCGACATGGCCGAACGTCAGCTCCGTACCGGCCGGGCAGGAGCGCAGCGAGACCTGCACCGGGTCGTGGCCCGGCAGCCGGAAGTCGAGCACCGTGCGGGCCGGGGTGCCGCCGAGCCGCCAGCCGCTCGCCACCGAGAACGGGTCGACCCAGCCGGAGGCGTCGGCGGGGGAGGCGGCGGGGGCCGTGGACTGCCGCAGCAGCGCCGCCGCCGCGTACACCTCCTCGGGCACCCCCTCCGGCACCAGCCCGGCCGCCTCGCGCTCCACCAGCCCGGTGTCCAGATCGCCCGCCACCACCGCCGGGTGGGCGAGCAGTCGGCGCAGGAAACCGGCGTTGGTCGGGACGCCGAGGATCACCGTGTCCGCGAGCGCCGCCCGCAGCCGGCGCAGGGCGGTGGCGCGGTCGGGGCCGTACGCGATGACCTTCGACAGCATCGGGTCGTACAGGCTGCCGACCTCGCCGCCCTCGCCGAGCCCGGAGTCCGTCCGCACCCCGTTGCCCTGCGGCTCGTGCAGTGCGAGGACCGTGCCGCCCGAGGGCAGGAAGCCGCGCCCCGGGTCCTCGGCGCAGATCCGGGCCTCGATCGCATGGCCGGTGAGCGCGATGTCCCGCTGCTCGTACGGGAGCTGTTCGCCCGCCGCGACCCTGAGCTGCCACTCGACCAGGTCCAGGCCGGTGATCAGCTCGGTGACCGGGTGCTCGACCTGGAGGCGGGTGTTCATCTCCATGAAGAAGTACGAGGCGGGGTCGTTGCCCGGGACGATGAACTCCACCGTGCCCGCGCCCACATAGCCGCAGGAGCGGGCCGCCTGGACGGCCGCCTCGCCCATCGCCGCCCGGGTCTCCTCGTCGAGCAGGACCGAGGGCGCCTCCTCGATGATCTTCTGGTGGCGGCGCTGGAGCGAGCACTCGCGCTCACCGAGGTGGACCACGTTGCCGTGGGCGTCCGCCAGCACCTGGATCTCGATGTGCCGGGGGCGGTCGATCCACCGCTCCACCAGCAGGGTGTCGTCGCCGAACGAGGCCCGCGCCTCGCGCCGGGCGGCCGCGATCTCGTCCCCGAGCAGGGTCTCGTCGCGCACCAGCCGCATGCCCTTGCCGCCGCCGCCCGCCGAGGGCTTCAGCAGCACCGGCATCCCGATCTCGCGGGCCGCGTCGACCAGCCGGTCGTCGGTGAGCCCGCTTCCCGAGGAGCCGGGCACCACCGGAACGCCGGCCGTCGCGACCGTCTCCTTGGCCCGGATCTTGTCGCCCATCAGCGTGATCGCGGAGGCGGGCGGGCCGATGAAGACCAGGCCCGCCTCGGCGCACGCCCGCGCGAAGCCCGCGTTCTCGGCGAGGAATCCGTATCCCGGGTGGACGGCCTGGGCGCCGGTGCGGCGGGCCGCGTCCAGCAGTGCGGGCACGCTCAGATAGCTCATGGCAGCCGGGGCGGGCCCGATCCGTACCGCCGTGTCGGCCTCCCTTACGTGCCGGGCGTCCGCGTCCGCGTCGCTGAAGACGGCGACGGACCGCACACCCAGCTCGCGCAGGGTCCGGATGACCCGGACCGCGATCTCGCCGCGGTTGGCGACAAGAACGGTGTCGAACATCGTCATCTGTTCCTCACATCCGGAAGACGCCGAAGCCGGGCGCTGCGGGGTCCCTTTGGGGAAGTGGAGCGTTGGCACACGCGGTCAGAGCGAGCCCCAGCACCTGCCGGGTCTCCATCGGGTCGATCACACCGTCGTCCCAGAGCCGGGCGGTGGCGTAGTACGCGTTGCCCTGCGTCTCGTACTGCTCGCGGATCGGTGCCTTGAAGGCTTCCTCGTCCTCGGCGCTCCAGTCGTCGCCCAGCTGGTCGCGCTTGACCGTCGCGAGGACGGACGCGGCCTGCTCGCCGCCCATGACGGAGATCTTCGCGTTGGGCCACATCCACAGGAAGCGCGGCGAGTAGGCCCGCCCGCACATCGAGTAGTTACCGGCCCCGTAGGACCCGCCGACCACGACGGTCAGCTTCGGCACCCGCGTGCAGGCGACGGCCGTGACCATCTTGGCGCCGTGCTTGGCGATGCCGCCGGCCTCGTAGTCCCGGCCCACCATGAAGCCGGAGATGTTCTGCAGGAAGACCAGCGGGATGCCGCGCTGGTCGCACAGCTCGATGAAGTGGGCGCCCTTCTGGGCCGACTCGGAGAACAGGATGCCGTTGTTGGCGACGATGCCGACGGGGTGGCCGTGGATGTGGGCGAAGCCGGTGATCAGCGTCGTCCCGTACTCGGCCTTGAACTCGGCGAACCGGGATCCGTCGACGACCCGGGCGATCACCTCGCGCACGTCGTACGGGGTGCGGGAGTCGACCGGAACCGCGCCGTACAGACCTGCGGGATCGACCTTCGGCTCGTCGACCGGGCGCACGGACCACGGCAGCGCGCCCCGGTCCGGCAGGGTGGCCACGATGTTCCGCACGATGCGCAGCGCGTGCGCGTCGTCCTCGGCGAGATGGTCGGTCACGCCCGACGTACGGGAGTGCACCTCGCCGCCGCCCAGCTCCTCGGCCGTCACGACCTCGCCGGTCGCGGCCTTCACCAGCGGAGGACCGCCCAGGAAGATCGTGCCCTGGTTGCGGACGATCACGGCCTCGTCGCTCATCGCGGGGACGTACGCCCCGCCGGCCGTGCACGAGCCCAGCACCGCCGCGATCTGCGGAATGCCGGCCCCGGACATCCGGGCCTGGTTGTAGAAGATCCGCCCGAAGTGCTCCCGGTCGGGGAAGACCTCGTCCTGCATCGGCAGGAACGCACCGCCCGAGTCGACGAGATAGAGGCAGGGGAGACGATTCTCCAGCGCCACTTCCTGGGCCCGGAGGTGCTTCTTCACCGTCATCGGGTAGTACGTGCCGCCCTTGACGGTCGCGTCATTGGCGACGATCACGCACTCCCGGCCGCTCACCCGGCCGATCCCGGCGATGACCCCGGCCGCCGGGGCGGCGCCCCCGTACAGCCCCTCGGCCGCCAGCGGCGCCAGCTCCAGGAACGGGGAGCCCGGATCGAGCAGGGTGTCCACCCGGTCCCTGGGCAGCAGCTTGCCGCGCGCCACATGCCGGGCGCGGGCTCTCTCACCCCCGCCGAGCCTGGCCGTGGCGAGCCGCTTGCGCAGCTCGTCGGCGAGCGCGTGATGCGCCGCCTCGTTGGCCTGCCAGGCCTCGGAGGCGGGATCGGCCGCGCTCGCCAGCACCGGTGCCTGCTGCATCGTGTCGAGCCCCCTTGCCCGTACCGCAGTGGTTAGTGACCGTTAACGTCTGACCTCAGGTTAACGAGCGCTAACAGCCTTGTCCAGGCCGGTCGGCCGGTCCCCGCAGTGGTTCCGACAGGTATCGGTCATCTGTGTCCCGCAGGGGGTGCGCGCGGTGACGCTGTGGGCGTGGCCCGTGAAGGCGGAGGGAGGTCGCTGAACCGTGAGCACGGGCGGCGTGCCGCTGCCGTGCTCCGCCGGTACGGCGACCGGATTCGTCGGCGCCGACGGGGCCGGCAGGGTGACGGCCGTCCGGGTCGTGCCGGATCCGGGTGCGTTAACGTTCGCTAACCCGACTGTCTAGAATCGAATCCATGACCACGAGGACGGACGCCCCCACCCGCCGCGAGCAGATCCTCAAGGAGGCCGCCCGCCTCTTCGCCGAGCGCGGCTTCCACGGTGTCGGTGTCGACGAGATAGGCGCCGCCGTCGGTATCAGTGGCCCCGGGCTCTACCGCCACTTCCCCGGCAAGGACGCGATGCTCGCCGAGCTGCTGGTCGGGATCAGTGAGCGGCTGCTGGCGGGCGGGCAGCTGCGCGTCTCGGAGGACGCCGCCTGCGCGGACGGCTCCCCGCAGGCCCTGCTCGACGCGCTCATCGAGGGGCACATCGACTTCGCCCTCGACGACCGTCCCCTGATCACCCTCCACGACCGCGAGCTGGACCGGCTCCGGGACGCCGACCGCAAGCGGGTCCGCCAGCTCCAGCGGCAGTACGTCGAGGTGTGGGTGGAGGTGGTCCGCGAGATGTATCCGGAGCTGCCCGAGCACGAGGCCCGGGCCGCCGTCCACGCCGTCTTCGGCCTGCTGAACTCGACCCCGCACCTGGGCCGGCCCGGTGCGCAGCCGGACCGTGCGGGCACGGCGGCACTGCTGCACCGGCTGGCGCGCGGCGCCTTCGAGGCGGCGGCCCGCGCGTAAGGGCTCGGCGGGTGCCCGGTGGGTGCCGGCGGGTGGGTCCGTGATTTCCACCCGGTATTGAATATATGAATTGATGCGAAAGGGATGAGGTGTCTCCTCATAATTCCCTTTCCCTTCCCTTTTCCTCGAAGAGCTTCGTCGGTCGCAGTTTCGCGAGGCCCCCAGGCTTATGGTTTGAGCTGTCCCGCCCACGCCTGATGGGGAATTTAAATGAAAACATGTCAGGTTTCGATCGTTGTCCCCTGTTTCAATGAGGACGAGGTCATCGAGGTGTTCCACCGTGCGTTGATCTCTGCCCTCGAACCGACGCGGCGGACCTTCGAGATCTGTTATGTCGACGACGGCAGCAGCGACCGGACCAGGCTCCGGATCGGTTCGCTCGCCACTTCGGACCGGCGGGTCCGCTACACCTCCTTCAGCCGTAATTTCGGCAAGGAGGCCGCCATGCTCGCCGGACTGCGCATGTCCCGCGGCGACGCCGTCGTCCTCATGGACGCCGACCTCCAGCACCCGCCCGAACTGCTGCCCCGCATGCTGGAGTTGCGGCAGTGCGGCTACGACCAGGTCGTCGCGCGGCGCGACCGCGCGGGAGAGGGCGCCCTGCGCACCTTTCTCAGCGCCCTTTACTACCAGGCCATGGGCCGGTGCATGGACGTCGAGGTCGTCGACGGCGACGGCGACTTCAGGCTGCTGTCGCGCACCGCCGTGGACGCCGTGCTCGCGCTGCCCGAGACCAACCGGTTCTCCAAGGGGATCTTCTCCTGGATCGGCTTCGACACCGTCGGTTTCACCTACCGGAACATCCAGCGCGCGGCAGGACGTTCGAAGTGGGGCGGCAGACGCCTGCTCAACTACGGGATCGACGGGCTGGTCTCGTTCAACAGCCATCCGCTGCGCCTGGCCATCCACATCGGTCTCGCGCTCGCGCTCGCGGCACTGGGATACGCCGTGTGGACCATCGTCGGCGTCGTGCTCCACGGTGTCGTCGTACCCGGTTACACCACCCTGCTGACCGCCGTCGTGGCGCTCGGCGGAATCCAGCTCGCCACGCTCGGCGTCATCGGCGAATACGTGGGACGGATCTATTCCGAGTCGAAACGCCGCCCGCACTACCTGGTACGGGAGACGAACGAATCTCCGCACGTCCGCCCGGCCGATGTCCCGGGAGAGGTGCGTCCGGGCCCGTCCGGCCCCGGGGGCGGGAGGCCGTCGGCGCGACGCACCGGGGCGACCGCGCTCGGGGCATCGAGGAGACGCACCCTGCGCCAGTTCATCGAATTCGGGTTGATCGGAATCATCAATACGGCGGTATATCTCGCGGTATACGCCTCACTGAATGCCTGGATTCCCTATCTGGCCGCACACGTCATCGGATACGCGGTCAGTGTCGTGGGATCATTCCTGCTCAACTCCTTCATCACCTGCCGCACGAAGCCGACCTGGCACGCCTTCGTCCGGTATCCCCTGTCGAGCGTCGTCAATCTCGTACTCACCGGAATTCTGCTCTACCTCGGCGTGAGCGGGCTGGGCATGGACAAGAACATCGCCGCCGTGGCCGCGGGGATCCTCGCCACCCCCTTCTCGTTCCTGCTCGCCCGTTGGGCCATCGACTCCGGTGCCGCCCTCGCCCGGCAGGGCGGCGGCCCGGCCGAGAGCAGTGCCGGACACACCACACCGTGAACCCACCGCATGAACTTCTCGGCACGCAGGACGCGAGCAACCTAGGAAGGGCAACCAGTGCACATGACCACGGACATGTCGAAATCCGTCGGCACACAGACGGAGGGCGAGGAATCCTCCCGGCCGGAACCACCCCCTCCGGGCACCGCGCGGCGGCGGTGGACGGCGATCGGGACATCGGGCCTCGCCCTGCTGCCGCTCGCCCTGCTCGGCGCGGCCTTCTGGATCGGTCGGCTGGTCCGTCCGGGAGGGGACGACTGGTGCTTCCTCCCGGTGGTACGGGACGGAGGCGCCTCGGGGATGATCGGAAAGTTCTTTCTCCACGACAACGGACGCATCGCCAACGCGCTGCTCGTCATCGGCTACGGATCCTTCGGCGTCCCGGGCCACCAATGGTTCGCCCTGGTCAGCGGGGTGCTCATGCTGGGCATCCTCTGGGCGCTGATCGCCTCCGCGCTCAAGCGGGCCGGGCTGACCGCGCCGCGCGGGCTGGCGCTGCTGGTGGCCGCGACGGCGGCGGCGCTCTTCTTCTTCGCGACGCCCAACCCGTACAAGGCGTTCTACTGGCCCGCCAACTCCGTCTCGCACACCGTCGCGCCGGTGCTGGCCTGCGCCGCCGTGATCCCCTTGCTGCGCGCACGGACACGGCGGGGACGCGACTTCGCGCTGGGCGTCGCGTACCTGGCGGGGATCTTCATCGGCACCCTGTCGGAGGAGACATCGGTCGTCGCGTGCGTCGTGCTCGCCACCGTCCTGCTGATGAGCCGGTGGGCCCTTCCCGGGGCGGGCCGGACCCGTACGCGCGTCTGGTGCGTGGTTGCCTTCGCCGGGGTCGCCGTCGGGACGGCCATCCTGTATCTGTCGCCCGGCGCACGCGCCCGGCGTGAACGGTTCGGCGCCGACGGCGCCTCCATGTTCGGCCCCGAGGCGCTGATCGCGTCGCTGCGGGCGTTCGGGCACGTCCTGGGGACGGTCTTCACGACCTGGCAGTACCTGGGAGCGGTCGCCGTCGGCGTGCTGCTGGGCCTGCTGGTGCGCGGAGGCGAGGGAGGAACGGACGGGCCGGACGGGTCCCTGCGCCGCAGGCCCCTCCTCCTGGTTCTCGTCGGATTCCTCGCCTTCCTGGTCTCCGGCTACCTCTGCATCGTCGTCGCCTACCCGCCCTTCGGCGCGAGCGTGGTGAGCGCGTCGCGCATCTGGGGCGACTTCCTCCTGTTCTACGTGCTGTTCCTGGTCGGCGTCGGCGCCCTGATGGGACGGGCGTTGCGGGCCCGCAGGTGGGGGATCCGCGCGGCGACGGCGGCGGCCGCCGCCGTCGTGTGCGCCGCGACCTGCGTCGGCCTCGCCGTCCCGCTGCTCCGGCTGGAACGGCAGATGGACGTGCGTGCCCAGCGGTGGGACCGGCAGGACCGCTCACTGAGGGCCGGGGCGGCGCGCGGCGCCCAGGTGCTCCCGTACACGCCGGTATCGGTCAGCGGGATGCTGGAGCCGTTCGGCAACCACGGCAAGCGGGCGTGGCCGGCGAAATGCGTCGCCCAGTACTACCACCTGGAGAAGATCACGCCTTCGACCCGGCTGCCCTGAGCGGCGGGCCGGGCCGATCGGTCCGCCGCGCGAGACATCCGGCACACTGCGCACACCTGACGGCACAATGGGTTCATGCCTATACCCAGCCGTGCCGCCCTCGTCGAACACCTCGTCCGCACGCGCATAGCCGGAGACGTCGCGACACCACGCGACAACAACCTCTCCCACTACCGCAAGCTCGCCAACGGCGACCGCCACTACTGGCTGGGGCTGGAGCTCGGGGACCGGTGGCGCGACGAGCAGGACGTGCTGGCGGTGATGGCCGAGCGCTGCGGGGTCAGTGACGACCCGGAGCACCGGTTCGGACAGGACACCATCGACCCGGAGCTGACCGTCGACGCGCTGGAGCGGATGGCGGCGCGGCTGCGGAAGGCGGTGGCGGGGTCGGAGCGGGTGCTGTTCGCGACCGGGCACCCGGGCGGGCTCCTCGATGTGCACCGGCAGACCGCCCAGGCGCTGCGGGCCGCCGGATGCGAGATCGTGACGATTCCCTCGGGGCTGATCGCCGACGAGGGCATGGTGTTCCAGTTCGCGGACGTCGCGGTGCAGGAGCGCGGCGCCACCCTCTGGCACACGCACTCGCCCGCCCCGATGGCCGCGATCCTGGACGGCCTGGAGCGCGAGGGCCGCCCGCTGCCGGACCTGGTGGTCGCCGATCACGGTTGGGCGGGGTGCGCGGCGCAGCGCGGGCTGGACGCGATGGGATACGCGGACTGCAACGACCCGGCGCTCTTCCTCGGCGAGGCGGAGGGGACGCTCCAGGTGGCCGTCCCGCTGGACGACCATGTGCTGGACCCGCGGTTCTATGACCCGATGACGGAGTACCTCCTGGACGCGGCGGGGCTGATCGGGGGCTGATCCGGGGGGCCGCACGACGGGGCGGGCCCGCAGGAACGGAGGACACCGGGCGGGTCCGCCCGATCAGGTACCGGCCCCCCGCCGCAGCCTCAGGGCCGGGGTGGGGTCCAGGTACACCCGGCGGATCGACGGATAGCGCTCCCGCAGCTGTTCCTCCGCCTCCTCGCACGCCCACTCGACCTGGCCGGCGGTCGAGGCGTCCCGGAAGTCGATCTTCGCGGCGACCAGGATCTCGGCCGGACCCTGGATGAGCGTGGTGAGTTCCAGTACGTCGATGATGTGCGGGACGGAGAGCAGTTCCTCGCGGATGCCGGCACGCATCGCCTTCGGCACCGGGCGGCCGATGAGCAGCTGGGCGTTGGACCGGCCCAGAACCCAGGCGACGTACACCAGCAGCAGACCGATCAGGACCGACGCGATGCCGTCCCAGACCCCGGACCCGGTCAGCTGGCCGCCGAGCAGGCCGCCTGCGGCGAGCAGCAGCCCCACCAGTGCCGCCGAGTCCTCCATCACCACGGCCTTGACGGCGGTGTCGGGGGTGTGGCGGAGGTAGTGCCGGAGGGGCGCTCGCAGCCGCGCGGCCTCGCCGCGGACCTGCCGGATCCCGGTGCGCAGCGAGTAGCCCTCCAGCAGGAAGGCCACCGCGAGCACGACGTACGAGACGAGCGGATCGCCGAGCTCCTCGCCCTTCGCGAGGGTGTGGACGCCGTCGTAGACGGAGAAGACCGCACCGCCGACGAACGTGGCCACGGAGGCGAGCATCGCCCAGATGTAGCGCTCCGGGCCGTAGCCCAGCGGGTGTTCCTCGTCGGCGGGCCTGTCACTGCGCTTCAGTGCGGTGAGCAGCAGCAGCTCGGTCACCGTGTCGGCGACCGAGTGCGCCGCCTCGGAGAGCATCGCGCTCGACCCGCTGATCAGCCCGGCGACGACCTTCGCCGCGGCGATGCCCAGATTGGCCGCCGCCGCGACGACGACCGTGACCATGGACTGCCCGCCCCCGGTCTTCGCGCCACTCGTGGTCTCGTCGCTCATGGTGCGGAGTATGTCCGAATCGACGGGACACGGCCCGTCGGTGCGGCGCGCGTCAGCCCCGGGGAACGCGGACCACGCCCTCCTGGATGACGGTGATCGCCAGCCGGCCGTCCTGGGTGTGGATCCGGGCCTGGCCGAGCCCGCGCCCACCGGAGGCGGACGGCGACTCCTGGTCGTACAGCAGCCATTCGTCGGCCCGGAACGGCCGGTGGAACCACATCGCGTGGTCCAGGCTCGCGCCGACCACGTCGCCGACCGCCCAGCCACCGCGCCCATGGGCCAGGAGCACCGAGTCGAGCAGCGTCATGTCGGAGACGTACGTCGCCATGCAGACATGGAGCAGCGGATCGTCCGCGAGCTTGCCGTTGGTGCGGAACCACACCTGGGAGCGGGGTTCGCGCGGTTCGCCGACGCTGCCGAAGGGCGGGGCGTCCACGTACCGCAGGTCGACCGCGGCCCGCGCCTCGATCAGCCGGTCCACTACCTCCGGCTCGCTGAAGCGGTCCGCGTACCGGGGCAGCAGCTGCTCTGCCGTGGGCAGTGTCTCCGGGTCCGGGGCGGGCGGCATCGGCGCCTGGTGCTCCAGGCCTTCCTCGTACGTCTGGAACGAGGCCGAGAGGTGGAAGATCGGCTGGCCGTGCTGGACGGCGACGACCCGGCGGGTGGTGAAGGAGCGACCGTCGCGGATGCGGTCGACGCTGTAGACGATCGGCGCGCCCGGGTCGCCCATCCGCAGGAAGTAGGAGTGCAGGGAGTGGGCGCTCCGGTCGGCGGGGACGGTGCGGCCCGCGGCGACCAGGGCCTGGGCCGCGACCTGGCCGCCGAAGACGCGGGGCACGAGGGCCGAACGGCTCGTACCCCGGAAGATGTCCCGCTCGATCTGCTCCAGGTCGAGCAGATCGAGCAGGGAGTCCAGTGCTGCGCTCATGGAAGGAACGTAGCCGCTCTCACAGACCCATGGACTTGGCGATGATCGACTTCATGACCTCGCTGGTGCCGCCGTAGATGCGGTTGACCCGGTTGTCCGCGTACAGGCGGGCGATCGGGTACTCGTTCATGTAGCCGTAGCCGCCGTGCAGCTGGAGGCAGCGGTCGATGACGCGGTGCGCGACCTCGGTGCAGAACAGCTTCGCGGAGGCGGCCTCGGCGGCGGTCAGCTCACCGGCGTCGTGGGCCTCGATGGCGCGGTCGCAGACGGCCTCGGCCGCGTCCACCTCGGCCTGGCAGGCGGCCAGCTCGAACTTGGTGTTCTGGAAGGACGCGACGGTCTTGCCGAAGACGGTGCGCTCGCTCACGTACTGCTGGGCGAACCGGACCGCCGCCTTGGCCTGGGCGTACGCGCCGACGGCGATGCCGAGGCGCTCCTGCGGCAGGTTCTGGCCGAGGTAGGAGAAGCCCTTGTTCTCCTCGCCGAGGAGGTCCTCGACCGGCACCTTGACGTCGACGAAGGACAACTCGGCGGTGTCGGAGGTGCGCAGGCCCAGCTTGTCGAGCTTGCGGCCGACCGAGTAGCCCTCGGCCTTGGTGTCGACGACGAGCAGCGAGATGCCGTGCCGGCGGTCGTCGGCCCTGGGCGCGTCGGTGCGGGCGCAGACGATGACCCGGTCGGCGTGGACGCCGCCGGTGATGAACGTCTTGGCGCCGTTGAGGACGTAGTGGGTGCCGTCCTCGGAGAGCTTGGCGGTGGTCTTCATGCCGGCCAGGTCGGAACCGGTGCCCGGCTCGGTCATCGCGATGGCGTACATCGTCCTGCCGGTGACGAAGTCCGGCAGCCAGCGCTTCTTCTGCTCTTCGGTGGCGTACGCCTTGATGTACGGCAGGCAGAGCAGCACGTGCACACCGGAGCCACCGAAGTTGACGGCCGCGCGGGCGCACTCCTCGGAGATGATCGCTTCGAACTTGAAGGACTCGACCCCGGCGCCGCCGAACTCCTCCGGCACCTCGATGCCGAATATGCCCAGCTCGGCGAGCTTGTAGTAGAAGTCGCGGGGCACCTGCCCGGCCGCGAACCACTCGTCGTAGACGGGGGCGACCTCGGCCTCGATGAAGGCGCGGATGGTCTCCCGGAACGCCTCGTGGTCCTCGTTGAATACCGTACGGCGCACGGGGTGCCTCCTTGGTCAGCTTCGGGCGAGCTTCGGCCAGCCTGGCTAAGCGCTTGCTCAGATGTGTTTAGAAGTTACCCGGCAGTCACCGAGGCTGTCCAGGGTGATGCGCAGCACGCCCGCGCAGACGCGCAGGAGCCTCCCCGGCCCACCGGGGAGGCCCTGCGTTCCTTGTGGCCTACTGGGGCTTGAAGGAGCGGATCTGGTAATTCCCCTGGAGATTGCCGCCCTTTCCGGCGGGGGTGGAGCCGACCCGGGCGTTGTAGTTGGTCTGTGTGTAGTACTGGACGCGGTGGTCGGTCGCGTTCCACACGGAGCGGACGTTCTGGCCGCGCTGGATGAAGGAACAGTTGTCGGCGGTATTCGCCCGCTGCTTGTCCGACCACTGGCAACGGGTACCACCTCCGTTCCAGTCGCTGTAGATACAGAAATATCCGGGGCTGCAGCTGTAGGAAGCCCTGGCGCTCTCGACGGCGGCGTTCTCCGCCGCCGCGACCGCGACGGGTCCGGTGCCGAGTCCCAGGGCCAAGGCGATCGAGGCGACGGTGAGCGCGCTGATGCGATGCATGACGAAAACCCCTTCTCCTGACGGTGAGCAGGGCTCCGCGCCCTGGTCAGCAGCAGCGTGGCACGGCTGCGACCTGCGCAGACAGGCGGAAACAGGGGCGCTCGAAGCCCGCTTCGAAGATCGCGGCACTCCTGTGCGCACCGGCGCGAACACCTGCCGGGGTGATCGACGGCGGACGCCCCGCGTCCTCCTCCCGAACCGTGCGTCGTAGGGTGGGCTCCTCCGGGGGAGGATCATGTTCGAGGGCGTACGCACCGTGATGGTGTTCGCGGAAGACCCCGAATCGTCCGCGCGGTGGTACGGAGAGCTGCTCGGTGTCCCGGTGCGGGTCGACGTCGGTGACACGGGCGCGGTCTACGCCTGGGTCGAGACCGGTGGGGTCGAACTCGGCTTCCACCCCGCCGACGACGCGCGCAACCCGAGGGGCGGCAGCCCGGTCGTGTACTGGAGCGTGGGCGACGTGGCCGCGGTCCGGGAGCGACTGCTGGCGGCCGGCTGCGCGCACCACCGAGGCCCCCTGACGATCGAGCCGGGCCGCCGCATCGCGCAGCTCCGCGACCCGTTCGGCACGGTCATCGGCATCGAAGGCCCGTAGGGCCTCTCGTCCGGGGCCCCGGCGGGCCCATCGCGCGGCTCACACGGTGGCCACCGCTCACCGCTGCCGCAACGCGAACCACAACTCCGTCCGTACGTCCATGTCGTCCAGGTCCGCGTCCAGCAGGGCCGCGCAGCGGGCGATGCGCTGGCGGACGGTGTTGCGGTGGATGCGCAGGGCCGTGGCCGTGCGGTCCCAGTTGCCGTGCAGGCTCAGCCAGCAGCGCAGGGTCTCCGCCAGCGGCTCGGTGAGCGGGGCGAGCAGGGCGCGGGCGTGCGCCTCGGCGTGCTCGGCGGGGACCAGGGCCGCCAGGCCGGCCGCGGTGTCGGTGCGGTGGTGGGCCAGCGGGGTGCGGGTGGCGACGGCGCGGCCCAGGGCGCGGGAGGCCTGGCCGTCGGCGAGGTCGAGGGCGGCGATGGGGGTGGGGGCGGACGCGCCGAGGGTCCAGCCCGGCTGCGGGGTGATCCGGTCGGCGCCGGGGACCAGTACCCGTACGGCGTCGCCGCCCCGGCCCGCGTCGACCAGGGCCGAACCGAGCGCGGCGCCCAGCGCCCCGGCGGTGAGCGGGTCGACCGGGCCGTCGCCGCTGCGGCGCGCGTGCACCACCGTCCACTGCTCGGCGCCGCCGAGCAGCGGCGCGACCTCCTGCGGGTCCGCACCCAGCAGCATCCGGACCAGGGCCGCGGACCGGCCGGCCGCGTCGGCGCCCTGGTGCGGGGCGGCCAGCAACGAGAGCAGGACGACCGCGACCCCGGCGATGGTGTGGTCGCCGGCCCCGCGCCGGTCCGTCGCCAGCGCCAGGACGAGCCCCTGCCCGCCGCCCAGCGCGTACGCGGACAGACGACTGTCCCGCAGGGTGTCGGTGGCGGACATCGGGGCGGGGCGCGTCCCGGCGGCGACCACCCGGCTGAGCCTGGCCAGCGCCGCCGCGACGTCGGGAGCGGGGCGGCGGCCCGAGGCGTGCAGTTCCTCGCCGTCGGCGGCGAGCAGCGCCGCCCGGCCCCCCAGCTGAGCCGCCAGCTGGTGCAGCACCGCCGGGACCGGGTCCGGCCGGGCCGCCGCCGTGGCCAGCGCCTGCTGGGCGCGGGTCACCCGGCGCAGCTCGCGGTGCCGGGCCTCGGCCATCAGCCGCCACACCGCACGGGCGATCGCCGTGAACGGGGTCTCGGGCGGCACCTCCACCAGCGGCAGGCCGTGCCGGTCGCACGCCTCGATCAGCTCCTGCGGCACCGTGTCGAAGACCGGCGTCACGCCGAACCCGAGCGCCGCCGCCCCCGCCTCCACCAGCCGGGCCACGAACGCGTCCGGGTCCTTCAGCAGCACCCCGGCGCTCAGCAGCAGCTCACCGCCGAGCAGATACGGATACGGGTCGGCCATCTCCGAGGTGTGCACCCACAGCAGATCCGCCTCGGCCGGACCCGCGATCCGTCGCAGCCCGAGCTCCTCGTGGGCGAGCAACTCGCCGAGCGGGATCGGGGGAGTGGGCGGCGGGGGCGGCCCGCCCGGGGTTTCCGGCATGGACGATCCATCCATCAGGGGCTTCGATGATGGATGAAACGTACTCTTCAGCGTCGCCTGCGAGCCACCTACCGTCTTCTTCACGTAAGGCATGCGTACGCGTGACCGAGACGGAGGAAGCCCATGACCCCGAACGGCGCGGCCGTACTCGCGGTCCGGCGCGAGCGGCCGGCGGGACGCGGCGCGCAGACGGAGGAGCCGGTGAGCGAACCGGTCACCGCCTGAAGGCGACCCGGCCACCACCCGAGGGCTGTCCCGCTCCCGATCGCCCCCGCACACCGAACAACGTACGAAACCCGAAGGAAAGGCACCTCACATGAGCAGCAACGAAACGCCGCGCGGCCCCGTCGACTCCTCCCGCGTCCCGCGGTACGCCGGACCCGCGACCTTCGCCCGGCTGCCCCGCCTCGACGAGGTCGGCACGACCGATGTCGCCGTCGTCGGCGTGCCCTTCGACACCGGTGTCTCCTACCGCCCCGGTGCCCGCTTCGGCGGCAACGCGATCCGTGAGGCCTCGCGCCTGCTGCGCCCGTACAACCCGGCGCAGGACGCCTCGCCCTTCGCGCTCTCACAGGTCGCCGACGCCGGAGACATCGCCGCGAACCCCTTCAACATCAACGAGGCCGTCGAGACGATCGAGGCCGCGGCCGACGACCTGCTCGCCACCGGCGCCCGCCTGATGACGCTCGGCGGCGACCACACCATCGCGCTGCCGCTGCTGCGCTCCGTCGCCAAGAAGCACGGCCCGGTCGCCCTGCTCCACTTCGACGCGCACCTCGACACCTGGGACACCTACTTCGGCGCCGAGTACACCCACGGCACCCCGTTCCGCCGCGCCGTCGAGGAGGGCATCCTCGACACCTCCGCGCTCTCCCACGTCGGCACCCGCGGCCCGCTCTACGGCAAGCAGGACCTGGACGACGACGCGAAGATGGGCTTCGGCATCGTCACCTCCGCCGACGTCATGCGGCGCGGCGTCGACGAGGTCGCCGACCAGCTGCGCCAGCGCATCGGCGACCGCCCGCTCTACATCTCCATCGACATCGACGTGCTGGACCCGGCGCACGCCCCCGGCACCGGCACCCCCGAGGCCGGCGGTCTGACCTCCCGCGAGCTCCTCGAAATCGTCCGCGGTCTGTCCTCCTGCAACCTCGTCTCCGCCGACCTGGTCGAGGTCGCCCCCGCGTACGACCACGCCGAGATCACCTCCGTCGCCGCCTCCCACACGGCCTACGAGCTGACGACGGTGATGTCCCGTCAGATCGCGGAGGCCCGTACGAAGTGAGCCCCGACCGCGACGAGCGGTTTCGGTGAACTCTCCTCGAATTACCACACGTTCTCCCTGCGCGGCCGGGTCATCCGGATCGAGGCCGACGCCGGGAAGCCGGAGTCCGACAACCCCGCGCCCGGCGTCCATGACGATCCTCGCCCGCCGGGCCTGGTCCGCCTTCGACGCCCGCCACCCGAACCCGGTGTACTCGGCCCGGGGCACGGGCGGCCTCGGCCACGGCTTCCCGGCCGCCCGCGGCGCGGCGGCGGCCGACCGTACGAGGCCGGTGCTCGCGGTCTTCGGCGACGGCGGCGCGATGTGCTCGGTCCCCGGTGGATCGTCTGCGTAGTGTGGGCAGAACAGCGGGAATTCGATCAAGCTGCCGTCCGCATGCGCCGGGCGGGGGACTGGGCACATGAGTACGCAGGACGACGGCGGGCGCGATATGCGCCGCAAACTGATCACCGGCGCGGCCCCCGCCAGGCTGCTCGGCATGCTGCGGCGCGAGAGTCCGCACCTCGGCGGAACGCTGATGTCCCCGGTCGGCAACGGCCGTCCGGCGGTGCTGAAGACGTTCGCGGAGAACTCGGCGCAACGCCACGGCTGTCCGTCCCCCCGACCGCTCCCGGCCGGCTGAACCGCGTGCACGGCATGCATTCCGGGCTCCGCCTCGGCGCCGGGCGGAGCGTCGGCGACGTCCCGGGCGTCACAAACCCGTCACATGACCCGTGCCTCGTACAACTTTTCGTACGTCAGGCGGTCATTCCTTTCGGGCGTGCAGGGGGTGCGCCCGCATCGGATGACTCAGGGGACGGGGAAAGCCTCATGACTGGATCCCACACATCCCGCCGTGCGCGCGGCGCGCTGTCCGTCGCGCTCGCCGCGGGCGTGCTCGTACCGGTGGCGCTCGCCACCGCGCCCGCCGCCGCGGCGGCTACACCGACGGTGAGCTGCACATCGGGGAAGGCGGGGCTCGCCGCCCAGCTGTCGAAGGACATCACCGCCGCGCTCAAGGGCCGGAAGTCGACGACGGCCGTGGCGCTCTACGACCGTACGACCAGGACCCACTGCACCCTGCGGGCGACCACCAAGTACGACTCCGCCAGTGTCGTGAAGGCGACCGTGCTGGCGACGCTGCTCTGGGACAACAAGAAGCACAACCGCTATCTCACCCAGCGCGAGATAAACCTCACCACCGCCATGATCACCAGGTCCGACAACAACGCGACCACCAGCCTGTGGAAGCAGCTCGGGGTGACCAAGGTCAAGGCGTTCCTCAAGGCCGCCGGGATGACGCACACCGTGCCCGGCTCCCATGGCTACTGGGGGCTGACCCAGATCACCGCCCAGGACGAGCTGCGGCTGCTGACACTGCTGACCACCAAGAACTCCGTGCTGAGCGACAGCTCGCGCGCCTACGAGCTGGGCCTGATGCGCAAGGTCGTCTCCTCGCAGCGCTGGGGCACGCCCGCCGGAGCCCCGTCCGGGGCGACCGTCCAGGTCAAGAACGGCTGGCTGCCGCGCGCCACCCACGGCTGGCGGGTGCACAGCATCGGCGCCTTCACCGGCAAGGGGCACGACTACGGGATCACCGTGCTCACCCAGGACAACAAGACGATGAACGACGGCATCAACACCATTCAGGCCGTCGCCCGCGCCGTGCACAAGGACCTCAACCCGGCCGTCGCCGCGAGGACGACCACGACCGTCGCTCCGCCCGCCGCCCCGCAGGAAGCGGTGCCCGCGGTGCCGGAGGCCCCGGCGGTACGCATGCTCACCGCGACGCCGCGGTCGTAGGTCCTGTCGGCGGGGCCGGGCCGGACAGGCCCTGCCCCGCACCGGGGCCGCCCCGCTTCGAAGTGCTGGTGAAGTCGCCAGGACGAGTGGGCGGGGTGCACAGGGGTGACGAAGCCGGCCGCGAGCCGGACCTCGGCCCCTGGTCGCATGCCTCTACGACCAGGGGCCCGCCTTTTGTGACAGCGGGATGAAATCCGCTGCCCATCGCGTTGGTGCCTTCCGGTAGAGCAGGTCTGACGGGAGGCACCGGTGACGGACGCACGGGACGTGGAGAGCGTGGCGCAGGCCCCGGGGTGGGCTCGGCGGCTGTGCGGTTACGCATGGCGCTACCGGCGCAATGTGCTGCTGGCGCTCGGTTCGTCGCTCGCCGGCATGGCGGTGATGGCGCTCGTCCCGCTGATCACCAAGGTGATCATCGACGACGTGGTCGTCGGCCACACCCGGTCCCTCGCCGTCTGGACCGGGCTCCTCATAGCCGCCGCGGCCCTGGTGTACGTGGCCACGTACATCCGCCGGTACTACGGCGGCCGGCTCGCCCTCGACGTTCAGCACGACCTCCGTACCGAGATGTACGGAACGATCACCCGCCTCGACGGGAAGCGGCAGGACGAGCTGTCCACCGGCCAGGTCGTCGGGCGCGCCACCAGCGACCTCCAGCTGATCCAGGGACTCCTGTTCATGCTCCCGATGACGATCGGGAACGTACTGCTCTTCCTCATCTCGCTGGCGATCATGGCGTGGCTCTCGCCGCTGCTCACCCTGATCGCGATCGCCGTCGCCCCCGCCCTCTGGTTCATCGCCCGCCACTCCCGCGCCCGGCTCTTCCCCGCCACCTGGTACGCCCAGGGGCAGGCCGCCGCCGTCGCCGGGGTCGTCGACGGGGCCGTCTCCGGGGTCCGGGTCGTCAAGGGGTTCGGGCAGGAGGAACAGGAGACCGGCAAACTGCGCGAGGTCGGGCGGAAGCTGTTCGCCGGGCGGCTGCGGACCATCCGGCTGAACGCCCGCTACACCCCCGCCCTCCAGGCCGTCCCCGCGCTCGGCCAGGTCGCGATGCTGGCCCTCGGCGGCTGGCTCGCCACCCGGGGCGAGATCACCCTCGGCACCTTCGTCGCGTTCTCCACCTACCTCGCCCAGCTCGTCGGCCCGGTCCGGATGCTCGCCATGGTCCTCACCGTCGGACAGCAGGCCAGGGCCGGTGTCGAGCGCGTACTGGAACTCATCGACACCGAGCCGACCATGAAGGACGGCACCAAGGAACTCCCGGCCGACGCCCCCGCGAGCGTCGAGTTCGAGGACGTACGGTTCGGCTACGACGAGGAGCGCCCCGTCCTCGACGGGTTCTCGCTGACCATCGAGCCCGGCGAGACCGTCGCCGTCGTCGGCGCGTCCGGCAGCGGGAAGTCCACCGTCTCGCTGCTGCTGCCCCGCTTCTACGACGTGACGCACGGCGCCGTCCTGGTCGGCGGCCACGACGTCCGCGAGCTGACCCACGAGTCCCTGCGTGCCGCCATCGGCCTCGTGCCGGAGGACAGCTTCCTGTTCTCCGACACCGTCCGCGCCAACATCGCCTACGGCCTCCCCGACGCCACCCAGGAACAGATCGAGCAGGCCGCCCGCGCCGCCCAGGCCGACCGATTCATCGCCGAGCTGCCCGAGGGCTACGACACCAAGGTGGGCGAGCACGGACTCACCCTCTCCGGCGGCCAGCGCCAGCGCGTCGCGCTCGCCCGCGCCATCCTCACCGACCCCCGGCTGCTCCTCCTCGACGACGCCACCTCCGCCGTCGACGCCCGCGTCGAGCACGAGATCCACGAGGCGCTGCGCCAGGTGATGGCCGGGCGCACCACCCTGCTGATCGCCCACCGCCGCTCCACCCTGGGCCTCGCCGACCGGATCGCCGTCCTGGAGCACGGCCGGCTCGCCGACATCGGTACCCACGAGGAGCTGGAGCGCCGCTCCCCGCTCTACCGGCGGCTGCTCACCGACCCGGACGAGCTGGGCGGCACCTCGCCCGGACACCAGCGGCCGGCCCCCGCCGCCGACACCACCCCCGAGGACGAGCGCGCGCTCCAGGAGGAGCTGGACGCCGAGTTCGACGCCGAGCGCGGCATCAGCCCCCACCTGTGGGTCCGCAAGGAGGAGCCGCGCGACACCGGGGCGGCCGGCATGCCCGCCACCCCCGAGCTGCTCGCCCAGGTCGCGGCGCTGCCGCCCGCCACCGACACCCCCGGCATCGACGAGGCGCGGGCCGTCCGCGCCGAGGGCTCCTACGGGCTGCGCAGGCTGCTGAGCGGCTTCGGGCTGCCGCTGCTGGTGAGCCTGGTACTGGTCGCGGCCGACGCGGGCGCCGGTCTGCTGCTGCCGGTGCTGATCCGGCACGGCATCGACCAGGGCGTCTCGCAGCTGGCGCTCGGCGCCGTCTGGGCGGCCTCCGCGCTGGCCCTCGTCGTCGTCCTCGTGCAGTGGGCCGCCCAGATCGGCGAGACCCGCATGACGGGCCGCACCGGCGAACGGGTGCTGTACGCACTGCGGTTGAAGATCTTCGCGCAGCTCCAGCGGCTCGGCCTGGACTACTACGAGCGTGAGCTGACCGGCCGGATCATGACCCGGATGACGACGGACGTGGACGCGCTGTCGACGTTCCTGCAGACCGGACTGGTCACGGCCTTCGTCTCCGTCGTCACCTTCTTCGGCATCATGGTCGCGCTGCTCGTCCTCGACGTGCAGCTGGCCCTCGTCGTCTTCGCGACACTGCCGGCCCTGGTCATCGGTACGTTCTTCTTCCGCCGCAAGAGCGTGAAGGCGTACGAGCTGGCCCGCGAACGCATCGGCGTCGTCAACGCCGACCTCCAGGAGTCCGTCTCCGGGCTGCGGATCGTGCAGGCCTTCCGCCGCGAGGCCGACGGCGCCGACCGGTTCGCGGAGCGCAGCGACCACTACCGCGAGGCCAGGGTCCGCGGCCAGTGGCTGATATCGGTCTACTTCCCGTTCGTGCAGCTGCTGTCCTCGGTGGCCGCGGCCGCCGTCCTGATCGTCGGCGCGGGCCGGGTCGACAACGGCACGCTCACCACCGGTGCGCTGGTCGCGTACCTCCTCTACATCGACCTGTTCTTCGCCCCGGTGCAGCAGCTCTCCCAGGTCTTCGACGGCTACCAGCAGGCCACCGTCTCCCTCGGCCGCATCCAGGAGCTGCTGCGCGAGCCGACCTCCACCGACGCCGCGGACGAACCGCTGGACGTGCCGTCGCTGCGCGGCGAGATCGCCTTCGAGGACGTGTCCTTCGCGTACGGGAGCGGCGACGACGCCGAGGAGGCGCTCGTCGGCGTCGACCTGCGGATACCGGCCGGGCAGACGGTCGCGTTCGTCGGTGAGACCGGCGCGGGGAAGTCCACCCTCGTCAAGCTCGTCGCCCGGTTCTACGATCCGACCGGCGGTCGGGTCACCGCGGACGGCACCGATCTGCGCCGCCTCGACCTCACCGCGTACCGGCACCGGCTCGGAGTCGTCCCGCAGGAGGCGTACCTCTTCGCGGGTACGGTCCGCGACGCGATCGCCTACGGGCGGCCCGAGGCCACCGACGCCGAGGTGGAGGCGGCGGCGCGGGCCGTCGGCGCCCACGACATGATCGCCACCCTGGACGGCGGCTATCTGCACGAGGTCGCCGAGAGGGGCCGCAACCTCTCGGCCGGCCAGCGCCAGCTGATCGCGCTGGCCCGCGCCGAACTCGTCGACCCGGACGTCCTGTTGCTCGACGAGGCGACCGCCTCTCTGGACCTGGCCAGCGAGGCCCTGGTCAACCAGGCGACCGACCGTCTCACCGGCCGCCGCACCACCCTGGTCGTCGCCCACCGGCTGACCACGGCGGCCCGCGCCGACCGGGTGGTGGTGATGGACCACGGCCGGGTCGTCGAGGACGGCACGCATGACGAACTCCTGGCCAGGGAAGGGCAGTACGCCGTGCTGTGGCGCACCTTCATCGGGGAGGACGAGCCCGCCGGGGTGTGAGCGGCGAAACCGCCCGCCGGGTCACCGGCCGATGCCGGAGATCTTCCCGGTCCGCAGGTCCGAGCGCACGGTCAGGTACGAGTACGTGGGGTGCTTGCCGCCGCTCCAGGTGAGCCGCACCGTCGACCAGGTGTGGCCGGCGGCGCTGTCTCCCGGGGTGACCCGGAAGGCGAGCGGGGTGTTCTGGGCGCGGAGCACCCCGTCCGCGTGGTTGCGCTGCTCCCAGGTCTTCAGCTCGGAGCGCAGGTGAGGGGTCAGATAGAAGGTTCTCAGGGCGGTGGCGAGCCGGCCGCCGTCCTCGGCGGCGACGGCGTCGATGTAGGCGCCGTAGAAGTGGGCGACCTGCTGGTAGGCGGGGGAGGCGATGTCGCTGCGTACCGGCACCGGGGTCCGCGGCGCCTGCGGGGCCGCCGCGACCGCCGGGACCGCGGCGACGGAGGTGAGGAGAGCGGAGGCGAGCAGCGTCCGGCCGGTGAGGCGTCGGCTGCGCGGGCCCTGTGCATTGCGGTCTCGAAGCATGGCAGTTCCTGCCTTTCGTGTGGCTCCGTCCAGTTGGAGTCATGCTGTGGCGATTCGGTTGCGCAGGGTGCGGAGCGCGCCGAATGCAACCTTCGGATGGCCTCCTGCGTCGTACGCATGTATGCGTATGCGCCGAGTAAGGGTGCAAGTGTTCGACCGGGCGATGGGGTTGTCGGTGATCAGAGGGACGGGAAAGTCCGGAAAGGCTGAATGGCCCGGCGGGGGTGGTGGCAGAGGCGGAAGCGGGAACGGTTCTCGTGCCGGCCGCCGGATGCTGGTGCGCTCGGTCGTTCTGCCGCTGGTGGCCGCCCTCGGCCTGGTGCTCGGCGGTCCCGCGGTCGGCCGCGCCGACGCCGCGTCGGTCTGCGCCGGGCGCCCCGCGAAGACGGTCCCGTTCAAGACCGGCGAGCTGCGCGTCTACAAGAACCGTTCCTACGCCTGCGCGACAGCCGTCGCCAAGAAGCCGGGCCGGCCCCGGCCGATGTCCGTGACGATCCAGGCGCGCGGCGGCAGCCCCGTCGTCGACAGCGGCAGATTCACCAAGCAGGCAGGCCCGGTGACGGTCCATGCGCTCAACCGGTGCGTCAGGGCCTCGGCCGCGATCTCGGGGAAGTCGGGCTCCACGGGCTGGATCCTCTGCTGAGCCGCGGGCCCGGACACGTGGTTCTGCCGCGCCGACCGGGTCTGGCGGCACAGGTGTCGCCCCGCTAGGTTCACGACGACTGTTGTGACTCCCGGGGAGGGCGTATGCGCAAGGCGTTCAGAGGGTTCCTGTCGCTCGCGATGCTCATCGGCACAGTGGGTGCGACCGGCGCCTCGGCCGGGGCGGCCACCGCCGCGGAACCGTCCGCGTACCGGAGCACGGCCGGTGAGAGCGGTACGAGCACGGACATCAAGGACCGCATCCTGGCCATCCCGGGAATGAGCCTCATCGAGGAGAAGCCCTACCCGGGCTACCGCTTCTTCGTCCTCAACTACACCCAGCCGGTCGATCACCAGAACCCGTCCAAGGGCACCTTTCAGCAGCGCATCACCCTGCTGCACAAGGACACGTCCCGCCCGACGGTCTTCAGCACCAGTGGATACAACGTCTCCACGAACCCCGGCCGCGCAGAGCCGACCCGGATCACCGACGGCAACCAGGTCTCCCTGGAATACCGCTACTTCACCCCTTCGCGTCCCGCGCCCGCCGACTGGTCCAAGCTCGACATCCGGCAGGCCGCCAGTGACCAGCACCGCGTCTTCACCGCGCTGAAGCAGATCTACCCCGAGAACTGGCTGACCACCGGCGTCTCCAAGGGCGGCATGACGGCCACGTACTACGAGCGCTACTACCCCGGGGACATGGACGGCGTGGTCGCGTACGTCGCGCCCAACGACGTGGTCGACAAGGAGGATTCGGCCTACGACCGGTTCTTCGAGCACGTGGGCACCAAGGAGTGCCGCGACCGGGTGAACGCCGTCCAGCGCGAGGCGCTGGTCCGCCGCGAGCCGCTGGAGAAGAAGTACCGGGAGTACGCCGCCGACGGCGGATACACCTTCGCCACCACCGGCTCGCTGGACAAGGCGTACGAGGCCGTCGTCCTGGACTACGCCTGGGCCTACTGGCAGTACAGCCTGCTGTCCGACTGCGACACGATCCCGGCCGACGCCGCCTCGGCCACCGACCAGGCGATCTGGGACTCCGTCGACTCGGTCTCCGGCTTCTCCACCTACACCGACCAGGGCCTGGAGCGGTACACCCCGTACTACTACCAGGCGGGCACCCAGCTCGGTTCGCCCGACATCCGCCAGCCGTGGCTCGGCGGACTCAGCCGGTACGGATACCAGCCGCCGCGCACCTTCGTACCGCGCTCCATCCCGATGAAGTTCCAGCCGTCGGTGATGCGCGACGTCGACACGTGGGTGCGGCGCCACGCCGACCGGATGCTGTACGTGTACGGGGAGAACGACCCGTGGGGCGCGGAGCGCTTCCGGCCCGGTGCGGGCTCCCGTGACAGCTATGTCATGACCGTGCCCGGCGGCAACCACGGCGCCGCCGTGGCCGGGCTCGCCGAGGCCGACCGGGCGAAGGCCACCGCGGCCGTCCTGCGCTGGGCGGGCGTCGCCCCGGCCGCCGTCCGGGACGACCCGGCGAAGGCGAAGCCGCTCGCGAAGTTCGACGCGCGGCTCGACGAGCGGGACGTGCTGAACGAGCACGGGCCGCGGTTGTAGCGGTTCCGGGTGCCGGGGCGGGGGCTGTGCGCGCGGCGCACAGCCCCCGCGTGCTTCTTCGGCTAGTACGTCAGCCCGTAGCCGACCGGGTGCAGCACCCGGGCCGGATCGTCCGCGCGCTGCACCGGGACCGGCAGGGTGCCCCGCGGCTCGGCGCGGCCCGCGATCACCCGGGCGGCGGCCCGCAGTTCGACATCGGTCCAGGAGTACGTGGCCAGGTTCGCCGCGAACCCGGTCCCGGCCAGCTGGGCGATGTCGTACGGATTGCGGATCGCGACCGTGATCACCGGGACACCGGTGGCCGCCAGGGCGCTCACCAGGGTGCGCTGCGAGCTGGTCGCCGAGACGTTGTACGTCGCCACGACCACCGCGTCCTTGCCTCGCGCGGCCGCCACCGCCTCGTCGATCTTCGCCCTGGCGGGGGCGGTGCCGGTGGACAGCGCGGTCGCCGCGTACCCCAGTTCGCCGAAGGCGGTGGCCAGCGTGGTGGTCGGCGGTCCGGTGGTGCCGGACGGGGAGGCCGGGTCGGCGCCGACCACCAGCAGGTTCTTGTGGGAGCGGCGGGAGAGCGGCAGCACCGCGCCGTCGTTGGCGAGCAGGGTGGTGGTGCGCTCGGCGATCCGGTCGGCGGCGGCGAGGTGCGCCCGGGTGCCGACGGTGCGGTCCACCCCCGAGTGGCTGACAAAGGGGTTGTCGAACAGCCCGAGCTTCGTCTTCAGCCGCAGGATGCGCAGGATCGATTCATCAATCCGGGCCTCGCTGATCTCACCGCTCTTCACGGCCGCCAGGACGGCGTTCCAGGAGACGTCCAGGCTCGGCGGGTTGAGCAGCTGGTCGACGCCGGCCTTGAGGGCGAGGACCGGCACGCGGTCGTCGCCGTACTTCGTGCGCACCCCCTCCATGCCGAGCGAGTCGGTCACCACGACACCGTCGTAGCCGAGCTCCTCGCGCAGGATGCCGGTGAGGATCGGGTGGGACAGCGTCGCCGGGTCCTCGGCGGGGTCCAGCGCCGGGACCACGATGTGCGCGGTCATGATCGAGTCGATGCCCGCCGCGATCGCGGCCCGGAACGGCGGCTCGTCCAGCTCGGCCCACTGCTCCCGGGTGTGGTTGATGACGGGCAGACCGGTGTGGCTGTCGGTGCTGGTGTCGCCGTGGCCCGGGAAGTGCTTGGCCGTCGAGGCGATCCTGCTGCTCTGATACCCCTTCACCTGCGCGGCGACCATGGCGGCCACGGACTGCGGGTCGGAGCCGAAGGAACGTACGCCGATCACCGGGTTGGCCGGGTTGACGTTGACGTCGGCGTCCGGGGCGTAGTTCTGGTTGATGCCGATCGCGGCCAGTTCGGCGCCCGCGATCTGTCCGGCCCGGCGGGCGTCGGAGCGCGAACCGCCCGCGCCCAGCGCCATCGCGCCCGGCATCAGGGTGGCGGGCTCGCCGACCCGGCAGACGATGCCGTGCTCCTGGTCGGTGGAGACGAGCAGCGGCAGCGGGGTGGGACCGGCGAGACCGGCGCGCTGGATGCCGTTGGAGAGGTCGGCGATCTGGTGCGGGTCGCGGGTGTTGTGCGCCCAGGCGAAGTAGATGATTCCGCCGACGTGGTACTTGCCGATCATCTCGGCGGCCGTGCGGACCCCGATCTCGGCCATGTTGGCGTCGATGTCGGCCTGGTCGGGGGCGGTGGCGGAATGCCCGTACACCCGCATCACGAAGAGCTGCCCGACCTTCTCCTCCAGGGTCATCCCGGAGATGATCCGCTTGAGGCGTTCGGTGGTGGCGGCTGAATCGTGCTGTCCGCTGCTCGCGGATCGCTGGGCGGCGAGCGCGCCGGGCGCGAGGCCCGCGCCCGTGACGGTGGCGACTGCCGTCGCGGCGGTAGCGGTGAGGAGGGTGCGTCTGGAGGGGCGGTGGTGCACGTGAGCTCCTTCGGCCGTACTCGGGGACGAGGGGGTGAAAGAAACTTCCAAGGAGCACGGATATCCAGAAAATAACTTCCGGTCAAGGGTTCGGACCGTTTTGAGCGCCTCCGGCGTGGCAGGCGTCCGCCCCGTCCCCGCCCCAGTCCTGACCCAGCCCCACCGCGGCGCCGTGCGCCCGCAGCGCGGAGACCGCCGCCGTGATCGCGGGCCGCCTCCGTACGCCACAGCGCGTACAGCCGCCGCACCGGTACGGGATCGAGCGGCACCGCCACCACCCCCGGCGGCAGTTGCCCCCGGCCCAGGCGCGGGATCATCGCGACCCCGAGGCCGGCGGCCAGCAGCGCCAGCTGGGTGTGGTTCTCCTCCGCCCGGTGCCGGATGTCCGGCTCGTGGCCCGCCGCCCGCAAGGTCCGCACGAGCCAGTCGTGGCAGACCGTCCCCGGCGGCTGGCAGATCCACCGCTCGCCCGCCAGTTCCTCGCGCCGCACCGCCTCCCGCCCGGCCAGGCGATGCCCCTCGGGCACCAGCAGATCGCAGTGGTCGTCGCCGATCACCGCCTGCGCCACGCCCTCGGGGGCGGGCAGCGGGGCGATGTCCCAGTCGTGCGCGACCGCCAGATCGATCACGCCCTTGGCCACCAGGTCGACCGAGAGATGCGGATCGACCTCGGTCATCCGGACGTCCAGGGCCGTGTGGTCCCGGCCCAGCTCCGCCAGCACCCCGGGCAGCAGCCCGCGCGCCGCGGAGGCGAACGCGCCGATCGACAGCCGTCCGGTCGGCCGCCCCCTGCGCTCCTCCAGCGAGGTCTCGGCGCGCTCCACGATGGCCAGCAACTGCTGGGCCGTCGCGGCCAGATGGAGTGCCTCCTCGGTCAGCGCGACACCGCGCCCGCGCCGTTCGAGCAGCGTCGTACGGGTCTCCCGCTCCAGCTTGGTGATCTGCTGCGAGACCGCCGACGGGGTGTAGCCGAGCGCGGCGGCGGCCCCCGCGACGGAGCCATGGACGGAGACGGCGTGCAGGGCGCGCAGCCGGGCCAGATCGAGCACCGGACCTCCCGGACCTCGGTGGTGTGTCGACGACGCGCCGACTGATCCGTCGGCCGATCGTCGCGTGATTCATTAGCAGCACTCAATTCCACCATGAAGAAATCCGCGCTGGTGCTACATGGTCGGCGCGGGTGATCCTCGATCCATGCGTCCCCTCCACATCGCCCTGGCCGCCCTGGTTGCCGCCGTCTGGGGTGTGAATTTCGTCGTCATCGAGGTCGGCCTCGGGCACTTCCCACCGCTGCTCTTCTCCGCCCTGCGCTTCCTGGTCGCCGCGCTGCCCGCGGTCTTCTTCGTCGGCCGGCCCAAGGTCGCCTGGAAGTGGATCGTGGGCGTCGGGCTCGCCCTCGGGGTGGCGAAGTTCGGTCTGCTCTTCATCGGCATGGACCGCGGAATGCCCGCCGGCCTCTCGTCCCTCGTGCTCCAGATCCAGGCGGTCTTCACGGCCCTCTTCGCCGCCGTCGCCCTCGGCGAACGCCCGGGAAGGGTACGGGTACTGGGGATGGGAGTGGCCCTCGCCGGCATCGGGGTCGCGGCGGTCGACGAGGGCGCGGGCGGCCCCGTGCTCGCCTTCGTCCTGGTGATCGCGGCGGCGGCCTGCTGGGGCGTGTCCAACGTACTGACCCGCAAGGCCGCCCCGCCCGACTCGCTCAACTTCATGGTGTGGGTCTCGACCGTGCCGGTGCTTCCGCTGCTCGGTCTCTCCCTCCTCTTCGAGGGCTGGGACCGCGACAAGGAGGCGCTGGCCGCGCTGGACTGGAGCGGCGCCGGGATCATCGTCTACGTCGCCTGGATCACCACCGTCTTCGGCTTCGGTGCCTGGGGCTTCCTGCTGCGCCACCACCCGGCCTCCTCGGTGGCCCCGTTCACCCTGCTCGTCCCGGTCTTCGGGATGTCGTCGGCCGCTCTGCTGCTGGGCGAGTCGGTGAGCCCGCTGCGGTGGTGCGCGGCGGCGCTGCTGGTCGGCGGAGTGGCCCTCACGTCGCTGGCGGGGACGCGCCGGACCGGGCCGACGACGGTGGCGGCGGGCCCGGAGGCCGAGGCGGGGGTACTGGCGGTTGCGGGAGAGCGCGGGCCCGGTGCGGCGGGCCGGTGACGTGGCCGGATGACGGGCCGGGCAATGGCAGCGTACCTACCTCCGCTAGAGCTCCCGCCGGAAGCGCCCGCATGAGCACTTCACAGCCCGCGCGGCAGGGTGCCCGGATGGGTCGGCGTTGTGGTGGCCGACCCCATCCGTCATGTGGCTGCGGAGCCGCACTTGTACCACTTCGCCATGTGCGGGCGTGCAGCGTTGCACGCTTCCGTACGACCTGGCAGCGCACGCATGTGGGCATGCCGAGGAGGGGGCCTCTGGCCGGTACCCGCAGCGAACGGCCTGCTGTGTCCTACCGCCCGGCCGCACCCAGCCGCAGCAGATGCTCGCGCCCGGCGTCCAGCAGTCCGGGCAGTTCCGCCGCCTGCGGGTGCCAGCGCTTCTCGTACTCCCAGCAGACCCAGCTGTCCGGGTCCAGCGTGTCCAGGCAGGCCCCCAGCGGCAGCACCCCGGCCCCCAGCGCCAACGGCCCGGTGTCCTCGGCCGACGCGATGTCCTTCACCTGTACGTATCCCAGGTGCGGGGCCAGCACCGCATGGCTGGCGGCCGGTTCCTCGCCCGCCAGCCAGGTGTGCATGATGTCCCACAGCGCGCCGATCTGCCCGTGCCCGACCGTCCCGACGACCCGGGCCACATCGGCGCCGGCCCGGTGCGAGTCATGGGTCTCCAGCAGGATGCGTACGCCCTTGTCGGCGGCGTGCGGGGCGGCGGCGGCCAGCCGCCGGGCGGCGGTCGCGTCGGCCGCGGCGGGGTCCTGGCCACCGCCGCCCGGGAAGACCCGGACGTTCTGCGCGCCCAGGTCGTGCGCCAGGTCCACCAGTCCGGCCAGCTCCTCCAGCACGGGCGCGTCGTCCCCCTCGGCGGCGGCCCGGACGTACCCGGCGACGGTCAGGATCTCGACGCCGCCGTCGCGGAACTCCTCGACGACGGCGGCCCGTTCGGCCGCGGTCAGGCCCGGGTGTACCGGCTCCTCGGGATGGGCGCGCAGCTCCACTCCCTGGTAGCCGTGCCCGGCGGCGAGCCGGACGACATCGGCGACCGGCATCCCCGGGACTCCGAGGGTCGAGAAAGCGAGCTTCACGTGCGTGGTCCTTCCGTCGTCGTCCGGCCGCCCTGCCGGCCCGGCCTCAGCAGGGCTCCCGGAGCAGCTGCTCCAGACTATCCAGCAGTCTCAGCGCGTCCGCCCGCTGCCGGGGCCCCAGCCGCCCGCCCGGCTCCGGCGCACCGGACCCGGCCGGGACGCACGCCGCCACCCGCAGCGCCGCGGCGGCCTGCCGGGCGAACATGGCGAGCAGGTCCAGTTCCCGGATGTCCGTGCGGGCACGGGGCGAAGGGTCGAGCACCTCCAGCACACCGAGCACCCGGCCGTCGCTGATCAGCGGGGCCGCCATCAGGGCATGGGGCACGAACTCGGTGGACTCGGCGAGCGCACGGTCGAACGAGGAGTCCGTGGTGAGGTCGTCCACCACCATCGGCTCGCCGGACGTCGCCACCCAGCCCGCGATCCCGCGGCCGGCCGGGAACCTGCGGCCCACCAGGAACTCCTCGCCCTGGCCGGAGACCGCCTGGAAGACCAGCTCGTCCGCCTCCTCGTCCAGCAGGAAGACCGAGCTCGCCGCCGCTCCGAAGATCGCGCGGGCCACGTCGACAATGGACTGGAGGAGTTCGCGCCGCTGCGGATCGGCCGAAGGCACCGTGCCCGCGGCGGACACTGATTCAGTTCTCGGAGTCATCACAGACCTCTCCTGCCGGGGTGGAATGCCGCGGACCGAACCGCACGTTGGCCGCGGAGAGATAGAGGGCGTTCTTGAGCTGGAAAGCCGTCATCCTCGGATGGACCGAGAGCAGCCGCGCGCACAGTCCGCTGATGTACGGGGTCGCGAAGCTGTTCCCGGTGGTACGTATCGAGGTCCCGCCCAGCCAGGGCACCGTCACGTTCTGGCCGGGGGCGAAGAACTCCACCGGCGGGTCGGGGTTGTAGAGGTGCAGGTCCGGGTCCGCCTCCTGGTGGCTGCCCACGGAGATCACCGAGGCGAACCGCCACGGATAGCTCTCCACCGGGGAGTTGTGCGCCGAGGCGACGACGACCGTGCGGTTGAAGTAGGCGTGGTCGGCCAGCGCGTGCAGTTCCTCGGCGAACCGGGCACGGGTGGTGGACAGTGACAGGTTCACCACGTCGAAACCCTGCTCCACCGCCCAGCGCAGCCCGGCCAGCAGCACGTCCCCGGTGCCGGAGAACCGCTCGCCCAGCACCCGCACGCTGTGCAGTTCGCACTCCGGGGCGGTCCGCCGGATGATCCCGGCGCACGCGGTGCCGTGTCCGCAGGAGTCCCCGGTGTCGGTCGGCCGTACCTCGGTCGAGCCCGTCTCAGGGTCCTTGACCACCACCCATGACCCCTCGACCGGGCCGACGCCCGGATGGTCGCGCTCGACGCCCGAGTCCACCACGCAGACCCGCACGCCCCGCCCGGTGCCCGGTGGGGCCCCGGCGCCGTGCCCGGGGCCCGGGTCCGCGAGGACCGCCACGTCGTCGGGTCCGCGTCCCCGCAGACTCCAGGTCAGTCCCGGCCCCGGTGCCGTGTCCGTGGTCGTCATCCCTCAGCTCTTCTCCGTCGTGGCCGCCGCCGCTCCCGCGGCGAGCCCTGCGGCCCACCGCTCGCCCGGCAGATGTCCCTTCTCCGCGAACCCCTCCCGGGCCTCCCGCGCCGCCGCTGCCGCGCCCGCCGCGTCGCCCAGCAGCGCCAGCGTCCGCGCCCGGTCCAGCGACGCGGTGGCCCGTACCAGCGGGGAGTCGGTCAGCAGGGAGTCCCGCACGGCGCGGTCCGCGTGGCGCAGGGCCCCCTCCGCGTCCCCGGCCGCCGCCGCCAGCCGGGCCCGCAGCCCCGCCAGGTCCACCCGGTCCGCGTGCGGCAGCGACCGCGGTTCCCCGATCCCTTCGAGCCACGGACCGGCACCGTCCGGCCGGTCGTCGTCGAGCAGCAGCCGCGCCGCCTCCAGCGCGATGGCCGGGCGCATGGACCGGGCCCCGCCGCGCTCGGCCGCCCGGTCCGCCCGGACGAGCTGGTCCAGGGCCGGTCCGGTGCGCCCGAGCAGCGCCTCGACCGTCGCCCGGAACACCGGCAGAAAGACCTCCGCCTCCGCGTACCCCAGCTCGTCGGCCAGCCGTTCCGCCTCGGCCAGGCACTCCCCGGCCCGGTCCGCCCGGCCGTGCAGCGCGTAGAGCACGGCCAGCGGACAGTTCAGCGTGGTCCGTACGGCGGGGCGGCCGGCGCCGTGCGCGGCGAGCAGGTCACGGCAGCGGGTCACCGCGACCGGTACCGGCTCCGGGCCGCGCCACAGCGAGATCCCGATGGCCCCGAGCGCGGCCGCCCGCTCCGGCTCGGCCTCGGCCCGCACCGCGTGGTCCAGGGCCAGGGTCAGATCGCGGTCGGCCTCCTCGTGCCGGCCGGCCAGCTGCAACCGCTGCGCGAGCCGCAGCCGGGCCCGTGCCTGCCCGACCCAGTCCCCGGCGGACTCGAACAGCGGCAGCACCGAACGGGCCGTGGCCGACACGCTGACCGAGGCCGGGTCCAGCACCGCCAGCGCGAGCCGGGCGTGCGCGGCCTCCACCGGCGCGGTCCCGATGGCCAGCACCCGCCGCAGCAGCCGTTCCCCGTCCTCGGAACGGCCGAGCGCGAGACGCACCTCGCCGAGCCGTCGCAAGGCCGGTGCCGCGGCCGGGTCGGCGGCCGGGTGCAGCTCCACGGCACGCTCCAACAGGCCCTGGGCCCAGTGCAGATCGGAACGGGCCAGGGCCTGCGCACCGGCCGAGGCGAGTGCGGCGGCGGCCCGGACCCGCAGGGCGGCGGCCCGGTCGTCGGCCAGACCGAGCTCGGTGCGGTACCGGTACGCCCGCTCCAGGTGTCCGCCGACCGCCGCCTCGCCCGCCGCCGTCACACTGGGCAGCTCGGACGCCCAGGCATGCCGCTCGGCCTTGGCCCGCTTCGACAGGGAGGCGTACGCCACCTCCTGGACCAGACCGCTGCTGAACCGGTGCCGTCCCGCGCCCGGTTCGCCGCCGGGCGCGGTCTCGACCAGCCGGCGTCCGCGCAGCCGGGCCAGCGCACGGGCGACCAGGCCGCGGTCGTCGTCCGGTGCGGACCCGTCGGCGTGGGCGGCCGGGGCGGTCCGGGCCGCACCCTCCGTCTCGCGTGCCGCCCGGGTCAGCCGGACGAGTTCCGGCGCGGTGAAGTCCCGGCCGACGACGGCGGCCAGGTCCAGGGTGGTGCGTTCGGAACGCTCCAGAGCGCCGATCCGGGCGCCGAGCAGCGCCTGGAGGGTCGGCGGCAGCGCCGCGCCCCGCACGTTCCGCGCACCCTCCGGCGCCGGGCCCGCGGGGACGAGGAGCTGTTCCAGGTAGAGCGGATTGCCCTCGGCCCGGTCGTACAGATCACGGTCGTACGCGTCGGGGGCGGCCGGGGCGGCGTCGTCCCGGGCCATGCCCGCGTCGGGTCCGGTCAGTTCGCGGGCCAGCAGGGCGGCCTCGTCGCGCGGCAGTCCGGTGAGCGGCACGATCTGCGTCCCGCCCGCGGCCGGCTCGGCGGCGGGCGGGGGGCCGTCCGGGCGGCCCGGGCACACGATGAGTCCGCCCGCCCGGCCGAGCGGCCCGGCCAGCCGGTTCACCGCCCGCACCAGCAGCGGCTCGGCCCAGTGCCAGTCGTCGAGGACCAGCAGCACCGGCCGTCGCCCCGCGGTCCGGGACAGCACGGTGATCAGCGCGGCGCACATGTCCTCGAACGGGGCGTTGGGCGTGCCGTCGTGCAGCAGACCGCCGCGCAGCAGCGCCCGCGCGTCCGCCACCGATGCCGCGGACCGTCCGGACGCCCCGTCCAGTGCCTCCCGGGCGACCGGCGAGCCGAGCACCTCCCGCACCGCGTCGGCCAGCGGCGCCAGGGTGCCGTGGTCGCCGTAGCTGCGGCAGCGCCCGGTGCCGACGACCGGCCGGGCGGGCCCGCCGAGTCCGGTCAGCCACTCGCGCGCCAGCCGGGTCTTGCCGATCCCCGCGTCACCGACGAGGCGGACCAGCCCCGGGCCCGCCCCGCGCACGGTGCGGTCCAGCGCCTCGTCCAGCGCCGCCAGTTCCGCGGCGCGGCCGATGAACGGCACGTCGAAGCGGCGCAGCAGCTCCGGGTCGTCGGCGCCGAGCGCGATCAGCCGGTACGCGTGCACGCTGTCGGTCTTGCCCTTGAGCCGCAGCGGGCCCGTCTCCTGCACGACCACGGTCGGACCGGCGGCCTCCAGGGTCTGCGGGCCGATCAGGATCTCGCCGGCCGCCGCGTTCTGCTCCAGTCGGGCCGCCACGTTCACCGTCTCGCCCGAGATCAGCGCCTGCCGGGTGCTGGCATCGGAACTCGCCACCACCTGGCCGGTGTTGACGCCGATCCGGATGTCGAGCCGGATGCCCAGGGTGGCTTCGAGGTCGGTGTTCAGCTCCGCCAGCGCCTCGCGCATGCCGAGCGCCGCGGCGAGCGCCCGCCGTGCGTCGTCCTCACGCATCACCGGCACCCCGAACACCGCCATCACGGCATCACCGATGAACTTCTCCGGGGTGCCGCCGTGCGCCTCGATCTGCTCGCTCATCACCGCGAAGTAGCGCAGTGTCACGGTGCGCAGGGTCTCCGGGTCCAGCAGTCCGGACAGCGCGGTGGAGCCCACCAGATCGCAGAAGACCGCGGTGACCAGCTTGCGTTCGTCCTCCGGCGCCGCGGCGGCGGGGGACGGGCACGGGGTGCCGCAGGACGGGCAGAACCGTGCGGCGGCGGGCAGTTCGTGCCGGCACGAGGTGCAGTTCATCAGGGCTTCCTCTCTGCTTGGTCCGGCCGGAGCGGCGGGCCGGGTCACCGGAACCGGCCCGCCACGCGGTGACGGGTCCTGACGGGCAGGACCTGGACGGCCCGGGCCGGCCGGCCTCAGAAGAGGGCGCCGCCCGCGATCTCGCCGTGCGCCTGTACCTCGGGCCCCACGGCGTCGAGCCGGGTCTTGATGTCGAGCAGCACGGCCAGTTCCTCCGGTGCGAGGTCGCCCAGCACCTGGCGCTGTTCGTCGGTGAGCAGATCGACGGCGAAGCCGGCGCCGTACAACACGGCGAGCCGGTCCGGTGGTTCGGTCATGTCTGGCCTTCCTTCGGGACGGACCGCCCGGCTCCCCGTACCGGCGGCGCCGGTCCGGTGCGCCCGAGCCGGACGAACAACTGGGTGAGCGCGTCCGTGGTGTGCAGGGCGCTGACGGCGACGGCCGTCTCCTGGGACCGCGACAGCGGCAACCGGTCGAGCAGCGCGTACAGTTCGCCGGCGTGGCCGTCGTCGAGCCGCGCGTGCTCGTGCACCGTGCGGAAGGCCGGGGCGGGCAGTCCGGTCGAGCGGGCCAGCCGGGGGGCGAGCCCGGCGGCCGGGGCGTGCCCCTCCAGGACCGCGATGTAGCCGAGCAGCGCCACCGGGTGGTGATGCTCGATCCAGTAGTACTGGGCCCCCGCCAGGGAGGCGACGAGCGGGGAGGGGACCGGGTCCAGAGCGGCCCGGGGCCCGCTGCCCGCCGCCGTCAGGTCCTCCAGCAGCCAGGTGTCGTGCTCCGCCTCCTCCCGGATGTGCTCGTCCAGGTAGGCGGCCAGCGGCGCCCCCAGCGGATCGCCGCGACGGGCCAGCAGCCCGGCCCGCTCGGCGGCCCGTTCCATCAGCGGTACGGAGGCCCGGATGACCGTGTGCATCGCGCACAGGTACGCCCGGTAGCGGGGCAGCAGCCCCTCGGGCCGCCACAGCGCGGCCGACGAGGCGCGCAGGGCCGGTTCGGCGAAGGCGAGTTTGACCCGCAGCCGCTCGGAGGCCGGCAGCCCGCCGCCGCGCGCCCTCGGTACGCGTGCGGCGGCCTCCCGGACGGCCCCGGCGGGCTGTCCGGCGGCGGGTGCCGGGCGCGGCGCCCCGGTTGCTTCCCCGATACGTCCCGGTGGCCCTGCGGCGGGGGTCATGACCCGGTGCCTTCCGCCGCCGGACGCGGGCTTTGCCCGCCGCCCGGTGCCGCCACCAGACCGGCGTACGCGGCGCAGCCGTGGCGGCGTACCAGCGCCACCGGGCCCTGGTCGTGCTGTCGGCGGGCCGCCGTCAGATCGAGCAGCGCACCGGCGGCGCCCGAGGCCAGCGCATCGGCCGCCGCGACCACCTCGGGCAGCGTGCCCAGCTCCCGGCAGTCCCCGCAGTAGGAACCGGCCGGTGTGCCGGGCGACCAGCGCTGCCGCAGGTGGGCCGGGCCGACCGTGCGGACGAGACGCAGCAGCGGCGAGCCGAGCGTTCGCGCCCGTACGGCGGACCAGTCGTCCTGTGCGACATGGCCGAGCCGCAGATGGGGCGGTACGGGGCGGCGGTCCACGGTGTCCTGGTTGCAGCAGGCCAGGACCGTGCCGTCGAAGGCGACCACCGGCCAGGCGGCCATCGCGCACGGCAGCGCGTCCCCGCCGTCCGGCACGGTCCGGGCCGGGCGGGCCCAGGACGCCGCCCGGCCGAACGGCCGCACCTCGTTGACCAGGGACGGCACCGTGCCGCCGAAGGTCCGGTCGATGTCCGCGGTGACGTCCGCGAGATAGCCGTCGTCCGCACCGGTCCCGGTGAGATGGAAGCTGACCGCCACGCCCAGTGCCCGGATCTCGCGCACCGCGCGGAACACCGCGGCCCGGGGCACCTCCCGCTCGTGCGGCAGGTCGAGGCTGGCGGAGAAGTGGTCGAGCGTGCGCACCGCCCGTAGCACCGGGTCCGGGACTTTGCCGGACCGGGCGAAGAACATGCCGCTGAGCAGCGCGGTCCGGGTACCGGCGGCCCGCGCTGAGCGGGCGAGCGAGGCCACCAGGCCCGGCCGGAGCAGCGGTTCGCCCCCGGTCAGCATCATCACCTCGGGCCGGTCGGCGGCGGTGAACGAGGAGACGAACCGCTCCAGCTCGTCCGCCTCCGGTTCCTCCCGCACCCGTGGCCCGGAACCGGTGGAGCAGTGGGTGCAGCGCAGCGGACAGCGGCGGGTGAGGGTGACCAGCACTCCACCGGCCGGGACCGGCCGCAGTCCGACGAGTTCGGCGAGCTCCATCCGGCCGTCTCCTTCGGGCGTAGGGGCGCGGCGCGCGGCCGCCGTGCGCGGGTGCGGGTACAGCGTCCCGGCGGACGGTTCGGCACCGGTCCGAAACCGGTTCGGGGCCGGTATGGGCGCAGGCCGGAGGGTGTCCGGCGGCCCGCCGCCGGCCCCGGTGGCCGCTCGCCCTCTCCCGTCCACCGCCGGTGAACTGCCGGGATACCGCCGCCATACCGGCGTCGAGCCGTTTGCCAGGCCGGCGCTCCTAACTTTCTGGTCAGCGGCAGGCACCCGCCGGCCGCAACCGGAAGAACCGGGGCACGCCCCGGAACGACCGGACACCGCAGAGTCATACGAGTGGACGGAGACCACCATGGCCGAGAACACCAAGCCCGCCGGCGACGACAACGAGACCCCCGAGGTCGAGGCGCACTCCGTGCTGGACCTCCAGGAGACGGCCGTCAACAGCGAGCGCGAGATCGACGGCAGCTGCGTCAGCACCGTGAGCCTCATCCTGTCGGAGCAGTAAGGGCTGATGACCGGGCCGCGGCGCCACCCCGGGGAAGCGACCTTCCTCCGTGGCGCCCGGCCGGCCGAATCGGGGCGGCTCCGTCGACCACGGAGACCGCCCCGCCTCGATTTTCCGGACCGGGCCCCGGGCTCACCGGGCCCCGACCCCCTGCCAGGCCGTCGCCTTCGCCGGGCCACCGGCCGAGCCCTGTCCCCGAACCACCGACCGGGAGCCGACGATGGCCGCCTCGCTACGAAACAACCGGGACTTCCGACTGCTGTGGATGAGCGGCCTGTTCGCCGTTCTCGGCACCCAGATGACCGCACTGGCCCTGCCGCTCCTCGTGCTCCGCGAGACCGGATCGGCCGTGCAGGCCGGTGCGATCAGCACGGTGTCCGTCACCGCGGTCCTGATCACCATGCTCCCCGGCGGGGTGATGGCCGACCGGGTGGAGCGCCGCAGGCTGATGCGCCTGTGCGACCTGGGCAGCTTCTGCGTCGTCGGCGCCCTCGTCGTGGCGGTGTGGACCGGACACGTCCCCCTGCCCCTGGTGCTGCTGGTCGCGGGCGCGGGCGCGATCATCGGCAGCCTCTACGGGCCCGCCGCGTTCGGGCTGATGCGGAGCGTCGTGCCCCCCGAGGACATGGGCACCGCGACCGCCCGCCTCCAGGCCCGTACCGCCACAGCACGGCTGGTGGGGCCGATGGTCGGGGGCGCCCTGTTCGGTCTGCACCCGGTCCTGCCGTTCCTCGCCGAGGCCATCGGGCTCCTGCTGTCCACGGTCTGCGTGGCCCTGGTACGTACCCGGTCCAGATCCGAGGCCAGGGCCGGATCCGCCTTCAGCAAGGCCGAGTTGACCGCCGGGCTCTCGTTCCTGTGGCGGCTGCCCTATCTGCGGACCGTGCTCCTGGTCTTCGGACTCGGCATGAACTTCGCCTTCGGGGCCCTGACGTTCACCGCGCTCACCGTCTTCTCGGGCGGCGGGAGGTCCGGGCTCGGCGGCGGCACCGTCGTCACCTTCATCTCGGTCGGCGCCCTCACCGGCGCGCTCCTCGCGCCCCGGCTGCGCCCCGAGCGCCACACCTGGGCGCTGATCGCCGCCACCTGCTGGTTCTGCGTGGCGAGCGCGCTCGCCATGGCGTGGATCCGGGTCCCGTTGTTCGCCGGGCTGCTCTGCGCCGCCTGCATGTGCCTGTCCACCGTGGCCAGCATCGGCTTCCTCTCCACCCTGCTGGCCGTCACCCCCGGCGACCGGGTGGGCAGGGTGCAGAGCGCCGCCGGATTCCTCTCCTCGCTGGTCCAGCCGTTCGGGCCGCTGGCCGGGGGCGCGCTCCTCACCGCCTTCGGCAGCCGGACGACGTTCGGGGCGATCGCCGGGGTCCTCGCGGTGTCCGCCGCCGTCGTCACGTTCGCCCCGTCCGCCCGGTCGGGCTCGGCACCGCCCGAACCGTCCGCATCGAACGCCCCGTCCGACCCGGAACCGTCGGACGCGGCGGACGCACGGCCCGTACCGGACGCACGGCCCGTACCGGGCGCACCGCTCGCGCCGGGCGCACCGGCCACGGCCGAGACCCCCGCGGACCGCACCGGGGCCGGCAGCCCCCGCCCCTGACCACGAACCACAGGAGGTATGCCGTGCCCGGCATCCAGGAGACCCAGTTGTACTGCCTCGCCGACCGCCGCTACTACGAGACCCCGGCCCGGCTGCCCGACGAGGACACCCGCTACCCGCTCGACCGCGCCGAACCGCCCGTCGGCTGGCGGCGCGGCACCGGCGGCCTGTGGACCGCGCTGCACCCCGCCTCCGCCCAACTGCCCGAGCAGGGCTGGAAGATCCATGTCTCCACCGTCCCGGAGGAGGCCGAACTCACCCTCGCCGATACCGCCCGCATCTGCCTGGAACAGGGGGTGGCGTTCAAATTCCTGCGCAGCACCCGCGCCCTGCGGCTGATGTCGGCGAAGTACATGAACCGGTCCGGCGCGGGGAAGTTCATCACCCTCTACCCGGAGGACGAACCCGCCCTGCTGAAGCTGCTCGACGCCCTGGGCGAGGCGCTGGACGGGCGCAGCGGACCGTACATCCTCAGCGACCTGCGGATCGGGAACGCTCCCGTGCACGTCCGCTACGGCGCGTTCGTCGAACTCTGGTGCCGGGACGCCGACGGGGAACGGGTCCGCGCGATGCGCCACCCGTCCGGCGCACTGGTCCCCGACACCCGGGGCGTGGTCTTCCGGATACCGGAGTGGCTCACCGTCCCCGAGCCGCTGCGCCCCCATCTCGCCGCCCGTGCCGCCGCCCGCGACGACGGCTTCCCGTACGTGGTCACCAAGGCGCTCCAGTTCTCCAACGCGGGCGGCATCTACCTGGCCGAGCACCGCACCACCAAGCAGCAGGTGGTGCTGCGCGAGGCCCGGCCGCACTGCGGACTCGACCCCGCCGGGGACGACGCCGTCACCCGGCTGCACCGTGAGCACCGGGCCCTGACCCGGCTCGCCGGACTCGACTGCGTGCCGGAGGTGTACGACGTCCGCACGGTCTGGGAACACCACTTCCTGATCGAGGAGTACATCGAGGGCACCACCCTGTTCGACGAGATCGTGGAGCGCTTCCCGCTGGTGCGCGGCGAACGCACCCCCGCCGAACTCGACGCCTACTGCGACTGGGCACGGTCCGTCACGGACGGGCTCGCACAGGCCCTGGACCGCATCCACGCCCGCGGATTGCGGTTCGCCGACGTGCACCCCGCCAACGTCATCATCCGCCCCGACGGCCGGGTGGCCCTGATCGATTTCGAGTACGCCACCGACCTCGACGACCAGGACACACCACTGGCGGGTGCCCCCGGACTCCAGGCACCGCTGGGCCCCGACCGGAGCGGGGCCGAGGCGGACGCCTACGCGCTCTGGGCGATCTGGCTGCACATCCTGATGCCGCTGATGGAGGTGGCCGACCACGACCGCGGCAAGGCCCTCACCCTGGAACGCTGGGCCCGCGACCGCTACCGGCTGGGCCCCGACGCGGGGCCGCCGCGGCCGGCCGTCCTCGCCCACGGCCTCCCGGCCGGCAGCGGCGAGGCGACGGTGGACGCGCTGCTGCGCGGCCCGGCCCCCGACTGGCCGGGCATCCGCGAACGGCTCGTCGCCGGCATCCGCGCCGGGGCCGCCCCGGACCGCACCGACCGGCTCTACCCCGGCGACCTGACGGGATTCGCCACCGGAGGAGTGTGCGCCGCGCACGGTGCCGCCGGGGTGCTGTACGCCCTGGACCGCGTCGGCGCCCCGGTCCCCGACGAGCACATCGACTGGCTGGCGCGCACGGCGCTGCGCCGTGCCCCGGACACCCCCGGCGGGCTGTTCGACGGGCTGCCCGGCATCGCGCTGGTACTGGCCCGGCTCGGCCGCCGCGAGGAGGGGCGCGAACTACTCGACCGGGCGCTGCGGGCCCCCGCGTCCGCCTCCGCCGACCTGCTCACCGGCCGGGCGGGAACAGCGCTGGCGGCCCTGCGCCTCGCCTACGACGGCGACGGTCCCACCGACCGGGAACTGCTCGACCGGGCCCTGCGGACCGCCTGGGAACTCGACTCCCTGGTCCGCGGCGAGGACGTCGACGGCCTGACCGCCCCGCACTCCGCCGGACTGCTGACCGGTCTGTGCGGAGCCGCGTTCCTCCAGCTCGAACTGTACGGGCGCACCGGCGAGGACTGGCTGCTGGACGCCGCCGGGGCGGCGCTCGCCCGGGAGGCGGGGCACTGCGTGACCATGCCGGGCGGCAGCGTGCAGGTGAAGGACGGCAAGCGCCATCTGCTCTACCTGGACCAGGGCAGCGGCGGCGTGGCCCTGGTCGCGCAGCGCTATCTGGCCCACCGGGAGGACCCGGTGCTCGCCGCGCTGCTGCCTGGCGTCGGGCAGGGTTGCGTCCTGGAGTTCATCCGCGAACCGGGGCTCTTCAGGGGCCGCAGCGGACTGGTGGCCACCGCCCACCAGCTCTCCGGCACCAGCCCCGGACCCGAGGTGCTGGACTCGGTGCGGAACCTCTCCTGGCATCTGGTCGCCGAGCAGGACCGCTTGCTGGTGCCGGGTGCCCGGCTGCGCCGGTTCTCCGCCGATCTCGCGACCGGTGCGGCGGGCGTGCTGCTCGCCCTGCACACGGTGTTCGCCGCCCCGGACGAACGGCCCGACCTGCTGGACGTGCTGACGCTGGGATGACCACTCTCTCGCCTGACATCGTGCACGGCACGGCCAGCGACAGCCCTGCGTAGCCCTGACCAGCGATAACAATGTGCATGGCAGCTCCTACTACGATTGCGGTGCTTGAACGGACCGTCGTTCCTGGCTGAGCAAGGAGAAGCGCTGTGCCCCTGGTGTCTGTCGTGATGCCCGTGTACAACTCGGCAGCCACTCTCGGCGCAGCAGTCCGGTCGGTGCTCACGCAGACCCATAGCGACCTGGAGCTGCTGGTCACCGACGACAAGTCCTCTGATGGCTCCATGGATCTGCTCATGGAGTTCGCCCGGCAGGACAAGCGCGTCCTGCCCGAATCGGCACCCGAACAGGGCGGTGCCGGTCGGGCACGCAACCTTGCTATCGAGCGGGCCCGGGGGGACTACATCGCCTTCCTCGACAGTGACGACATGTGGCTTCCGGAGAAGACTGAGCGGCAAATCGAATTCGCTGCGGCAGGTAATGCGCCTTTGACGTTCACCTCCTACTACAAGATGGATGCCGATCACGAGGGTGAAAGCACCGACTTCATCCCGAATGGGCGCGTGGTCCGAGCGAGAGAGTATGTGGACTACCGCACCATGCTGGTCCGGGATTACATCGGCGCGCTGACCGCCATGTATGACCGCAACATCCTCGGCACGCGGCTGATGCCGGAAATGCGGAAGAGGCAGGACTACGCCCTGTGGCTGTCGATCATGCGTGACGGTGCTGCCGCCCGGGGCCTTTCCGAGCCGCTGGCGGTGTACAGGGCCCACCAGGCAGGATCGCTGTCCTCCAACAAGATGTCGCTCGTCCCGTACAACTGGTCGCTGTACCGCGAACACGAACGGCTGTCCGTCCCCCGGGCGACGCGGGCGCTGGCTGGCGCTGTGTGGCAGTCGCTTCGTAACTCGCGGATCTGACTCTCAGCGAGACCCGGGCGACGATCCGTGGGGTGCTGGATCTGTGCGGGGGTGGCCAACAGGGGCGGGACAACGCGAGTTCGACCCTCAGCGGCGCCAAAAAGTTAATATCGACTGAGCCTCGGCGGGGGAGGGCATTGTGGCAGGCGCATCCGATGATCATTCCACTGCCAAGTTGTGGGCACTGCTCGGGGGAATCGCATCCCTGCTGTCGATCCTGACTTGGCTGGGCGCGAGCAATGCGGCAGAGCTGAAGGACCTGTTGGCCGACTCGCCCCCATCCGGTTCCGGCTCAGCCCCGTACACGCCTCCGACCGTCCACAATCCCGATAACCCTGACACCAGTGAGGGGAGCACTGACGAGTCCGGCCCCGAGCCTGACGAGTCCGACCCCGAGCCGTCGACACCCATTCCGGATCCCACCGAAGAGGCGTTCAAAGCCATCTCGGCCGGCGACTGCCTGACGGTCTACGACACGGGCCGCCGGGGCACCACCAGCATCGACTGGAGCGTCGATGTTCCGCCGGATCCCGTGTCCTGCGCCGGCGAGCAGGCGCTGGTCCGGGTGACCGCCACCGACACGGCCTGCCCCACCGGTTACGGGAAGTCGTACTGGAGCTACCAGTCCGCCACCACCGGCAACACCACGAAGCTCTGCCTCACCCGCATCTACCACGCCACCTACTGCATGCTCGGCCAGCAGTCCGGCGACTCGATCTCCCTCGGCACCATGACGTCCGTGGCCTGCCGACGCGAGCCGGTGCCCGCCCCGTACAACCAGATCATGCACATCACAGGCGTCTACCGCGCCCCGGCGGGCGCCAACGCGAACAACTGCCGCCGGGTGGCAGGCGACCAGACGCGCTACTGGGCCTGGCTGGTGGACGACGGCGCCACGCTGCTGTGCACCATGATCTACCAGGGCGGCTGACCGCCAACTCAGTTCCCCCCAACCCCCGCCCAAGTACGTCCGCGGGAGGTCCGGTTCAGCCGCCCGCTCACATGGGCGGAGACGATGACGTTCGCCGAGTAGCTGGGGTGCGGGTGTCGAAGGTGCCGCCGCAGGTGACCAGGCGGAGCACCTGAGAACAGGGCCGCTACGGGTGGTTGGCCCCCGCCAGGTCCGGTTCCGGCTCCGGGGCGGCGTTGCGTTCGCGGGCGTACACGCCCATCAGGCGCGGCAGTTCGTACAGCACGCAGTGCGCGGTGACCTCGCCGCGGGGGGAGGACACCGCCCCGGCGTCGATCAGCGACTCCACCGCCCGCAGCGCCTGCCGTTCACCGCAGCCGAGCGCCGCCATCGCCTCCGGCAAAGTGAACGGGCCCTCCCGGACCGCGCGGGCCAGCAGGGCCAGCGCCTGCCCGCTCCCGGGCGACAGGTCCTGCCAGCCGGAATCCAGCCGGGCGCGCACCGAGATGTCACCGGCCACCAGCTCGTCCAGTGCCCCGGCCGGATCGGCCAGCCGTTCCGCGTACTCGGCCAGCGGCAGATGGCGCAGCACCGCCAGCCGCATCCCGCTCACCCGCACCGCCAGCGGAAGCAGCCCGCAGGCGTCGGCTATGCGCAGCGCTGCGGCCCGGTCCAGCCCCACCCGCCCCGGCCCGATCAGCCGGCCCAGCAGCGCCAGCGCCTCCGCCGGGGCCAGCGGCGGCAGCGCGATCCGGTGCACCGGCGCGAGCCCGGCCAGCTGGCCGCGCGCGGTCAGGACGAACGAACTGCCCCCGGTACCCGGCAACAGGGCCCGCACCGCAGCCTCGTCCGGTACGTCGTCCAGCACGACCAGCGCGCGGTGCGCGGCCAGCCAGTGCCGCCAGTGCTCCGGGTCCGTCATCGGTTCCGTTGGATGCGGGCCGCCGGTCAGCCGGGCCAGCTCACCGACGATTGCCGCAGCGGGGCGCACCGCACCCTGTTCGTCGCGGACCCGGATGTGGATCCGGCCGTCCGGGAACCGGTCCGCCAGCAGATGGGCCGCCCGCACCGCGAGTGCCGTCTTCCCGGTCCCGGTGGCTCCGGTGACCGCCACCACCCGGCCGCTCGTCGCGCCCAGGACGTCCAGGAGTTCCCGCAGTTGCTCGCCCCGGCCGGTGAAATCGGGTACCTCGGCGGGCAGCACCGCCCGCAGTGCGGGGGCCCGGCGCGCCGGAGCCGCGTTCCCCGTCCGGTCCGCGGTGTCCCGGCCGGTCAGCATCGCGCGGTGCCGGGCGGCGATGGCCGCCCCCGGCTCCAGCCCCAACTCCCGTGCCAGCAACTGCCGGTAGTCGTCGTACACGGCGAGCGCCTCGGCCCGGCGGCCGGTCCGGTGCAGGGCGTCCATCCACGCCGCCCGGATGCGTTCGCGCGACGGATGCCGTTCGGCGAGGTCCCGCAGCCCGTCCACCACGGCGGGCGCCCGCCCCAGTGCGATCTCCGTCTCGGCCCAGTCCTCGTGCACGGTCAGACACCGGGCCTCCAGCCGCTCCGCCTCCGCGGCCACCTCCGGCGAGTCGCGCAGATCGTGCAGCGGCGGGCCCTGCCACAGGTCCAGCGCCCGGCGCAGCAGACCGGCGGCGGCGCGCGGATCGCCGTCGTCGGCGGCCCGGCGGCCGGCCGCGGCCAGTGACCGGAAGCGCAGGGAGTCCAGCTCGTCCTCGCCGACCCGCAGCAGATAGCCGCCGCAGGAGTGCACCAGCCGCTCCCCGCCATCGCCGTCCGGCCCGTCGGGACACCGTGCGCCGAGCAGCGTCCGGGCGGAACTGATGTACACCTGGAGGTTCTTGCGCGCCGTGCGGGGCGGCGCATCCGGCCACACCGCGTCGGTGAGCACATCCACCGGTACCGGCGTACCCGGCCGGCTGAGCAGCATGGCCAGGACCAGCCGCTGCTTGCGCGGCCCGAGGAGCAGCGGCCGCCCGTCCAGCTGCCCGGAGAGCGGGCCGAGGACCGAGAGGCTCAGCGCACCGGATGACGGCGCGCGGGTGGGGAGTCGGGTCATGGACGGGCCTCCGAAGAACCGGGGGACGGGGGTGGCGGGCTGCCGGTCGCACCCCGATGGTCCGTCGACGGCGGCGGCCCCCGCATCGGTGTCGGACCCGCATGTTCCGTACCGGCACCCGACCAAATCCGCCCCGCACCCCTATGTTGGGCCCGCGCACCCGTCATCCGTACCCGAGGGGGACGCCGCAGGACCGGCGGGGGACGCCGCGCGACGGCCCCGAAACGCCGCCCCGGACCCCAACCGCAGCCCCCGGCCCCGTTGTCAGTCCCGTTCGGCCGCGCACTCGGCGGAGAACTCGCAGAGTGCCGCGCGGTCCGCGCGTCCCGTCTTGTTCAGCAGACTCGCCATGTGCTTCTCCACCGTGCGCGGCGATATGGACAGCCGCCGGGCGATCTGCTGGTTGCCCGGCCGCTCAGCCAGCAGCACGAAGACCTCGTACTCGCGCGGCGTCACCCCGCTCGTCCGCAGCGGGGCCGGGATGCGGTCCCAGCCGCCCCGGTGCTGTCCGACGCTGGCCCCCGCCTGCCGCAGCGCCGCCCGGCACGCGGCGGCGACCGGCTGGATGCCCGCCCCGTAGAAGTACTCCTCCGACGCCCGCAGCCAGCTCACCGGCTCGCCCCACCCCTCGGCGAGCGCCGCGCCGGCGACCAGCCGCAGTCCCAGATGGCGGGCGAGCGGAAAGGCGGCGGCGTCGGCGAAGGCCGCCCGGACCGACCGGACGGCCCGCTCCGCATCGCCCGCACGGCCGTGCAGAACGCCCTCGGCCAGCCGCAGGAACAGCTGGTTCCAGGCCAGGTCCGCGCCGGGGCTCTCCAGGACCGAGTCGAGCTCCGCCCGTCCGCCTCGGCCGTCGAGTGTCCGCAGCAGCGGACGCAGGCCGTAACGCCCGCTCAGATAGAAGAAACTGGGGTGCTCGCGCTCCCAGGCCAGCGAGGCGTCCAGGTCGGCCAGCGCCCCCTCGCGGTCCTCCTCCAGCAGCGCCGCGAAGGCGCGGCAGAGCCCCAGTTGCAGCGGGACGAGCAAGGACTCCTCGCCGCCCGCCCGGCGGAACCGGACCATGGCCCGGTCCAGGTCCCGTCTTCGGCCCCGGTGTGCGGCGAGCGCCGCCGAGGCCAGCAGCAGATAGCGGTGCGCGCCCAGATTGCGCACCCGCGCGCTGGCGGCCACCGACCGCTCGATGATCTCGTGCGCCCCGTCCCACTCGCCCCGCATCACCGCGTTCATGGCCAGCAGGCCGTCCACGGTCTGCGTCGGCACCAGCGCGCCCAGCGACTGGGCGGCGGTCCGGGCCGTCTCCAGCCGGGCCGGGTCACCGGTGCGCATGAAGGTGTTGGCGCCGAGCCGGACCAGCGCCTCCACCCGCCACACCGGCAGGGCGTGCTGCTCGGAGACCGCGAGCATCCGCTCCAGGCACGCGTCGGCCTCGTCGAAGCCGCGCTCCCGGGAGAGCAGCGCCAGCAACTGCCAGGCCTGGCAGGCGACCACGGGCAGGCTCCGCTCCTCCGCGACGGCGGCGGCCCGGCGCGCGGCGTCCTGCGCGCACTTCTGCTGCCCGTGGCCCGCATGACCGGGCAGCAGGGCCAGATGGCCTTCCACCACGTCGAGCGCCGCCGCCAGCTCGGGGCGGACGGCCGTACCGAGCATGCTCCGCGCGGTACGGATCTGCCCGGCCGCCTCGTCCACACGCTCCGCCATCACGGCCGCCCAGGCGATCCGGATGTGGGTCTCGCCGCGCTGCTCGGCGGCGTCGGACCGCGGCGGCACCGGGGCCAGCTCCGCGGTCAGCGCCAGGGCCGTGTCCAGCTCACCGGCCTCGGCATGGGAGACGGCGAGCGACTCCGTGATGCCCCGCAGATCGCTCTCGTGGGCGAGCGAGCGGGCCCGTTCCAGCAGGATGACGGCGGAACCGGACGCGCCGGCGGCCAGCATCCGGCGGCCGACCCCGGCGAACTGGCGGGCGGCGCCATGCCTGTCGCCCCCGGCCAATTGCAGCGTGGCCATCAACTGCCGCTGTTCGTCGCCCAGTTCGTGTTCGGCCGCAGCCAGGGAGCGAGCTGCTCGGCGGGCCGTCGCGGCCCGCTCCGCCGGTGCCAGCGAGGCCACCAGGGCCTCGGCCGTCAGCGCGTGCCGGAAGGTGTAGCGGTCGGGATCCGCCCCGTCGGGCGCGATGATGTTCGCCTCCACGGCGGAGCGCAGATGGCTGAAGAGCGTACGGTCGTCGAACCCGGTGACGGTCTGGAGCACCGTGACCGAGAACCGGCTGCCCAGCGTGGCCGCGCACAGGAGCAGCTCGCGCACCGGTTCGTCGAACCGGTCCAGCCGTCGCGACCAACTGCGCACCACCCCGGTCGGCACCGACGCGTCCGGGTTGGCGTGCTCCTCCCACCGGCCGTCGGCCCGGCGCAGCTGGCCGGAGTCGAGCAGATCGGCGAGCAGCACCTCGACCAGATACGGATTGCCGCCCGCCCGGCCGACCAGCCGTTCATGGGTGGCCTGCGGCACCTCGTCCGGGGCGGCCTCCAGGCACGAGGCGGTCATCTCCCGCACGTCCGCGTCACCGAGCGGTGCCAGCTCGCGCACGGTGGCGACCTGCCGCCGTTCCGCCGAGCGCACCAGGTCGAGTGCGACACCGGGCTCCGGACGCAAGGTCCCCAGCAGCAGCACCGGCAGGTCCGCCACGTTGTCGACGACGTACTCCACCACCGCGATCGTCTCGGTGTCGGAGTCGTGCAGGTCCTCCAGCAGGATCACGCAGCCGTGCTCCTGGCCGAGCACCGACAGCAGCCGCAGCAGCGCCTCGGCCAGCTCGACCACCGTCTCCGGATAGCCGGGGGAGGAGCTCTGGCGCCACTCCGGCACCAGCCGGGCCAGCGCCGGACGGTACGGGTCCAGCTCCGGGTCGGTGGGCGTCCCGGCCGCCCGGAACCGCGAGGACAGCGCCTCGATCAGCGGGCGGAACGGCACCACGAGCCCGGTCGACGTGGCCCTGCCGCGCAGCACCGGCATACCGCGCTCGTACGCCCGGTAGGCGCACTCGCCGGCCAGCCGGGACTTGCCGATGCCCGCGTCCCCGACGAAGAAGACCGCACGCCCCGAACGCCGCGAAGCGGTGTCCAGGGCGTTGCTCAGCAGGCCGGTCTCAGCGACACGCCCGACAATCACCGACGAAGTGGCACGCATGGACGCAGGCTACTCGAGCCGGTGCCCGCCGGTCAGTGCGACAAATCGCTTGATCCGGAACGGAATTGACTCAAACCCAGGTCATGGTGGTCCAGGGCAGGTCCGAGGTGTCGGGGTTGCTGTCCACGGCACCGAGGATTCTGCTGCGCAGACCGAGTCTGCCGCCCGCACCCAGGGAGATCCTGCCGACGGGGTGCTCGTCGGCGGCGTTGGCGAACTCGTCGGCGCGGAAGGCGGAAGCTTCGGTGCTCTGCATGGTCTGCCTCTTCTCGTGGGAGGTTGTCGTTGCGTGAGCGGTGCGAGGGGACGTGTACGACGCGGTGGTACGAGAGCGGTGCGAGGGGTACGGGGTGAGGTGCGGTGGTACGAGAGCGGTGCGAGGTGCGGGTGGTGGCGTGTGAGCGGCGCCGGGGTACGGGGCAGGCGCCGGGGTACGGGGTCAGGTGCCGGGCGTGACCGGCGCGGTGGGGCCGGCGAGCAGGAGCACCGATGGCACCCGGTCGGGGAATCCGGCCCGCAGCAGCCCGTGCCCGATCCCCGCGAGCCCGGTCAGCAGCCCCGGATGCGGCACCTGACCGGGTGTCCCGCAGCGCGGCTTCGCCCGGTCGGCCGCCGCGAGCAGCGCCCCGGCCCGCTCCACCCAGCGGGCGCGGGCACTCGACGGCCCGCCGCGGCGCAGTAGTTCGAGGACACCGAGTTCGCCGTGGCACAGGCTGTCGTCCGACGGCGGTTCGGCCCCCGCGATGTCCGCCGCCGCCTCGCGAGCCCAGGCGGACAACAGCGGGTCGGCCTGCGCCGCCGGGCTGTCCAGTACCGCCAGCGCCACGCCCGTCCGGCCCCGGCACCAGGAGATGTCGCAGTCCACGGCGTCGGTCGCGGCCCGCAGCGCGGCGAGCCCCGCGGCGCGGTACGGCTCGCCGCCGCCCGCCTCGGCGAAGCGCAGCAGTGCCCAGCCGATCCCGGCGGACCCGTCGGCGAATCCCGGTGCGTCCGGCAGCGGTGCCGCGCGCAGCAGCCCCGCGCAGCGTTCCGCCGCCCGCCACACGTCGGCCCGTCCGGTGGTGCGGTACCCGGCGAGCAGACCGACCAGCCCGCCGGCCCTGCCCGCGCGCACCCCGTACTCGTTCTCGTCGACGGCCGCCGCACCGGTCAACCGCAGTGCGGGCAGCACCAGTTCACCGAGGCGCGGATCGTCCAGCGTGTCCGCGACCTGGGTCAGCGCGTACGCGATCCCGCCGAGCCCGGCGAACGCGCCCGAGCCCACCGGGCCCAGATCGTCCGGGCGGGAGTGCAGCACGTCCAGCAGACCGGCGAGGGGCGCCAGCGCGTCCCGGGCAGCCGCGGCGTACCGGTCCGCCCCGGTGAGCGCGGCGAGCTGGGCGAGGAAGCACGCCGTGCCGGTGTAACCGCCCGCCAGGTCGGCGGCCATCGGGCCCAGCCGCCAGTAGCGCTCGTCGAGCAGTTCCAGGCCGATCCAGTTCAGCCGGGTGGGCCCCGAGTAGGCCTGGGACACCAGCTCGTCGCCGACCGACCGGGCCGCCGCGAGCAGTTGCTCCGGCTCCGGCGCGGTCGCGGCCGTACGCACCCGGCGCGGGCCGGGACGGGACTCGTGGGCGGGTTCGCGCGAGGTGGTCACCATCGCGGCGCGGATGATCCGTTCCTGGTCCTGGCGGTCCACCGTGTCCATGGCCGCCAGCTTCGCCCGGACCAGGGACAGCCCCGTCCGGGCGAGCGTGCCGGGCAGCAGCCGGCCGGTCCCGCTCCGCAGGTCGGTGCGTTCGGGCAGGGCGGTGAACAGGGGCACGTCGCCCGACCAGAGCTGGGCGATCTCCTCGTCCAGGAGGCCGGGCAGCGCGGCGGATCCCAGGGTGTCGGTGCCGAGCAGCGCGAGCACCTCGTGCCGTTCGGCGGCCTCCTTCATCAGGTCCGGGTGCGTGGACTCGTCCAGGAGCGAGGCGTAGATCCAGGTGGGCCGCGCCACCACCCGCACCTCGTCGAGCGCGAACCGGTCCAACAGCCCGCCGACGCACAGGAGATCGCCGCGGGCCTCCTTGATCGCGGTGTATCCGGCCCGGAATCCTGCGCACAGTGCGCGGGTGAAGGCGGACGGGTCGGCGGGCGTTCCGGTCAGCCGGGGCCGGTTCGCCGACCCGCCGAACCGGGCCGTCCGGCGCACCATCCGCATCCGGTCGGTGCCCGCGTCGGCCCAGTCGACGCCGGGCACCGGGGAATCGGCCGCCTGCCCACCGCCGATCCCGGACATGTCGAGCGCCGTCTCGTCCCCGACGAGCAGCTGCGGCAGCAGGCCCACCCGGTGCACCGAGTCGTGCAGGGCACGGGCCGCAGGATCGTCCGAAGCCGCGGTGGGCAGCGGCGGGTGGAACAGCGTCTCGACGTCGACGAGTACCGGGTACTCCCCGTCCGCGATCAGGTTCTCGTGGTGCAGGTCGGTGCCGTCCAGCGCGTGCAGCAGGGCCAGCAGCGCGCCCTGGCGCCGGTAGAAGGCGTCGACCTGACGGGCCGAGCGGCAGGGCCGTTCCGCGACGAACTCCACCCAGCCGTACGGGCCCCGGTCCAGCAGGGCGAGCGTACGGAGTCCGGGAGTGCCGGGCAGCGCGTTGAACCATTCGACCAGTTCGTTGAAGTGCCGGTGCGCGGCGAGCGGCCGCGGCTTGTAGACCAGCCGGGCACCGTCCTCGAACCGGAGCAGCATCACGGTCCGCCCGCCCCGGTGGCCGTCCCCGGCGCCGGGCTCGACCCCCACCAGCCGGCCGTTCCCGGCCTCTTCGCCCCGGGACCCGTGGCCGCCCGGCAGCACCGGCCGGTCCGCGGCGAACCGGACCAGCATCTCGGCCAGCGCGGCGGCGGCGTCGAGCGCGGCACGTGCCAGGATCCGGGCCAGTACGGGGTACGCGGTGCAGAGCGCGGTCAGCCCGGCCCGGGAGCCGGTCAGTCGCAGGAAGTCGGTGAACCGGTCCTCGGGGCCGGCGCCGGCCAGCCGCCCCTCCCGCCGCGCCAGATGCAGCTCCAGGACCAGGGTCCGGGCGGCGAGCCGCGCGAGCCGCCGGGACAGGTGGCGCTCGAAGTCGTCGTGCACGGCGTCCAGATCGACGTACCGGCCCAGCCGCCTCGGCAGACCGTCCCGCACCCGCCGCGCCGCGCAGGCGGTGAACGGGGCGAGGACACGTTCGAATCCACGCAGCCCCGGCAGGTCCTCCCGGTCGCCGGTCGGCGCCTGCTCGGGCGCGGCGGAAATCGCGTCCTGGACGAACACCGCCCATTCCGGGGCGCGTTCGGCCGATGTGTCACCGGTCAGCGCCGGCCGCCACCACGAACCGTCGGCCCACAGGGCCCCGTCCGCCGCCGGCCGCTCGGCTTCCAGCAGGCCGACCGCATCGGCGGAGGAACCCGCTGCCACGGCCGGACGTGACGCGGAAGAGACGCCCAGCCGTTCGCCGCCCGCATGGATCTCCGCCATCGCACCTCCTCGGTCCGGCGCCGGCACCACCGGTCCGCCACGACCCATACTTCCGGCGATGCCTTCCGCGGGCATGGGGGCAACGCCCCCATCTTTCTGCCCGTGACCCGGACGGGACCCGGAACGGTCCCCGGCGCGCCCGCCCGAGGGCCGTGGTGGGGCCGCAGCGGGAGCCGGGTCACGGGGCGCGGCTCACACCCGCGGCGGTGCCGTCGACCCCCGCACCATCAGCTCCGCGGCGATCGTCGCGATGCCTCCGGGCGGCGGCGTCTCCTTGCCCATGGCGAGGCGGCCCGCCCGTGCGCCCGCCTCGAAGAGCGGCAGCCGTACGGTCGTCAGCGCCGGGACGGCGTCCACCGAGAACGGCAGATCGTCGAAGCCCGCCACCGAGATGTCCTCGGGGATGCGCAGCCCGCGGTCCCGGATCGCCGCGCTCGCGCCCAGCGCCACCGTGTCGTTGGCGGCGACGACCGCCGTCACCTCCGGTTCGCGGCGCAGGAGTTCGAGCGTGGCGTCGTAGCCGGAGCGGCGGTCGTAGGGGCCGTGGACGGTGAGGCGCTCCTCGTCGCCGACGAGCCCCGCCGCCCGCATCGCCTCGCGGTGGCCCTCCAGCCGGTGGCGGGTCGTCGTCCGCTCCAGGGGGCCCGCGACATAGCCGATCCGCCGGTGGCCGAGCGAGAGCAGGTGCTCGGTGAGGCGGCGCCCGCCGCCCCGGTTGTCGAAGGCGAGCGCGGCCACCACCGCCTCGCCGTCCGGCAGCGGCGGCCGCCCGCACAGCACCACCCGGGTGCCCGCGTCCGCGAGCTTGGCCAGCTTGGCGGAGACGGCGGCCTGGTGCGCCGGGTCCTCCACGGCGCCGCCGGTCAGCACGACGGCCGCGGCGCGCTGGCGCTGGAGCAGGGTGAGATAGGTGAGTTCGCGCTCGGGGGAGCCGCCGGTGTTGCAGACGACGGCGAGCTTCTCGCCGCCCGCCCGGCCCGAGCCGTCCCCGGGCCCGCCGATCTCGGTCTGCGCCGCGCCCGCCATGATCCCGAAGAACGGGTCCGCGATGTCGTTGACCAGGATGCCGACCAGGTCGGACGTGGCCGCCGCGAGCGAACTCGCCGGCCCGTTGAGTACGTAGTCCAGGTCGTCCACCGCGCGCAGGACCCGTTCGCGGGTGGACGCGGCCACCGGGTAGTTGCCGTTCAGTACGCGGGAGACGGTGGCCGGCGACACCCGGGCGCGAGCCGCCACATCCGCCAGGGTGACTGTCATCGCTTTCCTCCGAGGGTTTTGGGCCGGGCCCTCTTGTCCGGGCCGCTGTCGGCAGGCTAGCGTCATCTCGGATAGAAAGCGCTTGCTACAGCTGTATGGAGGAAGTTTCGTGACACGCAGGACAGTGCGCATCGCCATGAACGGCGTCACGGGTCGCATGGGATACCGGCAGCACCTGGTGCGCTCGATCCTCGCGATCCGCGAGCAGGGCGGCCTCGACCTCGGCGACGGGGACGTGCTGTGGCCCGAGCCCGTGCTGGTCGGCCGCCGCGCCCACGCGCTGGAGGAGCTCGCCGCGAAGCACGGCCTGACCGAGTGGTCGACCGACCTCGACGCGGTCCTCGCCGACGACACGATCGACATCTACTTCGACGCCCAGGTCACCTCGGCCCGCGTCGAGGCGATCAAGAAGGCGATCGCCGCGGGCAAGCACATCTACACCGAGAAGCCCACCGCCACGGACGTCGAGGGCGCCCTGGAGCTGGCCCGGCTGGCCGGTGCGGCCGGCGTCAAGCACGGTGTCGTCCAGGACAAGATCTTCCTGCCGGGCCTGCTGAAGCTGAAGCGCCTCATCGACGGCGGCTTCTTCGGCGAGATCCTCTCCGTGCGCGGCGAGTTCGGCTACTGGGTCTTCGAGGGCGACTGGCAGGAGGCCCAGCGCCCGTCGTGGAACTACCGTGCGGAGGACGGCGGCGGCATCGTCGTCGACATGTTCCCGCACTGGGAGTACGTGCTCCACGAGCTGTTCGGCCGGGTGACCACCGTCCAGGCACACGTCCAGACGCACATCCCGCAGCGCTGGGACGAGCAGGGCAAGCCGTACGCCGCCACCGCCGACGACGCCGCGTACGGCGTCTTCCAGCTGGAGAGCGGCGCGGTCGCGCAGATCAACTCCTCCTGGACGGTCCGCGTCAACCGCGACGAGCTCGTCGAGTTCCAGGTCGACGGAACCCACGGCTCCGCCGTCGCGGGCCTGCGCAACTGCCGCGTCCAGCACCGCTCGTCCACCCCCAAGCCGGTCTGGAACCCCGACCTCCCGGTCACCGAGTCCTTCCGCGACCAGTGGCAGGAAGTCCCCGACAACGCGGTCTTCGACAACGGCTTCAAGGCCCAGTGGGAGCTCTTCCTGCGCCACATCGTCCTCGACGAGCCGTACACCTGGGACCTGATGGCCGGCGCCCGCGGCGTGCAGCTCGCCGAGCTGGGCCTGAAGTCCCACGCCGAGGGCCGCCGTCTCGACGTACCGGAGCTGTCACTGTGACGAGCCACCCCCCGCACGGCGCATCGGAGCTGATCTGAGTGACCATCCACCTCCCGCAGGGTCCGTACGAACCCCGCACCACCCCGCTCGACCTGGCCCCCGGCGGCAGCGCGCTCGCCTCGCGCACGGTCTTCTCCGCCGCCCATGTCGTCGCCGACCCCTACGCCGACATCAGCCCCGACTCGCCGGCCGCCGTCGACTGGGACGCCACCCTCGCCTTCCGCCGTCACCTCTGGTCGCACGGCCTGGGCGTCGCCGAGGCGATGGACACCGCCCAGCGCGGCATGGGCCTGGACTGGGCCGGAGCGGCCGAACTGATCCGCCGCTCCGCCGCCGAGGCGAAGGCGGTCGGCGGCCGCATCGCCTGCGGCGTCGGCACCGACCAGCTCACCGGCCCCGCCTCCCTCGCCGAGGTGCGGTCCGCGTACGAGGAGCAGCTCGCGCTCGTCGAGGAGAGCGGCGCCCAGGCCATCCTGATGGCCTCCCGCGCGCTCAGCGCGGCGGCACAGGGCCCCGAAGAGTACCTGGAGACGTACGCCCACCTGCTGCGCCAGGCGTCCGAGCCGGTCGTCCTGCACTGGCTGGGCCCGATGTTCGACCCCGCGCTGGACGGCTACTGGGGCTCCTCGGACCTCGACACCGCCACCGACACGTTCCTGAAGGTCATCGCGGAACACCCGGACAAGGTCGACGGCATCAAGATCTCGCTCCTGGACGCCGAGCGCGAGATCGACGTCCGCCGCCGCCTCCCGAGCGGGGTCCGCTGCTACACCGGCGACGACTTCAACTACCCCGAGCTGATCGCGGGCGACGACCGGGGCTTCAGCCACGCCCTGCTCGGCATCTTCGACCCGCTGGGCCCGCTGGCCGCACACGCGGTACGGGTCCTCGACACGGGCGACACCCAGGGCTTCCGCGATCTGCTCGACCCCACGGTCGAGCTGTCCCGGCACCTCTTCCAGGCGCCCACCCGCTTCTACAAGACGGGCGTGGTGTTCCTCGCCTGGCTGGCCGGCCACCAGGACCACTTCACCATGGTCGGCGGTCTGCAGTCCGCCCGCTCGCTGCCGCACCTGGCGAAGGCGTACGAACTCGCGGACCGGCTGGGCCTGTTCCCCGACCCGGAGCTGGCCGAGTCCCGTATGCGCACTCTCCTCGCGGTCAACGGAGGCACCCGATGAGCGACGGCCGTCTCTCCATCAACCAGGAGACCATCAAGCAGTGGTCGCTGCCCGAACTGGCCGAGGGCTGCGTCAAGGCGGGCATCGACAAGGTCGGCCTGTGGCGGGCCCCGGTCCAGTCGTACGGCATCGAGCGCACCGCTCGACTGCTCGCCGACTCCGGCCTGTCCGTCACCAGCCTCTGCCGCGGCGGCTTCTTCACCGCCCTGGACCCGGCGGAACGGGCCCGCGCCCTGGACGACAACCGCGCTGCGCTCGACGAGGCGGCGGCCCTGTCCACGGACACCCTGGTCCTGGTCTCCGGCGGCCTCCCCGAGGGCAGCAAGGATCTGTACACCGCCCGTGAACGCGTCGCGGACGCCCTGGGCGAACTGGTCCCGTACGCGGCCGAACGCGGCGTACGCCTCGCCATCGAACCGCTGCACCCGATGTTCGCCTCGGACCGCTGCGTCGTCTCCACACTGTCCCAGGCCCTGGACATCGCGGAGCGCTTCCCCGCCGACCAGGTCGGGGTGGTCGTCGACACCTACCACATCTGGTGGGACGACCAGGGCCCCGACCAGATCCTCCGCGCGGGCGCCGGCGGCCGCATCCACTCCTTCCAGCTGGCCGACTGGATCACCCCGCTCCCGGCGGGCGTCCTGGTGGGCCGCGGCCAACTCGGCGACGGAGCGGTCGACTTCCGCACCCTCCGCACCCTGGTCGAGACGGCCGGCTTCGACGGCCCGGTCGAGGTGGAGATCTTCAACGAGGACCTCTGGGCCCGCGACGGCGCCGAAGTCCTCGCGGAGGTGGCCTCGCGCTACGCCGAACACGCCTGCTGACAGGGCGATTTGCCGGTAAGGCAAAGAGATCGTCAAGGCGTGCAACCGTTCGGCACCCAGCCGAGTCGTATCTGGCGTCGGGTGCTTCCGGGGAGGGATCTGGGGGGATCGGGAAGCCCTGACATGGGGGAAAGCGAGGGGGGTCCGGTCATTCGACCGGGCCCCGTTTCGTCTTTCCGGGGGCTCCGCTCCCACGAGGGAGCCCCCGGCCGCGACACGTCAGGAGCCCGAGGCATCCCGGACGGCCGCCTGGACGAGCTCCGCCGCCTCGATGTCACAGATCTGCGCGTAGGCGGCGTCGGTCCTCTTCTCGTCGGCGAGCCGGAGCAGGCCCGTCGGCTCCCAGCGCAGTTCCGGCGTGAAGACCTCGTCGTGCTGTTCCGCGGCCTTGAGCAGACGCCGTCGCAGGAGGGGCCCCGAACGGTCGGCCGCCACGTGGTAGGAGGCCCGGCCCTTGGCGTCCAGGGCGTCCAGCGTGCGCTCGTCGAACGTGAGGAAGGGCAGGTCCGCGAGGTGGTTCCGCAGGCCGCGGGGCTTGACGGACACACCGGTCAGGTCGAGGAACCCGGCCCCGTCCTGGACGAACTCCCCGCCCCGCTCGTAGAAGAGGACCAGCGGCTCGTAGAGGTCGGGCAGGTCGGGCAGCGCGATGTCGCCCCGCGCGCGGAGCGCCGCGAGCCGTACCGCGGCCCCGCAGGTCTTCCGGGCGCCGTACGCGACCTTCTTGAGGCACGCGTCGAGCTCCGCGGCGAGCTCCGGCGGGAGCCGGAAGTCCTTGTCGACGTACTGCGTGACGTCGAAGAAGGGCCATTCGCTCTCGGCGCCGCACGCCCGGGCCCACAGCGCGGCCCGTCGCAGGTACTCGTGCATCAGCAGCCGACGGGACTGCGCGTGCTCGAAGGCGTGATCCCAGTCGCCGGACCAGTCGGCCGCACGCAGACTCTCCAGCAGGGCGAGCGTCGATCCATCGGTCATTACAGGTCCAGTCCCTTCGAACGGAGCTCCTGGAAGGCAGCCTCCATCACCTCGTCGATGTTCGAGAGGTCGGTCGCCGGCTCGATCTTCGGCGCATCGAGCCCCAGCCCCTCCCACTGGGCGAACCCGCCCTCGCGCTCACTCACCGTGAGCTCGTGGGCTCCCGCGTCCGCCCAACTGTCGGGCCAGGCACGGTAGTGGGCGTCGGCGACGCCGTTCACCATGTCGACCTCCCACGACTGCGGCCGGTCGAACACGTAGGGGAGTCCTGCCTCCATGACGTGACTTTCATGGCGGTGGGGAAACACAGAGGCAGGGCTTTCGGCGGCCGGGCCCGTACGGCGGCTCTCGTCACGGCATTGGTCCCCGCCCTGGCCGTGGCGCGCGTACTCGACGAGCAGGCCGATCAGTGGCCAGGCGCGTCCGGCGCGGGGATCGGAGCCTCGTGCTCCTCCCTCGCCTCCATCAGTTCCGGCAGATGCGCCGCCGCCCATGCGCAGCAGGCAGCCATCGGGGCGAGCAAGGTGCGGCCCAGAGCGCTCAGTTCGTACTCCACCCGTGGTGGGATCCCGCCATGGTCGGTACGGGTGACGAGGCCGTCGCGCTCCATCGACCGGAGCGTCTCCGTCAGCACCTTCGGTGTGATGCCGCGCAGCGGGACCTCCAGTTCGCCGAAGCGCCGGGGGCCGGTCTCCAGACACCTGATGATCTTCGGGGTCCATTTGCCGCCGATCCGGAACGGCGAGGTGACATGGGAGCAGCCGGCGAACATTTCGGGATCAAGTGGTTGGCTTACCCGGGCGAGCGTACGTAACTATCGTTGCGGAAACCATGGGGTGCGCAGCTAGCGTCCGCTTCACCGGCCGGCGGACCGCGGGCCTTGGCGAGGGGAAACCCATGAGCAGCAGGATCGTCGTCTTCGGAGCCGGCGGGCGCGCCGGACGGCGCGCGGTTGCCGAGGCCGTGGCCCGCGGGCACCGGGTCACCGCGGTCGTGCGGGACACGGACAGGCACCGGGATCTGGCCGGTGACGGCGTGAGCGTGGTCGCCGGTGATGTCACCCGGGCGGACAGCGTCGTGGAGGTCGCGGCGGGACACGACGCGGCGATCAACGCGGCGGGGCGGCTCGACATGCCGTCGACGGAGTTCTACGTGAGCGCGGCGCACGCGCTGCTGGACGGCCTGGCCAGCGCCGGGGTCGGCCGGCTGGTCCTCGTGGGGATCGGTTCCACGTTGGAGACCGCCCCTGGGGTGGCGGTCCACGACGCCCCCGGATTCCCCGAAGAGGCGCGGGCCTTCTCGCTGGGGCACACCGCGGAACTCGACGTGCTGCGCGCCGCCGAGACGGACATCGACTGGATCGTCGTCGCCCCGCCGCCCGTCCTCCTGGACGACGAGGCCCCGCGGACCGGCCGGTACCGGACGGGGGACCACCGGGTGCTGCCGGCCGCCGACGGTGCGCACACCTTCTCCTACGCGGACCTGGCGGTGGCGCTGATCGACGAGATCGAGAGCCCGAAGCACCATCGCTCGCTGACCGCGGTGGCGGCCTGACCGCTCCCGCACGGGCTGTCGTACCCACCCGGTACCGTCACGGGTATGTCCACCATGCCCAACATGGCCGTCCTCGAAGGTGTGCTGGAGCGCATCACGTACGCCAACGAGGAGAACGGGTACACGGTCGCGCGCGTCGACACCGGTCGCGGTGCGGGCGATCTGCTGACCGTGGTCGGTTCGCTGCTCGGTGCGCAGCCCGGTGAGTCGCTGCGCATGGAGGGGCGCTGGAGCTCGCACTCGCAGTACGGCAAGCAGTTCACCGTCGAGAACTACACGACGATCCTGCCCGCCACCATCCAGGGCATCCGCCGCTACCTCGGCTCCGGTCTGATCAAGGGCATCGGCCCGGTGATGGCCGACCGGATCACCACCCACTTCGGCGTCGACACCCTCGACATCATCGAGAACGAACCGAAGCGGCTCGTCGAGGTCCCCGGTCTCGGCCCCAAGCGGACGAAGATGATCGCCGCCGCCTGGGATGAACAGAAGGCGATCAAGGAGGTGATGGTCTTCCTCCAGGGCGTCGGGGTCTCCACCTCCATCGCCGTCCGCATCTACAAGAAGTACGAGGACGCCTCGATCTCCGTCGTGAAGAACCAGCCCTACCGGCTGGCCGCCGACGTCTGGGGCATCGGCTTCCTCACTGCCGACAAGATCGCCCAGGCGGTGGGCATTCCGCACGACAGCCCGGAAAGGGTCAAGGCCGGGCTCCAGTACGCGCTGTCGCAGTCCACCGACCAGGGGCACTGCTTCCTGCCCGAGGAGCGGCTGATCGCGGACGGCGTGAAGCTGCTCCAGGTCGACACGGGGCTGGTCATCGAGTGCCTCGCCGAACTGGCCGAGGACCCGGAGGGAGTCGTACGGGAGAAGGTGCCGTCGCCCGAGGGCGGCGAGCTGGTCACGGCGATCTATCTCGTGCCTTTCCACCGTGCCGAGGTCGCCCTCGCCGCCCAGGTCCAGCGGCTGCTGCGGACGCCCGAGGAGCGGCTGCCGGCCTTCGCGGACGTGGACTGGGACAAGGCGCTGGCCTGGCTCGCCACGCGTACGGGGGCGGATCTGGCGCCCGAGCAGGAGGCGGCGGTCCGGCTCGCGCTCAGCCGGAAGGTCGCGGTGCTGACCGGTGGGCCCGGCTGCGGCAAGTCGTTCACGGTCCGGTCGATCGTGGAGCTGGCGCGGGCCAAGAAGGCCAAGGTGGTGCTGGCCGCGCCGACCGGACGGGCGGCCAAGCGGCTCTCCGAGCTGACCGGGGCCGAGGCGTCCACCGTGCACCGGCTGCTCGAACTGAAACCGGGCGGCGACGCCGCGTACGACCGGGACCGCCCGCTGGACGCCGATCTGGTCGTCGTCGACGAGGCTTCGATGCTGGATCTGCTGCTCGCCAACAAGCTGCTGAAGGCCGTGGCACCCGGTGCCCATCTGCTGCTCGTCGGGGACGTCGACCAGCTGCCGTCGGTCGGGGCGGGAGAGGTGCTGCGCGATCTGCTCGCCGACGGCAGCCCCGTTCCCGCGGTCCGGCTCACCACGATCTTCCGCCAGGCCCAGCAGTCCGGCGTCGTCACCAACGCCCACCGGATCAACTCCGGGCTACCGCCCCTCACTCAGGGCCTCAAGGACTTCTTCCTCTTCGTGGAGGACGAGACGGAGGACGCCGGTGTGCTCGCGGTGGACGTCGCGGCCCGTCGCATTCCCGCCAAGTTCGGCCTCGACGCGCGGCGCGACGTACAGGTCCTCGCCCCGATGCACCGGGGCCCGGCCGGTGCGGGCACGCTCAACGGACTCCTCCAGCAGGCCATCACCCCGGGCCGCCCGAACGTCCCCGAGAAGCGGTTCGGCGGCCGGGTCTTCCGGGTCGGCGACAAGGTCACCCAGATCCGCAACAACTACGACAAGGGCGAGAACGGCGTCTTCAACGGCACGGTCGGCGTCGTCACCGCCCTCGACCTGGACGAACAGAAGCTGACGGTCCTCACCGACGAGGACGAGGAGATCGGATACGACTTCGACGAGCTGGACGAGCTGTCCCACGCGTACGCCATGACGATCCACCGTTCCCAGGGCAGCGAGTACCCGGCCGTCGTCATCCCCGTCACCAAGAGCGCCTGGATGATGCTCCAGCGGAACCTCCTGTACACCGCCGTGACCAGGGCCAAGAAGCTCGTCGTGCTGGTCGGCTCACGGCAGGCGATCGGCCAGGCGGTCCGTACGGTTTCCGCAGGCAGACGCTGTACGGCGTTGGATTACCGGCTGTCAGGGGGCTTGGACGGAGGATCGGCGGAAAAATGATCGATCAAATCGGTGGGAAACATCACGCAGCCCTTCCGGAACCGGAACCGAGGGGGCAGGATGAGTAAGCTCGCGGCACTCAGTGCCGCGAGTAGGTCCAATGGACGACCCCGAGTGCACTCTCCTGAGCCAAATGGGGGAGGGTGGAGACAGTCAGGGAACCTCGAAGAAGAGGCACTACGTCGGTGAGGGATGACGTGAGCGACAACTCTGTAGTACTGCGGTACGGCGACGGCGAGTACACCTACCCGGTGATCGACAGCACCGTCGGCGACAAGGGCTTCGACATCGGGAAGCTCCGGGCCAATACCGGTCTGGTGACGCTCGACAGCGGATATGGCAACACCGCAGCCTATAAATCCGCCATCACCTACCTCGACGGTGAGCAGGGCATTCTGCGCTACCGCGGCTACCCCATCGAGCAGCTGGCCGAGCGCTCGACCTTCCTGGAGGTCGCGTACACGCTCATCAACGGCGAGCTTCCCAAGGTCGACGAGCTGTCGGCCTTCAAGAACGAGATCACCCAGCACACGCTGCTGCACGAGGACGTCAAGCGCTTCTTCGACGGCTTCCCGCGCGACGCCCACCCGATGGCCATGCTGTCCTCGGTCGTCAGCGCGCTGTCCACGTTCTACCAGGACAGCCACAACCCGTTCGACGAGGAGCAGCGCCACCTCTCGACGATCCGGCTGCTCGCCAAGCTGCCGACGATCGCGGCGTACGCCTACAAGAAGTCGATCGGCCACCCCTTCGTCTACCCGCGCAACGACCTCGGGTACGTCGAGAACTTCCTGCGCATGACCTTCTCGGTCCCCGCCCAGGAGTACGACCTGGACCCGGTCGTCGTCTCCGCGCTCGACAAGCTGCTCATCCTGCACGCGGACCACGAGCAGAACTGTTCGACCTCCACCGTGCGTCTGGTCGGCTCCTCGCAGGCGAACATGTTCGCCTCGATCTCCGCCGGCATCTCGGCGCTGTGGGGCCCGCTGCACGGTGGCGCCAACCAGTCGGTGCTGGAGATGCTCGAAGGCATCCAGGCCAACGGCGGCGATGTCGACTCCTTCATCCGCAAGGTGAAGAACAAGGAGGACGGCGTCCGGCTGATGGGCTTCGGCCACCGCGTCTACAAGTCCTTCGACCCGCGCGCCAAGATCATCAAGGCCGCCGCTCACGATGTGCTGTCCGCGCTCGGCAAGTCCGACGAGCTGCTCGACATCGCGCTGAAGCTGGAGGAGCACGCGCTCTCCGACGAGTACTTCGTCTCGCGCAACCTCTACCCGAACGTGGACTTCTACACGGGTCTGATCTACCGGGCCATGGGCTTCCCGACCGAGATGTTCACCGTGCTCTTCGCGCTCGGCCGCCTGCCCGGCTGGATCGCCCAGTGGCACGAGATGATCAAGGAGCCGGGTTCCCGCATCGGCCGCCCGCGCCAGATCTACACCGGCGAGGTCCTGCGCGACTTCGTCCCGGTCGAGGCCCGCTGAGCCTCGTAGCACCTCCCGCACGAACCCGGCCACCGAAGCCGGTCGATTTCGCCCCGCGTACCGCGCCTCCGCACAGAGCGCGGTGTCCGGGGCGATTTGCGTGCCGACAGTGTGTTCAACCGGTGTGTTCACCGTCGAGCGGCAGAGAGAAGCGCCCCGCCATCGATCCCCCCACGGGCCGACAGCGAGGCGCTTCCCATGTCCCGGAGCGGATTCCCCCCACGGGATCCGGCCGGGCGTCTGTGGGAGCCGGAGCTCCTGCGTCCTCGACTAGCTGTGAACTGCGCTCTTCACTTGTCCTGCTCGTGCGATCTGCCGGGGTACGTACGCACGGGAGGGCCGCTCAAAGCTCCCCGGTGCACGTGCCCCGGCCAACGCTTGCCCGGAGCGTCCCCCAAGACCCTCCGACGGACATCCCCCAAGACATCCTTGGCATCGCACTCTTAGACTCACGAACCCGCTGGATGGTTACCCTGAAATCCATGTGATCTGGATCTCTTTGTGGAAATTACGTGAAGGCGCGCAACCGTAGGCTGTTCGTCACGACGAAGACCGATGAGAACGCCATCGCCGCTCCCGCAATCATAGGGTTGAGCAGGCCAAATGCCGCAAGGGGCAGGGCGGCCACGTTATAGCCGAATGCCCAGAACAGGTTGCCCCTGATGGTGGTCAGGGTGCGCCGGGACAGCCGGATCGCGTCGGCGGCCACCTTCAGATCTCCACGAACCAGGGTGAGGTCGCTCGCCTCGATCGCGGCGTCCGTGCCGGTCCCCATCGCCAGGCCCAGGTCGGCGGTGGCGAGGGCGGCCGCGTCGTTGACCCCGTCGCCGACCATGGCGACCGAACGTCCCTCGGCCCGCAACCGCTCGATGACGTGCACCTTCTCCTCCGGCAGGACCTCGGCGTGGACCTCGTCGATCCCCACGGCGCGGGCCACGGCCTCGGCCACGGCGCGGTTGTCGCCGGTCAGCAGAACGGGATGGAGACCGAGGGCGCGGAACTCGGCGATGGCCTGGGCGCTGGTGTCCTTGACCGCGTCGGCGACTTCGAGCACGGCTCGTGCCTCGCCGTCCCAGGCGACG
>NZ_BMTF01000025.1:0-570 GCF_014649535.1 Streptomyces gelaticus
CGGACTCTCCAAGATCGGTGACATCACCAAGGGCCTCAAGGGCATCAGCAACATCGAGATCCCCAAACTCCCCGACGGTTCGGTGCAGTTGCCCGATGGCCGCCTCCTGGAGCCCAACGGGAACCTGGTCGCCCCGAACGGCGTGGTCGACACGACTCCGATCCCGCACGACACGGTCCCCGGCACCTCGGGCCTGCCGACGTCCTGGCAGATCCAGCAGCCGGTACCAGCAGGCGTTCACGTGGGAAGCGGCTTCCCCGACGTGGCGCCGCACTCCCCCGGCGGCGGCTTCGACAATGTGCCGTACGGTCCGGGCAACCACGTCCCGGGCGGATCACCCAACCACGTACCGAACGGATCGTTCGGCCCCGCCCCGGCACACTTCGACCCGGCAAGCCACGTCCCGGGCGGATCACCCAACCACGTACCGAACGGATCGTTCGGCCCCGCCCCGGCACACTTCGACCCGGCAAGCCACGTCCCGGGCGGCGCGCCCAACCACGTACCGAACGGATCGTTCGGCCCCGCCCCGGCACACTTCGACCCGGCGAGCCACGCCCCGGGCGGCGT
>NZ_BMTF01000025.1:597-17675 GCF_014649535.1 Streptomyces gelaticus
CGGCAGTCACGTTCCCACCGACCACTTCCCCACGGGCGCCGGGCACGACCTGCCGCCCACCGGCCCGCACGGGCCGGGCCACGACCTGCCCCCCGGCACCCCGCACACCCCGGACGCCCCGCACACCCCGGGCCACGACGGACCGGGCACGCACGGGCACGACGGCTCGCACGGCGGCGGCCACGACAACCCGCACGGCGGGCACTCGGACGACGCGTCCACGCACGTCGACGACGCGGCGCACGCCGGTGACCACAGCGGCCACGGCGCCCCGCACGGCGCCGCCGACGACCTCACGCACGGCTCCGACGACGCGACGACGGCCGGGCACCACGGTGGGGACGGAGTGGGGAACGGCGGTGCGGGCGACGGTTTCAAGTACACCCCGCACATCTCCGCCGACGACTTCGACGACCTCACGACGGCCGAGAAGCACCGCGTCGCCGCGGCCGAACTCACCGAGGGCACGGTCCCGTTCGCCGACGACATGGCGGCGATCAAGTACGGCCAGGACTACTGGAACGACTACGTGGACAATCTGGACCCGTCCGCGAAGCAGGCTCTCTGGGACTACACCGGTGAGACGTTCCCGTCGTACCACGACATCAACGGCCATCTGCGCGGCACTCCGGGATTCGGCCCGAAGCCTGAGGTGCTGCACGACATCGCCGAGATGGACAAGGTCATGTCGACGCGTCCCGTGCCCGACGACATCATGGTCGTCCGGGGTACGGGGCTGGGCCACCTCAAGCTGGACTCCCCGCTCGACATGCTGGGCAAGACGTATCCGGACAAGGGCTACACCTCCACCTCCCTCGGCAACCACCCGGTGTCCGGCTTCGCCGGCAAGGAGGCGATCCTGCACCTCCGCGTACCGAAGGGGACGCCCGCCCTGTGGCTGGAGAAGGTCTCCAAGTTCGACGTGTCGGAGCGGGAGCTGCTCCTGGCCCGCGGTTCCGAGTTCAAGGTGACCCGCGTCTTTATGGAGAATGGCCAGGTCCAGGTCTACGGAGAAGTCCTGCCGCCGAATAAGGGAGTGGTACACGAATGAGCAGCGAGCAGCGGCCCAATCCGCGGCTGAACGAGGATCTGTTGTTCGACGAGGCGCCCGGCGGGCCGCCGCGCTACAACTCCCAGTCCCACAAGCCCGTCCACTACCTGACGGTGGCGGACAGGGACGGCGAGACGATCGGCTACGTATGGGCCAACGACGAGGACGACGCCGCCGGGTGGCTGGTCCGCAAGGCGGGCGGCGACGAGGCGTTCAACAAGGGTGCGAGGTGGGCCCGGAGGCTCCACGACGCGAAGGCCCGGGGTATCGCCCCGACGGCCGCCCTGGCTGAGATGATCAAGGAATCGGACCCGTCGAAGAGCAGCCATGTCGTACCCGGCTCCCTGACCGAGGCACCGAGCGTCGATGTGGTCAGGGGGCTCGCCGCGAGCTGACCATGACGTACGAACCCGGTGCACCGCGCTACCGCGCCGAGACCGACAGGCCGGTCCACCACCTCACCGTCGCCGATGCCCGCGGCGAGGCGATGGGCTACCTGTGGGCCAACGACGAGGACGACGCAGCCGGTTGGTGCCTGCGACCGGCCGGGGACCGGGCCGGGGTCAACGAGGGCATCGAGTGGTCCGCGAAGCTCAACGCCGCCAAGGCGCGCGGGCTCGTGCCCACGGCCGCGCTCGCCGAGCTGGCCCGTGGCTCGGACCCGAGGTGCGTCAGCCATGTCGTCCCGCGCTCCCTGGCCACGGCCCCGTCCCTGGCCGCACTCACGGAGCTGGCCCATGTCGTCACCGAGGCCGACGACCGGCGTCTGCTGGCTCGGCTCGACCGCGTGAACGCCGACGCGTGGCGCGAGTTGAGCCAGGCGCTCGCCGAGCTCACGGACGAGGACCGCGCCGTGCGGTGGTCCGACGGCGGGAAGCAGCCCGACGGCACCTGGCGGATGAGCTACCCGCTCCACAGCGAGCGGCTCCGCCGGCTGGTGAGCGCACTGTCCGCCGTCGGCGCGGTGACGCCCGCGTACCTGTGGCAGGACAACCCGCCACCGGCCGTACCCGCCGACGGACGGCTGAGTCCGGCCGACGCGGTGCGCGCGGCCACGGCCGTGGTACGCGGGGAACGGTTCTCCGACGGGACGATCGCGCAGGCGGTGGAGAGCGGCGTTCTCGACGCCGTGGCCGAGTCGTTGTGCGCCTGGTACGAGGCCGTGGCCGACGGGCCCTGGGACGATCCCTGACGCATGCGGGAGGCGTGTTCGCCGTGCTCGCTCCTGCAGCGACCCGGGCTGTACTGCCTGCTCGTCCATGCCCTATGTTGCAGGAGTGAATTGGGGGATTCCTGTACGGCGCCCGCCGGCTGATGCGGAATATGCCGCTCCGTGGAGTGCGCGGGAGTGACCCGGCCCCGGCCGCCGTTCCTCGCGCCGACGGGCGATGATGCAGCGACCATGACCGACGCAACGTACGACTGAGGCAACGGACGACAGGACGAATGGCACGGGATTACGACAGTCAGCTTCTGGAGTCGGTGGCGGTACGCCGGCGCAGGATGCGTGACGCACTGCTGTTCGGCGCGCAGCGTGCGCGGCGTACGGCGGACGAGCGGCTCGGGAAGGTGTTCGCGGGGATCGCCATCGCCGCCGTGCTGTGCGCGGGATGCGTGGGATGGTCCTTTGTCCAGAACATGCTGGAGAAGCAGAAGGCCGAACAGCAGAAGCAGCAGCGCCAGGAACAGCAGTACCAGCAGCCGGCGAAAACGGCGCAACCGGAGAAATCCGGGGATTCGGCGAAGAATCCCCAATAACTCGGTAACTCCGGCGAATTCAGAATGAGTTCCCTGCAAAGGGGACCGAGAAGGCGCTAGTAGCATGGGCACGCCAAGCTGCCCGACTCCTCAAAACGTCGCGATGATAGGTTCCCGTAAAGTGGTGAGCACAGCAACGACTTCCCGAGCGCAGCTCAGCCGGGTGACTCTGGTCGGTGAGCGACGCCGGGCGGATATCGTCCTGCCGTCCGACACACCGATCGGGCAGCTGCTGCCGGACATTCTGCAGTTGCTGGACGACCGGGCGGCAGCACGCCCGATGACACGGCAGTTGATCACTTCGGACGGCTCCGCACTCCCGCACGACAGCACGCTGTCCTCGGCGGGTGTCGCGGACGGTGCGGTGCTCCGGCTCGTCCGGGCCCATTCCGCGCCCCCCGCCCCGGTCGTTCACGATGTCACCGACCTGGTGGCCGACGATCTCGATCTGCAGGCCTGGCGCTGGCGTCCCGCCGCGCGCCGGACTAGCGCGGGTGTGGCCTCCGTGGCCTTCGCGGTGGTCGCCGCGCTGCTCGCCCGGCGTGAGTTCGCCCTGGACGCACTGACCGCTGCCCTCGCGGCCGCCACGCTCGTGCTGCTGGCGGCCGGTGCGCTCATCGCGAAGATCGGGCAGGGCAACCGGGGTCTGGCGACCGCGCTCCTGCTCGCCTCCGGCAGCCTCGGCATCCTCACCGCCTGGACCGCCGCGGACGCCTACGACTGGTCGGGAACCGCGCGGCTCGCCGCCGTCGCCGCCGCGCTGGTCCTGACGCTGGTACTCCTCGGCTACTTCTCGCCGCTCGGCCGCGGCGGACTCATCGGTGCCGTCGCCACCACCGCGATCACCGTGGTGTGGGAGGCCGTCGCCGCCGTCCAGGACGACCTGGCCCGGCTCGGTGCGGTGATGGCCGTCTTCTCCGTCGTACTGCTCGGACTGCTCCCCCGGCTCGCGCTGGCGGCCTCCGGGCTCACCGCGCTCGACGACCGTCGCTCCGGCGGCGCCTCCGTCAGCCGGCACCAGGTGGGCAACGCGCTGGCAGCCACCCACCGTGGCCTCGCCCTGGCGACGGTGGTCACCGCGGTCTCCGCGGCGGCCGGCGGCTGGCTGCTCACCCTGGCCGACAAGCCGTCCGTATGGACCGTGGCGCTGCCCTCGCTGGTGGCCCTCGTGCTGCTCTCCCGGGCGCGGGCCTTCCCGCTGGTCGCCGAGGTCGTGGCGCTCTTCGCCGCCTCCGCGGTCCTGGTCGTGCGCCTGGTCATGCTGTGGATGCAGCACGCCGGGGGTGCCGGACCCCTCGCCCTGCTGGTCGTGGCCGCGGTGCTGCCGCTGCTCGTCCTGGCGGTGCAGCCGCCCGAGCATGTGCAGGTCCGGCTGCGGCGCATGGCCGATCTGGTCGAATCCATCGGCGTGGTGGGCCTCTTCCCGCTCGCCGTCGGTGTGTTCGGCGTGTACGGACAGCTGCTCAACAAGTTCTGAGTCGACGCGCAGGTGCTCCGGGCGGGGCAGCAGGGCGAAAAAGAAGGGCAGACATGCCGAACGAAGACAACTGGCAGGGCGATGTGCTGCGCGCCATGAGGGGCGGCGCCGCCCAGGAGGGCGCGCAGGACCCCGGCGGTCAGGGGCACGGCGCGTCCGCGCAGGGTCAGGGCGGTCGGGGCGGTCGGGGCGGTCAGCCGTACGGTGCCGCCGCTCCGGGTCCCGACCTGCCCGCGCAGAACTCCCACGGTTACGGGGCACCCCAGCAGCACCCCGGCCACCAGGAGCCGCAGCAGCCCCAGCCGTCCCAGCAGCACCCCGGCTACCAGCAGCCCCAACAGCCCCAGCAGTACGCCGGATACCCGGAGCAACAGCAGTACGTCGGCTACCAGGAACAGCAGCAGCACCCTGGCTATCAGGGACAGCAGCAGGCCCAGCAGCGCCCCGGCTACCAAGAGCAACAGCAGTACGCCGGGTATCAGGAACAGCACCAGCCTCCCCAGCAGCAGCATCCTGGGTACGAGGAGCAGCCCCAACCGCCCCAGCAGCACCCCGGCTACCAGGAACAGCAGGCCGTGGCCGCGCACCCCGTCGCGCAGCCCCAGCCCCAGCAGGAGCGGCCACAGGCGCAGCCCGCCTACACCCCGGGCACCCGGCCCCACCGCACCCCCGACTCCCGGCCCGTGGTGGACGGGGCGCTGGCCGCCGTCGGGCGCAAGGCGCGGCACGGCGAGCCGTTCGCCGCGCGGGCCGCGCGCGCCCTGCGGGTGAGCGTGTCCTCCTCGGCCGCGCGCGAGGTCGCCCGTACCACTGCCACCGCCGAGATGCTCCAGCAGCCCGTGACGACCGGCCGGCAGATCGCCGTCACCTCCATCCGGGGCGGCGCCGGCAAGTCGACCGTCGCCGCGCTGCTCGGCACCACGTACGCGCACTACCGCCAGGACCCGGTGCTCTTCGTCGAGGCCGATCCGGCGCTCGGTTCGCTGCCGCTGCGGCTCGGCGCCGAGTCGCTGCGCTGGACCACCGGTGACCTCGCGGGCATCATCGAGCCGCAGATGTCGCTGCTGGACATCACCGGTTATCTCGTCCAGCTCCCCGGCAACGCCTGGCTGCTGCCCGGCAGTCAGGGCCAGATCGGCGCGATGCTGGACAGCAGGGCGTACGAGCGGGTCATGGTGTCGCTGCGCCGCTACTTCGGCGTCACCGTCGTCGACTGCGAGACGCTGCCCGCCGAGGTCGCCCGGGTCGCACTGTCCGCCGCCCAGGCCCGGGTGCTGGCCGCCCCCGCCACGCTGGAGGGCATCACCAGCACGTACGCGGTCCTGACGTGGATGCAGTCGCTGCCCCGGCAGGTGATCGCCGGCACGGTCGTCGTGCTCAGCGAACTGGTGCCGCACCCCGGGCTCGATCTCGACGAGGCGGCACAGAAGCTGAAGGCCACCGGCGCGAGTGTCCAGGTGCTGCCGTACGACCGGCATCTGGCGGCCGGCGGCGAGATCCGTACCGAACTCCTGGCACACGCGACCCGGGAGGCCGCCACCCGGCTCGCCGCGGACGTGTTCCGGCTCTCCCAGCAGCACCACTGATCACCGATCGGCAGCACCCACTGATCCCGATGCCGAGCCCGACCCCGAGTGACGGACGACGATGAGTACCCGACTGATCCACCGCCCGGCCAGGACCACCCGGCCGCCGGCCGCCTCCGAGGCGCGCACCATCGAGGCCCCGCCGAACCTGCCCGAGGGCAAGTCGGGCAACATCGCGATGTCGCTGTTGCCCGTCGCCGGTGTGATGTCCTCCGTCGTGATGATGACGGTCGTACGCAACAGTCAGTTCGCCGGGCTCGGTGCGATCATCCTCGTCGTCACCGTCATCGGCTCCGTGGCGCTCGTCTTCTCGCAGCGCGGCAAGGCCCAGCGCACCCGCCGCACCCAGCGCGAGGCCTACCTCGCCTATCTGGAGGACCTGCGCGAGGAGCTCTCCGTCGAGGAGCGCCGCCGGGCCGAGCGGGCCGATGTCCTCAACCCGCCGCCGCACGCCCTGTACGACATAGTGCGCGACCCGGCCCGGGTCTGGGAGCGGCGCCGGCTCGACGCCGACTTCCTGCGGGTACGCGTCGGCACGGGTGAGATGCCGGTCCGCGATCTGAAGGTCGCCCAGCAGGGCTCGTCCGTCCTCTCGCCGCCCGACACCTTCATGCTCAACGAGGCGTCAGCGCTGATGGACCGCTTCCGTACCGGCACCGAACTCCCGCTCACCGTCCCGCTCGACCGGGTCGGCAACATCAGTGTCATCGGCCCCCGCGAGGACTGTCTGCGCGTCGCGCGCGCCCTGCTCGTCCAGACCGCCGCCACGCACGCCCCCGACGACGTCGCGATGGCGCTCGCCGTGCCCGGCGACCGGCTGGCCGACTGGGAGTGGGCCAAGTGGATGCCGCACCTGCTCGACACCGAGCAGTTCGACGGTCCGGTCGCCGCACGCCGGATCGCCCCGTCCGCGCCCCAGCTCGCCCGCCAGATCGGTCCGGAGCTGCGCCGCCGCGCCTCGTACGCGGCCGAGGTGCGGCGCGGCCTGTCCGGCAAGGACGCGCTGTCCATGACGTCCCGGCTGCTCGTCGTCACCGACGGGCACGGCGAGGACGCCGTCGACCTGCCGCGCCCGGACGACGCGGTCGGGCTGCGCGAGATGGGCGTCAGCGTGCTCCATCTGCTCGAACACCGGGTCCAGGAGCCGGGACACGTCAGCGTACGGATCACCGTCGACGGCGACGGGGTGGTCATCGAGGACCTGCGCGAGCAGGAGCCGGTCAGCGCCCACGGCACCGTGGACGAGGTCAGCATCCCGTTCGCCGAGGGCCTGGCCCGGATGCTGGCGCCGATGCGGCTGTCCGCCGAATCGCTGGTGGACGCCCCGCTGTCCGGGCCCGTCGACTTCGCCGATCTGCTCGGCATCGACGACGTGGCGCAGCTCGACCTCTCGTACATGTGGGCGCCGCGCGGCGAACGCGCCTTCCTGCGGGTGCCGATCGGCATCAGCGACTCCCATCAGCCGGTGCTCCTGGACCTGAAGGAGTCCTCCGAGCTGGGCATGGGGCCGCACGGGCTGTGTGTCGGGGCGACCGGTTCCGGCAAGTCGGAGCTGCTGCGGACCCTGGTCCTCGCGCTGGTGGCCACGCACCCGCCGGAGGACCTCGCGCTGGTCCTGGTCGACTACAAGGGCGGTGCGACCTTCGCCCCGTTCGCGGAGCTGCCGCACGTGGCCGGTGTCATCACCAACCTGGAGAACCAGGCGGGTCTCGTCGAGCGGGTCCACGCCTCGCTGGCCGGTGAGGTCAAGCGCCGCCAGCAGGTGCTCAAGGACGCGGGCAACGTCGCCGACATCGGTGACTACGCGGCGCTGCGCGCGGAGCGGCGGCCCGATCTGGACCCGCTGCCGCATCTGTTCGTCGTGATCGACGAGTTCGGTGAACTCCTCACCGCGAAGCCGGACTTCATCGACCTGTTCCTGTCGATCGGCCGTATCGGCCGCTCCATCGGTGTACATCTGCTGCTGTCCAGCCAGCGCATCGAGGGCGGCAAGCTCAAGGGCCTGGACACCTATCTCTCGTACCGGCTCGGTCTGCGTACCTTCTCCGCCGACGAGTCGCGCACGGTCCTGGACACCACGGACGCCTTCCATCTGCCGCCGCTGCCCGGTTTCGGCTATCTCAAGGTCGACACCAGTCACTACGAGCGCTTCAAGGCGAGCTATGTCTCGGGCGCGTACCGGGGTCCGGTGCAGCGTACGCAGGAGGAGGACGCCGGTCCGCTCGCCCTGGAGTACGAGGCCTTCAACACCCTGGCCGAGCCGGAGACCGCGAGCGAGGAGCCGAAGGTGCGGCGCCGGGAGACCGGGCCGACCGAGATGGGGGTCATCGTCGACCAGCTGCGGGAGGCGGCCGGTCCGGTGCGCCGGATCTGGCTGCCGCCGCTGCCCGGCGCCATCGCCCTGGACAAGGTCGCGGGGCCGCTGGACGTGGGCCCGCGCGGGATGCAGCTGGCCAAGCGGCGCGGTCCGCTCCAGGTGCCGCTGGGTCTGCTCGACGACCCGACCAAGCAGTGGCAGGGCCAGTGGTATCTGGACCTCACGGTGGCGGGCGGTCACGTCGCGGTCATCGGCGGTCCGCAGGCCGGCAAGACGACGCTGCTGCGTACGCTCGCGCTGGCGATCTCGCTGACCCACACCCCGCAGGAGGTCGGCGTCTACGGCCTCGACCTGGTCGGCGGCGGCCTGCAGGCCGTGTCGGGGCTGCCGCACGTCGGCGGCGTCGCCGGCCGTGCGGACCGGGAGCGCGCGGGGCGCACCGTGGAGGAGGTGCGGGGCATGCTCGCGATCCGCGAGGAGCTCTTCCGCGAGCACAACATCGACTCCGTGGAGCAGCTGCGTTCGCTGCACGCGGCGGGCCGGCTGCCGCAGCTGGCCTCGGCCGAGATCGTGCTGATCATCGACGGGTTCGGTGCGCTGCGCGACGACTTCGACGAGCTGGACGACGCCGTCGTCGACATCCTCAAGCGCGGTGGCGGCTACGGCATCCACGTCGTCGCGGGCATGCTCCGCTGGAACGACGTGCGCATCGCCACCCAGTCGAACTTCGGCACCCGGGTCGAGCTGCGGCTCAACGACCCCAGCGAGTCCAGCATCGACCGCAAGCTGGCGCAGACCCTGTCGCCCGACGAGCCGGGCCGCATCCTCACGGACGGCAAGCTCTTCGCGCAGGTCGCGCTGCCGCGCACGGACGGGCTCGCGGACGTCTCGGACCTGGGCGCGGTCCTGGAGCACACCGCCCGTACGATCCGCGCCACCTGGAGCGGCGAGGTCGCCCAGCCGGTGCGGATCCTGCCGCACGTCCTGGAGCCGCATCTGCTGCCCGGCCCGGTCGCCGAGCCCAAGCGGGTGCCGATCGGCCTGGACCAGACGGCGCTGGCGCCCGCCGTGCTCGACCTGTTCCACCACGACCAGCATCTGCTGATCCTGGGCGACAGCGAGTGCGGCAAGACGAACCTGCTGAAGACGGTCGCCGGCGGGCTGATCGAGCGCTACAACGAGGACGAGCTGGTCTTCGCCGTCATGGACCCGCGGCGCGGTCTGCGCGGCGCGATCCCGGAGGAGTTCCGCGGCGGCTACGCGTACAACCCCAAGATGTGCGCGGGTCTGGCCGCCGGTATCGCCACCGAGCTGGAGAAGCGGCTGCCGGACGACCGGGCGGACACCGAGGACCTGGAGCCCGGCAGCTGGGGCAGCGGTCCGCGGATCGTGATCCTCGTCGACGACTACGACGTGCTGACCACGGCCGGGCAGTCGCCGCTCGACCCGTTCCTCCCGTACATCCCCTCCGCCGTCGACATCGGGCTCCACTTCGTGGTGACCCGCCGGGTCGCGGGCGCCTCCCGCGGCATGTACGACCCGCTGATGCTGGGGCTGCGCGAGTCGGGGGCCTCGGCGCTCCTGATGGCGGGCGACCGCAGCGAGGGCCAGCTGTTCCCCGGTGTGTACGCGACCCAGCAGCCGCCGGGGCGCGGGGTGTTCATCCGCAGGGGCCAGCCCAACCGTCTGATCCAGACCGTGTACACCGCGGAGTGACGCGCCGGGGAGCGGGCCGCTCCCCACCGCACATCCGCACCCCGGACGAAGAAGGAACGGCCGACCACATGACCAAGGACGTCATCGCCCTCACCACCCGCATGCCCGACCCGTTGACGGTGCTCGCGGGTCTGCTCTCGGGCGGCCCGGACAAGCTGGTGGGGACGACGGGCGAGGATGCCGTCGTGCAGCTCTGCGACGAACAGGGCCGGCCGCTCGTCTCCATCGAGGCGCCGCTGCTGGTGCAGGTGGCCGGCGAGGCAGAGCGGCTGCTCGGTGCCACAGCGCCGCCGGTCCCTTTCTGGTGGACGGAGGCCCGCGCTACCACCGGTGTCGAGGAGGCCGAGCTGCTCGCGGGCACCTTCGCGGCCCGGATCGCCACCCTGGCCGGGGGTTCCGCGTGGCCGCCGGAGGCCGCGCGTTCCCTCGCGGTGGTCAAGACCGACGGGGTGAGCGTCGCGCCCACGCCCGCCGCGGCGCAGCCCGCCGTGGACGCGCTCACCGACAAGGTGGCCGTCATCATCCAGGACCGTCCGGTGATCGCCATGACGGCCTGGCTCTCGGACGCGTTCCGGGCCGCCGCCAACGCCGAGCTGGGACTCCAGATCGTCACCTCGCCGGGGGCCACGCTCTCCCCCGCCGTCCGCAACAGCCTGAGCGGCTGGCCCTCGCGGTGGGTGGTTCAGGACGAGAAGGACGGGTACTACGACGGTCTGTCCGGTGCCGTGCTGCGCTGGCAGAACGGCATGTTCGCGACGGTCGAGGCCGCCGACGCCACCCCGGAGGACCCGCGCACACCGGTGGCCGCCGCCTACCAGCAGGTCACCGAGACCGGTGAGCGTCAGCTGGCGATCTCGTTCCGCGCGGTCCACCCGGCGGACGACCGGCTGGTGCTGGGCGGGGCCCTGGAAGCGGTGTGGCAGGAGCTGACGGGGCAGCCGCCGGCGGGGTGGGGCAGCGCCGAGCCCGCCAACCTGCCGTGGTCGCTGCGCCGGCTGACCGATGTCGCCTTCGACCGGGCGCCCGAGCCGACCTGGCTCGTGGTGGTCGGCAGCCCGGAGCGGCCGGGCCTGGCCACGGTCCGGATCAGCCGTACGAAGGCGGGTGTGGAGGAGGACGTCACGCTGGCGTTCGGCTACGGCCCCGGCGAGGAGCCCCCGCTGGAGGCCCTGCCCCGGGTGGCGGAGGTGCTCGCCACCCGTCATCACCTTCAGTCGATGCTGGTCCAGCTCCGCAAGGCGCGGCGCGACCTGGCCGTGCCGCCGCGCTTCGAGGGGCCGGGGGTCCCGGTGGCCTTCGTGCTCGGCGCGGAGGAGGTGCGCGAGATGCCCGGCGACCGCGCCCGGCGCACCCCGCTCTCCGAGCCGCCCGTCCAGCTCGGCCCGAGGTCCCGTCCGGCGCTGTACTACCCGCTGCCGGGCGATCCGTCGGACCTGTCGGGCTGGCAGGACTTCGAGCGGCTGATGCGGCATCTGAAGGGCGCCTGAGGACAACGCGTCGTACGGCCCCGCCCCGGATCCGGGACGGGGCCGTCGGCATGCCGGGGCGGCAGACACGGGCAGCGGACGGGAGCGTGGGCAGGGGCGCCGGGAGGCGGCGTGAAACCGACGGCGCGGCATGCCCGAGCAGCCTCCCTCACCGCTGCCGGACGATCACCACAAGAGGTCATCAATCGCTCAGAGATGCTCACTCGCTTCTGACGATCAAGCACTTTCGGTCACAAACAGCTTCCCTCCACCCCACACACGGGGTTGACTGGGGGTCACGCATGGTGACGCCGCCGTCCTGCACCAAGGGCGATTGCCACCGCGGGCCCGACGGCCCGGCCCCGATGCCCCGAACCCCGGCGGAGGAGAGTGAGCAGGAATGACGTCCTGGTCTCGCACGGTGAGCCTCTGGCCAGGGTCGGCGGGTGCGGGCGGACCGTCCCCCGATGCGTACCCGGCGCCGACACGCGAAGTCCGAACGGAATCCCGTTCGTATCGTTCATCCGAATCGTTTCGACGAGGGGCACCAATGAGCCAGATTGCGCTGCCAGCGTTTCACATGCCGTTCCAGAGCACCGGATGTAATCCCGGCATCGAGGAGACCAGGGAGGCCGCATGGGAATGGGCCGAATCCAACGACCTCGCGCTCTCCCCGGTCGCCCGGAAGAAGATGATCCGGACCAGGCCCGAACTCTGGATTTCCCTGATCTTCCCCACCGCGTCGCAGCAGCACCTCGATCTTTTCTGCCAGTGGCTCTTCTGGGCCTTCCTGGTCGACGACGAGTTCGACGACGGGCCCGCCGGACGCGATCCGCGCATGTGCGAGGCGGCGATCGACCGGCTGGTCACCGTGCTCGACGGCGGCCCGCCGCGCGGAGCCATGGAGCGGGCCCTCGTGGGGCTGCGGACCCGGACGTACCGGGACCGTTCGGCGCGCTGGATCCGGCAGTTCCGCCGGGACACGGTCGCCTGGCTGTGGACCTATTACGCCGAAGCCGTCGAGCGGGCCGCCGGGCAGGCACCGAGCCGGACCGAATTCGTGAAGCACCGCCGGGATTCGGTGGCCATGCAGCCCTTTCTCGATCTTCATGAGATCACTGCCGGGATCGACCTTCCGGAATCGGCCCGGAGCCTCCCCGCATACATCGCGCTGCGCAATGCGGTGACCGATCACTCGGGGCTCTGCAACGACATCTGTTCCTTCGAGAAGGAGGCGCTGCTCGGATACGAGCACAATGCGGTACGCCTCATTCAGCGTGATCGCGGATGCACGCTCCAGGAAGCCGTCGACGAGGCCGGGGTGCAGCTCGCGGAGATCGCGCAGCGGGTGCAGCGCGCCGAGAAGGAACTGACCGAGGAGATCGAGGCGGCGGGCATCCAGGGCGCCACCCGGGTCGCGCTGGAGCGGTGCATACAGGACTACCGCGGGCTGGTCCGGGGCGACTTCGACTACCACGCCCGCGCGGAGCGCTACACCCGCCCCGATCTCGTCGAGGTCGACGAACGGGATTCCCTCTCCGAGCACTTCGCGGCCTGACCGGCCGTCAGTACGGCGCGGGAGCCGACGACCGGGGGCCCGGCAACGGCCTCCGGTCCCACGCCCTGTCCCGCACGCTCAGGCCCGGCCCGAATCGCCTTCCACCGGCGCCCGTGCGTCTTCGGATCCGATCAGCGGCAGCGCTCTCAGGGCGAGCGCCCACCCCAGCCGCACCTCGCCCGACTCGGCGGAACGGCCGGTGAGTTCGGCGATCCTGCCGATCCGGTTGAGGACCGTGTTGCGGTGGCAGTAGAGCAGCTCGGCCGCCCGCACCGCCGAGCAGCCGTGGTCGAGCCAGACCCGGAGGGTGGTGAGCAGCACCTCGCGTTCGGCCGCCGCGTCCAGGACGCCGCCCAGCTGCGTGGTGACGATGCGCTCGGCGATCTCCGGCCGGCCGACCAGGAGCGCCTCCGCGAGCCGGTCGTCGAAGGCCGCCGCCTCGCCGCTTCCGGCGGGCAGCGTGCGCAGCGCCTGCTCGGCCAGGCGCAGGGCCCTGCCCGCCTGGGAGAGGCGGTCGAACTCGGGTGACACGCCCGCGGTGGCGCCGGTGCGGTGCCGCAGCAGGTCGAGCAGGACAGCGGACTCCCCCGCAGCCAGCCGCACGATTCCCGCGTACCGGCCCGACCGGGGCCGCCAGAAGGACCAGATGCCGTGGTCGTCGAGGACCGGGGCCGGGTTGGGCGGCGCGGCCGGGTCCTGGGCGGCGACGACGATGACGTATCGGTCGTGGACCGGCACGCCCAGCGCCGCGGAGGCCGCCGCAGCGACCGCCGGGTCGTCGCCGCGCCCGTCGAGCAGGGCCTCGAAGAGGGCGACGCGGCGGGTGTCCTGCCTGCCCTGCATCTCCAGCTGGGTCAGCCGGTACGACTCCGCCATCTCCAGCGAGTAGCGGTCGATGGTCTCCCACACGGCGCCCGCCATGTCGAGCTCGGTGTCCCGGTCGCCCGCGACCTGCCCCACGGCCTGCGGTGTCCCGCGCGTCGCCCGCAGATGCTCGGCCATGACCTGCCACATCACCCGGCCCCCGCGCCGGTAGGCCTGGAGCACGGTGTCCAGCGGTACACCCTGCTCCGCGCGCCGTCGCCCCGTCTCGCGCGCCGCATGCTCGAAGTCGTCCCCGCCGGACGGCAGCCCGCCGAAGTCCTCCAGCGCACGCAGCAGGTTGTAGCGGCAGATCTCCCGGAGATCGTCCCGGCTGACGGGCGAGCCGGAGGCGTACGTACCGCTGTGCGCGTGGATGTCGTCGACGACCCGCCGGGTCAGCTCGTCGATCCCCGGCAGCAGGGCGAGGGCCAGGGCACGGCGCAGCCCGCCGTCGTCGTCGCGGGGTCCGGCGGAGGGGGGTCCGCCGGCGCGAGGGCCTTCGGGGCGAGGGGCTCGGGCGGCCGGTTTCTGCGCCATGACCGAAGGTTACGGGACAGCTTTTGACAGCCGTGCGTTATGCGGATGCCTTGTCGGCCACCGCTCCGCGTGGCTGCTGCCCAGGTGGGCGGTGCGCATGGTGGGCACCTGCACATTGTGTGGAGCTGGGGGGACGGCCGATTCTGTGCAGGAGCAGCCGTGTGAACGCCATGTTTCCTGGAGCGTGTCATGTTTCTCAGCGTCGCAACCATCCTGGGTGAGTCGGCCCGCAAGCATCCCGACCGTGTCGCCGTGGTCGATTCGGGCACCCGGACCGGCTACCGCGAGCTGTGGGCGGGGGCTCTGCGCTGTGCGGGCGCGCTGCGGGCGTCCGGGGTCCGGCCGGGCGACCGGGTCGCGGTGCTGCTGCCCAATTCGGCGGACTTCCTGTACGCGTACTACGGCGTGCTGGCCGCCGGGGCGGCGGTGGTCCCGGTGCACGGGCTGCTGGTGGCCGAGGAAGTGGCGTACGTGCTGCGGCACAGCGGCTCCGTCGCGCTGATCTCCGACGGCCCGATGTGGCCGGTCGCCGAGGAGGCGGCGCGCGCAGCGGGGGTCCGGGCCGTGCGCGGCGTACCGACGGGCGACGCCCCGCTGCCCGCGCCGGAGCCGGCGGCCCCGGAGGACACCGCGGTGATCCTGTACACCAGCGGCACGACCGGGCGGCCCAAGGGGGCGCTGCTCACCCACCTCAACATCGTGATGAACGCCACCGTGGTCGCCCACGACCTGCTGCGGCTGGACGTCGACGACGTGGTCCTCGGCTGTCTGCCGCTCTTCCACACCTACGGGCAGAGCTGCGCGATGAACGCGACGCTCCGGGCCGGGGCGACGCTCGTCCTCATGTCGCGCTTCAGCGGCGCGGGCGCCCTGGAGCTGCTGGCCGCCGAAGGGGTGAGCATCTTCATGGGCGTACCGACGATGTACCACGCCCTGGTCGAGGCGGCGGCGCAGGACCCCGGGGCACGGGACGGGACGACGCTGCGCGCCGCCGTCTCGGGCGGTGCGGCCCTCCCGGTCGCCGTGCTCGAACGGTTCGAGGAGACCTTCTCGACGCAGATCCTGGAGGGCTACGGGCTGACCGAGACCGCCCCGGTCGCCAGCTTCAACCAGCCGGAGCTCGGCCGTCGCGCCGGCACGGTCGGCCACCCGATCTGGGGTGTGGAGACCGGTGTGGCGGACGCGGCGGTGGAGGACGCGGTGGTGCTGCTCCCGGACGGCGAGGTCGGTGAGGTCGTGGTGCGCGGCCACAACGTGTTCGCCGGATATCTCGACGATCCGGCGGCGACGGCCGCGGCCGTGGTCGACGGTTGGTTCCGCACCGGTGACCTCGGGGTCCTGGACGAGGACGGCTTCCTGAGCATCGTCGACCGGAAGAAGGACCTGGTCATCCGGGGCGGTTTCAACATCTATCCGCGGGAGGTCGAGGAGGTGCTGGTCCGCCATCCGGCGGTCTCCGAGGTCGCGGTGATCGGCGTGCCCGACGAGGCCCGCGGCGAGGAGATCTGCGCGGTCGTCGTCCTGCGCGCCGGAGCGGAGGCGGTGACGGAGGAGGAGCTGATCGGCTGGTCCAGGGAGCGGCTCGGCCGGCACAAGTATCCGCGGATCGTACGGTTCACCGGCTCGCTGCCGCTGGGACCGACCGGCAAGATTCTCAAGCGGGCCCTGACGGCGCCGTCCTCCTCCTGACCCCGCGCCGCACCCGGCAGCGGCCGGTCCGGGCCGACGCGGCCCCGGACCGGGTACATATCGGTCACCGGTCCGCGCTCGCACCGCAGAAGGGCTGAACCCCATGACTGCCGTACCCCCTCGGACATCCGGAACGTCACCCCGGGTCAGCACGGTCCACGGGACGGTGCGCGGCACGGTGGAACAGGGTGTCGCCGTCTTCCGTGGCATCCCGTACGCCGCCGCGCCGGTGGGCGCCCTGCGCTTCCGGGCGCCCGAGCCGCCCGAACCCTGGGAGGGGGTGCGGGACGCCCTGGCGTTCGGGCCGACCGCGCCGAAGCGACCGTACTCCCCGCCGCTGGACCGGCTGCTGCCCGACCCGGACGTGGCGGGCGAGGACTGTCTCAACCTCAATGTGTGGACCCCGGACCCGGCCCGCACCGGGCTGCCGGTGCTCGTCTGGATCCACGGCGGCTCGCTGCTGCACGGTTCGTCGGCGGTTCCGCTGTACGACGGGAGTGCGTTCGCCCGTGACGGTGTGGTTCTGGTGTCGGTCAACTACCGGCTCGGCATCGAGGGGTTCGGGGTGTTCCCGGACGCGCCCGCCAACCGGGGGCTGCTGGACCAGATCGCGGCGCTGACCTGGGTGCGGGAGAACATCGCGGCGTTCGGCGGCGATCCGGACCTGGTCACCGTCTGTGGCGAGTCGGCGGGGGCGATCAGCATCGGCGCCCTGCTCGCCGCTCCGCGGGCCAGGGGCCTGTTCCGGCGTGCGGTGCTGCAGAGCGGTGCGCCGACCGCGCTGCCGCCGGGTGCGGAGGCCCGGCGCACCACGGAGCTGATCGCCAAGCGGCTCGGGGTCGAGGCGACGGCCGGGGCGCTGGCGGCGGTGGATCCGGCCGCACTGCTGGCCGCGCAGACCGAGGTGACGGCCGGCGGCTCACCGCTGACCGGCGGGAACTCCTTCCAGATCGTGGTGGACGGCGATCTGCTGCCCCGCGATCCGCTCGAAGCGCTGCTGGACGGCGCCGCGTCCGGTGTCGATCTGCTGATGGGCACGAACAGCGAGGAGTACCGGCT
>NZ_BMTF01000025.1:17701-118681 GCF_014649535.1 Streptomyces gelaticus
CTGGTTCGTGCCCAGCGGTCTGACGGAGCGGCTGTCCGCTTTCAGGCTCAGGCTGGCCCTGCTGAAGTTCAGGGTGCCGGGCGCCACGGCGCGTACGTACCGGGCGAACCGGCCGGGTGCCACGCCGGGTGAGCTGCTCGGGGCGCTCGCCACCGATCTGCTGCTGCGGGTCCCGCTGAACCGGGTGGCCGACGCCCGCGCGGGCGCCCGGGGAAGCACCCATCTCTACGAGTTCGGCTGGCCGTCCCCGGTGCTGCGGCTGGGTGCCTGTCACGCGCTGGAGATCGGCTTCGTCTTCGACACGCTGGACAAGCCCGACGCGGTGGCGCTGGCCGGTGCGGACGCCCCGCAGGAGCTGGCCGACGCGATGCACGCGGCATGGGTGGCGTTCGCCGGGTCCGGCGACCCCGGCTGGCCGGCCTGGGACGCCTCGCGTCCGGTGATGGGCTTCGGCCCCGGGAAGCCGGCCGTGCTGCGGGCCCCGCGCGACGAGGAGCTGCGCGGCTGGGCTCCGTACCGCAAGAGCCCCTGACGGCGGCCCCCGGCCCGCGGGCCGGGGGTCCTCCGGGAGGTCAGTCCTTGTTCTGGGCCGCCCAGAACTCGTCGAACGTGAGCAGCCCGTCGCCGTTGCCGTCGTGCGAGTTGATGACGGCCTGGGCCACCGGCTCGGTGACGTAGGGGTCGCCGAGCTGAGCCATCACGCTCTTGTACTCGGCGGCCGAGATCAGCCCGTCGCCGTTCAGATCGAACCGCTCGAATGCCTTGCGCGCCGACTCCATGTCCGCCACGGTTCCGCCCTTCGTAAATACCTGATCACTGCCTGATCAATGCTTGATCAGCGCCTGGCCCATGCCTGACTGCCGGAGGTCAGATTAACGGGCGCGACCGATGGCGTTTGCGGCGGCCGGTAGTCGATCATGGCTGGGGGGTCGGCCGCCCGGCGGACCACGGACCGGATCGGGAGCGGAACGCCCATGGATGACGCGCTGGCACGGATTCTGACGGCTGCGGCGCACGGGCGGTTTCCCCCGCCCGACGGGTCGACGACGGTGGTGGGGCAGCCCGGTGCCCGGGACGCGGGAGTGCTGGCGTTCACCGCGCACTCGGTCGTCTTCACCGACGAGGACCCGGACTGGGTGCGGTCCGTGCTGGCCGGCACCCCCGGCGACGAGCTGGCCGCGACGATGAATCCGCACTTCCTGAGCGCGCTGACGGCCCGGAGCGGACGCCGGATGAACACCATCGATCTGCTGACGGTCGCAAGGGCCCTGCCGGGCGAACCGGAGATAGAACTGCGCGAGATCGAGGACCCGGAGCATCCCCGGGTGGCCCGTGCGCTGGAGTACCGCGACGAGGTGCGGGTCTGGTCCGCCGACGGCGGTGTGGTGATCCTCGGCCGGGGCGTCGCGGGGCGCTGGGAGACCGCGATCGAGGTAGCCGAGGAGGCGCGCGGCCAGGGACTCGGCGAGCGGCTGGCGCGGGCTGCCCGGCATCTGGTGCCGGACGCGGTGGTGTGGGCCCAGCAGTCGCCGGGGAACGCCCGCAGTGTGCGGACGTTCCAGGCGGCGGGCTACCGGCCGGTGGGCTCGGAGGCCCTGCTGATCGCGGGGTGAGCGGCCGGCAGGGCTGTGATCGGTGTGACCGGCCGGCCGGTCGGCGGAGGACGCCGGTATGACCGCGCGGTCAGCGGAAGACGCCGGTGTGGCCGAGCGAGTAGCGGCCCGGCTGTGGGTAGACGGCCAGCCCGTGCGGGCCGCTGCCCACCGGGATGCGGGCGAGCTGCTTGCCGGTGGCGGTGTCGATCGCGTACACCTCGGCGTTGTAACGTCCGCTCAGCCAGAGGACCTTGCCGTCCGCGGAGACCCCGCCCATGTCGGGGCTGCCGCCGCCGGGCAGTCGCCACTTCTTCGTCAGCTTGCGCTGCGCGAAGTCGAAGACGGAGATGGATCCCTCGCCGCGATTGGAGATGTACATCTCCTTGGAGTCGCGGCTGACGTAGAGGCCGTGGGCTCCCTCGCCGGTGCGCAGCAGCTTCGGCGTGGTGAACTTCTTCCCGTCCAGCACCCAGATCCCGTCGGCGACCATGTCCGCGATGTAGAACGTCCCGCCGTCCGGCGACAGTTTCACGTCCTGCGGCATCGCGCCGCCGAACGGCAGCTTCTGCTGGCCGACGACCTCCATCTTCGCCGTGTCGACCTTGAGGAGCTCGCCGGAGAACTCGCAGGAGACGATGAAGTACCGGCCGTCGGCGGAGAAGTCCGCGTGGTTGACGCCCGAGCAGTGGACCGGGACGGCCTTGGCCGTCTTCATGGTGTGGGCGTCGCGGAAGACCAGCTCGCGGTCCATCGAGGCCATCACCACGGCGTACTTGCCGTCCGGGGTGAAGTAGAGGTTGTACGGGTCGGAGACCGGCACCGTGGGGCCGGTCTTCCCGGTGGCCGGGTCGATGGCGGTGAGGCTGTCGCCGATGTCGTTGTTGACCCAGAGGGTCTTCAGGTCCCAGGAGGGGACGACGTGCTGCGGCTGGCGGCCGACCTTGATGGTCTTGATGACCTTGTACGTCGCGGGGTCGATCACGGTCACGGTGTCGGAGTTGGTGTTGGGGACGTACACCCGGGACGGGAAGTCCTTGACGACCGGGGAGAGTTTTCCCCGGTCGGCCGCGTAGACGTCCTTGGCGTCGAGCACCGGGGGCATCCCGGGGAGCCCCGGCGGTGCGACGCGGTCGGTCTCGGCCGGCCGGGCGGCCTCGCTGCCGACGGCCTGGACGTTCGCCTTCTCGGCGGAGGTGCCGCAGCCGGTGAGTACGGCCAGCAGGACGCCCCCGAGGAGGGCCGCGGTGTGCTTGGTGGAGGGAGACATCAGGTCAGCAGCTCCGTGGTCGTCACCGCGCGCAGTCGGCGGCGGTCGATTTCGGTGAGGAGGACGGGCAGCGCGGCGACCGTGTCCGCGTAGCCGAAGTGCAGGCTCACCACCGATCCGTTGCGGATCTCCCCGGCCACCTTGCGGGTCACGGCCGCGGCGCCGGGAGAGGTGAAGTCGAGGGAGTCCACGTCGTACGAGAGAACGTGCGGGTAGCCCGCCCTGGCGGCCAGCCGCTGGACGAGCGGGGTGGCGTCCCGGGTGCGCGAGGGCCGGAACCAGGCGCCGATGGAACCCGTGAGCCGGCGCAGCCGCCGGGCGCAGTCGTCGATCTCCGCGTACGCGCGGGCCTCGCCCATCGAGGAGATGTCGGCGTGGTGCTGGGTGTGGTTGCCGAGTTCGTGGCCGCCGTCGAGGATGCGCCGGGCCATCCCGGGGTGCTCGTCGAGCCAGCTGCCGACGGCGAGGACGGTGACCCGGACGTGGGCCCGTTCGGCCTCGGCGAGCACGGTACGGGCGATGCCGGGGTCGCCCTGGCCGTGGAAGGTGAGGGCGACGCGGGCGCGGTCGCGGGGGCCGTGGACGATCTGGACCGGCTGTCCGGGGAAACGGCGCGGTCCGGGCGCGGTCCGGGGGGACGGGGGCCGGGTGGCCGCGTCGACGGGGTTCTTCGGGCTCACCGCGTCCGTGACGGCCCCGGCCGGTGTACCGGCGGCGTCGCGGTCCGCGCATCCGGCGGCGAGGACACCGACGAGGGCGGCCCCTGCTCCCGCGCGCAGGGCGCCACGGCGGTGCACCGGAGTGTCGGAGGCGTTCATGCAAAGACACAGTAGGGGCGAAACTGAAAGAAAATAACAATTTGGACATATGGGCAACACGAATGAATCATTCACCGAATCCCATAAATATTCACACTTTTACAGGCAAGTGACCCATCACACCTGCGATTCACATGCGGAATGTCTCGTTATGTAAATGAATGCACCGATTGCGGCTTTGGCGGAGAGGTCGCCCGTCTGCCATAGTCGGTGACACGACCGCATGACCCGAGCCCGGTCGTCGCAAGCGGCCGTGAACACACCCCCCATTTCACGGCCCCCACACAGCAGCCCCCGAAGCGCCTCACCACGGCGGACGGGGGCTGCTGTGCGTCCGGGCACAGACACGGCCCCGGACATGGACCGGCCCGGCCCGCGCGCCGGAGGGTCAGCGGTCGGAGATCCGCATCTCGAACCAGGTGGTCTTGCCGCGCGGCAGCAGATCCACGCCCCAGCGGTCGGAGAGCTTGTCGACGAGGAAGAGGCCCCGCCCGCTGGTGTCCATCGGCTGAACGGGCATCAGGCAGGGCAGCCCGCGCGAGGGGTCGCGCACCTCGATCCTGATCCAGCCCCGACGGCGCAGCATCCGCAGCCCGAAAACCCGGGCGCCGGTGTGCCGCACCGCGTTGCCGACGAGCTCCGAGACGAGCAGCACGGCGTACTCGGCGGTCTGCGGGGAGAGCGCCCACTGACGGAGCACCACGCACGAGGTGAGCCCCCGGGCCGTGGCCGCGGACTCCGGACGGGAGGGCAACCGGACCTCGCCCTCCGCCGGATTGCCGAACAACTCCAGTACCTTGTGCGCCCGTTCATCCTCCACGGCCGATGTCCACCGCGCCGCTGTCGCTCCGTTGTACGGTCGCGGCTGCTCCACACCCTCCAGGCCCGCCATGCACACCATCATGGCCGCAAGACGGGCGCGCCGGGGTCGTTCCGAAGGAATACGCACCCCGGAACTCGCTGCCCCATGACGGCGATCAGGCATATGTCAGTGGAGAATGCGGACCGAAAAAGCCCCTCTGACCTGCACGGATACTCCCTCCGAGCCGGACGGGCGGGCGTGCCGGGGACCGGGCCTCAAGATTCCCTTGAAGCCCAGCCAATCCGCCCGCAGGGATGAACCCGCGTCAATCTGCGGCCAACTGTCCTTCGTTCAGAGGAACTTGGCCTTGCCCGGACCATCTTCCACAAAGCTGCGCATTCCGCGCTCCCGGTCCTCGGTGGCGAACAGTCCGGCGAACCAGTTCCGCTCGATCGTGAGCCCGGTGTCGATGTCGGTCTCCAGACCGGCGTCGATGGATTCCTTGGCGGCGCGCAGTGCCAGAGCCGGCCCCTTCGCCAGCGCTGCGGCCCAGGCGTGCGCCCGCTCGTACACCTCGTCGGCGGGCACCACACGGTCCACCAGACCGATCGTCAGTGCCTCCTCGGCCCTGACGTGACGCCCCGTGAAGATCAGGTCCTTGGCCTTGGAGGGGCCGATCAGCCGGGCCAGGCGCTGGGTGCCGCCCGCGCCCGGGATCAGCCCGAGCAGGATCTCGGGCTGGCCCAGCTTGGCGTTGTCGGCGGCGATCCGGAAGTCGGCGCAGAGCGCCAGCTCGCAGCCGCCGCCCAGTGCGTAGCCGGTGACGGCGGCGACGACCGGCTTGGGGATCCGGGCCACCGCGGTGAACGCGTCCTGCAGCGCCTTGGACCGTACGACCATCGCCGTGTGGTCCATCGCCTGCATCTCCTTGATGTCCGCGCCCGCCGCGAACACCTTCTCGCCGCCGTAGAGGACCACGGCCCGCACGTCGTCGCGCCTGGTTGCCTCCTCGGCGAGCTCGCGCAGCCGGTCCTGGGTGGCGACGTCCAGGGCGTTCATGGGCGGACGGTCCAGCCGGATCGTGCCGACGCCGTCGCGTACTTCGAGATTTGCGGTCATGGGAGGCAGGTTAACCGGCGCTAACGAGGACGGGCCCGGTGCTGTTGGTCACAGCGCCGGGCCCGTTCCGTGTTGCTCGTGCGGAGAACTACTTGGTCCACTCCGACCAGGACATGTTCCAGCCGTTGAGGCCGTTGTCCGGCTGGATCGTCTTGTCGTTCGAGTTCTTCACGACCACGACGTCACCGATGAGCGAGTTGTCGAAGAACCAGGCCGCCGAGGTCTTCTTGCTCCAGGCGCCGCGCACGTCCTGCAGACCGACGCAGCCGTGACTGGTGTTGGTCGAGCCGAAGATGCTGGAGGCGCCCCAGTAGTTGCCGTGGATGAAGGTGCCGGAGGTGGACAGGCGCATCGCGTGCGGCACGTCCTTGATGTCGTACTCGCCGCCGAAGCCGACGGTGTCACCGTTCATCCGGGTCACCTTGAGCTTCTCGCTGATGACCATCTGGCCGTTGTAGGTGGTGGTCGCCGGGGCGCCCGCCGAGATCGGGATGTCCTTGATCTGCTGATCGTCGCGGACGACCTTCATCCGGTGCGTGCTCGCGTCGACCGTGCTGACCTGCTTGCGGCCGATGGTGAAGGAGATCGTCTTGGCCTGCTTGCCGTAGACACCGGGGCGTCCCTCCACACCGTCGAGGTTGAGCTTCACGGTCACCTTGGTGCCCGCGGCCCAGTACTCCTCGGGGCGGAAGTCGAGGCGGTCGTTGCCGAACCAGTGGCCCTCGATCGGGACGGACGGCTCGGCCGTCACCTTGATCGCGTTCTCGACCGCGGCCGGGTCGGTGATGCCACGGGTGAAGTGGATCGAGACGGGCATCCCGACGCCGACCGTGGAACCGTCCTCCGGGGTGTACTGCCCGATGAAGGTGTTCTGCGGGACCAGCGTGGTGAAGGTGGTGTCCTTCGCCGACTCACGGCCCTTCGAGTCCTTGGCGATCGCGTGGACCTTGTACTTGGTCGCGGCGGCCAGGTGCTGTCCGGGCGTCCAGCTGGCGCCGTCCGCCGAGATCTTTCCCTCGACCTCGGCGCCCTTGGGGTCAAAGACCTTGACCGTGGTCAGCTTTCCCTGGTCGGCCGAGACCTTCAGCGCACCGCTGGTCGCGACGGAGTCGGCGCCGTCCTTCGGCGCGACGGTCACCACGGCCTGCGAGGCGGAGGTGTCCTCGGCCCTCCCGGCGCCGCCCTTGCCGCCCGCGTCGTCTCCCCCGCCGCACGCCGTCACCAGCAACAGCAGCGCACCCGTTACCAGAGCCAGCATTCCGGTGGAGCCTCGCCCGCCCCGTACGCCGTTCGCCCCGGCCGATGTCCCCGATATCGGCTGCCCGTTCAATGTGGTCGTCTCCCCTCGCACGGCCTGGCCCCGCCAAGACCCCCGGGAACCCTGAAGGCTCCCTCCCCCGCGCGCTGCATATGCACGCTCGGTGAAAGATAATCACACCGACCGTGGGGAATTGACCCCCTGGATGTCACCGTTCAGTCCCAAGTTGTCCCAGGGTTCCACCGGGTGGCGCGGGGAGTGGCCGGCCGGGGCGGCCGACGGGGGATCAGCGAAGGGCGGAGCCGGCCTTCCACCGGGTCCAGTCCAGATTCCAGCCGCCGAGCCCGTTGTCCGGCGCGACCTGTTTGTCCTTGGAGTTGACGACCTCGACCACGTCGCCGATGAGCGTCCGGTCGAAGAACTGGCCGGCCGGGGTGTCGCTGCTGCCACCCTGTACGTCGAGCAGTCCGACACAGCCGTGGCTGACGTTGTCCGAGCCGAAGACGTCCTCGTCCGACCAGTAGTTGCCGTGCAGGAAGGTGCCGGAGTCGGTGAGCCGGAGGGCGTGCGGGACATCCGCGATGTCGTACTCGCCGCCGAAGCCGACCGTGCGGCCGTCCATCCTGGTCACCTCGTGCATCTCGCTGACCACCATCTTCCCGTTGTACGTGGCCGTCTTCGCGGAGCCCGCCGTGATCGGGAAGGTCGTGACCAGCTCGCCGTCGCGGCGCACCTCCATGGTGTGCGCGGCCGCGTCCACCAGGGACGTCTGGGAGCGGCCCACCGTGAAGGCGATCTTCTTGTCCTGGGTGCCGTAGACGTGCGGCGCCCCCTCCACGTCGCGCAGTGCCATGTCGACGGTCACTTCGGTGCCGGGCTGCCAGTAGGCGGCGGGGCGGAAGTCGAGGCGGTCGCCGCCGAACCAGTGCCCCACCACCTCGACCTGCGGTACGGCCGTCACCCGGATGGCCTTCTGCACGGCCGCGCGGTGGGTGACCGGCCGGTTGAAGTGGAAGGAGACGATCATTCCGGTGCCGACCGTGGAGCGGTTCTCCGGTCTGAAATAGCCGATGAAGCGGTGTTCGGGCACGGCCGTGGTGAAGGTGGTGTGGCGGGCCGAGCGCTTCCCCGAGCCGTCCACGGCCACCACGTCCACGCTGTACTTGGCGGCGAGCCCGAGTCGGCCCGCCCCTCCCCGCGGCGTCCAGGACCGGCCGTCGTCCGCGATCCGGCCCGGCACCTTCTGGCGCTGCGCGTCCTCGATCCGCATCACCTCGACGCTCTCCAGCCGGCCGTCGGGGACCTTCACCGCGATCCGTTCGTCCGGGCCGACGTTCTTCGCCCCGTCCCGCGGGGTGACCTGGATCGCCTCCTGCGGCGGGCCCGCCTTCCCGCTGAAGATCGATCCGACGCCGGTGCAGCCGGTCAGTGCGGCCAGCACGACGAGCAGTCCTGCCCATGTCAGCACGGCGGCCGGATTCGCCACCGCCTTCTTCGCTACGTGGTTCACGTCCCCCCCAACGACGGGGGCCGGTCGGGGGAAACGTGAGTGCGGGCGCCGGGGTGGGCAGAAACAGGGTTCACCCGGGCGACGGGACGCTGACCGTGCCGGCCAGGTCGGTGCAGCTGCTGCGCGTCACGGAATGAGCGGAATGAGCAGGGCGGAGCGGAATGCGCGGAGTGAGCGGGGCGGCCGGGTCAGCCGAGGATGCCGCGGTCGTAGCCGATCGCGACGGCGGCGGCCCGGTCCTTGGCGCCCAGCTTGGCGAAGACATGGGTGAGATGGGTCTTCACCGTGGCCTCGCTGATGAACAGCTCGGCGGCGATCTCCCGGTTCGACGTGCCCTTCGCGACGAGTTCGAGCACCTCGCGCTCGCGGACCGACAGCGACTCGCTGCCCGTCGCCGGGGTGCGCACCCGCGAGATGAGCCGGGAGGCGACGGCGGGCGAGAGCACGGTGCGGCCGTCGGCGGCGGCGCGGACGGCGGTGAACAGCTCGTCGCGGGGCGCGTCCTTGAGCAGATAGCCGGTGGCGCCGGCCTCGATCGCGGGCAGGGTGTCGGAGTCGGTGTCGTACGTGGTGAGGACCAGCACCTTGGACCGGGCGCCGCGCCGGGCCAGTTCGGCGATGGCGGCGACTCCGCCGCCGCCCGGCATCCGCAGGTCCATCAGGACGACATCGGGGTCCAGCCGGACCGCCAGCTCGACCCCCTCCACCCCGTTCGACGCCTCCCCGAGGACCTCGAAGTCCGGGGCCGAATCGAACATGCCGCGCAGACCGTCCCGTACGACGGGGTGGTCGTCGACGACGACGAGTGTGATGACGCGTGCGGATTCCTGAGCCATGGCAGGCCAACCGTACTGGTCATCGGCTGTGCCGGACCAGCGGCACCCGGGCGCTGACCGCCGTGCCCCGGCCCGGCTCCGTCTCCACCTCGACGGTGCCCGCGATCCGTTCGGCGCGGGCCCGCATGCCACCGAGCCCGAAGCCGCCCGCACCACCGGCCGGCGGCAGGGCGGCCGGGTCGAAGCCACAGCCGTCGTCCCGTACGTCCAGGGTGAGTTCGTCCCCCATGAACGACAGCGTGACACCGGCCCGGCGGGCCCCGGCGTGACGGCCGACATTGGCGAGGGCCTCCTCGGCGATCCGCAGGAGGGTGGCGGCTATCTCGTCATGGACCGGCTCGACGGTGCCGGTGACGGTGAAATCGGCCCGGACTCCGTGGCGTTCCGCCCAGTCGGTGACCGTACGCTTCAGCGCGCCCGGCAGGTCGTCGTGTTCCAGTGCGGCGGGGACCAGGTCATGGACCGAGCGGCGGGCCTCGCCGAGGCTGTGCCGGGCGAGCGCCGCGGCCCGGTCCAGGTGCACCCGGGCCAGCTCCGGGTCGGTGTCGCCGATCGAGGTCACCACCTGGAGCTGGGCGATGATGCCGGCCAGGCCCTGGGCCAGGGTGTCGTGGATCTCTGCGGCGAGCCGGCGGCGCTCGTCGGCGACGCCCGCCTCGCGGGCCTGGACCAGGAGCTGGGCGTGCAGCCCGGCGTTCTCCGCCAGGGCCTGTTCGAGCCGGGCGTTGGCCGACTCCAGTTCGGTGATGGTGTCGACCTGCGTGCGGGCGTGGTCGGCCTCGCGGTCGCCGATCCTGGCGAAGACCATGGTGAGGGTTCCGTGCAGGCCGAACAGGGCGACGAAGGCGACCCAGTTCATCAGGGAGACCGGCGGCAGACCGCTGCCGCACTGCGCGCCCGCCATGATGGCGGCGGTGACCAGCAGCGCGGGACGGACGGCCCGGTGCGGGAGCAGCCGGCCGGTGTCGAAGTATCCGAGGATCGCGAACACCGAGTAGAAGGGGTTGCACCAGGTCAGCGCGAAGGCGAGCACGGTGCGGGCGACGAAGTAGCACTGCGGGGCCCGCGACCTGGGAGGAACGGTCGGCCCGACCCGCCCCCACCAGAGCTGAAGGACGAAGGCCACCGGCACCAGCACCACGACGGTGTACACGTCCGCGCGGTCCATGATGAGCGGGGAGGTCACGGCCGCGACGACGGTGCTCAGACCGAGAAAGCCGTAGGGCCCGTACCTGAAGAACCGTTCCCACCCCAGCTCGGCGCTCGTCGTGCCGTTCCGGTACGCCGTCGCCGTGTCCCACGCCTTCATGCGAGCAGTCTCCCCGTCCCCGGCGCGGCGGTCACTCCCACCGGAACAGACGGGCCGCGAGGAAGGTCACCAGCGCCGTCCACAGCACCATCACACCGAGCTGGGCCAGGCCGGGCCAGCTGCCGGACGCCGCCCGGTCCAGCGCCTCGGAGGCCGCGCCGAACGGGGTGAACCGGACGATGTTCCGCAGGGTGTCGGGCATGCTCTGCACCGGGATCCAGACACCGGCGGTGAACATCATCACGAGATTCACGACCGAACTGATGGCGGCGGACGCCTTGGTCGTACGGGTCAGGGCGCAGAGCAGTGCGCCGAGGGTCAGCACGCTCGCCGTCGACAGGAGCAGCGCGAGGGCGTAGCCGACGGGCTGTCCGGGCAGCTCGACGCCGAAGGCGACCCGGCCGACGGTCATCGCCAGTGCGGCGGAGCCGAGGGCGGCGGCGCCGTGCAGGGCGATCTGCGCGGTGAGCAGTGCGGAGGGGCGCACCGGGGTGGTGGACATCCGGCGCAGGATGCCGCGTTCGCGGTAGCCGGTGAGGATGGGCGGCATGGCCTGCAGCCCGGACATGATCATGGCGAGCAGGACCGCCACCGGTACGTACAGATCGATGACGCGCCGGCCGCCGAGTGCGTCGTCGGGGTCCCGGAAGGAGGGGATCAGGCCGAGGATCGTCATGAGCGCGGTCGGGAAGACCACGATCCAGAACAGGCCGGCGGGTTCGCGGAGGAAGAGCCGGGTCTCGGACCTGAGCACCGCCCTGCGCGCGGATGCCGGTGCGGGGGTCTTGACGGCCGTCGCCGTGGCCGGGTTCGCCGTGGTCATCTCAGGCCGCCTGTTCTGTGAGGTCGAGGTAGGCGTCGTCGAGTGTCGCCTCCGAGACGCGGAGCCGGTGTGCGGTGATGCTGTGCCGGGCCAGCAGGGAGATCACGGCGTTGACGGTCTCGTCGGTGCCGCTGATGACGATCCGGTCGTCCTTGCGCTCCACGGAGGCCGCGCCGGGCAGCTGCTCCAGCTCGCTGTCGGCGAGCGGCCGCGAGGGGGTGAAGGAGATGACCGTGGAGTTGTCCGCCCTGCCGATCAGGCCGGAGGGGGTGTCGAGGGCGACGACCTTCCCCTTGTCGATGACGGCGATCCGGTCGCAGAGCTGTCTGGCCTCCTCCATGAAGTGGGTGACCAGCAGGACGGTGACGCCGCTGTCGCGTACGTCCTCGATGAGCTTCCAGGTGTCCCGGCGGGCCCGTGGGTCCAGGCCGGTGGTCAGCTCGTCGAGCACCACCACCCGCGGGTTGCCGACCAGGGCGAGCGCGATGGACAGCCGCTGCTTCTGGCCGCCGGACAGCTTGGCGAAGCGGGTGCCGTACGCGGTGTGCAGGCCCAGCCGTTCGGCGAGCTCCCGCCAGTCGGCGGGGTCCGGGTAGAAGGCGCTGTACAGCTCCAGCGCCTCGGCCACGGTGAGTTTGGGCTGGAGCTCGCTCTCCTGGAGCTGGGCGCCGAGCAGCCGGGTGACCCGGTCGTGGTCGGCGACGGGGTCGAGTCCGGCGACGCGGACCGTGCCGGCGTCGGGGACCCGCAGCCCCCCGACGCACTCGACGGTGGTGGTCTTGCCCGCGCCGTTGGGGCCGAGGATTCCGAAGATCTCCCCCTCGTCGACGGCGAAGCTCACCCCGTCGACCACGGTGCGCCCGGCGTACGCCTTGTGCACCCCGTTCACTTCGATGATTGCCATGCCCACGAGCATCGTGTCGCGAGGGCCGGCGCACCATCGTCCATCGCGCTCGAAGGGGCATCAGCCGATCGGTTGATACGGGCTACGACCTGCGCTTCCCGGCCCGGCCGCCGCCCGTCGTCCCGGAAAACCACATGAGTGATGTCAGGGGTGAACCGTAGTCTCGACTGTGATGCCCGGAGAACATGTAGAGCCCAAGGACCGGTCCACCGTTCAGACCCTGTTGCGGTTGTGGCCTTATGTGAAGCCGGTACGCAAGCGGCTGTTCGGCGCCGCTCTGGTCGCGATCGTCGCGTCCAGTGTCGGCCTGGTGATCCCGCTCGTCCTGAAGTGGATCGTCGACGGCCCGGTGGCGGACCGCGACCCCGGCGGGGTCTGGCTCGGCGCGCTGTATCTGCTGCTGCTGGGCATTGGCGAGGCCGGACTGTTCGGGGTGCGGCGTTGGTTGGTGGCCCGCCCGCTGGCCGGGGTCGAGGCGGCGATGCGGGCCGACCTGTACCGGCATCTGCAACGGCTGCCGGTGGCCTTCCACGACCGCTGGGCATCGGGGCAGTTGCTCTCGCGCGCGACCACGGACCTGATGCTGCTGCGTCAGTTCCTCGCCTTTCCACTGACGTTCCTGCTGGTCAACGGGGCGACGATCCTGATCGGCTTCGTCATTTTGCTGATGCAGCAGTGGACGCTGGGGCTGGTGCTGCTCGCTCCGGCGGTACCCATGATGATCATCTGCTGGGTCTTCGAGACGAAGTTCTCGACGGTGGCACGCCGGGCCCAGGACCAGGTCGGCGATCTGACGACGGTCGTCGAGGAGAGCGTGCTCGGCATCCGCATCATCAAGGGCTTCGGCCGGCACCGCAGCCAGGCACTGGCCTTCCGTTCCCTCTCGGAGCGGCTGCGCACCACGGAGCTGGCCAAGGCACGCCTCCTGGCGGGCATCTGGTCCGCCATCACCCTCCTTCCGGAGCTGGCCATCGGTGCGGCGCTGGTACTCGGAACGGTCCAGGTCGCGAACGGCGATCTCTCCGCGGGCACCCTGGTCGCCTTTCTCTCCACCGCGCTCGCGCTGCGCTGGCCGGTGGAGTCGATCGGCTTCCTGCTGGCGATGAGCCAGGAGTCGGCGACGGCGACCGAACGGTTCTTCGAGGTGATGGACGTGGCCGAGGAGGTGGACGCGCCCACCGCCGACGGCCTGGCCCGGGAAGGCGGGTCGGCCCGCGGTGAAATGGTCTTCGAGGGCGTGGAGTTCCGCTACCCCGACGCGGATCCCGGCTCCGTGCCCGTGCTGTCCCGGATCGATCTGCGGATCCGGCCCGGCGAGACGATGGCCCTGGTCGGCGCCACGGGCTCCGGCAAGACGACGCTCACCGCTCTCGTGCCCCGGTTGCACGAGGCCACCGCGGGGCGGATCACACTGGACGGCACGGACATCACCACAATGTCCCGGGAGCGGCTGCGCGAGCTGGTGTCGGTGGCGTTCGAGGAGCCGACGCTCTTCTCGGCGAGCGTCGGGGAGAACGTACTGATGGGCGCCGAGGGCGCCGGGGACGACCAGTTGCACAGGGCGCTGGACATCGCCCAGGCCGACTTCGCGCACGATCTGCCCGAGGGCGTCGACACCCAGGTCGGCGAGCAGGGGCTCAGTCTCTCCGGCGGTCAGCGCCAACGGCTCGCGCTGGCCCGCGCCGTGGTCGGCCAACCGCGCTTCCTGGTCCTGGACGATCCGCTCTCCGCCCTGGACGTGCACACGGAGGCGCTGGTGGAGGCCGCGCTGCGGCAGGTCCTGGCTCGGACCACGGCGATCGTGGTCGCGCACCGGCCGTCCACGGTGATGCTCGCGGACCGGGTGGCGCTGCTCTCGGAGGGCCGGATCGCCGCCGTCGGCACCCATCAGGAACTGCTGCGCACCAGCGCCGAGTACGCCTGGCTGATGTCGGGCGCCGAGGGCGCGCCGGACGCACCTGCACAGGACACCGACGGCGCCTTCCCCGGCCGGTCCGCCGATGACCTCCTCGCCGAGAAGGGCACCCGATGACCAGTACGACGACGGACACCGCCTCCGCCGGGGACGCGCCGGACGCCCCGGGCTCCGAGGCCACCGCGGACCGCTTCGACCGGGACGACCTGCCCATCCCGCCCGGCGCGACCCGGGCGCTGCTGCGGTCGCTGCTGCGGCCGATGAAGGCCCGGGTGGCACTGATCGCGCTGCTGCTGGTGGTCCAGCAGGCCGCGCTCCAGGCCGGTCCGCTGCTCGTCGCCTACGCCATCGACAGCGCGGTGCCCGCGTTCCGGGACGCGGACTACGGGCCGCTGATCGCGGTGGCCGTCGGGTACGCGTTGTGCTCGGCCGCGGCCGGGGGCATGCAGTACGCGTTCGTACGGGTCTCCTCCCTGGTCAACCAGGGCGCTCTGCTCGATCTGCGCGGGCGGATCTTCCGTCATGCGCAGGCGCTGAGCGTGGACTTCCACGAGCGCTACACCTCGGGCCGGCTGATCTCCCGTTCCACCACGGACGTGGAGTCGCTGCGGGAGCTGCTCAGCGAGGGGCTCCAGGAGCTGATCGGCGTCGCGCTGTCCTTCGTCTCCATCTCGCTGATGCTGCTCTGGCTGGACTTCGGCCTGGGCTCGCTGGCCGTGCTCTCCTTCGTCCCGCTGTATCTGCTGGTGCGGCGCTTCCAGCGGCGGGCCGGGCTGCTGTACGCCGAGCGGTCCTCGGCGATCGCCGCGGTCATCGTGAAGTTCGCGGAGACGATGAACGGCATCCGCCCGGTCCAGGCCTTCCGCCGCGAGCCCGTCAACGACGCGCACTTCGAGGACCTCAACAACGCGCACCGGTGGACCAACGGCAGCGCGATGCTGGAGATGGCCCGCTATGTCGTCGGCTCCCGGCTGGTCGCCAACACGGCGGTCGCCGGAATCGTGCTGTGGGGTGCGTACCGGGTGGCCTCGGGAACCCTGGCGCTCGGGGTGCTGGCCGCTGCCGTGCTCTATCTGCGCCGGCTGTACGACCCGATCGACCGGCTCGGCATGTTCCTCAACTCCTACCAGTCGGCCGCGGCCTCGCTGGAGAAGATCGCGGGCCTGCTGGCCCGGACCCCGTCCGTCCCCGAGCCGTCGGACCCGCGGGAGCTGCCGGCCCGCACGGGCGAGCACCCGGGCCGCGAGGCCGTCTTCGACCAGGTGCGCTTCGCGTACCGCACGGGCGGCGAGGTGCTGCCCCGTTTCGATCTGACGATCCCGGCCGGGCAGACCGTCGCCGTGGTCGGGTCGACGGGCGCGGGCAAGTCGACGCTGGCCAAGCTGCTGGCCCGGTTCTACGACCCGACGGACGGCCGGGTGCTGCTCGACGGTACGGATCTGCGCGACCTGGCCGTGCCGGAGCTGCGGCGCGGTGTGGTGATGGTGACGCAGGAGGCGTTCCTGTTCTCCGGGACGGTCGCCGAGAACATCGCGATCGGCCGCCCGGACGCGACCCGCGCGGAGATCGAGCAGGCCGCCAAGGCGATCGGCGCGCACGATTTCATCAGCCAACTGCCCGACGGCTACGACACGGACGTACGCAAACGGGGCGGCCGGATCTCGGCCGGTCAGCGCCAGCTGGTCGGCTTCGCCCGCGCCCTGCTCGCCGACCCGGCGGTACTGATCCTCGACGAGGCGACCAGCTCGCTGGACATCCCCGGCGAACGGGCGGTGCAACGGGCCATGGACACGGTGCTGCACGGACGCACCGCGGTGGTGATCGCCCACCGCCTCTCCACGGTGGAGATCGCGGACCGGGTCCTGGTGATGGAGCACGGCCGCATCGTGGAGGACGGCACCCCGTCCGAACTCATCGCCGGCACCGGCCGCTTCGCGGGGCTGCACCGAGCGTGGCGGGAGAGCCTGACGTGAGTCCGGCCCGAACGGACCCCCACCGTGGCGTGCGCTCCTGGCCAAGTAGATTGCTCAGCAGGGCCATTCAGAATGCTCACCGAGCCCGTCGAAGAGCCCCTGGCAGGGTCCGCGAAGAGCATCCGCAACACGATGGAGATGTTTCATGAGGCTGCTCCCGCTGTTTCTCCGACGGCCGATCGAGGCCGTGTACGAGCGTCGGCTGGCCGCCACCCTGGCGGGGCTGCCACGCCCGCAGCACGTCGGAATCATGCTCGACGGCAATCGGCGCTGGGCCCGGCAGGCGGGTCACGCCGACGTCCGGGAGGGGTACCGGGCGGGCGGCGCCAAGACGATCGAGTTCCTGGACTGGTGCACTGCCGACGGGATCGAGCACGTGACCCTCTTCATGCTCTCCGACGACAACCTCGGGCGCCCCGCCGAGCAGCTCGGCCCGCTGATCGAGATCATCGAAGAGACGGTCCGGGGCATCGCGGCCGCGGGCCGTCCCTGGGAGGTCCAGGTGATCGGCTCGCTCGACATGCTGCCCGGCACCAGTGCCCAAGTACTCAAGGAGGCCGCCGCCGCGACCACGGGGCGCGGCGGGCTGAAGGTGGACGTCGCAGTCGGCTACGGCGGCCGACGGGAGATCGTCGATGCGGTGAAGAGCGCCTTCGAGGAACACATCGCTGCCGGTGGCGACCCCGCGGAACTGGTCGAACGGTTCGACATCGAGGACATCTCCCGGCATCTGTACTCGCCGACGGCCGACCACACCGACTTCATCATCCGAACCTCCGGAGAACAGCGGCTGTCCGGCTTCCTCCTCTGGCAGTCCGCGTACGCCGAGATGCACTGGGTGGACTGCTACTGGCCGGCGTTCCGTCACGTGGACTTCCTGCGCGCACTTCGCTCGTACGCGAGCCGTGAACGGCGATTCGGCAAATGACCCGTCTCCAGCGCCGGGGATCCGGGTCCAGTACGCGCGAAACCGTGCGGTCAGACGGTGCCGAACTCTCCGGTCTTCACGCCCGCCACGAACGAGGCGAACGAGGCGGCGGAGGTGTTCAGCACCGGACCGCTGGGGTTCTTGGAGTCGCGGACGGGCACCACGCCGAGCGAACCGACAAGGTTGGCGGCGACCTCGATGCACTGGCCGCCGTTGCTGCTGTAGGAGGACTTGAACCAACGGGGGAACTCGGTCGTCACGGGGTGCCCTTTCGTTGCCGCCAGAAGAGGGGAGCACGGAGGTCGCATCGCGTCCCAGATGCCCCCGAACCACCGCGGCAAGCCGGCAGCAGCCTGCACCATGACCAAAGCCCCGCCACGTTCCCCGGCGGTTTCCGTGGACGTGGCGGGGCTTGGGTCGCGTTCGGGATCAGTGCGCGCCGAACTCTCCGGCCTTGACACCCGCCACGAACGAGACGAACGAGGCGGCGGAGGTGTTCAGCACCGGACCGCTGGGGTTCTTGGAGTCGCGGAGGGGGACCACGCCGTGGAGGGCAGCCAGGTTTGCCGCGACCTCGATGCAATCGCCTCCGTTGGAGCTGTACGAGGACTTGTGCCAGCGAGGCTCGTTAGTCACGGGTCTTCCCTTTCATACCTGCTCGATCATCGCCACGGATGCCGCTTGGGACAGCGCTTCAGCCTGTAGTTGATGGTAGGCCGTCAGCAGGGGCAGAACGGAAGTGCTCTCGCGATCCACATGCCCCTGCGCGTGGGACTCGGCGTACGCGACCATGGACCGGTCCGGAAGCGTGAGCAAGTTGACCGGCAGATTGAAGGGTCGACGTTCTCCTATGCCGAAAGGGGCCACCTGGAGGACGGTGTGAGGGAGTGCGGCGAACTCGACCAGCTTTCGAATCTGGGAGTCCATGACCTTGGGGCCCCCGATCGGGCGACGGATGCAGCTCTCGTCCATCACCACGAGCATCATGGGCGGTCTGGCCCTCGCCAACACCTTTTGCCGCTGCGCCAGGAATGAGACTCGCTCATCCGCCTGCTCAGGCGTGATGGAGCCGCGCCATACGTCGGCGTCTGCCAACGCCCGTGCATATTCCGGAGTTTGCAACAGCCCGGGGACGATGCCGATCTGAAACAACCTGATCTCCACAGCCCGGCCCTCATACCCGACGTACTCCGGGAAACCCTCCAACAGCACGCCGAAGCGCATATCACGCCACTCACGCTCGAACGAATCGGCGGTACCAGCGGTACCAAAGGCCAGGTCGATCTTGCACGAGAAGGGAAGGGTTGGCGGCTTCCGGCCAGTTTCGACCGCCGAAATATGCTGACTGGAATATGCCAACATTCCGGCAAGATCTTCCTGGTTCCAGCCACGGCCCTCCCGCAACCTGCGCATACGGGCCCCGTAGGCAGCTTCGGCGCTACTCTCGGGGTCCAACTCCTTGCGGTTGACCATGCCATCACCCAACCCTTCCTTCAGTTCTGATTACTTGAAGGGTTCCCAACTCTAAGCCACGCTGATCCCCCTTTGTAGTGGAACCGTTACGGAGAGGAGTGGCCCATGTCTGTGGAGGACGGCCCACCGAACGAGCAGAAGCCCCCGCAAGTCCCCGCCACCGGAACGCTGTTGGTGGACACCGGCCGTCGTGACCAGGTCGGTGAGTTCCGGGGGACGGCCGGCCCGTACTGGTCGCTGCGGCCGGTCTGCGGCGGTACGGAGTGGGAGGCGGAACCCGCGAACGTACGGGCGCCGAGCCCCATGGAGCGGTTGCGGGCCGAGACCGCGCGGTGCAACGCCCGGAGCGAAGGGCGGATCCTGTGACGCGCCCCTCGTCCGCACCCCCGTCCGCGCCGCCCGGCGCGCGCGACCGGGCCTGAGCTGGTCTGCTGGTTCTGGGGGCCGTCCACCTCGTACCAGCGGAGAGATCCAGATGAGCGTCCCGAGCGTCTACCGAGCCGCGCAGACCACCGCCGCAGGCGGTCCCCTGGAGATCGTCGAGCGCGCGGTGGCGCGGCCGGGTCCGGGTCAGGTCCGGGTGGCCGTGGACGCCTGCGGGATCTGCCACAGCGACGCGCTCTTCGTGGAGGCCATGCTGCCGGGCGTACGGTTCCCGGTGGTCCCCGGGCACGAGATCGCGGGCCGGATCGCGGAGCTCGGCGACGGGACTCAGAGCGCCTGGCAGGTGGGTGACCGGGTGGCGGTGGGCTGGTTCGGCGGCAGCTGCGGCCACTGCACGCCGTGCAGGCGGGGCGACTTCATGGTCTGCGAGAACCTGAAGGTGCCCGGGTGGGCGTACGACGGGGGCTACGCCGAGAGCGTGACCGTCCCGGCGGACGCCCTGGCCCGGATCCCCGAGGCGCTGGCAACGGTCGACGCGGCGCCGATCGGCTGTGCGGGGGTGACCACGTACAACGGGCTGCGGCGCAGTGCCGCCCGGCCCGGGGACCTGGTCGCCGTGCTCGGCATCGGTGGCCTCGGGCATCTGGGCGTGCAGTACGCGGCGGCGATGGGCTTCGAGACGGTGGCGATCGCCCGCGGCGCGGCCAAGGCAGAGTTCGCGAAGGGGCTCGGCGCACACCACTACGTCGACAGCACCGCGGGCACCACCGTGGCGGACGCGTTGCAGTCCCTGGGAGGCGCCCGGGTGGTGCTGGCCACCGCCGCCAGCTCCGCGGCCATCACGGCGACCGTGGAGGGGCTGGCGCCGCGCGGCGAGCTGGTGGTCATCGGTGCGGACCCGGAGCCGCTGGGGATCAGCCCGAACCAGTTGCTGATGGCGGGCAAGGTCGTCCGGGGCCACCCGTCCGGCACCGCGCAGGACGTGCAGGACACCCTGGCGTTCAGCGCCCTGCACGGGATCCGCCCGATGACCGAGCCGGTGCCGCTGGACGACGCGGAGGCCGCGTACCAGAGGATGATGTCCGGCGCGGCCCGCTTCCGGATGGTGCTCACCACCGCCTGAGGCCCGGGAGAGCACCGATTCCCTCGGGTGGTACGGGAGTCGCGGGGCCACCGCGCGCACGGCCCGGTGCGGCGAGCCGACCGCTCCTCCTGGTGGCCATCGCGGGCCACCACGGGCGCACCGCCCGGTGCCTCCCGCGCGGTGTCCGCTACGACGGGTGCCGTAGGGTCCGCGCCCCTGCCGTGGACGGCGGGTCCGGTGTGTGTCGTCCGGATCGACGGGCCGCCCGGTACGGGTGAGCGAGAAAGAGCGCGCGGCGGGGACGACCGCCCTTCCCACCCCTGGCGTACTCCCGTTCGGACCGTGGGACGAACGCGGTGAAATCGGCCGCGGTCGCCACGGCCGGCCGCGCGGAGCCGTGGTCACTTCAGGACACCCGGCTCTCCACCGGGAAGTCGATGGTAAGAAATCAGCCACATTCCAACACCATCTCGGCCAGCGCCGAACACCCGCTCCCCCGATCGCTGTTCGAACACGAAGGTGTCGAGGCGGACCTCGGCTCTCTCTTCGAATCCCGGGCGCGCAGGACGTCCTACGACACCACGGTGATGATCCGCGAAACGTCCGCTTAACGAACATGACCTTTCCGGCAACGAACGACTTCCGGCCAAGTTGTTGACGCGCTCCTGACAGGAACCTCCTCCGGCTGACACTCTTCACCCCGTTCTGCGCACTTCTCGCTCACCCCGGACGGCTCACCGAGCCGCCGGTACCCCCCTCGCAGAAGGAGTCCGCGTGAGATCCACGCCCAGCCGTCGTGCCACCGCCACCGGCGCTCTGATAGCCGCAGCAGCCCTCATCGCAGTCGGAGTCCAGACCGGTACGGCCACCGCCACCCCCGGCAGCACGACCTCGGCGGTACCGGCGTCCGCCGGCGCCGACCAGGGTTCCCTCACCAAGCAGCTCTCCCCCTCCCAGCGCGCCGAGCTGATCCGCGAGGCCGACGCGAGCAAGGCGGCCACGGCCAAGGAGCTCGGTCTCGGCTCGCAGGAGAAGCTCGTCGTCAGGGACGTCGTCCAGGACAACGACGGCACCACGCACACGCGTTACGAGCGCACCTTCGCCGGACTCCCGGTGCTCGGCGGCGACCTGATCGTCAAGGAGACCAAGGCCGGCACCACCCAGAGCGTCACCAAGGCCTCCAAGGTGACCAGCGGTCAGCTGAAGGCCGTGGACCTGAAGGCGGACGTCGCACCCGCCAAGGCGGAGAAGCAGGCGCTCGGCCTCGCCAAGGCCGACGGATCCAAGAAGGCCGAGGCCGACCGGGCGCCCCGCAAGGTGGTCTGGATGGCGCAGGGCAAGCCGCAGCTCGCCTACGAGACCGTCGTCGGCGGCCTCCAGCACGACGGCACCCCCAACGAACTGCACGTCATCACGGACGCGGCCACCGGGGCGAAGCTGTACGAGTGGCAGGGTGTCGAGAACGGCACCGGCAACACCCAGTACAACGGCCAGGTCACCCTCGGCACCGCCCCGTCGTACACGCTGACCGACACGGGCCGCGGCAACCACAAGACCTACAACCTGAACCACGGGTCGTCCGGCACCGGGACGCTGTTCACCAACTCAACGGACGTGTGGGGCAACGGCAACCCGTCGAACGCCGAGACGGCCGCCGCGGACGCCCACTACGGCGCGGCCGAGACCTGGGACTACTACAAGAACGTGCACGGCCGCACCGGCATCCGCGGTGACGGTGTCGGCGCGTACTCCCGCGTCCACTACGGCAACGCCTACGTCAACGCCTTCTGGCAGGACAGCTGCTTCTGCATGACGTACGGCGACGGCGAGGGCAACGTCAAGCCGCTGACCTCGCTCGACGTGGCCGCGCACGAGATGTCGCACGGTGTCACCGCCGCCACCGCCAACCTGGTCTACAGCGGCGAGTCCGGTGGCCTCAACGAGGCGACCAGCGACATCTTCGCCGCGGGCGTGGAGTTCTACTCCAACACCACCCAGGACCCGGGCGACTACCTCGTCGGCGAGAAGATCGACATCAACGGCGACGGCACTCCGCTGCGCTACATGGACAAGCCGAGCAAGGACGGCGCGTCCAAGGACGCCTGGTACTCCGGCATCGGCAACATCGACGTCCACTACTCCTCGGGCCCGGCGAACCACTTCTTCTACCTGCTCTCCGAGGGCAGCGGCGCCAAGGTCATCAACGGGGTCTCCTACGACTCCCCGACCTCCGACGGCCTGCCGGTGACCGGCATCGGCCGCGACAAGGCCGAGAAGATCTGGTTCAAGGCGCTCACCACCAAGTTCACCTCCACCACCAACTACGCGGCGGCCCGCACGGGCACCCTCGCCGCGGCCGGTGAGCTGTACGGCACGACCAGCGCCGAGTACAAGGCCGTCGGCGACGCCTGGGCCGCCATCAACGTCGGCACCCGTGACGGCGGCAACCCGGACCCGGGCGGCAAGGTCTTCGAGAACAAGACCACGGTCGCCATCCCGGACCGCGGTGCGGCCGTCTACAGCTCGGTCAACGTCACCGGCATCACCGGCAACGCTCCCAGCACCCTCAAGGCCGACGTGGACATCACCCACACCTACCGCGGTGACCTGGTCATCGACCTCGTCGCCCCGGACGGCACCGCGTACCGCCTGAAGAACTCGGGCTTCGACTCCGCGGACGACGTCAAGGCCACGTACACGGTCAACGCCTCGTCCGAGGTCGCCAACGGCACCTGGAAGCTCAAGGTCCAGGACGTCTACTCGGGTGACACGGGCAAGATCAACAGCTTCAAGCTCACCTTCTGAGCCCTCCGCATCACCTGAACCATCAGCACCCTTGCACCGGGTCCTTCCCGGTGACCACCGCCCGGCAGGAGCTCACACCCCTGCCGGGCGGTTCCACGTCAGCGCAGCAGCACGCCCGCCCCGTCCCCGGCCGCCTTTGCGGGCAGCGCCACCAGGCCGAGTTCCGCCCCGGTCGCCAGCAGCGGATGGGCCGGAAGCACCCGCACCGTGTAGCCGTACGGCCCCGTGCGGTCGAGAACGAGCGGCCCCTCGTAGAGCCAGCGCCCCTCCAGGTCCCGGCCCGCGGCCGGCTTCAGCGGGAAGAGCTGGGCGTCGGAGATCCCGTCGGCGGCGTCCACCCGGCCTGCCACCGCCTGCACCTCCACGTCGTCCGGCTCCAGCGCTCCGAGGGCGACCCTGACCCGGAGCAGCAGCGTCGCCCCCAGCTCGGCCGAGCCGTCCACCGCGGTGGACGCCATGGCCTCCACATGGTCGACGGCCACGCGCGGCCAGGCGGCACGGACCCCGGCCTTCCAGCCGGCGAGCCGGCGCGCCGCCCCCGGGTCCAGCGCACGGCGGGCGTGAGCGGCGGGCGCGTAGAGCCGCTCCACGTACTCGCAGACCATCCGGTCGGCCAGCACCTTGGGACCGAGCGTGTCCAGCGTGCGGCGGACCATCTCGATCCAGCGCTCCGGGAGCCCCTCGCCGCTGCGGTCGTAGAAGCGCGGCGCGACCCGGTCCTCGATCAGCTCGTAGAGGGCGGCCGCTTCCAGGTCGTCCCGGCGGTCCTCGTCCAGCGCCAGACCGTCGGCGGTCGGGATCGCCCAGCCGAAGTCCGGCTCGAACCACTCGTCCCACCAGCCGTCGAGCACCGAGAGGTTGAGGCAGCCGTTGAGCGCCGCCTTCATCCCGCTCGTACCGCACGCCTCCAGCGGGCGCAGCGGATTGTTCAGCCATACGTCGCAGCCCGGGTACAGCTTCTGCGCCATGGCCATCCCGTAGTCCGGCAGGAACACGATGCGGTGGCGCACCCGGGGATCGTCGGAGAACCGCACCAGCTCCCGCACCAGCCGCTTCCCGCCGTCGTCGGCGGGGTGCGCCTTGCCCGCCACGACGATCTGGACCGGGCGGTCCGGGTGGAGCAGCAGCTCCGTCAGCCGCTCGCGGTCGCGCAGCATCAGCGTCAGCCGCTTGTACGAGGGAACGCGCCGGGCGAAACCGATCGTCAGCACGTCCGGGTCCAGCACGGAGTCGATCCAGCCGAGCTCGGCGGGCTCCGCGCCCCGGGCCCGCCATGAGGCGTACAGCCGCTCGCGGACCTCGGTGACCAGCTGTCCGCGCAGGGACTGCCGCAGCTCCCACAGCTCCCGGTCGGGGACCTCGGCGGCGGAGTCCCGGCGTCCGGTGCCGCCGTGGCGGTCGCGCAGCCGGAAGACCTCGGGCGCCACCCAGGTGGGTGCGTGGACCCCGTTGGTCACCGAGGTGACCGGCACTTCGGCGGGGTCGAAGTCCGGCCACAGCCCGGCGAACATCTCCCGGCTGACCGCGCCGTGGAGGGTGGAGACCCCGTTGGCGCGCTGGGCGAGCCGGAGCCCCATCACCGCCATGTTGAAGAGGCCGGGCTCGCCGCCGGGGTAGGTCTCCGTGCCCAGTTGCAGGATGCGTTCGGCGCAGACGCCCGGGAGTTCGCCGTCGTCGCCGAAGTGCCGGGCGACGAGTTCGCGGTCGAAGCGGTCGATCCCGGCGGGCACGGGCGTGTGGGTGGTGAAGACCGTGCCGGCCCGTACGGCCTCCATCGCGGAGTCGAAGTCGAGTCCGCTGACGGAGAGTTCACGGATGCGTTCGAGCCCGAGGAAGCCGGCGTGCCCCTCGTTGGTGTGGAACACCTCCGGTTCCGGGTGTCCGGTGAGACGGCAGTAGGTGCGCACGGCCCGTACGCCGCCGATGCCGAGGAGCATCTCCTGGAGGAACCGGTGCTCGCTGCCGCCGCCGTACAGCCGGTCGGTCACCTCGCGTTCGCCCGGCGCGTTCTCCTCCACGCCGGAGTCGAGCATCAGCAGGGGTACGCGTCCGACCCTGGCCTGCCAGATGTGGGCGTGCAGCGAACGGCCGCCGGGCAGGGCCAGCACCACCCGGCTCGGGGTGCCGTCGGCCTCGCGCAGCAGAGTGAGGGGGAGCTCGTCGGGATCGAGTACCGGGTAGTGCTCCTGCTGCCAGCCGTCGCGCGACAGGCTCTGGTGGAAGTAGCCGTGCCGGTAGAGCAGGCCGACCCCGATGAGGGGGACGCCGAGATCGCTGGCGGCCTTGAGGTGGTCGCCCGCGAGGATGCCGAGCCCGCCGGAGTACTGGGGCAGGGCCGCGGTCACTCCGAACTCGGGCGAGAAGTAGGCGACGGCGTCCGGGAGTTCGACTCCCAGCTCCAGCTGCTCCTGGTACCACCGCGGCCCGTCAAGATACTCCCGGAGGTCCTGGGACGCCTCGGTCAGCCGGTGCAGGAACTGCTCGTCGCGGGCCAGTTCGGCGAGCCGGCCGGCGGATACGGCACCGAGCAGCCGCACGGGGTCGCACTGCGCCGTCCGCCGGACCTCCGGGTCGACGGCCTGGAACAGCTCACGGGTCTCGGGGTGCCAGGACCAGCGCAGATTGCGGGCGAGGTCGCTGAGCGGTCGAAGGGGGTCGGGGAGGACGGGGCGCACGGTGAATCGACGAATGGCCTTCACGCATTCCACCTTTGCAGGGGACGTACGGATCCGAGCGGACGCACCACTGGGTGTGCCGCTCCGTCACCCTCGCCGGTGGCGGCGGCCCCTGCCCCACCCGCATCCCGATTCACTCACGGCCCGTCCGGCCACATCGGCCACATCGGCCACACAGTGAATGGCCGATTCCATTCCCCCATTCGGTCTTGTGGCCCTCCACGCCAAGGAGAAAGCTGCCCAGTGGCGTCCGTACGGCCACCGGCGGACCCGTGCGGACGGGGCACAGCCGGGTGCGAACCGGTCGCCATGGAAACTCCCGATCAATTGACAGAACCACCGGATCGGCCCACCGGGAATCAGGGGAAAGCTTCTCCGGTACACAGCCCGAGTGCGCCCCGGGCGGCAGATGAATGCCGCCCGAATGCAGCACGAATGCGAGGCATCAGCGGGCCCGGAGTTCATCCGGTTCACTTCCGCGAAACATACCCGTGCCCAGGTCATTCGACTGCCATTCGAGTGAATGCGGACAGGAGCCGCCATGCCCACACACCATCAGTCGTCGACGGAGCAGTTAGAAAGGACGGACCCGATCGGTCGCGGTGCGCGCATTTCGCCCTCCGCCACTGTGCCGCGCCCCGTTCAGCCCGAACCCCAGTCCCCAGGTGATTCCATGATCGGTCGCATTCCCGTCCTCGATGTTCGTCCCCTGGTCGACTGCGGCAGAAGGCCCGCCAAGGCCGTCGCCGGTGAGACTTTCCAGGTCACCGCGACGGTCTTCCGCGAGGGCCACGAGGCCGTCGCCGCCAATGTGGTGCTGACGGACCCGAACGGGCGCCCGGGTCCCTGGACACCGATGCGCGAGCTCGCTCCCGGCACCGACCGCTGGGGCGCCGATGTCACCCCGGACTCCGAGGGCCGCTGGACGTATACGGTCGAGTCCTGGAGCGATCCGGTCAGCACCTGGCGGCAGCACGCCCGGATCAAGATTCCGGCGGGGATCGACACCGCACTCGTCCTGGCGGAGGGTGCCGAGCTTTACGAGCGGGCCGCCGAGGGGGTGCCCAAGCGGGACGGCCGCGAGGCGGTGCTGGCCGCCGTCGACGCGCTGCGCGACGGGTCCCGCCCGGCCGCCGCCCGACTGGCCGCGGCGCTCACCCCTGAGGCGCAGGCGGCGCTCGCCCGTCATCCGCTGCGCGAACTGCTCAGCGCCTCCCCGCCGCTGCCGCTGGTGGTGGAGCGCCGGCGGGCCCTGTTCGGCTCCTGGTACGAGCTGTTCCCCCGCTCGGAGGGCGCCAGGGTCGAGAAGACCGGTTCGCCCGCGAAGCGGAAGGACAGGGCGGGGAAGGCGGCGAAGGCGGCGCCGAGGATCGTCAGCGGCACCTTCCGCACGGCCGCCGAGCGGCTTCCCGCGGTCGCGGCGATGGGCTTCGACGTGGTCTACCTCCCGCCCGTCCACCCCATCGGCACCACTCACCGCAAGGGCCCCAACAACTCGCTCTCCGCCGCTCCGCACGACGTGGGAGTGCCATGGGCGATCGGCTCGGCCGAGGGCGGTCACGACGCCGTCCATCCCGGACTCGGCACTCTCGACGACTTCGATCATTTCGTGGCGACCGCCCGCGATCTGCGCATGGAGATCGCGCTCGATTTCGCGCTCCAGTGTTCTCCCGACCACCCCTGGGTGGAGAAACATCCGGAGTGGTTCCATCACCGGGCGGACGGCACGATCGCCCATGCCGAGAATCCGCCGAAGAAATACCAGGACATCTATCCGATCGCCTTCGACAGAGATATGCATGGACTGGTCGCCGAGACCGTGCGCATTCTGCGCTTCTGGATGGATCACGGGGTACGGATCTTCCGCGTCGACAATCCGCACACCAAACCGGTGATCTTCTGGGAGAAAGTGATCGCGGACATCAACCGGACCGACCCCGATGTGATCTTCCTGGCCGAGGCATTCACCCGGCCGGCGATGATGAAGACACTCGCGGCCATCGGCTTTCAGCAGTCCTACACGTATTTCACCTGGCGCAACACCCGGCAGGAAATCACCGAATACGTCACGGAGTTGTCGGGCGAGACCGCTTCCTACATGCGCCCCAACTTCTTCGTGAACACCCCGGACATCCTGTCCGGCTATCTCCAGGACGGAGGCCGGCCGGCCTTCGAGGCGCGGGCCGTCCTCGCCGCGACGCTCTCCCCCTCCTGGGGTGTGTACGCGGGCTACGAGCTGTGCGAGAACACCCCGGTCGGGCCCGGCAGTGAGGAGTACCTCGATTCGGAGAAGTACCAGATCCGGCCCAGGGACTGGGAGTCGGCGGAGCGCGAGGGCCGTTCGCTGGCCCCGCTCATCACCACGCTCAACCGCGTCAGGCGCCGCAACCCGGCCCTGCAGCAGCTGCGCGACGTGCACTTCCACTCCACCGACAACGACGCGCTGATCGCGTACAGCAAGCGCTCGGGGGCGAACACCGTCCTGGTGGTCGCCAACCTCGACCCGCACCACACCCACGAGGCCACGGTCTCGTTGGACATGCCGCGACTCGGCCTTGAGGGGCACGAGCGCGTGCCGGTGCGCGACGAGCTCACCGGCGACACCTATCACTGGGGCAGGACCTTCTATGTGCGTCTGGAACCGGGCGTCACACCCGCGCACATCGTCGTCCTGCGACCGTCCCCGCCGACCGGAGGGTCACCCACACCATGATCGTCAATGAGCCCGTCCACGACCTGTTCGAGGACACCCCGGCCAAGGACCGCGATCCCGACTGGTTCAAGCGCGCCGTCTTCTACGAGGTCCTCGTCAGGTCCTTCCAGGACTCCAACGGCGACGGCATCGGCGACCTCAAGGGCATCACCGCCAAACTGGACTATCTGCAGTGGCTCGGCATCGACTGCCTCTGGCTGCCGCCGTTCTTCAAGTCGCCGCTGCGCGACGGTGGTTACGACGTGTCCGACTACACCGCCGTGCTGCCGGAGTTCGGTGACCTGGCCGACTTCGTGGAGTTCGTCGACGCCGCGCACCAGCGCGGGATGCGCGTGATCATCGACTTCGTCATGAACCACACGAGCGATCAGCACAACTGGTTCCAGCAGTCCCGCACCGACCCGGAGGGGCCGTACGGCGACTACTACGTCTGGGCCGACGACGACAAGCAGTTCCCGGACGCCCGGATCATCTTCGTGGACACGGAGACGTCCAACTGGACCTTCGACCCGGTGCGCAAGCAGTACTACTGGCACCGGTTCTTCTCCCACCAGCCCGATCTCAACTACGAGAACCCGGCGGTGCAGGAGGAGATCATCTCCGCGCTCCGCTTCTGGCTGGACCTCGGCATCGACGGCTTCCGGGTGGACGCCGTGCCGTACCTCTACCAGCGGGAGGGCACCAACTGCGAGAACCTCCCGGAGACACACGACTTCCTCAAGCGGGTCCGCAAGGAGATCGACGCGCACTACCCGGACACCGTGCTGCTCGCCGAGGCCAACCAGTGGCCGGAGGACGTCGTCGACTACTTCGGCGCGTACGAGGCCGGCGGCGACGAGTGCCACATGGCGTTCCACTTCCCCGTGATGCCCCGGATCTTCATGGCGGTGCGGCGCGAGAGCCGCCACCCCGTCTCCGAGATCCTGGCGAAGACACCGGCGATCCCGGAGAACTGCCAGTGGGGCATCTTCCTGCGCAACCACGACGAGCTCACCCTCGAAATGGTCACGGACGAAGAACGCGACTACATGTACGCGGAGTACGCCAAGGATCCGCGCATGCGGGCCAACATCGGCATCCGGCGGCGGCTCGCACCGCTGCTGGACAACGACCGCAACCAGATCGAGCTGTTCACCGCGCTGCTGCTGTCGCTGCCCGGCTCCCCGATCCTCTACTACGGGGACGAGATCGGGATGGGCGACAACATCTGGCTCGGCGACCGGGACGCCGTACGCACCCCGATGCAGTGGACGCCCGACCGCAACGCCGGTTTCTCCTCCAGCGACCCGGGGCGGCTCTACCTCCCCACGATCATGGATCCGGTCTACGGCTACCAAGTCACCAATGTCGAGGCCTCGATGGCGTCCCCGTCGTCGCTGCTGCACTGGACCCGGCGGATGATCGAGATCCGCAAGCAGAACCACGCCTTCGGTCTGGGCTCGTTCAGCGAACTGCCTTCGTCGAACCCGGCCGTGCTCGCCTTCACCCGTGAGCACGGGGACGATCTCGTGCTGTGCGTGCACAACTTCTCGCGGTTCGCGCAGCCCACGGAGCTGGATCTGCGGTCGTTCGACGGGCGTCATCCGGTGGAGCTGATCGGTGGGGTGCGCTTCCCCGCCATCGGCCACCGGCCCTACCTGCTGACGCTCGCGGGGCACGGTTTCTACTGGTTCCGGCTGCGCAAGGACGTGCCGTCGATCTGACCCGACACCACGACCGCGGGGCGGTTTCCGCCGCCCCGCACGGTGCGCCCGCCCCGCACCGCACACATACGGCCCCTTCCGGGTCCCCTCTGACGTTTCGATCGCAACGAGTCGAGTCCGTACGGACCATCCTGACCCGACACGTCCCGCACAGCCGGACAGCCATCGCCGCAATCCGGGACACTCTTCGCATCCTGTGGTGTGCCCGGGGAAAGGACGCGATGCCATGTCGGAGGCTGCATCCACTCGGGTCGCCCTGGCTGACAGCACAACACTGCTCCCGTCTCTCGTCCCCCTGCTGCACCAATGGCTGCCCCGGCAGCGGTGGTTCGCGGGCAAGGGGCGGCCGGTCACGGCGTTCTCGCTGGTGTCGGCCACCGAGATACTGCCGGTGGGCACCGAGTCCGTCGCCGCCGGAACCGGAACCGGGCTGCTCCATCTGCTGGTCCGGGTCCACCAGCCGTCCACGCCCCCGCAGTCGCCGGGCGACTGCTACCAACTGCTGCTCGGCGTACGGGCCACGCTGCCGCCCCGGCTGGCGCCCGCGCTCATCGGCCAGGTGACCGAGGGACCACTGACCGGCCGCACCGTGTACGAGGGACTGCACGACCCGCACCTGGCCGAACTCCTGCTGGAACGATTCCGTACCCCCGGCACCCTCGGCGCCCTGCGCTTCGACCGGAGCGGTCCGGCCATCGCCGCGGGGCTCGCACCACGGCTGCTCGACACCGAGCAGTCCAACACCTCGCTCGTCTACGGCGACGCCTACATCCTCAAGATCTTCCGCCGGGTCTTCCCGGGCACCAACCCCGATCTGGAGCTTCCGCTGGCACTCGCGCAGGAGGGCTGCGGACGGGTGCCCGCCCCCGTCGCCTGGTTCGAGGCCACCACTCCCCGGCCGCTCACCCTCGGTGTCCTGCAGCCGTTCCTGAGCGGCGCCGAGGACGGCTGGCAGCTCGCCCTGCGCGCCCTGGCCGAGGGCCGGGACTTCACCGACGAGGCCCACGCGCTGGGCCGGGCCACCGCCGAGGTGCACACCGCGCTCGCCGCCGCCCTGCCGACGCCCGCCCTGCACCGCGCCCAGACCGAGCGCCTCGCCGCCTCGATGGTGCGCCGGCTGGAGGCCGCCGCCCAGGCGGTACCGGAACTCGTGCCGTACGTCCCCGGGCTGCGCACCGCCTTCGACGCGGTGGCCGCGCTCGGGCACCGGGGACGCGACTGCGCGGCCCAGCGGGTGCACGGCGATCTCCATCTCGGCCAGACCCTGCGCGCGGCCGACGGCTTCTGGTCACTGATCGACTTCGAGGGCGAACCGGCCAGGCCGCTGCGCGAGCGCCGCCGGCCACAGCTCCCGGTACGCGACATCGCCGGGATGCTCCGCTCCTTCGACTACGCGGCCCGCTCGCACCGCCCGTGGAACGCCGACTGGGCGGCCCGTTGCCGGACCGCCTACTGCGAGGGGTACGCCCGCGCCGCGGGCCTCGACCCACGCGGCGAACCGGAGCTGCTGCGCGCCCATGAGACCGACAAGGCGGTCTACGAGGTGCTGTACGAGGCACGGCACCGGCCCGACTGGCTCCCGGTCCCGATGGCCGCGATCCACCGCCTGGCCACCGCCGACGACTGACGGCCCGGCGCACCCTCCCGCCCTCTCCTCTCGCCCTCAACCCCCTCCGAGGAGGCTGTCCCCGTGACCGCCCGCAAGCCGTCCCGCAGAACGCCCGTCCCCGCCGAGGCCCCCCGAGTCGAACCACCGGCACCCGAGCCGGCCCCGGCCCCCGCGACGCCGCCGCCGCACCCCCGCCGGAGCGCCGCCGGCCGGGGCGTGCGCCGGGCACGTCCCCTCGACGACGGCGACCGGGGCCGGCTGCTCGCCGGTGAGCACCACGCCCCGCACGACCTGCTCGGCGCCCACCCGGTCCGGGGTGGAGTGACCTTCCGGGTGCTGCGCCCGTACGCCCGGTCGGTGACCGTGCTCGCCAAGGGGCTCCGGGCACCGCTGCACGACGACGGCGACGGCTTCTTCTCCGGGCTGCTGCCGATGCCCACGCTGCCCGACTACCGGCTGCTGGTCGCCTACGCGGACACCGAAATCGAGATCCAGGACCCGTACCGCTTCCTGCCCGCGCTCGGCGATCTCGATCTGCATCTGATCGGCGAGGGACGGCACGAGGAACTGTGGACCGCGCTCGGTGCCCAGCCCATGGAGCACCAGAACGTGGCGGGCACCCGGTTCACGCTCTGGGCACCCAATGCCCGCGGTGTGCGGGTCGCCGGGGACTTCAACTACTGGGACGGCACCGGCTTCCCGATGCGTTCGCTCGGCTCCTCCGGGGTGTGGGAGCTGTTCCTGCCCGGGATCGGGGAGGGCGCACTGTACAAGTTCGACGTGTGCCGCCCGGACGGTTCGCACACGCTGCGCGCCGACCCGATGGCCCGGTACGCCGAGGTGCCGCCCGCCAACGCCTCGATCGTGACGGCCTCGCACCACGAGTGGCGGGACCAGGAGTGGATGGCGCACCGCGGGGACGTCCCGGTGCACGAGGCGCCGCTGTCGGTGTACGAGGTGCATCTGCCGTCCTGGCGGCCGGGTCTCGGCTACCGTCAGCTGGCCGGCCAACTCCCGGCGTACGTAAAGGATCTGGGGTTCACGCATGTGGAGCTGATGCCGGTCTCCGAGCACCCCTTCGGCGGCTCGTGGGGGTATCAGGTCACCGGCTTCTACGCCCCGACGTCACGCATGGGCACCCCCGACGACTTCCGCTTCCTCGTCGATTCCCTGCACCGCGCCGGGATCGGGGTGATCGTCGACTGGGTGCCTGCGCATTTCCCGCGCGACGACTGGGCGCTGGCCGAGTTCGACGGCCGGCCGCTGTACGAGCACTCCGATCCGTCACGGGCGGCGCATCCCGACTGGGGCACGCTGGAGTTCGACTTCGGCCGTACCGAGGTGCGCAACTTCCTGGTGGCCAACGCCACTTACTGGTGCGAGGAGTTCCACATCGACGGGCTGCGGGTCGACGCCGTGGCCTCGATGCTCTATCTCGACTACTCCCGCCAGGAGGGCGAGTGGTCCCCCAACGAGCGCGGCGGGCGGGAGAATCTGGACGCCGTGGCCTTCCTCCAGGAGATGAACGCCACGGTCTACCGCCGCAATCCGGGTGTGGTGACCATCGCGGAGGAGTCGACCGCCTGGGACGGCGTCACCCGCGCCACCCACCATGTCGGCCCCGGCGGCTTCGGCGGCCTCGGCTTCGGGCTGAAGTGGAACATGGGCTGGATGCACGACTCCCTGGAGTACATGTCGAAGGATCCGGTGCACCGCAAGTACCACCACAACGAGATGACCTTCTCGATGGTGTACGCGTACAGCGAGAACTACGTCCTGCCGATCTCGCACGACGAGGTGGTGCACGGCAAGCGGGCGCTGGTCTCCAAGATGCCCGGCGACTGGTGGCAGCAGCGCGCCAACCACCGGGCGTACCTCGGCTTCATGTGGGCCCACCCGGGCAAGCAACTCCTGTTCATGGGACAGGAGTTCGCCCAGGGCTCGGAGTGGTCGGAGGGGCACGGACCGGACTGGTGGCTGCTGGACCCCTCGTACGCGGCCGAGAGCGACCACCGGGGCGTACGCACGCTGGTGAGCGACCTGAACACGGTGTACGGCCGGACCCCCGCGCTCTGGCAGCGCGACACCGTTCCGGAGGGCTTCGACTGGGTGGACGGCGGCGCGGCCGAGGACAATGTCTTGGCCTTCCTGCGCTACGACGCGCACGGCTCGCCGCTCCTGGCCGTCAGCAACTTCTCCCCGGTGGTACGGCACGACTACCGGGTGGGGGTGCCGGACCTGCTCGGGGACCGGGTGGCATGGGCGGAGGTCCTCAACACCGACGCCGCGCGGTACGGCGGCAGCGATGTGGGCCATCCCGATCCGCTGAAGCCGCAGCCGGTGGCCGCGCACGGCAGGCCCGGCAGCCTGCTGCTGACGCTGCCGCCGCTGGCGACGGTCTGGTTCCGGCCGGTCTGAGGCGCGGCGCATGGCCCGCGACCGGTGGGCGGTCGCGGGCCGTCACGCCCCCGTGCCGCACGGCGCGCCGGGCATTGCCCCTCCGGGCCACCCCTGTCTGCCCTCATATAAAACCGTGTGATTCTCTGCTCTCAATCGCAGGTACATGGCCGCGTCGGGCCCCGGTGCACACGGTCAGGGACTCACGTTCAGGTGATTTCCCTTCGGGGCCCTCCTGAATGGATGAATCGCTTCGTAAGATGCTTGTTCAGCACCGATGCCCACGATGGCGAAGTGGGCTCTTGGTTCCGTATTCGATTCAAGGGGAAAATATGATCTCAAGAACGAGGAACGTTGTGCGCACCATGGCTGCGGCGCTTGCCGCAGCCGCCACGTTCACCCTGGCCGGGCCGGCCGGAACCGCTTCCGCCATCGATCACGTGACCTGCGACCCCGATGCGGATTTCCTGAAGATCTGGTCGCACAACGGCAGCGGACGTGACAGCGTGGACTGCTATGCGAACCGCGGGAAAATCGACTTCGGCGGGTGGTGGGTCGACCAGATCTCCACGGGGAACAATGACGTGAAGTACTACGACGCCAATGGCGATGTAGTGAAAATCGCCCGGTGGTCGAATATTAAATATTCGAACGTGCCGAAAGTGAATGCCATCGAAATCCTGTAAGGATTTCTTCCAGAGACGTGTCGAAGTCGCGGTGAGCATTTGAGTCCGCAGGCCGCAGCAGGGCATTGAGCCCGCGCCTGCCTGTCACGGACGCAGTGGGGCTCCGGCCGGACGGGGCGACCTTCCCGGGTCATCCTGAACCGCCGGAGCTCCTTTCGTTCCGGTCCGGGCAGACGTCCCGCCTCACACCGCCCCGAGGACGTCCTCCAGTTCCTGGAGCAGCCTGCGCCCGGGGCGGGCACCCACCATCGACTTCACGGGTTCGCCGCCCCGGAACACCATCAGGGTCGGCGCCGCGAGCACCGCGTACCGGCTCGCGATGCCGGGGCTGGTGTCGATGTCCAGCTGGACGACCTCCATGCGCCCGGCCAGCTCGGCGGCGACGGCGCTGAGCACGGGGGCGAGTTGGCGGCACGGGCCGCACCAGTCGGCGGTGAACTCGACCAGTACGGGGAGGTCCGCCCCGAGCACCGCCGTGTCGAAGGTGCTGTCGGTGACCTCGGCCACGCCCTCTGCCTGAATCATCTGTCATCCTCCCAGTTCACAACGTGGTTCCGGACCGCCGGGGAGCGCCGCCTGGGCCTCCAGCTCGGCCCTGGCGAGCTGGGCGCCCACCTGGGCGCGGACGGCCCGGAGCTGTTCGATGAGCGCGTCGAGCTCGCCGAGTTTGCGCCGGTAGACGGCGAGCGAGGCGGGGCAGGCGTCACCGGCCGGGTGGCCGGCGCGCAGGCACTCGACGAACGGCCGGGTCTCCTCCAGCTCGAACCCGAAGTCCTGGAGGGTCCGGATCTGCTGGACCAGCCGCAGGTCGTCCTCGTCGTACGCGCGGTAGCCGTTGTCGGCCCGCCGGGCCGGCAGCAGTCCGCGGGACTCGTAGTAGCGCAGAGTCCGCGTGGTCGTTCCGGCCCGTTCTGCCAGCTCCCCGATTCGCATGTCCTCGACGGTAGACCTTGACGCCGACGTCAAGGCAAGCGCGAAGGGGCCGCCGCGGGAGTTCCCGCGACGGCCCCTTTCCGGTGCCGTTTCCGGTGCCGGTGCGGTTACGCCTTCGCCACCGCGTGCTGCTCGTCGCTGTCGCGCGGCTCCGGGACGCCGTGCACGTCGTCGTCCTGGTTGAGCATCTGCTCGTTCCACGGGAGCGCGCCGGAGAGGACCTGGTCCACCCGCTCCTTGTCGATCTCCTTGGTCCAGGTGCCGACCAGGACGGTGGCCACGGCGTTGCCCGCGAAGTTCGTCATGGCGCGGGCCTCACTCATGAAGCGGTCGATGCCGACGATCAGGCCGACGCCGTCGACCAGTCCGGGGCGGTGCGACTGGAGTCCGCCCGCGAGGGTGGCCAGGCCCGCGCCGGTGACTCCGGCGGCGCCCTTCGAGGCGACGATCATGAAGAGCAGAAGCGAGACCTGCTCGCCGGCGCTCAGCGGGTCGCCCATCGCGTTGGCGATGAAGAGCGAGGACATCGTGAGGTAGATCGCGGTGCCGTCGAGGTTGAAGGAGTAGCCGGTCGGCACGGTGATGCCGACGACCGGGCGGCTGACCCCGAGGTGCTCCATCTTCGCGATGAGCCGCGGCAGGGCGGACTCGGAGGAGGAAGTGGAGAGGATCAGCAGGAACTCACGGCCCAGGTACTTCAGCAGGGAGATCAGGTTGACCCCGGCGACCAGCCGCAGGATCGTGCCGAGCACCACGAAGACGAAGATCGCGCAGGTCACGTAGAAGCCGACCATGATGATCGCGAGGGACTTCAGCGCGTCCACGCCGGTCTCACCGACCACCGCCGCCATCGCACCGAACGCGCCGACCGGGGCCGCCCACATGATCATGGCGAGGATCCGGAAGACGAGGCGCTGGATGTGGCCGATGCCGCGCAGCACCGGCTCGCCCGCCGAGCCCATGGCCTGGAGCGCGAAGCCTGCGAGCAGGGCGACGAGGAGGGTCTGGAGGACCTCGCCCTCGGTGAAGGCGGAGACGATCGTCGTCGGGATGATGCCGAGCAGGAAGTCGGTGGTGGACTCGCTCGCGCCGGCCGCCTGCTGCTCGCCCGCGGCGCGTGCCGCTTCGGTGAGGTGGAGGCCCTGGCCCGGCTCCAGGAGGTTGCCCACGAGCAGACCGATGGCCAGGGCGACGGTCGACATCACCAGGAAGTAGCCGAGGGCGAGGCCGCCGACCGCGCCGACCTTGGCGGCCTTGCGCACCGAGCCGACGCCCAGCACGATCGTGCAGAAGATGATGGGCGAGATCATCATCTTGATCAGGTTCACGAAGGCGGTGCCGATCGGCTTGAGCTCGACGGCGACGCCCGGGGCCGCGAAGCCCACCAGGATGCCGAGCACCACCGCCGCGATCACGGCCAGATACAGATAATGCGTGCGGTCCCGCTTGGCGGCTGCCACTCCCACGGGTTTCTCCTCGGCTCGTCCGGGTCGCTCCCCCGTCCCTGGGGGCGCAAGGGCTGTCCGGCGGATCACGGCCGGAAAAACCCTTGGCGAATATCTCGCTCTCTGTGACACCGGTCACCGTTGCGTGCATTTCGTTCATGCGTTTTCGGCCAGGCAGACTGGGGCCATGCGTCTCCCCCGTCCCCGTACCCGCCCGCGCAGCCTGGCCGGTCAGCTCTTCGCCATGCAGGTGGTGCTGGTGGCGGCCGTGGTGGCGGGGTGCGCGTTCTTCGCCTACGTCTCCGGCAGGGGACAGGCGAAGGAGACCGCGACCCGGCAGGTCACGGCGGCCGCGCTGGCCATCGCGGCCTCGCCGTCGGTACGGGAGGCGATCCGCACCCCGGACCCGTCCGCGGTGCTCCAGCCGTACGCGGAAAGGGTCCGCAAGGACACCGGGATCACCTTCGTCACGATCATGTCCCCGCAGCGGGTCCGCTGGACGCACCCCGACTCCCAGCAGATCGGGGAGGAGTTCCTCGGGCACACCGCGCGGGCGCTGCGCGGCGAGACGTTCTCGGAGACGTACACCGGCACGCTCGGCCCCTCGATCCGGGTGGTCACCCCGATCCGGGACGGCGGCAAGATCACCGGCCTGGTCAGTGCGGGCATCACGGTCGAGCGGGTCTCCTCGCAGGTCCGCGCGCAGCTCGGGGCGCTGGGGCTCGCGGCGGGCGGGGCGCTCGCGGTCGGCGGCATCGGCACGTATGTGATCAACGCCCGGCTGCGGCGGCACACGCACGGCATGAACGCCGCCGAGCTGAGCCGGATGCACGACTACCACCAGGCCACGCTGCACGCGGTACGCGAGGGGCTGCTGATGCTCGACGGGCGGCGCAGGATCGCACTGATCAACGACGCGGGCCGGGAGCTGCTGGGTCTGGAGCCGGGTGCGGTCGGGCGCCGGGTCGCCGAGCTGGACCTGCCGGCGCCGCTGACCGGTGCGCTGCTCGCCTCCGAGGCACGGGTCGACGAGCTGCATCTGACGGCGGACCGGGTGATCGTGGTCAACACCCGTCCAGTGGTGGGCGGGGAGCAGCGCGGCACGGTCGTGACCCTGCGCGATCACACCGAACTCCAGGCGCTGTCCGGCGAGTTGGATTCCGAGCGGGGGTTCACCCAGGCCCTGCGCTCGCAGGCGCACGAGGCGGCGAACCGGCTGCACACCGTCGTCTCGCTGATCGAACTGGGCCGGGCCGAGGAGGCGGTGGGCTTCGCCACCGCCGAGCTGGAGCTGGCCCAGGCCCTCACCGACCGGGTGGTGGACGCGGTCGCCGAACCGGTGCTGGCCGCGCTGCTGCTCGGCAAGGCGGCACAGGCGAACGAGCGGGGGGTGGAGCTGGTGCTCGCGGACGACAGCCTGATCGACGACGGCGCGCTGCCCGCGACACTGCGGCAGCGGGACCTGGTGACGATCCTCGGCAATCTGATCGACAACGCGGTGGACGCGGCGTCGGAGGCAGTGACCGGGGTGCCGGACCCCGGGTCCGTGCCCGCCCGGCGGGGCGCGGGGAGCGGCCGGGCCGCCCGCGCCCGGGTCACCGTCACCGCGCTCGCCGAGGAGGGCGAACTGCTGCTGCGGGTCGCCGACACGGGGGCCGGGATCGATCCGGCGGACGCCGCCGAGGTGTTCGAGCGGGGCTGGTCGACGCACGGAGCGGGCCGGGGCATCGGGCTCGCCCTCGTACAGCAGGCGGTGCACCGCAACGGCGGGCAGGTGGCGCTGGACCGCGGCCCGGACGGCGGTGCCGAGTTCACGGTGCGGCTGCCGCTGACCGTCGCCGACCGCACGACGTACACCACGAAGGAAACCACAACATGATCCAGGTGCTGGTCGTCGAGGACGATCCCGTCGCCGCGGACGCGCATCGGCTGTACGTGGGCCGCGTCCCCGGGTTCACGGTGGCGGCCGTCGCGCATTCGCGTGCGGAGGCGGTGCGGGCGCTGGAGCGCACCCCGGTCGATCTGCTGCTCCTGGACCTGTATCTGCCCGACGGGCACGGTCTGCAACTGCTGCGTTCGCTGCGGGCGGCCGGGAACTCGGCGGATGTCATCGCGGTGACGTCGGCACGCGATCTGGCGGTGGTCCGGGAGGGGGTGTCGCTCGGTGTCGTCCAGTACGTGCTGAAGCCGTTCACCTTCGCCACCCTGCGCGACCGGCTCGTGCGCTACGCGGAGTTCCGCGCGGCGGCGGGTGAGGCGAGCGGCCAGGACGAGGTGGACCGGGCGCTCGGCGCACTGCGCGCACCGCAGGCCCGGCTGCCGAAGGGGCTGAGCGGCCCGACGCTGGAGGCCGTCACCCGCGCCCTGCGGGCCGCCCCGGACGGGGTGACGGCGGCGGCGGCCGGCGAGGAACTGGGCATCTCACGGATCACCGCCCGCCGTTATCTGGAACATCTGGTGACGATGGGGCGTGCGGTGCGCAGTCCGCAGTACGGTCAGATCGGACGTCCGGAGCTGCACTACCGGTGGGTGACCCGCGACGGCTGACGGACCGACGGCACCCGGGCCCGCGTCCTCGTCGGCTCGGCGTGGACGCCGACGAGGACGCGGACGGCGGTCGTTCGCCGACCGGTTCAGTGCTCCTGGAACAGCGACCGGGCGTGCCTCAGGCCGTACCTGGCGACATCGGTACCCAGTGCGACCCCGGCCTCGTCCGCGAGTCGGGTGTGGATGCCCAGCCAGACCCGCGCGTCCATGTTCTCCAGCGTGAGCTGGTGCCATGCGGTGTAGGTACGGACGACGCCCGGTGCGGTGCCGCTGGTCAGGGTGAACGGGGCCGTACGCGGTCCTGCGAGGGCGGTGAGTACGGTTTCCGCCGCGCCTGCGTACGTGTTGTGGCCACTGGGGTAGTCCGGGTGCGCCGGGGTGGGGCGCAGTGGGGTCCATGACGGGTCGGCAGCGATCTCGCCGACGCCTGTTCGGATCGCGGTGACGGGGCGCCACAGCGGGTAGGTGTACTTGCTGTCGGAGGTGGCGATCTGGGTGTCCACCAGCGTGGCGTGGGTCAGGGCGACGAGTTCGGCCTGTTTGCGCAGCGGCTGGTGGGAGGTGGCTGCGAGCGCGACGCGAATCGGCTTGGTCCACAGGGCCGGCGAGGAGTCGAACCAGAAGTTGGCCGTGTCGGTCTGTCGCGCGGTGCGCACGGTGCTGTTCAGCTCACCGAAGTCCCGGACCTCCTTCAGGTCGGTCCGGTACCGCTCGGACGTCGGAGCGGGAGGCGCGGGCAGTCGGAACTGGCCGGCACTCTTCAGCAGGAAGGGCCGGGCGAACCGGCTGCCGTTCTGGATGGCGGGCGCGAACGCGGGCGGGGTGGGCTGCCAGACGCCCGGCGCGGCCGGTGGCACGGTGAAGGGGGCGTTCACGGAGGCCGCATCGAGGCCGTCTCCCTCGCGGTCGTGCAGTACCTCCATCGCCTGGCGTTCGCCGGCTGCGGCGCCCAAGGTCTCGGCCGGACCGTCGGGAGTCCGGTCCAGGGTCTGTTGCAGAGCGGCATCCAGCTCCGGGGCACGGGTGGGAACCAGCTCGACCAGGGCGCGGTGCACCGCGGCGGCCAGCGCCGCGTCCTGGTAGTCCCTGCGGTCGACCCCGGACGGCACATGCTGCAGGGCCCGCGCCGCCGCGGTCCAGCTGATCGCCCAGGTACGGCTGTTGGTCACCGGAGGCAGTGATGAGCCGGCCGTCGCGATCGTGTCGGCCGTGGTGTCGTACCAGTCGAGCGCCACGGAGCTGCGGCCGTGCCCGGGCACAGGTGCGGCGACGCTCGGCGCTGCGCCGGAGGCGACCAGCAGTGCCGTGGAGGCCACCAGGGCCGCACGGGTCTTCGGAAACTTCACGGGATTAGCTCCTCATGGTGGAGTGGGGGGCCGGATGCCGACCCGTCCGTCCGGCAGTCATGTGCGACGGGACGCAGAGAATTGAGGACCTCGCCCCGGCCCCCAGCAGGTTCCCGGACGAAGCCGAGGGCTTGGCCCGGGAGCCTGCGGGGCGCTGCCGTGCCGGACCGGACACCCTGCCCTCAGGGAAACCGCCGCAGGCAGGAGCGGTCTTTTCCGTCGCTCCGTCCCGCCCGCGCCGGCGCACACTGCGGCACACGCGCAGGTGTTCACGGGCCGGCAGCGGCACCCTGCCGACCCGGCGGGGTTCAGGCGGGGTCGGCGTTGATGTGGAAGGGGACGGTGACGATGTTGGAGGCGACGCCCATCAGGTCCAGGTCCTTGGCGCCGATCTTCCCGTCGCCGTCGAGGTCCTTCACGACACCGGGTGCGTCGTTGTAGATGCCGTCGTGGTCGAGGTCGTCGACGACGGCCACGGTCAGGGTGGTGTCGACGTTCTGCCCTGCGATGGGGGCGCCGACGATCCAGGTGTCCCACAGTTCGGTCCTGTGGGGACTGCGGTCCGTGACGCCGGAGAGGTTGAACAGGTTGGCCAGGTTGGTGCCGGGCCCGGAGAAGCCGGGCAAGGTGCTGTTGGTGGTGGATGACAGCACGACCAGTCCGGGGATCTTTTCGTCCTGGCCGGTGGAGAACGTGCCGGGGAAGGGGGCGATGTTGTTGTGCGCGGCCGGGCCGGTGAGCTGGAGCCCGTTGTAGCCGGTCTGGGCCAGGTTCTTGCCCCGGAAGGAGAGCTTCAGGTCCACCAGCCAGCCCTTGCCCTCCACGCCCGCGTTGTCCGCGCGTTCGGGCGCGACGACCTTCACCTTGACCGGGTGCGTTGCGGCGGAGGCGGACCTGTCCGGGCTCGACGCGTTCGCGCTGGACAGCCCGAAGGCCGTGGCACCCAGGCCGAGGATCGTGGCCGCACTCGCTCCGAGGGCCCAGCCGAGCTTCTTCTTCCTCATGACTTGTTCTCCTGAGTGTTGGGAGGCTTGCGGCCAGGTGTACGACCACCTGCGGCACCCGGTTCAATCCTCAGGTTGAACCGGGTGCCGCAGCTCGTCGTACACGTAGCCGCAAGGGCACTCGATCAGTGCCTCAGGACACGAGAAACCGCATGTCGCAGCCGTCCTCGAAGACGGCGCAACCGGTGCGGTCAGGTATGGAAGTGAGTCGGATGGATCGGATCCGGTTCCGCGCCTCCCCGGAGCGCGGACTGTCCACCGCCTGCAGTTCGGGCCCGGCGACGCTCCAAGCGGCCCCGGCCTGCGAGATGAGGACATCGAGCGTGACGCCGGACGAGCAGCTGATGACTGCGTTGTACACCGAGCACCACGATGTGCTGCTCTCCTTCGTGCGCAGGTACGTGCGCAGTCCCGAGCAGGCGGAGGACGTCGTGCAGGAGACACTGCTGCGGGCGTGGCGCAGCATCGACAGGATCGAGCCGCGCCACACCACCATCCGCTCCTATCTCTTCACGATCGCCCGCAATGTGCTCACCGACAGCTGGCGCGCCGAGCAGCGGCGTCCGGAACCGCTCTATGACGACGAGGCACTCGCGGCTGTACCTTCTGCCGATGACGTGGAGGCGGCGCTGGAGGGGCATGTGATCACCGCAGCGCTGGAACGCCTGTCCAGCGAGCATCGTGATGTGATCCAGGCGCTGTACTTCGAGGGGCTGACCGTCGCCGAGTCCGCGTCACGTCTCACGATCCCGGAGGGAACGGTCAAGTCCCGCGCCTACTACGCCGTACGCAACCTGCGCGCAGCCTTTGAAGAAATGGGAGTTCTGCGGTGAGCACCGACCACGACGACATGCGCATGCTGATCGGCGCATATGTGCTGGGCGGTCTCAGCGAGACCGACCGCCGCGACCTGGAGTCCCACCTGCCCATGTGCCAGGACTGCCGGGACGAGCTCTCGCGCTCGGCCCCGCTGGCGGGACTGCTCCGCCGTGCCCCGGGCATGTCCGCGCCCCGCCTCCGGGCCACGCGCGAGGCCGGCACCGATGCGGCGCCGCCGGCTTCGCCGACCGGGCTCGACCGCCTGCTGGAGCAGGTCCGCGCCGCTGATGCCGCACGCAGGCGCCGGGCTCGTCGGCAGTGGCTGGTACTGGCCGCGGCCCTGATCGTGGTTGCCGGGCTCGGACTGGGGTCGATGCTGCCGTTCCGGCACTCGACCGGCCCGGCCGCGACCTTCACCTCGGCCGCCGGATATTCCGTGTCCGGCCGGGCCACGCTCACGGCCAAGCCCTGGGGCACTGCGGTGAGCGTCACCCTGGCCGACCTGCCCGCGGGAGCACCAGGACCCTTCGTCCTCCAGGTCTCCTCGGTGGACGGCCGCAAGGAGCAGGCGGCCACCTGGGCGATCACTCCCAACGGCAGCGCCGCCGTGACGGGGGCGAGTGCCCTGCACCTTCCCGACATCCGGTCCATCTCCGTGATGGACCAGGCGGGCCACCTGGTCGCCACGACCCGCTCACTCTGACCCACCTCGACCGCCCTCCCGCGGACCGCTCCACTGCGGGCCCACGGGAGGGTCCCGTCCCTCGGCGGGCCGGTGCCACGGCGCGGGTGACTGCATGTCAGTCCTGGAGATCACCGAGCCACCGCAAGGCCTTCAGGCCCGGCAGGAAGCAGTACTCGCCGCCACGGGTGACGACGAACCGTGGCAATGGGGACAGACGTCGTCGCAGGGGCCTCCGGGGAACGGTGAAACCGGTGGCGCCGTCGTGGGATCCGGTGACGGGATCCCTGGAGCTGCCCCCGCCGAAGAAGACGCCGTCGTTCATCCACTCGGACTGAACGAATTCGAACTGCCGGCCCAGGTGGGCTCCGATGAACGCGAACATCAGACCGCGGTCGGCCCCGTCGTCCTCCAGGGCTCCTTCGGGCAGCGGCGGACCGTAGACGGCGCCGCGCCGGATCATGCGGTGCAGCCGCGCTTCACCCGCCACCGCCGCGTCGCGGGGATTGGCCCGCCGGATGTGGCAGCCGCAGGGCGTGATGAATCCCGCCGGATCGTCCCGTCCGTACAGGAAAGTGTTGCGGCGGTGCGGGTCGGCACCCAGATCGGGGTCGTCGTGCTGTGGGCTGAGTGCCAGCGGCGCCCCGCTGCGCCAACGTCCCATGATCTTGGCTGCGAGCAGTTCCTCGTCCTCGGGGCCGGTGGCGTTGTCCCGCAGATAGCGCCGGAACGCGGCGACCCGCTGGTGGAGTTTACGGAAGGCCGCGTAGCTGCCGTTGCGTCCCAGCACCTCCGGCTGCGGGGTCTGGACGCCCCCGATCTCGTCCTGGTATCCGAGCACGAACTCGCCCGCCTTCAACGGCACCTCCAACTGGTTCGACCCGGCGATGCCGCTACCCTCCACGGCCGGATGGCTGACGCCGTCGCGGTAGCCGAAATGCTCGGTCCCGGTGGGCAGCGCGTAGCAGTCCTGCCGCCAGATCGCGGTCACCCCGGTAAGCCGGTCGTAGGCGGGGCGGGCCCTGTCGAGGGCCGCTTCCAACCGCGTGGCATCAGGGGCGAGCGCCGCGAACACCACATGGACGTCCGACGTGCCCAGTGGCGCTTCCCAGTGCTCGGGGCCGCTCTCGCCGACATCACCCAGCGCCTCGGCCCGGGCCGCCATCCCCTGCCGGAACTCCCAGGCGAACGTGGACAGCGATGCCCGCGGCACGCCCAGAGCCTCCAGCCCGTGAAAGGTGACCGCGACACTCACCCACGTCTCCCCCAGGGCGCTGACCGAGTCGGTGGCAGGGGTCGCCACCGCGCTCGCACGCCGCATCAGCTCCCGCCCATGCGCCCGGTCATCCACACGGAACACCAGGTAGGTCGCCGCGTAGGGGGTCGGGCGGGGGCTGAGAACCCCGCTCTGAATGTCGTCGAACTCCAACGCGGCCGACGTGTGCATGCTCACGGCCTCGCCTCCTTGCGTCACTGCTGTGTGACGAGGTTTTGCGCGTCACTACTTCGTGACGAGGTTCCGCCAGAAATTCCGCAGGCTCTCGTCGCCGCCGAACAAGGAACTGAAGATCGTGGAGTCCGCCAGCAGCACATCGCCGGCCCGCTCGCCGCTCGGGGGCATCCACAGGAACATGTTGAACTCGGTGTTGCCGGCCTCGATGAACGGATGCGGCCTGGCGGTGTCGACCGGCTGCCGGGCCAGCACACGTATGGCATCCGGCTCGTCGCCCGTCACGGCGTAATGCGGAAGATGCTGGTGGAAGTTGAAGTTCGTCACCCCGTCCAGCCACCCTTTCGTATCCGCATCCCTGATCGCGGAGAACGGGGCGATCCGGTTCGGCGCCTGTACGGCCGGGCGCAGTCCGTAGCGGTTTTCGACGGGTACCCCGAGGCCCTGCATCAGGCCCCGGACATAGCGGGCGAACCGCTGCTGGCGGGGAACCAGGGGATCGCCGTGATGGCGGTACTCCACCTCCCGCACCGACAGATCGTCCGACGCCCCGACATCGTGGTGAGGCCCAAGGACCAGGCGGGCGTCCTCCCGCGCGAGGAAGGCCCGCAGTGCCTCGACCTCCCCGGGCCCGGCCTCCTGTCCTGTGATCATGTGATCCAGCCCGAACACGAACAAGGTGTCGGTGTCGGCCAGTACCCGCTCGTCGAGCGGGGCACGGAAGCCGGCCTGGTCGATGCGCTGGTACACGGGGACGGCGTGTCCGGTGGTCTCCTCGACGAGCTGCTGGAACGGCACCCAGGCCAGGAAGAACAACTCCAGCGAGCCGGCGATGCCCTGCTGGAACTGCAACGGGTCGGACCACTTCGGGTCCTCGTACGCGGGCCAGGCCACCCGGCGGACCTCGGTCATGGTGGAGAACCGGTTGTCCAGTTCGGCCGGGTTCCTGCCTGCCTCCGCCGGATAGCTCCACGCGACGTAGATACTCACCCGTCGCCGGCCGGGCGTGTATGCGCGCGGGACGTGGTTCTGGTTGTAGGTGCGTGCGGTCTGGACCTCGCTCATTTCGTCTCCGATCCACAACAGGGCAAACCCGGACCGGACAGTGGGACGAGCGTGTGGCATCGGTTCTCACTGCAGTTGGTCGAGCATCTCCGACAGGGCGCTCTTGATCCGCAGTGCCTTCTTGATCTCGTCAGCCGTGACGAACGGATACTCTCCGTACTCGATGAAGCTCGGACAGTGGTGCTCGCGCACGAACCTCTTGAATGCCTCGGGGTTGGTCTTCCAGTCCTCGGGGAACCCTTCGAGGTTCTCGAAAGCCGTACTCATCCGCGCCTTGCCGAAGAGGGCGATGGCGTCCTCGGTGTACTTGTCGAAATCGGTGTCGAAGATCCCCTGATACATGAAACGGGTGTCGTCGTCGAAGAGCACCCAGCGCAGATAGTGCAGCTTCAGCGGCGCCAGAAGATACGGATCCTCCTCCAGCGCCTCGGCCAGGGCATTGCCGTACTCGCGCATCGCCTCGGCCCGGCCCGGCTTGACCTTCGCGACGATGGTGAACCCGTAACAGGCCGGTGTCTTCGGGAAAACGGGGCCGTACTTGCCCTGTTCGAGGTCTGCTTCCTTGGGGACGACGGCCGCCTGCGGCTTGATCTCCATCTCTGCTCCTCCCGCCGCCCACTGGCCGGGAACCATCCCTTTCATCGTCCCACCCAGCCGCTCGATCCGCTCGTGATCAGCACCGTCGGCAGCGTTCAGCGTTCTTCTAGGACGTTCCTACGAGCCGTGGATATCGGCGGAACACACCGTGGTCATGCCATGTCTTGACTCCTACCGTGGGGCCGTGGACCCCACCCCGCCGTTCAACGCCCCCGCCGCACGCCGACTGCGTGAGGCCCTGGGGATGCTTCCCGGACATGTCGCCTACGGTCTCGCGGCCCAGTACGGGCTCCGGATCAGCACCGAGACGGTGGTCGCCTGGGAGCGCGGACTCGCCCGCCCGAGCGGGTACGAACTCACGGCACTGGCCGGGGTGTTGTGGTGTTCTCCGGGCGAACTGCTCACCGCCGCACGCACCCTGAAGGAGCACCGGGCGGCCAGGGAGCTGGCGGTGGAGGAGCTGGCGCGACTGCTGGGGCTGACTCCTTCCGCGTATCTGCGGATGGAGGAGTCGGGGCGCTGGCGCGGCAATGAACGCCGGTCCGCGGCGCTCACCGAGGTGCTGGGGCTCACGCCCGCCGGGTTCGTGACGGTCTGCGGGCGGGACGAGGAGCTGGCGGAGCTGCTGCGCGGCGCGGTGACGACGCGGTGGCAGGCCCAGTTGCGGGCGGTGGCGAAGCTGGTGCCGCTGGAGCGCGGCTTCCTCCAGGACGTACTGGAACAGCTGCACGCCGACTACCGGTCGCTGATGGTGTCGACGCCGATCTGGAGCCGTACGGGTACGGAGCGGGCCGGGTCGACGGGCGAGGCGGGGCGGGTGTTCCTGGCGGAGATCCTGGAGCGGTTCTGGCGGGCGGCGGGGGTGCCGGGGCCGGACGGATGAGCCGCCCGGCCTCCCTCGTACGCGCTCAGCCGCCGGCCGATGCGCCGGCCACCGGGTCGAAGGAGAACAGGTTCCCCCGGTCCGCGCCGTCGCAGCTCGTCTGCACCAGCTTGGCGCCGCGCTCCTTGCTGTTCCCCTGGGCGCCGACGCACAGACGGGTGTGGGCGGGGCGGATGCGGTACCCCTCGACGGGACGGCCCACGGGCTCGATCAGGAACTCCTCCGCGTCGCCGCGATCCCCGCATCCCTGGTCCTGCAACCCGGCTCCGGCGTCCCGCATCCCGTCCCAGACTCCGGTGCAGCCCAGGTCGTAGTCCGGGTGGTCGGTCACGATCCGCCAGACGCCGCCGTCCAGCGGCTTGAGGGAGAAACTCGGGATCGTCTCCTGCTCGCACGGCACCTGGTACAGCCGGCCGCTGTCGCTGCCCCGTTCCTCGGAGAGGCAGAGCCCGGAGTGCACGGACCGGATCTGCACCGTCCGTCCCGCCACGGGCCCGGTCGCCGGGCGGGATTCCGGCCGGTCCTCGTCGTCCGGTACGAGAAGGACGACGGCCGCCACGGCGGCGGCGAGCACCACCAGCGACCCGGCGGCCGCCAGAAGGGTCCGGGACCGGGGGCGCCGGGCCGTGGACGGGCCGGGAAACGGAACGGTGGGCGGCTCGGACGAGTTCTCCGGGGACTGCTCCGGGAAACGGCCGGCGGTCGCCTCCGCCGCCGGTGCGGACGCCTCCTGCGCCCCGGCCCGCTGCCCGTGCACGGCGAGATCCTTGCGTACGGCGAGCCAGGCGTCGACCTGAGCGGGGCCGCAGCCGCAGGCCCGTACGAAGGCGGCGAGGAGTTCCTCGCGCGGGACCGACGTGCGCGCCAGCATGTTGGCGATCGTGGAACGCGGCAGCACGTCCCCCACCTCGTCGGCCCGCTGGGCCAGCTCCCGGAAGGTCAGGCCCGAAGCGTCCTTGAGCACCCGCAACAGCGCGATGAACTCGGGCGCGCTGCGCGCCTCACAAGGATCCGGAGCTCTGCCCTCGACCACCATGTGCTGTGCCCCTCCCCTGGATTCCACGCCCGGACAAGGTTGGGACATGTCCGGGACAGGGGGCAAGCCTTGTTGATCGGGCCCGTCGGCTCAAGAGTGGTTTCCGGCACCGCGGCCCGTTCCGGATCCGACCATCCGGAACGGCTCCGGGCGCCGGGGGAACAGCAAGCGGACCTGACCGTCCACGGGGGGACGGTCAGGTCCGCAAGGGCATTTCCCGCCGGACGCCGGAGCGCGGACGGGGTCAGAAGACCGACTCGGCCTCGTCCATCCGTGCCTTGGGAACCGTCTTGAGCTGTGTGATCGCGTCGGCGAGCGGCACCATCACGATGTCCGTGCCGCGCAGCGCCGTCATCCGGCCGAAGTCGTGCCGGTGCGCCGCCTCGACCGCGTGCCAGCCGAAGCGGGTGGCGAGCACCCGGTCGTACGCGGTCGGTGTGCCGCCCCGCTGGACATGGCCGAGAATGACCGGCCGGGCCTCCTTGCCGAGCCGGGTCTCCAGCTCGATGGCCAGCCGGTTGCCGATGCCCTGGAAGCGCTCGTGGCCGTACTGGTCGATCTCGCCCTTGGCGTACGGCATGGAGCCCTCGGCCGGGTGCGCGCCCTCGGCCACGCAGATCACCGCGAACTTCTTGCCGCGCGCGAAGCGTTCCTCGACCATCTTCACCAGGTCCTCGACCTGGAAGCGGCGCTCGGGCAGGCAGATGCCGTGCGCGCCGCCCGCCATCCCGGACTCCAGCGCGATCCAACCCGCGTGGCGGCCCATCACCTCGACGACCATGACGCGCTGGTGCGACTCGGCGGTGGTCTTGAGGCGGTCTATGGCATCGGTGGCCACGCCCACCGCGGTGTCGAAGCCGAAGGTCCGGTCGGTGGCGGAGATGTCGTTGTCGATGGTCTTGGGGACGCCGACGACAGGCATCCCGGCGTCCGACAGCATCCGGGCCGCGGTGAGGGTGCCCTCGCCGCCGATCGGGATGAGTGCGTCCATACCGTAACGGCGGCTCAGCTCGGCGCAGTTCTCGGCGGCCTCGCGCAGCCGGTCGCGCTCCAGCCGGGCCGAGCCGAGAATGGTGCCGCCGCGGGCCAGGATGCCGCTGACCGCGTTGAGGTCGAGGGGGCGGAAGTGGCCGTCGAGGAGTCCCTTGAACCCGTCCTCGAAGCCGATGACTTCATCGCCGTGCCCCACCACGGCGCGGTGCACAACCGACCGGATCACTGCGTTCAGGCCCGGACAGTCGCCGCCTGCGGTGAGAATTCCGATGCGCATCGTGGTGTTTCTCCTGCTCGCTGGTGCCGTGCATTTCGGGGGATGTCCACTGATTCCCCCGTACTGTGAGCCACCACGATTGTGGCACGTATGGTCTGGACCTCACACTCCCCGTGGCCCCGGTACGGGGGCTTTTGCCCGGCGGGCGGCGTCTCGGCCCCCGCGGGTATCGTCAACATGGCAATACCATCCCAAACCGCAAGTGGACGGGAGAACGCGCGTGACGCGCAGCGTGTACGTGACCGGGATCGACCGGGGAGACGGCCGGCAGGTCGTCGATCTGGGAGTCATGGAGCTCCTGACGCGTCAGGTGGACCGGGTCGGGGTGTTCCGCCCGCTCGTCCACGACGGACCCGATCGCCTGTTCGAGCTGCTGCGGGCCCGCTACCGGCTCCCCCAGGACCCCGATTCGGCCTACGGGCTGGACTACCACGAGGCGTCCGCGCTCCAGGCGGAACAGGGCACGGACGAGCTGGTCTCCCGGCTCGTCGACGGCTTCCACCAGGTGGCCCGGAAGTACGAGGTGGTGCTGGTGCTCGGCACCGACTTCGCCGCCACCCAGCTGCCCGACGAGCTGGCGCTCAACGCGCGCCTGGCCAATGAGTTCGGCGCCTCGGTGATCGCGGTGGTCGGCGGGAAGGGCCAGACCGCGGAGTCGGTGCGTGCCGAGACCCGCAACGCCTATCGCGCGTACGCCGGACTGGGCTGCGACGTCGTCTCGGTGATCGTGAACCGGGTGGCGTCCGAGGACCGCGACATCATCGCGGAGCGGCTGGGCGCCACGCTCCCCGTTCCCTGCTCGGTCCTGCCCGACGACGCGGCGCTCTCCGCGCCGACCGTCGCCCAGATCACCGCGGCGCTCGACGGCACGGTCCTGCTCGGCGACGACTCCGGGCTGGCGCGGGACGCCCTGGACTTCGTCTTCGGCGGCGCGATGCTGCCGAACATGCTGAACGCGCTGACGCCGGGCTGCCTGGTGGTCACGCCCGGGGACCGGGCGGACCTGGTGGTCGGCTCGCTGGCCGCGCACAGCGCCGGCACCCCGCCCATCGCGGGGGTGCTGCTGACCCTGGACGAGCGCCCCGGCGAGGAGATACTCAGGCTGGCCGCGCGACTCGCACCGGGAACCCCGGTCGTGTCGGTGGCCGGCGGATCCTTCCCCACCGCGGCCCGGCTCTTCGCCCTGGAAGGCAAGTTGAACGCCGCGACGCCCCGCAAGGCGGAGACCGCGCTGGGCCTCTTCGAGCGCCATGTGGACACCGGCGTCCTGCTGGAGCGGATCTCGGTGGCCCGCAGCGGCCGGGTCACGCCCATGATGTTCGAGCACGAACTGCTGGAGCAGGCCCGCGCCGACCGGCGCCGGGTCGTCCTGCCCGAGGGCACCGAGGAGCGGGTGCTGCGCGCCGCCGACGTACTGCTGCGCCGCGACGTCTGCGACCTCACCCTGCTCGGCGACCCCGACGTCATCCGCAAGAAGGCAGCCGACCTCGGCATCGATCTCGCCGGCACCCAGCTCATCGACCCGCAGAACTCCGAGCTGCGCCAGACCTTCGCCGAGCGGTACGCGCAGCTGCGGGCGCACCGCGGGGTCACGATGGAGCTGGCGTACGACGTCGTCGCGGACGTCAACTACTTCGGCACCCTGATGGTCCAGGAGGGGCTCGCGGACGGCATGGTCTCCGGAGCCGTGCACTCCACCGCGGCGACGATCCGCCCGGCGTTCGAGATCATCAAGACCCGGGGGGACGCCGCGATCGTCTCCTCCGTCTTCTTCATGTGCCTCGCCGACAAGGTGCTGGTGTACGGCGACTGCGCGGTCAATCCGGACCCGGACGCGGAGCAGCTCGCGGACATCGCGGTGCAGTCGGCCGCGACCGCCGCCCGCTTCGGTGTGGAGCCGCGGATCGCGATGCTGTCGTACTCGACGGGCACCTCCGGCTCGGGCGCCGACGTCGACAAGGTGCGCGAGGCGACGGACCTGGTCCGGGCGAGCAGGCCGGACCTCAGGATCGAGGGCCCGATCCAGTACGACGCCGCGGTGGACCCGAGCGTCGCCGCGACGAAGCTGCCCGGCTCCGAGGTGGCGGGCCGGGCGACGGTACTGGTCTTCCCGGACCTGAACACCGGCAACAACACCTACAAGGCCGTGCAGCGCTCGGCGGGCGCGGTGGCCGTCGGGCCGGTGCTCCAGGGGCTGCGGAAGCCCGTCAACGACCTGTCCCGCGGCGCGCTCGTCCAGGACATCGTCAATACCGTGGCCATCACGGCGATCCAGGCGCAGGGCAAGGAGTGAACGGATGACCACCCCGACCACCGAGGGCTCCGCCGGGACGGGCGCGTACCGCGTGCTGGTCCTCAACTCCGGCTCCTCGTCGGTGAAGTACCAGCTGCTGGACATGAACGACCGCACCCGTCTCGCGGTGGGGCTGGTCGAGCGGATCGGCGAGGAGACCTCCCGGCTGGTGCACACCCCGCTGGTCGGCTCGGGCGCCGGGCGGCGCGAGCGCACCGGCCCGATCGCCGATCACAGGGCGGCGCTGAAGGCGGCGGAGGAGGAACTGGCGGCCGACGGGCTCGGCCTGGACTCCCCGCAGCTCGCGGCGATCGGCCACCGGGTGGTGCACGGCGGGCTGCGGTTCACCGAGCCCGTGGTGATCGACGACGAGGTGCTCAAGGAGATCGAGCGCCTGGTCCCGGTGGCCCCGCTGCACAATCCGGCGAACATCACCGGCATCCGCACCGCTCGGACGATGCGACCGGACCTTCCGCAGGTGGCGGTCTTCGACACGGCCTTCCACACGACGATGCCGGAGTACGCGGCGCGGTACGCGATCGACACGGAGACCGCCGACGCGCACCGCATCCGGCGCTACGGATTCCACGGCACCTCGCACGCGTACGTCTCCCGCAAGGCGGCCGAGCTGCTGGGGCGCACCCCCGAGGAGGTCAATGTCGTCGTGCTGCACCTGGGCAACGGCGCCTCGGCGTCGGCCGTGGCCGGTGGCCGGTGCGTGGAGACCTCGATGGGGCTGACACCTCTGGAGGGGCTGGTGATGGGCACCCGCTCCGGGGACGTCGATCCGGCCGTCACCTTCCACCTCATGCGGGTCGCGGGGATGTCGGCGGACGAGGTCGACGCGCTGCTCAACAAGAAGAGCGGCCTGGTCGGCCTCTGCGGCGACAACGACATGCGGGAGATCCGGCGCCGGATCGACGAGGGCGACGAACGCGCGGCGCTGGCGTTCGACATCTATGTGCACCGGCTGAAGAAGTACATCGGCGCCTATTCGGCGGTCCTCGGCCGGGTGGATGCCGTGGTGTTCACGGCGGGGGTCGGGGAGAACTCGGCCCCGGTGCGGGAGGCTGCCGTCGCCGGTCTCGAAGAGCTCGGCCTGACGGTCGACGCGGACCTGAACGGCGTACGGTCCGACGAGCCCCGGCTGATCTCGCCGAGCGGCGCGCGGGTCGCGGTCGCCGTGGTGCCGACGGACGAGGAGCTGGAGATCGCCGTCCAGACCTTCGCGCTCGTCGGACAGGCCCGCGGCCCGGTCGGACAAGCCCACAACTGAGCACCCCCGCGCCCCTTTGTACCTTCCACCAGACGGAATATTCCGTAGCGAAACAAACCGATAGGATCCGCCTCATGCGCCGTTCCAAAATCGTCTGCACACTCGGTCCCGCCGTCGACTCCCACGAGCAGCTCGTCGCTCTGATCGAGGCCGGCATGAGCGTGGCCCGCTTCAACTTCAGTCACGGCAGCCACGAGGAGCACCAGGCTCGCTACGACCGGGTCCGCAGGGCCGCCGCCGAGACCGGCCGTGCGATCGGCGTGCTCGCCGACCTCCAGGGTCCGAAGATCCGCCTGGCCAAGTTCGCCGAGGGCCCGGTCGAGCTGGTCCGCGGGGACGAGTTCACGATCACCGCGGAGGAGGTCCCCGGTGACAAGTCGATCTGCGGCACGACCTACAAGGGCCTGCCCGGCGACGTCGTCAAGGGCGACCCGATCCTGATCAACGACGGCAACGTCGAGCTGAAGGTCGTCGCGGTCGAGGGCCCCCGGGTGAAGACCATCGTCATCGAGGGCGGTGTCATCTCCGACCACAAGGGCATCAACCTGCCCGGCGCGGCGGTCAACGTCCCGGCCCTGTCCGAGAAGGACGTCGACGATCTGCGGTTCGCCCTGCGGATGGGCTGCGACCTGGTCGCGCTCTCCTTCGTGCGGGACGCCAACGACATCAAGGACGTCCACAAGGTGATGGACGAGGAGGGCCGCCGGGTCCCCGTCATCGCCAAGGTCGAGAAGCCGCAGGCCGTCGAGCACATGGAGGGCGTCGTCATGGCCTTCGACGGCGTGATGGTCGCCCGTGGCGACCTGGCCGTCGAGTACCCGCTGGAGAAGGTCCCGATGGTGCAGAAGCGCCTGGTGGAGCTCTGCCGGCGAAACGCCAAGCCGGTGATCGTGGCGACCCAGATGATGGAGTCGATGATCACCAACTCACGGCCGACGCGCGCCGAGGCGTCCGACGTCGCCAACGCGATCCTGGACGGCGCGGACGCGGTCATGCTGTCGGCCGAGTCCAGCGTGGGCGCGTACCCGATCGAGACGGTCAAGACGATGTCGAAGATCGTCGTCGCCGCCGAGGAGGAGCTGCTCTCCAAGGGCCTGCAGCCGCTGGTGCCGGGCAAGAAGCCGCGCACCCAGGGCGGTTCGGTGGCCCGCGCGGCCTGCGAGATCGCGGACTTCCTGAACGGCAGGGCGCTGGTCGCCTTCACCAAGTCCGGTGACACGGCCCGCCGGCTCTCCCGCTACCGCGCGGCGCAGCCCATCCTGGCCTTCACCACGGACGAGTCCACCCGCAATCAGCTCGCGCTGAGCTGGGGCGTCGAGGCCCACGTCGTGCCGCACGTGGACAACACCGACGCGATGGTCGACCTGGTCGACGGCGAACTGCTGAAGCTGGGCCGCTACAACGAGGGCGACACCATGGTCATCACGGCCGGCTCGCCCCCCGGCATCCCGGGCACCACCAACATGGTCCGGGTGCACCACGTCGGCGGCGGCGCGCGCGACTGACGCCTCCGGCACCCGCGCACACGACTGCGGGCCGCACTCCCGAAGGAGTGCGGCCCGCAGTGCTGTGCAGCTCCCGAACGGGTCGGTATCGGCCCTAGCTGTTGCCGCCGGTGAAGTAGTTGTGCAGCCCGGGGACCTTGAGCGTCCCGCCGAACTGCCCGGCCTGGGTCACCTTGACCTTGGTGAAGAAGGCGAAGGGGACGTTGAGCGGCGGCGGTGTCTGCGGGCTGAACGTCACCGGGATGAGGCCGAAGAGGTTGCCCTTCAGCTCCTCCGTGTACATCGTCACCGTGCCGTTGCGGATGGTGGACTTGGAACCCTTCCGCGCCTCGACATGGGCCGTCGTACCGGCCGGACCGACGGTCTTCTGGTGGAGATTGTCGATGTCGATGGAGCTCGCGGTGAACTTCAGCGCCTTCTTGACGGTGCCGTCGTACGTCTTCACCTCGACGATGCCCTTGTAGTCGAGCCCGCTGAGGGTGAGCATCGAGCTCTCCAGGATCCACGGGTCGTTCGGGAGCAGCGGGATGCCCGTCTCCAGATCGGCCGCGGCGAGCGCCTCGGGGTCGGCGGTCGGACACGGGAAGCGCTCCTTGGCGCCGTCCGGGATGTCCTCGTCCTTCTTGGCGTCGAGCCCCTTGGCGCTGTCGTCGAGCTCCTCGACCGTCCTGCCGGCCTTGTCCGCGGCCTCGCGGATCGCGGCGGCGGTCTTGTCGGCCGTCTCCTTCGCGGTGTCCGCGGCCTTCTCGGCAGGCTTCTCGGCGGGCTTCTCTGCGGCGTCGGTCCCCGACGGCTTCGGGGTCTCGGTGCTCGCGCTCGGGGACGGGCTGGCCGTGGCCTTGTCCGGTCCGTCGAAGAGGTCCTTGAGCGCGTCGCCGACGCCCAGCGGGTCGAGCGGGTTCGTCGACTTCGTGGGAGTGGGCGAGGCGCTCGGCGCGTTGGCGGCGGGCACCTCGGCCGCGGCGGCCTTCGGCTTCGTCTCCGCCGTGTCGCCCGCAGACGGGGTCGCCGTGGGCTCCGGGGTCGCCGCGTCGCCCTTGTCACCGGAGTCGGTGGCGGACGGGGACGGGCTCGGCGACTTCGACGTGGACGGCGAGGGCTCCTCGCTCGGCTCGTCGGAGCGGGTCACACAGGGGCCGGGCGCGAAGGGGATGTCCGAACTGTCGTCGGCCAGCGCCAGCTTGGGGGTGAGCCCCATGCCCACGAAGACGGCCGTCGGCATCGCGGCGAGCGCGAACGCCTTGCCCGCGGGAATGTGCAGCTTCGTCAGCAGCGACTTCCTGGGAGCCGCGTGGCGCGGCCCGCTTCTCGTACCGAGGTTCTCCCCGGTCGAGTTCAGCTCCGTCTCGTCACCCCGCACGATGCCTCCCGCCGTCGACCTCAACTGTCGTGTCGTACTGCTCCGGCTGCTGGGGCACCGCTGCAGTGCTGTGGAACTCGGGTCCGGACTTCTGCGTCCCGGGGCCACTCTCTCCGGACTTCTCCCCCGCCGCGCCGACCGGCACGAGCTCGGGCTCGGACGCCGGTTCGCCCGGGGCCCAGGAGACGGAGAGCGCTCCGCCCAGCAGGGCGAACAGGAAGCCGATCAGGAATCCGCCGATGTTGGCGACCGGTATCGAGATCAGCGCCAGCAGGATCGCGGCGACGCCGGCGAACACTCTCACGATGTGGTGGAACCACATGGTGAGGCCCAGCGTGATCAGCAGGATCCCGATGATCAGTGACCCCGCACCGGCGGTCGTGGACATCGCCAGCGTGACGTTGCCGAGGTGCATGTTGGCGTACGGGAAGTACGCGATGGGCAGACCACCCACCATGGTGAACAGGCCCGCCCAGAAAGGCCGGTTACCCCGCCAGGTGCGGAATCCCCGCCAGAAGACGCGGAGGTAGTGCTCGTTCTGCCCTGTGGACTCGGGGCTCATGGAAAACAGCTCCCTGGAACCGGTACTGCTGGAGAAGAGAAAGGGTGGGCAGCCGGAGGCCCGTCGAGGGCACCCCGGCCGCCCGGTCGAGCGCTTAGTAGCACTCCTTGACGCCCGACTTCAGCCGCAGGCTCAGGTCGCTGAGCTTGAAGGTGCCTGCGGTGGTCGCCCACGCCGTCTGCTTCACGCCGGTCAGCTTCGCCACCTCGGCGCGCTGCGCGAAACCGTTCGGGTTCGCCCGGGTCTTCGGCTGGATGCCGATCGAATCAGGGTTGTCCGGGTCCTTGAGGGAACCGGCGGCAACACCGATGTCGATGTTCGTGAACTCGGCGTCCGCGTCGAGCTCGGCGATATCCAGGTACAGATTGGTCGCCTCGACCGGCTTCTTCGGGTTCGTACCCGCGTGCAGCTGCAGCGTGACATTGCCGAGGCCGAACGGAAGGTTCGGAGTGACCACCGACTGGCACATGTTGGTGATCGTGGCGTCGCTGAAGCCCGACACGGCAACAGCGTGAGCCTCGTCCTTGCCCTCCAGGCTCTTACCGGTGGCCACCGAGCCGTACTGCACGAAGTTGTGGCCGACGAGACTGTCCGTACGCACCTTGAAGCTCTGGCCGGACACGCTGAAGGACGCCGCGAGGGCACCCTGCGCGAGACCGACACCCACCGCCGCGGTCGCGACGACGCTCGGCACCATGACTAGAGCGAAACGCTTCCATCTGGTGCCGCCACGAACCTGGGAACTCATAATTTTCCTCCTTCTCGGACGTACATCTCCGGTCCGGGCCTGGGCCCGTCCTGGGATGGGAGAAGTGCTACGTCCTCGGCAAGGAGAGCGCCTGTGGAGGGAGGCATGAACCGCGTCCGAATCACCGGCGATCACCCCCGAGCGACAACCACTGGCCACGCATGAGCGCAACCTGTTCGGACAGGCCCTGCCGGACGACAGGAACCCCCCTGCCCGGAGTCGGCGCCACTGTCGCCGGCCCACTCGGTGGGGACCCAACGGGGCCGCCGCACCGACTGGCAGCCGGGCTGGCGTTATTGGACCGAGCGTGGCCGATCGTGGTGCATTCCCGCCCTTGGCACAAGGGGGTTCGTTACTCACTAGTAACGGCCCGATAACCGATGCGCGACCGGCTGGTACCGCCCGGCCACACAGGGTGGTGCCGGACCGAAGGACGAAACGGAGGATCAGGTCGCCAATACGGACAGATCCCAGTGCGCGATTTACTGCGAGTAACAGGCCTCTGCTTTATCAAGATTTGGTAAAGCAGAGGCGCCTCTTATCGCCCGATCGCGAAAACGGCCGCGGCACCCGGAAGGGCACCGCGGCCGCTTGTCACATCAGAACAAGACCCGCGCCAGCGCCGTACGCGCGGCGACGACCCGCGGGTCGTCGGGGCCGATCACCTCGAACAGCTCCAGCAGCCGCACCCGCGCGGCATCCCGGTCGTCGCCCAAGGTGCGGCGCACCGTCTCGACGAGCCGGCCGAAGGCGTCCTCGACATGGCCGCCGACCAGATCCAGATCGGCGGCGGCGAGCTGCGCCGCGACATCGGCCGGGTTCGCGGCGGCGTCCTCACGGACCCGCTGCGCGTCCATGTCCTTGACCCGGGAGAGGAGTTCGGCCTGGGCGAGGCCGAGCTTGGCCTCCGTGTTGGCCGGGTCGTCGGACAGGACGTTCTTGTACGCCTGGACGGCACCGGCGAAGTCATTGGCGTCCAGGGCCTGCACGGCCGCTTCGAGCAGGGCGTCGTACGGTCCCGCGGGCACCTCGGCCGGGACCCGGTCGGCCCCCTCGGCGTCCTGGTCGACCTCGATCCCGGTGAGTCCGAACCGCTCCTCACCGACCTGGATCAGCTGGTCCAGCGTCTGCCGGATCTGGGCCTCGGGGGCCGCGCCCTGGAAGAGCGGGAGGGCCTGCCCGGCGACGACGGCGAAGACCGCCGGGATGCCCTGGATGCCGAACTGCTGCATCAACATCTGGTTGGCGTCGACATCGACCTTGGCCAGCACGAAGCGGCCCTTGTACTCCAGGGCCAGGCGCTCCAGGAGCGGACCCAGCTGCTTGCACGGCTCGCACCACTCGGCCCAGAAGTCGATGACGACCGGGACCTCGGCGGAACGCTGCAGGACATCGCTCTCGAAGCCCGCCTCATCGACATCGATCACCAGGGCGGAGGGCGGTACGGCGCCGCCGCCACCCTGCCGGGCGGCCTCGGCACGGGCCTGCTCCGCCTTCACCTTGGCCTCGCCGGCCGCCTTCACCGCGGCGAGGTCGACGACGCCGCTCATGGACATGTTCCTAGGCTGCATACGTACATCCTCCCCCCTTGGCGCACCGATCCGGAAAGCGATACGGGAACCGCGCCCGTCCGCCGCCCCCGCCGGAGTGCGGGGTGCACGGACAGACACGGCCCGAGGGCCCCTGAAAGACCCGTTTCGGCGCCGGGTCCCCACCCGGTGCCTGTGGCTGTCAATCGGTTGCGGCGTCACGACGGCACGACCGTCGTCTTTACGCTACGACCCGTAGCGTAACTGTCCGGCACCCTTCGCGCACAGGTGCGTCCGGTGATCTGTCTCACGGAGATCGGGACCGGTCCGTTCTACTTACTGACCGGTATGGTCACGGCATGCTGAGCCGCAGCAACCCCAGAAACCTTCGAACGGGACGCCCGCGCAGTGCCGCGGCCGATGAAGCGATCCTGGAGGCGACCAGGGCCTCCCTGGTCGACCTCGGCTGGTCGAAGCTGACGATGAGCGACGTGGCGGCGCGGGCCGGGGTCGCCAAGACGACGCTGTACCGCCGGTGGGCGGGCAAGAACGAGCTGGTCGTGGATGCCGTGGCGGTCCTCTTCGACGAGCTGGAGATGCCCGATCTGGGCAGTCTGTCGGCCGATGTGCAGGCAATGGTGCTGCAGTTCGCGGCATTGCTGGAACGGCCGGAGACCCGGACGGCACTGATGGCGGTGGTCGCGGAGTCGACGCGCGACGAGGCGCTGCGGACCCGGATCCGCGACTCGATCGTGGACCGGCAGAAGCGGCTGGTACTCCAGGGGCGCCAACGGGCCCAGGAGCGCGGGGAGTTGCCCGTGGAGGCGGACGAGGAGGCGGCGTCGGCGACCGCCGATCTGATCTTCGACGTGATCGCCGGCGCGGTCGTGCACCGGACACTGGTGAGCGCCGAGCCCGTCGATGCCGACTGGGCCGGGCGCTTCACCGCGCTGCTGCTCGCGGGGCTGGAGGCGGCGGCCTCCACGTAAGCCCTGTCCTCAGAAGCCGGGTGGCTCCGTGTAGGTGCCCCACTCCTCGCGCAGAACCCCGCAGATCTCGCCGAGCGTCGCCTCGGCCCGCACCGCGTCGAGCATCGGCGCGATCATGTTGGAGCCGTCGCGGGCGGCGGCCAGCATCGCCTCCAGCGCCGACTTCACCCGGGCATCGTCCCGGGCGTCCTTGCGTCCGCCGAGCACCCGTACCTGCTCGCGCTCGACCTCGTGGCTGACCCGCAGGATCTCCAGGTCGCCGGTGACCGAGCCGTGGTGGACGTTGACGCCGACGACCCGCTTGTCGCCCTTTTCCAGCGCCTGCTGGTAGCGGAAGGCGGACTCGGCGATCTCGCCGGTGAACCAGCCGTCCTCGATGCCGCGCAGGATGCCGGAGGTGATCGGCCCGATGGGGTGCTGCCCGTCCGGGTGGGCCCGGGTGCCGCGCTCCTTGATCTGGTCGAAGATCTTCTCGGCCTCGGCCTCGATCCGGTCGGTGAGCTGCTCGACGTACCAGGAACCGCCCAGCGGGTCCGCCACGTTGGCGACGCCGGTCTCCTCCATCAGCACCTGCTGGGTGCGCAGCGCGATCTCGGCGGCCTGCTCCGAGGGGAGCGCGAGGGTCTCGTCGAGGGCGTTGGTGTGCAGCGAGTTGGTGCCGCCGAGGACCGCGGAGAGCGCCTCGACCGCCGTCCGTACGACGTTGTTGTACGGCTGCTGGGCGGTGAGCGAGACACCGGCGGTCTGGGTGTGGAAACGGAGCCACTGCGCCTTGTCGGTCTTCGCGCCGTACGTCTCCTTCATCCAGCGGGCCCAGATCCGGCGGGCCGCGCGGAACTTGGCGATCTCCTCGAAGAAGTCGAGGTGCGCGTCGAAGAAGAAGGAGAGGCCGGGCGCGAAGGTGTCGACGTCCAGACCGCGGGAGAGGCCGAGCTCCACGTAGCCGAAGCCGTCGGCGAGGGTGTACGCGAGCTCCTGCGCGGCCGTCGCCCCGGCCTCGCGGATGTGGTAGCCGGAGACGGAGAGCGGCTTGTAGGCGGGGATGTCGCGGGCGCAGTGCTCCATCAGGTCGCCGATGAGACGCAGATGGGGCTCGGGCTGGAAGAGCCACTCCTTCTGCGCGATGTACTCCTTGAAGATGTCGGTCTGGAGCGTGCCGTTGAGCACGCCCGGGTCGACACCCTGGCGCTCGGCGGCGACCAGGTACATGCAGAAGACGGGCACGGCCGGGCCGCTGATCGTCATGGACGTCGTGACGTCGCCGAGCGGGATGTCCTTGAAGAGGACCTCCATGTCGGCGGCGGAGTCGATGGCGACGCCGCAGTGCCCGACCTCGCCGAGCGAACGGGGGTCGTCGGAGTCGCGGCCCATCAGGGTCGGCATGTCGAAGGCGACGCTGAGCCCGCCGCCGCCCGCAGCGAGGATCATCTTGTACCGCTCGTTGGTCTGCTCGGCGTTGCCGAAGCCGGCGAACTGGCGGATGGTCCAGGTCCGGCCGCGGTAGCCGGTGGGGTGGAGCCCCCGGGTGAAGGGGTACTCACCGGGCCAGCCGATCCGCTCGAATCCCTCGTACGTGTCCCCCGGGCGGGGACCGTACACGGGCTCCACCGGGTCCCCGGAGAGCGTGGTGAAGTCCGCGTCACGCTTGCGGGCCTTGTCGTAACGGGCCTGCCAGCGGCGGCGGCCTTCCTCGATCGCGTCAGCGTCCATACCATCGAATTTACTAGGACGTCCTAGTAAATGTCGATGGCAAACCGCCCGGTGCTTCGCACGGGGCGGTTCGGGCGGCGCGGACCGGGGTCCGGCCGGGTCAGGCCTCGGCGGTCGCGGGGGCGCCGTCGGCGATCAGCGGCTCGACCTCGCGGACGACCTTGCGCTCGACGAAGAACGCGGCCGTCGGGATGGTGCCGGAGATCAGCACCCAGAGCAGCTTGCCCATCGGCCACTTCGCCTTGGAGCCGAGGTCGAAGGCGAAGATCAGGTAGATGATGTAGAGCACACCGTGGACCTGGGAGACGACGAGCGTCAGGCCCTCGCCCTTGTCGAAGCCGTACTTGAAGACCATGCAGGTGCAGAGCACCAGCAACATGACGGCGGTGACGTAGGCCATCACCCGGTACCGGGTCAGCACACTGCGTTTCATGGCATCGAGCGTAACCGGACGGCCTGGGCGATCTTGCAGCGGGCCGGGCTCTCGAAACGCCGTTCTACGCCCCGTGTTCTCTCCGCCACGCCTCTCTTCTACGCCTCTTCGAAATCGTGGGCGGCGATCCGCAGCGGGCGCAGCATGGCGAAGATCTCCGCGCACTCCTCGGCGTCGTACACGCCGAGCCCGAACTCCATGTCGACCAGGTCCCTGGTCGCCGCCTCGACGACCTCACGGCCCTTCTCGGTGATGGAGGCGAGGGTGCCGCGGCCGTCGTTGGGATTGGGGCGCTTGGCGACCAGGCCGGAGCGCACCAGCCGGTCCACGGTGTTGGTGACGGAGGTGGGGTGGACCATGAGCCGCTCGCCGATCTTGGACATCGGCAGCTCACCGGCCTTGGAGAAGGTGAGCAGCACCAGCGCCTCGTACCGCGCGAAGGTCAGCCCGTACGGTTTGACGACCGCGTCGACCTCGGCGAGCAGGATCTGCTGGGCGCGCATGATCGAGGTGATCGCCCCCATCGAGGGCACGGGGCCCCAGCGCTGCTGCCAGAGCTCGTCGGCGCGGGCGATGGGATCGAAGGGGAGACTGAGCGGCTTCGGCACGGAACCGACCTTACCCACTGGTCATATGGTGGTCAGCCCTGTCTCGAACTTCGGTCCGAATGCGGTGGGCGGGGGTGGGCCGACGTCCTGTGCGCGCTCGCCGGACCGGCGGCGGGAACGTGACGAGCCCCCGGCCGGGGGCTCGTCACGGAGGCATCGTGCGCCGGGGTGTCAGTCCGCGAGGTAGCGCTCGACCGTCTCGACCTTGGAGGTCAGTCCATCGGTGACGCCGGGGCGGATGTCGGCCTTCAGCACGAGGGAGACACGTCCGGCGCGGGCCTCGACGGCGGCGACGGCCCGCTTGACGACGTCCATGACCTCGTCCCATTCACCCTCGACGGAGGTGAACATGGCGTCCGTACGGTTGGGGAGGCCGGACTCGCGGACGACCCGGACGGCGTCGGCGACGTACTCGCCGACGTCCTCGCCCACTCCCAGCGGGCTGACCGAGAACGCGACGATCACGCGCTGACCACGCCTTCGCGGCGGGCGCGGGCGGCGATCACGCCGTCGGCCTCGTAGCGCTTGAGCAGCTTGTCGCCGTACAGACCGCCGAACGGCACCAGCGCGAGCAGGAAGAAGAACGCCACGCGCTTCAGCGGCCACTTGGTCTTGGACCAGACGTCGAGCAGCAGGACGGCGTAGATCACGAAGAGCACGCCGTGCAGGATGCCGAGCGGCATCATCAGGAAGTCGATGTCGGAGACGCGGCTCAGGACCGAGCCGAAGATGATCAGCGCGGGGAAGGAGAGCGCCTCGGGAATCGAGATGAGGCGCAGCCGGTGCAGGGCGGTAGCGGTCTTGATGTCCACGGGGGCACCTTCGGTGGGAGGACGGTGACAGCTTGTGAATACAGGCACAAGCTCGCCCCATTGTGGCATCGATGTGCGCGGCACTCGGCGCCGGGGGCCGGATCGCCGCCGGGGATACGTCCTGATTGCGTACGGGTCCGGTACCGGATGCGTATCAGGGGCGGTTCAGGGGCCCGGATCCACCTTCGGGCCCTGTCCAGGCCGGGAGCCTGCCGATAACGTCGCCCCGTGGCAATGTTCCGACTCCAAGGCAGCAGGACGCTCGCCGTCGACCTGGCCGGCGACGCCGTCAAGGCGAAGAACGGTTCGATGGTCGCCTACGACGGCCGGGTGACGTTCAAGAAGATGACCGGCGGCGGTGACGGGCTGCGCGGCATGGTGACCCGGCGCCTGACCGGCGAGCAGATGTCCGTGATGGAGGTGACCGGCCAGGGCACCTGCTATTTCGCGGACCGCGCGAGCGAGATCAACCTCGTCCCGCTGCACGGTGACAAGCTCTACGTCGAGGCGAGCAATCTGCTGTGCACCGACGCCGGGCTGCGCACCGGCACCACCTTCACCGGCCTGCGCGGCGGGGCGAGCGGCAACGGCCTGTTCACCACCACCGTCGAGGGCACCGGCCAGGTGGCGATCATGTCGGACGGCCCGGCGGTGGCGCTGCGGGTCTCGGCCCAGTACCCGCTGTTCGTCGACCCCGGCGCCTACATCGCCCACCAGGGCAACCTCCAGCAGCACCTCCAGTCGGGGGTGAACTTCCGGACGCTGATCGGTGAGGGTTCCGGGGAGTCCTTCCAGATCCGGTTCGAGGGCGAGGGCGTCGTCTACGTCCAGCCGAGCGAGCGGAACACCCTCGGGGGCGATGTCTGATGCCGTTCCGTGAGATCAACTCGAAGATGATCGAGGCGACGGTGGTTCCCGGCCAGCGGCTGTACAGCCAGCGGGGCGCGATGCTCGCCTACCGCGGCGAGGTGTCGTTCACGCCGAACATCCAGGGCGGCCAGGGCGGCGTGATGTCGATGATCGGCCGACGGGTGGCGGGCGAGGCGACCCCGCTGATGACGGTCGAGGGCAGCGGAACGGTGATGTTCGGCCACGGTGGCCACCACATCCAGGTGATCGACCTGACCGGCGACACCCTGTACGTGGAGGCCGACCGGCTGCTCGCCTTCGACGGGACGCTCCAGCAGGGCACCATGTTCATGGGCTCGCAGGGCGGCGTGATGGGCATGGTGCGTGGCCAGGTGACCGGGCAGGGCCTGTTCACCACCACGCTCAAGGGCCACGGCGCGGTGGCGGTGATGGCCCACGGCGGGGTGATCGAGCTGCCGATCACTCCCGGCCGCGAGGTGCATGTGGACCCGCAGGCGTACGTCGCGCACCACGGCGACGTAAGGAACAAGCTCTCGACCGCGCTCGGCTGGCGCGACATGGTGGGGCGCGGCTCCGGCGAGGCGTTCCAGCTGGAGCTGAGCGGAAACGGCGCGGTGTACGTCCAGGCCTCGGAGGAGAAGCTGTGAGCACGCCCGTGGTCTTCGACCCGATGACACTGCCGTCGGACGACAACGTCGACGCGTACACCTTCTGCGTGGAACTCAAGGGGAGCCAGTGGTTCCTGCAGAAGGGCAAGATGATCGCCTACTACGGGCGGATCGATTTCAACGGCATCGGTCACGGCCGCTTCGAGCGGCTGCTCCGTACGAGCTTCCACTCGCCGCTGCACGCGAACGACTGGGTGGTGGCCGAGGGCAGCGGCAAGATGCTGCTCGCGGACCGAGCCTTCGATGTGAACTCCTACGACCTGGACGACGGGAATCTGACGATCCGGTCGGGCAATCTCCTCGCGTACCAGCCGTCGCTGGCACTCAAGCAGTCGATCGTGCCGGGTTTTCTGACCCTGATCGGTACGGGGAAGTTCGTGGCCGCCTCCAACGGTCCGGTGGTCTTCATGGAGCCGCCGCTGCGGGTCGACCCGCAGGCCCTGGTGGGCTGGGCCGACTGCCCCTCGCCGTGCCACCACTACGACCACGGCTACATGACGGGCGTACTGGGCGGACTGCGGTCGATGACGGGCCTCGGGGGCACCTCGGGCGAGGAGCACCAGTTCGAGTTCGTCGGCGCGGGGACGGTGCTGCTCCAGTCGACGGAGATCCTGATGGCCGAACAGCCGACGGGCGCGGTGCCGGGTCAGGCCGGGGTCCCGGGCGGCGGAAGTCAACCTGGCGCCACACCCCGCATGCCCGGTCAGCTCGGGGACCTCCAGCGTCGCTTCGGTTTGTGAACGGTAGTCTGCGGAGTGTGACATCGATCGTCCGCACCCCGCCCCCGGACCCGTCTCCGGACGGGTGCCGGCCGTCACACCCTGCTACTTCGTCCGGCTTTCAACTTCTTAGGTAGAATCCATATATGGAGACCGAGACGCCCACCCGCTGGCTGAACGACGCGGAGCAGTGCGCCTGGCGCACCCACCTGGACGTCAGCAGGCTGCTGATGCACCAATTGGAGAAGGATCTCCAGCCGTTCGGCCTGACCAACAACGACTACGAGATCCTGGTCAACCTCTCGGAGTCGGACGACCAGCGCATGCGGATGAGCGACCTCGCCGCCGCGACGCTGCAGTCCAAGAGCAGGCTCTCGCACCAGATCACCCGTATGGAGACCGCCGGCCTGGTCCGCAGGGAGAACTGCGAGTCCGACCGGCGCGGTCTGTACGCGGTCCTCACCGAGGACGGCGCGGAGACGATGCGCAAGGTGGCACCGCACCATGTGGCGTCGGTCCGCAAGCACTTCATGGACCTGCTGACGCCGGAGGCGCTGGCGAACCTGCACGCGGCACTGACCCCGGTCGCGGAACACCTGCGAGGACGACGCGGCAAGGTGTGACCCGGCGCCGGGCGGCGTTCAGCGGGCTCCGGGCAGCCAGAGCTCGAACCGGGCGCCGCCCTCCCGCGCACCGTCCACCGTCAGCCGCCCGCCGTGCCGGACAGCCACGTCCCGGGCGATGGCCAGTCCCAGGCCCGCGCCGCCTTCGTCCCGGGTGCGGGCCTCGTCGAGCCGTACGAAGCGCTCGAAGATCCGCTCACGCTCCTTCGGCGGCACGCCCGCCCCGTCGTCGCTGACCGCGACGACCACTGCGCCCCGCTCCGCCGCGCGCACCGAGACCGTCACCGTGCTGCGCGCGTGGCGCTCGGCGTTGTCCAGCAGATTACCGATCACCCGCGCCAACTGCCCGCGCGAACCGGCCACTTCGAACCGCCCCGGGTCCGGCCCGGGGTCCGGCACCGACACCGTCACCGCGATCCGGTCGCCGGTGCGCTGCGAGACCTCCTCGCGGACCAGCGCACCCAGGTCCACCACCGCGGGCCCCGGCCGCTCCCCCGCGTCCAGCCTGGCCAGCAGCAGGAGATCGGCGGCCAGTGCCTGGAGCCGTACGGTGTCGGCGACCGCGCCCGGCACGTCGAGCAGCTCCGGATGGGCCGCGCCCACCTCCAGCTGGGTGCGCAGCGAGGCGATCGGGCTGCGCAGTTCGTGCGAGGCGTCCGCGACGAACCGCCGCTGCCGCTCCACGGAGGCCTCCAGAGCGGTGAGCGTCTCATTGGTCGTACGGGCCAGCCGGGCGATCTCGTCGCGCGAGCCGGGCTCCGGCACCCGCCGGCTCAGGTCCTCGGACGCGGTGATCGCGGCCATCTCGCGCCGGATGCCCTCGACCGGGCGCAGCGCCCGCCGGGTCACCAGCCAGGTCACCCCGGCGACGACGAGCAGCAGCACCGGCAGCCCGATCAGCATCGCGCCGCGCACGGTGCCCACGGCTTCCTGCTCGGCGGCCAGCGGGGCGCCCCCGTGGACGGTCAGGGTCACCCCGGCGGGAGTCGTCGCCTTCAGGGACGCGAAGCGGTAGTCGGCCGTCTCGCCGTCGACGGTGGCGGTGCCGTTGTCGAAGTCCGCTTCGTCGGAGTCGACTTCGCCGCGACCGGGGGCTGCGCGACGGTCGTCGTCATCGCCTCCGTCCTCGCCTGCGTTGTCGTCGTCGCGCCCGCCGCCGGACGCCCCGAAGGCCGGTGAGGGGAGCGGGGTGACCCGGTCCGTGCCGGTGCCGGAGATCGCCTGGAGGTCCTTGGAGACGGCGACCACCCGCCCGTCCTCGTCGGTCACCTGGACCGGATGGTCCTCCTCGTCGCGCATCTCCAGCCGGTCGTACGGCACACCGAGGGCCAGCTGCCCGGCCACTTCCCGGGCCACCACCTCGGCCTGCAGCCCGGCCTGGTCGGTGAGGTCGGCGCGCAGCACGAGGAGTACCGAGAGCCCGGCGCCGATCAGCGCGAGGGCGACCACCACGGTGGCGCCGAGCGCGGCCCTGGCCCGTACCGATCTCACAGCGCCTCCAGCCGGTATCCCGCGCCGCGCACCGTGCTGATGGCTCCTGCGCCGAGCTTGCGGCGCAGCGTGCTCACGTACACCTCGACGATGTTCGGGTCGCCGTCGTAGGCGAAGTCCCAGACGTGTTCGAGGATGTCCGCCTTGCTCACCACCTGTCCGGGCCGCAGCGCGAGCTGTTCCAGCACCGCGAACTCCTTGGCCGTGAGGGTGATTTCGGCTTCGCCGAGGTGGACGCGGCGGGCGGCGGTGTCCATGCGCAGGGCGCCGACGGTGACCACCGGCGAGCCGGATCCGCCTCCCCGGCGCCGCAGCAGCGCCCGGATCCTGGCCACCAGGACGACGTACGAGAAGGGCTTGGTCAGGTAGTCGTCGGCCCCGGTGTCGAGGCCCTCCGCCTCGTCGTACTCCCCGTCCTTGGCCGTCAGCATCAGGATCGGCGTCTCGTGCCCGGCGGCGCGCAGGGCGGCGCAGACGCGGTAGCCGTTCATCCCGGGCAGCATGATGTCGAGGACGACGAGGTCGTACGCGCCCTCGGCGGCCCGGTGCAGCCCTTCGAGGCCGTCGTGCACCACGTCCACGGCGAAGCCCTCGGCGGTGAGCCCCGCGGCCAGGGCCGTCGCGAGCCGCTTCTCGTCCTCCACGATCAACAGGCGCATGCGCACAGGGTCGCAAACCGAACCTGAAGACGCCTTCAGGTGGCTTCAGGCTGCGTTCAGCATCACCCCGGCACTGTGGTCCCCGTCGAAACCGTCCACCCGATCGGGGAGGAACCCTCATGAAGCGCAAGATCGTCATCGCCGCCGTCACCGCGGCCGTGCTCGCCGGCGGCGGAGCCGCCACGGCGGTCGCCTTCGCGGGCGACGACGACCACGACCGCGGGACCCGCTCCAGCGTGAAGAGCGGTGAAACCGCCCGGATCGGCGTGGCGGAGGCGATCGAGACCGCCGTCAAGGCCGTCCCCGGCACCGTCAACGAGGCCGAGCTGGACGACGAGGACGGCGGGCTCGTCTGGGAGCTCGACGTGTACGGCTCCGACAAGGTCTGGCACGACGTGACGGTGGACGCGGGCAACGGAAAGGTGCTCGGCGAGCACACCTCCGACGACGATGACGACGACCGTGACCGGCATGCGCCCCGGTCGGCCCCCGTGTCGCTGAAGGAGGCGGTCGACGCCGCGCTGAAGGCGAACCCGGGGACGGTGACCTCGGTCGACCTGGACGACGACCACGACGACCGGAGCGGTGGAGCGCCGCACTGGGAGGTCGACGTCCGGGGCAAGGACGGCAAGCGGCACGAGCTGAACGTCGACGCGAACACGGGCAAGGTGACGGCGGACCGGGTGGACGACGGCCATGACCGTCATGACGACGGCCACGGGGACGACCGGGAGGACCATGACGACGACTGACGCCCGGGGCCGCCGGGCCGTCAGGGCGCGTAGACGGATATGACCGTCCCGTCGTCGAAAGTCAGAAACACCGCGTCGCCCCGTGCGACGAGCGTGATGGACGACGGGTCGAGTGGGCCGTCGGGCGTGTCGGGCCATTCGGAGGGCAGGCCCGTGCCCACGTCCTCCGCCTCCCCGACGGAGGCCACGGCCAAGGCAGTCATCCCGTACCCGTCCACGACAACGGCGTTGTCACCGGCCACGGCCAGCCCGCCCGCGGTCTCCAACCCCTCACCGCCGTCGTACGTCGCCCAGTACTGCCGCCCGTCGGCCAGGCCGAACGCGTACACCCTCAGTCGGCTGCTCACCAGGACCTTGCCGTCCCGTGATACGGCGGGCCGGTAGGCGACGTCCACGCCGTCGGCGATCGTCCGGCGGTTCTGCGGGGCCGTCACATCGACGACCGTCAGGCCGTTCGAGCCCGAACAGAGGAGTTCCTTGCCCTTCAGAACGGGCGTACGGCAGGTGATGTCACCGGCCCCGATACCTCCCAGCCGTGCACCGTTCGCGCTCTTGAACACGGTGACACCGTCGCCGACCGCGACGAGCCGGCCGTCGGCAAGAGCCAGTTCGACTTCGGCGGCCGGGTCGTCCCACGGCTTGTCCCACTTGAGGGCGTGCTTGCCGGTGAGTTCGTGGGCAAGGATCCTGACCCCACCCGTGCCGGTGGCCTTCGTGGCGTAGTAGAGGACGCCGCCGGACTGGACGGAGTCGGCCACCCCGGTGCTGTCCGGCAGCGGCTCCCGCCACTTCTCGGCACCGTCGGCCAGGCCGCGTGCCACCAGGGCACGGCCCTCGAAGGCATATACGGTCGTGCCGATGACGGCGGCCACCGAAGCCGGACCCGTGCCTGCCTTTCCCGGCGGGGTCTGCCAGCGCTGCCGGCCGTTCGCGGCGTCCAACACGGTGATGCGCTTCGGGCCGCCGCAGACCAGGGACGTGTCCGCGAGTACGCACTCCACCGGGCCGTCTGCGATCTTGGCCTTCCATGCCTTCCAGCCCAGTGGCTTGGTCGAGACGTCCGCGGCGGCCGCTCCGAAGTCACCGGTGTGCCCGGCGTCCGCGCCGGGAATGACGGCGGGCCCGGCCTTGGTCCGCGCCGCGTCCGAGGCGGAAGCGGTCGGATTCGCCGCTCCGCCGCCGGTTCCTCCCGCGTTGTCGTTGCCTCCGCCGTCCCTGCTGAAGAGCCCCGGCAGCAGTACTGCCCCGAGCACCACGCACACCGCGACGGCGGCTGCCGTCAGCCCGATCCACAGTCCCTTGTTCCCCCGGCCGTCGCCCGGCACGGCCACCGGCACGACGGGCGTCGGGGCGAGTGCGGCCGGACCGCCACGATCCGGGGTGTGGAACGGGGCCGGCGGCGCGGCGGCCGACGGTACCTCCGCCTCCGCGACGGCGCGCGCCCCGGCCGCGTGTGTGGCGAGCAGCCCGCGTATCGATTCCGTCCAGCGAAACGGCCCGGTGGCCGCGACGCCCGCCCGGTCTCCCGGTAGCAACATGTCGACCAGTTGCCGAGGGCTGGGCCGCGCCTCGGCATCGCTGCGCAGGCACTCCTCGATGACGGCGCGCAACTGCGGTGGTACTCCGGAGAGTTCGGCCTCTCCCTGGGCGATCCTGAAGATCACGGCAGCCATGTCCGAGTCGTCGAACGGCCCCCGTCCGGTCGCCGCGAAAGCGAGCACCGCACCGAGGCAGAACACGTCCGACGCCGGTACGAGCGACTGTGAGCCGTTGACGTGCTCGGGCGAGATGTAGCCGGGGCTGCCCACCACGACACCGGTCCGGGTCAGCTGGGTGGCGTCGAAGGCCTGCGCGATCCCGAAGTCGATCACCTTCGCCCCGTCGGCGCCGAGCAGCACGTTGCCGGGCTTGAGGTCGCGGTGGAGCACACGTACGGCGTGCATGTCGGCGAGCGCGCGGGCGAGGTCGGCGCCCAACTCCCGTACGACCTGCTCGGGCATGGGCCCGCCTCGGGTCACCGCCTCGGCGAGCGAGGGGCCGGGGACGTACTCGGTCGCCAGCCAGGGCAGCCGGCCGCTCGCGTCACCGCCGACGAGGGCCGCCGTGTACGGACTGCGGACGGCACCCGCCGCGTCGATCTCCCTGCGGAAGCGGATCCGGAAGCCGTCGTCGAGGTCGAGGTCCGGGCGCACGGTCTTCAGCGCGACCAGCCCGGCGAAGGCGTCCCGCGCACCGGCCGGCCGGGCCAGGTACACCTCGCCCATACCGCCCGCGCCCAGCAGGCCGAGAAGCTGGTACGGGCCGATCAGCCGGGCCCGGCCGGGTGGAAGCGGCTCGATCACTGCGCGGTCCCCTTCCTCGTCCGACGGTTCACTTGGGCAGCGGCACCGAAATCACGGTGCCGTCGTCGTACACGACATGCACGACACCGCCGACCGGCAGCACCTGTGGGTCGAGCAGTTCCTGCTCCAGATCGACGCCATTGGTGACGGAGTCGTACGTCGGTGTCCTGGTCGGGCCCGGAGCGCCCGGAATCCGAGTCCGGGTGAGTGAGCCCAGGGTGCCATCGGGGCGGATCGGGACCGTGTACAGCGTCGTGCTGTCCGCCCACACCACGGTGTCCGCGACGATCATGGGGTCGGAGACCGGGTTGCTCATGCCCTGTGCCACCTTCCCGCCGAGCGGGAACCGGCCGAGCGCCCGACCGCCATCACGGCCCACGACGACGAGTTCGTCCGGCACACCCGACTGGTACTCGCTGCTCCGCCGCAGCGTGATCACCCGGTCGCCGAGTGCTGTCAGCGTCGCGCCGGCGGCGAGCGAGGAGTCCACCGGCACCCGCCCCCGCGTCCGGAGCGTCCCGGCTGCGAACCGCAGCACGGCCATGTCCTCGCCGAAGCCGGAAGGGTCGTCGTTGATGACGTACGTCGCGCAGAAGGCGAAACGACCCCGCACCCGGAGCGATCCACACCCCGAGTTCGTCCTGTCACCGGCCCCCTGCACAGCCTCGCCTCCGGCCGTGCCCAGCAACGAGCCGTCCTTCGGCCGGAAGGCCCTCGGTGCGTCCTCGCCGACCGCGTACACCACCGTGCCGTCGGTGGCGACCGGCCAGAAGTTGCCCTTCTGCGCGTTGGAGATGTCCTGCGAAGCCAGCGGCTTCTGCCACTTGCGGGCGCCGGTCTTCAGGTCGTACGCGGCGAGCGCTGCGTCCTCGGGCGTCGATGTGGTGGCGGCGAGGACCAGGCCGTCGACGACGACCGGCGCGCTGTTCAGGTCGTGCGCGCCGCCGGACCGGGTCTCCCAACGGACCGCGCCGGTCTTCGCGTCGACCGACTGCAGCCGTCCGCCCGCGGCGAGCAGCACGGTGTCGTCGTACACGGTGGGCCGGGTGGCATTGGCCGGCATGAAGAACTGGTTACGGGGGCCCCAGCCCGCCCTGTTCGAACTCTGTCCGGTGTCGAGTGTCCACATCCGGTGACCGTCGGCCGCCGACACCGCCTCGTACGTGCCGTCGACCAGTCGGCAGACCACCACGTCACGGCCTGCGGAGCAGCCGATCGGCGGCTGGGCGAACGCGCCCTTCCAGGACTTCTTCCACCCCGCCGGACGGACATTGCGGCCGTACGGGACCGTGCCCGAACCGTCCGGGCCGCCGTTCTTGTCCACACCGGCCACGATCCTGGGGGCAGCGGGTGAACCACCCCCGGGGGATGCCCCGTTGGGCGTGGTGCGGTTGTTGCGCCACGCCAGGATCCCCCCGGTGGCCGCCCCCAGCACGATCAGCGCGGCAAGGGCCGCCCCCAGGGCGCGGCGGGAGCGGCGCGGGGGCGGGGCGAGGCCGGGGCCCTGGGTGGGCGCGATGTGCAGACCGGGGGTGAAGTCGGTGCCCCGGGTGGGCAGTTGGTGGGGCGCGACGCGGCTTCCGGTGGCCGCCTCGGTCGGTGTGTATCCCGGCAGCAGCGGCCCGTCCAGCGCCATCACCCGGGCCAGTTCGCGCTCGTGCTCGGCGATGTGCTGCGCCACCGGGTCCGGCCACCGGTCCCCCGCGCCGGGGTCCAGCAGCTCCGCGAGTGCGGCGGCGGCCGGGCGGGCGGCCGGGTCGGCCACCAGGCAGCGCTCCAGCACGGCACGCAGCGCGTCCGGCACGCCGTCGAGATCGGCCTCGACGTACTTGACCCGGTAGAGCACGGCGGCGACCGGCCCGTCGCCGAAGGGGTCGCGTCCGGTGACGGCGTAGCAGAGCAGGGAGGCGAGGCAGAAGACGTCCGAGGCGGGGACGACGCGTCCGCTGCCCGCCACGTGTTCCGGCGACATGAAGGCCGGGCTGCCGACCATGCGGCTGGTGGTGGTGAGCGGGGTGGCACCCGAGTCGCGGGCGATCCCGAAGTCGATCAGGCGGGGGCCGTCCGCCGCGAGCATCACATTGCCCGGCTTCACGTCGCGGTGGACGATCCCGGCCGCGTGCACGGCGGCCAGGGCGCGGGCGAGTCCGGCGCCGAGCATCCGCACCTCGGCCTCGTCCATCGCGCCCGCCCGGCGGACGGCGGCGGACAGGTTCGGCCCGGCCACGTAGCCGGTGGCGAGCCAGGGCACCTCGGCGTCGGCGTCCCCGTCGAGCAGCAGCGCGAGATGGGGTCCGGCGACGGACCGGGCGACGGTGATCTCTCGGCGGAAGCGGCCGCGGAAGCCGGGGTCCTTGGCCACGTCGCGGCGGACGGTCTTGACGGCGACCGGTTCGCCGCCGCCGTCCCGGACGCCGAGGAAGACCTCCCCCATGCCGCCCGCGCCGAGCCTGGCCCGTATCCCGTACGGACCGATCCGTCTCGGCGAGTCCTCCCGCAGCGGACCCAGCATGCGCCACTCCCCCCATCGGTACGCATGGTCAGCGGGCACTCCGTGCACGCATCCGGCCGTATCTTGCCACGGACACGTCACCGGCCACAGCGGCGGACGAACGTGACCGGGCGGCACCGGGAGCGGCCCGCACGCCGCCCCCGGTGCCGCCCGGTCGAATCGTCCGGTCAGGCCCCGCCGGTGAGTCCCGCCACCAGTTCGTCGGCCGCCGCGTACGGATCGAGGCCACCGGCCACGATGCGCTCCGCGAGCGCGCCGAGGTGGCGGTCGCCGTGCAGATCACCGATGCGCTCGCGCAGCCGTGTGACGGCGATGGTCTCGACCTCGTGGGCCGCACGGGCCGTGCGCCGCTCGGCGAGCACTCCGTGCTCCTCCATCCACGCCCGGTGCTTCTCCAGCGCCTCGACGACCTCGTCGATGCCCTCGCCCCGGGCGGCGACCGTCTTCACGATCGGCGGCCGCCAGTCGCCGGGACCCCGCGCCTCGCCGAGGCCCAGCATGTGGTTGAGCTCGCGCGCGGTGGCGTCCGCGCCGTCCCGGTCGGCCTTGTTGACGACGTACACATCGCCGATCTCCAGGATTCCGGCCTTCGCCGCCTGGATGCCGTCGCCCATGCCGGGTGCCAGCAGGACGACGGAGGTGTCGGCCTGGGAGGCGATCTCCACCTCCGACTGGCCGACACCGACCGTCTCCACGAGGATCACCTCGCAGCCCGCCGCGTCCAGCACCCGGATCGCCTGCGGTGCCGACCAGGCGAGACCACCCAGATGGCCGCGGGTGGCCATGGAGCGGATGTAGACGCCCGGGTCGGAGGCGTGCTCCGACATCCGGACCCGGTCGCCGAGGAGCGCGCCGCCGGAGAACGGCGAGGACGGGTCGACGGCCAGGACGCCGACCCGCTTGCCGGCCCGCCGGTACGCCGAGACCAGCGCCGAGGTCGATGTCGACTTGCCGACACCGGGCGAGCCGGTCAGGCCGACGACGTACGCGTTGCCCGTCAGCGGCGCCAGGGCCGCCATCACCTCGCGCAGTTGCGGCGACGCCCCCTCCACCAGGGAGATGAGCCGGGCCACGGCCCGCGGCCGGCCCGCACGTGCCTGCTCGACCAGGGTGGGGACGTCCACCATCACCGCTCCGTTCACTCGCCGGTTGCTCTACGTGTACCGCGTACTGCCTGTTACTTGCCCGGAACCCGTCACTTGCCCGGAACGCGGATGATCAGCGCGTCGCCCTGACCGCCGCCGCCGCACAGCGCCGCCGCCCCGGTGCCGCCGCCGCGCCGCTTCAGCTCCAGCGCCAGGTGCAGCACCACGCGGGCGCCGGACATGCCGATGGGGTGACCCAGCGCGATGGCACCGCCGTTGACGTTCACCTTCTCCGGGGTGACACCGAGGTCCTTCATCGACTGGACGGCGACCGCGGCGAAGGCCTCGTTGATCTCGATGAGGTCGAGGTCCGCCACCTCCAGGCCCTCCTTCTTGAGGGCGTGCTTGATGGCGTTGGAGGGCTGTGACTGGAGCGAGTTGTCCGGGCCCGCCACATTGCCGTGGGCGCCGATCTCGGCGATCCAGTCCAGGCCCAGCTCCTCGGCCTTGGCCCTGCTCATGACGACGACCGCGGCCGCGCCGTCGGAGATCTGCGAGGAGGTGCCCGCGGTGATCGTGCCGTCCTTGGCGAACGCGGGGCGCAGCTTGCCGAGGGACTCCGCGGTCGTCTCCGGGCGGATGCCCTCGTCCTTGACGAAGAGGACCGGGTCGCCCTTGCGCTGCGGGATCTCGACCGGGGTGATCTCGGCCTCGAACAGGCCGTTCTTCTGGGCCGCGGCGGCGCGCTGGTGCGAGAGGGCGCCGATCTCGTCCTGGTCGGCGCGGCTCAGCCCGAGACGGGAGTTGTGCTTCTCGGTGGATTCGCCCATCGGGATGTTTTCGTAGGCGTCGGTCAGACCGTCGTACGCCATCGAGTCGAGCATCTCGATCGCGCCGTACTTGTGGCCCTCGCGGGACTTGGGGAGCAGGTGCGGGGCGTTGGTCATGGACTCCTGGCCGCCGGCGACGACGACGTCGAACTCACCGGCGCGGATGAGCTGGTCGGCGAGCGCGATCGCGTCGAGCCCGGACAGACACACCTTGTTCACGGTGAGCGCGGGAACGTTCATCGGGATGCCCGCCTTGACCGCGGCCTGGCGCGCCGGCATCTGGCCCGCACCCGCCTGGAGCACCTGGCCCATGATCACGTACTCGACCTGGTCGCCGCCGATGCCGGCCCGGTCCAGCGCGGCCTTGATGGCGATGCCGCCGAGGTCGGCGCCGGAGAAGCTCTTCAGCGAGCCGAGGAGGCGGCCCATGGGCGTACGCGCGCCCGCGACGATCACTGAGGTGGTACCGGTCGTTCCAGACATGAGGGGCGCCCCTTGGGATGAGGAGTGAACGAGGGTTTACTTGAATGTACTGAGCGGTACCCCGCCCGTCATCCGGCAGCGGGTGTGACGGCGCGCACGTTGCGTAACCATCCGTGTGGCGCTGCACTGGTTTCATGCTGACGCGAATCGATCACATCGGGATCGCCTGTTTCGACCTCGACAAAACCGTCGAGTTCTACCGCTCGACCTACGGGTTCGAGGTGTTCCATTCCGAGATCAACGAGGAGCAGGGCGTACGGGAGGCCATGCTCAAGATCAACGATACGTCCGACGGCGGAGCTTCCTACCTCCAGCTCCTGGAGCCGACCCGGGAGGACTCGGCCGTCGGCAAGTGGCTGGCGAAGAACGGGGAGGGCGTCCACCACATCGCCTTCGGCACCGCGGACGTCGACGCCGATGCCGCGGACATCCGGGAGAAGGGGGTCAGGGTGCTGTACGAGGAGCCCAGGACGGGTTCGATGGGGTCCCGGATCACCTTTCTGCACCCCAAGGACTGCCACGGAGTCCTCACCGAACTGGTCACGTCCGCAGCGGAGCACTGACCTCCGGATACCCGGCCCGGTAGAGTGGGCCGTTCCGGGCCGGGGCCGGGTCGGGGCCGCGCCGCGTCCCCAGCCGTTGATCTGTCACCATTCCCCGGGGGACCGTTCACCGGGGAACGGTACTCGTTGGAGAGTTGCGACCAGGGGACGGATGGGACCGCGCAGTGCGGGGCTACGAACGCCAGGAGAGCCACCGAGCTGACGACGACCATCTCTCGCGGTTCGAAGCCAAGATGGACCGGCTGAAGACCGACCGGGAGAAGGCCGTCCAGCACGCCGAGGACCTCGGTTACCAGGTCGAGGTCTTGCGCGCCAAGCTGCACGAGGCTCGGCGCAATCTCGCGACCCGTCCCGCGTACGACAGCGCGGACATCGGCTACCAGGCCGAGCAGTTGCTCCGTAACGCCCAGATCCAGGCGGAACAGCTGCGGACCGACGCCGAGCGGGAGCTCCGCGACGCCCGCGCGCAGACACAGCGGATCCTCCAGGAGCACGCCGAGCACCAGGCCCGGCTCCAGGCCGAGCTGCACAACGAGGCGGTGCAGCGGCGCCAGCAGCTCGACCAGGAGCTCGCGGAGCGCCGCCAGACCGTCGAGTCCCACGTCAACGAGAACGTCGCCTGGGCCGAGCAGCTGAGGGCCAGGACGGAGTCCCAGGCCCGTCGGCTGATGGAGGAGTCGCGGGCCGAGGCCGAGCAGTCCCTGGCGGCCGCCCGCGCCGAGGCGAGCCGGCTGGCGGAGGAGACCCGCCAGCGGCTCGGTTCCGAGGCGGAGTCCGCCCGTACCGAGGCCGAGGCGATCCTGCTGCGCGCCCGCAAGGACGCCGAGCGGCTGCTGAACGCCGCCTCCAGCCAGGCGCAGGAGGCCACCAGCCACGCCGAGCAGCTGCGTACGTCGACGACGGCCGAGACCGAGCAGACCCGGCAGCGGACCGCCGAGCTGAACCGGGCCGCCGAGCAGCGCATGCAGGAGGCCGAGACCCAGCTGCGCGAGGCCCGGCTGGAGGCCGAGAAGGTCACCGCCGAGGCGAAGGAGGCCGCGGTCAAGCGGCTGGCCGCCGCGGAGTCGCAGAACGAGCAGCGCACCCGTACGGCCAAGTCCGAGATCGCCCGGCTGGTCGGCGAGGCGACCAAGGACGCCGAGACGCTCAAGGCGGAGGCCGAGCAGGCGCTCGCCGACGCGCGCGCCGAGGCGGACCGGCTGAAGTCCGAGGCGTCCGAGAAGGCCCGCACGGCCGCCGCCGAGGACGCCGCGGCCCAGCTCGCCAAGGCCGCCAGGAGCGCCGAGGAGGTGCTGACCAAGGCGTCCGAGGACGCGAAGTCCACCACCAGGGCGGCGAGCGAGGAGGCCGACCGGATCCGCCGCGAGGCGGAGGCCGAGGCGGACCGGCTGCGCGGCGAGGCCGCCGAGCAGGCCGATCAGCTCAAGGGCGCGGCCAAGGACGACACCAAGGAGTACCGGGCCAAGACGGTCGAGCTCCAGGAGGAGGCGCGCAGGCTGCGCGGCGAGGCCGAGCAGCTGCGCTCCGAGGCGGTCGCCGAGGGCGAGCGGATCCGTGGCGAGGCCCGCCGCGAGGCCGTCCAGCAGATCGAGGAGGGCGCGAAGACCGCCGAAGAGCTGCTGGCCAAGGCGAAGGCGGACGCGGAGGAGCTGCGCGGCGCCGCGGGCACCGAGAGCGAGCGGGTCCGCGCCGAGGCGTCCGAGCGGGCCGGTGCGCTGCGCAAGCAGGCCGAGGAGGCCCTGGAGCGCGCCCGTGCCGAGGCCGAGCAGCTGCGTACCGACTCCGAGGAGCAGGCCGGCGCGACCACCACCGCGGCCGAGCAGGCAGCGGCCGAGCTGCGCGAGGAGACCGAGCGCGCGGTGGCGGCCCGGCAGGCGGAGGCGGCCGAGGAGCGGGCCCGGCTGCACACCGAGGCCGAGACCAGGGTCGCCACCGCCGAGCAGGAGCTCACGGACGCGCGCGCCGAGGCGGAGCGCATCCGGCGCGAGACGAACGAGGAGTCCGAGCGGCTGCGCGCGGAGGCCGCCGAGCGGATCCGAACGCTGCGGGAGCAGGCGGAGACCGAGGCGGAGCGGCTGCGCGACGAGGCCGCGGCGGACGCGTCGCAGGCGCGTGCGGAGGGCGAGTCCGTCGCCGTACGGCTGCGCTCCGAGGCCGCCGCCGAGGCCGAGCGGCTCAAGTCCGAGGCTCAGGAGAGCGCCGACCGGGTGCGGTCCGAGGCCGCCGCCGCCGCGGAGCGGGTCGGAACGGAGGCCGCGGAGGCGCTGGCCGCCGCCCAGGAGGAGGCCAACCGGCGCCGCCGGGAGGCCGAGGAGACCCTCGACGCGGCTCGCACCGAGGCGAACCAGGAGCGCGAGCGGGCCCGCGAGCAGAGCGAGGAGCTGCTCGCCTCCGCCCGCAAGCGGGTCGAGGAGGCGCAGGCCGAGGCGCAGCGGCTGGTGGAGGAGGCGGACAGCCGGGCGGCCGAGCTGGTCTCCGCGGCCGAGCAGACCGCCCAGCAGGTACGGGATTCGGTCAGCGGGCTGCAGGAGCAGGCCGAGGAGGAGATCGCCGGGCTGCGCTCGACCGCCGAGCACGTCGCGGAGCGGACGAAGTCCGAGGCGCAGGAGGAGGCGGACCGGGTCCGCGCCGACGCGCACGCCGAGCGGGAGCGGGCCGGCGAGGACGCGGCCCGGATCCGCCGGGAGGCGCAGGAGGAGTCCGAGGCCGCGAAGGCGATGGCCGAGCGGACCGTCGCGGACGCGATCGCCGAGTCGGAGCGGCTGCGGGCGGACACCGCCGAGTACAGCCAGCGGATGCGTACCGAGGCCTCCGACGCGCTGGCGTCGGCCGAGCAGGACGCCTCGCGCAGCCGTGCCGAGGCCCGCGAGGACGCCAACCGGATGCGTTCCGATGCCGCGGCCCAGGCCGACCGGCTGGTGGGCGAGGCGACCAGTGAGGCCGAGCGGATCGGCGCGGAGTCGACGCAGCAGGCCACCGCGCTCGTGGAAGAGGCGACGCAGCAGGCCACCGCGCTGGTCGACGAGGCGAAGCAGCAGGCGGCCCGGCTGTCGGACGAGGCCGCGGACGAGGCCGAGCGGCTGCGTGCGGAGGCGGCGGCCACCGTCGGCTCGGCGCAGGAGCACGCGGCCCGTACCCGCGAGGAGTCGGAGCGGGTGCGCGCCGAAGCGGAGGCGGCGGCGGAGCAGTTGCGCACGGAGGCCCGCCAGGAGGCGGACCGGCTGCTCGACGAGGCGCGGGAGGCGGCGGCCAAGCGCCGGGCCGATGCCGCGGAGCAGGCCGATCAGCTGGTGAACAAGGCACAGGAGGAGGCGCTGCGCGCCGCCACCGAGGCCGAGGAGCAGGCCGACACGATGGTCGGCGCGGCCCGCAAGGAGGCCGTGCGGATCACCTCGGAGGCGACCGTCGAGGGCAACTCCCTGGTGGAGCGGGCCCGTACGGACGCGGACGAGCTGCTGGTCGGCGCGCGCCGGGACGCCACGGCGATCCGGGAGCGGGCCGAGGAGCTGCGGGCCCGGATCGAGGGCGAGATCGAGGAGCTGCACGACCGCGCCCGGCGGGAGACCTCCGAGCAGATGAAGACCGCGGGCGAGCGCGTCGACAACCTGATGAAGGCGGCGACGGAGCAGCGCGACGAGGCGGCGGCCAAGGCCAAGGAGCTGCTGGCGGACGCCAATTCGGAGGCGAGCAAGGTCCGGATCGCCGCGGTGAAGCGCGCCGAGTCGCTGCTCAAGGAGGCCGAGCAGAAGAAGGCCACGCTGGTCCGTGAGGCCGAGAAGCTGCGCGCCGACGCCGAGGCCGAGGCGAAGCGCACGGTCGAGGAGGGCAAGCGCGAGCTCGATCTGCTGGTGCGCCGACGCGAGGACATCAACACCGAGATCTCCCGCGTCCAGGACGTGTTGGAGGCGCTGGAGTCCTTCGAGACGCCGACGGGCGGCGGCAAGGGCTCGGGCGGTTCCTCCGGTAACGTCAAGGCCGGGGCCGCGGCTGGCACTCGATCGAGTGGCAAGTCGTCCGAGGGGTAGTCACCTTGTCAGTTCCCGTACTCAGACAGGAACGTTCAACCCTCCGAGTGGCAAGAGTTGCGGGGGTCAGCCACTCAAAAGGGGTGTCATTCTCCAGACCAAAAGGGCATCCGCTCGATGACACGCCGTTCCGGCCCCTAGGATTCCCCCTAACACCTCACCGGTCTCATTCGACAGGAACCCCATGAGCGACCCTTCCTCCCCCTTCGGCTTCGAGCTCGTGCGACGTGGATACGACCGCGGTCAGGTGGATGACCGCATTACCAAGCTCGTCGCCGACCGTGATAATGCCCTGACCCGCATCACTTCTCTGGAGAAGCGCATCGAGGAGCTCCACCTCGAAACGCAGAACGCCCAGGCCCAGGTCAACGACGCGGAGCCGTCGTACGCGGGCCTCGGCGCGCGCGTGGAGAAGATCCTCCGCCTGGCCGAGGAGGAGGCGAAGGACCTGCGCGAGGAGGCCCGTCGCGCCGCCGAGCAGCACCGCGAGCTCGCCGAGTCGGCCGCCCAGCAGGTGCGCAACGACGCCGAGACGTTCGCCGCCGAGCGCAAGGCGAAGGCCGAGGACGAGGGCGTCCGGATCGTCGAGAAGGCCAAGGGTGAGGCCGGCACGCTGCGCGCTGAGGCGCAGAAGGACGCCGCGCAGAAGCGCGAGGAGGCGGATGCCCTCTTCGAGGAGACCCGCGCCAAGGCCGCCCAGGCCGCTGCGGACTTCGAGACCAACCTGGCCAAGCGCCGCGACCAGTCGGAGCGCGACCTCGCGTCCCGTCAGGCCAAGGCCGAGAAGCGTCTCGCCGAGATCGAGCACCGCGCCGAGCAGCTCCGCCTGGAGGCCGAGAAGCTCCGTACGGACGCCGAGCGCCGGGCCCGTCAGACGGTGGAGACCGCGCAGCGCCAGTCCGAGGACATCGTGGCCGACGCGAACGCCAAGGCCGACCGGATCCGCAGCGAATCGGAGCGTGAGCTGGCCGCGCTCACCAACCGCCGCGACTCCATCAACGCCCAGCTGACCAACGTCCGCGAGATGCTGGCCACGCTGACCGGTGCCGCGGTCGCCGCCGCCGGCACGCCTGCCGACGACGAGCCGGTCACCCGTGGTGTCCCGGCCCAGCAGGGCCGCTGACCCCGAGTACCGCAGCTGTAGCCCTCGCGCGCCCGGTTCCGCCCTTGTGGTGGCGCCGGGCGCGCGGCCGTTCTAGCGTGAACGCATGATCGAGCTCGATGGCCTCACCAAGCGCTTTGGCAACAAGGTTGCCGTCGACCGGCTCTCCTGCCAGGTCAGACCGGGAATGGTGACGGGTTTTCTGGGGCCCAACGGGGCGGGCAAATCCACGACGATGCGGATGATGCTCGATCTCGACAACCCCACCGGCGGTTCGGTGCGCATCGACGGCAAGCACTACCGCGACCTGGAAGAACCCCTCAAGTACATCGGGGCGCTGCTGGACGCCAAGTCGATGCACGGCGGGCGCAGCGCGTACAACAATCTGCTCTGTCTCGCGCAGAGCAACCGCATCCCGGAGAGCCGGGTCGCGGAGGTCCTGGACACCGTGGGGCTGACCGCGGTGGCGAAGAAGAAGTCGAAGGGATTCTCCCTCGGCATGGGCCAGCGGCTCGGGATCGCGGCGGCGCTGCTCGGCGACCCGCAGGTGCTCCTCTTCGACGAGCCGGTCAACGGGCTCGACCCCGAGGGCATCCACTGGATCCGCAATCTGATGAAGTCGCTCGCCGCGGAAGGCCGGACGATCTTCGTCTCCTCGCACCTGATGAGCGAAATGGCGCTCACCGCCGACCACTTGATCGTGATCGGCCAGGGCCGGCTGCTCGCCGACACGTCGATGGCCGACTTCATCCACCAGAACTCCCGCAGTTACGTACGGCTGCGCTCGCCGCAGCAGGAGCAACTGCGCGATGTGCTGCACGGGGCGGGCCTGGTCGTGATCGAGACGGGCGGCGGCACGCTGGAGATCGACGGCGCCACGACCGAGGCACTGGGCGAGCTCGCCGCGCAGCACCAGATCGTGCTGCATGAGCTGAGTGCCCAGCGTGCCTCCCTGGAGGAGGCGTTCATGCAGATGACGGCGGACTCCGTGGAGTACCACGCGCACTCGGACCACGCCCCGGCGCCACCTCCGGCGGGCCCGCAGTGGGGCGAACAGTGGAACCAGCGGACCGGCGGCAGCGCCGGCAGGGAGGTGTGACGACGATGGCATCGGTACCCGCGGTCCTGGCCTCCGAGTGGACCAAGATCCGTACGGTCTCCTCGACCGTCTGGACGCTGATCTCCGCGTTCGTCGTCACCGTCGCGATGGGCGCGGCGCTCTGCGCCCTGATGAACGCCCAGTTCGACGACCTCCCGGTGGCGCAGCGGGTCACCTTCGACCCGACCCTCATCAGCTTCTCCGGCATGGTCCTCGGCCAGCTGGCCATGGTCGTCTTCGGTGTGCTGGTGGTCGGAACGGAGTACAGCTCAGGCATGATCCGCACCTCCCTGGCGGCCGTGCCCCAGCGAGGTTCCTTCCTGTTCAGCAAGGTCGCGGTGGCCGGTGTGCTGGCCCTGGTGGTCGGCATCGCGACCAGCTTCGTCTCGTTCTTCCTCGGGCAGGCCCTGCTCGGCGAGCACCGCACGGACATCGGTGCGGACAACGTCCTGCGCGCGGTCGTCGGCGGTGGCGTCTACATGGGCCTGATCGGGATCTTCTCGATGGGTGTGGCGACGATGCTGCGCAGCTCCATGCTGTCGCTCGGCATCCTGATGCCGTTCTTCTTCCTGGTCTCCCAGATCCTGTCGGCGGTCCCGGGGGCGAAGAAGGTCGCCCGTTACTTCCCCGACCAGGCGGGGTCCAAGATCATGCAGGTGGTTCCCGACGCCATGAACAGCAACCCGGCTCCGTACGGGCCATGGGGAGGGCTCGGCATCCTGGTCGCCTGGGTGGCGGCCGCGCTGATCGGCGGCTATCTCGTACTCAAGAAGCGGGATGCGTGAGCGTCCGCCCGGCCCCGAGCAGGACGCGCGCCCGCAACGGCTTGGCCGGAACCGTCACGGCCTGGATATCCTCCTAAGTCTTACGGGGGCGTGCGGCCACTCGGCCTGGGCCCCGACGACAGCAGTGAGTCGATGGGGCTGAAGCATGATCGAGGCAGTCGGCCTGACAAAGCGCTATGGCGCGAAGACGGCCGTGTCCAACCTTTCCTTCCAGGTGCGGCCGGGCACCGTCACCGGATTCCTCGGTCCCAACGGGTCGGGCAAGTCCACCACCATGCGCATGATCCTGGGCCTGGACCAGCCGACCTCCGGTCATGTGACGATCGGCGGCCACCCCTTCCGCAGCCTGCCGAACGCCCCGCGCCAGGTGGGCGCCCTGCTGGACGCCAAGGCGGTGCACGGCGGCCGCAGCGCCCGTAACCACCTCCTCTCGCTCGCCCAGCTCGCGGGCATCCCGGCCGCCCGGGTCGACGAGGTGCTCGGCGTCGTCGGCCTCCAGGACGTCGCCCGGAAGCGGTCCAAGGGCTTCTCGCTCGGCATGGGCCAGCGGCTCGGGATCGCGGCGGCACTGCTCGGCGACCCGCAGGTGCTCCTCTTCGACGAGCCGGTCAACGGCCTGGACCCCGAGGGCATCCTCTGGGTCCGCAATCTGATGAAGATGCTGGCGTCCGAGGGCCGTACGGTCTTCGTCTCCAGCCATCTGATGAGTGAGATGGCGCTCACCGCCGACCACCTGATCGTGATCGGCCGAGGGCAGCTGCTCGCCGACATGAACGTCAAGGAGTTCATCTCCGTCAACTCGGCCGACTTCGCCCGGGTCCGGGTCGCCGACGGCCTCGCGGAGCGGCGCGAGAAGCTGACGGCCTCGCTCACCGAGGCGGGCGGCCGGGTCATGTCCGAGCCGGACGGGGCCCTGCGGGTCACCGGGCTGCCGCTGCCGCGGATCAGCGAGGTGGCGCACGATTCGGACGTCCGGCTGTGGGAGCTTTCGCCGCACCAGGCCTCGCTGGAGGAGGCGTACATGCGGATGACCCAGTCCGTCGTGGACTACCGCTCGACGGCGGACCAGAAGGCGGGGCTCCAGCCGCCGGCGGACCACGGGTACGGACAGCCGGGGTACGGGGCGTCGCAGCCACCGGTCCTGGAGGCGCCGCAGCAGAACTGGTACGCCCCGCCGCCGCCAGGACAGAACCCGCCCGCGGCGGCCCCGGCCGCGCCCTCCACGACCACCGCAGACCTGACCGAGCGCGACACCAGCGAGGACGCCCGATGACCACGCCGCCGACCCCGCAGGCGCCGTCCCAGCGGCAGGCCCCGGCCCCGCAGTACAGCCCGCAGCCCGCACCGGCCGGTGCGTACACCTCGCCGATCCCGGTGCGCCGGGCCACCCTCGCCGACGCGATCGCCTCCGAGTGGACCAAGATCCGCTCGGTGCGCTCCACCATGTGGACGCTCGGCGTCATGATCGTGCTGCTGCTCGGCATCGGGCTGCTGGCCACGATCGCGGTCAACACCGTCGATTCCGACCCCGACCCCGACCTCGGCTCGACGCCGGTGCTGAGCCTCGGCTTCTTCGGAGTGCTGCTGGGCTCGATCTGTGTGATCACGCTCGGTGTGATGACCATCGCCTCGGAGTACAGCACGGGCATGATCCGTACGACGCTGACGGCCTGCCCCAGCCGCGCCCGCGTGCTGAGCGCGAAGGCGATCGTCTTCTTCCTGCTCACCTTCGTGATCACGACCGTGACGACCGCGCTGGTCGCGGGGATGCACACGGCGTTCATCGACAGCGCGGCGCCCAGTGCCGGAGACTGGCTGCGCGCGACGGTCGGGGTCGGCCTCTACATCGCGATGCTGGGACTGCTCTCCCTCGCGGTCGGCGCCCTCGTCCGGCACTCCGCCGGTGCGATCACGGTCATGATCGGGGTGGTGCTGCTGCCGCTGGTCCTGGCCATGTTCATGTTCGCGGAGTCGCTCTCCGACCTGCGGCTGGCGCTCTTCCAGTATTCGATCCCGAGCCAGCTCAGCGCCTTGTACTCCACCTCGGTCGCGGATTCGGGACCGTCCGGCTGGGACCCGCTGTGGATCATGCTCGGTATCACGGCCGCGGCCCTGATCTGCGCGTTCGCCTCCCTCGACCGCCGGGACGTCTGACCCGCCCCCGCCCGGCGGGGCTCAGTGACGAGGCGCGTTCCTGGACCGCTGCACCTGTGTGGTGCGGCGGTCCTTCGCGTTCCAGCACGCCTTGTGCCAGTGCCTGCGGTCGTCGATCCCGCCGTACTCGGACCAGGCCACCAGATGCGGGACACCGGACGGGATCTCCTGGTCGCAGCCGGGGCAGCGGTACCGCTTGCCCGCCGCGCTCGCGCCGCTGACCGGGCGGACGGACCACTGCTCGCCCCGCCATTCCTCGGCGCGTCCGCCGCCCCCGTACCGGCCCCCCGGCTCCTCGGCACTTTCGTGGGGACTCTCGCCGCCTCGGGGGCGGTTACGACGCGGGGACACCTGACACCTCACTGAACAGTCCGGGCAGTTCCCGAACAGCCTAAGGGCTGTCCCGTAGTCCCTGGCGGGCGTGCGACGACAGCCACGGCACCTCGCCGCGTTGTCGGGACGCCCGAATACACCCAGTATTCGGGCGTCCACTCCGCCTTGCGACGCACCGCATCCGACGCCGCACGCCGATCCACCAGGGTTTACGGGACAGCCCTTGGCCATTTGGCCGACACGGGCATCCGGCGCCGTACGGGGCGACGCTCCGTACGGGGCGACGCTCCGTACGGGGCGACGCTCCGTACGGGGTGAGTTACCGGAAAATCGCAACAACCTGCCGGCGGACCGTGCCTTTGGCACGTGTCAGACGTTGTTGCTCTACAGGGGAGAGCCGCGTCGGCCGCAAGGAGGCAATTGGCCATGCGTGTGGGAACGTTCGTACTGGCAGCCCAGTTTCCGGGGCAGGGACCGGGGGAAGCGCTGCACCGCGCGATCCGGTCCACCGAGGTCGCGGAGGAATCCGGGCTCGACTCGGTCTGGCTGGCAGAGCATCATTTCGTGCCGTACGGGGTCTGCCCGTCCGCCGTCACCCTGGCCGCGCTGCTGCTCGGCCGCACCCGCAGGATCCGGGTGGGCACGGCGGTGAGCGTGCTGTCGACCCAGCATCCGGTGGCGCTCGGCGAACAGGCCGCGCTGCTCCATCTCACCAGCGGCGGCCGGTTCACCCTCGGCGTCGGCCGGGGCGGCCCCTGGGTCGATCTGGAGGTGTTCGGGGCGGGCCTGGAGGCGTACGAGAAGGGCTTCCCGGAATCCCTGGAGCTGCTGCTGGACTGGCTGGGCAAGCCGCGGGTGGCCGGACACGGGGAGCGGTACGGCTTCCGCGAGGTCGCCGTGGTCCCCCGGGCCGACGAGCTCCTCGCCGAGGGCGGCGCCGAATGCCCCGGCGGCCTTGAGGTGGTCGTCGCGTGCACCTCTCCGAAGACGGTGAAGCTCGCCGCGGAGCAGGGGCTGCCGATGCTCCTCGGGATGCACTGCGGGGACCAGGAGAAGGCGGACATGGTCGCCCTGTGGCGCTCCACGGCGCTCGCCGCGGGCCGCTCCCCCGAGAGCGTCCACGGGGCCGGCCACGTCTCCGCCGGAGTGGCCCAGATCGCCGACGGCCCCGAGGAAGCGGTGGAGACGCTCGTGAAGGCGATGCCGGGCTGGCTGCGGCAGGGGCTGGAGGCGCATGTGACGGTCGACGGCAGGCACCGGGTGATGCGCGATCCGGTCGCGTACACGGAGCTGCTGTGCGGCCTTCACCCGGTGGGCCCGCCCCGGCTCGCCGCCGACCGGCTCGCCGCCACCGCCGAGCGGACAGGCATCACCCGCTTCGCGCTCCTTGTGGAGGGTTCCGGGGATCTGGCAGCCACGGAGGAGAACGTGGCGCGGCTGGGCACCGAAGTGCTCCCGCTGCTCACCTGACACGTCGTAAGAGGTACGGGGGGCCGCCGCCCCGGAGCGAGTTGCATGATCCCGGCCCCGGAACGGCAGCAGAGGCGTCAAGGCCTGCCCGCCGGACAGGCCCTAGCAGTCCCGGAGTTCGGGCGACTGGTTGAGCAACTGGCCCCGCACCGAGGTGAAGCGGGCCAGGCGCTCGTCGACCGAGGCGTCCAGCGGGAACACCGCGACGCGGTGGCAGTTCTGGAATGCCAGGCGCACCCCGAAGTGCCGCTGCAGCGCACCGCGTATGGCATCGCTCGCGAGCGCGCGCAGCAGCTGACCACGTGCCTGTTCGTTGGGCGGCGGTGTCTGATTGTCGGCGAACTCCCCGCCGTCGACCTTCAGCTGGGCCACCAACGAGCTGATCATCTCCCATGCATAGGGCAGGGAGGTCCGGACGCAGTCGACGAAGTCGGCTTCGTCGACCTCGCCTCGCTCGGCCTGTTCCAACAGCGCCGGTGAGACGTCGAGCGACATGGGTTCTCCTCTCGCGACCCCGGCAACGGGCCGGGGCCTTACGGGCTGGGAAGGAGGGCGGCGACGCAGCGTACACGGACGGCGACCTCCTGCTTACACGGTAAGGGTGCAGTCCTGGCCGCACCAGGAGATTGGGAACACAACCGGCCAACAACGAAGGGGCGCAAAGAGGGGCAAGCCCGAACGGCACCCAGCGGAGTCGACCCGGGAGACGGGTGCGACAGGGGGAGAATCGCGTGGAGCACCCCTCGTCGAGTAGCGTTGCCGACCATGCGTCTCGTCATCGCCCGCTGCTCCGTGGACTACGCCGGCCGGCTCACGGCCCACCTGCCCTCCGCTCCCCGTCTGATCCTGGTGAAGGCGGACGGGAGCGTGTCGATCCACGCCGACGACAGGGCGTACAAACCCCTCAACTGGATGTCACCGCCCTGCACCCTCAAGGAGGGCGCGGACGACACCGCGGGTATCTGGACCGTGGTGAACAAAGCGGGCGAGAAACTGATCATCACGATGGAGGAGATCCTCCATGACTCGTCCCACGAGCTGGGTGTCGACCCGGGTCTCATCAAGGACGGCGTCGAAGCGCATCTGCAGGAACTGCTCGCCGACCGGATCGAGACGCTCGGCGAGGGCTACACCCTGATCCGCCGCGAGTACTTCACCGCCATCGGGCCGGTCGACATCCTGTGCCGGGACGCCGACGGCCGAACGGTCGCCGTGGAGCTGAAGCGGCGCGGCGACATCGACGGTGTGGAGCAGCTGACCCGCTATCTGGAGCTGCTCAACCGCGATCCCCATCTCGCCCCGGTGAAGGGCGTCTTCGCCGCCCAGGAGATCAAGCCGCAGGCGCGGGTGCTGGCGACGGACCGCGGGATCGACTGTGTCGTTCTCGACTACGACGCGCTGCGCGGCATCGAGGACGACAAGCTGCGGCTGTTCTGACCCTTTCCGCTCTCCCCCGAACGCCGGACGTGTGTGTCACGTCCGGCGTTCGCCGGTTCCGGGGCGGTTCAGGCCACCGTCGGGCTGCTCTCCGCACTCGCCGTGGACGACGACGAGGAGGACGAGGGCCCGCTCGCCGAGTCGGAGGTGTCGGGCGAGGACGGCTCGGGTTCGGTGGCCGTGTCCGTCGGGGTCGGTGAGCCACTGTCCGTCGGGCTCCCGCTCGGACTGGGCGACTTCGTCGGCGTGGACGACTTCGTCGGGCTGGGCGACCTGGTCGGCTTGTCCGACGAGGGCCTGCCGCTGGACGGGGTGTCGGACGAAGGGGTGTCACTCGGCCCCGAGGAGTCCGGGGACGGCGTCCCGCTGCTGCTCGGCGTGGTCTCGCCGCCCGACGGGCCGGGCGTCGACGTGCTGCCGCCGGGCTCCGCGCCATCGGGCGTCGAGCCGTCCGCCGGGGCTTCGTCCTCGCCGTCGTCCTGGTTCTGCGACTGCTCGGTGGTGACCCCCCGGTTCCCCGGGACGTCGTCGTCGCCGGAGGCCAGCCCCAGCGCCACCACCGTGCCGAGTACACCGGTCAGGAGTACGCCCGCGGCCGTCGCGACCAGGTTGCGCCGGGCCCCGGCGAGCGCCGCGAAGCGGCCCTTCCCGGCCTCCTTGGAGGTGCCCTGCGGCGAGATCACCGTGGCGGCGGCGACGTCGTACGGCCTCGACAGCGTCTGCGTCACGGACGGCGTCGCACGGGTGGGCGCCGTCGGCGGCTCCTCGGCCCGCGGGACCGGCAGCTCGTCCCCCGGCGGGGTGAGGACGAGGGGCAGCGGGCCGCCGGAACGGTCCGCGACCAGTGTGAGGGCCCGCCGTCCCGCCACCGCGCCGGACTTGTCGGCGAGCACCCCGCGCATGCCGATCGAGGTCTCCAGTTCGGCCCTGGCCCGGTCCGGATTGCCGGTCAGCAGCGCCAGGATGCCCAACTCGTGGTGGAAGTACGCCTCTTCGGCGACCTCTCCGGCGATCCTGGCCGCCTCCTGGCCGATCCTCAGCGCCCGCTCCCAGGCGCCCCAGTGCAGCCCCGCCGCGAAGGCCGGAGAGGCGCTGCGGGCCAGCAGCACGGCCACGCTGGTCTGTCCCGCCCCGTCGCCGGGCACCAGCTGCGCCATCGCCGCGACGATCGCGTCGCCCTCGGCCGCCACCCGCTCGGGTGTGACCGAGGGGTGACCGGCCCACCAGGCGTAGTGCTGGGCCACGGTCCGCGCCCGGTCGGTGGCGTCCTCGCCGTATCCGGCGGCCTCCAGCTGGGTCACCACACCGGCGGCCAGCCGGTAGCGGGGGCCGGCCGGGGAGAGCAGCCCGCAGCCGGCCAGCTCACCGAGCGCGGCATCGGCGTGGGTGTCCCCGGTGAGTGCCGGCAGATGTGCCTGGTGCGGCACCTCGCCACCGAGGGCCACCGCGAAGCGCAGGGTGTCGCGGGCGGACGCGCTCAGCCGTGAGGCGAGCAGCTCGGCGGGCGCCGCGCCCTCCCCGAGGCTGGGCAGCGGGATGTGGACGCCGTCGACGTTCTGGTCGTGGCCGAAGGGGACCTCCGCGGGCCGGCCGTCGCCGGACACGCCGTACGCCTCGGGGTCGGTACGCAGCATGTCGCGCTGGCGCAGCAGGGCACCCGCCTGGACGAAGCGCAGCGGCAGCCCCTCGGACTCGAACCAGAGGTCCCCCGCCCAGTTCGCCTCCTCCTCGGTGAGCGGGCGTTCGACGACCCGCTCCAGCAGGTCGACCGCGGCGCTGCGGCCGAGGCCCCCGAGGAAGACCTCTTCGAGGAGCGACTCGGTGCTGGGCGCGGCGACGTCCGGAACCGTCGCGAACAGGAAGGCGCACTCCGGTGTCGCGTCGAGCAGCTCCTCCAGCGCGGCCCCGCCGAACTCCAGGTCGTCGAGCAGGACGACGGCGCCGATGCTCCGGACCTTTTCGAGCAGGCCGGCGCGGTCGGGGCGGTGCAGCGGCGAGTCATGGACGGCCTCGAAGAGCCCGTACAGCACATCGGTGGCGGTGCGCCGGTAGCCACTGAGCCGTACGACTCCGTCCGGTGCGAGGTCCGCGCAGTCGGCCGCGACGGCGTCCAGCAGTGCCGTACGGCCGGATCCGGCCGGTCCCGTGAGCCGCACCGAGCGGCCCTGGGCCAGCAGGCGCGCCAACCGTTCGCGTTCCTGCGCACGTTCCAGGAGCGGCAGTTGGGGGGCGGGCGGGCCCGGCGGTACGGGCGGCGCGGTGGCGCGTTCGCGGTCGGCGCGTCCGGCGGCGGTACGGCGGGCCGGAGGACCGGGCTGCTCCCCCGGCGGGCACAGCTCGACCTCGCTGCCGTCGACCGGGTTGACGGTGAGGAGGTACTCGCCCGATATGAGCCGGACGACGCGGGCCTGCGGCGGCGCCGGGTGACCGGGGTCCGGGGTCAGCTGGTCGCGGGCTGGCCGTCTGCGGACGGGCCCCTCACCGGAGCCGTCCTTGTCCCGGCCGTACTGTTCCGGTCCCCGGTGTGTCGGGTCCATCGCCAAAGCCCCCAGACGCGTCGCGCACGATTGCCCCTCCGGCCTCGCACGCCCCGCTGTCGCTTCTGGTCCGGTGTCCGCCCGGTGGGGTTCGTCAATCGGCGGACGGGCCGAACCCTAGACCGTCGCCCGGTGCCCCCGCACAGTCGGGGGGCCACGCCGCCCGAAGCGCACGTTCTCGTACGGATTGCGCGATTCCGGCCGCGGCGCACGCCGCTACACGCGCGGCAGCGAGTCCGCGGCGATTCCGCCCTCGATGGCCAGGATGCGGTGCAGCCGGGTCGCCACCAGCAGACGCTGCATCTGCGGCGGCACGCCGCGGAGCACCAGCCGCCGCCCGGCCCGTCCGGCCCGGCGGTGTGCGCCCATGATGACGCCGAGTCCGGTGGCGTCCCAGGAGTCCAGCTCGGTCAGGTCGAGCACCAGGTCGCCCACGCCGTCGTCGAGGGCCGAGTGCAGGGCCGTACGGGCGTCCGCCGCGCTTCGGACGTCGAGGCGGCCCCCGACGACCAGCTCGGCGTGGTCGCCCCTGATGTGCATATGCGCTCCCCTGAAATGCTCCGTGGCAAGGTTCGTCCGTCTGTTCTGTCTCTCCCACAACTGACTGCGGCGGAGACAGGGAAGTTTCCGTCTGTAAGCGAACCGATACCGAATTCACTCCGCGGAGTGACTGAGGCACGGCGAGGGCCCACACGGATCCACTGCTTCCGGAAGACTCCCCCGGCCCTCCGGGCCCGACCGACGAGCAGATCGGGCAACCGGAGGACCGAAATCGATCAGTACGTGTAGAAGCCCTGCCCGCTCTTGCGGCCGATGTCACCTGCATCCACCATCCGGCGCATCAGCTCCGGCGCTGCGAACTTCTCGTCCTGCGACTCGGTGTAGATGTTGCTCGTGGCGTGCAGCAGGATGTCGACGCCGGTCAGGTCCGCCGTGGCGAGCGGGCCCATGGCGTGGCCGAAGCCGAGCTTGCAGGCGATGTCGATGTCCTCGGCCGAGGCGACGCCCGACTCGTACAGCTTGGCGGCCTCGACGACGAGCGCCGAGATCAGCCGGGTGGTGACGAAGCCGGCCACGTCGCGGTTGACGACGATGCAGGTCTTGCCGACGGACTCGGCGAACTCCCGTGCGGTGGCGAGGGTTTCGTCGCTCGTCTTGTAGCCGCGGACGAGTTCGCAGAGCTGCATCATGGGGACCGGCGAGAAGAAGTGCACACCGACGACGCGCTCGGGGTGCTCCGTCACGGCCGCGATCTTGGTAATCGGGATGGCGGAGGTGTTGGAGGCGAGGACGGTGTCGTCCCGGACGATCTTGTCGAGGGCCCGGAAGATCTCGTGCTTGACCTCCAGCTTCTCGAAGACGGCCTCGACGACGACATCCGCGTCGGCGACCGCGTCGAGGTCGGTGGTGGTCGTGATGCGGGCGAGCGCGGCCTCGGCGTCGGCCGCGTCCAGCTTGCCCTTGGAAACGAACTTGTCGTACGAGGCCTTGATGCCGTCACGTCCACGGGTCAGGGCTTCGTCGGTGACGTCGCGCAGCACCACGTCCCAGCCCGCCTGGGCGGAGACCTGCGCGATGCCGGACCCCATGAGTCCGGCTCCGATGACGGCGAGCTTCCTGGCCACGTGTGCACCCCTTGGTTTCTGTTCGCCTCTGCAGCTGGTCCCTGCACGGCCGGTCTTAACGGATATTCACATGCTCTCCGGCGGAGATTAGTACCCGTGAGGGGCGCTGGGGCCGTGAAGAGATGCGCGTCACGTCTCACATGACGGACATCACACCGGTCCGCCTCATTCGGCGGCGCGCCGGGCGTAGTTGAGGACCTTTTCGCCGAGGAGCTCCTCGATCTCGTCGAGCAGGGCGAGCGCGTCGCGCGAGACCTCGACCGCCTTGCGTCCGGCCAGCATCTCCTGGCTGATGTGGGCGACGAGGGCGCCCTCTATCCAGGTGAGCTGACCGCCGACCAGATCCGGCAGCGGATCGCCGGCCGGTGCGCCGGTCTCCTCGCGCAGGGTGGCGACGACGGCCTCCAGGACCTCCTGCTGGAGCCGCGAGAGGCGGGCCTGGAGTGTGGGCGCCTCCTCGACGACCCGCATGAAGTCGGCGAAGCCGTCCATCAGCCCGAGCTCCGGCGACACCGCGACGACCAGGGCCCGCAGCTCCCGCAGCACCGCCTCGGCCGCCGACTCGCCCTTGTCGCGGGCGCGGACGAAGCGGGCCACCCGCTGGGTGACGCCCTTCATCCGGTCGAGGAAGAGGTCCTCCTTGGCGGGGAAGTAGTTGTAGACCGTGTTCACGGAGACGTCCGCCAGTTCGGCGATCTCGGCGACGGTCACCGTCACGAATCCGTGCTCCAGGAACAGCCCGGTCGCGAGGTCCGAGATGTGCTGCCTCGCCTGGCGCTTCTTGCGTTCCCTGAGTCCCTCGCCCATCCGCCCATCATAGGCCCGGAGCCGGAGGCGATGAAAAGTTGGTGTCATTGCATTTTTTCAGTGGCTCTGTTTTTGTGGTCACTATGCCAATCATCAGTACGTCCGGCCTCGCCCGGACCTTCGACAGCGGGAACGGGCCGGTGCACGCCGTGCGCTCCGTCGACCTGGCGGTCGCGGCGGGCGAGATCGTCTGCCTCCTCGGCCCCAACGGAGCGGGAAAGACCACCACTCTGCGGATGCTGACCACGCTGCTCGCCCCCACCGGCGGCGCGGCCACCGTCGCCGGACACGACCTGGCCGACGACCCGGCCGGAGTGCGCGCGAAGTGCGGATACGTCGCCCAGTCGGGCGGGGCCGACCCCCACCTCACCGTGCGGGAGGAGCTGGTCACCCAGGGGCGGCTGTACCGGCTGAGCAGGACGGAGGCGGGCGAGCGGGCCGCGGAGCTGGCCGGCCTGCTCGGGCTCGGCGATCTGCTCGACCGGAAGGCGGCCGCCCTCTCGGGCGGTCAGCGCCGGCGCCTGGACATCGCGATGGGCATCGTCCACCGCCCTCCCGTCCTCTTCCTCGACGAGCCCACCACCGGCCTGGACCCGGGCAGCCGGTCCGACCTGTGGGACCTGGTGCGCGCTCTGCGCGACGACCACGGCACCACGGTCGTCCTCACCACCCATTACCTCGACGAGGCGGACGCGCTCGCCGACCGGCTGATCGTGATCGACCGGGGGGTGGTCGTCGCCGAGGGCACCCCGGCCGCGCTCCGGGCCGAGTACGCCGACTCCCCCGCCGCCCCGCTCCAGGACGTCTTCCTCGCGATCACCGGCCGCGCCGCCGCGCCCGCCGATGCCGCACCTCTCTCCGTACAGGGACTCTGATGCTGGTCCACGACACCGCACTGGTCTTCGGGCGGTACGCCCGCCAGACCCTGCGCTCCCGCTTCCAGATGCTCTTCGGCGTGCTGATGCCGCTGCTGTACCTGCTCTTCTTCGGCCCGCTCCTCGACGGTCTGCCGCTCGGCTCGTCCGGTGACTCCTGGCAGGTCCTGATTCCCGGACTACTGCTTCAACTCGTGCTGTTCGGCGCCTCGTTCACCGGGTTCTCGATCATCGTCGAGAAGTCCACCGGGGTCGTGGAGCGGATGCGGGTGACGCCTGTCAGCAGACTGGCTCTGCTGCTGGGCCGGGTCCTGCGGGACGCCCTGCTCTTCGTGGTCCAGGCCGTGCTGCTGGTCCTGGCCGCTCTGGCGATGGGCCTGCGCGCGCCGCTGCCCGGGGTGCTGATCGGCTTCGCGTTCGTCGCTCTGCTCACGGTCGCGCTGGCCTCGCTGTCGTACGCGCTGGCCATGAAGGTCGCGACGCCGCAGGAGTTCGGTCCCGTCATCAACGCGGTGGCCATGCCGGCCATGCTGCTCTCCGGCCTGATGCTGCCGATGACACTGGGACCGGCCTGGCTGGACATCGCGTCGCACTTCACACCCTTGCGCTATCTCGTGGACGCGGTGCGGGACGCGTACGTGGGCTCGTACGCCACCTCGCACATGCTGTACGGGGCACTGGTGGCGGTCACCTTCGCGGTCGCGGCCCTGGCGGCGGGCGCCCGGGTCTTCCGCCGGGCCGGTGCGTAACCCGGCACTAGGCTGGCGACATGGTCAATCTGACACGTATCTACACGCGCACTGGCGATCAGGGCACCACCGCCCTCGGCGACATGAGCCGCACCGCCAAGACCGATCTGCGGATCTCCGCGTACGCCGACACCAATGAGGCCAACGCCGTCATCGGTACCGCGATCGCGCTCGGGCAGCTCTCCGAGGACGTCGTGAAGGTCCTCGTCCGTGTGCAGAACGACCTGTTCGACGTGGGCGCCGATCTGTCGACCCCGGTCGCCGAGAACCCGAAGTACCCGCCGCTTCGGGTGGAGCAGAGCTATGTCGACAAGCTGGAGGCGGACTGCGACCACTATCTGGAGCAGTTGGAGAAGCTGCGCAGCTTCATCCTGCCCGGCGGTACGCCCGGGGCGGCGCTGCTGCACCAGGCGTGCACGGTGGTCCGGCGCGCGGAGCGGTCCACCTGGGCGGCGCTGGAGGTGCACGGCGACGTGATGAACGCGCTGACCGCGACGTACCTCAACCGTCTCTCCGACCTGCTGTTCATCCTCGCGAGGACGGCGAACAAGGAGGTCGGGGACGTGCTGTGGGTACCGGGCGGGGAGCGGTAGCCACCGGGTGCGGAAGCCGCCGGACGGGTGTCGGCCCCGCCCGGCCGGCCGCTCAGCGCCCGGCCGGCTCGCGTTTCGGGAACAGCGTGTAGCTCCCCGCGATGACCACGTTGATCCCGATGACGAACAGCATCGTCTGCTGCCACGCCTGGAGCGACGAGACGTCGCCGTCCCCGCCCACGTACCAGACGGCCGCCTGGAGCAGCGCCAGCGCGGTCACCGCCGCGACGGTCCAGCGCCCCGCGACCTTCCATTCGTGCGCCGCGCGCGCCATGCCGTACTTGGGCGGCTTCACCGGCCGCGGTGCGCCCGCGAAGCGATGGGCGACCCAGGAGTCGACCCAGCGGATCGTGGAGTGGCCGAGCCCCACCGTGAAGCCGATGTAGACCGCGGCGAGCCCGTGCTTCCAGTCGGGCTGCGCCCCGTTCTTCAGGTCGATGGCCGTCACCACCAGCAGTACGACCTCCAGCAGCGGTTCGCACAGCAGCACACCCGCACCCAGTCTCGGCTTCTTCGCCAGGTACCGCAGCGCGAGCCCCGCGGCCAGCAGCACCCAGAAGGCGACCTCGCAGAGCACGATCAGCGTGACGATCACGACACTTCTCCTTTCCCTTGCCTCCAGCCTCCCGGCCCGACCGCGGCGAATCGTCGTCGGCAGTGACGAACTACGACTGCATCCTTCGATGTACTCGCTCCTCACCCCCGGTAGGGAGGTCCGGGCGCGGGGGGCCGTGTTGGATGGGAGGGTGTACTCCCTCGCCCGGCCGCACCGCCACGACGTGCTCCTGGCCGCCATCGGACTCCTCGGCGGCCTTCTGCTGTGGTCGCTCGGCCTCCAGCTGCAGGGCGACCGGGCCTTCGTCGCCCCGTGGGTCTCCCTGCTGCCCCTCGTCGTCGTCTCGGCGCTCGAACTGGTCCGCAGGACCGCTCCGCAGCCCGCCCTGGTCATCGGCACGCTCGCACTGGTCGCGGACCAGTTCACGGTCGGGAACCTCGCGACGGTCCTGATGTTCACGGACCTCATGTACGCGGCCGTGCTGTACGGGAAACCGTCCGCCGCCCGCCGCATCCCGGTGACCACGTTCCTGATCACGGTCGGGATCACCATCGGGTTCCTGGCCTGGTTCCGCAACCCCCAGGCACTGCTCATCGGCGTCGTCACCGGCATGGTCTCGTTCGGGCCGGCCATCACCGGGGCCAGTGTCCGCAACCACCGGGACGCCGCCGAGGCCGCCCGGCTGCGTGCCGACCAGACCGCGCTGCTGGCCGAGATGGACCGGGCCCAGGCGGTGACCGCCGAGCGCACCCGGATGGCCCGCGAGCTGCACGACATGGTGGCCAACCACCTCTCGGCGATCGCCATCCACTCCACCGCCGCGCTCTCCATCGACGACCCGGACACCTCGCGCGAGGCCCTCGGCGTGATCCGGGAGAACAGCGTCGACGGCCTCGCCGAGATGCGCCGGCTGATCGGCCTGTTGCGCACCGGCGGCGGAGCCCTGGAACCGGCCGCGTCGCCCACCCTCGCCTCACTGGACGCACTGGTCGAGCAGACCCGTACGAGCGCCGCGCCGAGCAGCCTGACCTGCGACTTCGAGGACACCCGGGAGGAACGGGGGCCGCTTGCCGCGCCGGTCGAGCTGGCCGCGTACCGGATCGTCCAGGAGTCCCTGACGAACGCGCTCAAGCATGCCGCGCCCGGCCCGGTCACGGTGCGGCTCGGGCAGTCCGGGCGGCTGCTCACGGTGGAGGTCAGCAGTGTGCTCGGGGACCGCCCCGGGCCGCGCGCACCTGGTTCGGGGGCCGGCCTGGTGGGGATGCGGGAGCGGGTGGCGCTGCTGGGCGGCACGATCGAGGCCGGTCCGTCGTCCACCGGCGGTGGTACGGGCATCTGGCGGGTACGGGCCGAACTGCCGGTGGAGGAAGGGGTATCGAGGACATGACGATCAGGGTTGTGGTCGCCGAGGACCAGTCGGCCGTCCGGGCGGGACTGGTGCTCATCCTGCGCAGCGCGCCCGACATCGAGGTCGTGGGCGAGGCCGGGGACGGCGAGGAGGCGGTGCGCCTGGCCCGCGAACTCCGGCCGGACCTCGTGCTGATGGACATTCAGATGCCGCGGCTGGACGGGGTGTCGGCGACCGGGCAGGTGGTGGCCGAAGGGCTCGCGGACGTACTCGTGCTGACCACCTTCGATCTCGACGAGTACGTCTTCGGGGCCCTGCGGGCGGGGGCCGCGGGCTTCCTGCTGAAGAACACCGAGGCACGCGATCTCCTCGACGCGGTACGCACGGTGGCGCGCGGCGAAGGTCTGATCGCCCCGGCCGTGACGCGCCGCCTGATCGCCGAGTTCGCCGGGACCGCTCCCGCCCGGCCGGTGAAGGAGCCCGACCGCTCGGTGCTCGACGGTCTCACCCGGCGGGAGCGGGAGGTCCTGGGCTGTCTCGGCGAGGGCCTGTCGAACGCCGAGATCGCGGTCCGGCTCTCCATGGCGGAGGCGACGGTGAAGACCCATGTGAGCAGGCTGCTGGGCAAGCTGGGCCTGCGCAGCCGGGTCCAGGCCGCCGTACTCGCACAGGAGTTGGGCATCTGACGTTCAGGACCGTCCGGCGGCGAACGTTGGTCCAGACCTCTTGACGATTGGTCCAGACCTTCCTAGTCTCACCGAGCACACTGCGGTGAGCACGCCATGACAAGGCGGGCTCAGGGCGGCGCAGGGTTTGCAGTCCACGGACCACCCCCGAATGTCCGGACCTCACCCGAGGAGCACCGTTGAGCACTGAAACCCCCCTACGCCGGACCCGATTCAGACTCGGGACCGGCAGAGCCACCAGATCCAGAGCGGTCGCGGGTCTCACCGCGCTGCTGCTCCCATTCGCCGCCATGGTCGGCCTGGCCACCCCCGCCGAGGCCGCCACCTCGGCGACCGCGTCGTTCGTCAAGAAGTCCGACTGGGGCTCCGGCTTCGAGGGCCAGTGGACGGTGAAGAACACCGGCACCACCGCCCTGTCCTCCTGGACCATCGAGTGGGACTTCCCCTCCGGCACAGCGGTCGGCTCCGCCTGGGACGCCACCGTCACCAGCTCCGGCACCCACTGGACCGCCAAGAACCTCGGCTGGAACGGTTCGGTCGCCCCCGGTGCCTCCGTCAGCTTCGGCTTCAACGGCACCGGCCCCGGCGCCCCCACCGGCTGCAAGCTGAACGGCGCCTCCTGCGACGGCGGCAGCGTCCCCGGCGACAACGCCCCCTCCGCGCCGGGCACCCCCACCGCCAGCGCCGTCACCGACACCTCGGCCAAGCTGAGCTGGACCGCCGCGACCGACGACAACGGCATCAAGAACTACGACGTGCTGCGGGACGGCACGGTCGTCTCGACCGTCACCGGCACGACGTACACCGACTCCGGCCTCAAGGGCGGCACCGACTACTCGTACACCGTGCAGGCCCGTGACACCGCCGGCCAGACCGGTCCGGTCAGCGGCGCGGTCAAGGTCCGCACCACGGGTGGCGGCGGCAACCCCGACCCCGGCACCGGCGGCAAGGTCAACCTCGGCTACTTCACCGACTGGGGCGTCTACGGCCGGAACTACCACGTCAAGAACCTGGACACCTCGGGTTCCGCCGCGAAGATCACGCACATCAACTACGCCTTCGGCAACGTCCAGGGCGGCAAGTGCACCATCGGTGACTCCTACGCCGACTACGACATGGCGTACACCGCCGACAAGTCCGTCGACGGCGTCGCCGACACCTGGGACCAGCCGCTGCGCGGCAGCTTCAACCAACTGCGCAAGCTCAAGGCGAAGTACCCCCACATCAAGGTGCTGTGGTCGTTCGGCGGCTGGACCTGGTCCGGCGGCTTCGGCGAGGCGGCGAAGAACCCGGCCGCGTTCGCCGAGTCCTGCCACAACCTGGTCGAGGACCCGCGCTGGGCCGATGTCTTCGACGGCATCGACATCGACTGGGAGTACCCCAACGCCTGCGGCCTGACCTGCGACACCAGCGGCCCGGCCGCGCTGAAGGGGCTCACCTCGGCGCTGCGCACCAAGTTCGGCAAGGACTACCTGGTGACGGCCGCCATCACCGCCGACGGCTCCGACGGCGGCAAGATCGACGCCGCCGACTACGCCGGCGCCGCCCAGTCCCTGGACTGGTACAACGTGATGACCTACGACTTCTTCGGCGCCTGGGCCGCCAAGGGCCCGACCGCCCCGCACTCCCCGCTGACGTCCTACGACGGCATCCCACAGGCCGGCTTCAACTCCGCCGACGCCATCGCCAAACTGAAGGCCCAGGGCGTCCCCGC
>NZ_BMTF01000026.1 GCF_014649535.1 Streptomyces gelaticus
ACACACCGCGTCGGTGTGGCCGATCAGGGGTTCACCTACAGGTCGGCCGGTGGCAAGATCCCACACCCGCACCGTCTCGTCGGCGCTACCGGTGACGGCAACCGCACGGTCCCCCACCGCCCCCGTTGCCACCGCACACACCGCGTCGGTGTGGCCGATCAGGGGTTCACCCACGGTCCGGCCAGTGGCAAGGTCCCAGACCCGCACCGTCCCGTCATCGCTGCCGGTGACGGCGACCGGGCGGCCCTCCATTACGGTCGTCGCTACTGCCCACACCTCCTTGGTGTGGCCGGTGAGGGGGTCGCCGACAGGTCGCCCGGTGGCAAGGTCCCAAACCCGCACCGACTTGTCGGCACTGCCGGTGACAGCGACCGGGCGGCCCTCCACCATAGTCATCGCCACCGCCTCGACCGGGCCGGTGTGGCCGGTGAGGGGCTCGCCGACAGGTCGCCCGGTGGCAAGGTCCCAAACCCGCACCGACTTGTCGGCGCTGCCGGTGACGGCGACCGGGCGGCCCTCCACCACACCCGTCGCCACCGCACACAACCCGCCGGTGTGGCCGGACAGGGTATGCCGGAGACGGTGGTCGACCATGCTGCCAGTAGCCCACTCCAGCCCCCACCGTGCGGCCGCCGCACCGTCCACTGGTGCGGCGGTGATCCGTGCCGACAGCCCGTGGTCCCCGTAGCGGGCCGCGTCCAACGCAAGCACCTGCCGTCGCGCCCCCGCACTGGCATCCCAGTGCACATGCGCTGACGCCCGGTATACCGCCGCCGCGAGCATCTCCTCCCGCCCCGTCGCGCCGTCCAGCGCCGCCAGGACCTGCCCGGGGTCGGCGTTCACCAGCCACCCTGGATCGCTCAACTGCCCACCCGCCACCGCGGGCTCACGGCCCCGACCGCCACTTTGATGACCATCCGACATGACCGACACGGTAACCGCCCTCGCCCCCAGCCAACACGCCCCTCCCCACGCCAAAACAAACTCCGGTAACAAGACACGTACTTCTACGCACACCTCGACCAACCCCAGCCCGATCCACAATGCCCGGCACAATGAACAGAACCGCACCACGTCCCCGAGCCCACCAGCAGCGACCGTTCCAACACCCGCAATGTCACAGCGAGTAGAGATCTCTCGAACCACGGTCAGACCCAAACGATCCCTTCAACCTGCGCCTATCCGCGCGGCCTGTTAATCCGTTGGTTGTGGGTTCGAGTCCCACACGGCCTACCACTGGCAGGCAGGGAAAACCCCTCTGACCTGCTACGGAGCGCCTCGATCGGTTTCCGCCGGTCGGGGCGCTCCGTCGTTCGCGGCCTCGTGCGTGAGCGGACGGTCCGGCAGCAGCCGCTACGGGGGCGGCTTTACGGGCACGAGGCACCAGCGCAGCGGCGGCTTCTGCCGCGGCCTTGTCGACCTCAGGCAGCAGGCTCGTGTACGTGTCCGAGGTCAGCGTGATCGTGGAGTGGCGGAGCGTCTCCTTGATCGTGTGGAGGTCGCCTCCGCCGCCGTGCGTGAGGGTCGCGGAAACGTGCCGCAGGTCCCGGAGGGTGATCGGCGGAAGATCGGTGCGCGCCAGGATGCTGCGGAACGTCTCGGAGACGGTCTCGGGGTGGAGCCAGGACCCGTCCTCCTGGGTGAACACCTTGCCGGTGTCCTTCCACGCCGTGCCCCACTTCTCCTTCTCCTTGAGCTGGCGCTCGCGGAGCACGGCCACGTTCAGGCTGTCGAGGGCGATGGTGCTGGCGCTTCCGTCGGTCTTGGGCGCGGACTCGTACGGGTCCCAGCCGTCGACCACGATCTCCTTGGCTGGAGTGATCAGCCCGGCGTCCAGTTCGACGTCGGCCCAGTCCCGGCCGACCGCCTCTCCCCGCCGAAGGCCCCGGGTGCCCGACAGGTGGAAGAACGCGTACAGCCGTTCGCCCTCGGCCGCGTCGAGGAGGGCGCCGAACTGCTCCGGCGTCCACACCATGACAGGGGAGGGCTTCTCGCCGGTGGCACGCCATCGCGCGACGCGCTGCTCGGTCCACAGCAGCGGCTTCGGCCGCTTGCCGGACTCCAATTCGACGTGGGATGCCGGGTTGAACGTGATGAGCTGCTGGCTGATCGCCGCGTTCAGCGCCGCTCGGAGCGTCCGCCGGATGCTCTGCCGGGTGGCCGGCCCGGTCGGCTTCCGGAACGGCTTCATCTCGTCGAGCTTCGCCCGCTGGACGGCCAGCCGCGCACGCTCGGCCGCGACCGGGCGTCCCGGCTTGCTGGGCTTGCACCTCGCGATCTGTTCGCGACGGGCCTGGTTCTCGGCCTCGATCACCTCATTCGCGTCGGCGATGGCATCGAACATCTCCACAAGGTGGCCGACGTTGAGACGATCGAGCCGCCCAGTACGACCGCCTCCGCGAAGACGCCTTCGACCTCGCGGAACAGGTCTCCGAGGGTCTCCTCACCCTCGACGACGCCACAGCGGCACTCGACGAGCGGCAAGAGGAGGAACGGCTCCGGCAGTACGTGATCGATGCCGACGCCATCCGCCTCGCGGACGGCGATACCGCCCCGCCCCTGGCCCAGCTCGCCGAACGGGGCGACATCACCTGGCACCAGGCCCACCAACGAGCCGATCAGTTCCTCGCCCACCGACAGGAAGCCGTCCACCGAGCGCGGCAAGCCCTCCAACTGATTGCCGAGAACTGGGCCGCCATCCCAGACCTTGCCGCCCAACCCGACACCCTCTTCGCCCGGGACATCTTCGAGGGCCTCGCACCCGAAGCCCGTTCCCTCGCCCAGCGCTTGATCACCCTGATCTGAGCCAGCGCAAGCCCTCGGGGCCAGAGTGAAGACGCCAGTCCCGTGGGCGATCCCGTGCAGAGGGAAGCCCGCCCTGGTCGCGGGGCTCATGACGCGGGGGGTGCCTCTATGTCCTTCGTCAAGTTCGCGCTGCCGGTTTTGAGGGTTTTCATCCTGGTCATGCGGCGAGGGTGACGGTGGGGGGTTCGGGACTCGTAGAAGGTGCCGTCTCGGAGCATCGCGAACAGGACGCTGGTGCGTTGGCGGGCGAGGCGGAGGAGGGCCTGGGTGTGGGTTTTGCCGCGGGCGCGTTGCTTGTCGTAGTAGGTGCGGGAGGCGGGATCGGCGTTCATGCAGGCGAAGGCGGAGAGGAACATGGCGCGTTTGAGCTGCCGGTTTCCGCCTCGGGGTGCGTGCTCGCCGTGGATCGATGTGCCGGACGATTTCGTGGTGGGGGCGAGGCCGGCGTAGGAGGCGAGGTGGGCGGCGGTGGGGAAGTTGGTGCCGTCTCCGACGGTGACCAGCAGCACGGCGGCGGTCCTGACGCCGACGCCGGGCATCGACGTCAGGACCGGGGAAAGAGGGTGAGCCTCCAGCAGGGTGTTGATCTGGGCTTCCAGGGCCCGGCGCTGTTCCTGGACGGCCGCGAGCGAGCGGGCCAGGGAGGGAACGACGATGTCGAGGGTGCCGCTCCCTGGCACGACGACGGTCTGCTCGTCGAGCGCGTCGAAGACGTCGTCGATCAGCCGGGTGGCCATGCGCGGGGCCTTGGGCCGGACGAGTTCGACGAGGCGGCGGCGTCCGGCCTTTCGCAGTGCGGCCGGGGATCCGTGGCGTTCAAGAAGCCAGGTGACGGCCTGGTGGTCGAGACGGGGGCCCAGGACACGCTCCAGGCTTGGGTGGAACTGGGTGAGCAGGCCGCGTATCCGGTTGGACGTGCGGGTGGCCTCGGCGGCCAGGTCCTGGTCGAAGCCGACGAGCACGGTCAGCTCGGCGGTGATCTCGTCGGTCAGTTCCAGAGAGCGCAGGGTGTGCGGCAGGGTGCGGGCCGCATCCGCGATCACCGCCGCGTCACGAGCGTCGGTCTTCGCCTCGCCGGGATACAGGTCGGCGATCCGGCGCATTGCCAGGCCGGGCAGGTAGGCGACCTTGCAGCCCGCGTCCCGGGCCACGGCCAGCGGGAGGGCGCCGATCGAGGCGGGCTGGTCCACGATTACCAGGACGGTGCCGAACTTCGCGGTCAGCTTGTCGAACACGGCCCGCAGCCTCGGCTCGCTGTTGGGCAGCTGCTTGTCGAGGACCTTCTTCCCGGCCGGAGTGAGTCCGTGGCCGTGATGAGCACTCTTGCCGACGTCCAGGCCGAGGAACACGCCCACGTCTTCGGTATCGAACATCGCACCCCTCCAGGCGAGTTGAACGTGCCGGCCTCGGCAGTGGTGTCGTACGCGCGCATCCACGTTATGCAGACCTGCTGCCCGCGAGCTGTCCGGCATTGCGCCGGACCGGGCAGTGGCCGGACCTCTCATCAGCGTCTCCGACGGCACCTCCCGGGCCCGGTGACACCACCCCCCAGGTCATCCGTTCGACAGGGGGACACAGTCATGCCGGACCCGGAGGCCAGCGGCCCTCTTGCAGGGCCGCGGAAACATAACGGGGGAACGGCAGGCACTTCCGTGGCCAGGGGGCTGCGAAGTGCGGCTGCACGACACCACCCTCTACACGTCGCTGTTCCGTTACGACGACAACCTGCTGATCAACCCGCACGTGTGGGGCCAGCCGGCCAGCGCCAACCCTCTGCTCCACCTCAACAAGGCTGACGGCATGGGGTGGTTCGGCAACTACGCTCAGAGCTTCGAAGCCGTCTGGGCCGGCGCACGGCCCTGGACACCCGACCAGGAGGGGACCGCCGCACATGGGCAGGACTGAGTACTACAACGACCCCGCCGCTCCGAAGGCGAACACTCTCATCCCCGCCAGCAACCTGCTCGTTGTCGACGACAGCGGTGCCATCCTTCTGCAGCGCCGCCGCGACACGGGCCAGTGGGCTCTCCCGGGCGGCGCCCAGGACATCGGCGAGACCGCCGCTCAGTGCGCGGTGCGGGAGTGTCTGGAGGAGACCGGCATCGTCACCGAGATCACCGGCTTCCTCGGCGTCTACACGAACCCGAACCACATCGTCGCCTACACCGACGGCGAGATCCGCCAGCAGTACGAAAACACCTACATCGGCCGCCCCGTCGGCGGCGAGCCCACCATCAACGACGAGGCCGACGGCGTCCGATTCGTCCAGCCGGCCGACCTGGACGAATACGACATCCACGCCAGCATGCGCCAGCAGATCGGCGACTACCTCGCCGGCACCTACCCCTACCTGGGCTGAGCCGCCAGTTCCGCCTCCACCCGCGCCACGGCAGCGAAGATTTCCGGCGCCGCCCGTCGGATGAACTGTCCGACGATGCTTTCGGCGCCGTAGCGTCCGACGATCTCTGCGACCCGCTCCCTGGCGGTGGTCTGTTGGCCGTGGGGAGTGGTCGTCATGTCGCAGTAGACCAGCGCGTCCACCAGCAAGGGCTCTTCCAGCATTGGGAACTCCGTCGCCAGCTCGTCTCGCAGCCCGCGCTCCTCGGCCTCCAGCAGTGCGAACGAGTGGTTCGCTACCAATCGCACTAGCCGCTTGTCGGCCCCGTGCTCGTCATGGAGGAACCGGGCGCCGTCGAGCGGGTGGAAGCCGGTTACCGCGAGCCGGGGCGCGTACCCCACGTCATGGAGCACAGCGGCTGCCGTCAATAGGTTGGCGTCGTTCCGCAAGATCCGTCCGACCTCGGCCGCCCGGGCTGCGACTCCCTGGCTGTGCGCCCACCGCCGAGGGAACGCATCACCGAGCTCAACCTCTGCGACCCGCCTGGCCCAGTCCACCGTCACCTCGTCCATGGCCCACTACATGCCCTGGACGAGTGGCTGCCAGTCGTACCAGAAAGGGAGGCCGTGCCCGTGAGTCTTGCCGAAAGCTTTCCGGTGCACCGGAAGCCCCCGGGGAGAGCGAGTAGATCAACCAGGAGGATGGCCAGCCCTTCAAGGGAAATGGTCCTGGGCATAAGGCGAGGCCCGGGTGTGTGGATAGAGAACATCCATGCACCCGGGCAACTCCATAAAGAGTCCATCAGCTCAGATGACCCGCGCTTCGCCGCTCCAGCGCCCCAATTCTCCGAGGCGGGAAACAATATCCTCGAAGCGCTTTACTGCCGACGCTATGCGCTTCTGCTGCTCAATATCTAGGTTGCCTGATGTGTCAACAGGGACATCGACGCTGAGTTCCTTTACGCGGGTGGCAAACAGCTTCGCCTCGTAGAGGAATCCACCCGCGGTGACGGCGCTCTGGAGTGCAACCGAGAGGTAGTCGAGATCGATATCCTGGCCTGCTTGAGGCTGGACAACGATCACGTCGTCAGCAAGGAGGCAGCCAGCGGGACGCACAAAAACCTTTCCGACGGAAGCTCCATTTGCGTTCACGGCAACTGAAGGCGCCTTCTCCAGAGGGAACGCCGGTTCCGTCGGAGGGGCATCCTTGGGAGTTCCGCGAGCCCGCTTCTTCTGGCTAGCGAGCCATGTTGTCCCCGCGCCCACGGGGGTGGTCCGGCCAGTGGTTCCTGGTCGACGCGAGCGCTTTTCTTCCCTGGGAAATAGCTATCTCGCCGGAGCCATCCCGCGAAACTCGCACCACGTGTCTACTGCCGAAATCAAGGAAGCTCGATGCGGGGCAGGGTCGGACCGCACCCGGCGGACGCAGGTGGTACGTGCCGGCGCCCACTCCGGGCAGCATCACGACCACGCCGACCCGCCCGTCCTTGGCGGTGTCGCGGGCAAGGTCGCCGAGTCGTGGATAGAACGGTCCGGCCGTCCCTAACTCGCTTCCCTGTGAAGGGAGATGGGGTGTTGGTCGTCCTGTCATGCCCCAGAAGTTAGCGCCACGTCAGGGGGCAATATGAATCGGAGGAATACGGCCCTCATCCGTCCAGGTGGAAGCGGTCGGACATGCGGCGCAGCTTCTCGCGGGTGGCGATCCGCTCGGCGTAGACGATGCCACGGAGGGTCGACCGGGCGATCGGATGGTTCCGTACGAGCTGCGGGGCGATCCGCTCCGCGGTCTCCAGCGCGGTGAGCGCGCGATCGCGGTTGCCGTCCCAGAGCCACGCGCGGGCGAGGTCCATGTGGTGGTGGCCCTGGCGGGAGTTGGGAAGTGCGGCGACGAGTTCGGGGGCCATGCGGCGGTTTATGGCGAGCGCCTTGGTCTGCTCGCCGGTCTCCAGGGCGACGCTGACCGCGTGGATCTGCACGTTGCCGGGGGAGAAGGTGACCGAGTGCCGGTCGTAGATCGGTGGGTTGTGGCGGCCTGCCATCCGGCCGGCAGCATGGCGGGCGTGGTTGATCCGCTCGTCGGCCTCAGCCGGTCGGCCCGCGCGGGCCGCGGCGACGGCGGCCCGCAGGTGGAGCGCGCCCCACATCCGTAGGGCGAGCGGCTCGCCGAGTTCGTACTCGCGCTGCACGCTGGCGATGGCCTTGTCGGACAGGGTGAGCGAGTCGTCCCAATCGGCCGTGGCCCACATGTCCCAGACGCGCATCCAGTCGGCGAGTGCGGACATGACGGGGTCGGCCGAGAGGCGGGCGGCCCACGCTGCGCGCTCCGCCGCCATGGCGACGAGCTCGGGATGTCCGAGGGCGTGCGCGGCGGTGTGGGCGAACTTGCACGCCACGGCGTAGATCGCGAACGCTTCCTCGCGCTCGTGGCCGGTCGCGGCCTCGGCCAGGGCGCGAGCCTCGCGCAGCAGGTCGGGGAGGGTGGCGAGGATCGCCGTGTTGGCGGCGGCGTCCCGAAGACGGTGCAGGCGGGTCATGCCCCGCCACAGGTCGCCGGACGGTCGTGGGGTGCCGTCGAAGATCGGCGCGAGGTCGTAGCGGCGCAGCTCACGCAGGATGGACGCCGCCGAGACCTGCCACTGATTCTCGGCGGGACTGCTTGCGTACGGCCGACCGATGAGGTCATTGGGATGCACGTGCAGCTCGGCTGCCACGAGGTTCAGCAGCCCGACCCGATCGAGCTCGATGAGGCCGCGTTCCATCTTGGACACCCAGCCCTGGGTCTTCCCCAGAGCTGCAGCGAGGTCTGCCTGCGGCATACCGAGCCGCAGCCGTGCCCGCCGGACACGACGACCGATCTCCTCGGCTTCCTCCAGCACGAGAGCACCTCCTGCACATCGATGACAGCCGCCGCACGTGTTCGACGGTGCCAGGCAGTTGCAACTGCTGCGGCCATGTACCAGAACGGTACCTGCGTCGAATCAGCGGCGCTGGGTGTCAAGGCCATCAGCCTTGAACCATGGACGGACGCGTGCGCGCAATGCCATGCGCCTTGCCGCGCACAGGCATGTTCAAGCTGCCGGTCCTCATCCCTTCCCATCTGATGAGGCGTCAGTTCTAATCGAAGGGTGATGGGACACGCAGGCATGGCCGCCATCGCCGTCCGGTACCTCAGGTCCGTCGGCGCCGCCACCACCGCCGGACCGGCACCGGTCGATCCGCTGCCGCGCCCGCATCTGCGAGCCGTGGCCGACGGCGAGCGGCCGCCCGTGGACCCGGGCGAATTCCGCCGTGTGCTGGGGAGCTTCGCCAGCGGCGTCACGATCGTCACCGCGCACGCCCCGGACGACGCGCAGGGCCCGGCGGGCTTCGCCTGCCAGTCGTTCGCCTCGCTCTCCCTCGACCCGCCGCTGGTCACCTTCATGGTCGCCCGTACGTCGACGACCTGGCCGCGCATCGCACAGGCCGGGGCGTTCTGCGTCAACATCCTCGGCGCGGACCAGGGCGCGCTGTGCCGGAGCTTCGCGGTGAGCGGCGCGGACAAGTTCGCGGGGGTGGCGTACGGGGCCGCCCCGGTGACCGGGTCGCCGCTGCTGGACTCCGTACCGGCCTGGGTCGACTGCCGCATCCAGGCCGTCCACACCGGGGGCGACCATCTGATCGTCGTCGGCCGGGTGGAGGCGCTGGGCGCGGTGGACGGGGCCGATCCGCTGCTGTTCCACCGCGGGGTGTTCGGGCGGTTCGGTCCGCTCGACGGGTGAGCGCGCGGCGGGCGCGCCGGTGCCCCGCTCCGTAGCGCCTCGGACGTTCAGCCGAGGCGGTCGCGCGGAACGGCCCCGTGCAGCAGGTCCCGCAGCGCCAGGGCCGCCGGAAGCGGGGCGGCGGGCAGGGCGACATGCACGGTCCGGCGCGGGGCGAGGCCGCCGAGCCGGCAGAGGGCGAGCTCGGCGGGGACCGCCCAGGCGGCCAGCGAGGGGACCAGCGCGACCCCCAGCCCGGCGGCCGCGTAGCCGAACTTGCCGGTCCACTCGGCGATCCTGGTGATCCGCCTCGGCGTGAAGCCGGCCCGGCCGCACACCTCGGCGAGCATCATGGGCCGGTCGGCGGACACGTCCTGGAGCCAGGTCTCGTCGCGCAGTTCACGCAGATCGACCGTCCCGGCTCCGGCCAGGCGGTGGTCACGCGGGAGCACGACGAACAGCTCGTCCTCCAGCAGCACCTCGGTCGTGACGGCGTCGGCCGACGGCAGACCGGACGGGTAGTCGCTGACCACGGCCAGGTCCAGCGCGCCCTCCGTCAGACGCTGCATCAGCTCACCGCTCCGGCCCTCGGCCGCGACGACCTCGACGTCCGGCCTGGACCGTACGAACGCCCGCAACGCGGCGGGCACCAGCGAGATGTTGGCCGTGGCGAACGCCCCCACGCGCAGCCGCCCGCCCAGCCCGGCGTGGATCGCGGCCATCTCGTGCTCCGCACTCGCCAGCCGCGCGAGCACCTCCACCGCGTGCCGGTGCAGCGCCCGACCGGCCGGGGTCAGCCGTACGCCCCGGGCTAGCCGTTCGAAGAGCGGTCCGCCCGCCTGTTTCTCCAGCGCGGCGATGCGCCGCGACACCGCGGACTGCGTGTAGTCGAGCCTGACCGCGGCCCTCGTGAACGATCCGGTGTCGGCCACCGTCACCAGCAGACGCAGTGCGTCGATCCCGAACACATTCCTCCTCCGCATGACTCACATGCAATCTAGTCGCTGGTGGAATGCCTTGTCCCGCCCTAGCGTCGAGGAGCGGGGCCGGCGGGCCGCGGGATCCGGTCCCGCAGGCGACCGGACACCGTCCATGACGACCGGCCGCCCTCCGCATCCGGTGCACACACGAGGGAGAAGCCCATGGCGGCAGCACCCACCACCCTGTCGTCCGAGGCGGCCGAACTGGCCTCGTCCCATCAACTGGGCGCGCTGGAAGGCACGTTCACCCCCAAGCGTCTGAACAAGGCGCTCTTCGCCCTCTACATCTTCACGACGCTCAACCTGCTGGTGATGTTCGTGATACCCGGCCTGCTGTTCCTCTGGTGGCTGCGCCGGACACCGGACTTCAGCCGACGGCAGGCCGCCAAGCGCCTCCACCTGTTCGAAAACGGAATGATCGTGCACCCCGAGTCGGGCGACGGCACGGTCGTCATCCGCTGGGACTCCGTACGGCTCTACCAGGACATCACCCGGAAGGTCATCAACGGCATCCCAGGGCCCACCGAGTACGCCTACTCCGCGGTGGGTCCGGACCGTGCCGGCGCGAGAATCACGCACTTCTACGAAGACCCCGAGTCCTGGGGACCCCATATGCAGCAGGCCGTTCTCCGAGCCCAGGGACCGGCGGTCCTGCAATCGGTCCTGGCCGGGGAGACGGTGAACCTCGGGGACATCTCGCTCTCCCGCACCGGCCTGACCGCCCGGGGGAAGGGCCACCTCCCCTGGTCCGGCGTCCAGGAGATCCAGGTCGCGGCGGGCCGGGTCCACGTCATGGGGACCGGCGGGTCGGGGCAGTGGTGCAGCGTCGCGGTCAGTGACATCGCGAACCTTCACGTCTTCCTGGCCGTCGCCCAGCACCTCGCCGCCCCCGGCCCGTCGGTCTGAAGGCCCCCGCCGTCAGCCCAGTCCGGCGACGGCGTCCGAGGGCTCCCTCACCCGGCGGATCACGAGTGCCATCAGCGCCGCCGTCGCGCACAGCGCCCCCGACGCGTACCAGACCACGTCGTACGAGCCGAAGACGTCGCGCGCCACTCCGCCCAGGAACGCCACCAGCGCCGCGCCCACCTGGTGGGAGGCCAGCACCCAGCCGAAGACGATGGCGCTGTCCTCCCCGTACTGCTCGCGGCACAGGGCCAGCGTCGGCGGGACGGTGGCGACCCAGTCCAGGCCGTAGAAGACGATGAAGAACACCATCGGCGGATGCACCGTCGGCGCCATCAGCATCGGCAGGAAGAGCAGCGAGACGCCGCGCAGCGCGTAGTAGACGGCGAGGAGCCGCCGGGCGTCGAAGCGGTCGGTGAGCCAGCCGGAGAAGACGGTGCCGATGACGTCGAAGACCCCGATGACGGCGAGCAGCGAGGCCGCGGCGGTGATGGGCATGCCGTGGTCGTGGGCCGAGGGCACGAAGTGCGTACGGATCAGGCCGTTGGTCGAGGCCCCGCAGATCGCGAACGTACCGGCCAGCAGCCAGAAGGGTCCGGTGCGCGCCGCGTCGGTCAGCACGCGCAGGGTCCGCCGCGCCGCCCCGCGCGTGGGCGCCGGCTTCTCCACGTAGCCGCCGCCGTACGGGGCGAGGCCCACATCGGCCGGGTGGTCGCGGAGCAGGAACCAGACGAACGGGACGACGACCAGGGCCGCGAGCGCCACCGTGACCGACGCGGGGCGCCAGCCGTGGTGCTGGACGATCCAGGCGCACAGCGGCAGGAAGACCAGCTGGCCGGAGGCTCCGGCCGCGGTGAGGATGCCGGTGACCAGGCCGCGCCGGGCCACGAACCAGCGGTTGGTGACGGTGGCGGAGAACGCCAGCGCCATGGAGCCGGTGCCGAGGCCGACGAGCAGGCCCCAGTAGATCATCAGCTGCCAGGAGGCCGTCATCCATACGCTCGCCAGTGCCCCGGCCGCCACGGCGCTGAGGGCGACGACGACCACCCGCCGGATGCCGAAGCGGTCCATCAGCGCGGCGGCGAACGGTGCGGTGAGCCCGTACAGCGCCATGTCGACGGATACGGCGAGTCCGATCTCCCCGCGCGACCAGCCGAACTCCCTGTTGAGCGGGTCGATGAGGAGGCCGGGCAGGGAATTGAACGCGGCGCCGCCGATGATCGTCACGAAGGTGACGGCGGCGACGATCCAGGCGCGGTGGACGCGTCGGCGGGAGGGGCGCCCGAGGGCTGCCGGGGTGACGGCCTGCCGGTCGTCGTCCCGGGCGGCGCTTTCGGTTGTCTGGGTCACGTCACTCAGCATCGGGCCGGCGCGTTCCTCCTCACGAGTGGCCGGAGGGACACCCTTCGCAGGAATCGGGCCACCGCGATCGTCGCTTTCCGGCCCGGGGCGCCGTACCGCTACCGCGCCTTGTCCCGTCGCGAGGCGGAGGCGGCCAGGGCCGTCACGGCCCAGGCGAACCCCGCCCCCACCGCATACCAGAACAGATCGGGCGCGTTGAAGGTCGAGCCGAGCACCAGCCGCGCCACCGCGCTGTGGCGGGACAGCTCCGCGGGCACCCCGGTCAGTTGCAGCAGCTCCACCACCCAGCTGAACGCCAGCCCCGCCCCTGCCGTGACGGCCGGCCGCGCACCGGGCGCGATCACGGCGGCCAGGGCGCAGATCAGCACGGCGTAGAGCGCGTCCCCGGCGTACTTGGCGAAGTCGCCGTCCGTGCACGCCCTGACCGCGAGTCCGGCCAGTACGGTCAGCACCGCGGCCCCGGCCGCGACCGCGCGGGTGCGCGGGGCCGTCCGGGACCCGGCCGCCGGCCGCCCGTCCCCGGTCACGCGGTCCGCTCCAGCCGGCTGATCGGCCGGGCCACCAACAGCACCGCCGCCACCACCATGTTGATCACCGCTCCGGCCAGCAGCACCTCGGGCGCGCCCACCCGGTCCGCGACCGGCCCCGCCAGCGCCCGGCCCGCCGCCATCATCAGCAGTGAGCCCGCCACGTCGTACGCATGCAGGCGGTTCAGCGCCTCGGGCGGCACCTTGGTCTGGACCGTCGTCGACCACATCACCAGCCAGAACGCGAACGCCGCGCCCGCCGCGAACTGCCCCGCCCCGAGCGCGAACACCGGCAGCCCGAGGCCCAGCACCAGCAGGTTCACACAGACCCCGGTCAGCGCGACGGCCCCCGCCGCGAGCGGGCGGCGGGGTCTCAGGCGCAGGGCGAGCAGCCCGCCGACGACGCTGCCCGCGCCGTTCACCGCCATCATCACGCCGTACGTCCCCGAGCCGTGCGCCTCGGTGATCTCGACCGCGGTGAGCGGCAGCATCGGGCCGATCACCGTGAAGCCGTACACCGTCCAGATCGCGATCACCCCCCACAGCCAGCTGCGGGCCCGGAACTCCCGCCAGCCGTCGGCCAGTTCGGCGAAGAAGCCGCCGCGCTGCGCGTCGTCCGAGGGGGCCGGGGCGAGCCGCAGCAGGAACAGGCAGAGGCCGGAGACCAGGAACGTCGACGCGTTCGCCGCGTAGACCACACCGGCGCCGGCCAGCCCGACCAGCACGCCCGCGAAGGCCGGGCCGGCCATGGTCATCAGCGCCTCGGAGACCCTCAGTACGGCGTTGGCCCGCTGCACGTCCGAGGCGACCCGGGGCACCGTCGAGGCGACGCCCGGCTGGAAGAGCGCGGCGCCCACCCCGGCCACCGCGCTGAGCGTGTACACCGCCCACAGCGGCGGGTTCCCGGTGGCGAAGGAGAACGCCAGCACCGAGGCCCCGACCAGCCGCAGCGCATCCGCGATGATCATCATCCGGCGGGGGGTGAACCGGTCCGCCAGCACCCCGCCGAAGAGCACGAAGAGCGCCAGCGGCCCCATCCAGGCCGCGAGCGCGAACCCCACGGAGGAGTGCGGGCGGCCGGCGCCCAGCAGTCCCGCGGTGAGGGCCACCGGGATCATGCCGTCGCCGAAGAGCGCGGCGGTGCGGGCGACGAAGAAGAGCCGGAAGTTGCGGTTCCAGAGCCCCTCCGGCCGGCCGCCGGGCATCGGGTGCTCCGCGGAGGAACGGAGCAAAAGGGGCTGCGCACCCTCGCGTTCGGCGGTGGGAATGCGCGGGCGCCGCGCTGACTTTTTCTTCACAGGAGTGACATGTATCAGCCTTGAGGTCTATACCACTAGGGGTGAAGGGAGTCCGCCCATGCCGCACCGGATCGCCGTCCTGGCCCTCGACGGGCTGTATTCCTTCGAACTGGCCATCCCCCAGCGGATCTTCGGCCGTTCCTTCGGTGCCGGGCCGCACGACGAGGGCCGCACTCTGTACGAAGTCGTGACCTGTTCCGTCCGCCCGCCGGGCCCGGTCCGTACCGACGCCGACTTCACGATCAACGTCGAACGCGGCCCGGAGACCCTGGCCACCGCCGACACGGTGCTGATTCCCGCCACGTACGAACTCGGCCCCGTCCACTCGGAGGGCAGGCTCACCGACGAACTGGCCGCCGCTCTGGCCCACATCAGGCCGGGGACCCGGATGGTCTCGATCTGCACGGGCAGTTATGTGCTGGCCGCCGCCGGATATCTCGACGGGCGCCCCGCCACCACCCACTGGTCGCACGCCGACCACTTCCAGCAGCTCTTCCCCGAAGTGCGGGTCGACCCGGACGTCCTGTTCATCGACGACGGGGACGTCCTGACCTCCGCCGGGGTCGCCGCCGGGATCGACCTCTGCCTGCACATCGTGCGCCGGGACCACGGCATCGCCGTCGCCAATGACGTCGCCCGCCGCACGGTCGTGCCCCCGCACCGGGACGGCGGGCAGGCGCAGTACATCCAGCGCCCCGTGCCCGACACCCGGTTCGCGAACACGACCACCGCACGCAACTGGGCGCTCGGGCGGCTGGAGCGGCCGATCCTGCTGCGCGACATGGCGCAGCAGGAGTCGATGAGCGTGCGTACCTTCACCCGGCGGTTCCGGGAGGAGGTCGGGGTCAGCCCCGTCCAGTGGCTGACCCGGCAGCGGATCGAACGGGCCCGCCACCTGCTGGAGTCGACGGATCTGTCGATCGACCAGGTGGCGCGGGACGCGGGCTTCGGGACGTCCACCTCGCTGCGGCAGCACCTCCAGACGGCGCTGGGGGTGTCCCCGACGGCGTACCGGCGCACCTTCCGCGCCGGACGGAGCTGAGCGGCGCCGCCCGGAAGGTCAGAACACCAGCACGCCCCGCGCCACCCGGCCGTGGTGCGCGTCGTCCGCCGCCTCGGCGAAGTCCTCCACCGGGTAGGTGGTGGTGACGAGTTCGTCCAGGAGCAGCCGGCCCTCCCGGTACAGCTCCGCGTAGAGGGCGATGTCGCGCTGCGGGCGCGAGGAGCCGTACCGGCAGCCCAGGATCGACTTGTCCAGGTACATCGACGAGACGAGGAACGAGGCCTCCGCGTTCGCGGCCGGGACGCCCAGCAGGATCGCCTGGCCGTGCCGGTCCAGCAGGTCGATCGCGGTACGGATCAGCTCGGTGCGGCCCACGCACTCGAAGGCGTGGTCGGCGCCGTTCGGCAGGATCTCCCGCACGCCGTCCGCCGAGGTCAGGAAGTGCGTCGCGCCGAACTGCCGGGCCGCCGCCTCCTTCGCCGGGTTGGCGTCGACGGCGACGACGGTCAGCGCGCCCGCGATCCGGGCGCCCTGGATCACATTGAGCCCGATGCCGCCGGTGCCGATCACCACGACCGTGTCGCCCCGGTCGGCCTTCGCCCGGTTGAGCACGGCGCCGACCCCGGTCAGCACCCCGCAGCCGATCAGGGCCGCCGAGGTGAGCGGGATGTCCGCCGGGATCTTCACCGCCTGCACGGCCTTGACCAGGGTCCGTTCGGCGAAGGCCGAGTTGGACGCGAACTGGTACAGCGGTTTCCCGCGCCGTGCGAACGGCTGTCCCGGCATCCCGATCGCCTTGCGGCACATGGTCGGGCGCCCCCGGTCGCACTGGGCGCACGCCCCGCAGTTGGCGAGCGTGGACAGTGACACGTGGTCACCGGGCACCACATGGGAGACGCCTGCGCCGACCGCCTCGACCACGCCCGCGCCCTCGTGCCCGAGCACCACCGGCGAGGGGAACGGGATCGTCCCGTCGATCACCGAGAGGTCGCTGTGGCACAGCCCGGCCGCGGCCACCGCCACCAGCACCTCGCCGGGGCCCGGATCGCGTATCTCCAGATCGTCGACGACCTCGGTCCGCTTGCCGTCGAAGACGACGCCTCTCATCTCGGCTCCCTCGGTAGGCCGAGCACCCGCTCGGCGATGATGTTCCGCTGGATCTCGTCCGAGCCGCCGTAGATGGTGTCGGACCGGGTGAACAGGAACAGGCGCTGCGCCTCGTCGAGTCCGTACGGTTCCTTCGCCGACCAGTCGTCCGGGCCGACGGCCGCCGCCGCGCCCCTGACCTGCACGGCCAGCTCGCCCAGGCGCTGGTGCCAGCCGCCCCAGAGCAGTTTCGCCACACTGGGCGCGCCGGGGTCGCCGGTGGAGCCGAGGGTGCGCAGCGCGTTCCAGCGCATGGTCCGCAGCTGGGCCCACTGCCGTACGAGGCGTTCGCGCAGGACCGGGTCGGTGACGGCGCCGCTGTCGACGGCCGCGCGGACCACCCGGTCCAGTTCGGCGGCGAAACCGATCTGCTGGACGAGCGTGGAGACGCCGCGTTCCAGGGCCAGCAGTCCCATGGCGACCGTCCAGCCGTTGCCCTCGCCGCCGACGCACTCCTCGGCGTGCGCCCCGTCGAAGAAGACCTCGTTGAACTCGCTGGTCCCCGACATCTGACGGATCGGCCGCACCTCGATCCGGCCGGGCTGGTCCATCGGCACCAGCAGGAACGACAGGCCGTGGTGGCGGCGGGAGCCGGGCTCCGTGCGGGCCAGCACGAAGCACCAGTCGGCCTCCTTCGCGAGCGAGGTCCAGATCTTCTGCCCGGTCACCCGGTGGCCGCCGCGGCCCCGGTCGGGCACCGCGGCCGTACGGACCGCGGCGAGGTCCGATCCGGCGTCCGGCTCGCTGTACCCCTGGCACCAGAGCGCGTCGCCACGTGCCACGGCGGGCAGGAATCGCCGCTGCTGTTCCTCGCTGCCGTAGGCGATCAGGATCGGTGCGAGGAGGTTCTCGCCGATGTGGCCGACCCGGGCGGGGGCGGCGGCGCGGGCGTACTCCTCGGCCCAGACGACCTGCTGGACGAGGCTCGCGCGGCGGTTGCCGTGGCCGGCGCCGCGGTCCTCCCAGCCGAGGCCGATCCAGCCGTCGCGGCCCAGTTCGCGCTCCCAGGCGCGGCGGACCGCGAAGCCCTCGTGCTCGCTGCCGGGACCGCCGGTGCCGGCCGCCGCCGCGTACGCGCCGACGAGGTGCGCCTCCAGCCAGGCACGGGCCTCCTCGCGGAAGGCGGTGCCGTCGGGGCCGAAGCTGAAGTCCACGGTGCCTCCTGACTGTTGCCGCTCACCATCAAGGCCGGCCGTGGCGGAGCCCCGGCGGGGCGGGACTCACGCGTTCGGCCGGGCCTTCGCCGCGGCCGCCGCGGCCATCTCCTCCAGCCGCGCCAGCATCGGCATCGGGTCCGTGCCCACCGTCCCCGGCAGGAAGTCCGCGATCCGTTCCGGGGTCCACGCCCCTTCCACGTATCCGGCCCGCAGCTCCCTCGGCTGGGCCCAGACCGCGATCTTCGGCCCCGCGACCGTGTAGACCTGGCCGGTGATCTTCTCCCGGCGGGCCCGGTCGCTGAGCAGGTAGACGACGAGCGCCGCCACGTCCTCCGGCTCGCCGATCTCCTTGAGTTCCATGGGGACGTTGGCGGACATCCGGGTCCGGGCGACCGGGGCGACGGCGTTGGCCGTGACGCCGTACTTGTGCAGGCCGAGCGCCGCGCTCCGTACCAGCGAGATGATCCCGCCCTTCGCGGCGCTGTAGTTGGCCTGGGCGACGCTGCCCTGGTGGTTGCCGCTGGTGAAGCCGATCAGGGTGCCGCCGCCGTCCTGCTTGCGCATCACCGCCGACGCGGCCCGGAAGACGGTGAAGGTGCCCTTGAGATGGGTGGCGACCACCGGGTCCCACTCCTCCTCGGACATGTTGAACAGCATCCGTTCCCGCAGGATCCCGGCCACGCAGACGACCCCGTCGATCCGCCCGAACCGTGCGAGCGCCGTGTCCACGATCCGCTGTCCGCCGGCCATCGTGGAGATGTCGTCGGCGACCGCCACCGCCTCGCCGCCCGCCGCCTCGATCTCCTTGACGACCGACTCGGCGACCTCGCTGCTCGGCTCGCCGCCCTCGATGGAGACGCCGTAGTCGTTGACGACGACCCGTGCCCCCTCGGCCGCCGCCGCGAGCGCGACCGCCCGCCCGATGCCGCGCCCGGCACCCGTCACGGCCACCACCTTGCCTGCCAAGAAGTTCCCCATGCCCGGCCCCTTCCCGCGGTTTCTGACGGACCGTTAGATTTTATGGGCCATCAGGTCCACGAGCACAAGCCCCAGGAGGCGCCATGTCACTGCCGGCCGAGTTCCACGACATCGCGAAGCGGGTCAGCAACTGGGGCCGCTGGGGCGCCGACGACGAGATCGGGACGCTCAACCTGATCACCGACACCGTGGTGCGCGAAGCCGCCGCGACCGTCCGGAGCGGTCTGCGGATTCCGCTCGCACTCCCCCTCCAGCAGGACGGCGTACAGAGCGGGCTGATCCCCGGGCGGATCAATCCGCTGCACACCATGGTCCAGATCAACCAGGAGCTCTTCGGCCCCGGCACCGTCGCCACCAGCGACGACACCGCGGTCCTGAGCCTGCAGACGGCCACCCACTGGGACGCCCTCACCCATGCCTCGCACTCCGGGAAGATCTACAACGGCCGTCCGGCCGCAACGATCACCGCACACGGCGGCGCGGAGTTCAGCGGGATCGACAAGGCACCGCACATCGTCTCGCGCGGGGTGCTGCTCGATGTGGCGCGCGCCCTGGGCACGGACCGGCTGCCCGGCGACCACGCCGTCACCCCCGAGGACCTGGAGGCGGCCGAGGAGCTGGCGGGGGTGCGCGTCCGGTCCGGCGACATCGTGCTCGTACGGACCGGGCAGGTGCAGGTCCTCCTGGCGGGCGACCGGAACGCGTACGGCTACCCCTCGCCCGGCCTGTCGATCCGGACGCCCGAATGGTTCCGCGCCCGCGATGCGGCGGCGGTCGCCAACGACACCCTGACCTTCGAGATCTTCCCGCCGGAGATCGACGACCTGTGGCTGGGGGTGCACGCCCTGGACCTGGTCGAGATGGGCATGCTCCAGGGCCAGAACTGGAACCTGGAGGCGCTGTCCACAGCCTGTGCACAGGAGCGGCGGTACGCCTTCCTGCTCTCCGCGATGCCGGAACCGTTCGTCGGGGCGACGGGCACCCCGGTCGCACCGGTCGCGATCCTCTGATCCGCCCGGAGCAACTGCTTTAACCTTTATGCAAGATGCGTCACGGCGCGCGAAACCTTGCGCGCGTCGCACTCCGGGTCGCCCGCGCCCTGCGCGCCGGGGTGCAACGGCAGCTGGATCAGCGGCGCGCCCCGGTCGACCTCGCACCAGATGTGCTTGCCCGCGCCCTCCGGCTGCCAGCCCCAGCGGTCGGCAAGGCCGTCGACCAGCTCCAGGCCCCGGCCGTTGGTGTCCTCGCCCGCCGCGTGGCGCTGCTGCGGCGGGCGACAGCTGGTGTCGGCCACCTCGACCCGGACGGTCCCGGCCGTGCCCGTCAGGCCGAACAGCATGCGCAGCACGGCCGGGCACCCGGTGTGCACCACCGCGTTGGTGACCAGCTCCGAGATCAGCAGGATGAGCGTCTCGGCCAGCGGCTCGTCGTCCCTTATCCCGGACCCGGCCAGTCTCGACCGGGCCCATCTACGGGCCCGCCCGACCTCCGCGGGATCCGGCCCGACCTCCAGCTGAACCTGAAGCACCTGCACCGCTCACACCATCCGAACCGGCGGACACATCGCCTCGCGCCTCCTCGGGGTCACGGAACGTGATTCCCCTACGAGACAGCATGGTTGACGTACAGTCACCGCAACAAGCGCTTCGGGCATATTCCAGCGCGAAGGAGTACGCGTGGTGCATACTGTGCGACGCACATTGCGGGGAGTCGAACAGAGGCGCGTCGGGGCCGCGGGAGCTGTCTCCCGGGCACGTCCGGCGCTTCTGCCTGGAAAGCGAGCAGAGCACCGCTTCCGGACCGGAGTCGCCGCACGGGCAAGACCCGGATGACCCGGTTCCAGTTCCTGTCGCATCCCACGGAGCGTACCCGAGCCCGGCACCGACTCCGCCCCGTGACGGAGTACGTGAAGGACACGGGCCGACGTCCGCGCCCACCGACTCCACTGCGTAACTCCGCAGCGTGAGGCTCATACCGCTGCCTGTCACGGGCCTGCGTCGGTCATCGGCCCGGTTCCGGCCGCCCGAAGCCTGCACGGAACCTGTCCGGCTTCAGCACAGGTCCCCCGCAAGCATCTCCTCGGCCGCCGCCGCCGTCAGCCACTGCCCGGACCGCAGCCAGGCCCGCTTGAGGTGCAGATGGACGTCCGACTCCCAGGTGAAGCCCATGCCGCCGTGCACCTGGAGGCAGTCCCGCGCGTTGCGGACCGCCGCGTCGTCGGCGAGCAGTTTGGCGCCCGCGATCTCGACCGGGTCCGCGGTCACGGCCGCCGCGTACACGGCACTGCGGGCCAGTTCGGCGCGGACCAGCATTCCGGCGCACAGGTGTTTGACCGCCTGGAAGGAGCCGATGGGCGCGCCGAACTGTTCGCGCGCACCGGCGTGTTGCACGGCCATCTCGGTCGTGCGGGCGGCGCTGCCGAGCTGTTCGGCGGCGGCGAGCAGGGCGCCCTCCTCGCGCAGCCGCCCGGCCCCGGGCAGCGGCTCGCCCGCCTCCACCGGGTCCGTGACCCGCCACAGGGGCGTGAACGGGTCGGCCGACCGTACGGGGCCGGCCGCGTCCCGTACCGGTGCGGCGTCCCGCAGCGTGCCGCCCGGTGCCCGCGGCGCGTTCGCGGGGGCGAGGACGAGCAGCGCGTCCGCCTCTCCCAGGTGCGCCACCGGCTGCCCCGCGTCGAGCACGGCGACCACCGCCTCGCCCCGCGCCGCACCCTTCACCGAACCGGCGACGAGATGGGTGGCGATCAGCGGCCCCGGCAGCAGCGAGCGGCCCGCCTCCTCGAAGAGCAGGGCGGCTTCGGGCAGCCCGAGGCCGACGCCGCCCTCCGCCTCCGGCAGCCGCAGCGCGAAGAACCCGGCTTCGCCGAGCTCCCGCCACAGCGCCCGGTCGACACCGGTGGCGGCGTCGAGCGCGGCCCGCATCCGGTCCCTGCCGAAGCGCCCGGCGAGGAGTTCCCGCACCCCCGCCCGCAGGGCCCGCTGGTCGTCCGACAGCTGGAAGTCCATGAGTGCGTCAGCGCCCCTTCGGCAGGCCGAGTATGCGTTCGGCGACGATGTTCCGCTGGATCTGCGAGGTGCCCGCGGCGATGGTGTACGAGAGCGAGGAGAGCCGGTCCAGGACCCACTCCCGGTCCAGATCCGCGCTGTCCGCGCCGAGCACCTCGGCGGCCGCCTCGTACAGCTCCTGGCGGGCGTGCGAGTAGCGCAGCTTGAAGACCGAGCCGCCGGTCCCGGGCACGCCGCCGCTCCCGGCCCGCTGCGCCTCGCTGACGTTCCACTGGGTGAGCCGCCACAGCGCCCGGAATTCGGCGTTCAGCCGGCCCAGCCTGCGGCGCAGCACCGGATCGTCCCAGCGTCCGTTGCGCCGGGCGTCGGCCGCCAGTGCCGCCAGGGTGCGGCGGCAGGCGACGACCTCGCCGACGAAGGCCGTGCCGCGCTCGAAGGAGAGGGTGACCATGGTGACCCGCCAGCCGTCGTTCTCCGCGCCGACGCGGTGGGAGACCGGCACCCGCACCTCGTCGAGGAACATCTCGGCGAACTCGGTGGACCCGGCGAGGGTGCGCAGCGGGCGGACGGTGACGCCGGGGGCGTCCATCTCCATCGCGAGCCAGCTGATGCCTCGGTGCCTGGGCGCCGCCGGGTCCGTACGCACCAGCAGCTCGCACCAGTCGGCGACCTCGGCGTGCGAGGTCCAGATCTTGCTGCCGCTCACCACGTAGTGGTCGCCGTCGCGCACCGCCCTGGTCCGCAGCGCGGCGAGGTCCGAGCCCGCCTCCGGCTCGCTGAACCCCTGGCACCAGATCTCGTCGCCGCGCAGCACCGGCGGCAGCCAGCGGGCCCGCTGCTCCGCGGTGCCCTCGGCGGCGATCGTCGGGCCGGCGTGCAGCAGCCCGACGAAGTTCGCGCCGACGTAGGGGGCTCCGGCCCGCTCCGTCTCCTCCAGGAAGATCAGGTGCTGGGTCGGGGTCGCGCCCCGGCCGCCCGCGTCGACGGGCCAGTGCAGACCCGCGTAGCCCGCGTCGTACAGCATCCGCTGCCAGGCCGTGTCGTACGCCCGGCGCCCCGGCCAGTCGTCGGGGCGGGGCTTCGCGGGGAGCCCGGGGAGCACGGCGGCCAGCCACGCGCGCAGCCGCGCCCGGAACTCCTGTTCCTCCTCCGTGTACGCGAGGTCCATCGCGGGCCTACTTCTCCCGGTCCCGGTCCAGGTCCAGACCGAGCATCCGGATCGCGTTCCCGCGCATCAGTTTGTAGACGGTCTCGTCGTCCAGTCCCTTGACGTGGTCGAGGGCGACCTCCTTGGTGTGCGGGAAGGTCGAGTCGACGTGCGGGTAGTCGGTCTCGAAGGTGGCGTTGTCCCGTCCGACGACGTCGAGCGAGGCGACACCGTGCTTGTCGCGGAAGAAGCAGCAGAAGATCTGCCGGTAGTAGTACGTGGACGGCGGCTCGGGGATCAGACCGCGCACCCCGCCCCAGGCCCGGTGTTCCTCCCAGACGTCGTCGGCGCGCTCCAGGGCGTACGGGATCCAGCCCATCTGGCCCTCGCTGTAGGCGAGTTTCAGCCGGGGGAACTTCACCAGGACCCCGCTGAACAGGAAGTCCATCATCGAGGCCATGGCGTTGTTGAAGGAGAGACTGGCCTGTACGGCGGGCGGGGCGTCCGGCGAGGCGGCGGGCATCTGGGAACTGGACCCGATGTGCATGTTGACGACCGTGCCGGTCTCCTGGCAGACGGCGAAGAACGGGTCCCAGTAGCCGGTGTGGATCGACGGCAGCCCGAGATGGGTGGGGATCTCCGAGAAGGTCACCGCCCGCACCCCGCGTGCCGCGTTCCGCCTGATCTCGGCGACGGCCAGGTCGATGTCCCAGAGCGGGATGATGCAGAGCGGGACGAGCCGGCCGCCGCTGTCGCCGCACCACTCCTCCACCATCCAGTCGTTGTAGGCGCGGACACACGCGAGCGCCACCTCTTTGTCCTGGGCCTCGGCGAAGGTCTGGCCGCAGAAGCGCGGGAAGGTGGGGAAGCAGAGGCTCGCCTCGACGTGGTTGAGGTCCATGTCCTTGAGCCGCTCGGCCGGGTCCCAGCAGCCGGGCCGCATCTCCGCCCGGGTGATCCCCTCCAGCGTCATGTCGTCGCGGTCGAAGCCGACGGCGGCGATGTTGCGCTTGTACGGAAACTTCAGGTCCTCGTAGATCCACCAGTCGGTGGGCGGGCCGTCCGGGTCCATCGTGATGACGTACTTGCCGCCCGTGTACGCCAGCTCGCCGATGCCCGCGGTGAGCGGCTGCGGGCCGCGCTCGCGGTACTTGGCGGGCAGCCAGGTCGAGAAGAGGTGCGGCGGCTCGATCACATGGTCGTCGACGCTGACGATCCGAGGCAGTTCCGTCATGGTGTCCCTTTCGGTGCACACTTTTCTGATGACCCGTCAGATTGACGTCGCCCTCAGGCTAGCCCCGCACCCCTGGACCGACAAGGCGCAGCGCTCTACGCTCTCCGCACTATCTGACTGTCCGTCAGCTGTGAGGGGTGGGGTTCGTCGTGACCGAGACCGCGCACGCCCTGGGTGCATCGGGCACCTTCTGGGAACTCGTCGAACGCCGGGCCGGCCTGACTCCGGACCGCCCGTTCCTGATCCAGGACGACCGCACCCTGACCTTCGGCGAGCTGCGCAGCCGCGGCGAGCGGGTCGCGGCCGGACTGTGGGAGATGGGTGTGCGCCCCGGCGGCGTCGTCGCCTGGCAGCTGCCGACCCGGATCGAAACGGTGCTGCTGTCGTTCGCGCTGACCCGGATCGGGGCGGTGCAGTCGCCGGTCATCCCGTTCTACCGGGACCGCGAGGTGGGGTTCGCGCTGCGCGAGTCGAAGGCGGAGTTCTTCGCCGTACCGGGCACCTGGCGCGGCTTCGACCACACGGCGATGGCCGGCCGGCTGGCGGCAGAACAGCCACCGGTGGTGTTCGAGGCGTACGCCTCGCTGCCGGACGGCGATCCGTCGGTGCTCCCGCCGCCGCCCGCCGATGGTACGGCGGTGCGCTGGATCTACTGGACCTCGGGCACCACCTCCGACCCGAAGGGGGTGCTGCACACCGACCGCAGCCTGATCGCGGGCGGGTCCTGCCTGGCCCACGCGCTGCGTCTCACAGCGGACGACACCGGCTCGGTGGCCTTCCCGTTCGCCCATGTCGGCGGGCCGGACTACGCGGTGATGCTGCTGCTGTACGGGTTCCCCGCGGTGCTGTTCGAGCACTTCGCCATGGCTCACGCGCTGGCGGAGTACCGGCGTCACGGGGTGACGGTCGCGGGCGGGTCCACGGCGTTCTACTCGATGTTCCTGACCGAGCAGCGCAAGGCGCCGGGCCGGAAGGTGGTCCCCACGCTGCGGCTGCTGGCGGGCGGCGGGGCGCCGAAGCCACCGGAGATCTACCACGCGGTGGTACGGGAGATGGGCGTCCAGCTCACCCACGGGTACGGCATGACCGAAGTCCCCATGATCACGATGGGCACCCCCGACGACACGGTGGAACACCTCGCCCAGACGGAGGGGCGGCCGCCCGCGGGCATGGAGATCCGGATCACCGACGGGGAGGGCAAGCCGCTGCCGCACGGCACGGACGGCGAGGTGCGGCTGCGCGGGGAGGCCGTCTGCGCGGGCTATCTGGACCCGGCGGCGACCGCGGCGGCGTTCGACGCGGAGGGCTTCCTGATCACCGGCGACATCGGCCATGTCAGGGAGAGCGGGCATCTGGTGCTCACCGGGCGGCTGAAGGACATCATCATCCGCAAGGGCGAGAACATCTCCGCCAAGGAGATAGAGGACCTGCTGCACCGTCACCCGGACGTCGGGGACGCGGCGGTGATCGGGCTCCCGGACCCGGAGCGGGGCGAGCTGGTCTGCGCGGTCGTGGAACAGCCGACGGGCGCCGCACCGCTGACGCTGGCGCAGGTCACGGGGTATCTGCGGGCCGAGGGACTCTCCGTGCACAAGCTGCCGGAGCGGCTGGAGGTGGTGGCGGCGCTGCCGCGCAACGAGGCCCTGCGCAAGGTGCTCAAGTACCGGCTGCGGGAGCAGTTCGCCTGACGGGAGGGGAGGGGCGGCGCCCCCGCCCCTCCCGTCTCCTACGCGTCCGGGGCGAAGACCGTGAAGTAGTCGGCGAATGCCGACACCGCCTGGTCCTCCGTCACCTTGCCGTCCCGGTCCGCGTCCAGGCTCCGCGCCGCGAGCTCCGCCGTCGGGGCGTCGGCACCCAGCACCCGCAGCGCCCGCTCCAGGGCGGGCACGGACGCGGCACCCTGGTTGTCCCCGTCCGTCACGGCGATCGCCGCGCGCAGGAACGGGCGGGCGATCTCCGCGAAGCGCTCCGGGTTGTCGCGCAGCCGTTTCACGGCCCCGCCCACGAACTCCTCACGGGTGACGCGCTGGTCCCCGTCGACATCGGCGATGCCCGCCATGCCCTGCCAGAACGCCTCGGCCCCGGTGTAGAGCGCCTGGCCCTTGTCGCAGCGCGCCGTCGTACCGAATTCGGCGAGCAGACGGGCGGCGGCGGCGTTGAAGTCCGCGCGATCGATGTATCCGTTGCCGTCCTGGTCGAAGGCGGCGAAGCGGAAGGCGATCTTGCGCTCATATTCTGCGCTGTCCATGCGGGGAGCGTACGACGCCGGAAGGCGTCACGTGTCCCTTACGCGCTCCACCGGTGCCATGGGCCGGCCTTCGCGCCCGTTCCGGGGCACCGCGGTCTCACGCGGAGAGCGGCCGGGACCGCTCGTCGACGGCCGCGTACCGGTCGGGGTAGACCTCGAAGAGACGGCGTACGCCGAGGGTGGCGAGCACCCGGTTGACGTGGGAGCCCTCCTCCGCGCCCCGGGCCGGGAGGATCAGCCGCAGCCGGCCCCCGCAGGAGCGCATCAGCCGGCGGGCGGCGATCAGCACGCCGACTCCGCTGGAATCGCAGAACAGGACCTCGGAGAGGTCGAGCACCACGTCGTGGCGGCCGTCGGCCACCGCGTCGTGGACGGACTGGCGCACGGCGGGCGACGTCATCAGATCCAGTTCGCCGCGTATGTGCAGTACGGTCCATTCACCCTGCACGCACTCGGCCACCGTCAGTGTGTTCCGGGAATGTTCCTGGGCGGGCCAGGGGGCGTGGGTGGTTGCGGCCCGGGGGTGGTTTCCGGGAGGACAAGGTTTCCTCACGCGACTGGCCCTCTCGCTCCGGGGATTCCGACGATCCGGAAGTTTCCGTTCCTTCTCGCGGCTGCCCCGGCCGCACCCCTGTGAAACACCGAGCGACCTGTCAGGACAGAGCAGGATTCCGGAAGAAATGATCACTTCGCCCCGGATTCCACCAACGCTCCAGGACGCACTCCTTACCATCCCGGGCCGCTTCGCGGGCGTACTTGCCACAAAGAGGCGTGCATCTCCGGCGCCGCCGACTACATTCGGTGTGACGAGGGGAACAGGGCTGGGGGTCGCATGGCTGGAAACGCACCACCCCGCTGGGACCGCAGGATGCAGCAGCGGCTGGCGCGTGGTGAGGCGGCTGCTCTCGGCGAGCTCTACGACCGGTTCGCCTCGCTCGTGCACAGCCAGGCCCACCGGATGCTCGACGACGAGACCGCCGCCGACCTGGTGACCCGCGAGGTCTTCGGCTACGTGTGGGAGAACCCCGGCGCCTACGACCCCCAGCAGGGCTCGATGCGTTCCTGGGTGGCCCGGCTCACGCACCGCCAGTCCGTGCGGCGGCTGCGCGAGGAGGAAGACCGGCGCGACGAGGCGGACGAGGACGGCATCGGGCTGGAGGAGCGGGTGCACCGGGCCACCGCCGCGGCGCGGGCGGACTACATCGTCGCGTCCATGCCCGCCCCGCTGCGGGCCGCGCTGGAACTCGCGTACATCCAGCGCCGGGACTACCGGCAGACCGCGGCCGACCTCGGGGTCACCGAGGACGAGGCCCGCCGCCGGCTCCGGCTCGGGCTGCAACTGCTCTCCACCGCGCACACCCGCCCGCTCGAAGGGATGTCGCCGCCCGGATACGGACGGCCCCTGTGACCGGCGACACGAACGGAAGCGAGGACGGCGGGCGCGAGGACGAGGTGCGGGGCGCACCGCGCATACCGGGGCCACGGTCCGCCGCGGACGACCTCGACCTCTCCGCCGTACCGCTGCCGCCGCCTGTCCCCGCGACCCCGCCCGAGGAGCCGCGGCCGGGCCCGCAGCGGGCTGCGGAACCGGCCCCGCAGCCGACAACACCGGAACCGGAAACCGACGTGGCACCACGGCACCCATCGGACGCAACGGATGCAACGGACCCGCCCGGCCCGCCGGTGCTGGCGCACGGCGTCCTCAAGGCGCTCCTCGGCGCGTGGGCCCTGGCGGCCTGCTCGGCGGAGGAGACCGAGGCCGTCGAGGCGCATCTGACCGAGTGCGCCGCCTGTGCGGACGAAGCACTGCGGCTGCGCGACGCGGTCGGGCTGCTGCACACCGACCGCAGTCTCGACCTCGATCCGACGCTGCGCACCCGGGTGATCGACGCCTGTCTGAGCCGCCGCCCGGCCGACATCCCGGTGCCGGACTGGGCCTCGCCGTACGACGCGGAGACCGCGCGGCTCGACGCGCTGCTCCGTGACATCGGCGACTCGGAGTGGCACGCCCCGGTCCGGCTGAAGTGGTTCGAGAGCGAGCAGGAGACCACCCGCAAGACCACGGTCGCGGGCGTCATCGGCCATCTCATGGCCGTCGACGGACTGGTCGGCACGGCCCTCGGCCTCGACGTGCCGCTCGGCGACGGCACCCGCGGTCCGGGCGCCGACTGGCCGCTCTCACCCACCGCGCGTACCGAGAGATACTGGTCGGCCGGCCGGCGCCCGCCCACCGGGCGGATCCACGAGCCGTGGCGCGAGCAGAGCCACACCCTCATCCGCACGGTGTCCTTCGCCGGCCGCAGGGTCTGCGAGCTCTCCGTCTCGTACGGAGACTTCGCCCTGCCGATGCACGACGCCCTGCTGGACCGGGCCTTCGAATGCTGGGTGCACGGCGGCGACATCGCGGACGCGGTGGACTATCCGTACGAGGCACCCTCCGCCGCCCACCTCAACCGGATGATCGGCCTGGTAACCCGGCTGCTGCCCGCCGCACTCGCCGAGCGCCGAAGAACGGGGCTGGCCGGGCCCGCCCGCCATCTGGTGACGGCCGGTTCACCGGGCCGTTCGCTCCATCTGGAGATCGAGGGCTCGGGCGGCGGCGACTGGTACATCCCGCTGGACTCCCCGGCCGCGCTCGGCTCCCCCGCCCACGCGGTGGCGCAGGTCGCGCTCGACGGCGTGGAGTTCTGCCAGCTGGTGGCCGGGCACGTGCCACCGGTGGAGGCGGCGGCCGGTCAGGAGGGCGACCGCGAGGCGATCCGCGACGTACTCTTCGCGGCGGCCTCGCTGAGCCGCCTGTAGCGCCTTCGGCCGCGGGCTCCCACGGGACGGCCTTTAAGCGCCCTTAAGCGAAGACCACCGTGCGGCGGCCGTTGAGCAGGATGCGGCGCTCGGCGTGCCACTTCACGGCCCGCGCCAGCGCCTGGCACTCCACATCGCGCCCGATGGCGACCAGTTGGTCCGGCGTGACGCCGTGGCCCACCCGCTCGACCTCCTGCTCGATGATCGGCCCCTCGTCCAGGTCCGCGGTCACATAGTGCGCCGTCGCCCCGATCAGCTTCACACCACGGGCGTGCGCCTGGTGGTACGGCTTCGCGCCCTTGAAGCTCGGCAGGAAGGAGTGGTGGATGTTGATGATCCGGCCGCTCAGCTGCTTGCAGAGGTCGTCCGAGAGGACCTGCATGTAGCGGGCGAGGACGACCAGCTCGACGTTCTCCTGGCGGACCAGCTCCAGCAGCTGCGCCTCCGCGGCGGCCTTGGTCTCCTTGGTCACCGGGATGTGCCGGAAGGGAACGTTGTACGAGGCGACGAGCTCGGCGAAGTCCGTGTGGTTGGAGACGACGGCGGCGATCTCGATCGGCAGCGCCCCGATCCGGGAGCGGAACAGCAGGTCGTTGAGGCAGTGTCCGAACTTGCTGACCATCAGCACGACCCGCATCCGGTCCGAGGAGCGGTGGATCTGCCAGTTCATCCGGAAGGAGTCGCCGACCGCGGCGAAACTGGCCCGCAGCTTCTCCACCGTCACCGGGGCGTCCGCCGAGAAGTGCACCCGCATGAAGAACAGACCCGTGTCGTGGTCGCCGAACTGCTGGCTGTCCTCGATATTGCAGCCGGTCATGAAGAGGTAGCTCGACACGGCGTGCACGATGCCCTGTTTGTCGGGGCAGGAAAGAGTGAGGACGTACTGCTCGGGAGTGGTCTCAGCAGGCTGCGGCGCGGTCATCCCCGTAGCGTGCCACACCGGACCGCCCTCAGGCCGAGCTGGTCAGAATGCGGAGCACGTCGAGGGAGCGCGGCGGCGTGTCGGGGTCCTCGCCGTCGTTGCCGGCAAGCAGCACATGGGCCTCGCGGGCGGCCCGTACGGCCTCCTGCCAGCCGTGGTGCTCCAGGTACGCCGAGACGGGGGCGTCCGCACCGACCTGGTGCATGATGCGCAGCACCCGCAGCACCGCGACGTCCACGAGGGCGGCCTCGCCGGCGTCGCGGAAGATCGTGCCTATGTATTTCTCGGCGGACCAGTTGTCCAGCCAGGTGTCCTCGACCAGGCGGTACACGGCGTCGGTGACGTCTCCGTACCCCTCCCGGCCGGCCAGCCAGCACTCGTGGTGGAAGACGGGGTCGGAGAGCATGTGCAGCGCCGAGCGCACGTTGCTGCGCCAGCGCCACCAAGGCATGTCATTCAGCGGCATGCCGCCCATGGTGGAGGAGCGACGGCCGCGACGGGAAGAGTTCTCCGAACCTTGCTGCACGGTCATCGATCGTACGTTCCCTTTCCGGCCTTCCACACCGGCCCCCGCAATTCACCCGGATGTCACCGAGCGTTGAGCGGGGCACACTGCGGCGTTACCCCACGGCCGGAAATGTTCAGACCCATGACCGAACGGCGACGCCCCACCTCCCTGCGCCCCTACAAGTTCCTCACAAGTACGGCGGCGGCCGGGGCGTTGCTGATCACCGGTTGCGGCGCACTCCCTGGGGCAACGGGGGGCTCCAGGGAGCCTGTCACCGTGGTCACATGGGCCCCCAGCGGGGCCGCGGGACCGGACACGGTGAACATGGCGGGCATGACCGCCATGGCGCGCACCTATGCCCGCTGGGCCAACGAGAACGGCGGGCTGGACGGCCACAGACTGCGCGTCGTCACCTGCGACGAGCAGGACACCTCGATCGGCGCGGCGAACTGCGCCCGGCGGGCCGTCAAGGAGAAGGCGGTCGCGGTCGTCGGCTCGTACAGCCGGCACGGCTCGGCGTTCATGCCGCCGCTGGAGGCCGCCGGAATCCCCTACATCGGCGGATACGGCGCTTCCGACGAGGAGTTCAGCAGCTACGACTCCTATCCGGTCAACGGCGGTCAGCCGGCCCTGCTCGCCGGCAACGCCGGGCAGTTGGCCCGCGACTGCGAGCGGGTGTCCGTGGTCCGGCCCGACACCCTGGGCGGCGACGGCCAGGCCTGGCTCCTCAAGACCGGACTCACCGAGGCCGGCCGGCCCGCGCCCGCCGACATCCGGGCGTCGGAGACGGCCACTTCGTACGACGCGGCCGCCGGGTCGGCGCTCCAGGCGGCGGGGGCGGCCGACGGCTGCGTGACGGCCGTGCTCGGCAAGCGCACGGAGACCTTCTTCGACTCCTTCCGGCGCCTGGAACCGTCGTACGGGAGCGGCAGCGTACGGATCTCCTCCGTGCTCGGCAGCGTCGACCAGCCGCTGATCGACAGCACCGGCGGCCGGAGCAGCCCGTTCGAGGGGGCCTATATCACCGGCTGGTACCCGGACGCGGGCGACGCCCGCTGGGACGGGATGCGGAACGTGATCCGCGAGCACGCCTTCGGCGACAACCGGATCGACCCGGACGACACGGGCGTGCAGACCACCTGGATCGCGTTCACCGTGCTCAAGGAGATCGTGGAGGCGGTCGACTCCCCGCAGATCAACGCCTGGAAGCTGACCTCCGCCCTCAACGGGGGCACCCCGGCCGACACCGGCGGCCTCACGCCGGTGCTGCGCTGGAGCTTCGAGGACGTGCTGGGCTCGTCCACGTATCCGCGGATCGTCAACACCAGGGTGACGTTCCAGGTGGTGCGCGACGGGCGGCTCGTCGCGGACCGGAAGGGCTTCGTGGACGTCGCGAAGACCTTGTCGGAGGCCGGCGCGAAGAGCTGACCTCCGCGTCCCCGCGGGGCGCGGGGCGGCGGACCCGTTCCGGGCTCCCCCGCCCCGCCCGGCTGTCACAGCTCGGTGGCCGCCCGACGGGTCAGCCCGTACTTCGAGGCGATCGAGTTCCACAGCCCCGACGCCTGCTCCTTCGCCTTGCTGGCCTCGCCGCTCTGCACGGTGGCCTGCTGCGTCTCGGAGGTCGTGCGCGCCTTCCCGTGCTTGCACACCTTCTTGCCGTGCTTGGCCTGCGCGGCCCAGGCGGCGTAGTGCTCGTCGGCGGCGGCGGAGGCCTGCCAGGCCTTGGTGAGGGAGGAGGTGAGCTGCGCGTGGTTCGGCAGCTTGTCGACGGACAGCCCTTCGAGCCGGGTCACCAGATCGCGGCGCTGCTGGGCGGCGCCCTTCAGATCGGTCACGGCCTGGTCCAGATCCGTGCAGCTCTTGGTCTTCTCCACGGCCCCGATCACCGCGGCACGGCTGTTGTTGCTGTCCGCGAGCAGCTTGTCGAGCGCCTCGGCCTGCGTCTTCACCGGATCGGGCGCGGCCTTGGCCGAGGTTTCCTCGGTGGGTGAACTCGCCGCGGCCACCGGCTGCTTGTCGTCCTTGCCCTTGTCGTCGCCGCCGCTCATCAGCGCACCCGCGCCGAGACCGACGACGGCGCAGCCGACCACGACCGCCCCGATGAGCGTGACGTGCGCCCGCTTCTTGCGCGGCCGCTGCGGCTCCTCGTCCACGGGCCGGTACGGAGGCTGGGCGGACTGCGGGGGCTGCTGGGCCCCCTGGTACCGGGGCCCGGGGTCGAGATGGGGCATCTGCTGGGTGGCGCCCGCCGGCTCGTCGCTGCGGAACAGGTTGTCGAACTCGGCGGGCGGCTGCCGGTCCCCCGGGGCGCCGGGCCGGATGCCGTACGGGGCGCCGCCCGGGACCGGCGGAATGTACTGGGTCGCCTCGGCGTCGCCGCCCTGACCGGGCTGCTGCTGGTAGGCCTGCCCCGGCTGCTGCTGCGGCACCGGGCCGCCGCCGAGGAACCGGGGCGACTCCGCGGGGTTCTCCGGCGGCAGCCCGCCCGGCGCGGGACCGCCGGCCACCGGCGCGATGTACTGCGTGGCCTCCGCCTCCCCGCCCGCGCCCGCCCCGGGCACGGCCTCGGGCGGCAACGGCTGCGCGAAGGACTGCGGGGGCTGCTGAGTATGCGGAGGCTGCGGTTGCTGCTGCGGCAGGTGGGGCTGCGGAGGCTGGTGAGGTTGGTAGGACTGCTGCGGCAGGTGGGGCTGCTGAGGCTGCGCCGGCGGCAGCGGCTGGGCCTGCGGCATCTGCGCGTGCTGCGGGGCGGGCGGCTGCCCGTACCCCTGCCCCGGCTGCATCTGGCCGTACTGTCCCTGCCCGTACGCTCCCGGCCCCTGGTCGGAGGCCTGGGGCAGCGGCTGGGACTGATGCGAGGCGTCCGGGTGCGCCGTCTGCGGCCCCCAGGGCTGCCCCCACGGCTGGCCGCCCGCCGGGGCGGCCTGATCCGCGGGCCCCCCCGGTATCCAGGGCTCGCCGCCACCCGCGGGCAGCACGACACCTTCGTGCGCGGGCCGTACAGCAGGGAGCTGCTGCTCGTCACCCTGTCCGCTCTGCGTCACCGGGACTCCTACGTGTAAACCTACGGAATCGTCGGCTCACGCTATCGGGTGGTTGCCGCCGTTCGCCAAGCGCGTGCTGTCACTCACCAGCCCTTCACACGCGCTGTAACGCTCGGCGCTCTCCAGACGCAGTTAAGGGGCGGCTTCGCGCGTACCCCCGGTCAGGCGGCCTGGAGCTCCAGCCGCGCGCCGAACTCGCGCACCGCCGCCTCGTCCCCGTACGGGAGCAGCCGCTGCTGGAGGTCGTCCAGATACTCCGCGCCCCGGCTGGAGCGCACCGATCCCAGCAGCTCCATCGCCTGCGTGCCCGTGTGGCAGGCCTGCTCCACCTCGCGCATCTGGACCTGGGCCGTGGCCAGGAGCACCAGGCCGATGCCGCGGCGGCGAGCCCGGGACTCCGGGTGGCCGGCCAGGGACTCCTTCGCCCGGCGCGCGGCGGCCTCCGCCTGCCCGAGGTCGCGGTGGCAGTGCGCCAGCTCGTCCGCGAGATAGGCGTGGTCGAAGTGGGCGATCCAGTCCGGGTCGTCGCCGGTGCCGGGTTCGGCCTGCTCCATGGCCGTCAGCGCGCGGCCCGCCACCGCCTGGCAGGTGCGGGCGTCACCGAGCAGGGCGTGGCCGCGGGCCTCCGCCGCGCAGAACATCGCCTCCGCCCTCGGGGTGACCTGCCCGCGCGCACCCTCCTGGGCGGCGCGGGCCAACTGGGCGATCTCCCGGGGATTGCCGAGCTGCGCGGCGAGATGGCTCATCGAGGCGGCCAGTACGTATCCGCCGTACGCCCGGTCGTCCGCCGCTTGGGCCAGGCGCAGCGCCTGGATGTAGTAGCGCTGGGCGAGCCCGGGCTGGCCGGTGTCGACCGCCATGTACCCGGCGAGTTCGGTGAGCCGCGCGACCGCCCCGAACAACCGCCGGCCGACCGATTCGCGGTACGCCCCGGAGAGCAGTCCGGAGACCACGCTGTTCAGGTAGTGCACCAGGACCGGCCGCACATGTCCGCTGCCGAAGCGGTGGTCGAGGTCGACCAGCGCGGCCGTCATCGCCCGCACCGCCTCCACGTCCGACATCCCGACCCGGGCCCCGGCGGCCCGCGCCACTTGCGGGTCGGCGCCGGTGATCAGCCAGTCGCGGCTGGGTTCGACGAGTGCGGAGGACGCCACCGCCGAGCCGGACGGGAAGTCGCGGCGGCCGACATCGCTGCGCCACAGCTCGCAGACCTGCTCGATCGCGCCGATCACGGTCGGAGCGAACTGCAGGCCGACGCCGGATGCCAGATTCTTGCCGTTGGCCATCCCGATCTCGTCGATCGTGACCGTACGGCCGAGCTTGCGGCCGAGTGCCTCGGCGATGATTCCCGGTGCCCTGCCGCGGGGTTGCTGTCCGCGCAGCCAACGGGCCACGGACGTCTTGTCATAGCGCAGGTCGAGCCCGCGTTCCGCGCCGACCATGTTGACGCGGCGGGCGAGGCCGGCGTTGGAGCATCCGGCTTCCTGGATGAGTGCCTGGAGCCGTTCGTTCGGCTGGCGTGCGACGAGAGGCCTGGCTGCCATGTTTCCCCCTGAGGCCGCAGTGGTCATTGAGCCGATCACTGCCCGGCGATTACGCGGAAAATGCACAGATTCATCGTGTTCGTCACGTGCGTCGTGTTCCTTGTCATTCCTGTCGGCATATGACAGAGGCCGACCATTCCGGACCCGCACATCGGCCGCCCGGCGGTTGCCCGTATAGGGCTACCCGCCCCGCCGGGCACCGCCTCACGCGCGCCCCCGCCCATGCATCCATGCGCCCCACGTGCCGGATCGGTGCACCGCGTACGCACCCGTCGCTCCCGTAACCCCGAGCGTTGGCCGTAGTTGTGCTCTGCGTGGAAGAGCCCATCGGAGTCGAAGAGCCCGTCGCAGTCGCCGAGGCCGCGGAGGTCCCCCGGCCGCGGGGCGAGCAACTGCTGGACGCAGCGGTGCGGTACGCGGAGGAGCGGCACTGGGACGTGTGCCCGGGCACCTGGCTGGAGGTGGTGGACGGTGCCGAGCGGTGCTCCTGCGGCGACACCGGCTGCGACGCTCCCGGTGCCCATCCCGCCGGGCCGGACTGGGCTGGCCGGGCGACCGGCAGCGGTGCCGCGGCCCGCCGGATGTGGTCGAGGCACCCGAAGGCGTCGATCCTGCTCCCCACCGGGCGCGCCTTCGACGCCATCGACGTACCGGAGTCGGCGGGATTCCTGGCGCTGGCCCGGATGGAGCGGATGGACCTGCGTCCGGGGCCCGTCACCCGCAGCCCCGACCGGCGGATGTTCTTCTTCGTGCTGCCGGGTGCGGCGGCCAAGTCGGACGGGCTGGTACGGAAGTTGGGCTGGCGGGCCGCCGCCGTCGATCTGGTCGCACGCGGCGACGGCCGGTACGTGACCGGTCCGCCGACCCGCGTCGGCGGGCGCGGAGCGGTGCAGTGGGCCCGCCGCCCGACCCCCGCCAACCGGTGGCTGCCGGACGCGGAGGAGCTCATCGGTCCGCTCGCCTACGCCTGCGCCAGGGCAGCCGCCGACGCACGTGCCCGCCCCTCGGCATAGCACCCTTTCGTAGGGTGGTCCCGAAAAACGGGGACATCGAAAGGCAGTGCATCATGCAGGACCGGGCAGAGACCGACAGAGCGGCGCGGGCGGGTGAGGCGGGCCGACCGGCCACGCCGCCGGCCGTGCGCGTACAGGGGCTGTGGAAGCGGTTCGGGCAGCAGACCGCGGTGGCCGGGATCGATCTGGAGCTGCCCGCGGGCAAGTTCATCGGTCTGGTCGGGCCCAACGGCGCCGGCAAGACCACCACGTTGTCGATGGTCACCGGGCTGCTCCGCCCGGACCAGGGGACCGTCGAGGTCGCCGGCCACGACGTGTGGCGCGACCCGGTCGAGGTGAAGAGCCGGATCGGCGTGCTCCCGGAGGGGTTGCGGCTCTTCGAGCGCCTCTCGGGGCGCGAACTCCTCGCGTACACCGGCAGATTGCGCGGGCTGCCGGGCGCCGAGGTCGACAAACGGGCCACCCAGCTCCTGGACGTGCTCGATCTGGCGGGCGCCCAGCACAAGCTGGTCGTCGACTACTCGACCGGCATGCGGAAGAAGATCGGGCTGGCGGCCGCACTGCTGCACAACCCCGAAGTGCTGTTCCTGGACGAGCCGTTCGAGGGCGTCGACCCGGTCTCGGCGCAGACCATCCGCGAAGTCCTGGAGCGGTACACCCGCTCGGGAGCGACGGTCGTCTTCTCCAGCCATGTGATGGAGCTCGTCGAGTCCCTCTGCGACTGGGTGGCCGTCATGGCGGCCGGCTCGATCCGGGCCCAGGGCACCCTCGACCAGGTGCGCGGCGAGGCGTCCTCGTTGCAGAACGCCTTCCTCGAACTCGTCGGCGCGGGCTCCCGCACCGGCGGCGACTCCCTGGACTGGCTGGGCGGCAAGCGATGAGCGTGCTCGACGCCCCGGTGGGGGCGGCGCCCGGACCGGCCGGCACCGGCGAGGGACTCGTCGGCGTCTTCGTACGGCTCAAGCTGACCCTGTTGCGCAACGGGCTGCGGCAGTCGGCCGGCCGGAGGGCCGCGTACATCACCTCCGTCGTCTTCGCCCTGCTGATCGCCGCGAGCCAGCTGCTCGGGCTGATCCTGATGCGTGGAAACGCCCATGCCGGTGCGCTCGTCGTCCTGCTGACCGGGGTGCTGGCGGTCGGCTGGACCGTGATGCCGCTGTTCTTCCCCAGCGGTGACGAGACCCTCGACCCGAGCCGTCTGGTGATGCTGCCGCTGCGGCCGCGCCCGCTGATCGCCGCGCTGCTGGCGGCGTCACTGGTCGGGATCGGCCCGCTGTTCACGCTCTGCCTGGCGGCCGGCTCGGTGGTCGCGGTGGCGCACGGGGCAGCCGGTGCGGTGTTCGCCGTGGTGGCCGCGCCGCTCACACTGCTGCTGTGCGTGGCGCTGACACGTGCCGTGGCCACGGCCAACACCCGGCTGCTGACCTCCCGCAAGGGCCGTGATCTCGCGGTGCTCAGCGGGCTCGTGATCGCGGTGGGCCTCCAGGTCGTCAACTTCGGTGCGCAGCGGATCGGCCAGGCGGGCGGGCTGGCCGCGCTCGAACCGGCCGCGGACGTGGTGCGCTGGCTGCCGCCCGCCTCGGCGGTCGGGGCGGTGGACTCGGCGTCCCGGGGGGCGTACGGCCAGGCCCTCGTACAACTGCTGCTGTCCGTCGCGGCGCTGGTCGCGCTGCTGTGGCTGTGGCAGCGCAGCCTGGTGAAGCTGATGACCGCCCCGGACGGTTCGACCCTGGCCGCCGCCGGGCCGGGCCGCGAGAAGGCCGGCAAGGACGGCTCCAGGCTTTCCGCGCTGCTGCCCCAGGGGCGCACGGGACCGGTGATGGAGCGCAGTCTGCGGTACATCGCACGCGACCCGAAGACCAAGGCCGCCTGGGTCACGGCGCTGGCGATCGGGCTGATCGTGCCCGTCCTCAACGCGCTCCAGGGCACCGGCTCGATCTACTTCGCCTGCTTCGCCGCCTGGATGCTCGGCATCCAGATGTACAACCAGTTCGGGCAGGACACCTCCGCGTTCTGGATGGTGGCGCTGACGATCTCCTCGCCCCGTGACGCCTACCTGGAACTGCGGGCGCGGGCCCTGGCGCTGCTGCTGATCACGCTGCCCTACACGGCCCTGGTGACGGTGGTGACCGCCGGGGTGCTCGGTGACTGGGGCGATCTGCCGGAGGCCATGGGGCTGTCGTTCGCCCTGCTGGGCGGGATGCTGGCGACGGGCGCAATGGCGTCGGCGCACTTCCCGTACTCGATCCCGCAGGACGGGGCGTTCAAGAACGTGGCACCGGGGCAGGCCGGGCTCGCCTGGATCTCGATCTTCGGCGGCATGGTCTCGGCGGGGCTGCTCTGCGCACCCGTGATCGCGGTGACGATCTGGCTGCACCTCGCCGATCTGGAGCAGTGGCTGTGGCTGCTGCTGCCCGTGGGAGCGGCGTACGGGGCGCTGATCTCCTGGGCGGGGCTGCGGCTCGCCGCGCCCCGCACGGCGGACCGGCTCCCGGAGATCCTGACGGCGGTCAGCAAGGGCTGAGGGCCTGCGCGGCGGTCCGGGGCCGGGCAGGCCCCGGACCGCCGACGGCCCCGTCCGCGTCCTTCTTCCGCTCCGTCACGACGGGACGGGCTCGCGCTCGTTCCGGTGGTCCTCGGCGAACTGCTCCAGGAAGGGCTCGACCGCCGCGCGCCAGCCCTCGGGCTGGTCGTAGTGGACGAGATGGCCGGCGTCGGCCACCTCCGCGTACTGCCCGCGCGGCAGCACGCGGACCATCTCCTGGGCCTCCGCCCGGCCCAGCTCGCCGTCGAGGCCGCGGAGGACCAGGGTGGGGCAACGGACCTGTGCCAGCTCCTCCCAGTGCGCGTCGAACACCCACGTCGCGCGGGACTGGAGCATCTGGCGGCGGGAGAAGACGGGGCGCCAGCCGTCGGCCCGCTCGGCCATCACCTCGGCGAAGAACTCGCCGCGGGCGGGGTTGGGCCGCTCCACCCGGGGGTCGTCCTCGCCGAACCACTTCCGTACGTCGGAGAGCGTCGCGAACGGCACCGGCCAGGTCTTGAACCAGTCCTCCCACTCGCGCTGCGAGGCCGCGCCGAGCGCGGAGGCCCGCATGTCGCAGATGACCAGGGCCCGGACCAGATCGGGGCGCTTCGCGGCGAGCTGCCAGGCCGTCAGTGCTCCCATCGAATGGCCGACGAGGGTGACGGGGGCGAGGCCCAGCTGCTCGATCGCCGCCTCGGCGTCGGCGACGTACGCGTCACGGGTGTACGGGCCTTCGGCCGGTTTGTCGCTGCGGCCGTGGCCTCGCTGGTCGAGGCCGACGGCGCGGTGACGCTCGGCGAGCCAGCGGGCGGTGGAGGCCCAGTGCGCGGCCCGGCCCATCAGTCCGTGGAGCAGTAAGACCCCGGGGGCGCGCTCGCCCTCCGCGCGCGCCTTGGGCGGGTCGGCGAACTCCCAGGCCGCGAGGCGTACGCCGCCGGTCCCGGTCACATCGATGCGCCGCACCATATGTCCTGGCACCCCCTTCTGGTCCTCGATCACCGCTTGATCCGCTGCTCGATCACCGCGTGGTCGCATCAGTCAGACTATCGAACCTGTATTCGAAAAGTGGCTTCTGCCACTCAACACCGCTCGTTCGAGTGACCGCCCCCAAGGATTGACCGCGGCGGCGGAGGGGAGACCTTCTCCGGGAGGCGGGCCACTCGGGGATGAGGGCCCGTGGGGACCGACCTCGAGAGCTCGGGGCTCCAGGTCGGAACAGGGGAGGACAGGCCCCGGCGCCGCACGGCGCCGGGGCCCTCTGTCTTCCGGGAAGCCGCCCGCGCCGGTACGCGACGACGGGGCGGGCGGCATCGGTTTCACGGGTGGAGGGAGCGATTCACGGACGGCCGGGACCGTGGCAGCCGCATTCCGATCGACGCGCCGGACATGCCGGACGCGCCAGTACGACGGGCGCATTCACCTGCTCCCTCCCCGACCGCGCGGCCAGGCGGCCGACACTCTCAGGTATGCCTCAGCCACAGCCTGGCACGCGATCCGTCCGGGCGCTGCGGTTCCGAACGGAAAAAAAGGGAAAGCGGACGTCACACGCGAACACCGCGGCAGCGGTGGTCGGCCGAGCGGTGGTACGCGGAAGGCGAGGCGCTCAGCGTTTGCCCACGAACACGTGCGAGGCGACCTCGGCGCCCAGCTCCGCCGCCTCGCCGCTGCTGCCGACCAGCACGCCGCCGGGCGACTGGGTCACGCTGACCACGGAGCCGGGCTGCACCCCCGCACGCCGCAGCGTGTACATCAGCTGGGCGTCCGTCTGGATCGGCTCACCGATCCGGCGCACGACCACCGTCTTGCCCTCGGCGCCCGGGTCGAGCTCCGACAGGCTCACCATGCCCTCGTCGAGGAAGGGATCGGCCTCGGCCTTCTCTCCCAGCTCCTCCAGGCCCGGGATCGGATTCCCGTACGGCGACTCCGTCGGATGGCGCAGCAGCTCCAGCACCCGCCGCTCCACGGCCTCGCTCATCACATGCTCCCAGCGGCACGCCTCGGCGTGGACCTGCTCCCACTCCAGGCCGATCACATCGACGAGCAGGCACTCGGCCAGCCGGTGCTTGCGCATCACACGCGTCGCCAGGCGGCGCCCCTCGTCGGTCAGCTCCAGATGCCGGTCGCCCGCGACCTGCACCAAGCCGTCACGCTCCATGCGCGCCACCGTCTGGCTGACCGTCGGACCGCTCTGGTCCAGCCGTTCCGCAATCCGGGCGCGCATGGGGACCACGCCTTCCTCTTCGAGTTCGAGGATGGTGCGGAGATACATCTCCGTGGTGTCGATCAGTCCGGACATTCGTGCCCCTCGATGCTGTGACAGGAAAACGTCGTAAGCGCTGCGCGCTGGCCCTGACCCAATTCTGACGCATACCACCGACAACCGTGCCGCGCCGGCCGAACACCGTGCAGCGGAGCCGCAGGGGCGGTATTGACAGGTCACTGGTCCAGACCGCAACGTGATCCGCGGCACGGACACCCCTGAGTACCTCCTTCCGCCGGAAAGGGCCTCCTCGATGAGCGACAGCAAGCTGGCCGGTCAGTTCTTCGACGCAGCGATCGGCCTGCTGGAGCGGGTACGCGACGAGGAGTCCGGCAACATCGCGGCCGCCGGTGCCGCGATCGCCGACACCGTCGCGGCGGGCGGCCGGCTCTTCGCCTTCGGCGCCGGTCACTCCTCGCTCGCCGCGCAGGACGTCGTGTACCGGGCGGGCGGCCTCGCCCTGATGAACCTGCTGACCGTACCGGGGACGGTCGGCGTCGACGTCATGCCCGCGACCCTCGGCTCCGCGCTGGAACGGGTCGACGGGCTGGCCGGCGCCGTGCTGGACTCCAGCCCCGCCGGGGCCGGCGACGTCCTCGTGATCATCTCGCTCTCCGGGCGCAACGCGCTCCCGGTGGAGATGGCGCAGAACGCCCGGGCGCTCGGCCTGAAGGTCATCGGCGTGACGTCGGTGGCGTACGCGGAAGGCACCCGCTCCCGGCACTCCTCGGGCGGCTTCCTGCGGGACCACTGCGACATCGTGCTCGACAGCAAGATCGCCATCGGTGACGCGGAGCTGACCCTCGACGGGATCGAGGCCCCGTTCGCCCCCGCGTCGACGGTGGTCACCAGCGCCCTGATGCAGGCGATGATGGCCGCCGCTGCGGAGCAGCTCGTGGAGCGGGGCGTGGAGCCGCCGCTGCTGCGGTCGGGGAACGTCGACGGCGGCCACGAGTGGAACGGGCGCGTGATGACGGAGTACCAGGACCGGATCTTCTACCGGCAGTGAAGTGGTGACGGGCGACGGCCCGAAAAACGCACCGTCACCTCGTCGGCGCCAGCACCTGCGCCAGGTCCACCGCTGCGGCCACCCGCACCGCCACACTCTCCGCGTACGCCGCGTCGGGGCGCTCGAAGGCCGTGCGGTGGGCCGAGCGCAGGAAGGTCACCACGCCCAGCGTGCGCCCCCTGCTCCGCAGCACCACGCACAGCGCGTGCACACAGTCGCCCGGCCACTGCCGCTCCGCCGCCCACACCCCGGCCCCGGGCCCGGCCCCCGCACTGGCCCGCACCGACCCCGTCCGGTCCATCGCCTGGAGCGCGGGGTGCCCCGCCACGTACCGCAGCGGAATGGAGCCGCCCGCCACCGGCAGGCACGGCCCCGGCTCGCCGGACGGTGTCGCCGCCACCCGCACCAGCCGCTCCCCCGCCACCAGGTCGACCAGCGCATGGTCCGCGAAACCCGCGAGCGCGTAGTCCAGATAGGACGTCGCCGCCTCCATCGGGTCCTCGCACTCGGACGCCGACCGCGAGGCCCGGTGCAGCTGGTTCGACCGGAACCTCATCCGGTCCGCCTCCTGCGCCGCCAGCTTCTCGGCCGTCACGTCCTGGAACAGCCAGCCGACCCCCAGCGGGACCCGCTCCTCGGCGAGCGGCGACGTCAGCCGCAGAAAACCACTGCGCCAGCAGCGCCGCCGCTTCCCCTCAGCCGTCCGCAGCGTCACCCACAGCTCGACGGGCGCCGGTGGTGCGCCCTCGGCGAGCACATGCTGCAACGCGCCCTCCAGATCCTCGACGCCCTGCACGATCAGCTCCCCCAGCGGGCGCCCCAGCAGTGTCGTACGGCCTCCGCCCAGCGCCCGCGCCGCGTACGCGTTCACGACCGTCGGCCGCAGATCCGCGTCGACCAGCACCACACCCCAGGACGCGTCCTCGAACAGCGCCCCGCTCAGCGCGATCGACCGCTCCAGACCGATCTGCGTGTGCACCTCGCTGAACGCGCAGTACACCCCGGCCGGTCTGCCGTCCGCGCCCCGGACCCCGGCCGACTGGGTCCGCACCAGCACCCGCCCGCCGTCCTTGCGCAGCAGCGCGAACTCAAGGACCCGGCGGCCCGGCCCGTCCATGGCCGCCATCAGCCGCCCCTGCACCTCCCCCGCGTCCGCCGGCCGCACCGCCCACCCGTCGAACCCGGGCCGCCCCACGGCCTCCTCGGCGGACCAGCCCAGAATCCGCTCGGCCTCGCGGTTCCAGTGGGTGATCGTGCCGTTCGCGTCGAACGCGCAGAGCGCGGCGTCCATCCCGTCGAGCAGCGCGGCGAGCAACTCGGCCCCGGGCCCCGCCTTCGGGCCCTCGTCGGGTCCGAGCGCCTCGGTCGTTCCACTGCTCTTGGACGCACTCATCCCGTACCCCCCCGCAGGACGCATCCGGCATTTCCGCACGTCAGACCATTGAACTCGAAGGTGACTCAGCACACACCGACTTCCCGGAAATCGGCTCCCCTCCCCGTGCAAGAACCTGCCGACTAACACATCGAACGATCGCGCATTCGATCTCCGCCGAAAGATCACACATCTGTGCGGTGACACCGGCGCGTCGAACAACTCCGACGCAGACACGGCTAGCGTCCCTGACCAACACGCGAAAGGAGATCACTCGCTCCCGCTCCCTCCCCGCGAGGCGAGCCGAGTGAACAGCCCCAGTCATCGCCATCACCGATCAAAGGCAGGTGCCCTTGATGACTACGTTTCCCGCAGGCGAGCAGACCCACCGAGCTGTGCTTCCTCAGCAGCCCGCACTGGAATCCGCGAGAGCAGACACCCCTGGGAGCAGGGACGAAACGGCTCACGGACATCCCGCCCCCGCGCGGGACACCGGCAGGGAACATGGGCGAGGGGAGACCGACGGACGCGGCACCGGACACCGTCGGCGTCACGCCGAAAAGGCAGCGAACAGGGACGGTGACGTCCCTCCACAGCACATCACCCACCACGGCGGAACAGGCTCGGGCAGGGTCTTCGTCCTCGCAAAAGGCGGCGAACCACTCATGCCCTGCCACCCCGCCCGCGCACGGCAACTACTCACCAACGGCCGCGCCGTCGTCGCGCGGCACACTCCCTTCACCATCCGCCTCAAGGACCGCACGGACGCCGACTCCCAGGTCGACGGCGTACAACTGCGCATCGATCCCGGTTCGAAAGGAACCGGAATCGCGATCACCGAAACGAAACAGGAATCCACCCCGGACGGAGCAGCCACGACCGTACGGCGCGGGCTCATGTCGATCGAACTGCGACACCGCGGCTGGCAGATCCACCGCGCCATGCGGCAACGAGCCGGATACCGCCGCAGACGGCGCTCGGCGAACCGCCGCTACCGCGCCCGCAGATCACACAACCGCACCCGCCCGAAAGGCTGGCTGCCGCCCTCGGTGCAACATCGGGTCGACACCACACTGGCGACCGCACACCGTCTCTCCCAGTACGCACCGATCTCCGAGATCCACATCGAGCAGGTCGCCTTCGACACCCACGCCATGAGCGCGGGCTGCGACCTCACCACCGCCGAGTACCGCAGCGGCACTCTCGCGGGAACCGAGATCCGCGAATACCTGCTCGCCACGTGGGGACGCACCTGCGCCTACTGCGGAGCCTCCGGCGTGCCCCTGAACATCGACCACATCCGGCCCCGCAGCCGCGGCGGCTCCAACCGCGTCTCCAACCTCACCCTCGCCTGCATCAGCTGCAACCAGGCCAAAGGCTCCACCCACGTCGAAGAATTCCTGGCCCACCACCCCGCCCGCCTCGCGGCCATCCGCGCACAGATCAAGTCACCGCTCCGCGACGCCGCCGTCATGAACGCGACCAGACAGCTGCTCACAGACGCCCTCGCCGGCCTCGGGAAACCGGTGCTGACCTGGTCGGGAGGTCGTACGAAGTGGAACCGCACCGCCATGGGTCTGCCGAAGACCCACACGCTCGACGCCCTCTGCGTCGGACAGCTCAACCACGAGGCGGGCAACAGGATTGTCCGCGTGCCCCAGCAGGTCCAGGTGATCACGGCGACAGGGCGCGGAAGCTACGCCCGTACCACTCCCGACCGGTACGGATTCCCCCGGCTCACCCGTGCGCGCAGGAAGCGGCACCACGGCTTCGCCACCGGCGACCTCGTCCACGCCTCCGTGCCCAGGGGCAACTGGGCGGGGACCTGGACCGGACGCGTCTCCGTGCGCGCCTCCGGAAAGCACAGCCTGGGCACCCCCATGGGCCGCTTCACGGTGTCCCACGTGCACCTGCGGCTGCTGCAGCGGGCCGACGGGTACGCGTACAGCTGCCGGCAGGAGGCCGCCGAATAAATGGGTTGTGGCGTCCCCCGCCCCTTCCTAGGCTGCTTCCAGCGAACGGAAAGGAGGTGTTCCAGAAGTGATTTCTTCTCGGACTCGTGAGGTGGCTGCGGGCTGACGCCCGTTGTCGCGCTCTTTGCAGTGCAGGCCGGTCGTCGGCCAATCCCAAGCAGTCACCGACCCGCAGGCTCGCCGGTAAGTCCGGCCGGCCCCTCCGCAAGGAGGGACCAGAGCCTGCGGGTTTCTGCATGTCCGAAGGGGCCGTGCCGGCCAGGCCCTACGGGCACAGGCGCTCGACGCGCCACTGCTCGCCCTCGCGCACGTACCTCAGCCGGTCGTGCAGCCGGTTCTCGTGGCCCTGCCAGAACTCGATCGTGTCGGGGACGACGCGGAAGCCGCCCCAATGCGGGGGCGCGGGGACCTGTTCACCCTCGGGGTAGCGGGCCGCCAGCTCCTCGTAGCGGGCGAGCAGCTCGTCGCGGGAGCCGATCACGGCGGACTGGGGGCTCGCCCAGGCGCCGAGCTGGGAGCCGTGCGGGCGGGTACGGAAGTAGGCCACCGTCTCGTCGCGGCCGATCCGGTCCGCCCGGCCGGTGACGATGACCTGGCGGGCCATCGGGTGCCAGGGGAAGAGCAGCGAGACGTACGGGTTGGCGGTGAGTTCGCGGCCCTTGCGGGACTCGTAGTTGGTGAAGAAGACAAAGCCGCGCGCGTCGTACTTCTTCAGCAGCACGGTGCGTGAGGACGGCCGGCCCTCGGGGGTGGCGGTGGAGACCACCATGGCGTTGGGCTCGTGGAGCAACCCTCCCACGGCGACCTGCCGGAACCAGTGGGCGAACTGCTGCATCGGGTCGGCGGCCAGCGTGTCCTCGGTGAAGCCCTCGGAGCGGTACTGCTCGCGCATCGCGGCCGGATCGGTGGTGGAATCGGAGGGGGAGTCTGCGGTGGGCACGGGGTCATCCTGCCGCAGCGGTCGAGTGGGCCCGGCAAGGAGGGGTAGGGAGCGCGGTGGGCAGTGGTCCGGGGCGGTGCCGATTCGGGGTGCTGTGCCGGATGTCACGCTTCCCCGTGTCGGGGTAAGCCGCCAATATCTTGAGGCAGGCCACTGTGGCCTCCGCAGAGCCGTCGACCGAGGGAGCCGCCATGTCCGACTTCGTACCGGGACTAGAGGGAGTCGTCGCCTTCGAGACGGAGATCGCCGAACCGGACAAGGAAGGCGGTGCGCTCCGCTACCGGGGTGTCGACATCGAGGATCTCGTCGGCCATGTGTCGTTCGGCAACGTCTGGGGCCTGCTGGTCGACGGGGCGTTCAACCCCGGTCTGCCGCCCGCCGAGCCGTTCCCGATCCCGGTGCACTCCGGGGACATCCGGGTCGATGTGCAGTCCGCGCTGGCGATGCTCGCCCCGGTGTGGGGCCTGAGGCCACTGCTCGACATCGACGAGGAGACCGCGCGCAACGACCTGGCGCGGGCCGCCGTGATGGCGCTGTCGTACGTCGCCCAGTCGGCGCGCGGGCAGGGGCTGCCGATGGTCCCGCAGAGCGAGATCGACAAGGCGCAGTCGGTGGTCGAGCGGTTCATGATCCGCTGGCGGGGCGAGCCGGACCCCAAGCATGTGAAGGCCGTCGACGCGTACTGGACGTCGGCCGCCGAGCACGGCATGAACGCCTCGACGTTCACCGCCCGCGTCATCGCGTCGACCGGCGCCGACGTGGCGGCGGCGCTGTCGGGCGCGGTGGGTGCGATGTCGGGGCCGCTGCACGGTGGTGCGCCGTCCCGGGTGCTCGGCATGATCGAGGAGATCGAGCGGACCGGCGACGCCGTCGCGTACGTGAAGAAGGCCCTGGACAAGGGCGAGCGGCTGATGGGCTTCGGGCACCGGGTCTACCGGGCGGAGGACCCGCGGGCGCGAGTACTGCGGCGCACGGCCGAGGAGCTGGGCGCGCCGCGCTTCGAGGTGGCGCAGGCGCTGGAGAAGGCCGCCCTGGAGGAGCTGCACGCGCGGCGCCCGGACCGGGTGCTGGCGACGAACGTCGAGTTCTGGGCGGCGATCATGCTGGACTTCGCGGAGGTTCCGGCGCACATGTTCACGTCGATGTTCACCTGCGCGCGCACGGCGGGCTGGTCGGCGCACATCCTGGAGCAGAAGCGGACGGGGCGGCTGGTGCGTCCGTCGGCGCGGTACGTCGGTCCGGGGGCGCGCGACCCGCGGGAGATCGAGGGGTACGACCAGCTCGCGGATCTTGGGAATTGAGCCCGATCCGAACGGGAGACCCTAGAGCTTGCCGCGGAGTGTGACGGTGCGGTGTCCGCCGAGGCGGCGCCGCACCTCCTGCTCGAAGTCGGGGGTCAGCTCCGCCCAGTTCCAGAAGGTGAGGCCGAGCTGCCCGCAGGCGTAGTAGCCGTCCTCCCAGCTCCATCGGTCGATGCCGGAGGGCCGGTGGCAGGAGGTGCATTCCACGGCCCCTTCGCCGCCCTTCTCCCAGTCCTCGAACCGGCCCGCGAACGGTTCCCAGGCATCGTCGACCGGGCACCAGGTGTCGTCGACCAGGCGGATGGTCGTGGCGCAGAGCGGACAGGTGGCCACGCCGGCCTCACCCTGGCCGCTGTCGAAGACGGTTCTTCCGGTCGCAATGTAGAGGCCGTTGCTCCACAGCTCGACCGGTTCGGGGTCGTCGACGGCCTTGGCGTAGTTCGGTCCTGGCGCGTTGCCGTAGCCGTCTGCATCGAGGACGCAGTCGGTGCGCTCGGCGTCGACGATTCCGTCGGCGATCAGCCGGTCCAGGAGCACGGCGCCGAGCCGTGCGGCGTCCTGTTCGGTGGCGTCGAGGTCGACGATGGTCTGGAAGTAATCACCCACAGGTCCCCCGTGGTCAGTCGAGTACGTCGTCCAGCAGCAGCGCCCACTGTGCCACGACCCTCTGACGGCGGGCGGTGTCGTCGGTGAGGACGTTGGCAAGGCCGAGGCCGCGGGCCATGTCGAGGAGGCCCTGGACGGTTTCGCGCACACCGGGCCTGGTCTCGTCGGCGCCCAGCAGTTCGACGGCGATGCGGTGGGTCTCGCGGCCGACGCGGGCTTCGAGTTCGGTGACGCGGGGGCGGAGCTGTGCCTCGTTGGAGGCGGCGACCCAGAGTTGGAGCGCGGCGCGGAAGAGCGGGCCGGTGTAGAGGTCGACCAGTGCGGCGACGACGTCCGTGCGGCCCTGGACGGGCAGGGCGCGCAGCGCGGCGGAGCGTTCCTCGGCGACGTATTCGACGGCTGCGGTGAACAGGTCCTCGCGGGTGGGGAAGTGGTGCTGGGCGGCGCCCCGTGAGACGCCCGCGCGTTCGGCGACGACGGAGACGGTGGAGCCCGCCCAGCCGTGTTCGGCGAGGCAGGCGACGGCGGCTTCGAGGAGCCGGCGGCGGGTGGCCCGGCTGCGGTCCTGCTTGGGGGTCCGGTCGGTGGGGGGCGTCACAACACCCATGCGGGCTCCCGTCGTTCGAGGAAGGCCGTCATTCCTTCCCGTGCCTCGGCGGAGGCGAAGAGGGCCGCCGAGCGGGCGATGAGGTCTTCGGCATGCTGGTCGAAATTCTTCAGCACACTAGCCGTGACCAGCTCCTTCGATGCCGTCAGCCCCTGGGGGGACGCCTTGCGCAGGCCGTCCAGGACGGGGGCGAGGCCCTGGTCCACCTCTTCGGCGGCGAGCGTGATCAGGCCGATGCGGGCGGCCTCGGTGGCGTCGAAGCGTTCTCCGGTGAGGTAGTAGCGGGCGGCGGCGCGCGGGTCGGTGCGGGGCAGCAGGGGCAGGGAGATGACGGCGGGGGCGAGGCCGAGCCGGGATTCGGTGAGGGCGAAGGTGGCTCCGGGGCCGGCCGCGGAGATGTCGCAGGCACCGAGCAGGCCGAGGCCGCCCGCCCGTACATGGCCGGTGACCCGGGCGACGACGGGTTTGGGCAGGGCGATGATCTGCCGCATCAGCGCGACGAGGGCGTGCGGCTCGGGCGGTGCGGTGAGGTCGGCGCCGGCGCAGAAGGTGTTGCCGGTGTGGGTGAGGACGACGGCCCGTACGGTGTCGTCGGCCGCGCAGGCGTCCAGGGCGGTGGCGAGCTCGCCGACCAGGGCCGCGGAGAGTGCGTTGCGGTTGGCGGGCGAGTCGAGGGTGAGCGTGGTGATGCCCCGGTCGTGGGCGGGGGCGGCGAGCGCCGTCATGGGGGGGTCGTCTCCTTCTGGTGTCCTCGGCCGGTGGTGGTCCGGCGGGCGGAGGAGTCGCGGAGCTGTTCGGCGTACTCCTCCGCCGTGGCGAGCGGATGGACGGTGGTGGCGGTGGCTCCCAGGACCGCGTCAGGGACGGGCAGGCCGAGTGCCCGCACGGCCGGGTGGTCGCTGCGGAACGTGTGCGCCGTGGCGGTGGGCCCGTCGGAGCGGCGGTGCGGGGAGACGGACTGCCGTGTGTCAGTACGACTTGGGCAGGCCCAGGGACTGGTGGGAGACGTAGTTCAGGATCATTTCCCGGCTGACGGGGGCGATCCGGGCGACGCGGGCCGCCGTGATCAGGGAGGCGAGGCCGTACTCGCGGGTGAGGCCGTTGCCGCCGAGGGTGTGGACGGCCTGGTCGACGGCCTTGACGCAGGCTTCGCCGGCCGCGTACTTCGCCATGTTGGCGGCCTCGCCGGCGCCGATGTCGTCGCCGTCGTCGTAGAGCCGGGCGGCCTTCTGCATCATCAGCCGGGCCAGTTCCAGTTCGATGTGGGCCTGGGCGAGGGGGTGGGCGATGGCCTGGTGGGAGCCGATGGGTTCCTTCCACACCTGGCGGGTCTTCGCGTAGTCGACGGCGCGGGCGAGTGCGTAGCGGCCCATGCCGATGCCGAACGCGGCGGTCATGATGCGTTCGGGGTTGAGTCCGGCGAAGAGCTGGAGGAGTCCGGCATCCTCGTCCCCCACCAGGGCGTCGGCGGGCAGCCGTACGTCGTCGAGGACCAGCTCGAACTGCTTCTCCGGGGCCTGGAGTTCCATGTCGATCTGCGAGCGCCGGAAGCCCGGGGCGTCGCGGGGGACGATGAAGAGGCAGGGCTTGAGCCTGCCGGACCTGGCGTCCTCGGTGCGGCCGACGACGAGGGTGGCGTCGGCGATGTCGACGCCGGAGACGAAGACCTTGCGGCCGGTGAGCAGCCAGTCCTCGCCGTCCTTGCGGGCGGTGGTGGTGATGCGGTGGGAGTTGGACCCGGCGTCGGGTTCGGTGATCCCGAAGGCCATGGTGAGGCTGCCGTCGGCGAGGCCGGGGAGCCACTGCCGCTGCTGGGCCTCGGTGCCGAAGCGGGCGATGACGGTGCCGCAGATCGCCGGGGAGACCACCATCATGAGCAGCGGGCTGCCTGCCGCGCCCAATTCCTCCAGGACGATGGAGAGTTCGGCCATGCCGCCGCCTCCGCCGCCGTACTCCTCGGGCAGGTTCACGCCGAGATAGCCGAGCTTGGCGGCTTCGGCCCACAGTTCGCGCGGATGGGCGCCGCCACGGACGACGGAGGTGGTGTAGTCGCGTCCGTAGCGCTTTCCGAGGGCGGCGACGGCGGCGCGCAGGGCCTGGTGCTCTTCGGTTTCGAGGACGGTGCTCATTGCTTCGGTTCCTCCTGTACGTCTTGCACGACGGCGAGCAGGGCGCCGACCTCCACCTGGAGGCCGGGGGCGGCGTGGAGCGCGGTGAGGGTGCCGGAGGCGGGGGCGAGGATGCGGTGTTCCATCTTCATCGCCTCCAGCCAGATCAGGGGCGCTCCGGCCGCGACCGCCGTCCCGGCGGTGAGGCCTTCGGCGACGCGGACGACGGTGCCGGGCATGGGGGCGAGCAGCGAGCCGGGTTCGGTCCGGTCGGTGGGGTCGGTGAAGCGGGGCAGGGCGGTGAAGGTGTACGAGCCGCCGGCGGTGTCCACGTACGTCTTGTCGCCGTGGACGGCGATGTCGAAGTGGCGGGTGATGCCGCCGGTTTCGAGGGTGACGCGGTCGGGCCCGGCGGCGATGACGCGTTCTCCGGTCTCGGGGACGGGGCCGGTGCGGGTGGTGCGGTAGGCGGGCTCGTGTTCGGTGCCGTCGGGTTCGGCGCGGTAGCGCTTGGTCCGGGGCTGCGAGGAGATGTTGCGCCAGGCGCCGAGGCGGACGGGGCCCGGTCCGGGGCCGTGCTGCCGGGCGGCGGCGTCGGCGAGTGCGGCGGCCAGGGCGGCGAGGCGCGGCCCGGCTTCGTCCGGGGCCGGGGCCTGGGTGAGGGCGTCCAGGTGGCGGTCGTAGAAGCCGGTGTCGAGGCGGGCGGCGAGGAAGTCGGGGTGGCGCAGGGACCGTACGAGCAGCTCGCGGTTGGTGACCGGGCCGTGGATGCGGGCGTCCTCCAGGGCGCGGGTGAGGAGGCGTACGGCTTCGGTGCGGGTGGGGGCGTGGGCGATGACCTTGGCGAGCATCGGGTCGTAGTGCACGCCGATGGTGTCGCCGCCGGTGTATCCGGTGTCCAGGCGCAGTCCGGGTGCCTCGGGCACATGGAGTGTGTGCAGTGCTCCGGTCTGCGGCTGCCAGTCGCGGGCGGGGTCCTCGGCGTAGAGACGGGCCTCGACGGCGTGGCCGTGCGGTGCGGGCGGTGCGGTGTCGGGCAGTGGTTCGCCCTCGGCGATGCGGAGCTGGAGGGCGACGAGGTCGAGTCCGAAGACCGCTTCGGTGACGGGGTGTTCGACCTGTAGGCGGGTGTTCATCTCCAGGAAGTACGGGCGCCCGTCGGCGGCGAGGAGGAATTCGACGGTGCCCGCGCCCCGGTAGCCGACGGCCTGCGCGGCGGCCACGGCGGCGTCGTGCAACCGGGTCCGCAGCGCGTCGTCGAGGCCGGGTGCGGGGGCTTCCTCGACGACCTTCTGGTGGCGTCGCTGGAGGGAGCAGTCGCGGGTGCCGAGCGCCCAGACCCCGCCGTGCCCGTCGGCCATGACCTGGACCTCGACGTGCCGGCCGCGTTCCACGTACGGCTCGGCGAAGACCTCGCCGTCCCCGAACGCGGCCGCGGCCTCGGCGGCCGCCGCCGTCAGTTCCGCGGGCAGGTCGGCGAGTTCGCGCACGATCCGCATCCCGCGTCCGCCGCCGCCCGCCGCCGCCTTGAGCAGCAGCGGCAGGTCGTCGGCGGTGGCCCGTTCCGGGTCGACGGGGGCGAGCAGCGGCACCCCGGCGGCGGCCATCAGTTCCTTGGCGCGGGTCTTGGACGCCATCAGTTCGATGGCCTTGACCGGCGGGCCGACCCAGGCGAGCCCGGCGTCCTGCACGGCACGGGCGAATCCGGCGTTCTCGGAGAGGAAGCCGTAGCCGGGGTGAACGGCGTCGGCACCGGCCGCGAGCGCGGCGCGTACGACGAGGTCGCCGCGGAGGTAGGTGTCGGCCGGGGCGGCGCCGGGCAGCCGTACGGCGGTGTCGGCCTCCCGCACGTGGAGCGCGCCGGCGTCCGCGTCGGAGTACACCGCGACGGTGGCGATGCCGAGCGCGCGGCAGGTGCGGAAGATCCGGCAGGCGATCTCGCCCCTGTTGGCGACGAGGAGCGATCGAATCGTGGCAGGCATGAGAAAGACTCTTTCCACTAGGACACCGCAACCATCAATTGAGGAACCCCTGCGGCGAGCAACCCCCTCCGCGAGAGCGGCGGCGGTTCAGCCGCAAAAGACGTCCTCACATCCGGAAGATGCCGAAGCCACCGCGGGCGCCTTCGACCGGGGCGGTGTGGATCGCGGACAGGCACATCCCGAGGACGGTCCTGGTGTCGCGCGGGTCGATGACCCCGTCGTCGTACAGCCGCCCGGAGAGGAACACGGGCAGCGACTCGGACTCGATCTGCTGCTCGACCATGGCGCGCAGTCCGGCGTCGGCCTCGTCGTCGTAGGGCTGCCCCTTCGCGGCGGCGGAGGCACGGGCGACGATGGACAGCACCCCGGCGAGCTGCTGCGGGCCCATGACGGCGGACTTGCTGCCGGGCCAGGCGAAGAGGAAGCGCGGGTCGTACGCCCGGCCGCACATGCCGTAGTGCCCGGCCCCGTACGAGGCGCCCATCAGCACGGACAGGTGCGGGACCTTCGAGTTCGACACCGCGTTGATCATCATCGCGCCGTGCTTGATGATGCCGCCCTGCTCGTACTCCTTGCCGACCATGTAGCCGGTGGTGTTGTGCAGGAAGACCAGCGGGATGTCGCGCTGGTTGGCGAGCTGGATGAACTGGGCGGCCTTCTGCGACTCCTCGCTGAACAGCACGCCCTGCGCGTTGGCGAGGATGCCGACGGGGTAGCCGTGGAGCCTCGCCCAGCCGGTCACGAGGCTGGTCCCGTACAGCGGTTTGAACGCGTCGAAGTCGGAGCCGTCGACGAGCCGGGCGATGACCTCGCGCGGGTCGAAGGGCACCTTCAGGTCGCCGGGCACGATGCCGATCAGCTCGTCCTGGTCGTACTTCGGCGGCTCGGCGGGGCCCGGATCGGCGTGCGCCTTGCGCCAGTTGAGGCGGGCGACGATCCGGCGGGCCTGGCGCAGCGCGTCCTGCTCGTCGACGGCGAAGTGGTCGGCGAGCCCGGAGGTGCGGGCGTGCATCTCGGCGCCTCCGAGCGATTCGTCGTCGCTCTCCTCGCCGGTCGCCATCTTGACCAGGGGCGGTCCGCCGAGGAAGACCTTGGACCGTTCCTTGATCATGACGGTGTGGTCGGACATGCCCGGGACGTACGCCCCGCCCGCGGTCGAGTTCCCGAAGACGACGGCGACGGTCGGGATTCCGGCCGCGGAGAGCCGGGTGAGGTCGCGGAACAGTGCCCCGCCAGGGATGAAGATCTCCTTCTGCGAGGGGAGGTCGGCGCCGCCCGACTCGACGAGGCTGATGCAGGGCAGCCGGTTGGCGAAGGCGATCTCGTTGGCCCGCAGAGCCTTCTTCAGGGTCCAGGGGTTGGAGGCGCCGCCGCGTACGGTCGGGTCGTTGGCGGTGATCAGACACTCCACGCCCTCGATCACCCCGATCCCGGTGACGATCGAGGCGCCGACCGCATAGTCGCTGCCCCAGGCGGCGAGCGGCGAGAGCTCCAGGAACGGGGTGTCCTCGTCGATCAGCAGCTCGATCCGCTCCCGGGCCAGGAGCTTGCCGCGCGCGCGGTGCCGTGCCACGTACTTCTCACCGCCGCCCGCCTGTGCCTTGGTGTGTTCGGCGGCCAGTTCGTCGAGTTTCGCGAGCATGGCCGTGCGGTTCGCGGCGTATTCGGGGCTCGCGGTGTCGAGCGCGGTGGGCAGGACGGTCATGCGTTGGCCTCCGGTGCGTGGACGGTCTCCAGCAGCGATACGGGAATGGGCAGGTGCCGGGAGCGCAGCCACTCCCCCACCGCCTTGGCCTGCGGATCGAACCGGTGCCGGGCGGCCACGCCCTCGCCCAGCAGCCCGTGAACGGTGAAGTTCAGAGCGCGGAGGTTCGGCAGGACATGGCGTACGACGGTGAGGTCCGCGGTCTCCGGCAGCAGTTCACAAAACCGTTCGACGGTCAGTTCATGGGCCAGCCACCGCCAGGCGTCGTCGTCGACGGCCCACACGCCCACGTTGGCGTCCCCGCCCTTGTCGCCGCTGCGGGCGCCCGCGATCCGGCCGAGCGGGGCGGTACGGGTGGGTCCGGGGTCCGGCAGGGGTTCGGGCAGCGGCGGTTCACCGGCGTCCCGGAGCGGGCACGTCACGGCGGGAGGCGCCAGCTCCTGCCGCCGTCCGTCGGGGAGCACGGCGGTGTGCGGGACCTCGTCGGCCGGTACGTACCGGGCCTCGAACACCCCGTACGGCGCGCCCTTGCCGGGTGGGGCGGTGACGTGGAAGCCGGGATAGCTGCCGAGCGCGAGCTCGATCGCGGCACCGGAGACCGCGCGTCCGACGGTCTCCGGGTCCCGGTCGCGGACGACGAGCCGGAGCAGGGCGCTCGCGCTCTCCTCGGTGGCGGCGTCGGCCCGGTCGGTCCGGGACAGCTCCCAGCGCACCTCGTCGGGTTCGGCGCCCGAGCGGGCGAGCGCGTCGGCGAACTGTGCCTGCACCAGGTGTGCCTTGGCCTCGATGTCGAGGCCGGTGAGCACGAAGACGACCTCGTTGCGCCAGCCACCGAGCCGGTTCAGCCCGACCTTGAGGGTGGGCGGCGGGGCCTCGCCGCGCACCCCGCAGATGCGCACCCGGTCGGGTCCGTCCTGGGTCAGCGTCACGGTGTCGAGCCGGGCGGTGACGTCCGGCCCCGCGTACCGGGCGCCTCCGGTCTCGTACAGCAGCTGGGCGGTGACGGTGCCGAGGTCGACGACTCCGCCGGTGCCGTCGTGCTTGGTGATGACGGACGAGCCGTCGGCGTGGATCTCGGCGACGGGGAAGCCGGGCCGGCGCAGGTCGTGGTCCCGGAAGAACGAGTAGTTCCCGCCGGTGGCCTGGGTGCCGCACTCCAGGACGTGTCCGGCGACGACGGCCCCGGCGAGCGCGTCGAGATCGCCGGGCCCCCAGCCGAACCGGGCCGCGGCGGGTCCGGTGACGAGAGCCGCGTCGGTGACCCGTCCGGTGACGACGACGTCCGCGCCCGCGTCGAGGCAGGCGGCGATCCCGGCGCCGCCGAGGTAGGCGTTGGCGGTGAGGAACCCCTCGGGCACGGGGAGGCTGTCGCCCTCCACATGGGCGACGCGCACGGGGACGCCGACCTTCTGCGCCAACTCCCGCACGGTGTCGGCCAGTCCGGCCGGGTTGAGCCCGCCCGCGTTGGCGACGATCTTCACCCCGCGCTCGTGGGCGAGCCCGAGGCCCTCCTCCAACTGGCGCAGGAAGGTGGTGGCGTAGCCGCGCGCGGGGTCCTTGAGCCTGCTCCGGCCGAGGATGAGCATGGTCAGCTCGGCGAGGTAGTCCCCGGTGAGGACGTCGAGAGGGCCGCCGGTGAGCATCTCGCGGACGGCGTCGAAGCGGTCGCCGTAGAACCCGGAGGCGTTGCCGATTCGCAGTGGTGCGGTCACTTGTCTTCTCCCCGGGGTGCGCGGCCCGGTCCGGCGGGCCCGGCGAAGGCCTGGGCGATGTCGAGCCACTGGTCGGCGTCGGGGCCGGCCGCCCGGACGGCGAGGTCGTCGCGGTGGGCGCGCTGGGTGACCAGGAGGCAGAAGTCGAGGAGCGGGCCGGTGACACGCTGCGGCGCGTCCGACGCCCCGAAGGCGATCAACTCGCTGTCAGATCCTCGGAGTTCCACCCGGAACTCCTCCTCGGGCGCCTTGATCCCCCGTACCAGATAGGCGTAGTCGCGGGCCCGCACCCCGATCCGGGCGACGTGCCGCAGCCGGGCGGTGGGGGTCCTGGTGACTCCGAGGGCGTCGGCGATGTCCTGGCCGTGCGCCCAGGTCTCCATGATCCGGGCGGTCGCCATGGACGCGACGCTCATCGGCGGCCCGTACCAGGGGATGCGCGTGCCCGCCGGAGCGTCCCGCAGCGCCGCCTCCAGCCGCTCCCGCCCGCCGCGCCACCGCGCGAGCAGGGCCTGAGGGGCCAGGGCGGCGGTGATCTCCTCGGCGCCCCGGTCGACGAAGGACTCGGGCGCCTCCATGGCCCTGGCCGCCTCCCCCGCGAAGGCGTCGGCATCGGTGGCGGCCAGCAGCGCGACCTCGTCGGCCCAGGTGAGATGGGCGATCTGATGCGCGATGCTCCAGCCGGGCGCGGGCGTCGGCACGGCCCACTGCTCGGCGGTCAACCCCCGCACCAGTACGTCGAGTTCATCGCTCTCGTCGCGCAGATCGTCGATCACGGCTGCGACTTGGGACACGGTGCGCTCCCCTCGGGGCGTGGCGGTGTGCCCAGGATCATGGCAGCGGAGCAATAAACAAGCAAGCATGCTTGCATTATTTTCCGCAGTATCCCGTTACGCCCCCGGCGGGCGCCGCCCCTGCGGCATTACGCTCGTCGCCATCGACGACACGACGCACGGGGGGCGACGCACATGGAGCGTTCGAGAGGGCCGAGTCGTCGCACCTGGCTGTCGCTGGGCATCGGCGCCGTGGCGGCGGCCGCGGTCGGGGGGACGGTGTACGCATCCGCAGACGGCCCCGTGCCGGACCGCGAGCGGGTACGGACGGATCTCGCCCCGCTGCGGCGCAGGTTCGGCGAGGCGGGGCGGCTGAGCGGGGCGCACTGGCTGGCGTACGACCGGGACGCGGAGGGCCGTTCGTATCTGCCGAGCCCGGACCCGCGGTACCGGGTGGTGGGTACGGCCCGGCTGCCCGCCGGGACCGCGGCCCGGACCGTGGCGGACCCGGCGCACGCCTTCGGACCGGCCGCACCGCACGGGGTGCCGGACGTGCTGGCCGGGTTCCTGCCCGCGCACGCGCGGTGGATGACCAGCGCCTCCTATGACGCGCTGCTCCTGGGCCCCGGCCCGGTGGACGACCTGACGCAGGGGCGGTTCTTCCTCGACGCGGCGACGGACAGCCTGTACTTCGACACCGTCAACCCGGAGTGAGGCCGAACGCGGCAGAGGGCCCGGCGGATCAGGCGACCACGGCGATGACGACCGCCGAGATCGCGGCGAAGACTGCGCCCACCCCGGTGATCACGGTCCTGGCGTGGCGCATACCGAAGGACGGGGCACGGGTCGTCGCGCCCTCGGGGTTCGCGGCGCTGTAGTGGACGGTCACGAAGTCGCCCTTGGCCGGCGTGAGGCGGGACCGGCGCTCCTCGAAGCTCACTGCGCGCCCGTCTCCGGTACGGAACTCCAGGGTGGGGTGGGTGTACAGGACGGGGCCGCCCTCGGGGCTCTGGACCTCCTCGGTGCGCAGGGAGATGCACCGGGCCTCGGCGGTGAGCCCCTCGGCCCAGGCGGCCCGGAGCCGTGGGCCCTGGAGCTGCCGGTCCAGGTTCCTCCCGAACATCACGGCCGCGCCCATGGCGACGACGAAATAGACGGCGGCGACGACCATGGGCTCCCCCGGCGGGATCTCGCGTGACGGGCCGCCATGATCCCGCGTCCGGGGCGGGCCGACAAGGGCCCGCCCCGGACGTCAGGCGCGTTCCCTCGGCCCCGCGCGCCGGGCCTGACTGCGTACCGCGCCCATGCTCGCCCCGATGACGAGCGCGATCGCCAGCGCGTCGGTGGTCGTCAGGGCCTGGCCGAGGATCAGGAAGCCGGCCGTGGCCGCGATCGCCGGTTCCAGGCTCATCAGTATCGCGAAGGTGGGCGCGGGCAGGCGGCGCAGCGCCATGAGTTCGAGGGTGTACGGAAGCACCGAGCTCAGCAGCGCCACCGCCGCGCCCAGCGCCAGCGTGGACGGGACCAGCAGCTTGGAGCCCGACTCCATGACGCCGAGGGGCAATGAGAGGAGCGCGGCGACGACCAGGGCCAGGGCCAGTCCGTCCGCCTGGGGGAAGCGGCGGCCGGTGCGGGCGCTGAAGGCGATGTACGTCGCCCACATCGCGCCCGCGCCGAGCGCGTAGGCGGCGCCGACCGGGTCGAGGCGGTCGAAGCCGCCCCCGCTCAGCAGCACGACGCCGCCCAGCGCGAGCCCGGCCCAGACCAGGTTGCTCAGGCGGCGGGAGGCGAACACCGAGAGGGCGAGCGGGCCCAGCACCTCCAGGGTGACGGCCGCGCCCAGCGGAATGCGGTCGGCCGCCTGGTAGAAGAGCGTGTTCATGCCGCCCATGGCCAGCCCGAAGGCGAGGACCGTGCCCCAGTCGGCGCGCCGGTAGCCGCGCAGCTTCGGGCGGCAGACGACCAGCATGACGAGCGCGGCCACGGCCAGGCGCAGGGTGACGACGCCGAGCGCTCCGGCCCTCGGCATCAGCAGGACCGCGACGGCGGAGCCGAACTGGAGGGAGAGGCCGCCCGCGACCACCAGCGCGACCGGTGCGAGCGCCGTGCCCCGGCTCCTGGGGACCGCGGGGCCCAGGGCGGAGGCCGCCTCTGGTACGGCGACGGCCGCGGCCCGCTCCACGGCCACAGCGGCCCCTGCTGCACTGCGCTGGTCGTCCACCTGCGGTGTTCCTCCCGAATCCGATAGTTCAACCCAATGAACCATTCGATTGAAAATACTGCACTGCGCTCGTGCGGTACGTCCCCTTACGGTAGGTACCTCCGCGTGCCATGTGAAATGTCGATCGCGCTCCGGTTATGCTCCCCGCGCATGAGCATCGGGCGATCCGGGGAAAGCGCTGGTCGCGGTATCGAAGTGCGGCATCTGCGCGCCTTCCTCGCCGTGGCCGACGAGGGCAACGTCACCCGTGCCGCCGCCCGCCTCCGCCTCACCCAGCCCGCGGTCTCCCGCACCCTCGCCGCCCTGGAACAGCACCTCGGCGTCCGGCTCGTCGACCGGTCCACCCACCATCTCGCCCTCACCCCCGAAGGCGTCGTCTTCCGCGACAAGGCCGCCGCCGCGGTCGCCGCCTTCGACGAGGCGCTCGACTCCGGCGGACTGCGTCACTGGCCGCTGCGGCTCGGGCACGCCTGGTCCGCGTTCGGCCCGTACACCACGCCGCTGCTGCGCCGCTGGCAGGAGCTGTATCCCCGGACCCCGCTCGAACTGCTGCGGATCGACGACCGCACCGCCGGACTCACCCGCGGCGAGGTCGATGCCGCGCTGCTGCGCGGGCCCGTCGAGGCGCCCGGCCTCGTCACCGAGGTGCTGTTCGAAGAGGAGCGGGTGGCGGCGGTGGCGGCGGACGGGCCGCTCGCGGGCCGCGCCACGCTCCGGCTCGCCGACCTGGCGGACGAGACCGTCGTCCTCAACACCGTCTCGGGCACCACGACCGTCGACCTGTGGCCACCGGACGGCCGGCCCGCCGCCACGCTCACCGTCGCCAACACCGACGACTGGCTGACCGCCATCGCGGCCGGCCGCGGCGTCGGGGTCTCCGCCGCGTCCACCGCCGGCATGCATCCGCACTCCGGCGTCGCCTACCGCCCGCTCGTCGACGCACCCTCCGTACCCGTACTGCTGGCCCGGCGGGACGCCCCCGGCCATCCGGAACTGCCCGTGCTCGCCGCCCTCGCCCACGAGATCGTGCGACAGGGCATCGCACCACCAGCGGCCGGGGATCTTGCGCAGGGAGGGTGACCGGTCCGGTTCGCGTGCTGCACGATCGACGTGGATTCGACCATCAGTTCACCGGTCGCACATTCGTCCGATCGCCATTCTCCGAGCGCTCGGAGATTATCGCTGATCCCGATGAATGGGAGGGGTTCTGCTGGTGACGGCGAGACCCCAGCGGATAGGCTGTCGCGCGCTGCTCGCGACAGCGGTCGGCAAGGTCAGGGGTGGGGGCGAAGGCACCGTGATCGAGCTGCAGAAACACGCAACCCAGGGCAGCCCTGCCCGAGGTCGTGAACGCGCGTTTGCTTTTCCTGGCCTGCGGCGCTTACAACTCCCCCACAGCGATCACCACAAAGCGGTCCACGCAATAGCAGTGGGCCCTTTTTCCTTCCGTGACGTTCGCGACCGGCGTCCGCGCCCGGGGTCACGAAGGGGATGTGCAGCGAGAAGCGGGTGCTTCGATTTCACGACAAGAGAAGTGTGGAGTGTGATGCCATGAAACGACTCGGCAGAGACTCGCGCCGGTTGGCCTGGAGGCTTGCGGAGCCGCCGGCGCGCATCGCGTTATCTGTTCTTTTACTGGCAGGCGGCGCCGTGGGAGCGACGGCCGGACCGGCCGCCGCTTCAACCACCGACGGCACGCTGACGGTTGAGGTGCTGCGCGACTTCTTCGGCACCGGCGTGGTCAACGCGACGATGGACGTGCCGCAGCGGGGCATGAAGGTGAAGATCTCCGACCCCGCCGGGCACGAAGTCACCGGCGTCACGGATGCCACCGGAAAGGTCGTGGTGTCGCAGTCGACCGTGCTGAGCGGCGGCCGGTACCGCGTCGACGTCAGCATCCCGGCGCCGTACAACGGCTATCTGCGGGCGGCGCCCGCATCGACGGCGGAGAACCACTTCGACAGCTTCACGTCGTTCGTGGATGTGTCGGAGGGAAAGAACGCCTCGGTGGTGACGGGGGTGTGGGATCCGGCCGACTACGCGCTGCCGGACTCGCGGTACTTCGTGCCGGTCCACAACGGCCCCAACGGGAAGGACAACCGGGCGCTGGTGGCGTTCGGGACGAAGACCCGGGGCACGTGTCCCACCGATGTGGCGTGCCCGACCACGCTGGCCACGCAGGACCAGGTGGGCACGACGTTCGGGTTGGCGTACGACAAGGACCGGACCCGGCTGTTCCAGAGCGCGTTCGCCCGCCGGTACGCCCCGTACGGGCCGCAGGGCGGGGGCGCGATCTACACGGTGCCGGTCAACGGCTCGGGTGCGCCGAAGCTGTTCGCGCAGGTGCCGGGCGCCGCGGTGACGCAGCACGACACCGCCAACATGATCAAGGATGCCGGGTTCACCAATGCGCCGGGCAAGGAGAGCATCGGTGGCCTGGCCCTGTCGGAGGACGGCTCCACGCTGTACGCGGTGAACCTGCGGACCCGCAGCCTGGTGAGCTTCGACGCGACAGGGGCCACCGCCGCGGCGCCCAAGTCGACGGTCCCGATCCCGGACCCGGGGTGCGCGAGCCCCGACGACTGGCGGCCGTTCGGTCTCCAGACCCACAACAACACGCTGTACGTCGGCGGCGTGTGCAGCGCGGAGAGCACGCAGCAGCGCGCGGACCTGAAGGCCTTCGTCGCCACCTACGACGGCAAGCGGTTCACCACGGTGCTGAGCCACTCGCTCACGGACAAACGCGGCAGCGTCTTCGGTTCCGGCGACAAGGCCACCCACTGGAACCCGTGGAACACCAGCCTGGACACGTGGGACGACCGGAAGTCGGGCAACGTCTTCATCGATCCGCAGCCGGAGCTGGCCTCCCTCGCCTTCGCCCGCGACGGCTCGATGATCCTGGGATTCCGCGACCGGTTCATGGACGTGCTCGGTTGGGGAGGGCTGGGCCCCCGCCCGGGGGACACTGCGGAAATGGGCATGTCCGGTGGTGACATCACCATGGTCTGCGCCACTCCCACCGGTGAATACCAGTGGGAAGGCACCGGGAGCTGCCCCAACCACGCCACCCCCGCCAACAGTGGCGGCCAGCCCGCCGATGTCGTCGAGTACTTCCCGGGCGACTCCTTCGCCGGCGCGCACCAGGAGACCGCGCTGGGGTCGGTGGCCTACATCCCGCAGCAGCAGTGGGTCGTCAGCACGGAGTTCGACCCGGTCGTCAACGTCGCGACCTCGGGAACCGGGTACCACGACATCTCGACCGGTGAGGGTCCGGGCAACAACCCGACCGCCAACGGGTTCCAGTTCGTCAGCGGGGACCAGGGCGGGTTCGGCAAGGCCGGCGGGCTCGGTGACATCGCGTACGCGGCGGCGAACGCGCCGATCCAGATCGGCAACGTCGTGTGGTTCGACGGCGACCACAACGGGATCCAGGACCCGGGGCACGTACTGCTGCCGGGGGCGACGATCAACCTGCTGGACGCGGACGGCAAACAGGTCGCCACGACCAAAACCAATGCCGCCGGCGAGTACTACTTCGGTGGTGTCGGCGCCGAGTACGAACTCACGCCGGGGGCGAAGTACACGGTGCAGTTCGACGTGTGCACCGCGGACACCAGCCAGGTGCCCGAGCAGCCCCCGGCGAGCGAGTTGAGGTTCACACTCCCGCGGGCCGGTGCCAACCGTGCGCACGACTCCAATGTGACTCCGCCGACCAGCGGATCGTTGTGCAACGGCTACGCGCCTGTCACGGCGCCGGACAAGCCGGGCGGGGTCGATCACACGATCGACGCCGGGGTGTACATCCCGAAGGAAACCCCGACCCCGACTCCGACTCCCACACCGACACCGACTCCGACTCCGACTCCGAAGCCGCCCGCGGCCTCCACGCCGCCTGCCAACCACCCGGCCCCGGCCGGTGGAGGCGGGGGTTCGCTGGCGAGCACCGGTACGCCCGGGCTGGCGGAGATGATCGGCATGGTCGGTCTGCTGGTGGGTGCGGGCCTGGTCATCGCGTTCGTGACCCGGAATCGTCGCGCCCGGCAACACTGAACGAACCGCACAACGGTGATCTGCCCGTCCACGATCCGGACGGTGCGGACGGGCAGATCACGTCTCGGCCGGCCCCACGAGGGCCGGCCTCGGCGTGGTCTGCCACCGGACTGCCGAGTGCCGCCGCGAGCCCGCGGCCGCCGGACGGTGTGGTGATCGAAAGGATGAATCGGAGAGTGTCAGCGTCGAACCGCGTGCGGAGCGCGAGAATCCGGCAAGCCCCACCGGGCCGTCCGGCTGACCGGCGCCGATGGCCACGGTCGCGCCGGGCCGCGGCCGTCATCGGCATCGCGGCCGTCGTGGTGGCCGCGGTGGCCGCGTTCCTGGTCGCCGACGGCGGCTCCGGCGCCGACGGTCCGCGCCCGCTGACGACGGATGAGGCGAGCCGGCTGGCGATCACGCGATTCCGTAACTACCAGGCACAGGGCCGCGCGGTGACGATCACCGTGCCGGGCACCGCCGGCGGGCTGACCGTCACCGGGTCCGTCGACTACCGGCGCAAGGTCGGTTACGGCGTGGTGCACGGCACCGCGCGCAACAAGTCCAGCGACGGGCTGATCCGGTGGACGCCCACCTCGGTGCACGTCCGCCCGATGACGGACGCCCCGGCGCACGCACCCGCGTCGCCGCCCCGTTCGGGCTGGTTCGACCGTCCGCTGCTGTCGACCGGCAGCGCGCTGGACACCTCCCTGTCCATCGCGCTCGGTCTCGGCGGCGACCGGCCGGACAACGCCGAACTGCTGCCGCAGAACGGCGCCGCCTGGTGGGGGCGGGAGTTGGTGGACGGGCGCCGGGTGGACGTCATGACCGGGCCGTCCTCCCCCGACCGCTCCGGTACGGCGGGCAACGTGCGCTACTGGATCGGCTCCGACGGCACCATGTACCGGGTCCGCGTCAGCGTGGCTTCGCAGCCGGAGCCCGTGGTCATCGATTTCGACACCCACAAGTACGTTCCGGTCAAGCCGGTACCCGGAACCACCCCGACCCGGTAGCCGCCGTTCAGGACGTCTGCACCCGCGCGTTCGCGGCGAGCAGGGACGCCGACGGCAGCCGGATGCCCTCCGTCTTCGGCAGGGCCGGGACGGGCGGGACAGCGGTGGCGCCCGCGGTGGCGGCGTCGGGGAACTGCGGCTGCGGAGCAGGCGCCGCGACCTCGGTGAACGGGATGCCACCGGGCGCAGTCGGCGCCGCCCACGTGCCGGCCGACGAGGACGACCCGGCCGGAAGCGGGCAGGCCGCAGTCGTCGCGAGCCGGGCGGGCACGGTGGTGCGCAGATCGTTGTCCCGCAGGCAGTTGCCCCGTCCCCGCGTGGCGGTGGGGAACGTCCAGCCGACGTCGACGCCGTTGCCGGTGAACGTGTTGTCCACGATCTGGTTGCCGACCGGAGGTATGTCGGCGGTCGCGGTGATCACCAGCCCGGCGTTGCGGTTGCCGGCGATGCGGTTGCGGATGAACCGGTTGTCGCTGCCGCCGTCGATGCCGGCGCCGATGCCCCACCCGCCGTCGGCCTGCTCCGGGGTGGCCGTCTGCTGGTTGACGGCGATCAGATTGCCCGCGATGACGGAGCCCTTCTGCGGAAGCAGTTTCTCCTGGTGGTTGGAGTTGGTGGTGAGTCCGACCCGGTTGCCGACCAGGCGGTTGCCGACCACGTACATGTCCTCGCTGGCGTTGGTGCCTTCGTAACCGACCGCGTTGAGTTCGGCGACGTTGTCCCGCACCACGATGTTGCAGGGCTTGCACTGGCCGACATAGATCCCCGAGTCGGCGCTGCCCGACGCGTACGAGTGCTCGATGACGCCGTTCTGGGCGGAGAACGCGTAGATGCCGTACAGACCGTTGCGGGTCGCGGTCACGTGGGAGACCAGGAACGACTTCAGGAAGGTGACGGGCTCGTCGCCGGTGTCGTAGCCGCCGCTTCCCCCCGGCAGGCCGGCGACCGCCTTCGCGGAGCCGGTGACCAGGACCCCGTTCTGCGTGTTGTTCTCCACGGTCAGGTTCTCCACGGCCACCCCGGGCGCCGACACGACGACGCCGTTCGGCTGCTGCAACCGCCCGTCGATGACGACCTTGTCCCGGGACGAACCGCGAAGAGTGACGCGCGCCGTGTCGATCTTCACCGACTCGTGGTACACGCCCGGCGCGACCAGCACCAGGTCACCTGGCCGAGCCAAGGACACCGCATCCGAGATCGTCGGGGCATCGGCAGGCACTCGGATCGTCACATGCGCACCGGCCGGACGCCGGCCCTTGCCCGATTCGCCATCGTCGCCGCAGCCGGTCACCAGTGTCAGCGCGCCCACTACCGCCGCCAACACGCGAAGAGCTAATCGAGGCATGATCCCAGTCTGGCATGCCGCCCAATTCCGCGCCAGAATGGCAGGGTTGACCGGTACGCGCGATTCGGGTGTGGCACTCTGCCCCCATGCGCCGAGCCGATCATCACCCGTCACGCCGCACGTTCCTCGAAGTCGCCGGCGCCATGATGGCCGCCGGTCTGACCGCCGGGTGCACATCGGACTCCGCCCGGCCGGGCCGGCACGCCCCTGCCCCAGGGGCCACGCCCATGCCGGTTCCGGCGACGGGCCGCCATCAGGCAGGCATCACGCTCCCCCGGTCGGCCCAGCCCAACCTGCTCGCCGTGGTGGCCGACCTCGGTGCCACCGTGGCTCCCGGCCCGTTACTGGCCGAACTCGGCCAGGCCATCCGCACACTCACGGCGGGGACCGACACGCGGCTGCTGGGCCTGCCGCCGGGCGACCTCACCGTGACCGTCGGCGTGGGCCCCCGGCTGGTGCGCACGGCTGGTGCCTCGCTGCCCGGCGCGGCCGACCTCCCGCGATTCTCCCGCGAGCGGATCGCCCCGCAAGCACGCGGCGGTGACCTGCTGATACAGATCTGCGCCGGCGACGCGCTGCTCCTACCGGTCGTCGCCGCCGCGCTTCTGGACCAGGCCGGTGACCGCGTCCGCGAACGCTGGCGCCAGTCCGCACGCCGCGGTACGAACGTGTCCGTCGGCAACGGCCTCACCGCGCCACGCAACCCGCTCGGTTTCATCGACGGCATCGTGGGCCCGCACACGACCGCCGAACAACAACGCGACCTGTGGCTGGCGGGGCCCCCCGCAGTCGCCGGCGGCACCCTTGCCGTGCTGCGGCGCATGGAACTCGACCTGCCGCGGTTCGCCGCCCTGTCCGTGGCCGAACAGGAAGCGGTCTTCGGGCGGCGCCGGGCCAGCGGCGTCCCCCTCTCCGGCGGCACCGCCGCCTCGGGCCCGGAACTCGGAGCCAAGACACCGGACGGGCGCTATCTCGTCCCCGCGGACGCCCACGCGCGCAGAGCGCACGCCACCGTGGTCGGGGTCGGCCTCATGCTCCGCCGCTCCTACAGCACCGAGGAGCCCGCCCCCGGCCTGCTCTTCATCAGCTTCCAGAACGACCTGCGGACCTTCACCGCCACCCTCACCCACATGGAGGCCTCCGACGCACTGCTGCCCTTCACCACCACGACCGCCAGCGCGACATTCCTGATCCTCCCCGGCTTCGACCGGCAACACCCGCTCGGTTCCCAGCTATTCGGCTGATCACGATCAACTTGAGGGGGAGACCGCGATGCCTCACATTCCCTGTCGGTCTGCATGCGCCGACGCACAGTCGTACGTCTTCGACTCCCTGGGAGTCATGGGCTGTTGGCAGCGGCCGCACATCATCGGCGGGCCGCCCGCCACACGCGGTTGAGGCGAACCGCGGCCGGACACGGCGCGCACCGGCAGGCAGTGCACGCAGGTATGGCCGAGGAGCGCGCGGTACGCGGCGTCGCCGCTCGGGCGGACGGTCTTCGTCAGGGGGATCACATCGGCATGTCCTTCCGACAGGAACGGGGGAACCAGTGAACGGTGGATTCGAACACGCCGATCGCTCTGGGGCCGAGGTCGACGGCAGTCTCGGCGGACAGGGGGACGCCGCAGAACACACAGCGCACGCCGCGCTGCTGGGCATCCGACAGCGACACGACCGGGGGAAGCTCCCGTGGAGCGTCCACGGCGGTCAACGGAGCACCTCCGCAGGGGTCTCAAGCCGCTGGCGGCTGGGACGACTCGGCAGCCGCCTGCTCCAGCGCCGCGCAGTCCGCCGCCGAGAGGACCAGACGGGGTTCGGTACGGCCGAGATGGGCCAGGGCGAGGCTTTGGTGGAGCGGTACAGCCAGCCGCCGGAGTGACGCGTCACCCACACCATGAGGCGGTCCCAAGTAACGGCCCCGTCCGGCGAAGTACAGATTTAGCGGCTCGCACCCTCGGGCCACAGGATGCGTACCGGCACGCCCGTGCGCTCCGCGTAGCTCACCACGTCGGCGGTGCCGCCGAAGCCCCAAGCAGGCTTCCCGTCCCACACGGCCAGCAGATCGTCCGCCAGGCCGACGAGGATCTCGCTGCCCGCCATGTGTGCGGCCGAGTTGGAGTCCGTCATGCCGGTCTGGTGGACCTCGGCCGCGTGGCTCATCAGCCTGTCGTACACCGGCCAGTGTTCTCCGGGGAGGCTCTCCCGATATCCGTCGGCCGGCACGACGACTTCCAAGCGTCCGCCGTGCGCGAGGACGTACTCGGCGAACCACGCGTCGGGTCCGTCCGCGATGCAGGAGACGCCGACCAGTTCGTCAGCGTCGTAGGACTTGACGGTGACCTCCAGGAGTTCGCGGACGCGCCGTTCCACATCGGCGTTCAGTCCGCGGTGACCAGTGACTCCCACACGCATTGCTTGCCCTCCTTCAGCTACAGGTAGACGTCGTGAAGACGCTCGTCGAATTCCCGGACGACCTTGGGCGGCGACCCGGTGCGGTAGGCGCGCCTGACCGCTCGGGCCCGGTCCACGATCCGCCCGGAACGGTACTGGAGACCAGTCCCCAGTGCACGGGTCGCCTGAGCAAACGCGGCTTCCACGCGGCCCGCCGCCAGGTGCCCGGCCGCGATGTCGAGGACGAGCAAGGCCCGCTGCTTCGCATGACCGGTGGCGAGCGCTTCCGTGTCGGCGTTGAGTACCCAGCCCGGAAGTCCCAGCCGGGCACCGCAGGTGACCCGGGCCGCCGCGACCTTCGCCTCGTTGAACGTGAAAACCCATGGCCACGGGGGCTGTTCCGCAGACTCAAGCTTCTGGGCCAGGGACCGGCTCGTGGTCAGCGCACGGTCGGCCTCGCGTTCGTTCCCCGCCGCCGCATGGGCCAGCGCCTCCACCGACGTGAGCCACACGTCCGCCACGGCCGGACTGCGTTCATCGAGGAGCCTGCGGGCCCTGCGGGTCAGATTCAGGGCTTGGACGCCGTTGCCCGCGTCGGCCTCGAACTGGGCGAGGCTCCCGGCCTGGTACGCGGCCAGCAGCGGGTGACCGGCGGCTCGTGCGGCCGTGATCGCCAAGCCGTACCGGTTCCGCGCCGAGCCGTGATCGCCCATGTCCCAGGAGAGCCAGCCCAGCAGACTCGCCGCCTCGCTTCTGACCGCCGCCAGGCGGGCCCGGTGCCTGTCGTCCGGCGCCGCCCCGGCGAGGCTCTCGACGAGCCGGAGATGCGAGCGAACGGCTTCGGCAAGCTCGCGGGACGGGGTCGACGCGTCCAGGCGCCGGTACGACGCCGTCCCGAGTCTCAAGGTGGCGGCTTGACCGGATGCTTCGCCACCGGGGTCGGGGAAGACGGAGAGAGCAGGGGCGACAACTACGGCGACCGCCCCGCCAAGAAAGTTGCGTCGTTCCACGTGCTCGAACCCATCTCGTGCTGATTCCGCGAGACCCAGCAGCGACCTCGGGATACTCAGGTGTGCGGCCACCGCCGTCAGCACATCCGTCGCGTACGAGCGCACTCCACGTTTCTCCAGGCGCGAGATCGCCGACTGAGACAGTCCGCACGCCTGACCTAACTGGGTCTGCGTCATGCGCGCATCCGTGCGCACCAGCTCGATGACCTTGCCATAGTCCCTCGCCCGGGACGCTTCCCTGGCCTTGGGCGAAATGCTCAACGTCCCCCCTCATCATGGGTTTCAACCCCATCAGGCACGTACCCGTACCCGCATTGCGCATAGCCGTATGCGCATATCGCGTCGCAGATGGTCCCACGAGCGAGTTTCCTCATTGACTGGTCACACGCCCCCGGAGGTTGAAGGACCCTCCGGACGGCTCCCCCGAGGCAGCGGGCCGCGTCGCGTCCCGTCCGTTCGCAATGTGCGGCCCGTTGTACCAACTTGACCCGCAGGAGCGCGCGATGCCCACGTCCCTCCCCCGCGACCCGGACGAGCAGCCGGAGTACGGCGTCCCGAGTCCGGACCTTGTGGCCCGCGCCGCCGAGGGCTTCGAGAGGTTCCTCGCACGGGCTGAGAACAACGTCGCGGCCGACGAGGAGAACCCCCGGTGAGCGGCGTCGGGTCCTTCTTCCACGAGGACGAGCACCCGTGGCTCCACAAGAGGGTGCGGGACGTTGCGAGCCGGGGCGAGGGCCAGCTCACCGCGATCGTCCATGAGGAGACAAACGGGCGCACCGTCAGGGTCGCCCACATCCGTCCCGCATCCGGGATCGAGTGGACGACGGCCGCCGACAACATCCAGCTCATCCCCTGACCAACCAAAGAAACTCACGTACGGCCGATGCCCTCCCCTCGGTGTTCGGCCTTCCGCGGAAGTGGAGGAAGAGGTCATGGAACAGCCGCAGCACGTCCCCTCGGAGGCGACGATCGCTTTCAGCGGTGCGGACAACGTCGGGAAGACCAAGCAGATCGGAATTCTCGCCCGTCGGCTCGGGTCGCAGGCGCAAAGTGGCGGCGCCCTGGACGAGTTCGACCCTCGCTGGGCCCGCATCAAGAAAGAGGGCATGGGTATCTGGTGGTTCGAGAAGGGCCCGATCGAAGAGGTCGCCGACGTCCTTGCCAGCTCGTACATCACCAGGGCGAAGCAGAAGGTCACGGCGCAGGTCCGATTCCTGGACCGGGGCATTCCGATGCTGGAAGCCTCGCTCGCGGGGACCGTCGGGGTGCGCGAACGGCTCGACGTAGCCCACGCGGCCGATCGGGTACGAGAACTGTTGTCGCCTTTCCAGGACGACATCGCCGCCGTCGAGGCTGCTGAGGACGGCGTCGTACTCATTCACGACCCGGACCCGGTGATCGGCGCGCAGCGCAGTCTCTCGCACGAGACGAGCGTCACCCCGCCCTATGTCACCTACCAGGGGCACCTTCACGCCCACATCAACCGCCTGGTCGACGAGGATCGCTTCCGTGTGAGGATCGTCGTCGGAGACCGCCGGGTGGTCGCGGTGCAGGACGCCATCCGGCGGAGTCTCCACGGCGCACACCCGTTCCTTCCCGCCCGCGCGCTGCCCGGGGTCCACGTCATCGCGCTGGGTGGTCTGTCCGAGAGCGGGAAGAGCACGGCCGGCGAGTACCTGCGTCTGCGGCACGGGTTCGGTCGGCTCAAGATCGGCCACCTGCTGGCCGAGTCCGCCCTGCACGCAGGCATCGCCGACCCGTACGCGCTCGCGCCGGTCGTCCAGGCGGAGTTGATCGTGGACGGCCTCGACCGGTACTGCGCGGCACACCATTTCCTTGACCGGGTCACCATCGAGTCTCTGCACGATTTCGAGTCGACGGCCGAGCTGCGCCGGATGCTGGGCAACCAGCTCCGCATCCTGTACGTGGACACTACGCAGCGCGTGCGGCGCGAACGCGGAACCGCCGGGCCGGATGACGTCGTCGAACGCGACAAGGTGAAGGAAGGGCGCGGAGCTGCCCGGATCATCGATCTGGCGACTGACGTCATCGACAACGACGGAACACGCCTGGCGCTCGAACGCCGCCTCGACCGCATCGCGCTCGCCCAGCGCTGGCTGCTTCGCCGCCCCGTCACCGCGCCGGTCAACTCACTCGGCCTGCCCGTCCGGCTTGAGGCGTACCTGTCCTCCTTGCTGGACCGCATCGGCCAGGAACCCGGCCTGATCGACCTGCTCGTGGTCACCGGCAGCGGTGCCCGCGGCAAGTACCAGCACGGCTGGAGCGACCTCGATGTGTTCGCAATCGCCGAACACGGCAACCTGCCTGCCTTCCGGAAGATCCTCGCCGGCCTGGAGGAGGATCTCGGCGGGGTGAAACTGGGCCTGACGGTGCTCAGCCGGGACGAATGCCGGACCGGTGCCGTCACCTCGCGGCTCCTGCACGTCCTCACGCTCATCGGTACCGGGTCGCTGACCCCGCTGTGGTGCAGCGCCGACCTCGACCTTCCCGCCCCCGGCGTCGCGCATGACGTGGAAGCGAGTGTGAAGGCCGGCGTGCAGGCGGCCGTCGAGATCCGGCGTCAGCTCCTCCGGGGTGCCCCCGACCTGCGGTCGTTGTTCAAGGTGACCGCGCTCCTCGCGAAGATCATGCTGCGGTTCGAGGGCGCGGAGTGCCCTTCGGACGACGATGCCTTGGCGCTGTTTCTCCAGCGTGAGCCGGGCAACCATGACGACACGCGGCGCGGGGCCCGCACCGATCCGGCAAAGGCCGAGGCGCTCGCCCACACGGTGCTGGGGCACTGGTTGAGCACCCTCTCCTCTCCCCCGGCAGACGTATGAGCGCGGCAGGCAGCGTGTTCCGCAAGACGCTCCGATCGGGCACGGTCGATGCCGAGGTGCGTGGGTGGGAAGCGGTCGCTCCGTACCTGCGAGTGCCGCGTCTCCTCGGCGTCGACGCAGCAGCCCACGAGGTGGTGTACGAGGACGTCTTCGGCGATGGCGGCGGATGCTCGCTGCTCCTCGGTGACGTGATCGGTCTCGCGGACCTCGACCCGGCGCAAACCGGCCGAGTGATCGCTTTGATCGACGCCGTCTGTGACGACCTCCAGGCCGCCGCTGCGGCCACGGGTTGCCGGAGCCCCTTGTCCTCCTGCGTCCCAGCCCTCTACCAGGACCGCATCCGGCCCGGCGGACGGATCGGGAGCTGGTACCTCCGCAATCCCCCAATGGTCTCTCTCGGAAGAGGCCACGTCATCTCTGTGCGCGAGCTGGCCGCGTACGAGATCGTGGTCAACGGCGTGGTGGTACGGCTGGACCTTCCAGAAATCATGAGGGACGCCCGGGAACTCCTTGCGGGGGACGGCAGGTGGGTCACGGCCGTCACGCAGGGAGATCCCACGGAACCAAACATCGCCGACCCCTTGTGCTGGCTGGACTTCGAGTACGCCGGGCGCAACACGCTGGCCGGCGAGATCGCCACCTTGCTGTGGTACTTGCTCTCCATGGGCGGATGGCTCGTCCCGGTCATCCAGCCCGAGGTCTACGCCCGTACGCTGCGGCTCGCCCTGCGACCGGTGGCCACTCCCCGCATCGAGCAGCACGCCCTCTCCATGACCACCCGATGGCTGGAGGTCACCTACACCTGGGACGTCGGGGCCGGCCGCCACGCCGCTGTCCACCGCCTCGTTGAGCGCATCCACGTCGATCTGGCCGCCACCGCCGGAATCGAGCCCGACCAATTTCTCCGCCGGATCCGCGGCTTCCTCGCCGCGCGCATACTCGGCGTCTTCGCCCCGGCCACCCTCTCCGACGGCGCCCTGCTCCTCATCCTGGCCAAGCTCGCCGAGTCCCAGTCCCCCGCAACCACACTCGAAGACTTCGCCCGAACCACAATCACCGCCGAAAGGGGCCGACGATGACCCTGTCCGTCCTTGAACTCCCCATCCTGGCGCAGCCCCTCCGGGGCCGGGTGGCCCTCGTGACCGGCGGTGCGACCGGCATCGGTGCCGCGATCAGCCGCGCGCTGGGTGCGGCCGGTGCCTCCGTCGCGGTCAACCACCTCGCGCAGCTCGACGACGCGCGCCACGTGATCAATGGCGTCCGCCGCGGCGGCCGCACGGCCATCGAGATCAACGCGGACCTGACGGACCCGAACGCCGTCGCCCGGCTGGAGGATCAGGTACGCGCCGAGCTCGGCAGCATCGACATCCTCGTCAACAACGCCGGGGCCTACCCTCGTGTCGAATGGAAGGACACCGGCGAGGCCCAGTGGGCGCAGGCCCTTGATGTCAACCTGACCATCCACTACCGGGTCAGTCAGGCGGTCACGCCCGGCATGATCCGCAACCAGTGGGGGCGTGTCATCAACATCGGCAGCGTCAACGCCCGCGTCGGACGCCGTGGCCTCACTGCTTACAGCACCGCCAAGGCCGGACTGCTCGGCTTCACGCGCTCCCTCGCCCGCGAACTCGGCCCCGACGGCATCTGCGTGAACACCGTCCTACCCGGAGCCATCCAGGTCGGCACCCAGGACGTGTCCAACGACCAGCACCGCACCGCCCCCCATGACCAGGTCCGCCGCCAGTGCGTACCCCGGCGAGGCCGCCCCGAGGACGTCGCCGCCGCGGTGGCGTTCCTCGCCGCGCCCTCCGCATCGTTCATCACCGGCCAGTCGTTGCACGTTGACGGTGGCTGGCACCTCCACTGACCCGACAAGCACCGAAGGAAGCACCCCGTGACCGAACGCGTCCGCGCCATCCTCACCACCCCATCCCACACCCTCCTGCTGATCAAGCGCATCAGGCCGGGCGTCCCCGTCTACTGGGTCACCCCGGGCGGCAAGGTCGAGACGTCCGACGTCACCCACGAGGACGCCCTGCGCCGCGAGATCAAGGAGGAGATCGCCGGCGAGGTCGAGCACCTGCGTCTGCTGCACGTCCTAGAGGACGACGAGGACCGCCAGCACTTCTACCTCGTGCCGATCAGCACTTGGTCGTTCGAGGACCGCACCGGCCCCGAGTTCAGCCAGGAAGGCCGCGGCGAGTACCTGCTCGAAGAGGTCCCCTTGACCCACGAAGCCCTCGACGCCGTCGACCTCAAGCCCGAGGAGATCCTCCCCATCCTGCACCAGGCCCTGGACAAGGGACTCCTCACCCCGGCTCTCTAGCTCCGTACTTCGCGGGTAGCTCGTTCACAAGCGGCGGTGAAGGGCAGTGCATCGAGTGGGCGCCCGACCACGCGCGCACGACCGGTGAGTTCCTGGTCTGTGACAGCAAGAACCCGAACGGCCCGCACCTGACCCTGACCCATGACGGGTTCACCGGCCTCGTGGAGTTCGCCAAGCACCACGGGTGACCCGCTGACCAACCGACCCCTGAGTCACCGGCCCTCGCCGCGCGGCGAGGGCCGTTGTCATACCTCCGGGTCGGGGTCGGGTTGGCGGCAGGGCCTGCACAGGCCGTCGCGGAACGCTTCGGGCCTTCCCGGGACGCCACATTCGGTGCACTCGACCATCAGGCGGCGTACGGGAGTTCCCGGCACGGACGGGGCTGCGGCGGGCAGGCGGGGCGGGAGCTTGTCGCGGAGGCGGCGGCGGACAAGGCCGAAGGGCGAGTCGACGGACGCGGGAAGACCGGCGGTGAGGGCGCGCGTCAGGTAGTCGGTGTCCACCCCGCGCGTGAGCCACTCGGCGGCCGCCTGCTCCAGTGCCGCACAGTCCGCTGCCGAGAGGGCCAGGCGGGGTTCGGTGCGACCGAGGCGGGCCAGGGCGAGGAAGGCGGGAGAGGGCTGCCGGTCCGCGACCGGCCCCGGCCCCGCCTCCGGCCGCGCCCCAGGCTCCGCCTCCGGCTCTGCGGTGCGCTGCTGCGGCACTGTCGTGACGGGCGGTTGCGCCGGTACGTGCAGGGACGCGGGCGCGGGTGCGAGTGCAGGTGCCGGTACGGACGTTTCGGCCGGGGCGCCCACCCCGGGCGCGGCAGGCACTGCGGCCTCCGCCGGTGCGGAGCGGCGCTCCTCGGCGGTGAGGAAGGTGTCCCACCACTCGTTGTCACGGGCGCACCGGGACCAGAAGGTGCGGGTGACCCAGCGGACTTGGCCGCCCTCACCGCTCAGGCACCGGACGTGGCGCAGATGACCGGCCACGCCCAGGGCCCGCAGAGCGCTGCCGACGGCCATCTGCCCGTACAGCGGCTGGCTCCTGGCCAGCGACTTGATGTCCATCGCCGCACCGTCGGGCAGCGCGTCGACGAAGCCCGCGATGTGCCGCTCACGTTCGGGTAACAGCGCGAAGTCGCCCTCGCGGTGCGGGCGTTGATCCGGAACTGATCGCTTGCCGTAACCGGGCCTCGCCGTCGGGTGGGAGCGCGAGGATGCGGACGCGCGCGGGGCAGGGCTAAGGTTTGAAACAGCCACGGGATCGGCCTCTCGATCTTGGGGTCAGACCCCGGCCGGTGCGCTAACACCGCGTCGGGGTCGTTACGTTCGGCACCGTAAACAGCCGCGACTTCGCGCCGCAAGTCGGTCACGATTAGTCATACTTGCTGGCCGTGACGGGTCGGGGAGGGTGGGGAGGCTTCCCCAACCCCCTTCATTTACCCACCGGTTGTACAACACCGCTCGAATCCCGACACCCGGAACCCGGCTCCCGGAACCCGAAGCTCAAGACCCGGACCCGGGCCTCTCCGCGTACGCACGAAAGAGTGAACGGGACCTCCGCGAAGCTCGAACCCCGGCTCCCGAAGCTCGGGTTCCGGCCGCCCCGCCCAGCTCCTCAACCGCAGGAAGTACCCGGTTCCGGCGGCAGCCCCTCCGCCAGCAGTTCCGCCATGTGCCGTGCCCGCACGCCGCCCAGTTGTTCCAGCTGGGTCCGGCAGGAGAAGCCGTCCGCCAGGAAGGCCGTTCCCGGTTCCGATGCCCGTACCGAGGGCAGCAGGCTCTCCTCCGCGCAGGCCGCCGATACGTCCCAGTGGCCCCTCTCGAAGCCGAAATTTCCGGCCAGGCCGCAGCAGCCGCCGCTCAACTCACCTGTCAGTCCAGCCCGTTCGCGCAGTCGGCGTTCCGCCGCGTCGCCCAGGACCGCGTGCTGGTGGCAGTGGGTCTGGCCGGTGACCGGGCGGTTCAGGCGGGGTGGCCGCCAGTCGGGGGCGTACTCCTCCAGGTACTGGGCCAAGGTCCTTACGGATGCCGCCAGTTCGGCGGCCCTCGGGTCGTCGGGAAGGAGTTCGGGCAGGTCCGTGCGGAGGGTCGCGGCGCAGCTCGGTTCGAGGACGACCACGGGGGCGCCGAGCATGCCGCCCATCCGGTCCAGGGTGCGGCGCATGACCTTGCGGGCCCTGTCCAGCTGGCCCGTGGATACGTAGGTGAGGCCGCAGCAGACCGGCCGGCCGGGGAGCAGCGTCCGGCGTCCCGCCGACTCCAGGACCCGGACCGCTGCCCGCCCCACCTCGGGCGAGAGGTGGTTGGTGAAGGTGTCGGGCCAGACGGTGACCACGTGGCCGTCGGCGGGGATCGCCGTCCCCTTGCCCCGGTGCCGGCCGAGCCACCGGGTGAACGTCTGCCGCGCCAGGACGGGGATCGTGCGCTGCGGGGCGATCCCCGCCAGCCGCTTGGCCAGGGCGGCGAGCGGGCGCATCCGGGCCAGGGCGTTGAGGGCGGGGGCGAACGGGGCGGCCAGGCGCAGCCACAGCGGCAGCCGGCCCATCGAGTAGTGCGCGGCCGGGCGCAGTCGCCGCCGGTAGTGGTGGTGGAGGAACTCGGCCTTGTACGTGGCCATGTCGACGCCCACCGGGCAGTCGCTGCGGCAGCCCTTGCAGGACAGGCAGAGATCGAGGGCGTCCCGTACCTCCGTCGAGCGCCAGCCGTCCGTGATCACGCCGCCCGCCCCGCCCGCCCCGCCCGCGAGCATCTCGTGCAGCAGCCGGGCCCGGCCCCGGGTGGAGTGGGCCTCCTCGCCGGTCGCCCGGAACGACGGGCACATCACGCCGGTGCCCGCAGGCCGGGCCGTACGGCATTTGGCGACGCCCACGCAGCGGCGCACCGCCGCGGAGAAGTCGCCGCCGTCGTGCGGGTAGCCGAACGCGACGTCCACCGGGCGCTTCGGCAGCACCTCGAAGCGGAGGTTCTCGTCGAGCCGGGCGGGGCGGGCGAGGATGCCGGGGTTCATGCCGCCGTCCGGGTCCCAGATGTCCTTGTAGCGGGAGAAGAGGGCGACCAGTTCGTCCCCGTACATGCGCGGGAGCAGTTCGGCGCGGGCCTGGCCGTCGCCGTGTTCGCCGCTCAGTGATCCGCCGTGCGCGACGACCAGGTCCGCGAGGTCCTCGGAGAAGCGGCGGAAGCGGGCCACGCCCTCGGGGCTCAGCAGGTCGAAGTCGATCCGGACGTGGATGCAGCCTTCGCCGAAGTGCCCGTACGGGGTGCCGCGCAGCCCGTGTCCGGCGAGCAGGGCGCGGAAGTCGCGGAGGTAGGGGCCGAGGCGGGCGGGCGGTACGGCGCAGTCCTCCCAGCCGGGCCAGGCCTCCGTGCCGTCCGGCATCCGGGTCGCGGTGCCTGCCGCGTCCTCCCGGATGCGCCACAGGGTCCGCTGCCCGGCCGGGTCGGTGACGACCGTGCCGTGCAGCGCGCCGGCCGCCCGCAGGACGCGCTCGGCGTGCGCCCGCGCCTCGGCCGGGGTGGCGCCGCCCGTCTCGACGAAGAGCCAGGCTCCGCCGCGCGGCAGCCCGGCCGGTTCGCGTACGAGATCGGCGGCCATGCCCTCGACGGTGAGCGGATGGTGCGGGAGCAGGCCGGGGGCGGCTTCGGCGGCCGCGGCCTCGTCGGCGTAGCCGAGTACGGCGAGGGCGCGGGCGGCCGGGGCCTCGACCAGTCGTACGGTCGCCTCCGTCACCACGCCGAGCGTGCCCTCGCTGCCGCAGAAGGCCCGGGCGGGATCGGTCCCGCGCTCGGGCAGGAGGGCGTCCAGCGCGTATCCGGAGATACGGCGCGGGAGTTCGGGGAATCCGGTGCGCAGCAGAGCGAGGTGGGTGCGGATGAGCTCGGGGAGGCCGGTCAGGGCCCCGGGGACCGTTCCCCGGCTCAGCCGCAGGGTGTCGCCGCCGTAGCGGGTCACGGTCAGGGCCCGTACGTTGTCGGCCGTGGTGCCCCAGGCGACCGAGTGCGCGCCGCAGGAGTTGTTGCCGATCATGCCGCCCAGCGTGCAGCGGCTGTGCGTGGACGGGTCGGGGCCGAAGGTGAGGCCGTGCGGGGCGGCGGCGGCGCGCAGCTCGTCCAGGACCACGCCCGGCTGGACGACGGCGGTGCGGGAGCCGGGGTCCAGTTCGGTGATCCCGCGCAGATGGCGGGTGAGGTCGAGCACGACGCCGGTGCCGGTGGCCTGTCCCGCGATGGAGGTGCCGCCGCCGCGCGGCACCACGGGGACCTCGTGTGCGCGGCAGACCGCGAGGGCGGCGGCCACGTCGTCGGCGTCGCGCGGGAAGACGACGCCGAGCGGTACGCGGCGGTAGTTGGAGGCGTCCATCGTCGCCAGCGCACGTGCGGTGGTACCGAAGTCGGCCTCCCCGCGGACCGCGGTGCGCAGGGCCTGTGCGAGTTCGGCGCGTTCCGTCGGATTCCGGTGGGCGGCCATGGGGCCCAGGATGCCGTTGATCGGGCCACTGGGCCGTCCGGCGCCGCCCGTTTCCCCTGAATACGTCAGTACGTCGGAATACGTCGGACGCGTAGTCACATACGTAACTAAGAACGCCACAAGATCTTCCCAAAGAGAGCGTCAATTCTCATATAGTGACCGAGACTTGTCTTGGAATTGTCAGCTCCAGTTGCCGTATTCACGCCGGCAGTTCCGAACTGTCCCGATCTGAACCGTTCGATCTGTCCGATCTATCCCGCCTGTCCGTTCTGTCCGTCCGTACCCGTCCGCCTCCAAGGACTCCCATTGAGCCCCTCATCCCGGCCGACCGCAGTGGCCCTGCTGATATCGCTGGCCGTCACCGGATCCCTGTGCCTGTGGGCGGTCGTCGCCGCCCCCGACTCGGTACGGACCGCGCTGGCCTGGGGGGCGGGCGCCACCGCCGTGGTGCTGTCCGCCGCCGTGGCCGTCGCCGTCCAGGCCCGTGCCAACGCCGGACGTCTGCGCGCCCGGCTCGCCTCGGAGACCCAGCGGTTCACCGGTGAGATCAGCCGCCTCGTGTCCGCCTCGGCGGCCGAGGGCCAGCGGTTCACCGCCGAGACCGCCCGGATCAAGTCCGCGGCGGCGGCCGAGACGGCACGCCTCAGGTCCGCTGTCGAGGCCGAGACCGCGCGGCTCACCGCGCAGGCCGCCGCCGAGACCGAACGGCTCACCGCCGAGACCGAGCGGCTCAGGGCCCGCGCGACCCGCAGCGAGACCGAGCGCTCCGCCGCGGTCGCCGCCTGCGCCAACGCCGCGGGCCGGATGCAGGCCCTGGCCACCAGCATGCTCGCCGACCTGCGTGACATGGAGCACCGGCACTCCGCCGAGGACGTGCTCGGCGATCTGCTCCACCTGGACCACCGCACCGCCCAGGCGGGCCGGCTCGCCGACTCCATCGCCGTACTGACCGGCGCCCGCTCCGGGCGGCGCTGGGCCAAGCCGATCGTGATGGAATCGATCCTGCGCGGCGCGATGGGCCGGATCAGCGGCTACCAGCGGGTGCGGCTCCACTCGACCAGCGATGTCGCGGTCGCCGGCCACGCCGCCGAGGGCGTCATGCACGCGCTCGCCGAACTCCTCGACAACGCCGCCAACTTCTCGCCGCCCACGGCGGAGGTCCATGTGTACGTCGAGGAGGTGCCGGCCGGCATCGTCCTGACCGTGGAGGACAGCGGCCTGGTCATGAGCGATGTGCAACTGCGCCGCGCCGAGCGCGCGGTGTCGGCCACCGACCAGGACCTGACAGGGCTCTCCGGCACCCGGCTCGGCCTCGCCGTCGTCGGCCGGCTGGCCCGCAAGCACGGTCTGACCGTCTCCTTCCGGCCGTCGGCGCGCGGTGGCACGGGCGCGCTGATGATGCTCCCGCAGGAGCTCCTCACCCGGGCCCCCGTACCGGCCCCGGAGCCGGCCCGGCCGGTGTCCGAGCCGGAGCCCACCCACGGCACCGCGCCGGCGGGGACGGGAACAGCAGCGGTCGCGCCCGACGCACGGCGCCCGCAGCACGCCCCGGCCACCGCCGGACCGGCCACCCCCGCCCCGGCGGACTCCACCCCCGCGGACTCCCCCGCGGCCGAGACCACCGGCCACCTCCCCCGGTTCGGCGAGAGCGGGCTGCCCAAGCGCCCCCGCGGCCGTACCCTCGCCGCCGCCGAGGCCCGCGCCCACGCCCACGGCGACGGCGACGGCGCCGCGACCCCCCGGCCCCGCACCTCAGACCCCAAGGAACAGGCAGCCCGCTTCAGCAGCTTCCGCCAGGCTGTCCGGCCCAATACCCCGCACCCGGAAGAAGGCAACACCCGATGACCGCCACCACCGACGAGAAGCTCAACTGGCTGCTGGAGGGGCTCCTGGAGCGCACCCCCGGCACTCGTCACGCCCTCGTCCTGTCCAGGGACGGCCTCAAGCTGTGCCGCACCCCCGAGCTCTCCGTCGACCAGGCCGACCAGCTGGCCGCGATCTCGGCCGGCATCCAGAGCCTGTCCCACGGCGCCTCCGTCGAGTTCGGTGACGGCAGCGGCGGCGTACGGTCCGCGATGGCCGAGTTCTACGGCGGAGTGCTGTTCATCGTCGAGGCGGGCGCGGGCGCCCATCTCGCGGTCGTCGCCTCCGAGGACTCCGACGTCGGCCTCATCGGCCACAACATGAGCGAGCTCGTCGAGCAGCTCGGCGAGCACCTCAGTGCCCCGCCGCGCTCCCCCGCGGCCTCCGGGATCAGCGCCGCCGACGCCGACGCGGCCGTATGACCCGCCCCCGCCGCCCCGGCCGGGACGACGATCCGGACCGGCTGTACACCCTCACCGGGGGCCGTAGCCGGTCCGACTCGGACGCGTTCGACCTGGTGACGCTGGTGGTCTCCGAGTGCGAGCCGACCCCCGGCATGCAGTCGGAGCACGTCACGATCCTGCGGATGTGCCAACTGCCCACCGCAGTCGTGGAGATCGCGGCGGGCCTCGGTCTGCCCGTCAGCATCGTCCGGATCATGCTGTCCGACCTGCTGGACACCGGACGGATCAGCGCCCGCCACCCCCGTACTGCCCGTGTCGCGGACCGGCTCCCCGACCCCGAGATCCTGGAACAGGTGCTCGTTGGACTCCGCAACCTCTGACCGTGCCGCCCTGCGGGCGACGGCCGACAACGGACTGAAGATCGTCGTCGTCGGCGGCTTCGGCGTCGGCAAGACCACCATGGTCCGCTCCGTCAGCGAGATCCGTCCGCTGAACACGGAAGAGACCATGACCCGCGCGGGCGAGGCCGTCGACCACCTCGACGGCGTGCAGTCGAAGACCTCCACGACCGTCGCCTTCGACTTCGGCCGGATCTCGCTCGACGAGCGCTCCGTGCTGTACCTCTTCGGCGCCCCCGGCCAGGAGCGCTTCTGGTTCCTGTGGGACCGGCTGTTCTCCGGCACGCTCGGCGCCGTCGTGCTCGTCGACACCCGCAGGCTCGCCGACTCCTGGTACGCGATCGACCGGCTGGAGCACCACGGCACGCCGTTCATCGTGGCCTGCAACGACTTCGGCGGCCCGCTCCACACCGAACAGCAGATACGCGAGGCACTCGCCCTCTCGGACGACGTTCCCCTGGTGGAGTGCGACGCCCGGGACCGTTCGTCCAGCAAGTACGTACTGATCACGCTGGTCGAGTACCTCCACACCCTTTCGCAGGGCGGGGCTGCCGCCCGGTCCGCCGCCACCCGTCCGGAGACCGCGCCGGAGAAGACCCCGGAGCCCACCTCGTGACCCAGCCCCCGGCCCCGCCCTCCGGCTGCCCCGTCTCCCAGGGCCGCCAGCCGCTCTCCGGCCCCCGGTTCCAGACCGATCCGACCGGGCTCTACCGGGAGATGCGCCGCGACCACGGGGCCGTGGCCCCGATCGTCCTCGACGGCGACATCCCGGCCTGGCTCGTGATCGGCTACCGCGAACTGCACCAGGTCACCGGCGACCCGGTGCTGTTCAGCCGCGACTCCGACCTGTGGAACCAGTGGGACCGCATCCCCGACGACTGGCCGCTCCTGCCGATGATCGGCCGCAAGCAGCCGTCGATCCTGTACACGGTCGGCCCCCGGCACACCGAACGCGCCGCGATGATCAGCGACGCGCTGGAGGCCGTCGACCCGTTCGCGCTCAAGCGGTACGCGGAGGAGTTCGCCGACGCCCTCATCGACGAGTTCTGCGCCACCGGCGGCACCGAGATCATCGCCGAGTACGCGATGCTGCTGCCCGCCCGCGTCCTGGCCAAGATCTACGGCTTCAGCGACACCGTCGGCCACGCGCTCGTCGGCTCGCTCAACGACATGATCGACGGCCGGGAACGGGCACTGGCCGGCCAGCAGCACCTCGCGTCCTCCATGTTCCAGCTGCTGGCCGACAAGCACGCTGAACCGGGCGACGACGTCGCCTCGCGGATGATCGCCGACCGCGGCCACTTCACCGACGAGGAGATCGCCCAGGACCTGATGGTCATGATGGCTGCGGGCCACCAGCCGACCGCCGACTGGATCGGCAACTCGCTGCGGCTGATGCTCACCGACGACCGGTTCGCCGCCTCTCTGTCGGGCGGCCGGCACAGCGTCGCCGAGGCCATGAACGAGGTCCTGTGGGAGGACACCCCGTCGCAGAACATCGCGGGACGCTGGGCCTCGCGCGACACCCGCCTGGGCGGCCGCCACATCCAGGCAGGCGACCTGCTGGTGCTGGGCATCGCCGCCGCCAACGCCGACCCGCAGGTCCGCACCGACGGCTCCGAGATGACCGGCGGCAACAACGCGTTCCTCTCCTTCGGCCACGGCGAGCACCGCTGCCCGTTCCCGGCCCAGGAGACCGCCGAGGTCATCGCCCGTACCGGCATCGAGGTACTGCTCGACCGGCTCCCGGACATCGACCTCGCCGTCCCCGCCGAGCAGCTCACCCGGCGCCCGTCCCCGTGGCTGCGGGGCCTGACCAACCTGCCGTTGACCTTCACACCCACCCTCGCCCTGGGACCCGCCGCGGGAACCGACACCGGAGGCCAGAGATGACCCGGATCGCCCTCGACCCCTTCGTCACCGACCTCGACGGCGAGAGCGCCCGGCTGCGGGCCGCGGGCCCGCTCGCCGAGGTGGAACTGCCGGGCGGGGTGCACTGCTACGCGGTCACCCACCACGCCGAGGCGCGGCAGCTGCTCACCGACAGCCGGATCGTGAAGGACATCAACGTCTGGAACGCCTGGCAGCGCGGCGAGATACCGATGGACTGGCCGCTGATCGGCCTCGCCAACCCGGGCCGCTCCATGCTGACGGTCGACGGCGCCGACCACCGTCGGCTGCGCACCCTGGTCGCGCAGGCGCTGACGGTGAAGCGGGTGGAGCGGCTGCGGGCCGGCGTCGAGGCGCTGACCGCGGCGAGCCTGGACCGGCTGGCCGCGCTGCCGAAGGGCGAGCCGGTCGACCTGAAGGCGGAGTTCGCCTACCCGCTGCCGATGAACGTGATCAGCGAGCTGATGGGGGTGGACAGCGCGGACCACCCGCGGCTGAAGGAGCTGTTCGAGAAGTTCTTCTCGACGCAGACGCCGCCGGAGGAGGTCCCGCAGATGATGGCGGACCTCGGCGAGCTCTTCACGAAGATCGTCGACGACAAGCGCGAGAACCCGGGCGACGACCTGACCAGCGCCCTGATCGCGGCCTCCGAGGACGGTGACCAGCTCACCGGCGAGGAGATCGTCAACACCCTCCAGCTGATCATCGCGGCCGGTCACGAGACCACGATCAGCCTGATCGTGAACGCGGTCGTCGCGCTCCAGACGCACCCCGAGCAGCGCGAGCAGGTGCTCGGCGGCCAGGTGCCGTGGGAGAACGTGATCGAGGAGACCCTGCGCTGGAACACCCCCACGTCGCACGTACTGATCCGGTTCGCCACCGAGGACATCGAGGTGGGCGACAAGGTCCTGCCCAAGGGCGAGGCACTGATCGTCTCCTTCGGCGCGCTAGGCCGCGACGAGGCGCAGCACGGTCCGACGGCCGGTGACTTCGACGTCACCCGCTCCCCCAACCGCCACATCGCGTTCGGCCACGGCCCGCACGTCTGTCCGGGTGCGGCGCTCTCCCGGCTGGAGGCGGGCGTGGCACTGCCCGCGCTGTACGAGCGGTTCCCGGAGCTGAAGCTCGCCGTACCCACGTCCGAGCTGCGGAACAAGCCGATCGTCACCCAGAACGACCTGCACGAGCTGCCGGTGGATCTGGGCTGACCGCCGGTACCCGTACGCCGTCCACGGGCCGGAGCGGGCGTCTCATCCGACGGACACGGTGCTCGGCCGTGTCCGGGAGGCATTACGCTCCGGTTCGTGGCCGATATCCAGATTCCCGCTGACATCAAGCCCGCCGACGGACGCTTCGGCGCCGGTCCTTCCAAGGTGCGGACGGAGGCGCTCGACGCGCTGGCCGCCACCGGTACGTCTCTTCTCGGTACGTCCCACCGCCAGGCCCCGGTCAAGAACCTGGTCGGTGCGGTGCGGCAGGGCGTGCGCGACCTCTTCTCCCTCCCCGAGGGCTACGAGGTGATCCTGGGCAACGGCGGCTCCACCGCCTTCTGGGACATCGCGACGCACGGGCTCATCGAGACGAAGTCCCAGCACCTCAACTTCGGCGAGTTCTCGTCGAAGTTCGCGAAGGCCGCCAAGCTCGCCCCGTGGCTGGCCGACCCGACCGTGATCGCCTCCGACCCGGGCACCCACCCGGATCCGCGGGCCGAGGCCGGCGTCGACGTGTACGCCTTCACGCACAACGAGACCTCGACCGGTGTCGCCGCGCCCGTGAAGCGCGTCGCGGGCGCCGACGAGGGCTCCCTGGTCCTGGTGGACGCCACCTCCGGTGCGGGCGGCCTGCCGGTCGACATCACCGAGTCGGACGTCTACTACTTCGCCCCGCAGAAGTCCTTCGCCTCCGACGGCGGCCTGTGGATCGGCGTCTTCTCCCCGGCGGCCCTGGAGCGCGCCGCGCGCGTCCACGCCTCCGGCCGCCACATCCCGGAGTTCTTCTCGCTGCCCACGGCGATCGACAACTCCCTGAAGAACCAGACGTACAACACCCCGGCCCTGGCCACGCTGTTCCTCCTGAACGAGCAGCTGACCTGGATGAACACCCAGGGCGGCCTGGACTTCACCACCGGCCGCACGGCCGCCTCGGCGCAGAACCTGTACGGCTGGGCCGAGGAGTCGAAGTACGCGACCCCGTTCGTCACCGACCCGGCGAAGCGCTCGCAGGTCATCGGCACGATCGACTTCTCGGACGAGATCGACGCCGCCGCCGTCGCCAAGGCCCTGCGCGCCAACGGCATCGTCGACACCGAGCCGTACCGCAAGCTGGGCCGCAACCAGCTGCGCGTGGCGATGTTCCCGGCGATCGACCCGTCGGACATCCAGGCCCTGACCGCCTGCATCGACTACGTGATCGAGAAGCTGTGACGACGTAGTACCCGTATGAGGAAGGGCCCCGCGCGTCAGCTCGGGGCCCTTCCTCGTTCACTCGGCCGGGTGGCGGAACGACCTTCGGTCCCTGGCGAACGGATCGGCCTACGATGATGACCTCGACATCACCCCTTCAGGAGGCCCGCAATGTCTGCAGCAGCAGTCGAGCACCCCTGTGACGGTGAGCCGGAGTCGCTGCTCGCAATGGCCAACAGGCTCGCGGAGCAGAACCCGGGTTGCCGTGTCGAGATCATCGGAGGCGTCATCACCGTGGCCCCACCCCCGGACGGCCCGCATGCCAACGCGCTGACCACGCTCATGATTCCCTTCCTGGCCGCAGGCCTTCACGGCGAGGAGACCTGCGTCCTCCAAGGGATCGGTTTGTGGCTCCCCGGTGGCCCCGAGGATTTCGCCATCCCCGACCTGGCGATCGTCGACGCCGATTTCGACGAGCACCTGATCGAGAACAACTGCTACGACCCCGCCGTCTTCCGCCTCGTGCTGGAGGTCACCTCCAGCAACTACAACAGCGACCTGCGCAACAAGGTCGCCGCCTACGCCGAGGCCAAGATCCCGGTGTACGTGATCATCGACCGCAAGCACGGCCGGGTGCACGTCCTGACCGAGCCCATGGGCGGCGGTTACGACAGCCACCAGGTGTACGCCCCCGGGCAGACCGTCACCCTCCCCGAGTCGATCGGCGCCCCGGTGACCCTCGATGTCGACGAGCTCATCCGGGCCGGCCGCCCCCGCGCCTGATCAGCCGGCCGCCGCCACCAGCACCTCCCGGAGCCGGGCGATGCCCGGGGCCCACTCCTTGTCCCCCGCCTCGTCCCACAGCTCGCGCAGCTCCGAATTCTCGCCCAGCACCGCGTCGAGCGCCTTCACCGCGAGGGGGCGCAGGTCCGTCGGCAGGACGGGCAGCGGCTTGTCGGGGCCGTACGCCGTGGTCACCGGCTCGCCGCCCGGACACTGCGAGGCGACCAGTGCGGCCGCCGCGACGGCGGGAGCGCCCTCGTCACTGTCCAGATAGTCCGCCTCGATCGCGACGACCAGGGCATCGCGGATCACCGCTGCCCGCCCGGCCTCCGGCGCGTCGTCGATCGTGCCGGAGAAGTCCGCGGCGGTGTCGTTGTCGAAATGACCGATGTCCCAGGTGCCCACGAGGTGCCCTCCGCAAGTGTTGTGCCTACGTGCGCCACTCTCGCACCGACCACTGACAACGGCGGGCCGACTCGGTTCCCCGCCGGCTCAGTTCCCCTTCCGGCGCCTCCCCATGAACACCAGGAACCCGATGCCGGCGAGCACCAGCACACCGGTCAGGGTCGTCCCCTTCCCGTCACCGGCACCCCCGCTCCCCGCCCCGGCGGACGCGGCCGAGGAGTCGCCGCCCCGGGACGGCGACTTCCCGTCGCCCCCGTTGCCGCTCTCCACGTCCACCCGCTCCACGTCGCTCTGCTCCCCCTCCGAGCCGAACATCAGCGCCGAGCCGTCCGCCGTGTACGTCACGGACTCGGCCTGCCGCTGGATCGGTGCCCGGACCGCGTGGTCGGCGCCGAGCCGGCCGTTCTCGAAGACGTAGCCCCGGGCGCTGAAGTACGAGCGCAGCACCAGCTCCTTGCCGTCCGGCGAGAACGCCCCGTCCGTCACCCACGGCACCTCACCCACCCGCCGGAAGACATTGGCGGCCCCGGTGGTCAGCTTCGCCGGGCCCTCGTACAGCCCGCCGCCGTCCTCGTTCTTCGACGCGATGTAGACGCGCCCGGTCACGGGGTGGACCATCAGCGCCTCGGCGTTGCGCGGGCCGTCCGCGTACTTCACGTCGAACTGGGTGGCGGAGACCGTGGCGTCCTTCAGCTCCTTCGGCTCCGGGAAGCGGTAGATCCAGACGTGGTCCCAGCTGCCGTTCAGGTTGTCGCCGATGTCACCGACGTACAGATTGCCGTCCGGGCCGAGGGAGATGGCCTCGACGTCGCGGGGTTCGCCCACCCCCTTCATGGTGATCGTCGCGACGGTCTTCCCGGTCCGGGAGTCGACGGCGTAGACGTACGGCCCGTCGTCGCTGTCGTTGTGCGTCCAGTAGATGCCGGGGTGGGCGCGGCTCGCGGCGAGGCCGCTGGACTCGGTGATCCGGGGGTCCTCGATCGTGAAGCTCCGGTCGGCTCCGTCGTCGGCCACGGCCGGAGCCGCCCCGGTGAACAGGAGCAGCGCGGCGGCTCCGGACGCAGTCAGGTACGAACGCATGGCACAAGTGTCCATCGTCACGTCGCAGGTGGCGGGAGAGATCCGCAATGATGACGCCATGCGGTTCACGTTTGTCGGCGATTCCATGACCATCGGCTGCGCCGGCGACTTCACCTGGCGCTACCGGATGTGGCAGCACCTCACCTCCACCCTCGGTGCGCCGTTCACGATCGTCGGGCCGCACAGTGCGCTGTACGACACGGCGGCGGGCGCCCCGGTCAGCCACGAGTACGGCGCGCCGGACTTCCCCGCCTGGGCCCGCACCCATCTGGCCGGCTGGGGCGAGGGCTGGCTGCACATGGCCCCGGTGATCGCCGGCACGGTGACCGGACACCGCACGGACGTCCTGCTCGTCTCGCTCGGCCTGATAGACCTCGGGTTCTACACGGACAGCGACCAGACCGCCCTGAACGCACGGGCGTTCATCACGGCGGCGCGCACCGCCAACCCGCACGTCAAGATGGTCCTCATGCCCGTGATACCGAACATCCGGGCCGAGTCGGACGCCCCGTTCGCCGCCGAGTGCGACCGTTTCAACGAGCTGCTCGCCAAGGCCGTCGCCGACCTCGACGACCCGATGTCCCCGGTCCTGCTGGCCTCCCGCCCTCCGGGGTACGACATCCACGAGGACACGTACGACGGAACGCACCCCGGCCCCACCGGCGAGCACGCGCTGGCGGGCGCGTTCGCCGACGCGATGCATCAGGCGTGGGGGCTGGGCGGCCCGTACACGCCCCATTCCTGAGCGGGCAATGCCTCGCTGACGGTGATCCGCTGCGCCCCCGACCGCCCGGCGTCGGTCCTGGTCTCCAACGACATGCGGCATCTGCCCGACGAGCTGTGCTGGACGGGGTTCCCGCCGAAGCTCCGGGTCTGAGCCCGGGACTGCCTACCGGTTGCCCGAAGAGGGCCGGGCCCGCACATGCATCCGCTCCCCCTGCTGCCCGAACAGGCTGAGGAATTCCACCGGCTCGGGCCCGGCGCTGGCCCAGGCGTGCGGCGTACGCGTGTCGAACTCGGCGGCCTCACCGGCCGTGAGCACCAGATCGTGCTCGCCCAGCAGCAGCCGCAACCGCCCCGCCAGCACGTACAGCCACTCGTATCCCTCGTGCACCCGCTGTTCCAGCGGCCCCGTGGACCCGCGCCCGCCGGGCAGGATCTGCTTGTACGCGTGCAGCCCACCGAGGTGCCGGGTGAGTGGTACGAACGTCATGCCGTCGCGGGTGAAGGGGCGGAAGTGGACGCGCGGGTCGCCGGTGGCCGGGGCGCCGACCAGCTCGTCCAGCTGCACCCCGTACGCCTTCGCCAGCGGCAACAGCAGTTCGAGGGTCGGCTTGCGGCCGCCGGACTCCAGGCGCGAGAGGGTGCTCAGGGAGATCCCGGTCGTCTCGCTGAGCTGCGCCAGCGTCGTGCCGCGTTCCTGGCGCAGGGCCCGCAGTCGCGGTCCGACGCCCGTCAGAACGGTCGTGATCTCGTCGTCAGGTTGTTCCGCTCGCTCCGCGCCGTCTGCCATGGGCCCATTATTTGCCGACCCGGCAACCGGACGCGTCAGGACGACAGGATCATGGCCAGCGAGAGCCGGGTCAGCTCGTCGGTCAGCCACTCGGCGTCGACCTGGCGGGGCCGGCGGCCGTGGTGGGCCATGAGTTCGTCCACCGAGTGGTTGAGCACCGTGACGGTCACCGTGTGGTCCCTGGCCACCGCCTCGCCCCGGCGCACGGCGCGCTCGGCCTCGGACGTCAGGAACTCGATCCACATGGCCCGCCAGGTCGCGAGGTGGTTGTCCACCTCGCGGCTCACTCCGAGCACCTCGACGAACGCCACCCGGGCCGCGCACCGGTCCTCGGTGACCGCCTTCACATAGGCATCGAAGAGCAGCCGGACCCGTTCCTCCGTCGAGCAGTCCTCCATGCCCTCCGCCATCAGGGCGTTCTCGGCCGCGCGCAGCCCATGGGTCGCGACCTCGTCGTAGAGCGCCATCAACAGCACCTCCCGGGAGAGGAACTCCTGCTGGAAGACGTGGACGGGCACCTTCGCGCGGGCGCACAACTCCTCGATGCCCGTGTTCGCGTACCCGTACGCACCGAACAACTCGCGCCCTGCCCGCAGGAGCCGGTCCCGCGCCCCCAAGAGCTCCATGGCCTGCCCCGCCGTCCCGTTCCGCCGGATCGCCACGACACCCGTCATCGGTCCTCCTTCGTCGTCCGTACCGCTGCCCCCACTCTTCCCGCTCCGTGCGGTCGGCGGTGGGTCCGCCACGCACTGCGGACTCCATCACTTCCCGGGCTCCCCCGCCTCGGGAACTCCTCAAGAAACACCCCTCGGGGGGCGCGAGACCTGCCCCTTCACGCCTCGGCGCAGGCGCCCCCGCCCTCGAATCGGGCCCGTGCGGCCGGGGTTGCTGCTTCGTCCGGCGGACGCACCGCGGCCGGTGAAGCGTGCGCTTCACCGGCCGCGGTGGTGTGTGCATGGGCATGACACCTTCCGGCGCCGGCCGGTCAGGCCTTGCCGGTGCAGATCGCGTCGTAGGGCCGACCCGGGCTCGGGAACAGCTCCAGGGGCTTGCTCCCGGCCGGACACTGCTCGGCCTTCTTCGTCAGGTCGAGCACCTTGCTCACACCGCTGCCGCCGCTGCCGCAGGCGACCTCCTTGGCCTGGTCGTCCACGCAGTCGCCCTTCACCAGCTGACCGCCGCCCGCACCGGCGTCACCGGGGTGGTCGCCGCTCAGGTTGCGGCCGCAGATGGTCTTGCTGGGGATGCCGGACTTGGCGTCGCCGCCGGAACCGAAGGAGACCTTCACCGAGATGATCGCGTCCGTACCGGCCGGGCACTGGATGGAATCGGAGAAGATCGCGCCGTCCTTGATCTCCAGTGCCTTGATCGTCGCCTTGGAGTCGCCGCAGTCCAGGGGCTGGTAGGCGTCCTTCGCGCTGCTGTCGGGCCCCGCGCAGTCGCCGACCTTCCAGTCCTTGGCCGCGTGGGTCCCGTCGCTCGACTTGTTGCAGGCAGTGGCCGCACCCAGGACGAGCGCGACGGCCAGCACCGCCTTCGAGCCGTTCAGAAGAGCCTTGCGAGAGCTGCGTCGCGGGGAGGAATCGGTACTGCTTCGGCTGCCGCTGTGGGGGCGCGTGCTGCCGTTGACTCTCATACTGCTCCTCGGAGTTCGGGTATGGGGCGCGGCCCGCACGGCACTCGGCGTGGCCCGCGCATGGTGGGGCGCGCGTGATGACGACAGGACCGGGCGCCGCGGTTCCCGCTCCGGCGGATTCATCCGTCCTGCGGGCCCGGCGCGGCGAACTCCACGTCCGCGGCGCGCGCCACGACCTCCAGATCACTGCCGAGGGCCCATTCGGCGACCCGTGAGACGGTGGCGGCCGGGACGGGTCCGCTGATCCCGGGCGCGGCCGGGATGTCGTGCGTCGCGTGCGCGTCGTGCGGCATGACGACCCGATACCCCAGCTCCAGCGCTGTACGGGCCGTCGCCTGTACGCACATCTCGGACATCACGCCGCAGATGGCGAGCGCCCGCACCCCGGAGTCCCTCAACAGGCCGTCCAGCGGCGTCCCGTGGAACCCGTCGTCCCTGAGCTTGCGGATGACGGCCTCGGTGGGCGAGTCCTCGACGGTGTGGTGGAGCTCCCAGCCGGGCGTACCCGGCTCGTCCCCCGCCCCGGGCGGCCCGTCGTTCTGCACGTGCACGACGAGCGCCCCGCCCTTGCGCGCCCGCGCGATCAGCTCCGCCGTCCGTTCCACGAGCCGGTCCGCCTCGGGCACCGCCCGGTCACCACGGACCGCGTCCGCCTGGACGTCCACAACGAGCAGTGCCTGTACGGGAAGTGCGCGATTGGTCATGGTGTCATCTTGTCTGCCGGCGCCGGTGTGCCTCCACATGTTTTGAATCGGACGGAAGGTGCCCCCGCCCTATTCGCTCAGCCCCACGACGCCCCAGCCCCGCCGGGCGGCCTCGGTGAGAACGCGGCCCCATTCCGTCAGCAGGCGGGCGAACGCGTCGAAGTCACCGCCCCGGCCGTCGGGAACGGCGGAGTACCCGGTGAAGGCCTCGCGCAACCCGTCGAGCCGCGGCCGTGCGCCCTCCCAGGTCACGGCCAGCTCCCGGACGGCGGCCGGTGAGCGTGCGACCAGCAGGCCGTACGAGACTTCCGGGTCCTCGGAGAAGAAGTCCCGGTCCGTCTCCCCCGACTCACCGTCCATGCCGCCCCAGATCAGCCCGAGCAGGAGGGCGTCCAGCCCGGCTCGCAACAGCGGATCGGCGTGGTCGCGGACGCGCTCCCAGTAGTGGGTGGCCCAGAAGTGCGGCTTGTACGAGCCGAGGGTGTGCAGGAACTCGTAGACGGCGAAGCGGGTGCTGTTCGGACCCTGCGGCCGATTCCAGTCGCCGTCGACCACCGGGGCGTCGTGGTCCCACAGGCCTGTCTCGTCGGCGTACCAGGCATTCCTCAGCCGCAACAGCCGTTCGCGCTCGGGCACTTCGCCCAGCCATGACCAGTCGGCGATCATCACCGTGATGTCGAGCCCCATGGCGCGAGGCTACCGGGCACGGGTCAGGTCGCGGCCCCGTCCGCCTCCGCGGCGAGTGCTGCGACGCGCTCGCGCCACGGGGTGTGGGGCGGGTCGTCCTCGTACGCGGCCGCCTGGGCGCGGTAGAACTCCCAGGCCGCCTCCCGGCGGCACGGGCCGCAGTGGGTGTCGTCCTCGTCGACGGTCCGGAAGACGTGGACCTCGCCCGGTCCGGCGCAGGTGACGAGTTTCGGGACCGGGGCCACCGGCACGGGGACAGCGGGCTGCGGAGGCTCCGGCAGCTTCTCCAGGAGGCGGTGGCGCAGGAACCCGACCGCCGATCGCACCCCGTCCGGAGGCAGTTCACTCGTCAGCGCCCTGCGCAGATCGGCGGTGGTGATCCCGCGACGGATCCACTCGGCGGCGAGTCCGGCCAGCCCTCTGGCCTCCCGGACACCCAGGTGGAGTTCGGGATTCGCATGGCGGAGCGAGAGCAACACGCGTTCGCCCTCCGCCGCTTCGTGGCCGCACTCGGCACCGGTCGCCTCGGCGGCAACCGCCTCCGGCCCGGCTTCGGAGGGTGGGCGGGAGAAGTTCTTCTCTCGTTCTTCGTCCACCGGTTGTAAGTCGCCGACCATCCGACCCCCCGGACGACCGACCGCCGGATTCCGCGTACTCGGACGGGCAGCCACGACGACCAGCCCGTCCCGGGCCCGGCGCGCCTGTTCCTTCGTCAGGGGTGTGTTGGCGAAGAGCTGGTCGGTGACCCAGAATCCCCGGTCGCCCTGCCGTCGCCACTCGTGCACGAAGCCGTTCTCGACGAGCTGTCGCTTGGCCTTCTGGTACGCCCGCCCGGTGATGCCGAGCTTCCGCGCGTGCTCGCTGAGCGCCCGCCCGGATCGACCTTCGGGGAGTCCCTGCACATACAGGAGGAGGATCTTCGCGTCGCTGCCCAGACGCGGATGACGCACGACGTCGTGCGAGGCCTTCGTGTAGCGCCGAGAGGGCGCGATAGCATGCCAGAGCATCTCTGGTGGACCTGTTCTTCCACTCGCGGTGAAGGCCCTCGGATCGGTGTTCGTAGCACCACCGGGGGCCGCCCCATGCATGCATATGCACGGAGCGTGATGTCGCGATCACCGTACCGCATGATTGAAGCCCCTCGTCCCGCGTTTGCGCATATTCATCGCGTAACAGATGTACACCTGATACATTCGCGATATGAGTGAGCCTGTCATCGAATCCATGGCGGAGGTTCGCCGTCACCTCGCCGATGTCATAGACCGTGCGCACCGGGACGACACCCCGACGATCATCACGCGCCGCGGCAGGCGTGAAGCCGTGCTGGTCGACATCGACGAGTACCTGCGCCTGAAGCAGGCCGCCGAACAGCACGAGGACGAGTGGCTGAACCGGCTGGCCGACGAGGCCGAGTCCGAGGGGCTGGACGGTTCGGTCTCCCTGGAGGAAATGGCCGCGCTCCTCCGATCGGCGCCCTGACCGCATGGGACACGTCACGCGATTCACCTCGCACGCACAACGGGACCTGCTGAAGATCCCTCGCCAGGACGCGCCGCGCATCCTCATCCGGCTCAGCGAGCTTCAGAAGGCGCTGGACACAGGCGATGTCGCGGCCTTCGACGTCAAGGCGCTCCAGGGTCATGCCGATCGCTGGCGGCTGAGAATCGGCGACTACCGCGCCGTCTACACGATCGAGGATGGTCGGCTGATCCTCTGGGTGCTGACGGTCGGGCAGCGCCGCGAGGTCTACCGCGGCCGGTAACAGCATTCGGCGGCCCGGCCCCCGGCCGACGCCGCGTGGGTGGTCGACCGCTGAACCGGGCGGGCGGCCCGAGCGGCCCGCGGATCAGGGTGTCAGGACGGGCACTCCGTCAGCTTCGGCTTGTTCGGCGGGGTCTTCCTGTTCAGCAGCGGGGCGAGGTGGTCGGCGTACAACTGCTCCCAGACCCCGTCGGTCATGATCTTCTTCAACGCCGAACACACCTCCCCCTTCAGCCCCTTCTCGTCCGGCTTCATGGCGACGCCGTAGCCCTCCGCGCCCGGACCGCTGTCCAGCCGCTTCAGCTGGGAGGGGTTTTTCTCGACGAACCCGGCGAGGATGACGTCGTCCGTGCTCACCGCGTAGACCGACGAAGTCGGGTCCAGGAGATCGCGTACGCACCGGTCGTAGCCGTTCGGCAGCGACGCCGTCATGTGGTAGCCCGCCTTGGGCAGCCATGACTCGTACGTCGAACTCCTCGCGGTACACACCTCGAACTGCTCGTTCCGCAGCATCCTGGAGTCGTCGATCGACGCCGTCTTCGCCTTCTTGCGGACCATGAAGCTCCGGCTGGCCACGTAGTACGGGCCGGCGAACGCGACGCTGTAGTCGGGTGCCTTCGCGTGCTTGCGCTCCGGCGTGATGCTGTAGGTGGCGATGACCAGATCCACATCGCCCTTCTGCAGTATCGTGCTGCGGTTCTCGCTGCTCACGGGCTCGAAGGTGACCCGGTCGCGGCTGTAGCCCATGTCGTGCGCGATGGCGTAGGCCACGTCGATCTCATAGCCGCGGTACGTGCCGTCCTTGGCCTTCTCGCTCAGTCCGGGCTGGTCGGCCTTGACGCCGACCTTCAGGATCGGGTGCGACTCGATGTACGGAGCCGACTCGGAACCCCGGCCCGGCCGGGCGCTCGTGCCCGCCTCGCCGTCCCCCCGCATCCGGTCCGCGGCGAACCATCCGAGACCGGCCAGCAGAGCCCCGCACACCACGGCCGCCGAGAGTTTCTGCCATCCCGGAACGCCCTTCTTCGGCTGCGGGGGCGGCGGAGGCGGAGGCGGTACCCGCGGGAGGACGGGTGGGGGCGGGGACTCGGGCTCAGGTACGGGGTCCGGTACGGGGCCCGGTACGGGGCCCGGTACGGGGCCCGGTACGGGGCCCGGCTTCGCGGCGGAACCGCGGAGGATCCTCCGCAGCATCTCCTCCGCCCTCTCGGCGCTCAGCCGCCGGCGCGGATCCTTGTGCATCAGCCGGAGCACGACCTCGGCCAGGTCCCCGCCGTGTTCCATCGGCAGCGGGTCGGACTGGCAGGCGGCGACCAGGACCTCGTACTCGTTCGGCCGGTCGAAGGGGTGCCTGCCCTCGACCATCTCGTACAGCGTGACACCCAGCGACCACAGGTCGGAGGCGGGGGTCGCGGCGCTCTCCTGCGAGGTCTGGGCGAGCAGCTCCGGCGCCAGGTACTTGAAGGTGCCGATGAGCTCACCGGCCCTGGTGAGCGGAACAGCACCGTCGAAGGTCGCGATCCCGAAGTCCGCCAGGATCGCGAAGTCCTCCTTGGCGAAGAGGATGTTGGCCGGTTTCACGTCACGGTGGACCACCCGCGCCTCGTGGACCGCCCGCAGACCGCCCAGCACCTGGAGGCCGATCGCGGCCGTCCGCCGCACCGGAAGCCGCTGCTCCGCGCGCATCAGGTCCGCCAGCGAACGCGCGTCGAGCAGGTCCATCACGATCCAGACCTGGTTACCGGACTCGACCCGGTCGTGCACCGCGACCACGTTCGGGTGCCTGATCTTGGCGATGGCCGCGGCCTCCCGGCGGGCCCGCTGCATCATCTGCTCCTGCGTGGCCGCCCCGACGGCGTCCCGGCCCAGCAGGCCCTTGACCGCGACATGGCGGTCCAGGCGGGTGTCCAGCGCCTCCCAGACCTCGCCCATGCCGCCGCGCCCGAGGCTGTGCAGCAGCTCGTAACGGCCGTCGATCACATGGTGCGGTGCGGGGGCCGCCGCCCGGCCAGGCGACTCGGACAACGATGGATCCGACACCGAATCCGTGTCCGGCCACGACTGCGCGTGTTCGGTGGAGTCGCTCCGAAGGAAGTCGTCCGACCGGCCGCCGTCGGCGCCACGGTCTTCGCCCTGCCCGTGGTCCGCATCACGCCCGGCCGTACCCTCGCTGTGCATGCGACCCCCTGTGGACTACATGGAGGCAACAGACTAGACGCTCGGCCAGGTACCGGAGTGGCCCTTAGCACTTGCGATTCGGTCACTTCCGGGGCGTCTTCCGGACCACCGCCGGGCCCCCCGCCGCCCGCGCTCACCCCTCGGCGAACCGCTCTCCGCACCGGCTGCAGAACACCGGCTCCGGGTCCTGCGAGAGCCGGCCGCACGCCGGGCAGACCCGGTCCAGCATGCAGGGCGCATCGCCGCCTTCGTACGACACGGCGGGGGCGGCCGCGGACCTGATCGTGAGGCCGGGGCGGCGGCGGTGAACGGTCAGGTAGACGAGGCCGTCCGGGCCGGCGGCGAGGGCGCGGCGGGAGGTCCGGGGCAGCCAGGCGACGGTGGCGGGCGTCAACTCCAATGAGTCGTCCCCCGCCTCGATCCGGCCGTTGCCCGCGATGACGACCAGAAGGACGTCCAGCACGTCCTCCTGGTGCGCACCGACCTCGCCGCCGGGCGGCAGACGCACCAGGTTGGCATCCAACTCACGGCCTTGCTCGGCCAGTTGCCACAACGCGCCGCGTCGGTCGCGGGACACGTCGCGGAGCAGCTCGTCGAATACTGCCAGAACGCGCGGTACGGAAGTCACGGCACTCAGGCTACGTCGCACGGGGGCGGTGCCGGGCTGTCGTACCGGCATGGGAAGCTGTGGCTCCGCTGTGTGCGCGCGCCGGCACTCGTACCCCCCACTGGTCACCTGTGACCTGTGCCGTCGCTTGTCGCAGCGGGTCATGGCACAGATATCGAAGACGATCCTTGGGGTACGACTTGAGATCGAAGCGCAGAATCCCGAACCAGCTCTTCTCGAAGCGAAGAATCTGGATCACGGCCGCAGTGGCCACATCGGCGGTCGCCGGTGTCCTGGTCTTCGAGGGGGTGACGGGCAACTCCTCGGTGGACACCGACGCCAAGTCCGGCCCGACGAAGACCGATGTGCGCGGCACCTCGCTTAAGGTCGGCGGCGACGGCACGTCCGCCGTTCTGGCACAGCGGGACACCGCACCGTTCAGCATGCTGGGCGTCACCTGGACCGACCCCGCGGCGAAGATCACCGGAGCCGTCGAGGTCCGCACCAAGTCCGCTTCCAGCGGGAACTGGACGTCCTGGATGCCGCTCGAAACCGACCTGGACGGGCGGGCGGAGACCGGCCGGTCCGGCGTACGGGGAAGCACCGAGCCCCGCTGGGTGGGGCCCTCCAACGGTGTGGAAGTACGGATCAACGCGGGCGGCAAGGTCTCCACGAAGCTGCCCGCGGGGCTGCGGCTGGACACCGTGGACCCGGGCCGGGGCGGCTCGCTCGCCGCGGACCCGGCCGCCTTCGCGGCCGACCTGCCCGCCGAGGACCCGTCGGCCACGCCCACCACCGAACCGACCGACCCGGTCCCGTCCGACCCGGCCACGCCGGGCGACGGCACGGAACCGCCCGTCGAGCCCACGCCGTCCGACCCGGCGTCACCGACCCCGTCCGAACCGGCCACCCAGGAGCCCACCGGCCCGGCGAGCCCGAGCCCCTCGGCGTCGTCGAGCTCCTCCCCGGCCGCGACCCTGCCGCCCGCGCCGCCGTCGACCGTGCCGAAGCCGCCCATCACCTCGCGGGCCGGCTGGGGCGCCGACGAGTCGATCAGCCCGGAGGCACCGGAGTACACCGACACCGTCAAGGCCGTCTTCGTCCACCACACGGCCGGGACCAACACCTACTCGTGCGCCGACTCCGCGGCCGTCGTGCGCAGCGTGTACGCGTACCACGTCAAGAGCAACGGCTGGAAGGACATCGGCTACAACTTCCTGGTCGACAAGTGCGGGACGATCTTCGAGGGCCGTAAGGGCGGTGTGGACCGGCCGGTGTTCGGTGCGCACACCTACGGCTTCAACCGGGATTCGGCCGGCGTCGCGGTGATCGGCAGCTACACGGACGCGGCCGCGCCCAGCGCGGTGACCACGGCGGTGGCCCGGATCGCCGCGTGGAAGCTCGGCCAGTACAAGGGCGACCCGGCGGGCAGCACCGTGCTCACCGCGGGCGCCACCGGCAGCAACCTCGCCGGCACCAAGTTCACCGCCGGGACGCAGTACTCCTTCAAGCAGATCTCCGGCCACCGCGACGGCTTCGCGACCGAGTGCCCCGGCACCAAGCTGTACGGGCAACTGCCCACGATCCGCAGCCTCGCCGCGGGCCCCGTCACCGGGCTGGCCGTCAAGTCGGTGACCGGCGCCGGGCTCTCGGGCACGACGTACTACACCAGGTCCGCGGTCACCGTGGGCTGGTCGGCGAGCACCCCGAGCGTGTTCATCTCCAAGTACGAGCTGCTGGTCGACGGCAAGTCCGTCGCCACCACCGCGGGCACGGCCACCTCCGCGTCGGCCACCCTCGCCCTCGGCTCGCACCAGGTCCAGATCCGCGCCACCCACCAGTCGGGCAAGGTCACCACGTCGGCGTCGGCGACCGTGGTCGCCGAGCAGACGGCGCCCTCGTTCTCCACCAAGCCGAACCTGGCACTGCGCACCGGCACGGTGAACACCACGGCCGTCCCGCTCACCCTGAAGTGGAAGGCCACCGACGCCGCCTCGCTCAAGGAGGTCCGGCTCACCGCACCGGTGGCCAAGACCTACGGCCCGACGACCACCAGCGCCTCACACACCGCCAAGTCCGGCGCGGCGACCACCTGGTCCATGAAGGCGTACGACCAGGCGGGCAACACGGCCACCGCCTCGGTCGCCGGTACGCCGGTCATCGTGCAGGAGAGCTCGGCGACCAGGTCCGGTACGTGGACGACGCGGTCCTCGTCGAGCTACCTCGGTGGCAAGTCGTACTCCAGCTCCTCGAAGGGTGCCGCGCTGAGCTGGACGTTCACCGGCCGCTCGGTCGCCCTGGTGGCCTCCCGGGCCACCACTTCCGGGCAGATGTACGTCTATGTGGACGGGGTGAAGGTGTCCACGGTGGATCTGAAGTCCAGCACCACCAAGTACCGCGACGCGCTGTGGACGAAGAGCTGGTCGTCCAGCGCCAAGCACACCGTCAAGATCGTCGTCGTCGCCACCTCGGGCCGGCCGACGGTCACCACCGACGGCATCGTGTACCTGAAGTAGCCGGTAACCGGCAACCCGCACGACGCACTGCCCCCGGCGCTCCGCCGGGGGCAGTCGCATGCCGGTCACCCTGCTCCACCAGGGCCTCTCGCCCCGGCCGGGTCACGCCCCGGCGGCGGCCGCCACGGCGACGACGACGAACATCAGCACGAGCACGGCCGCCATGATGCGGTTTCTGGTCTTCGGATCCACCCTCCGAGCCTAACCGCCGGTCTCAGTGCCCCAGCGACCAGGATGCGACCACCTCGTACCTGGGCCGCTCGCCCGGTACCCCCGAGTCCGGCAGATTGCTGCGTACGAGGGCCATCTCGCCGACCTCCCAGCCGGTGCCCTCGAAGCCCGCGAGCGCCTCGACGCAGGGGCGCAGGTCGGCCTCGGCGCGGCGGCTGCGGGCGAGGGTGAGGTGCGGGCTGTAGCGGCGGTGCTCGTCCATCGGGATGCCGGCGCGGCGGGCGGCGGCACCGGCGCGCTCGGCGAGCAGCCGCAGCGTGTCGAGCGCGCCCGCGGCCCCCACCCAGAGCGCCCGCCCGCCGAACCGGCCGGCGCCGTGGATCCGCAGCGGGAAGGGCTCGGTGCGGCGGGCGGCCCGGGAGAGGCGCTCCTCCAGTTCGGGCAGCAGTTCCTCGTCCACGGGCCCGAGGAAGGCCAGCGTGAAGTGCCAGGCGGGCACACCGGTCCAGCGAAGGTGCCGGGCCTCGGGCAGCGCGTGCAGCGGGGCGATCGCACGGCGCAGTTCCTCGACGGCGGGGGCGGGCGGCAGCACGGCAACGAAGAGTCTGAGACGGCTCATGGGCCGAGTGTCGCACCGTACCGGCGTGTCCAGGTCTCCGTACGTATCGTTGTACTACGCGGGCTGCCCGCGCCCGCACGGCAGCGGGGAGGAGCGCCACGGTGACCGTCGTAGAGACCGACAGGATCGACATGGCCGACAGCAGCGACAAGCGCACTCTGGACATGATGTTCGAGTGGCTTGAGCCCACCCCCGAGGGATTCAAGGTCGAGATCGTCGAGGGGAACATCTATCTGTCGCCGCAACGGGACACCCACTGGGAGGTCATTTTCGACATCGTCGAACAGCTCCGTGCCAGGTACCCGCGGAAGCGGTTGAAGTCCGACGTGCGTATCGACTTTCCGGGACGCCTCAATGGCTTCGCCTCCGACGTCGTGGCCCTGTCCGAGGAGGCCACCAAGGACGCGAGCGGCCGCTGGCGCTACCAGGACATCGAGTTGGTCGCCGAGGTGATCTCCAAGGACACCGCCGCCAACGACTACGGATCGAAGAAGGCCACCTACGCCACCGCCGGTGTACCCGTGTACCTCATCGTCGACCCGTACACCGGCACGTGGCACCTCCACACGCTCCCGAAGGAGGACGAGTACCGCAGCGTACTGAGCCTCGACTTCGGCACCCCGGTCGACCTCACCTCGACCGTGGTGGGCCTCACCCTGGAGACCGGCGACTTCCCCCGCGACTGACGCTTCCCGGCACGCGGCACGGCCTCACCGGCGAGCACCGGTCGGGGCCGTGCCACATGCCTCGTCGAACGACGCTCACGCCGCCGTGGCCAGCTCCTCCCGGGGGACGAACCGGACGTGCGGGCGGCCGGGCCGCAGGTCGACGCGGAGGCGCAGGCCGCCGACGCGGGCCAGCACGATGCCGACGCCGACTGCGGCCACCAGCGAGAACGCGCCGCCGACGGCCATGCCCGTACGGACCCCGTAGGCGTCGCTGATCCAGCCGACGATCGGGGCGCCCACCGGCGTACCGCCGGCGAAGACCATCATGTACAGGCTCATGACCCGGCCGCGCATGGCCGGGTCGGCGGCCATCTGGACGCTCGTGTTCGCGCTGATGTTGGTCGTCAGGCCGATCATGCCGATCGGGACCAGCAGGATCGCGAAGAGCCAGACGGACGGCGACAGGGACGCGATGATCTCCAGCAGACCGAACGCCGTACCCGCGGCCACCAGCATCCGCAGCCGGGAGGAGCGGCGGCGGGCGGCGAGCAGGGCACCGGCGAGGGAGCCGGCCGCCATGAGGATGTTGAAGAACGAGTACATCCCAGCGCCGCCGTGGAAGATCTCGTCCGCGAAGGCCGTGAGCCAGATCGGGAAGTTGAACCCGAACGTGCCGACGAAGCCGACCAGGACGATCGGCCAGATCAGCTCGGGGCGGCCGGACACGTAGCGCAGGCCCTCCCGCAGCTGGCCCTTGGCCCGGGGGACGACGGTGGTCCTGTGCAGTTCGCCGGGACGCATCATCAGCAGGCCGATGAGCGGGGCGGCGAAGGACAGGCCGTTGAACATGAAGGCCCAGCCGCTGCCGACCGTGGTGATCAGGACACCCGCGACCGCCGGGCCGATGAGCCGGGCCGACTGGAAGTTCGCCGAGTTGAGACTGACCGCGTTGCGCAGCTGGGCGGGTCCGACCATCTCGGACACGAACGACTGGCGGGCGGGGTTGTCGACCACCGTCACCATGCCGAGCAGGAACGCGATGAGGTAGACGTGCCATACCTGGACCACGCCGGAGAGCGTGAGCACCGCGAGGGCGATCCCGCACAGGCCGAGCGCCGCCTGGCTGACGAGGAGAAGCTTCCGCTTCGGCAGGCGGTCCGCGATGACACCGCCGTAGAGGCCGAACAGAAGCATGGGAAGGAATTGGAGGGCCGTGGTGATACCGACGGCGGTGGCGGACCCGGTGAGGCTCAGCACGAGCCAGTCCTGCGTGATGCGGGACATCCAGGTACCGGTGTTGGAGATCACGGCGCCCGTGGCGAACAGGCGGTAGTTACGGATCTTCAGCGACGAGAAGGTCCCGCCGGGCTTGCTCTCGTGGGTGGAAGTCGGTGCGGGGGCGGAGTCTGCTCCGGATCCCGAACTCAAAGGGGTTCGCCTCCTCGGGCATATACATTTCGCTGACTGACGAGGTGCGGCGGTACGGGAGGCGCGCCGGCTGTGGTCCGGCGCGGCCCGCCCCGCTACAGGTGGGCGAGCTTCTCCAGCACGGGCGCCGCCTTGCGGAGCGTCTCCCACTCGTCCTCGTCCAGGCCCTCGGCGAGGGCGGTCAGCCAGGCGTTCCGCTTGGAGCGGCTCTCTGCGAGCATGGCTTCCGCCTGCTCGGTCTGGCTGACCACCTTCTGGCGACGGTCATCGGGGTGCGGTTCCAGTCTGACCAGTCCCTTCGCTTCGAGCAGCGCGACGATGCGAGTCATCGACGGAGGCTGCACATGCTCCTTGCGGGCCAGCTCGCCCGGTGTGGCCGAGCCGCACCGGGCGAGCGTGCCGAGCACGGACATCTCGGTGGGGCTCAGCGACTCGTCGACGCGCTGGTGCTTGAGGCGCCGGCTGAGCAGCATCACGGCGGAGCGAAGGGAGCTCACGGCGGCCGCACTGTCGCCGTCGTGGATCAGGTCAGGCATGTTTATTAGCGTAACTCATTACCTACCCTAAAGACCATTCGTGTGACACGCGCGAGAGGCACTTCACCCAATCGGTCACCCGAACGAGTGAGTCGGATCCGTAAAGTGACGCGAAACGACCCGCTGGGCCGTAACCCTGCTTGCCATGGGATCGACTGTGCTCAGCCTGCGGATAGACGGTGAGCTGCTCGACCGGATCCGGCAGCACGCCGCCAAACGCGGAATGAGCGTCCAGGACTATGTCGTCCGGACGCTCATTCGCGATGACTTCGACGAGCGCTTCAAGGCGGCCGTCGACGAGACGGAGAGGTTCTACGGCCCCGAGGGGACCGCGGGGATCAGGGCCGAAGAGGTCACGTGAGGCCGAGGGCCGGCATCGCGTAGTAGAAGACGAAGACCGCCGACACCACGTACATGGGCACCGGCACCTCGCGCCAGCGTCCGGCCGCCACCCGCAGCACGGAGAAGGCGATGAAGCCGATGCCGATGCCGTTGGTGATCGAGTACGTGAAGGGCATCATCACCATGGCGAGGAACGCCGGGATGGCGAGCGTGTAGTCGCTCCAGTCGATGTCCCGCACCGAGCCCGAGATGATCAGGAAGCCCACTGCCAGCAGCGCGGGCGTGGCCGCCTGCGAGGGGACCATGGTCGCCAGCGGCGTCAGGAACAACGCCACCGTGAACAGCAGGCCCGTCACGATGCTCGCGAAACCGGTGCGGGCGCCCTCGCCGACCCCCGCCGTGGACTCCACGAAGCAGGTCGTGGCGGAGGAGGAGCTCGCACCGCCCGCGGCGACCGCGATGCCGTCCACGAACAGCACCTTGTTGATGCCGGGGAAGTTGCCCTCCGGGTCGGTCAGCTTCGCCTCGTCGCCGACACCGAGGATGGTGCCCATCGCGTCGAAGAAGCAGGACAGCAGCACGGTGAAGACGAACAGGATGCCGGTGAGCACGCCCACCTCGCTGAAGCCGCCGAACAGGCTGACCTGACCGATCAGCCCGAAGTCCGGGGTGGCGACCGGGTTGCCCGGCCACTGCGGGACGGTCAGCCCCCACGCCCCGGCCGGCAGGTCCGCGACGGCGTCGATGATCAGCGCGACGACCGTCATCGCCACGATGGAGATCAGGATCGCACCCGGCACCTTGCGGACGAGCAGCGCGAGGGTGAGCACGGCGCCGATGACGAAGACCAGGACCGGCCAGCCGTTGAGGTGGCCGTCGCCGCCGAGCTGGAGCGGCACGGTGGTGTGCGCGGCGTCCGGGATACGGGAGACGAATCCCGAGTCGACCAGGCCGATCAGCAGGATGAAGAGGCCGATACCGATCGCGATGCCCTTGCGCAGCGAGGCCGGCACGGCGTGCATCACGCGTTCCCGCAGACCCGTCGCGACCAGCAGCATCACCACGATGCCCGCGAGGACGACCATGCCCATCGCGTCCGGCCAGCTCATCCGGGGGGCGAGCTGGAGGGCCACGACGGTGTTGACGCCGAGGCCGGCCGCCAGCGCGATGGGCACATTGCCGATGACGCCCATCAGGAGCGTGGAGAACGCGGCGGTCAGCACGGTGGCGGTGACCAGCTGTCCACTGTCGAGCTGATGGCCGTACATGTCCTTCGCGCTACCGAGAATGATCGGGTTCAGCACGATGATGTAGGCCATCGCGAAGAACGTGGCGAATCCGCCACGGATCTCACGGGCGACCGACGACCCCCGCTCGGAGATCTTGAAGAAACGATCCAGACCGCTTCGCGGCTCGGGGGCCGCCGGCTGCTTGGCATCGACCGGAGCGCTGGCCGAGGGGGACATGTATGACCTCAGTCGTGCGTAGAGGGAAGTGAAAGCGGCCAGCTTTGGACGTTTACACGAACAATTCGAGTCAGCCGTAAGCAGATTCAGTATGAATACATAGGGCGAAGATCGCTATCTCCGCGCGTAGACCCCTGGCCCGCCCGGGCCGCGGAGGCTTCGTACAGGGGCCCCATACACTGAGGTCATGGCGAAGTGGACACCGAAGCACGAGGCACCCGAGCCCCTGGAGGGGCCCGTCGTCGCCACCATCACCGGCGGCACGATCCTCTGGTTCGTCCTCTTCCTGGTCCAGCTCCCGTTCTACGGCTGGTTCGACGACCACGGCCACCTGTGGTGGCTGTGGACGTGCCTGGCCGGTGCGGGGCTCGGCCTGATCGGCATCTGGTACGTGCGGGGGCGCGACGCCGCGATCAAGCGGGCGGCCGCCGCGGCCGCTTCCACCGACACCACCGCTTCCCCCGGCACCGCCGCGTCGGCCGACCCCGGGAAGGGCGCCACCGCCTGAGGGTCCGGCACCGGGATCCGTACCACCGCAGGACCATTCCCCTCCTCCCCCGGTCTGATCTTCTGACCACCCAGTGGGTGAACCGAACCATCGCCACGTACCGTCGAAACCATGACGCAGCGGGCATCCCATTCCTTCGGTGAGCAGACTCCCGAAGCAACCGGCTCCACCGGCCACCCCGGTCCGGCCATGATCGACGCCGGGGCCGAACTCGACCCGGTCCACCCGGTGAGACTGCCCGCCCCGGTCGTGGACCCACGCGGGCTGACCGCGGCCGAGGTGGCCGAGCGGATCGCCCGCGGCGAGGTCAACGACGTACCCGTCCGCTCGTCCCGCTCGCTGCGCGAGATCGTCCGCGCCAACGTCTTCACCCGCTTCAACCTGATCATCGGCGTGCTCTGGCTGATCATGCTGGCCGTCGCGCCGGTCCAGGACAGCCTCTTCGGCTTCGTGATCATCGCCAACACCGGCATCGGCATCATCCAGGAGTGGCGGGCCAAGAAGACCCTGGACAGCCTCGCGGTCATCGGCGAGGCGAAACCCACGGTCCGGCGCGACGGGGTCGCGGCCGAGATCTCCACCTCCGAGATCGTCCTCGGCGACCTCGTCGAACTGGGCCCCGGCGACAAGGTCGTGGTGGACGGCACGGTCGCCGAGGCCGACGGTCTGGAGATCGACGAGTCGCTGCTCACCGGCGAGGCCGACCCGGTGCTGAAACAACCCGGCGACCCGGTGATGTCCGGCAGCTTCGTCGTCGCGGGCGGCGGCGCCTTCACCGCCACCAAGGTCGGCCGCGAGGCCTACGCCGCCCAGCTCGCCGAGGAGGCGTCCCGCTTCACCCTCGTCCAGTCCGAGCTGCGCACCGGCATCTCCACGATCCTCAAGTACGTCACCTGGATGATGGTGCCGACCGCGATCGGCCTGATCGTCAGCCAGCTCGTCGGCGAGAGCAACAACCTCAAGGACTCGATCGCCCGGACCGTCGGCGGCATCGTCCCGATGATCCCCGAGGGCCTGGTGCTGCTCACCTCGGTCGCCTTCGCGATCGGGGTCGTACGGCTCGGCCGCAAGCAGTGCCTGGTGCAGGAGCTCCCCGCCATCGAGGGCCTGGCCCGGGTCGACGTCGTCTGCCTGGACAAGACCGGCACCCTCACCGAGGGCGGCATGGACGTCACCGAGGTGCGGACACTGGGCGGGGCGGACGACCCGTACATACGCCGAGTGCTGGGCGCCCTCGGCTCGTCCGACCCGCGACCCAACGCCAGCCTCCAGGCCATCGTGGACGCCTGCCCGGACGACGGGCAGTGGCTGTGCACCCAGACACTGCCCTTCTCCTCGGCCCGCAAGTACAGCGGCGCCGCCTTCGACGAGGGCGGCGGCCGGGAGTCGTCCTGGCTGCTCGGCGCCCCCGATGTGCTGCTGCCCGAACAGGACCCGGCGCTCACCGAGATCGAGCAGCTCAACGAGCAGGGCCTGCGGGTGCTGCTGCTGGCCCGCGCCGAGGGTGCCCTCGACGGGCCGGACATCGCCGCCGGAGCCGTGCCGAGCGCCCTGGTCGTCCTGGAGCAGCGGCTGCGGCCCGACGCCGGGGAGACCCTGGCGTACTTCGCCGACCAGCGGGTCGCCGCGAAGGTCATCTCCGGCGACAACGCGGTCTCCGTCGGCGCCGTCGCCGGAAAGCTGGGGCTGCCGGGCGCCGAGCACACCCTGGACGCGCGCCGGATGCCCACCGACCCGGACGACATGGCCACGGCCATGGAGGAGAACGCGGTCTTCGGCCGGGTCACCCCGCAGCAGAAGCGGGACATGGTCGCCGCCCTCCAGTCCCGCGGCCACACCGTCGCCATGACCGGTGACGGTGTCAACGACGTGCTGGCGCTGAAGGACGCCGACATCGGCGTCTCCATGGGTTCGGGCTCCGAGGCGACCCGGGCCGTCGCCCAGATCGTGCTGCTGAACAACAGCTTCGCGACGCTGCCGTCCGTCGTCGCCGAGGGCCGCCGGGTGATCGGCAACATCACCCGGGTCGCCACCCTGTTCCTGACCAAGACCGTCTACTCGGTGCTGCTGGCGGTCCTGGTGGTCTGCTCCCAGGTCGACTACCCGTTCCTGCCGCGCCATCTGACCCTGCTGTCGACGCTGACGATCGGCGTCCCGGCGTTCTTCCTGGCCCTCGCCCCCAACAAGGAACGGGCGCATCCGCACTTCGTGCGCCGGGTCATGCGGTACGCGATCCCGTCGGGCGTCATCGCGGGCGTCGCCACCTTCGTGGCCTATCTGATCGCCCGGCACTACTACACCGGTCCGGGCTCCCTGGAAGCGGAGACCAGCGCGGCCACGCTCACGCTCTTCCTGGTCTCCATGTGGGTGCTGGCGATCATCGCCCGCCCGTACACCTGGTGGCGGATCGGCCTGGTGCTGGCCATGGGGCTGGCGTTCCTGATCGTGCTGGTGGTGCCCTGGCTCCAGGAGTTCTTCGCGCTGAAGCTGGTCGGGACGACGATGCCGTGGACCGCGGTGGGCATCGCGGTGGTGGCCTCGGCCTGCCTGGAGTACGCCTGGCGGCTGGTCAGCCGTCGCTTCCCGGCGTAGGGGCGGTCCTCGGTACGACGTGCGGTCCCCCGTCCCCCGTACGGGGGACCGCACGTCGTTGCTTCACGTCTCTGCTTCGCGTCTCTACTTCACGTCGACGAAGTCGCCGGCGGTGGTGACGGCCGGGGTCGTGGACGTACCCGCGAAGCTGTAGCGCCAGTAACCGTCCACCGAGGCCTTGAC